>JAAWWE010000019.1:0-25000 GCA_021404525.1 Rhodobiaceae bacterium
GTTTAAGGGAATCCCTACGATTCAGGTTTTCGGGGGGACGCTTTATTCTCGCCCGAGGAGTGCTGGAACTCCCTTAAGGCCGCTGGATATGTCTCAGGTTAAAAGTCGGATGCTTTAAAGGCGGTGGCACGATGATCATCATCGAGACCTTCACACGTGGCCAGACCCCCAAATCCCGCGCATCTCCACGGGGAGACGCCGCATGATACAAGGCGAAAACCCGTCACTTTCTTGTGCAGACGCCGGACCCTTCACTGCGGCCATCTCACAAAATCTTGCGCGGCATCAGGTCTGTAGCAGTAAGATGGAAAGTCGGTCAGCAATGCGGTGCCGGGAAAATCAAATTATCTCTACTCTCAGTGATCATGCAGTCGTTCGGTCCGTTCATCAAGCGACGCAGCCTTAAGCCACAATCCCCATAGCACCCAAATCCCCCCGCGCTTTCCTCCTTGTCAGATTTGTCGCCGCTGCAGCGCGCGCTGACAGCAGCCACAAACCTTAGGCGAAGTTGCCGTCCATTGAAAACAGATGAATGGCGCTTCTGCAACGTAAGGGTACGACATCAACTCTGCAGCGAATGGATCTGATCGATAGCTCGAACGCCAGAGTTCCACGCGCCATGAGCCGTTGTCGCGTCTATGCCTCCGCACGCCTCACCCGCGAAATAGAGGCGGTCTTGAATGGGTCTTTCCAAGTCATCCCGCGCGTTAGGATATCCGACCCGTAGGTACGAGTACCCGCCGCCAAGCGTCTCTACCGTGTCGAAGGGCGTCGTTTCGGCGGCGACAATTGCACCTATGGCGTCGCTACCCAGAACCTTCGCCAGATCGTCTTTCGCCCACGCAACTTGTGCTGGCTTTCCGGCAGCAGCCAACTCTCGGCTGAACTTTCCGCCGATGTAGCAGGTGCAAAGATCACCATCACCCGTGCCCAAATGCCACGACCCGTTCGAGGTATCTTCCCGCTCCACGATCACCAAGCGCACAGGGCCAGCGAAGCTACTCCGAGCAAAGCCGATACGTTCAAGCGTACCCTTCGCGAACTGGAGGCCGACCTTGGTGGATGAGCCTGTCGGAATGCCTTCGATGGCGCTAAGCTTCCAGTTTGGCAATCCCGACGCTCCAAACGAGATGTGTTCCTTGGCAAGGACAGCGGTTGAAACCGTCAAGATGACGTGCCGCGTTCTCAAAGTGCCTTGCGGTGTTTCGACAAGGATATCAGCCCCGCTCAAGTCGATTTTGGTCACGGGGCAGTCCAGTGTGATATCGATGGGGCCAGCTGCTTTTTCAATAACACGCCCGTAACCTGAAAGAACGGGTATGTCGTCACCGCCAAAGTTGACACCTGCCGGATCAGAAATTGAGACCAACTCAGGTTCAGCCGCACATTCATGGGTGAGCAGGCGGAAGTAGTCTTCTTCGAAATCATGGCCGCCACTCAGGGCCTTTCGGATGGATGGCTCATCAATGGAGGGGGTCTCGGCTGAACGGCGTTGATGTTCCAAGTGAAGAGCTGAGAGTGCATCAAAGGCAACGTCAAGGGCTTGCGATTGCGCCTCATCGGTAAGATGCCCGCGCCGCCAAAGTGCATGACCCTGAATAAGAGGACCAAGCCGTATTTCCGCACCTACAAAATCATAAAAGGGGTTCCGACCGCCGCCCTGCAACCAATGGCATCCCAAATCAAAGGGTTGACCGGTCGCTAATTCGACAGTCACAGCTCTGCCTCCTATCCGTGATGCGGCCTCAATGGTCTTATACTTCAAGCCGCGCGAGCGGGCGTGATGTGCCGCTCCGAGTCCGGCCGCCCCGGCGCCAACAATAATGACGTCAAATACCATTTCACACTTTCCAAACTATCCGTCAGGTCTGAAGGCGAGTTCTAATTTCCAAGCCCATGAACCATCAAAGCCGACTTTCGGGTCAACGCAGAAAAACTGCAAGTCGGGCTCCTTTGGCACCTTCGCTATGCATTGCATGAAGGTCGAATGTGCCAACTTTTGCTGATCTTTGGTCAGCGTTGCAACGTAAAGGTCAAACATATCTGACGTTTCACACTGAGGCATCTGATTTGGAAAAGCAGCAACTGTGCCGAGGATGTGTCGGCCTATGGCGTGACCTCTATCGAGATAACAAAAAAAGGGCCACAGAAGAGGCCCTTTGATCATTCGGAGAATGATCGCTCTACATCGCGGCCAGCAAACCTTCGCCCGCTGAGACCTCGCAGGCGCCCGGGTTCTCTTCTTCGTGGAGCAGCGAGACAGTGCCGTCTTCCACAAGCATCGCATAACGTTTGGACCGCGCGATCAGACCTGCGGGCGGGGCATCGAAATCCATGCCGATGGCCTTGGTAAAGGTGCTTTCCGCGTCCGACAGCATGGTCAGACCGGCGGCGGTCGCCCCTGTTGCTTCGCCCCAGGCCTTCATAACGAAGGGATCGTTGACCGACACGCAGATGATCTCATCCACGCCCTTGGCATCGAACTGATCCTTGGTGCGCACAAAGCTGGGCACATGGGCGGAATGGCAGGTCGGTGTGAATGCACCCGGCACGGCAAAGATCACAACTTTGCGGCCTTTGGTCTTGTCGCTGATCGACACAGGCTCAGGCCCGGCATCGCCCAGTTGGACCAGCGTTGCGTCCGGCAGGGCCGCGCCTTGTGAAATGGTCATGATCTATCCCTCCTGATTGCGTTCCGTGTTGCGCTGGATATAGGGTCTGGCGCAGGCAGCGACCAGAGAATTCCGCGAAGGAGAGCAGCAATGTCAGATATTGTCGTCGTGGGCGCCGGTCAGGCCGGTGCGTCGCTGGTCGCTGAGCTGCGCAAGCAGGGCTTCGACGGCGGTCTGACCCTGATCGGAGCGGAGCCGGTGCCACCCTATCAGCGCCCGCCGCTGAGCAAGGGGTATCTGATGGGCGATATGGCTTTGGAGCGGTTGTTTCTGCGGCCCGAAAGCTATTACGCGGATCAGGGCATCACCTTGCGCATGGGGGCAGCGGTCGATGCGATTGACCGTGACGCCAGAACCGTTTGCATCGCCGGAGAGGCGACAGGTTATGATCAGCTTGCGCTCACCACGGGGTCCACACCACGTAGTTTGCCTGCCAGCATCGGAGGAGATCTCGATGGCGTCTATGTCGTGCGCAAGCTGGAGGATGTGGACGCGATGGCAGCAGCCTTTACCAAAGGCGCGCGGGTGCTGATCGTGGGGGGCGGGTACATCGGGCTTGAGGCCGCGGCGGTTGCCGCAAAACTGGGTGTCGAGGTCACGCTGGTCGAGATGGCGGATCGGATCCTACAACGGGTTGCGGCGCCCGAAACCTCCAACTACTTCCGTGCGCTGCATAGCGAACACGGGGTGAACATCCGCGAAGGCATTGGCCTGAACCGGCTGATCGGCGAGGGGCAGGTATCGGCGGCAGAGTTGAGCGATGGGAGCACGATGGAACTGGATTTCGTGGTGGTCGGCGTCGGAATCGCGCCGAACACGGCCCTCGCCGACGCGGCTGGACTGGAGATCGACAACGGCATCGCCGTCGATGCATTGGGACGCACGTCCGACCCGCATATCTGGGCCGCGGGGGATTGCTGTTCGTTCCCCTATCGCGAGGGGCGGTTGCGACTGGAAAGCGTGCCGCATGCGATCGAGCAGGCCGAATGCGTGGCGCGGAACCTTCTGGGCGCGCAGGAGACCTATGTTCCCAAGCCATGGTTTTGGTCGGACCAGTACGATGTGAAATTGCAAATTGCCGGGCTGAATACCGGCTATGACCGGATCGTCACGCGGCCCGGGCCAGGGCGGACAGCCTCGTTCTGGTATTATCGGGGCGAGACGCTGCTCGCAGTGGACGCGATGAACGATCCGCGCGGCTATATGATCGGCAAACGGCTGATCGAGGCAGGCAAGTCGCCCGATCCGGCGTTGGTTGGCGATCCTGATGCGGATCTGAAAGCCTTGCTGAAGACGTGAGGATCATCGCGGGTGCGTTCCGGGGTCGGCGGCTGGCCTCAGTGGGCAAGGGCGATGCCGCGGCGCATCTGCGCCCGACATCCGACCGGGTGCGCGAGAGCCTATTTAGCGTATTGATGCATCAAGGGGTGGTCGAGGGCGCGCGTGTTCTGGATCTTTTTGCCGGGACCGGTGCGCTGGGACTGGAGGCGCTGTCGCGCGGCGCTGCCGATGTCACCTTTGTCGAAAGCGGCCGTGCAGGGCAGGCCTTGATCCGCGAGAATATCGGGCTGACACAGAGCGGGGATCACACACGGGTGGTGACGCGCGATGCCACCCGGCTGGGACCCAGTGACGGGTTGCCTGCAACGCTGGTGTTTCTGGACCCGCCATACGGCAAACATTTGGGCGAACGGGCCCTTGCAGCAGCAGTCGCAGGAGGATGGATAGCTTCCGGGGCCCTTGTTGTTTGGGAAGAAGCGGGGGCGGTCGATCCTCCGGACGGGTTCGTATTGCAGGACACTCGGCGATATGGCGGCACATATGTGACGCTTCTGCGCTTTGGGGGATGAGGGCCCTGTGCTATGCTGCGCCTATGAGTACAACGACGCAATCGGGGTTCTTGCAATGGCGACCGGGGTCGCAGGCCCATGCGCGTACGGGGCCAGAGCGAAAACCGCGCCCGGCGCCGATTTTCATCAACGATGCTGCAGTGCCTTGGGCTGGCTCTACCATGCTCCTCGAGATCCTTCGGGCGGATAGGCGCGATGCGAAAGATCAGACGCCGGAACCGTGAGCGTCAATGGCGCCGCCCTTGGACGCCCCTCGACACACACAGACGATCACGATTATGCCCGCCGACAACGGTCATTCTGGTGGCACGCGATGCGCTTGAGTAGCGCAGGCCTTGTCTGACGGAGTTCGGGTCAGCCGTATGTCGGGTGAAATCGCCCACCGGGCGAGAGGGTAAAGATATCCACGCCATCTGCGGTCACGCCCACCGAATGCTCGAATTGGGCAGAGAGGGATTTGTCCCGCGTCACCGCCGTCCAGTCGTCCGACAGCGTCTTGGTTTCGGGGCGCCCCAGATTGACCATCGGCTCAATGGTAAAGAACATGCCCTCTTCCAGGACGGCCCCTGTGCCGGGGCGCCCATAATGCAGCACATTGGGCGGGGCGTGAAACACCCGTCCCAGCCCGTGACCGCAGAAATCGCGCACGACACTCATCCGTTGCGCCTCGACATAGGACTGAATGGCATGTCCGATATCGCCAAAGGTGTTGCCTGGTTTGACCATCTCGATCCCCTTCATCAGGGCGTCGTGGGTCACTTCGATCAGGCGTTCGGCCTTGCGGGGCAGTTTGCCGGCCACATACATGCGCGAGGTATCCCCGTACCAGCCATCGACGATCACGGTCACGTCGATATTCAGGATATCGCCGTCCTTGAGTGTTTTGGGTCCGGGGATACCGTGGCACACCACGTGATTGACCGAGATGCAGCTGGCGTGCTGATACCCCTTATAGCCGATGGTCGCCGATGTCGCGCCCGCCGCCTCGACCCTCTTGGTGATCAAGCGGTCTATCTCTTCAGTGGTTTGGCCCACAAAGACATGCGCGGCAATATCGTCAAGAATGCGCGCGGCCAATGCACCCGCGGCATGCATCCCGGCAAAATCGCCGGTCTCGTAAATTCTTATACCGTCCTTGGTCAGGCGGCCTTGCAGGTTCTCTTTCAAGCCTAAGCTCCTGAGTTTGCTCGTCATATAATGCAATGGTGATGCGAGTGCCATAGGACCTCACGTCACGGTGTTCAATGCCCGGCCCAGGGTAATCTCCTGAGGTGAAATCAAAGTGTCAAATGCCATAACGTCAACCCCGGCCTCAATCGCGCGGTCCAAAGCCGTGGCATAGGCTGGATCAATATCGCGTGCGACATCCACTTGGTCGCAATCCGTGCGCTGAACAAGATAGAGCAAAACGGCCCGATGTCCCAGACAGGACATTTTTGCAAGCTCTGCCAGATGCTTGGCCCCCCTTGCGGTGATGGAATCAGGAAATTCGGCCAATCCGGGCTGGCGCGATAGGGTGACACTTTTGACCTCGACATACGCGTCGGGAAGGTGCGGCCCGGTCAACAGGAAATCGATGCGACTGTTTTCGCCGTATTTGACTTCGGCGCGGACGGTGTCATAGGCAGCAAGCGCTGCGATGGCACGGGCCTCCAGCGCGATTTTCAGAGCGCGGTTGGGGATGCCGGTATCGACGCCGGTGAAATGACCATTTTCGTGATCGACCAGCCTCCAGCCGAATTTCAGCTTTCTCCTGGGGTCATCGTTAGGCTCCAGCCAGATCCGCGTCCCCGGTTCGGCCAGCCCGATCATCGAGCCGGGATTGGCGCAATGCGCGATGATTTCTCGCCCATCGTCAAGCTGGCAATCCGCAAGAAACCGTTTGTAGCGCCGGATCAGTCGGGCAGGCACAAGAGGGGTTTGAAAGCGCATGGGCGCGGCCCTATACGTGGGCAAGGATCTTTGCAAGGGAGAGCGGGCAATGGCAAACCCAACAGCGGCCATGCTGGTCATCGGGGACGAAATCCTGTCAGGGCGGACCCGGGACGCGAATATGCACTACCTTGCCGGTGAGTTGACGAGCCATGGCATCGACCTCAAGGAGGTGCGCATCGTGAGCGATGATGCCGACGCGATTGTGGACGCGGTGCGCGCCTTGGCCAAAGGATATGCGCAGGTCTTCACCAGTGGCGGGATCGGCCCCACCCATGACGACATTACCGCCGATTGCATCGCCGAGGCCTTCGCCAGACCGATCGACATCCGCGCCGATGCGCGCGCGCTGTTGGAGGCGCATTACGCGCGCACAGGGCTTGAGCTGAATGCGGCACGGCTGCGCATGGCGCGCATTCCCGAGGGTGCCACACTGATCGAAAATCCGGTGTCCACCGCACCCGGCTTCACACTGGAGAATGTGCATGTCATGGCCGGGGTGCCTTCGGTGTTCCGCGCAATGGTGGCCAGCGTCGTGCCCACACTGACGGGCGGCGCGCCGCTTCTCAGCCAAAGCCTGAGCGTGATGCGCGGCGAGGGAGAGATTGCCGGGTTGCTCGGTGTGCTGGCGCAGGACTTCGCGGATCTCTCCATCGGTTGTTACCCATTTCAGAAGGACGGTGCGTTTGGCGCCAATGTCGTGGTGCGCGGCGCCAATGGCGCACGGGTCGATGCCGCCGTCACTCGGCTTGCCGATGAGCTGGGTCTGTGACCGTCTCGGCCAAGATGCTCTACGAGGTGATCGACGGCACCTGGCCTGCGCGGGCGTTCTTCGAACGCGGGCCTTGGTTGCTGCGTGAAGGCGATGGCGGTGGCAAGCGCGTCTCGGCGGCCACGGCACAGGGACCAGTGTCCGACGGTGACATTGATCTTGCAGAGGCCGTGATGCGCGAGATGGGTCAGGAATGCCTTTTCATGCTGCGGGCTGGCGATGAGGCGCTGGATGCGATGCTGGCCGCGCGCGGATATGGCATTGTCGATCCGGTCACGATCTATGCCTGTGAACCGGCTCTCCTGACAAACAAGCCGATCCCTCGCGTGACAGTCTTTGATCTCTGGGAGCCGCTGGCCATCATGAATGAGATTTGGGCGCAGGGTGGAATTGGACCCGCGCGCCTGAGAGTGATGTACCGGGCAGCCGGTCCCAAGGCGGCCTTGATGAGCAGGCTGGACGACAAACCTGCCGGAGTTGCCTTTGTCGCGATACATAATGGCATCGCGATGGTTCATGCGGTCGAGGTCCTGCCGCAGCAACGGCGCAAACGGGCGGCTGACTGGATGATGCGCGGGGCCGCGTTCTGGGCGGAGGCACAGGGTGCACATACCCTGTCGGTGATCTGTACCGATGCCAACAGCGCCGCCAACGCGCTCTACACTTCCCTCGGGTTTTGCGTTGTGGGACAGTATCATTATCGCCTCAAGCCGAAGGAAAGCCCATGACCCAATCCGACATGCCCACCGCCCTCGATCTGCCGATGGTCGATCCGCTGCCTGAAGAAACGCAGAGGTACTTTGACATCTGCGTGGACAAGCTGGGCATGATCCCCAATGTCCTGCAGGCCTATGCATTCGACATCGAAAAGCTGAACACGTTCACCGCACTCTATAACGACCTGATGCTGGGCCAGAGCAATCTGTCCAAGCTGGAGCGGGAAATGATCGCTGTGGTCGTGTCGTCAATCAACAAGTGCTTCTATTGCCTGGTGGCGCATGGGGCGGCAGTGCGCGCGCTCTCGGGCGACCCGCAGCTGGGCGAAATGCTGGTGATGAATTATCGCGTGGCCCCACTGGATACGCGCCAGCGCGCAATGCTGGATTTCGCGGCTAAGATCACATCCGCCAGCGCCACGGTCGAGGAAGAGGATCGCGAGAGGCTCAGGTCCGAAGGGTTCAGTGACCGCGATATCTGGGACATCGCCAACGTCGCCGGGTTCTTCAACATGACCAACCGCGTGGCCAGCGCGACCGCGATGCGGCCCAATGATGAGTATCACGCGCAATCGAGATGACGAGATACGCGGCCTTTCTTTTTTGTGTCGCCTGGGCCGGGCAGGCGGCAGCGCTGGATCTGGCTCTGCCCGCGGGGTCGCGGCTGATCTCGGACCGCGACAGTGCCTTTGACAGCTATGATCTGCCGGTCGCTCCGTGGGATCTGGGCGCGGTTGAGACGGTCACACTTGAGGGGCGCGTCGAGCGTCAGAGCTGGCGCGTCGACAGTTCGGCGATCACGACATTACAGCTTTTGGATCCGCTGCGCGACCAACTCGCAGCCGCGGCGTTCGAGACCGTTTTCGAGTGTGCCGACGCCGTTTGCGGCGGGTTCGATTTTCGCTTCGCGATCGAGGTCATCCCGGCCCCGGACATGTATGTGGATATCCGGGATTTTCGATTTGTCGCCGCACGGAGAGGCGATGAGGCGCTGACCCTGCTGGTCAGTCGCAGCCGGTCGGCCGCTTATGTGCAGATCATTCAGGTGGGGCCCGAAGAGCAGACCGTACTGGACGTCAACCCGACCGGGACGGTCCCGCGCACTCAGGCGGGCGATATCGAAGATCTCTCGGCGCGGCTTCTCGAATATGGATATGTTGCTCTGTCCGATCTCGATTTTGCGACCGGACACGCTGATCTGAACCAGGAGAGCTATGACAGCCTTGATGAGTTGGCCGCGTTTCTGACCGCCAACCCCGGTGCCGTGATCACTCTGGTTGGGCATACCGATGCGGTGGGCGCGCTGGAGGCAAACATCGCACTGTCGAAACGTCGGGCGGAGGCTGCGCGCGATTTGTTGGTCGCGAAGCACGGACTCTCCGGGGCACGTATCGGAGCCGAAGGGATGGGCTATCTGTCGCCACGTGCGTCGAACCTGACCCAGACCGGGCGCGAGCGGAACCGGCGGGTGGAGGCGATTCTTCTGGCGTTGGAATGACCTGTCACCGCCAGACCACCAGAATCGCACCCAAACCGACCATCGCAAGGCCAATCACGTTGGTTAGCGAGATCTCCCTCACGGCCAGTCCAAAGGCGCCTAGCCCGTCATAGGTCGCGCTGGCGGCAAGCTGGCCAAGGATTGCGCAGACCATATAGGCCGCAACGCCCATGCGCGGGACGGCAAAGATCGAAACGATGACGACATAGACGCCAATCAACCCGCCGAGCCAGATCCAGTGCGGCAACGCGGCCAAGTCCGCGCGTCGCGGCAGCGATCCGCCCGTGGCCGTCAGGATGGCAGCCAGCGCTGCCGTCCCGATTGCAAAAGCGAGCAATGCGGCCGGAACAGCCCCTCCCAGACCTGTCGCCATGCGTGTGTAGATCGGGCCTTGGGCCGCGATCAATGCACCACCGATAGAGACGGCCAGCACCAGGAACCAGAGGCTCATGCCAATGCCTTGAACATATAGGTTGTAGCCTCAAACCGATCATCAAAGGGGTTGCGACAATAGCCCGGTATCTCTCCGGCCACCCGGAATCCTTCCGAGGCATAGAGCTGTGCCGCAGCATCGCCGCTGCGTGTGTCGAGTACGAGCAGGGTCTTGCGCCGCGCGCGCGCCTCCTGCTCAAGCGCGCGCATCAGCGCGCGCGCGATGCCGCGACGGCGGGCATCGGGATGGACCAGCATTTTGGCCACATCCGCACGGTGCGGCTGATTGGAAGGCATGGCCAAACCCAACTGCACCGTGCCCAGAACCCGGCCTGCGTCGCGGGCCAGCAACAGGCATGTTTCGCCTTTCTGGATAGCGGGACAGACCTGATCGATCCAAAACGCCTGCGCGTTGCTGTGGCTGAATGGCAGAACAAACCCGATACTTGCCCCGGCATGGACACAGCCATGCAGAATCTCGGTCAGATCTTCTAGGGCGATGAGCAGGTCTTCGCGGTTTTCGGCACGTTCTATCCGCAGCGCCCTCATACCAACACCAGAATATAGCGGGCGCCGCGCTGCGCTGGGGTGTCAAAGCGGCTGGCCCCATAAAGCTGATAGCGCAGGCAATCGCCGGCGGTCAGACGGTGGTCCACGCCATCGACGCTGAGTGTGAGTTCTCCGTCGAGCACGATCAGATGGTGTTCTTGCCCGGGCTTTGGCGGCTGCGCATAGCTGACCGTCTTGCCCGGCGGCAGATGCGCTTCGATCACTTCGGCGGCGAGCTGGGTAGCGGGAGGCGAGACCGATCGACGCGTGAACCCCGTTTCGGGATCTTCCCATTCGGGCTGCGCGTCAAAGGGGACATGTGCGGCGAAACTGTCCTCGACCATCATCAAGAGACGCGACATCGGGAGGCCGAAAGCCGCGCACAGCTTGCCCAGGCTGTCTGCTGTCGGGCTGACCTCGGCGTTCTCCAGCCTTGAGAGGGAGGCGCGGCTAAGTCCTGACGCTTTGGCCAATTGATCCAAGGACCAGCCCCTCTCATGGCGCAGGGATGACAGCCGATTGGCAAGGCGGGAGGTGTAGTTGAGCATTCAGGCCATATTTGGGAAATTTTCTCACATTCGGAAATATTGCGCGATTTATTTATATCCAGTCAAGCTCGAAAAAAGACTTTGCCGCCCATCGGGCGCAAAAAAGGCGCGGGATCGCTCCCACGCCTTCCAGAAAGCTTATGCTGTCCGGTGTTACTCCCAGCCAGCTTCGTTCAGGACTCTTTGAGCGGTCGGGATGTTATTGGCAATCGCGGTCGCATCCAGATCATCTGGCTTGAAGAAGCCAAGTTGTGCAACCGACGGGCTGATACCCACGCCGGGTACGGCAGGGTATTCGTCATTTCCGGCCGAGAAATAGCCCTGTGCCTGGTCAGACGCGAGATACTCCAGGAACTTGATCGCATTCTCTTTGTTGGGGGCATTCACGGCCACGCCACCACCCGAAAGGTTCATATGCGCGCCGATATCGTCCTGGTTCGGGAACACCCAGCCGAACATGTCGAGGCTGTCGGACACACCATCGACGGGTTTGCGGATTGCGCGGCCAAAGTAATAGGTGTTCGACATCGCGATATCGCACTCACCCGAGACAATGCCGCGTAGCTGATCGGTGTCTCCACCCTGCGGGTCACGGGCAAAGTTGGCCACAACAGCCTCGGCCCAGCCTTTGACGGCCTCTTCGCCCAGGTGCTCGATCAGTGCGGCCGTGATCGTTTGTGTGTAGACGTTGCCGGACGACCGGATGCAGATCATGCCCTTGTACTTGGGATCGGCCAGATCCTGATAGGTCATCGGCGGGTCGGTCACTTCGGTCTTGTCGTAAAACAGGATGCGCGCGCGTTGGCTGAAGCCGAACCACTGGTTGTCTTCGTCCTGAACGTAACCGGGCAGGCGCTGCTCCAGAACGGCGCTGTCGATGGATTGCAACAGGCCCATGTCCTTGGCCCGTTCCAGACGCGAGGTGTCCACGGTCAGCAACACGTCCGCCGGGCTGTTGGCCCCTTCGGCTTCCATGCGGGCCAGCAATTCGTCTGCATTGCCCTCGATGCGGTTGATAGTGATACCGGTGGCCTCTTCAAAATCCGAATAGAGCCGCTCGTCAGTATCATAGTGGCGTGACGAATAGAGGTTGAGCACACCTTCGGCGGCGGCCGAGCTTGCCATGAGGGCTGCGAGGGTCGCGGCAACGCAGGTCGAAGTCTTCATCATCATCTCCTTGTTGGAACAGTTCTATATCCGACTGATTTTATCAGATAATTGATTCGACCGGAGAGGGAAACAGGTAACTGACAAAAAAGATCAGCTATTCTGTCGCAGTGCGGACAGAGATGTTCACACAACGAAAAACCGCGCCGCCGTTTCCGGGGCGCGGTTTCGCATGGATAAACTTTCCAGCCGTGGTTCAGCCTTGGCGGGCTTTGAACCGACGCTGCGTCTTGTTGATCACATACACGCGGCCTTTGCGACGCACGACACGGCAATCCCGGTGCCGGTTCTTGAGCGAGCGGAGCGAATTGCGGACCTTCATGGTCTGTCTCCTATCAATGCGGCGCGGGCCAGCGCCAGGGGTTACGGGTACTGCCGGACATGGGCAGCAGTGAATTCATGGTGGGCGATACTGGGATCGAACCAGTGACCCCTTCGATGTCAACGAAGTGCTCTACCGCTGAGCTAATCGCCCCTGAATACCGATCCAGACCATCGCCCCAATAAAACGGGGCGCGGAAATCCGCGCCGGTAGCGGGGTCTATAAAAGGAGTCGAAGGCCGGATCAAGGGGTTTTGGCGCAGAGCTTTTCCGCGCTATGTTATGCCCAAAGGAGCCTTCATGTCCGCAGCCCCCTACCTGTTGCATCAGCCGGAAATACGCCGGTCCTGTGCTGTGTTCGCCTCGCCCCATAGCGGGCTTGAGTATCCGGCCAGTTTCATGGGTCGGACAGTCCTTGACCAATTGACGATCCGGTCGTCGGAAGATGCCTTTGTTGATCGGCTGTTCGATTGCGTGACCGTGTTTGGTGCGCCTCTTTTGGCGGCGACGGTGCCGCGCGCCTATGTCGACCTCAATCGCAGCCCCGACGAACTGGATCCGGCACTGATCGAAGGGGTTCGCCGCCATGGGCACAATCCGCGCATCGCATCCGGACTGGGGGTGATTCCGCGGGTCGTGTCGAACGGGCGGGCGATCTATTCCGGTAAGCTGTCGCGGATTGAGGCCGATACCCGCATTCAGCGCTATTGGCATCCTTATCATGCTGCGCTCAAGCGCCTTTTGGAACAGGCGCAGCGCGATTTCGGCCAGGCGATTCTGGTCGATTGCCATTCGATGCCGCATGAGGCGCTCGACGGTGTTGCCCGCAACGCGGCACAGCGCCCCGATATCGTACTGGGGGATCGGTTTGGCGCCGCCGCTGGTGGGGAGATTGTCGATGAGATCGAAGCGGCCTTTGCCTCGGCCGGGCTCAACGTGACCCGTAACGCGCCTTTTGCAGGGGCCTATACCGCGCAGGCCTATGGGCGCCCGTCGCGCCGCCAGCATGCGGTGCAGGTCGAGATTGATCGGTCACTTTATATGGACGAGGCGCGGATCGAGCCCAACGCCAACTTCAATGCATTCCGAGAGCTGATGCGCGGTGTCGCGGCCCGCATTGCGGACATCCGCGCGCAGGATCTGCCGCTGGCGGCGGAGTAGAGGGATCAGCGCAGAGCGCGCCCCTTGACGATGGCACCCTTGCCGAATTTCTCGCGGATCTTGTCGGTTGCGCGCTCGGCCTCGGACCGGCGCACCGCATCGGGATCCAACAGATCGCCCGAAAGATCGGCCTCCTCCTCGGGACACAGATGCGAAAGGCCGCAGCCCAGCAGCCGGTATGGCCCCTCGTCTCCCACCTGGTCAAAAAGCCCCCGCGCCTTGCGATAGATCGTATCGGCCATTTGGGTGGCATCGCGCAGGGCCACCTGCCGTGTCAGGGATGAATGATTGGCGCGCTTGAGTTTCAACGTCACCACGCGGCCCGCCATCCGTTTTGCCTTGGCCCTATCCGCCACCTTCTCGGCCATGCGCCACAGATGCCCGTCCAGAAGATCGGGATCGTTGGTGTCGGTGTGAAATGTGGTCTCGTTCGAGATGGACTTGATCGGATCATGGGCCGACACGCGGCGGTGATCCTCGCCCCGCGCGAGATGCCAGAGCCGTTCGCCCATCGCGCCGAACCGCGCGGTCAGCGCTTCGCGGTCCCAGCGCAGCAGATCCGAGAAGGTCCGGATACCCGCCTTGTCGAGCGCGGCCTGCCCCGCCTCACCCACGCCCCAGATCAGGCGCACGGGCTTGTCGCGCAGAAACCCTTCGGTATCGGCGCGACCGATCACCGAAAACCCGCGCGGTTTGTCCAGATCCGAGGCGACCTTGGCAAGAAACTTGTTATGGCTCAGCCCCACCGATCCGGTCAGCCCCAATTCGTCCCGCATCCGTTTGATAAGCCGCGCCAGCATCACTGCGGGCGGCGCGCCATGCAGTTTTTGGGTGCCCGATAGGTCGAGGAACGCCTCGTCCAGCGACAGCGGCTGAATGGCCGGTGTCATCTCCTCCATCATCGCGCGGATCGCGCGGGAGGCTTCGACATATGCTTCCATCCGGGGCCGGATGATCACCGCGTCGGGGCACAGCTTGAGCGCCTGAAACATCGGCATCGCCGACCGCACCCCGCGAATGCGCGCCACATAGCACGCGGTCGACACCACACCGCGCCGGCCACCACCGATGATCACCGGCTTGTCGGCCAGGGACGGGTCGTCGCGCTTTTCGACCGAAGCATAGAAGGCATCGCAGTCCATATGCGCGATGGACAGCGCATAAATCTCGGGATGCGCGACGGTACGCGGGCTGCCGCAGCCGGGACAGCGGCGGCCAGCGTCGAACTGGGTCAGACAATCGCGGCAAAGGGCTGGCATGGCTGTCGTCTTGCGGTCATGAAAAGGTGGGACCATATATCCCAAACACGTCACATTATCCCAAGCAATAAGCCAAGCCCATGACCTTTTCCGGCGCCAAGCTCGCCCTTTTTATCGGTCCCGACCTTCTGGTGATCCGACGCGACGACCGCCCGGACATTCCGTATCCGGATTTCTGGGACCTTCCCGGAGGCGGCCGGGAAGGAGACGAGACGCCCGAAGCCTGCGTGCTGCGTGAAACCGGGGAGGAGGTGGACATCTGGCTGAGGCAGGAACAGTTGGTCTGGGCCACTTGCTATGAGCGCCCGCGCGGGACGGTCTGGTTCTTTGCCGCGCATCTGGGGCCGGAGGCAGAGGCGTCTGTGCATTTGGGGTCCGAAGGGCAGGGGTGGCGGTTGATGCCGCCCGAGACCTATTGCGATCACCCTCAGGCCGTGCCGCATTTTCCGCACCAGATACGCCAATACCTGAATGCGAAACACCCGTTTGGCTGATGAGAGCTTCCAAAATTGAAAGGCCCCCCGCTGATGAGGCGGGGGGAGGTAACGAACCACAGGAAGAAGAAGGTCCGTCGGGGAGTGTTTCATCCATATAGTCACCCAGAGCGGTCAAAACACAAAGTCTGGAATTCCTGACCTTGGAAAAACGCCGTCCTCTTGTGCCTTTGAAGGCACAGGCGCGTGCTAAACCCCTGCGGTTCCGGTCAAAAATTTTGCGCCGCGTGGAGCCGGGTCAGCGGTTTGCGCGCCGGGCTTGCGGGCTTTGCATCTCTGCCAGGATCGACCGTGCCGCGCCGCGCGGATCGGGCGAGGTCCAGACAGGTCGGCCCACAACGATATGATCGGCCCCATCGGCAATGGCGCGGGCGGGCGTGGCGACGCGTTTTTGGTCCCCCAACGCGGCGCCTGCGGGGCGCACGCCGGGGGTCACGATCAGGCGGCCCGCAGCTTCGGGCAGGGCGCGGATCATCGCGGCTTCCTGCGGCGAAGCGATCACCCCGTCGGCCCCGGCTTCAAAAGCCCGTGTGGCCCTTTCCTGTACCAGATCCGAGATCGCACCGTCCCGTATCAGGGCCGCATCCAGATCGGCGCGGTCGAGCGAGGTGAGGATGGTGACCGCCAGGATCTTCATCTCCTTGCCCGCGGCGCCTTCCTTGGCGGCGCGCACCACATGGGGATCGCCATGCACCGTCAGGAAATCCAGATCGAATTGCGCCAGCCCACGCACCGCCGCCTCGACGGTGGCGCCAATATCGAAAAGCTTCATGTCCAGAAAGATGCGCTTGCCATGATCGTGCTTCAGCTCATTGGCCAACGCCAGCCCGCCGCCGGTCAGCATGCCCAGCCCGATCTTATAAAATCCTACCGCATCCCCGATCCGCTCGGCCAGGGTCAACCCCTCCAGAGCGTTCGGCACATCCAGCGCTACGATCAATCTGTCATCGGTCATACGGCTTCGCCCCCAGCTATCTGTGGGTTCCGATAGACCGCGGCTGGGATCAAGTCCATGCCAGAGACTTCATTTTCCCTGCCGGATCATCTTGAACCACGGATGCGGGTTTCCCAAATATGGATCAAGGCCCTGACAGGCTGCGTGCCGCCAAGCGGGCGCTGACATAATGGGCGCTTACAAGAAGGAGAGAGACCCATGGACTTGTCCAAGTTCACGGAGCGTGCGCGCGGATTTATTCAAGCCGCACAAACCATTGCAATCCGGGAAAGCCACCAGCGGCTGGCACCCGAACACATTCTCAAAGCGATCATGGATGACGATCAGGGGCTGGCCAGCAATCTGATCACCCGCGCCGGTGGCAAAGCGCCCCGCGTGGTGGAGGCCAACGAGCAGGCCTTGTCAAAAATCCCCACAGTAACCGGCGATGCCGGGCAGGTGTATCTCGATGCCGCAACTGCCAAGGTTCTGGCAGAGGCCGAGAAACTGGCCGGCAAGGCCGGTGACAGTTTCGTACCGGTCGAGCGTCTTTTGATGGCGCTCTGCATGGTCAAATCCAAGGCCAAAGAGGCCCTTGAGGCGGGCGATGTGTCTGCCCAAAAGCTCAATGAGGCCATTAACGACATCCGCAAGGGGCGCACCGCCGATACCGCAAGCGCGGAAGAAGGCTATGACGCGCTCAACAAATACGCGCGCGATCTGACCGAGGCCGCGCGCGAGGGCAAGATCGACCCAATCATCGGCCGCGACGAGGAAATCCGCCGGTCGATGCAAGTGCTGAGCCGCCGGACCAAGAACAACCCGGTCCTGATCGGGGAGCCGGGCGTGGGTAAGACCGCCATCGCTGAAGGCATGGCGTTGCGCATCATCAATGGTGATGTGCCCGAAAGCCTGCGCGACAAGAAGCTGCTCGCGCTGGATATGGGCGCCCTGATCGCCGGGGCGAAGTATCGCGGCGAGTTTGAGGAACGTCTCAAAGCGGTTCTGAACGAAGTGACCGCGGCCGCGGGTGAGGTCATCCTGTTTATCGACGAGATGCACACGCTTGTGGGCGCCGGTAAGTCCGATGGTGCGATGGATGCGGCGAACCTGATCAAACCGGCCCTTGCGCGGGGCGAGCTGCACTGCATCGGCGCCACCACTTTGGATGAATACCGCAAATACGTGGAAAAAGACGCAGCCCTGGCCCGTCGGTTCCAGCCGGTGATGATCCTGGAGCCGACGGTGGAGGACACCGTGTCGATCCTGCGCGGCATCAAGGAGAAATACGAACTGCACCACGGTGTGCGCATCTCCGACAGCGCGCTGGTGTCGGCAGCCACGCTTAGCCACCGCTATATCACCGACCGCTTCTTGCCCGACAAGGCGATCGACCTGGTGGACGAGGCGGCCTCGCGTCTGCGGATGGAGGTCGACAGCAAACCCGAAGAGCTCGATCAGCTCGACCGGCAGATCCTGCAAATGCAGATCGAGGTCGAGGCGCTGAAACTCGAAGACGACCAGGCCTCCAAGGACCGGCTGGAAACGCTGGAAAAGGAGCTGGGGGATCTTCAGGAGAAATCCTCGGAGATGACTGCGCAATGGCAGGCCGAACGTGACAAGCTTGCCTCGGCCCGCGATATCAAGGAACAGCTCGACCGTGCGCGGGCCGAGTTGGATATCGCCAAGCGGGAAGGCAATCTGGCCAAGGCCGGGGAGCTGTCATATGGTGTGATCCCGCAACTGGAAAAACAGCTCGGAGAGGCCGAAGCGCAGGAAGAGACCGGCGTTATGGTCGAGGAGGCCGTGCGTCCCGAACAGATCGCCGCGGTGGTCGAGCGTTGGACGGGCATCCCAACCTCCAAGATGCTGGAAGGCGAACGGGAAAAGCTCTTGCGGATGGAAGACGATCTGCACAAGCGGGTCATAGGCCAGAACGCCGCCGTGCGCGCCGTCGCAAATGCGGTGCGCCGGGCGCGCGCGGGCCTGAATGACGAGAACCGTCCGCTTGGCTCGTTCCTGTTTCTGGGGCCGACCGGCGTGGGCAAGACCGAACTGACCAAGGCCGTGGCGAACTTTCTTTTTGACGATGACAGCGCGATGGTCCGCATCGACATGTCGGAGTTCATGGAGAAACACTCCGTCGCGCGGCTGATCGGCGCGCCTCCGGGCTATGTCGGATATGACGAGGGTGGCGTACTGACCGAAGCGGTGCGGCGCAGGCCCTATCAGGTGGTGTTGTTCGACGAGGTCGAAAAGGCGCATCCGGATGTGTTCAACGTGCTCTTGCAGGTGCTCGATGACGGCGTGCTGACCGACGGGCAGGGCCGCACGGTCGATTTCAAGCAGACGCTGATCGTGCTGACCTCGAATCTGGGTGCGCAGGCGCTGAGCCAGCTTCCCGAAGGCGCCGATGCATCAGATGCGCGGCGCGATGTGATGGATGCGGTGCGCGCTCATTTCCGGCCCGAGTTCCTGAATCGGCTGGACGAGACCATTATCTTCGACCGGCTGGCCCGGGCGGATATGGATGACATCGTGGATATCCAGATGGCGCGCCTTTTGAAACGTCTGGCCGCGCGCAAGATCACGCTGGAGCTGGATCAGGACGCACGGACCTGGCTGGCCGATGAAGGCTATGACCCGGTCTTTGGCGCACGCCCCCTGAAGCGTGTGATCCAGCGCGCGTTGCAGGACCCATTGGCCGAGATGCTGCTGGCAGGCGACGTGAAGGATGGCGACGAGGTATCGGTGACGACCGGTCCGGAAGGTCTGATCATCGGCGGTCGGGTCGCGGGGACGACAAAACCGCGCCCGGACGATGCGGTTGTGCATTAGCACCAAGTCACGCGCTAAAGAGGAGAGGCCCCAAATATGTGGGGCCTCTGTTCTTTGGGCAGAGTGTCGGAGTGACCGTGCTGCGCTCTTCTGATAATCTCCGAAAACACGCAAAGCATGGAGCGCACAAGCATTTGCCGAAGATCATAAGAAACAAATGGGCGGAACACGAAGGCGGTCCGCACCCAATCACGGGGCAGAATGACGGCCCATATGCAGACATGCCCCTCGGTGATGCTGTGGGTTTGTCCCAGTTCGGTGCCCATCTTGAGCGCCTTCCTCCGGGCTCGCGGTCATCTCATCGTCATTGGCACGAAACCGAGGATGAGCTCGTTTATCTGATTTCAGGGGAATTGGTCCTCATTGAGGACGAGGAAACCGTTCTTCGGGCTGGCGATGCCGCTGGATGGAAAGCAGGTCAGCCCATTGCTCACTGCCTTGAGAACCGCTCAGACGACGATGCCGTGATGTTGGTTGTTGGCACACGGTCCGACGAGGGCGTTGTCCACTATCCTGACCATGACCTGAAAATGCACTGTAATGAGGCGGGTAGGATCTTCACCAAAACAGATGGTTCGGCCATTGACCGGAAACGCTAGACGACGACAGTGGCCATCAAGCAGATCTGTCCGCCGCCGAAGCACCTGTCCTTGTCGTCAAAAAGTTGGCTGCTTTGTCACCAAAGTATTGCGGCGTCGCACCGGCAACGATGCGACGCCGTGAGGGACTTCAGTTGATCGCGGCCCGCGATCAGGGCAGCAGTACCCCGTCGATCACATGGATCACTCCGTTCGAGGCGATGATGTCGGCCGAGATCACATTGGCGTCGTTCACGCGCACGCCGGAATTGGCTTTGCTCTGGATGCCGTTTACATCCAACGTGCCGCCCTGAACCGTTGTCACGCTCTGGCGGGTTCCGATCAACTGATCGGAAGTAATCTGACCCGGCACCACGTGATAGGTCAGGATGCTGACAAGCTGATCGCGGTTTTCTGGTAAAAGCAGGGTGTCGACCGTTCCGGCGGGCAAGGCTGCGAACGCCGCATTGGTCGGTGCAAAGACCGTAAAGGGACCCGGTCCGCTGAGCGTCTCAACCAGGCCTGCCGCTTGAAGCGCGGCCACGAGGGTCGAGAAATCGGGGTTTCCGGCGGCAATCTCAACAATATTGGGTGTCGTATTGGCCGGCGCACAGGCGGCGATCGTTCCCAGGGCGCCAATGGCGGCCATGGATTTCAAGAGAGAGCGGCGTTGCATGTCAGGTCCTTTTTTTGATGATCGTTACGATCTTGCGGATCGGAAAGAGGCTGGCGGCGGGACCGGCAGGGGCCAAGCCCTTTTGCCGACACCTGTCCATTTGCGCGACAGCCTGCCTGTTCTGGCCGGTCTCGCCAGCAAAAAGAGGCTCGCCATGCAAGGCGAGCCTCCGAGGGATTGACCTGGGGTCTCTTAACCTTCGGGCAGGATCACCTTGTCGATCACGTGGATCACGCCGTTTGACGTTTCGATGTCGGCTGTCACAACCGACGCGTCATTGACCATCACGCCATTGTCCAGATCAATGGTGATGTCGCCACCCTGAACGGTTGCCGCTGTCATGTCATCGGACAGGTCCGTCGACATCACTTTGCCCGGAACAACATGATACGTCAGGATCGCGATCAGCTGATCCTTGTTTTCCGGCAGGAGAAGGGATTCGACTGTGCCTTCGGGCAAGGCGGCAAATGCCTCATCCGTCGGTGCGAACACGGTGAAGGGCCCATCGCCTTTCAGAGTCTCGACCAGACCGGCGGCGGTTACGGCCGCGACCAGTGTCTCGAACTGGTCGGATCCGGCAGCGGTGTCGACGATGTCTTTGGAGTAGCTGCCCGCGAGCGCAGGCGTTGCAAGAGCGGCGACGGCTGTCAGAGCCAAAAGCTTTGTGCGAAGCATGGGTATCTTCCTTTAACCATTATCAGATGCCATTAGTGACATCGTCTAAGCTTACGGCGCGGATACGGATTTGGTTCACCGGGGAATTCCGCCGGTTCGGTTTGACCTAAACCGAAGGCGCTCTAAGCCCAGCGGTTTTTTTGATTCCACTGAACTTTTTGTTATCCGCTGTCAGGATCGCGTGAAAATCCGCACCCAAATCCATGCATTGTTTCGGGATGGTCCGGGCAACGTGATCCTTGATGGGTTGCGCCCGGGCCCGCCGCGCGCGCAGTCTGCTCCCAGCGTCAGATCAAGCGGGAGGTTCAGATGGGATTTGCAATGAATGTACTGGAGGGGCTGGCGCTTGCCTTTGTTTTTATCGCGGGGCTTTTGGTGCTGGTCTCGGCGATCTTCTTTTTGGCCGACCGGTATCAAACCAGCGACGCGATCCGCCGCAATTATCCTGTGATCGGACGGTTCCGCCATGTCTTTACCGAATTGGGAGAGTTCTTTCGCCAATACTTTTTTGCGATGGACCGGGAAGAGCTGCCCTTCAACCGCGCCCAGCGCGGGTGGGTCAGTCGCGCTGCGGGCGGGATGAGCAATACCGTTGCTTTCGGATCGACCCGCAACCTATCGGTCGTGGGCACACCCATTTTCGTCAATGCTGCATTTCCACCGCTGGACGATCAGTTCGCCTCGACCGAGCCGATGGTCATCGGGGCGGGCGCACGCCAGCCGTTTACCGCGCAGTCGCTTTTTAACATATCTGGAATGAGCTATGGCGCGATCTCGAAACCCGCCGTGCAGGCGTTGAGCCGGGGCGCCAGGGAGGCAGGTGTCTGGCTGAATACCGGAGAGGGTGGGCTAAGCCCCTTTCATCTGGAGGGCGGGTGCGACGTGGTGTTTCAGATAGGCACCGCAAAGTTCGGTGTGCGCGATGTCGAAGGTGCCCTCAGCGACAGTAAACTGCGGGAGGTTTCGGCACATAACGCCGTACGCATGTTCGAGATCAAGCTCTCCCAGGGGGCCAAACCCGGCAAGGGCGGTATCCTGCCCGGTGAAAAGGTCACACCTGAGATTGCCGCCATTCGCGGGCTAGCGGTCGGGGAGGATGGCATCTCACCGAACCGGCACCGGGAGGTCGATGATTTTGGCGACCTGCTCGATCTGGTTGGCCACGTCCGCGAGGTCACCGGCAAACCGGTCGGCGTCAAGACGGTCTTTGGCGCGCAGCAACCGTTCGAGGAGCTCTTTGCCCTGATCAATGAACGCGGTGCCGACAGCGCGCCGGATTTCATCACTATCGACGGGGGCGAAGGCGGGACCGGAGCGGCGCCCATGCCACTGATTGATCTGGTCGGCGTGTCGATCCGCGAAGGCCTGCCCATCGTAGCCAATCTGCGTGATGAGGCAGGGCTCAAGGACCGCATCCGGCTGATCGCCAGCGGCAAGCTGGTCAATCCCGGTGATGTGGCCTGGGCGCTCGCGGCAGGGGCGGATTTCGTCACCTCCGCCCGCGGCTTCATGTTCAGCCTGGGCTGCATTCAGGCGCTCAAATGTAACAAGAACACTTGCCCGACCGGGATCACGACCCATGATCCGCGGTTTCAAAAGGGACTGGTGGTCGAAGACAAGTACCTGCGCGTCGCGCATTACGCCAAGGGCATCGTCAAAGAGGTGGAAACCATCGCCCATTCGGTCGGCGTGGCCGAGCCGCGCCTGTTGCGGCGCCGCCATGTCCGCATCGTCCAGGATAACGGCCGATCTGTGCCGATGAATGAGCTGATCCCAAGTTACAATCCTGTCGCTTGATTGTGAGGTGGCTTGCTTTGGATCTGAAGGTCGCAAACGCTATTTGTGAGGCAGACCGAAAATCAAGGAGCCCACAATGGCCTTTCGCTGGAAAAACGATCTGACCCATGCCGATGTCACACCCGAGAATGCATGGCTCAACCGGCGTCAGATTCTGGCCGGGGCCGCCGGTCTTGGCATCGGGGCTATTGCAGGGCCGGTGATGGCGTCGGACGGGTTGGAACCGAACACCCTCGAAGAGATCACCAGCTATAACAACTTTTATGAGTTTGGCACCGACAAGGGCGACCCCAAACGCTATGCCGGGGCGCTAACGACCGAGCCGTGGAGCATCGAGATTGACGGCATGGTCGACCGGCCCGGCACATATGACGTCACCGAGATCATGGAGCAGATGACGATTGAAGAGCGGATCTATCGGTTCCGCTGTGTCGAGGCGTGGTCGATGGTGATCCCGTGGAACGGGTTCGAGTTGGCCGATCTTCTGGCACTGGCCGGAGTGCAGGATCGCGCGCGGTATGTGGCCTTCGAGACGCTCTACCGTCCGGACGAGATGCGTGGCCAGCGGTTTCCGATTATTGAATGGCCCTATGTCGAAGGGCTGCGCATGGACGAGGCGCTGCATCCGCTGACGATCATGGCGACGGGCATTTACGGAAAGCCGTTGCCCAACCAGAACGGGGCGCCGATCCGTGTCGTTGTTCCGTGGAAATACGGGTTCAAGTCGATCAAGTCCGTGGTCAAGATCACCCTGACTGACGACGAACCGCCTGCAAGCTGGAACCGGCTGCAACCCCGCGAGTATGGCTTCTATTCTAACGTGAACCCAAACGTGGATCATCCGCGCTGGAGCCAGGCCACCGAACGCAAGATCGGCGGCGGTCTCTTTTCAAAGCGGATACCGACCTTGATGTTCAACGGTTATGAGGAGGAGGTGGCGCGCCTGTATGAGGGTATGGACCTCACCAGGTATTTTTGAGGAAAGACCGGTTAATGCATGCGGGGTCTTGGCACTTGAACAACGGACGCGGCGTGGATCAGCGCCGCCCAGAACGGGCAATGCAAGCCCGCACGATAGCCATTGAGATCGACGCGGCTGATCACACTTTTGGAAGACGCGCTGCCAAACACAAGCGTTCGCCGCAACACATGAGCACCGCTGCACCGTTGGCAGACTGTTTAATCGGTGGTCTGGGCGTTCGGCCTCGACCCGCCGGTCGCCCAAGAGGTGTTTTGGCGAATGCCTCCCTTGAGCTGCGTCACCTGCGAGATCCCCTAAATGCGCGTGGCCACCATCCAACAGACAGGACGGATCTTGCCCCGACCAGTGCTGAGGATGGGCGCACGCGGTTCACTGTCGCCAGACGCGCATCCTATGTGATCCCGGCCCGCAGTGTGGGGTCGACCGCATGAGCGTCACCGATCGGATTAACGGAATCGCCCGCCGTATTCCGACCTGGGCTGTTTATTGTCTGTGTGCGCTGCCGGCACCCTGGCTCTTTTATCTGGGGCTCACCGGCGGGCTGGGCATCGAGCCGATCAAGGAGCTTGAGCACCGTCTAGGGGAACTGGCCCTGCAGTTTCTCATCGCGGGCCTTGCGGTGACCCCCTTGCGGCGGCATCTGGGCGTGAACCTGATGAAGTTCCGCCGCGCCATCGGCCTGGTTACGTTCTTCTATGTCGCGCTGCATCTGGCGGTCTGGCTGTTTCTGGATGTTCAGATCTGGAGCCAGATCTGGGCTGATATCGTCAAGCGCCCCTATGTGACGGTTGGGATGTTGGCGTTTGTCGTGATGATCCCGCTTGCGGTAACCTCGAACGGCTGGTCGGTGCGGATGCTCGGCCCACGATGGCGGCAACTGCATCGCCTGGTCTATGTGGCGGCCATCCTGGGTGCGCTGCATTTCATTTGGCTGGCCCGCGGATTCCAGCTTGAGCCGCTGCTTTACATGGCAGCGATCCTGGTTTTGCTGGTGCTGCGCTTGCCTCCGCGCCGCAGACGGGCCCTCGCCTGAGCCGCTTCACCTGAATCGCCCCGAGTCGCCACCGATTCACCCGATGATTTGGCCGGGATTCTGCCTGAGCTTGGGGATAGCTCTGTGGATAACGCAAGATATGGTGTTTCCAACAT
>JAAWWE010000019.1:27500-32112 GCA_021404525.1 Rhodobiaceae bacterium
ACAAAACAGCAGGAGCGGGATAGTATGCTTTTGGTTCAGAATAAGGGCGGCAGTTTCTTACCAGCTTCTGCTTCCGTGACACGCGACAGCCTGTCTTTTTCTGGATCAAATCAAGCGCGAGAAGGGCGTTTGGTGAATGCCTTGGCAGTAAGAGGCGATGAAGGACGTGATACTCTGCGATAAGTCATGGGGAGCCGAGAATAGGCTTTGATCCATGAATTTCCGAATGGGGCAACCCACCTGACAGTTTCATATTGTTGCGCAAGCACTCAATATGTCGCTGAAACAGGTATTTATAACCTGAATACATAGGGTTATAAAGGCAAACCCGGGGAACTGAAACATCTAAGTACCCGGAGGAAAGGAAATCAATTGATACTCCCCTAGTAGCGGCGAGCGAACGGGGACCAGCCGAGCCATGAATGTGACTGGAACAGACTGGAAAGTCTGGCCAAAGTGGGTGACAGCCCCGTACAGGAAGCATGATTGGACGTATTAAGTAGGGCGGGACACGTGAAATCCTGTCTGAAGATCGGGGGACCACCCTCGAAGGCTAAGTACTCCTTACTGACCGATAGTGAACCAGTACCGTGAGGGAAAGGTGAAAAGCACCCCGACGAGGGGAGTGAAACAGTACCTGAAACCGAACGCCTACAATCAGTCGGAGCCTCCTTGCGGGGTGACGGCGTACCTTTTGTATAATGGGTCATCGACTTGGTCTATCTAGCAAGCTTAAGCCGTTAGGTGTAGGCGCAGCGAAAGCGAGTCTTAATAGGGCGAATGAGTTAGATGGATCAGACCCGAAACCGAGTGATCTAGGCATGGCCAGGTTGAAGGTACGGTAACACGTACTGGAGGACCGAACCCACATCTGTTGAAAAAGATCGGGATGAGCTGTGCCTAGGGGTGAAAGGCCAATCAAACTCGGAGATAGCTGGTTCTCTGCGAAATCTATTTAGGTAGAGCGTCGTACGAATACCCCCGGGGGTAGAGCACTGGATGGGTAATGGGGCCCCACAGGCTTACTGATCCTAACCAAACTCCGAATACCGGGGAGTACTATACGGCAGACACACTGCGGATGCTAACGTCCGTAGTGGAGAGGGAAACAACCCTGACCTCCAGCTAAGGCCCCTAATTCATGGCTAAGTGGGAAAGCAGGTGAGACGACCAAAACAACCAGGAGGTTGGCTTAGAAGCAGCCATCCTTTAAAGATAGCGTAACAGCTCACTGGTCTAAATAAGTTGTCTTGCGGCGAAGATGTAACGGGGCTCAAGCCATGAGCCGAAGCTGAGGATGCGCATAGCGCATGGTAGCAGAGCGTAGTGTGACATAGTTCCATGTGTCCTTACCGTCTTTCGGGGCGGATTGGACACAAGGAGCTTTCTGTGAAGCCGGCCTGTGAGGGATCCGGTGGAGAGATCACTAGTGAGAATGATGACATGAGTAGCGACAAAGAGTGTGAGAGACACTCTCGCCGAAAGTCCAAGGGTTCCTGCTTAAAGCTAATCTGAGCAGGGTAAGCCGGCCCCTAAGCCGAGGGCGAAAGCCGTAGGCGATGGGAACCACGTTAATATTCGTGGGCCAGGAGGATGTGACGGATCATGAAGGTTGTTCACCCTTATTGGATTGGGTGGGCCGCTAATTGGTTCCTGGAAATAGCCCTCCATCAGACCGTACCCTAAACCGACACAGGTGGACTGGTAGAGAATACCAAGGCGCTTGAGAGAACTATGTTGAAGGAACTCGGCAAAATACCTCCGTAAGTTCGCGAGAAGGAGGCCCGGTTCCTAGGCAACTAGGGGCTGGGGGCACAAACCAGGGGGTGGCGACTGTTTACTAAAAACACAGGGCTCTGCGAAGTCGCAAGACGACGTATAGGGTCTGACGCCTGCCCGGTGCCTGAAGGTTAAAAGGAGGGGTGAGAGCTCTGAATTGAAGCCCAGGTAAACGGCGGCCGTAACTATAACGGTCCTAAGGTAGCGAAATTCCTTGTCGGGTAAGTTCCGACCTGCACGAATGGCGTAACGACTTCCCCGCTGTCTCCAACATAGACTCAGCGAAATTGAATTACCTGTCAAGATGCAGGTTTCCCGCGGTTAGACGGAAAGACCCCGTGCACCTTTACTACAGCTTCGCACTGGCATCAGGATTGTGATGTGCAGGATAGGTGGTAGGCTTTGATACTGTGACGCCAGTTGCAGTGGAGCCTCCCTTGAGATACCACCCTTCGCACTCTTGATGTCTAACCGCGGTCCGTTATCCGGATCCGGGACCCTGCGTGGCGGGTAGTTTGACTGGGGCGGTCGCCTCCTAAAGCGTAACGGAGGCGCGCGAAGGTTGGCTCAGAGCGGTCGGAAATCGCTCGTTGAGTGCAATGGCAGAAGCCAGCCTGACTGCAAGACTGACAAGTCGAGCAGAGTCGAAAGACGGCCATAGTGATCCGGTGGTCCCGAGTGGAAGGGCCATCGCTCAACGGATAAAAGGTACGCCGGGGATAACAGGCTGATACTGCCCAAGAGTCCATATCGACGGCAGTGTTTGGCACCTCGATGTCGGCTCATCTCATCCTGGGGCTGGAGCAGGTCCCAAGGGTACGGCTGTTCGCCGTTTAAAGAGGTACGTGAGCTGGGTTTAGAACGTCGTGAGACAGTTCGGTCCCTATCTGCCGTGGGTGTAGGATACTTGAGAGGAGTTGCCCCTAGTACGAGAGGACCGGGGTGAACGGACCACTGGTGGACCTGTTGTTGCGCCAGCAGCAGTGCAGGGTAGCTATGTCCGGACAGGATAACCGCTGAAGGCATCTAAGCGGGAAGCCCCCCTCAAAACAAGGTATCCCTGAGGGCCGAGGTAGACCACCTCGTCGATAGGCCAGAGATGTAAGCGCAGCAATGCGTTCAGTTGACTGGTACTAATTGCCCGATAGGCTTGATTTGATCCAGTAGAAGGCAGACTTCTACGGATGGTGGGACAAGTTCCACCCTACAATCAAAAGCATACATCACGAAATGAGTACATGGCTTGGACGGACAGAGGTTTTTTTCGGTTTGGTGGTCATAGCGCAAGCAAAACACCCGGTCCCATCCCGAACCCGGCCGTTAAGTGCTGTAGCGCCGATGGTACTGCGTCTTAAGGCGTGGGAGAGTAGGTCGCTGCCAAACCTAAAAAGCCCTCTGTCGTGTATCTCTCTACCGATGCACTCTCCAAATTTGTGATTTACCCCCGCTTGGGCTAGGTTCTGTTGAGATACAGGGTTCCCATATTGCTTGAGTTCTGAAGTAAGCGTTGCATCTGGGCGGCGCGTGACAATAACGCGGAACTGCGCGGGTACGATGTCCAGCCGCTCGCTCACATCCTCGCCGATGACATGGCGTGTATGGCCACAGGCGCATGTCGTGTTTTCCGGTGCGATGACTTCCTCAATACGCGGCAGATGTTTGGGCAACGATCCCCGGTTGGTCTTGCGCGGGCGGGGATTGCCACTGACCTGCCGGTCATCCGCCTCATCTTCCGCATGCACTGCTTCCTGAGCGGTCTCGATGTCTTCAAGGGCCAGTTCGTACTGTTCCGGGCATGCCTTCTCGGACCGCCCACCAAACATGGCGCGCTTGTAGTCCGCGACGAGCTGTTCCAACTGGACAAACCGCCGCCGCTCGTTGGCCAGTTCGCGCAGCCTCTTTCGCAGCGCCTCGTCACCATCGCACTGCTTTTCGTACTGAAAGACTGACCTGTGCAGGTTCGCCAACTCGCACGCCCGACGTTCGCTTAAGCCATGCCGATCCATGACATCAGCGACAGCTCTGAGCTTCACGTCAGGCGTCAGTAATTCTTTGTCGCGAGGTTTTTCAGCGCCGCATTGTCGAGCATCGTATCTGCCAGCATTCGCTTCAGCCGGTTGTTCTCATCTTCGAGCGCGCGCAGCTTCTTCGCGTCCGAGACATTCATGCCGCCGAACCTCGCCTTGTACTTGTAAAAAGTCGCATCGCTGATCCCGTACTTCCGGCACACCTCCTGCGCCCTACCTCCCGCCTCGTACTCTTTGATCATGCCGATGATCTGTTCATCCGAAAATCTGCGTTTCATAGTCCATCCTTTGCTTGGACGGATCACTAAAGCGTCCGGCCGAAAACCTGAATCGTTGGGATTCCCATGAATGCTGATTTGTGATTCACCTTGTTTGGGAGGATGGATCATGTCAGCACCTTTGCCATCGGCGCTGCGGGCGCGGTTTCAGAAGTTGGTTGAAGAAGGGTTAAGCGGGCGTGCGGCGGCGTTGCGTCTGAAGGTTTCGCCTGCCACCGGGGCGCGTTGGGGTCTTGCGATCCGGCGCACCGGACATGCCAGAGCCGCCCCGCAAGGTCGGCCTCGCGGCAAGGGCAAGCTCGATCCTCACCGGTCTTTTCTCGTCGAACTCATAGAGCAGGACGGCGACATGACCATGCCCGAACTGGCCGGTGCGCTGGCGGATGCGCCCGGCGTTCAGGCGCCCCCCGATGCAATTGGCCGGTTCCTGCGCAAGGTTGGCTTCACGTACAAAAAAAAGACGCTGGTCGCGACGGAGCGACCCCGCGCAAAGGAAAAGAAAGCACGCGGAGACACATCCCCGACCCC
>JAAWWE010000054.1 GCA_021404525.1 Rhodobiaceae bacterium
GCTTATCTTGACATGGCAATGCAAATGCATTACCTATCGCAAGCAGCAAAGACCCCCATTCTTTCAGGAGACTGCCATGACAGCCCTCGCACAAGATGTCTCGAAGCTCACGGATCGGTATCAGACGACCGTGCCGGCGGGTGTGCGCAAACAGCTCAAGCTGGGCAAGGGCGACCAGATTCGTTACTGCACCGAGCCGAGTGGCAGGGTCTATATCGAGCCCGTGCGCAGCGACGAGGAAGATCCCGTGCTCGGAGCCTTTCTCGATTTTGTCGAGGCCGATATCAAGGCGCATCCGGACCGCATTCGGGCGTTCGATGGGGCTTTGCATGACCGTCTTGCAGCACTGGTCGGAGACGCTGACGTCGATCTCGATGCGCCGCTATCGCTCGAGGATGAATGAGCGGCGATAGCGTGCCCGCCCAAGCGCCCCTTGTCGTAAACGGATGGTCGATTTATGCGCATCCGCTCTTTCTGGATCAGCTCGAAGGGCTGATTGAAGAGGTCGAGGCGCGTAAGGCACGCGATCCTAAGACCTGGCGCAAGAAAAACCCGACGAAACGGCTGGCCGCCATCTTCAAGCTGGTCACCGAGGCCATACCGGCAGATCCGGGTGCCGCCGCCTTCCGGCAAGGCGGCACACTCGGCGATCACCGCAAGCACTGGTTCCGGGCGAAATTCTTCCAGCAGTATAGGTTGTTCTACCGGTTCAACAGCGATGCAAAGGTCATCGTGGTGGCCTGGGTGAACGACGACAAGACCCTGCGCGCCTACGGCAGCAAGACGGATGCCTATGCGACGTTCAAAGGGATGTTGGAAGATGGCAATCCACCTGACAATTTCGACGCGCTCTTGAAAGAAGCTGCAGCGGCGGGCAAGCGGTTCGAAACTTCCCTTGAAGCGGTGCCCGATCGGTAAGTGGGGTCGAATGCTGGAAGGGGCAGAATCCTACGCTGAGGCTGTCCGTAAAGAGGTCGTTCTGCCCTACAATCTCCCGTCACCCTTGAGCCGAGTGAAATAAGCGACATTGGTGTGTCATATGGCTGGTACGATGAAATTCTCAGAAGTCCCTCCCTATCCGTACACCAGCCGTTCGCTGCATCGTGTACGAACTGGTAAGATGCGGACATTTCGGACTTACGCAGATGCGGCTTTTGCTGACGCAGCATCCGTTCGCAATTGCCGAACATGCTTCGTCGCGTTGTTGATCATGTCGCCAAACCCGTCATTGAGCTTGGCCCATACGGTCATCATCCGAACCGAGCATTCGCTACACCAAGCGGGAACCTGAGGGGAGCGGTCGGCCTGGTCTTGCTGGTCCGATAAAGTCCTCGTCGCGGTTGACCAATAGCTTCGTGGATTTCTTGGTCGGATGTAACCCTTCGCTCCGTGGCCGCTATGACAGCGGGGTATGAGCCGGAGGGGCGATTGAATTGGAATGAAGTGACAGGACGTAGCACTGGATGTTCACAACAGGCGAAGTGGCGCTGGATTTGCACTCTGAAGCGGCTCTGTTGCACAAAGCCTCTGATGTCCGG
>JAAWWE010000048.1 GCA_021404525.1 Rhodobiaceae bacterium
TGGGGTTGGGCGGCACAGTTCGCTCTGCCGCATATGCCAGTCGGTTCATTCATGGCGCGTATCAACCTGTTCCTGCGTGGGTCCACAAGGTCGGCCTTGGGATCGATGGTTAAAGCATAGAGACCCCATAGGTCGGGCGGTGAGATTCACGGCCTCTCAGTGCTAGCAAACTGATCGGGGAGGATCAGGGTGAACAAACGCGCAATTCAGGTGCAACTGGGCATCGGTGCCTGTGTGGCCTGTGTTTTTCTGATCCTCTATGCAATTCCCTATTGGATCTCTGCCCCGAGCAATATTCGCAACATCGTGCTGTCGCCCCGGTTTTGGCCCTACGCCATCGCCGGTCTGACAGGACTGGTTGGGCTGGGCATGCTCTTTGCTGGCCGCAAGGAAGATGTTGACGGCACGCCGGCCAATGACCCGATCGAAGACCCGCGCGCTGGGCTGAAGCGGTTGGTGGGCATGGCAGTTTTGATGGCTGTCACCTTCGGGCTTTTGCCGCGCATCGGTATGGTCTGGGCGTCGATGCTGGCCTTTGCATCGCTCGCCTTTTTGGTGAAGACACGGCATCCAAAAACGGCGTTGATTTGCGCTGTGGCGGTGCCACTTCTGCTCTATGGGTTCTTCGCCCATGTCGCCGGTGTCGCGATCCCGCAGGGTGAATTTGTGAGGCTGCCATGAGCGTGATCGACAATTTAATGGCCGGCCTCGCATTGGTCGGAAATGTAGACGCGCTTGTGTCCTTGGCGATCGGGATCGTTATCGGGGTCATCGGTGGGGCAATTCCGGGGATTTCTGCGACGATGGCGGTGGCGCTCACCTTGCCCTTTACCTTTCCCATGCAGCCTATCAATGGCATCCTTTTGCTTTTCGGTGTTTACAAAGGCGGAATCTTAGGGTGTTCAATACCTGACATCCTGGTACAAGGCACCCAGCCCCCTGACAATTGTCGCAACTAGACGTCACAGAGCACAGCAATGGGGACGACCGGTGGAACACGGGTCCGA
>JAAWWE010000030.1 GCA_021404525.1 Rhodobiaceae bacterium
CGTGGGCTGGGAGACTGGTATTTGTGATGTGGTGAAAACGGAACTGAACGTGCCGATGGGGCGGCGGTCCCCCCAGACATAGGACCGCTCCAGAATATCGGTGTTGATCTCGTCCAGCATGACCCATTTGCGGACATGGGTCTCCAACCCCACACGCTGCGACTCGATCTGTGGCACCTCGATGCACTTGCGCGAGGGCAAGGGCGGTTGCGTCGTGATCGGCAGGATGAACACCACGGTCTCGCTATCGGACTTGGCGACAGTGACGGCGATACAGACAGGCCGCGACTTGCGGCCCTCGGTCTCACCCGCCATCTGCTCGCGTTTCCACAGGAACGGGTAGCGGAAAACCTCTCCCGCGCTTGGCTTAGTCATCAGCCTGCGTCAAGTCCCGCTCGAGCCCTTCTATCATCAGCGCCCTGAGATCCTCGGGCATCTCGTCAACCATATGAGCCTGTTGCGTGGCCCCCCGCGCGAGCTGCTGGTACTGGTCCATGCTCATCAGCACGAATTTGGGTTTGCGATGCTTGGTGATCGCGATCGGCGACCGAATGGCCGCGTCGAACAAGTCACTTGTGTGCCGCGTCAGGTCGGCCGCCTTGAACTCGGGAAGCTCATGCATGATCTGGGTCTCCATTTGTGCAGAATATACATACATTCTGGATATTCTGCAAGAGATGAGTTGCGACCTCCCCTGTGTCATCCGAACCGCCGCCCTCCTTCCATGAAGGTGTATTAATTGGCGATGATGCCATCCTCGATGAACTCGTCCGAGGTCAGGTGTTCGTAGCCGCGATAGACTGCCAGCGCGCCGTAGCGGTCAAACATGACGAAGGCCCCTGCCCGCCCGATGTCCGTCGGATTGAAGGCTATCGGCCGGATCTCGATCTTTTGGACCTCTGCTTCCAACACGCCAAGCTGCGTATCGATCTCGGGGGGAGTCAATCTTGTCTAGCGTACTCTTTTTCCAAGGCCTGATACTCGGAGAGTAATTTGGTATGGGTCGCTTCTTCATCCGTCACCAGCCAATCGAGCAGCATTGTGCCACCCTCAGCGTTATAAGCATTAACACGTACAAAGACGGCGGTAAGGTTGGCCACCTGGGCCGAGGCGTCTGTGAACATCTAGAAAACCTGGAATAGCTTCTTGTTCCATGATAAGTTGATCACATCCCAGACCTGCACCTGACGCGGGTGATCTGGGTTAACCTTTAAACCACCATTCTTCTTTTTGATGATCGTATGGTTTGAAGTGTGCCGCATTTGTCTCTTGATCTTCGATGGCTAAGCAGACTCACCAGCCGGTCGAGTTTATGTGGCAAGAGCATCAGTTTCCTTGCCTCATCATAGCGTCGAGGTAGGCGTTGTTGTTTTTCACCTGTCCTGTGCTGGCTCTCAAAATTAATTCGTCGAGTGCAATAAGGAGCTGCCCTGGACCTCGTTCTCTAAGGTGTTTTATGATCCTGCCTTGTTCTATTCTTAGCAAGTTTCCGACATCGGCCAATATTTCGAGAACTGATTGATGATCTCTTGGTTCATGTGGGAAGAAGTCCGATACGTTTTTCAGGTCCGTCCAAGCCATAATTGTTGGGTCTCGGCGTTCATGAAAACCAGAGGTGCATTGCGCATCTGCTCTATCCTTTTTTATATTCAATCTTGTAGGTTCTACGTGCCGGACATTTTGTCCGTCGTCGCCGGACATTTGGTCGGGCATTGTTTCCTGAGTGTCATGGTTTCCGGCCGGAAACTCTCTGATGGTCGCTCCGACCAACTCTGCCAGCCTCTTGATAAGCTCTATGATTTCGTCGGCTTTGAGAGTTGCACGGCGTAGGATGTTTCGTACGTTCTGGAGAAATGAGACAGTCTCAACATCCTTTGCTTGGCGCAAAGCCTCGACACGAAGAGCCAGTGCTTCCGCCTTGAGTGACCGTAGCTTTTCCTGATCGCCCACAAGCTGTTCTGCGTGTTCGGTGAGCTCTCTTTCCCGATCATACATTGGCTGCAGATCGAAGCCAAAGGCATCTCTGATCAATCCACCGTACCGAAGAGGGAACCGTTTGCGGGTTGCGCTATCCCTGCGCTGGATCAGCCCGGCATCCACGAGGTGTCCGATACACCGTCGAATCGTTCTCTCGTTCAGGCCGTTCGTTCTCTCAGACAATGATGCGTTTGAGGGAAAGACGATAGTCATTGGAGCTGTTTGTCCGGCCTTCTTCGGCATGAAGCTGATCAAGGCCTGCAGTGTTACTAGGTCATTTGGTGTCAGACCGAGTTCTTTGCGAAGCGCTCGGATCGGCTCGATGACCCTGTACGGGTTCGTACCGGGTACAGAAGATCGTTCCGCCAAGGCGGGTGTGCGAGAAAATACCTGTCTCATGATGATATCGGCTGAAAAAGCTTCCCCGTTCACCGCGAACGGTGTTGAAAACGATTCGGCTTCGGGGTATCAATCAGGTGTCTAAGCTAACCGAGGCCCTTCGGAAGCACTGCTTTCGGGGGGTCTTTCCTTTTCTGGCCTGTCCTCCTTTCTGCTCAGTTTTCGTTGTCTTCTATGTCAGGACCATCAAGATCCTGATCCCTGCCGGAGACTGGGTTACCTATGGGTTCCATTTCCTCTGGGGTAATGATCTGCCCTGGACCAGCGGCCTTCGCGTTCGCCAACGCGAGAAGAGCGGCCTCTGGATTCTCAGAGATCCACTTATGAAGCCCGTCATCTCCGCTCTTGACGGTGATGATCACGTTTCTCTTGGTGACCTTCACCATCCCGAGTTCTGTCTTGATTGCCGATGGGGCAGGGGGCTTGTGCTGTTTCAGGAGCCCTTCGAAGATCGCAAAGCGTTCGTCGGAGGTCTTCCCTGAACCTCTGGATTCCATGAGAGCATCATGGAATTCTCGGTTTCCGGCCGGAAACCCTTCATCTCCTGAGAAGCCAAGGCTCTCATAAGACTTTGCGGCAGCATACCAACGATCCCGTCCAACCCCGGGTGCCGCCCCGATCTTTTGGATGAGTTCAGTCGGAATACAGGAAGTGACTTGTTTCATGCGAGCAAGTCCCGTGAGCTTGTCACCGGCTTTCCTGGCTTTCTGATCGATGTTGAGGGCGTCACAGACCAGTCCCTCATCCTTGCCGGACTCTATGAGAGAACGTGCAAACAGGGCTTTCTCGATCCAGCTGAGGTCTTTTCGGAAGCTGTTCTCTTGGCCTTGTGCAAGAATCGCTTGATCCTCATCCAAGCCTCTGATGAGAGCCTTTGCGGGCTTGCCAATAAGTCGAAGGGCCGCTAATCGCCTGCGCCCATAGATGATCCTGTACCGGCCCCCTTCGGGACTCAGAAGTATCGGGATAAGCTGTCCCTGCTTGTCAATGCTTTCAGCCAGTTCCCTGATGTCATCTTCGTCATCCAGAGCCAGACGATCCTGGAACTCGGAATCATCAATAAGGTCGGTACTGATTTCTTGAATTGAAGATTGTGCCGCATCCTGAAGAGAACGGGCCATTCCCGAAAGGGCAGGGGCTCGTGACTGGGTTCGAGTCGGAGAAATCGACGAGCTCTGCTGCTTTTCTTCATCCTCGGGAATGTCGAATGTGACTTTGCGGGCCATTACTTACGCCCCCATGCCGTTTTGATGAGCCCTTCGACCTCCGCCACAACCCCGTTGATGGACTCGATAGCCCGATCGTACGTCTGGCGATGAAAATCCGTTCTGGCGATCTCGAACAGTGTCTGTTGCGTGAGCCCAGCGTCAGAGACTGCAGAGGATTTCAGGAAAGGCTGAGTAAGAACGTCATCCGTGAACATGGTCCGCAGGAATGCCGCCATCTGGGTTTGGGGGCCGTCATTGGGCTCGAAACGAGTGATTAGAAATCTCATGAAGTCCCAGTCGGGCGATGCGCCCACATCAGCAATTGTTGCCATGAGGCTGGATGTGAGCTGCAGGAATTGGGCCATCGAGGCGACGTCAAGCATGCTTGGAATGACAGTGACGACTAGGGATGTCGACGCCACCAAAGCCGATAGTGTGGTAAACCCGAGTTGCGGTGGGCAGTCGATGACGACAATATCGTAGTCTGTCTCAACTTCATTAATGCAAAGGGCAAGCCGCTGATAGAACGGCGGCCTGATATTGTTTCGAAGGGCGTGTGCGGTTTCGGTCTCGAACTCAGAGAGCAACAAGCCGGCCGCGGCTAGATCGAGGTTGTGGAAATACGTTTTGCGCACAACGTCTCTAAATGGGATAGGGTCCTCGTACCGAAGGGCATCGTACACCGTTCCGGCCTCAGGGAAGTCGATTTCCGGCCGGAAACCGAACATGGTGGTCATTGAGGCTTGTGGGTCGAGATCGATTGCCAGAACTCGATAACCATCAAGGGCAAGCTTTTGGGCCAGATGGATCGCCGTTGTCGTCTTCCCAGCGCCCCCTTTGAAGTTGGCGATCGAAATGATCTGGATATGCTCCCCATCCCGACGACGAGGAACGATATGCTGGAACTTGGTGCTTGACCGGGCTATTTCGTGGCGCGCTATATCGATTTGCTCTGCAGTGTAGAACCTGCGGCCGCGGGCGTCTGTCTCGATATCACCGAGATCAAGCTTGTCCTCGAAAAACATCTTCCGCAAAAAATCTTGGCTTACACCGAGGATCTGGGCAACTTCCGTGGATGAGAAGCGTCTGAGAGCCTTTCGTTCATCAGGTAGAAACGACTTGCGCATATTCACATCAAGCGATTTGCTTAGACGTGTCGCCATCGTTTGGATCTTTTGATCCATTCTGATCCGCTGCTCGTTCATGCCCGTCCCGCCGCCCGTCTTCCGGGTCTATCTTGAGAAGGAACGCAAAACCGCCGGAAACTGATGGTTAGCGTTCTTCCGCAAAAATGTCAGGAAAGCGTTTGACAGGCAAGGATTTTTTCAAATGGTGGGCCGGTATACCGTGAAATCATTTATTTACAATGACTTATCTTATTTCGCGGATCCAGCGCGTCAAGTGCTTGTGTCGCTGCCATCTCTTAAACGCAAGATGTACCCGATTCACATAGGCGGTTTTGCTTCCAAAGAACGAATCTGAGTCTCTTAAATCATTCCCAGACTCTCGGCTCGCTCCAACAGCATCTTGACCGATGAGGGCTGCCATCTCGTTCGGCCACGGGGCGTGCGTTCGCGCATAGACTCCAGCCGCTCACAGATCGCTTGAAGCGTGATGTCAGGATCTGCGCCCTTGATGCCAGCAATAATGGCGGGCATGCGATCGTCCGTTTCGCGGCGCCCGGCGCGGGCCAGCACCTCGGTAGGCAGGAAGCCGTCGCGGACATAGGCCTTCACGGCGCGCAGCAGGCGGCTTTGGGTCCAGCGACGCGCCTCGGGCAAGGGGCCGTTGATGATGCGCAGCACGTCCTCCCAAGCCAAGTCGGGTCGCAACCGGCGCACATGGGGCACCCAATCTTGTGCCGTCTCGTTCAAACGCTCCATGTAGCCGTCCTGTCGCGCCAGCCGCACTTTGCGAAGAGCAGCAGGGTCTTTGGCACGCAGCCCAGGGTTCCCGCCCACGCGGCCCTTTGTGCGCGCGCTGGCGAGGCCGGCCTTGGTGCGTTCCCGGATCAGGGCGCGCTCGAACTCGGCCGCAGCGCCCAGGACCTGCAGCGTGAACTTGCCTTGCGGGGATCCGGTGTCGATGGGGTCTTGGATCGAGCGAAAGAACGCCCCCTTGGCCTCCAGCCGCTCGATCACCTCCAGCAGATGCGAGAGGGATCGCGCGAGGCGATCGATCCGCACGACGACCAGCGTGTCGCCTTTGCCGATGCGTTCCAACACTCGCGCAAGCACCGGTCGCGCACGATTGCCGCCCGAGGCCTGTTCTTCATGGATCTCGGCGCAACCCGCGGATTTCAGGGCCTGCGACTGGGGCAGGGGGGTCTGATCCTCGGTTGAAACGCGCGCGTAGCCTATCAAGGGCATCAAAACGGTCTCTTTTACAGTTTCATGTATCGCTACTAAACGACCGTTTGCAAACGCGCGCAAGGGGTGTTTCCCTCGTCGCGCTGAGTTCGGGAAGCCTTGTATCTATGGGCTGAAGCCCACGAGAGGCGCTCCATCGCTCTCGAGAAGACAGCATCCTCGGGCGCTGTCGCGTTTAGTTCCCGATTTCAATTGAAGCAGTAAGCTGAAACTGAAGCGCTGGAATTTCACCTTAGCGCTTCACCAATGGGTCAAGAATCCTGAGCTTCACAGCCCTGCGGCTTTGGTCAGGTTCACCCGGAACCTGTCGCGCCTGCGCTGATAGCGCCGGGTCATCTCGGCCGACGCATGTCCGAGTTGCTTTTGAACATAGCGCTCATCAACCTCTGCCGACGAGGCGAGCCCGGCACGCAAGGAATGCCCCGAGAACATTGCCAACCGTTTGGCTTCCGGCAAATCGGATCTGATGCCACTCTTCATAACGGTTGCCTTGATCAGTCGCGCTATGTGCTTGTCGGAAAGGCGGGACTCGAGGGCACGCTTGCCGTCCCGCGAGGTGCGCACGAAGACCGGCCCAAAGTCGATCTTCGCAAAGTGTAGCCATTGCTCAAGCGCGTGGACGGGACAGGTCTGGCCGCTTGAGCCACGCCCGACCTCAACCTCGCGCCATCCGGTCTTGGCATTGAGGGTGAGCAGGGCGCCGCCGTCGAAGACTTCGACCCAGCCGCCGGAGTCCGGTGTATCGTCCTTATGCACATCGAGGCAGACCACCTCCGACCGGCGCAGGCCACCTGCATAGCCCAAAAGCAAGATCGCCCGGTCTCGGAGCCCGCGGAGATCGTAGGAAAGGGTGGCCACCATGGCCTGGATGTCCTCAGGCAGGATCGCTTCCTTCTGGACCGGCGGGCGCGCATGCTTGCGTTTGATCCCGGCCAGAACGGTGGCGATATGCCGGTCCTTGCGATCAAGAGTGAACCCGCGCTGTCTGTAGTTCCAGGCAAGCCCCGAGAGACGGCGCTCGATCGTGGAGACCGAAAGGGTAGGGGCCTTCCCGGTTGGTGCAGCCAGATCAGCCACATAAAGTCCAATCATCTCGGGCGCGGGGGGCAGAGGTTCCGTGCCTTTCAACCGGCACCAGCGGCTGAAGTGTTTCCAGTCGGCCGCATAGGCCTTGTTCGTGTTCCCGGCTGTCGAGGCCTCGGCGTAGCCACGGGCGGTATCGATCAGCCGGTCGAGTGCGCCGGAGCCGGCCACATTGGCGGGCAGGGCGATTGAGGCTCGGTCCCGAGAGGTTCTCTTGTCGTGTTCGTCACCGTTCAACGAGTCATAGGACGCTGAGCTCGAAATCTCTGCGCCAGACGCGTCGGAATCCTCGATTTTGGTGCTGTTATTCGTAGGACTGCTCATGTTTTCGAGCATATCATTTTTACGCCCGATAATGCAAGATTATGGCTGACTGAAACCAACAGAGCGGAGCGGTCGACACGTCTGTCATACTTGTATACCGCCTGTTGCTTGACACACAAAACACATCAGAGCACTCGAAACAGAAGCA
>JAAWWE010000063.1 GCA_021404525.1 Rhodobiaceae bacterium
CCAAAAAGGGCCACCCCCACAGAGGGTCAGGAAACGATCAATGCGGCGCAGGCGGTGACCCCTGGCCCAAAACCCCCCGAACAAAACCCCAAAAACCAGCGCCCCCTGCGCCACTTGCCACGGTCCCATCATCGCCACACCTCCACTCTCAAAACGAGTGAATCAGCGCCAGACCAACCAATCAACGGACTTCTTCAACACTATCCGGATTTTGCGGCCGTTCGTCTTGAGGCCATAAAGGTCTGCTACAGGTTCAATCACGGCGCCGTCACTTTACGCCAACGTATCGCCTGTTCCGGCTATCAAGCGACGCAAAACCGATGAGAACTGATTGATTTCTTCGTCATCGCAACGGCCGTCGAACAGATAGCCTGCCCGCTTCGAAAAGGTGGAAAGCGCTTCAGACAGTTTTGCGCGCCCAGCATTCGTCGCCACGACGAAGACCAGCCGTGCGTCGCGCTCGTCAACCTCGCGGTCAAGGAGGCCAACTTTCTCCATCGGCGCGGCCATTCTCGTGATCGTGGAAGCGCTGACATGCATCCGTCTCGCTAACTCAACTCTGGGCAGCCTGTTGGCCGCCGAACGCTCAAGATGAAGCAGCAGGAGAAACTCGTTTACGGATATTCCGTGTACCGCGGAGAATTCTCCACTTAGCCCGGCTCGGAAGTCGTCAGCGACCTGAAGCAGGCGCAGCGCGTTGGTTGTATGCAAATCAGTCATACGAGATATCTATTGCGAATCGCTTGCGGATGCAAGCACAATGCAAGATATCACACGCAACTCGCTCGTGCAAAGGAACCACCCGCCATGAATTTCGAAACTCTGTTCTCGATTGCCGGTCTTATCGCAATGGTCGGCTGGCTATGCCTGCTTGTCTCGCCGCTCATCCCGAAATGGGCGGACTGGATCGCGGGAATGGTTCTGCCGATCATCCTATCATGGGGCTACGTGTTCCTGCTCGTCATACCGTCGTCTGACGGTGCCGGTGGCTTCGGAACGCTGGCCGATGTGATGGTGCTGTTCTCATATGAACAAGCCGCACTTGCCGGTTGGGTTCACTTTCTCGCTTTTGACCTCTTCATCGGCGCATGGGTCTGTCGCACTGCTCGTGCGGAAGGCGTGAACTTCTGGCTCGTTGCTCCGTGCTTGCCCATGGTGTTTCTGTTTGGGCCTGTGGGGCTCCTTGCATTTCAAGTCATCCGCGCAGTCCGCAATAGAACCAACCGAGCGGCAATACCCGCGTAAGCTGATGGGGTGGATGGTTCCTGCTTCAACCGGCGTCGCAATGCCCCATAGGGCCAGGTGTCAAAATCTGCTTATGAGAGGGGCCCCCCTCTAGGCAAGCACACATGCTTACAAAACAAGAACGACACACCGAGCATG
>JAAWWE010000060.1 GCA_021404525.1 Rhodobiaceae bacterium
GTTTTTTTTTTTTGGGGGGGCGAACTTCTGTTTTGGGGCAGTCAGAGCGGTACAAATGGCCTCTGCATCGTTGCGGTCCTTCTTCTGATGCTTGAGGAATGGTTTAACATACTGCGGTGCGATCACTTTGACCTTGTGACCCAGAGCCTCGAACTGACGCTGTCACCAGAACGCGCCAGTGCAAGCTTCGACGCCAATGCGGCATGCTGGGATGTTGGTCAGTTCTGAGAGCAAGCCTTCCCTCCGAACCCGCTTCTTGAGCACTGCATCGCCTTCAGCATCAACGCCGTGACGCTGGAACACGTTCTTGGCCAGATCGATCCCGATGAATACTATCGTCATCTCTTTCTCCAATTTGCTGCGATACCCTCACAGCGTTACGGTTGGAGGGAGAGACATCCATCCCCTTAAATGGATCACCGCACATCGAGATACTGACGTGGTTTCCAAGGAGGATCTAGACCTCGCCAAAGAGGATGACCGGCTTCGACGCGAGAACCGCATTCTCAAGGAGCAGAGGGAGATCTTAAAATTGAAGCCGGATCAGAAAAGACCCCAGTGGGGCATTTTCCCGGCGGAACGCAACGCAGTTCTGCGCGGGCCTAAAGCCATGAGGTTTAGGTTCGTCGAAGAACACAAAGCCTGCTTTCCAATCAAGCGATTGTGCAGTGCCGTTGGCGTCAGCCCACGCGGTCTACGTGCGTTCCGCAGCCGTCCTGCCAGTCGCAGACAGCGGTCCGATATGGTGACGTCGGCGCATATCAAAGAACAGTCGCGCCTCAGCCTGGGCAGTTATGGTCGCCCGCGCATGACCGAAGAGCTGAAAGAGATTGGCCTCGACCTTGGCCGCCGCCTAGGTCGTTTGATGCGCCAGACCGGCCCATCGGTCGTGCGAACGCGCAAACACACGGTCACGACCATTGCCGGGCAGGCGATTGCAAAGCAATCTGCCGGAGGGGCGACAGGGACCACAAGTTCAACATCGCACCGAACCTGCGGGATGGAGACTTCCACGCGGATCGACCAAACGGAAACGGGGGGGGGACACACAGCAACTTGGAGCCCCGGAAGGCAAGCAGAAATGTGCCGG
>JAAWWE010000057.1 GCA_021404525.1 Rhodobiaceae bacterium
GCGCGGACTCAGCGAAGTTGCCGGACATAGAGAAACCACGCTTACAGAGTAAGGATGGGCGGGGTTGCGCGTCTGGCAAACTAGGCGGCAAATGGTCGTCGAATTTCATCGCAGCAAAAAATGTTTCCTTAACATATGATCCATTACGAGACTGGTGGCCTGACAGCCCGACCGGCGGCTGGGCGGGGTAATGCTGACCTTTGACTACTGTAGGCTTTCAGGCAAAAAAATTGGGCGCGACCCTTCAAGAAAAAAAAGGCACATCAGGAAAGAACCTTTGTGGGGAGTCTTGAAAGGCAACACCCCCCAAGCCGACGAAACCAATCGCTGCATAGGCTGCTAAGAACACGTACGTCAAACGTCGCTTACGCTGTACTCTATCGTTTGCACGAGAACACCGAAGTAAAATTGGGGCCAAAGCTAGTTCCATCTGCGATCTGTCTTCGGCAGATACAACTTCTGATATATCATAAATGTTCGCATTGAATGACTTCTCGATCGACCGCAAATCGCTACGACTGCAATACCCAACCCACGCGAAACGATACGAAGCCTTTCGTTCGTCTTCCCCCGGTTTTGAGTTACTAACCGGCCAGCTTGATACTCTGTGAAGTTGCCTCCTTGGGCCTAAGGGCATAAAGGATAAAAGCGAACCCCCGACTTAAACCACAGTATCGTCTTTGTCCATTGCATACCCAATCAGGTCCATCCCTGCAGCTTCACTGCGAGCAAGAACTTGATCGCGCTTTCCAACCGGGCCAATCAACACAAACCCATCGTGGAGCGAATTGAATGCCAAACTTTCAGGGTCGCGACTCATAGCCACCTCCCTTCGCGAAGCCAATAATTGCATTCATTACGAACGAAACATCTGAAGCGTCTTCGTTGAAATGAGGTTGTTGTACCACGGTCTCAGCGAAATTCGATTCACTCCACTTCTTGAAGACAGACGCAGTAAACTCCTCAAACTTTGCCGAATCCTCAGCCTCGGCCCGTGGCCAAAGGGCCCTTTTGTTCCCCAGGAAAATGACCTTTCGACGATTTTCCGCCCGAAACTTTGCTATGCCATTAATTTACCTCACCTAAAAACCCTCTTGGTTTAGCAACACGAACTTCTTTCAAAAGCACGGACCTCCCCCTTTATTTTGTGG
>JAAWWE010000065.1 GCA_021404525.1 Rhodobiaceae bacterium
GGTTTTGGCGGGGCGGGGGTTTCCTGCGCCTCTTTTCCGGGCAGGAACCGCTGGCCGCGGAGGTCGAAGAATTCCCCCCCTATGCGACGCGGTTTCAAAGTCTTTCGACCGCGCGCCAAACCTAAAGCATTTCGACATTAATCTGCGATATATCCGGCGGCCTTGAAGTAGTTCCAGCGCTCGGTCGGGTCGTAGGGATCGCAGATTGCTCCGATGGCCTCAAATACCTCGGTGAAGGGTCTGGCCCGGATCTTTCGAAGGTGAGCTCTCAGTTTCGAGAATGCTTGTTCGATTGGGTTCAGGTCGGGTGAATATGGCGGCAGGTAAAGGAACCAGCAGCCGTGATCGCGCAGGGCCTCTGCGGCTTGCGTGTTGCGATGGGTGGCGAGGGTGTCCACTGCCTGTCAGGCGCTGCTTGCGGCGACGAGAGGGAGTAAACACAACGCGTTCCGGGAAGGCTGAGATCGCAGGCCGTCGATATCTGAACCAATCGGCACGCTGGCGCCTTACCTTGGCACGGCGGCGTTCGGCGGCAACCAGCGACTTTTTTGTACGTGAAGCCGAGCCGGGATAGCAGATTCGCGATGGAGGAGTGGTGCGCCTGCACGTCCTCGGCATCGGCCAGCGCATCGCGCAGCTCCACGAGCGTGAGGTCGCGGTCTTGCGCGACCAGTTCCTCAAGGAAAGCCTGGTGCGGTGCCAGCTTTGCCCGGCCGCGCGGAGGTCCCTGCGCTGCGGGCGCAGCATGACCCTTGGTCCGAACCTGACGCGCCCATCTAGCACCTGTGGCGGGCGAAACCTTCAGGCGCAATGCCGCCGCACGCCCGTTTAACCCTTCTTCAATGTACGTCTGAAACCGCGCCCGGAGCGCTCATGGCAACGGGGCTGACATGATCCATCCTCCCAAACAAGCTGAATCACAACCCACCCCCCATGGGACCCCCCCCGATACAGCGTTTCGGCCAACACCCCACATCGCAGCAGTTCACCCCCTTGGGCTTTATCTTATACACATCCCACAGG
>JAAWWE010000016.1 GCA_021404525.1 Rhodobiaceae bacterium
CGAACCCCTCCGGGCCCGCATCCTTCAAGAGGACCATGCGCACGTCGGGCAGGCCTGACGCGTCTGCTGTCGCCAGCGCCATGGCATTGGGGTCATTTGGCTCGGATTTCCCCGCCTCTGCCATCCACTCTTCAAAGAGAATGAACGGGTCTGTGCCGGTAATTGTTTCTACGTCTGTGTCCGCCATTGCGGTCCTCATTTCTTGCCGCTTCTCAAGAGAGTGTTTCGAGCCTTATTTTGGCCCTGCGGATCCTCTTATATAGTCGTCTCTTAAAGCTGTCCCAGATTCGATACCACGTAACGCGAGAGCAGAACGCAGATGACTTTCACTCGCACATGCCAGTTTGCGATCGCAGCTCTCACCTTGCTATCGACTGTTGCAAATGATGGATTTGCAGCAGAGACCAACCAAGCTGCCACTGTCGTTTCCCAGGATGATTTGGCTGGGAACCAATTGGAGTTCGAAAAAGGCGTCGCGGCATACGATGACGAAGGAAAAGCTAAATATTTTGTTTTTCACAAGGCGGGAGCCAGACGAGATGGGCGATTATTCTGCCGCCTACGCGGTATGGCTGCCGCTCGCGAAAGCGGGCGACATCGCAGCCCAGCGCAACGTGGCGCATATGCTCCGCCGCGGGCAGGGTGTGGCGCAAAACCCTGAGCGGGCGTTATGGTTTTATGAACGTGCTGCAAGCGCAGGATTGGCAAGTGCGGCGCTCAACGCTGGCATGATGCGCATTGCGCCAGACACCTCCTATCGTGACCTCGAGAAAGGTGCGGAATGGCTCAATCTTGCTGCCGCTGGCGGAAGCCCTGAGGCTATGTGGGAACTTGGTCGTCTGATTGAGGACAGCTCCAAAAGCACCCCTTCAGATCTTGAAGCTGCAGAGGCCCTTATTCGACGTGCGGCCGAGCTCGGCCACCGAGAAGCTCAACACCGTGTCGCCGACAGCGATAATCGAACGCCTGCCGCAGCACCCGCAAACCCGAGCAAGTCCATTTCGCCTATCTCTGCAGCCTCCCCCACACTTGTCACGCCAGAGCAGGGGGCGCGGTTTATGCAAGGGGTCTATCTGTTCGACGCGGGTGATTTCCTGGCGGCGGCCGAAACTTGGCGGCCGCTGGCGGATGATGGGGTCGTCGAGGCCCAATATCGCCTGGGCCGGCTTTATCGCTTTGGCCTTGGCGTGACACCCGATGTGACGCTTGCGCGGAAATGGCTCTCTGCAGCCGCGGCCCAGGGGCACGAAAAAGCAGCAAAAACACTCGAAATTCTCCCCGATCCTTAACGGTTTGGTATTCGGGCCGCATTAAGTTTGATCATGCTTTTTTAACCATGATCGCAGAGTTTCTGAGGAAACACGGTGTTTTTAGGCCCCTGTCACCTCAGCAATCCCTGCCCGGCGGAGCTATATGCGCAATCCCTACCATGTGCTTGGTGTGTCACCGCAGGCTGGTCCTGACGAGATAAAATCTGCCTATCGGCGGTTGGCGAAGACCTATCATCCAGATTCCGGGTCTGGCGATCCTCACCAGAAAGAGCGCTTTCATGAGGTAACGGCCGCTTATGACCTTTTGAGCCGAAAAGCCAAAACCTCCGCGAGAAATGGTCCAACGAGGCGGCGCCATGCTGCCCGTGCAGCATCAGAGGACACGAACGGACAAAAAACACAGACTTCGGGCCAGCAACGTTCAACAAGCGCTTCTCGGCCCAAGATGGAGAGACCGGCAGAAGCGGATCCAAAAAGCGCCGCCACGGATCAGCTGAGTTCAGCCAAAACAGAGAAATCTCCTGCCTTTGCCGACATCCTCACCAATCTGAAGAGGGTGGGCCGCCGCGCACTTGGCGTATCGGGGTCGGACCATCAATACGAACTGAGCATCCCCTTTTTGGACGCTGTTGAAGGCACCAAACGGCGCCTCACACTGGACAGTGGGAAATCCTTGGACGTGCATATCCCGGCAGGTGTGGAAGATGGTCAGCAGATCCGCCTGCGGGGCCAGGGCGATGCCAGCCTGACCGGTCGCGACATGGGCGACGCTCTTGTCACCATCTCGGTTGCGCCCCACCCTACATTCCGACGCGAAGGGGCTGATATTCATATTGACGTGCCCGTTAGCCTGGCAGAGGCCGTGCTTGGTGCAAAAATCACCGTTCCGACGGTGGAGGGCGACGTGGCTGTGAGCGTCCCCGAAGGCTCAAATAGCGGCAGTGTGCTTCGTTTAAAGGGAAAAGGCCTTACGCACCCTCCCGGCGCACGAAAATTCGGTAAAGGCGATCAATTTGTCCATCTGACACTGGTCTTGCCGCCCAAACCTGACCAAGCCATCAAAGACTTTGCTGCGACGTGGGCACCAGGCCTCCAGCACGCGCCGCGCAAGACCTGACCCATTTTGGATCACACCTCTGTAATGGTCTGTAATACAAGCGGTTTTTCGGTCCTTTTCGCTAGACCGCTAAGGCCATTTGTGTAGGATGCCGCGCTAATGGGGGCAGGGAATTCAACAAGATAGGGGGTCCCGTGACAGCATCCGGCGGTCTGATGAGCGGAAAAAAAGGGCTCATCATGGGAGTTGCAAACAACCGGTCGATTGCCTGGGGCATCGCGAAAGCCTGCGCCGAGCATGGCGCAGACGTGGCTTTCACCTATCAGGGTGAAGCGCTGGCGAAACGCGTGAAGCCGCTGGCCGAATCTGTTGGATCAGATCTCGTGCTTCCTTGCGATGTGACCGACGACGCTTCCATGGACGCTGTTTTCAAGACGCTTGAGGAAAAGTGGGGCAAGCTCGACTTCCTCGTGCACGCCATTGCCTATGCGGACAAGAGCTCGCTTGATGGTCGCTATCTCGACACTACAGCCGACCAATTTGCTCAGGCCATGACGATTTCCTGTCATTCACTGGCTGCCGTTGCAAAGCGTGCCGAGCCGATGATGACTGATGGTGGATCCATTGCGACGCTCACCTATTACGGCGCTGAGAAGGTTATTCCCCACTACAATGTGATGGGTGTCGCCAAGGCTGCTCTGGAAGCAAGTGTGCGCTACCTCGCGGTTGACCTCGGCCGGAACAATGTTCGCATCAATGCAATTTCTGCTGGTCCCATCAAAACGCTGGCCGCCGCTGGCATTGGTGATTTCCGCTATATCCTGAAATGGAATGAGCTGAACGCGCCGATGAAACGCACGGTGACAATTGATGAGGTCGGCAAAACAGGTCTCTACCTGCTCTCTGATCTCGCATCAGGGGTCACTGGCGAAGTTCACCACGTAGATGCTGGCTATCATGTGGTCGGTATGAAGGCGGAAGATGCGCCAGACATGAGTATTGTCTGATTTCTGGGTCTTGTTTCCGTTTTCCGTGAATTTCAGCTAGAACCTCCTCACTTGGTTCAATGAGGCAGGACATATGTCACACAATAGTTTTGGCCATCTTTTTCGCGTGACCACGTGGGGCGAGTCCCACGGGCCCGCGCTTGGCTGTGTGATTGACGGCATGCCCTCTTTGGTGCCGATCACCGCCGAAGAGATACAGAGCTTCCTCGACAAACGTCGCCCGGGCCAGTCGCGCTTCACCACGCAACGCAAGGAACCAGATCAGGTGAAGATTCTCTCAGGGACCTTTCAGGACGAGAGCGGTCAGGAAGTGACGACCGGCACGCCGATTTCGCTGATGATTGAGAATGTCGATCAGCGGTCGAAAGATTATGGCGATATCAAAGAAACGTTTCGTCCCGGCCACGCTGACTTCACCTATGAAGCCAAATATGGCATTCGCGACTATCGCGGTGGCGGACGCCAGTCTGCCCGCGAAACAGCGGCCCGTGTCGCGGCGGGTGCTTTGGCACGCAAGGTTATGCCGGGTGTTGAGGTGCGCGGTGCCCTTGTTCAGATGGGTCCCCACAAAATCGACCGTACACGGTGGGATTGGGATGAAATCGATCAGAACCCTTTCTGGTGCCCTGACCCAATCGCGGCAAAGGAATGGGAAACCTATCTCGACGGTGTGCGGAAAGCCGGTTCCAGCTGTGGCGCGGTGATTGAAGTGATCGCGAGCGGCGTTCCTGCCGGGCTCGGCGCACCGATCTATGGCAAGCTTGATGCTGAGCTTGCGGGTGCGCTTATGAGCATCAATGCTGTCAAAGGGGTTGAGATTGGCGATGGATTTGCCGCTGCCGCGCTGACTGGTGAGGAAAATGCCGACGAAATGGGCATTGATGGCAATAAAGTGAGCTTCGGTGCCAATCATGCAGGCGGAATTCTGGGCGGCATCTCCAGCGGTCAGGACGTGGTCGCCCGGTTTGCAGTGAAACCCACCTCGTCTATCCTTACACCGCGTAAGTCAATTACCCGCTCCGGCGAGGAAACCGAAGTGATGACCAAAGGGCGGCACGATCCTTGCGTTGGTATTCGTGCGGTACCGGTTGGTGAGGCCATGATGGCCTGCGTTCTAGCCGACCACTTCCTCAGGCACCGCGGACAGAACGGCCAAAAGGAAAGCTAGACCCATGACCGCCCCAGCACCCGTCTCCCCCCAGCCACTCATGGCCAGGTTCGATCAACGTAGTGGGGAGATGATGGTCTATGGGGGCGGCTTTTTTGGCCTCTTTGTGCTGAGTGTGGCGCTTGCCCGGGGTGACATTGCCCTCCTTGTAATCAGCCTGGCACTCTTTGCCGTGGCCTATCATTTCTGGCCTTTTGTGCGACGCAACTCACCTGCTGTGGTTGCAAGCTCCGCTGGTCTGATGATTACTGGGCTCGGCACGGTTTCTTGGGATGCCATCGTCAATGCCACCACTGTGGACAAGGCTGTTCGGACGATCCGCAATACAGAACTGCACCTGACGCTTGCCAAGTCGCTCGACAAAGCATTGGTTGAAGAGGATATGGGCGGTCTTCAGCGACGGCTGATGGTCCAGATCTGGCGCTATAACAAGGACACGCTGGTAATCCGGCTGGAGCCACTCGACGTCTCACCGGAGCCTATCCTGGAAGCTGTGCAGGCTTTCCTCAATCAAAGAGCGGGTTAGACCCTTTCAAACACTTCCATTTTGGTGAGGTAGCCCGTCTGTCCCTGGACGGGGCGCAGCCCTACTCGCGCGAACAATGCCTCAAAATCCTCTTCCAGATAGGTTGAGAAATAGGGCTCATGAAAGGCGACCGGGAAGAACTCCAGCAGGCTGTTGAAGGACGGCTGATCGTCTGTCTGCAGCGCGTCAACGAGAACAAACAGCCCGCCGGGTTTCAGGACACGGGCGATCTCTGCCGCCACCTGCATTCGGATTTTTGGCGGTAGTTCATGAAACAAGTAGGTTGCTGTGACGATGTCCTGAGAGGATTTTTCCAAGGGCATGCGCTCGGCGGGTGCATTGATAAACTTCACCCGTCCCCATTTGGACAGAGCCCGCTTCGTTTTCCCGAGATAGTCCGGTGACAGATCAAGTGCTGTCACACCAGTGCGCGGCCAGTTGCGTTTCACCTCACGCAAAAAGCGTCCTGTCCCGCACGCAATATCTAGCAGGCTGACATCCCGTTGATCCTTGTCGCTCAGATATTCTGCGATCGGGACAAGTGCCTGGCGCCGCATGGCGTCTGCTGTACCAGCGAAAAGCGTTTCCACCTGCGTGTCATAGAGATTGGCAGAATCTTCTGACAACCAGCCATCTGTCTGGAAGTGAAAGTTCTGTAGATAATATCGGGGAAACTCTCTGGCCTTCGAGCCAGTGTTTACTTCCGAATGGCGTCTGTCCATCCGGCGCTCATCGACCTTTTTGGCGTCCAGAAAAAAACGAATGGCTTTGTCGATCGGTTTTCGGGGGTCGGTTCCCACCTCCGGCGCCTTATAGACACCTGCTTCGATATTCTGATAGTCGCGCTCAAACAGTTCGCGGATCGAATTCATAATATCGGGCAGTTTGGGGATCGGTGCGGTGGGCTTGAAGGGGACCTCACCCGGGCGCGTCACGGGTCCGCGGAGACGATTCACAGCTGCATAATGCCCTGCATACCAGGCCACACGGGCACCCTGTTCCGCCGCATATCGCAGCCTGGCGATCGGACGTGCTAAGGGACGCAGCATGTTGGTCACTCCCTTCTGAAAATGCCTACCAGTTCAATATGGGGCGACCAGAGGAATTGGTCCAGAGGGGTGATTGATTCCAACCTGTAACCGCCATCGATCAATGTCCGCGCGTCCCTGGCAAATGTGGCTGGATTGCAGGATACAGAGGCGATGACCGGAACAGACGATGCCGCCAGAGCCTCGCATTGGGTGGCTGCGCCTGCCCTCGGCGGGTCAATCACAGCGCCGTCAAAGCTGTTCAGCTCATCAGGCCGGAGCGGTCGTCGGGCCAGATCGCGACGCTCCACTGTGAGCGGTTTTAGCCCCATGCCCGGTCCTTGGCGGCGCACGGCCCGTTCCAAGGCTGCACATTGCGCTTTTGCGCCTTCGACCGCGTGGACTTTGTGGGTGGCCGCCAGCGCCAAAGAAAAAGTTCCACAACCCGCAAACAGATCAATCACAGAGCCACAGTCTTTCAGCGCTTCTGTCACCATATTGACCATGGTTTCCTCACCGGTTTTTGTAGCCTGCAGGAACGCCCCTGGTGGGAGTGCGACCTCAATCCCTGCAAGATCCAAAACCGGCGGCCTGCGTTCAGCAAGAATATCTCCATCCCAGGTCAGGCGGGCGATATCGGCATTCGCAGCTCCATCGGCGAGGGTTTGGCGCAAGGCCAGATCAGGATACGCTTTGCCTCCAGTGACAGACACATCCAGACCAGACGCGGTCGCTGTGACGCTCACACTTGCCTTACCCTTACGGGTCAAACCGGGTCCCACAAGCTCTCGCAAAGCAGGAATGGCAGATTCAATCTCAGGGGTTAGGATCGGACATGAAGCGATATCGACAATCGTGTGCGTCGCCCGCTCAAAAAAGCCGAACCGAACCGTCTTGCGCGTGCGCATCGCCGCAAAGGTGGCGCGGCGGCGGGTACTTGGCGCACATGGAATGGTCTCTGTTACCGGAGCCTCTATCCTTTTGCTCTCGAGCGCGCGCACGACCTGATCCCTTTTCCAAACGAGATAGCTTGGTTCATTCTGGTGCTGAAGGGCGCATCCGCCGCAGGTGCCGAAGTGTGCACAGCCAGGTTCGATTCGGTCGGCTGAGGGTGTTACGATCTCTAAAAGGTCGCCGCGATCATCGGTAATCTCTGCCCGCACTGTTTCTCCGGCAAGTGTCCGCGGGATGTATATGGGGCCGTCGTCAGTGCGGACCACGCCATCTCCCTGCGCACCAACATGATCGATCGTGAAATTCGCGTCACTCATGGCTTCTCCGCATAGATCAGGAATTCCTTATTGCCGTCGCCGCCTTCGATCGGACTGTCGATGAGACCTTTGACACTCCAGCCCACTTCCCGCTCAAGCCAATCTTCGATGCGTGTGCAGACCTCATCATGCAGCCGACCGTCTTTTACGATACCGCCCTTCCCTACCTTGCCGGGCCCAACCTCGAATTGAGGTTTTATCAGGGCGATCAGCTTGCAGCCCTTAGCAGCAAGGCTCAGCGGCACCGGCAGTGCTTTCTCCAAGCCAATAAAGCTTACATCGCTCACTATGAGATTGACCGGCTCCGAGATGTGATTTGCTGTCAGGTCTTTCGCATTTGTCTTTTCCAGGGTGATGACGCGGGCATCATCAGCAATTTCTGGTGCCAGCTGACCATGTCCTACATCAACCGCATAGACTTTTGCTGCCCCGTGCTGCAGCAAGACCTGTGTGAAGCCGCCGGTTGATGCGCCGATATCGAGTGCAACCGCCCCCTCTGCCCTCACCGAAAAGGCCTCTAGTGCGCCCACAAGCTTTAGTGCTGCACGCGAGACCCACTGGCCATCAGATCCTTCAAGAGCAAGCGCAGCACCTGGCCCAACTGACTGGGAGGCTTTAGAAGCTGGCGCGCCATCAATCCGCACGAAGCCCGCCTTGATCGCAGCCTGAGCCCTCGCACGGGTCGGCACAAGCCCTCGTTCGACCAGCGCGCGGTCCAGCCGCACATTCATGGGCTCAGGACTTTCCTGGAAGAGCGTTGGCACGTTCCGCTGCCAGCGAGACAAGCGCACTCTCATGACCGAGAGCCGTCAGTGCCGTCGCCGCAATATTGGGCGCAGTGAGCCCCGCAGCTACATACATGGCATCCGGCTTATCATGATCCTGGAAAATGTCAGGCAAGGTCAGCGTACGCACCTTCAGTCCCCGATCCATCAGCCCATTGGTGCTGAGAAACTCGAGAACATGCGCTCCAAATCCTCCGACGGAGCCTTCTTCCACCGTTACCAGCACTTCATGCTCGCGGGCGACACGGGCCAGCAGTTCCTCGTCGAGCGGCTTTGCGAACCGCGCATCGACGACAGTTGCCGAGATGCCCTGCGCGGCGAGCTCGTCTGCCGCTTTCATCGTTTCCTGCAACCGACACCCAAGCGAGACGAGTGCCACGGTCGTACCTTCACGCATGACGCGGCCTTTGCCGATTTCCAATGGCGTGCCGATTTCCGGAAGCTCGACCCCAACACCTTCGCCACGCGGATAGCGGAACGCGCTCGGGCGGTCATCAATCTCTACCGAGGTTGCCACCATGTGCATGAGTTCTGCTTCATCAGCTGCCGCCATCACCACAAAGTCCGGCAGGCAGGTCAGGTAGGTGATGTCGAAGGAACCCGCATGGGTTGGGCCATCGGCGCCCACAAGCCCCGCGCGATCGATAGCGAAACGCACCGGCAGCTTCTGGATTGCCACGTCGTGCACAACCTGGTCATAGGCGCGCTGCAGGAAGGTTGAATAGATCGCCGCATAAGGCTTCAATCCTTCGGTCGCCATGCCCGCCGCGAATGTCACTGCATGCTGTTCAGCGATGCCGACATCAAACGTGCGATCTGGAAATGTCTTTGCAAATGACCCAAGACCCGTGCCATCTGGCATTGCAGCCGTGACGGCAACAATCTTGTCGTCCTTCTCCGCATGTTTCATCAGAGATTTTGCAAACACGCTTGTGTAGCTCGGTGCATTGGCAGGCGGTTTGGATTGCGCACCCGTGATCACGTCAAACTTGCTGACACCATGATATTTGTCTGCGGATTCTTCCGCAGGTGCGTAGCCCTTGCCCTTCTGCGTCACGACATGGATGAGGATGGGACCGTCATCAGCGTCGCGCACGTTTCGCAGCACCGGCAGCAGGTGATCTAGATTGTGGCCGTCAATGGGACCCACATAGTAGAAGCCCATTTCCTCGAAAAGTGTGCCGCCGGTTGCCATGCCGCGGGCATACTCCTCTGCACGCCGTGCTTTTTCCTCGAGCGATTTCGGGAACATCTCAGCAATGTGTTTTGCGAAGTGCCGGAACCCGCGATAGGTGCCACCAGAAATGAGACGCGCCAAATAGGCACTCATGGCGCCCACAGGTGGTGCGATCGACATGTCATTGTCGTTCAGGATCACAATCAGACGGCTATCCATGGAGCCTGCATTGTTCATGGCTTCGTAGGCCATGCCAGCGCTCATGGCGCCGTCTCCAATTACGGAGATGACATTGTTCTTTTTGCCCTGCAGATCACGCCCGACCGCCATGCCGAGTCCGGCCGAAATTGACGTGGAGGAATGGGCTGTCCCGAACGGGTCATAGTCGCTCTCTGCCCGTTTAGTGAATCCGGACAGACCGCCACCCTGACGAAGGGTGCGGATACGGTCGCGACGCCCTGTCAAAATTTTATGCGGGTAGGCCTGATGCCCTACATCCCAGATGATGCGATCTTCTGGCGTGTTGAAGACATAGTGCAGCGCTACGGTGAGTTCGACTACACCAAGGCCTGCGCCCAAATGACCGCCGGTGATGGACACCGCTTCAATCAGCTCCTGACGCAGTTCATCTGTAATCTGTGGCAGGTCGTCGTCGTCATGCGCGCGCAGGTCGGCCGGAACTTTGATCCGGTCCAGCAAGGGCGTCTTACTCGTGGTGGTCACTCTGGTTCTTCTCTGACTCTGGCTTGTCGTATTTAACCTGGGGCGGTACTCGATCCGGGTCACCCGGCTCGCGATTGCAGTGCCTCAACTTCTCTTCAGCGTACGGCGAATTAAGGGCCGAGGTAAGGCCGCATTGCGCCGCACCTATTCACGCGTTGCGGTTTATAACGAAGCTTGTTGCGTTGCGCAAAGAATCTGCCTTTTCATCAAACAAATCAAGGTGTTGAATGGCTTGATCGGCAAGCATTCCGGCTTGCTCCCGGGCCCTTTCCGGCCCCAGAATTGTGGCAAAGGTGGCCTTACCCTTGGCGCGGTCTTTGCCGGCGGTCTTGCCCAAGGTTGCACTATCGCCTTCCTCGTCGAGCAAATCATCGATGATCTGGTAGGCAAGGCCCAAATCATGGGCATAGGCATGCAGCGCATGGTGCGCATCTTTGGACGCTTTGCCCAAAATCGCGCCAGATTCACAGGCAAAGGCGATCAAGGCTCCCGTTTTGAGCTGTTGAAGCCGCGTGAGCGCTCCAATATCTAAAATCGTGCCTTCACTGGCCATGTCGATCATCTGACCGCCGACCATGCCATGGGTCCCGACCGCTTTGGCCAGCCCAAGGACCAGATCACAGCGGACGCGGTAATCATCATGGGTGTCTGCATCCCCCAAAATCTCAAAAGCAAAGGTCAACAGCGCGTCGCCTGCCAATACAGCGGTCGCTTCATCGAACGCTTTGTGGGTTGAGGGCCGCCCCCTCCGCAGATCATCATCGTCCATGCAGGGAAGGTCATCATGGACAAGCGAATATGTGTGTACGCATTCGATGGCGGCGGCCGTGCGGAGTGCCCGGTCTTCACTCACGGTAAACAGTTTCGCCGCTTCACATGCGAGGTAAGGGCGGAAGCGTTTGCCGCCGCCAAGGGTAGCGTAACGCATGGCTTCTGCAACGCGCCCCTCAGGCCCTTCGGCGATGGGAAGGAGCCGGTCTAACAGCAGTTCAACGTCGGCTGCTGTGTCTTCCATTGCCTGGGTCACGCTTGAGTCCGCCATGGGTCACTCGATATTTGCGGGCTCTGCGCCCACATCACCATTCGCTGACAGAGTGATCTTTTCGACCTTGGCTTGCGCGGATTGCAGCCGAGCCTCGCAATGAGCTTTGAGGAGATTCCCGCGCTCATAGAGCTCAATTGATTTCTCCAGCTCGGCTTCACCGGATTCCAGCTGGCGAACAATTTCTTCCAACTCAGCGAGGGCCGCCTCGAAACTCATTTTCGCAATATCGGCTGGTGCCGCTGATTTACTGGCCGCCATAGTGTCCTCCGATTTGTCGTCCGGTCTTTTAAGCTTACGCGCTTTGGCCCATCATTGTGGCCACGTGAGCACTGGCGCTCCGTGCAAGCGCGCTTAAGTCATACCCCCCCTCAAGGGTCGAAACAATGCGACCTTCACACGCATTTTGGGCCACATCCATCAACTCCTTGGTTAGCCAGACATAATCAGGCTCTGTGAGATTAAGACCGGCCAGAGGATCGTCTGCATGGCCGTCAAACCCGGCTGAAATGAAGAGAATGTCTGGATCAAAGGCCCTCAATGCGGGCAGAATCACTTCCTCATAGGCCGCGCGAAATGCCGTACCGTCCGCGCCGTGCCCTAGAGGCACATTGACGATGTTGCCGACCCCGGTTTCGCTCGCCTCCCCCGTGCCTGGGTAAAGAGGTGATTGGTGGGTGGAGGCATAGAAAAGGTTCTCATCCGCCTCAAACATGGCTTGAGTGCCGTTGCCGTGATGAACGTCAAAGTCGATCACCGCCGCCTTCGCTAAACCGTGCTTAGCGCGCGCATAAAGCGCACCGACCGCCACATTGTTGAAAAGACAGAAACCCATTGGCGTTTCCGGCTCCGCGTGATGGCCTGGAGGCCGCACTGCACAGAAAGCGTTCTGCGCCTCGCCGGAGGCTACCGCGTCCACCGCACGGCATACCGCGCCTGCAGCTCGAAGAGCCGCTTCGCCGGAGCCTGCAGACATGGCCGTGTCCGCATCGATTTGTGCGATGCCCTTTGAAGGCATACTTGCCAGCAATTCTTCGACATGAGCCTTTGGATGCACACGCGCAAGGTCGTCGACGCTCGCCCTTGGCGCCTCTTCTGTTTGGAGCTCATCAAAACGCGGATCGCTCAACGCCTGCAGCACCGCGCGCAACCGAGCCGGACTTTCAGGGTGTCCTGCCGGCGTCTGATGATCCAGACAGGCGTCGTGGGTGAGTAGGAGCGTTGTCATGCCCTAGTGTTGCGTGGCGTGAGCAGTGGTTCAAGTGCTGGCTCAAGCCTCCGCACGCACATACCAATCGACACCGTTATCATCACGGCTCACTGTCGCATCGCCGCGCGCCACGAGACAGGAGAGATGGGCCAAGCTTTCGCCGGTTGCCATGAAAAACACATCCGGCCCGATCTTGCGCTTGAAGAGTGCGGGAAACACGTCGATCGCCCGCTTTGGCTCAGCGAGCATTTCCAGAAGTTTCGCTAGTCCTTCTTCGTGCCCATCGACAAGCGCATCAAGCCGCGTGTGAAGACCATAGAACGGCTCATTATGTGCTGGCAAAACCAGTGCATCGGCAGGCAGTGCCGCTTTGAGCTTCTTGCAGCTGTCGATCCATTCCTGCAAAGGGTCCGCATGAGCTTCGGTAGGGTGCAGGCTGACGTTCGACGAGATGCGCGGCAGAACCTGGTCGCCAGAGATCAGCACGTTCAATTCTTCGCAGAACAAGCAGACATGTTCCGGTGCGTGGCCTGAACCGACAATGACCCGCCAATCGCGGCCGCCCATCTTGAGTTCATCGCCATCCTTCAACCGCTTAAAGGCATCCGGCAGACGCGAAACCCGCTCGCCAAAGCCGCCGAACCGTTTGGCATAGGACTCGACGGCGCGGTCCGAGAAGCCGGCGGCACGATAGAAGTTGCGGCCATCCTGTGGTGCTTCTTTTCCCGTATCGGCGACAAGGGTGCGGCACATCAGATAGTCAGTGCGAGACATTTCCAGCGCCACGTCGAATTCACGTGTAATCCATCCCGCAAGCCCCACATGGTCCGGGTGCAGGTGTGTGACAATCACCCGCTTGACTGGTTTGCCGCCCAGCTTTTCGTTGAAAATGTTGCGCCAGGACGCTTTGGTCGCATCGTCATTCACGCCGGTGTCGACAATCACCCAGCCGTCTTCATCGTCGATGAGCCAGAGATTGATATGGTCGAGGGCGAAGGGCAGTGTCATGCGCACCCAATAAATGCCCGGCGCGACCTCTCGAATGTCGCCAGGGTCCGGAATGCCCTCAATCGGATAGCTCAGACCTTTTTCGTCGACTTCAGCCAGCGATACATCACTCATAGGAATTTGTTCCCAAAATTACTGTTGGGCGGAGTGTGCCGAGTGCAGCGGCACAGGTCAAACACCGGAAATGGGCCTCAGGCGCCCAATTGCTGCTCATCCAGAGCGAAAAGCGAGGTTGCCCCTGCCGTCGCAGGGGTCACAAGACCGGCACAGGCAGGCAGGGTATTTTCCGCAAAGAAGCGCGCTGTGGCTTTTTTTGAGGCGAGATACGAATCGTCCGGGTTCTCGACAGCGGCAAGTGCGCCTCTTGTCAGATAGTGACCGCCAGCGACATTTCCGAAGAGCTTTGCGTAAGGGGTAGCACCGGCCAAACAGTCCTGCACACTGCTCCTGGCTGTCTCCACCATCCAGTCGGTTGCTTCTTCCAGCGCGTCGAGTGCATCGCTAAGGGCATGGCCCGCAATGTTTAAATCAGCATCATTGTGGGCGGCGGCAGTTTCTGCGGTCTCCCGAATTTCTGCGAGATAGGCTTTGACGACCTCTCCATCGCCAAGCGGCAATTTCCGCGAGACAAGGTCAATCGCCTGGATGCCGTTTGTTCCTTCATAGATCGGGGCAATGCGGGCATCACGGTAATGTTGTGCAGCACCCGTCTCTTCGACAAAGCCCATCCCGCCATGGATCTGCAATCCGATAGAGGCAACTTCCACCCCAATGTCTGAGCTCCAGGCTTTGGCAATAGGCGTGAGCAAATCAGAGCGGGCTTGGCCTTCCGCTTTGGCGGCATCATCGGCGCCATTATGTGCCGCGTCGATGGCAACAGCATTGGCATAACAAATGGCCCGCGAGGCTTCGGTGAGCGACTTCATGGTCATGAGCATGCGGCGGACATCAGGATGGCCAATGATGGCGCCCATCTCGCCTTCTGGAATGTCGACGCCAGCAGGGCGCCCCTGCTTGCGATCCAAGGCATAGCCGAGCGCCTGCTGATAGGCACGCTCCGCAACGGCGACGCCCTGAATGCCAACAAACAGCCGGGCATTGTTCATCATGGTGAACATGCAGGCGAGGCCTTTGTTTTCCTGGCCAACCAAATAGCCTACCGCGCCGCCTTCTTCGCCAAAGGACATGACGCAGGTCGGGCTTCCATGGATGCCGAGTTTTTCTTCGAGGCCAATGCACTTGGCATCATTGCGCGCGCCAAGGGACCCGTCCGCATTGACCATGACCTTTGGCACCAGGAAGAGCGAAATGCCGCGGGTGCCAGCTGGCGCGTCCGGCAGTCGGGCCAGAACCAGGTGAATGATATTATCGGTAAAATCGTGATCGCCGTAGGTGATAAAGATCTTCGTGCCCGTGATCAGATAGGTGCCGTCCCCCTGGGGCTCTGCTTTCGCTTTCAATGCATTCAGGTCAGACCCTGCCTGAGGCTCGGTCAGGTTCATGGTCCCCGTCCATTCGCCAGAGACGAGTTTCGGCAGATAGGTTGCCTTCTGCTCTTCTGTCCCATGGGCTGTCAGTGCTTCGACAATGCCTTGGGACAGAAGCGGGCAGAGGCCGAAGCCCATGCTGCCTGCGTTCCACATTTCCTGCAGCGCCGCGGCGAGCGCTACGGGCAAGCCCTGGCCGCCAAATTCCGGGCTGCCCAAAATGGAGCCCCAGCCGCCCTCAACCCACTGCTTATAGGCATCTGCATAACCCGGCGATGTCACAACGCCCTTGTCAGTCAATACTGGATGGGTGTTGTCCCCCACCTGATTGATTGGCGCGATCACGTCACTTGCAAGCTTGGACGCTTCCTCCAGTACCGCATCGATCAGATCATCGCTCAAATCAGGGAAGGCCCCGGATGCCTGCAATTTGTCCAACCCGGCAAGGGATTTCAGGGTGAATGCCATGTCCTGGACGGGCGGGCGATAGGTCATTTGTCTCTCCGGTAACTACACTTGGGGGCACTGGGAAGCTCGCCGCTTTTTACTCTATTCTCTTACGAAGGCGAACCGCCTGGACCAGAAAATGGTGTAAAAGACGGTGCCGTCCAGCCTCTAACTCCACTACTGACAATTTCCTCAACTAATCATGACCCAAAACAGCCCAAATCAACGCCGAACTGCCCTGATAACAGGCGCTTCCGCCGGGATTGGTCGCGACCTTGCGCTGGTGTTTGCAGAAAAGGGATTCGACCTCGTTTTGGTTGCGCGTCGTGAAGAGCGATTGCAGGCGCTCGCGCAGGAGGTGAAAGGCAAGTTCGACACCAGGTCTCATATCCTTGCGATGGACCTTACCGATCCAGAGGCAGGCCAGAAGATTGAAGACAATCTCGCTGCCGCTGGCATCACCATCGATGCGCTCATCAATAATGCAGGCTATACGGTGACCGGCCTGTTCAAAGACAGTCAGTGGCAAGATCAAGCAGATCTTATTCAGGTGATGGTGACATCGGTTGCCGACTTCTGTCACCGTTTCGCGCCAGTCATGGCGGAACGGGGGTATGGACGGATCATCAATGTCTCTTCTCTGGCAGGTCACCTACCCGGTGCAGCCGGGGGCACGCTCTATGCGGCGTCCAAAAGCTTTCTCATCAAAATGTCGGAGAGCCTCTCCCTCGAATATGTGAACGACAATGTGCATGTGACGGCGCTCTGTCCTGGCTTCACCTATTCGGAATTCCATGATGTGGCGGGCAACCGAAGCGAAGTCTCCAAGATGCCAAACATTCTATGGATGGATTCCATGACGGTTGCGAGACAGGCCTATGAGGCCGTGATGGCCGGGAAGCCTGTCTACATCAACGGACGTATGAACCGGTTTGTGGCGCTGCTCGCGCGCCTGCTCCCGCAGGTCCCGGTGCGAAAACTCATGGCACGCAATCAACGGAATGCAGGTCCTCGTGCCAACTGAGCTCCTCTCCCCCACAGACAAGAACCTGGAACGAGCGGCGGGCGCGCTGCGCGCGGGGCAGCTTGTCGCGTTTCCAACAGAAACTGTCTATGGGCTCGGCGCGGATGCAACAAATGATGAGGCGGTCGCCGCAATTTTCGCGACAAAAAAACGCCCAACCTTCAACCCGCTGATTGTTCATGTGAGCGATATTGCCACTGCTGAGCGTTACGCCGATATCAATGAGGTCGGGCACCTGCTCGCACAGCGGTTCTGGCCGGGCGGGCTGACGCTGGTCGTGCCGCGCCGTGCCGACTGCCCTCTGTCGCTGCTCGTAAGTGCCGGGCTCGACACTGTGGCGCTCAGGGTGCCTGCTCATGATGTGGCGCAGCGCCTGCTTTCTGTCGCCCAAAGACCGCTGGCGGCGCCTTCTGCCAATCCTTCCGGGCGGTTGAGCCCGACTGAGGCGGCACATGTGATGGAAGGGCTTGGGGGCGAAGACGCGCTTTCCTTCGTGATAGACGGCGGGCCTTGCAGCCTTGGGCTCGAGTCAACGGTGGTCGGCTTGCCCATAGGCGGACCGCCCACGCTGCTTCGGCCGGGTGCCGTGCCGCGCGGCGAGATTGAAGCGGTTCTGGGCGCACCGCTCGCGGACCCTGACGCACCAGGCGGCGAAGAAGGCCGTTCTTCTCCCGGCATGCTCGCGAGCCACTATGCACCCAACGCATCGCTTCGCCTCAACGCAACAGAATGCGGGGAGGATGAAGTGTTGCTCGGGTTTGGGGATGTAGATTGCGCGCTAAACCTCAGCGTCACCGGCGATACACGCGAGGCCGCCGCCAATCTCTTTTCCATGCTGCGCAAACTTGATGCAGGTGCAGATGGCAAAAACCTCGCGGTGAGCCCCATCCCCATGCACGGGCTTGGCGAGGCGATCAATGATCGGCTGGCGCGGGCCGCAGCGCCAAGGAGCTAGCGACCGGATAAGCTAGGCTGCGGGATCTTGCCCAATCAGCAAGGTCGGGATGCCATGGGTTTCCGGTTTCACGGTTGCCACAAGTGTTCCCTTCTTCCGCCCCGTTCGGACTTCAGACACGTTCACGCCGGTCTTGGTGAGACGCTCTTGCGTGAGCGCCAAATCCGGCGCGCGATAAGCAATGCCCCAGAGACTGTCATTCTCCGGCACTTCATCTTTTGCCGTAGGTGTCACAACCTCAAGAGTTACGTTGCCCACACGGAAGAAGAGTTGACGCACGCCCCATTTCTCAATTGTGTGATCGAGCGCAAGGCGCAAGCCCAGTTGTCCCTCAAAAAAGGCGATGAGGTCGTCAGGCCGCGGGGTGTTGACCACCACATGGTCCACCGCATCAATCGCGGCGCGACCATTGGCGCCCTCCGATGTTGGAGAGAAGGGGATGGCCAGTCGGTCTTCCTGCTCAATCACAAACATAAAGAGCCCACCGGTTTCGTCTCGTGACAACATAACATTGCGCCAGGACCGTTCATTGCCTGCCGCGTCTTTTGCTCCACCCGGGATCGGATCTGTCGGGTTGAGCCCGGCCTCCTTCAAGTGGCGAACGCACGCATCCGCATTAACCGTTCCGAAGACGAGCCCCATCAAGCCCTCGCCTTCCTTGTCCAACTTCTCGCGGATCAAATCTGCGAATTGGCCCTCTCCCGTCGCTGCCACAAACTCAAGATAGGTGTTTCGCAGGCGATAGATGAGATTGGAAGAGCCAAGCCCCGGATGCTCGCCCTCCCAAGACGGTTCACGGCCCAGAATACGGGTATAGGTGGATTTGGCGGCCCCAAGGTCGGCCACGGCGATGATAATATGGTCAATCGTGTCAATCATGGGGGAGAGCCTACTTGGCCACCTTCACCCGGCCAAGCTTGCATTTCCGCCACAAAGCTTGCACGTCTGCTAAAGTGTGCAAAACATCAGGAGCGTCCGCACAACATGTCAATCGCCGAGCCCCAAAGCCACCAGTTTGAGCTGGACGACCTATCAGAGCTTCTTGACCGTTTCGACGTTCCCGGAGCCTCTATCGCGGTTTGGCAGGGCGGCAATCTGTCTGAAGCGGCGGCGGGGGTTGTCAATCTCAATACGGGAGTAGAAGCCACAACGGACACTCTCTTCCAGATCGGCTCTATCACGAAGCTCTACGTCACCGTGCAGGTGTTGCAATTGGTGGAAGAAGGCTTGCTTGCCCTTGATGAGCCCATCAAAACCTATTTGCCCGACTTCCAAGTCGGCGATGCCGAGACCACCGCGAAGGTGACGCTTCGGCACTTACTTACCCACACGAGCGGCATTGACGGCGACTATTTTGTCGATGCGGGCCGTGGCGAGGACAGGGTCGAGAAGTTTGTTTCAGCGCTCAGCGAGCTACCCAATCTCTCGCCATTGGGGCACATGTTTGCCTATTGCAATGTGGGCTTTGTGATTGCTGGTCGGGTCATTGAAAAGGTTACCGGCCTTACCTGGGACAAAGCGATGCGTTCCCGCATCGTCAAGAATATCGGGACGCCTTCTTTCTCAACGCTGCCGGAGCAGGCCATGCGCCACCGCACGGCAATCGGGCATTTAGGCACACCGGGCAAAGGTTTGATGGTGTCGCCCATCGCCTATCTCGCGCCGTCGAATGCGCCTGCGGGGTCGACGCCGATGGCAACGGCCAATGACATTGTGACCTTCGGGCGCACCTTGTTGGCGGGTGGCACGGCTCCCAATGGATTTCAGCTCATCTCGGAGGAAAGCGCTGATTTGCTCACCTGTCCGCATTGTACTTGTCCACCCGGCGGCTCGCTGGATGCGATTGGTCTGGGGGCTTTTCTCTGGAACTGGAGCGGCAGTTCAGCATCTGGGGACTATGATGTATTTGGCCATGATGGCTCGACCATCGGCCAGGCGGCGTTCCTGCGCATTCACCCAAAGAGCGGCACCATTGTCGTGCTGCTGACGAATGGGGGAGACGGCAAAGGGCTCGCTCACACCCTGCTCACCCGCATCTTCACCGCGACTGCTGGTGTTGCTCCGCCTGCGAAGCCTTCACCTGTTCAGACTGGTGAGCAGCTTGGCCCCTATACCGGCACCTATGCCAAAAGCAGCGAGACCGCTCATGTCACCCTCAAAGAGGGCATTCTCTATGCGACGATCCAACCGAGCGCCAATTATGGGGTCATTGGCAGTGGTGGAGAGATAGAACTGCAGTCTGTTGGTGAAGGACGCTTCATTGGCACCAATGCCGGCATGTCACAGTCGGTCAATTTCAACTTTCTTGAGCCAGACGCCGAGGGGCGCCCGCGCTACCTCTATTCTGGTGTGCGGGCCTTCACGAGGGTGGACGACTGACATGAGTTCGGAGTTTCTTGCCCAAGTCCGCGCCCTTGTTGGTGACAGCGCCGTGACCACGAACAGCAATGACATGGCGCCCTTCCTTGAAGAGCGGCGGGGCCTTTATGTTGGCAAGGCAGCGGCTATTGTTCGCCCCGGATCGACCGAAGAAGTCTCTGCAGTGATGAAGCTCGCTCACGAGACGGGCACTATTGTGGTGCCCCAGGGCGGTAATACGGGTCTTGTGGGCGGGCAAACGCCTGATGAGAGCGGTGAGGCTATTGTCCTTAACCTCAGCCGGATGAATGCATTCCGGTCTCTCGACGATGAGAACAATACGCTCAGTGTTGATGCTGGCGTTACCCTTGCAGCCGCACAAGAAGCGGCTTCATCTGCCTCGCGTCTTTTTCCTCTCAGCCTTGCGTCAGAGGGCACCTGCCAGATCGGCGGGAACCTTGCGACCAATGCGGGTGGCACAGCGGTGCTGCATTATGGCAATGCACGCGACCTGGTATTGGGTTTGGAAGTCGTGCTGGCAGACGGTCGCATCTGGGATGGCATGAGGGCCTTACGCAAGGACAATACCGGCTATGACCTCAAGCAGGTCTTTTTGGGGTCTGAGGGCACACTTGGCATCATTACCGGTGCTGTTCTGAAACTGTTTCCTGCGCCAAAATCACGGGCAACAGCAATCGCTGCCGTGCCCACACCTGCGGCAGCAGTTTCCCTCCTTCGGCATGTTGAAGCAGAGAGTGGTGGCGCCATTACAAGTTTCGAGCTGATGCCGCGCATCGGCATTGAGATGGTCTGCGCCCATGTGCCCGGCGCACGTGATCCGCTGAGCGCCCCCTCGCCCTGGTACGTGCTCGTGGAACTCTCATCTGGCAGCGATGGCGAAGAGCTTGATGGACTTCTGGAAAGGTCCCTCGCCAGCGCCGTCGAACGGGACTGGGTGAGCGATGGGGTTGTTGCGCAATCAGACACACAGCGCTCTGCCTTCTGGCAGGTCCGCGAAGCCATGTCAGACGCTCAGCGCCATGAAGGCGGCAGCATCAAGCATGACGTCTCCGTTCCAATATCCAACATCACCCGCTTCCTGGAGCGCGCAATTGAGGCCGTGCAAGCAGACCTGGCGGGCATTCGACCAGTGCCCTTTGGCCATTTAGGTGACGGCAATATTCACTTCAATCTCAGCCAACCTCGGGAAATGGACACAGAGGCCTTTCTCGCTCAATGGAACCATTTCAACCAGATCGTTCATGGGATCGCTCTTGATCTCAACGGCTCCATCAGCGCTGAGCACGGCATTGGCCAGTTGAAGCGAGATGAAATGGCGGAGCTTAAGTCAGATGTAGAGCTCGACCTCATGCGCACCTTAAAGCGCACGCTTGACCCCAAGGGCATCCTCAATCCTGGAAAGGTCGTGAGCGTTTAGCGAGGTCAGGCTTTCGCGGCATCTGCTTTTTCTAGCAGCAGCGAGCCATCCGCCGTCGGCGCACCATCAGCCCCCCCTGAAAGGAAATCACCGATCGGCAGGTTCTGCGCTGGCACGATCAAGATTTTATCAACCCGTGGTCCGTCCATATCTGCCACTTCGAAGCGGTAGCCGTTCCAGGCAAAATAATCACCTTCCGTTGGCAACCGTTCGAACCAGTGCAGCATAACGCCCGCCACCGTGTTTACTTCGCCCGAGTTGTCTCCAGGCAGGCTGGAAAGCATGAGGAGCCGCTTCACTTCATCAACGGACACAACACCATCTACAAGATAGGAGCCATCGTCTCGCTGCACGATGGCGGTATTATTGTCTGACGCGTTGGCAGAGGTGTCGCCCACCATGGCAAAGAAGATCTCGGCCATGGTCAGGGTGCCGACAATGTCGCCATATTCATCGACGATGAAGCACATGAACTTGTTCTCAGCCTGAAGCAGGCTCAGTGCTTTCAAAACGGTAGATGTCCGTGGCACATAGAGCGGCGCCGTCATCCGGGCAAACAATGCCTCGTTGGTCGCCTTCTCGATATTCGAGAACAGATCCTCCATGCGAACCATTCCGATGGTAGGTCCATCCGGACCCTTGCGCACAGGATAGCGCTGGCTTTCCGTTGTTCGGATGAGGGCCATGTTCTCTTCAAAGCTTGCTTCTGTATCAAGCCAGACCAATTGGGTGCGAGGTTTCATCACCTCACCTACACGCGTGTCGCCGAGCCCAAGAACACGGTTCACGATGTCGCGTTCCACGCTCTCAACAGCGCCTGTTGCGACACCCTCTTCCACCAGATGCTTGATTTCTTCTTCCGTCACCTCGACGACATCCTGGCCGGTCGCGCCATAGGCTTTGAGAACAGATTCGGTTGAGTAAGACAGCAGCGAGACCACAGGCGATAAAGCGCGGGTTACGCCGACCATCGGGCGGGCGATCTTGATCGCTATCCGTTCCGGGTTGGAAAGTGCCACTCTTTTGGGCACCAATTCGCCGATGATCAAGGAGAAGTAGGTGATAATGACGACAACAAGGCCAAAGGCAATGGGCTCACCATATTCAGCCAACATATCCCACTGGCCAATCAGGGAACCTAGCGGCGTTGCGAGCGTCGCGCCACCAAAGGCACCGGCAAAGACGCCCACCAGTGTAATGCCGACCTGCACCGCAGACAGGAAACGACTGGGGTCCTCGTTCAGGGAAATAGCGAGCTCAATGCCCCCAGTCCCACTCTTCCCGGCTTCTTGCTGCCTTGTCAAAAGGCCAAGCAGACGCTGCCGCCTGGATGACACAATCGCCATCTCAGACAGAGAGAAAAAGCCATTCAAAAGGATGAGAACGGCGAGAATAACAATGTCGGCTGCCATGACGTCTCCAGAGTCGGATACATAGTATACAGCACTTGTTTTTCAAGCGGAATCGCTGGAAATGAGATTTCTTCCGTTGCGTCAAATTAGGTCTTGGGCACCGGGAATAGCCATATTTCCCAAGCGGCTTTAGCGGCTCAGAGCAGACTCAGCTGATCGTCGTCAGGCCGGTCTTTTTTTGCATCTTCCGGGCTCGCCTGATCCGCATCGGGATCGACTGTCTCCGTCAGCCCCGCGTCGTCCTCTGAGATCTTATTCACCCGTGGACTTACCGGCACAGCCTCCATCCAGTCATCTGGCGCTGGCTTTAGCAGGTTCGCGGCCTCTTTTGCCGAGATCCCGTCATTGTCCAACCATGCATCCCAGTCTTTGCGGTCCAGTAATACCGGCATGCGGTGGTGGATCGGTGCCAAATGATCATTCGCTGCTGTGGTGACCACTGCGCAGGTTTCAAGTTCCGACCCATCCGCGCTCAGCCAATCATCCCAGATCCCTGCCATGGCGAACGGTGCGCCATCAGTGCGCTGAATGAGATGAGGCTGTTTTGGCCGTCCGGCACGGGCCTGCCATTCGTAAAACCCGTCTGCAGGGATGAGACATCGCCGGTGTCGAAAGCCACCTCTGAATGATGGTTTCTCGTCAATCGTTTCTGCCCGCGCATTAATCAGCACAGATTTCGGCATCTCTTTCATCCAGGAGGGCACCAGCCCCCAGCGAACCAGCTGGAAATGCCGTTTGCCTGCCACCACCCTCACGATTGGCACAGGCTGTGTCGGCGCGATGTTGTAGCGCGGCGGAAAGTTCGGATGCTCTTCGAAATTGAAGAATGCTCGCAGCTCTTCCGGTGAGCGTTCGATTTTATAGCGGCCACACATGCTCGCTACTTCTTCTCCACGGCCTCGGCAGGGTTCCCTGCTTCCGCCCATGCTGTGAAGCCACCGCGCATGTGTGCCACATTTTTCAAGCCAACATCCCGGGCGGCTTTCCCTGCAAGCGCTGAGCGCCAGCCCTTATTGCAGTAAAAAATGAACCGTGTGCCCTCTTCCTTGAACATGTCTTTAAAATAGGGGCTGGTTTCGTCCACCCAGAATTCGGTCATGCCTCTTGGCATGTGATAGGCACCTGGAATGCGTCCTTCACGCCAAATCTCTCTTATGTCTCGCACGTCGATCATGGTGACGCCGGCTTCCTGATACAGACCTTTGACATCATCCACGCTCAAACAATCAATCTCGGCTTCGGCCGCTTCGACGAGTTCCAGAATGGTTGGCATCGGCGATATCCTCTTCACCTAGGGAAACAGTTTGGCCCATCCTATCACGTGGACAGCTGTTCCCGCGAGGTTGATCCTGGGTGGCACCCGTCACCTTGATGAGATAGGGTGCGCCGTTTTCCATGTATATGCCGGACCCCATGAGCAGCCCTACCTTGATTGAACTCCGCGATGTTTCCGTCCGCCTTGGCGGTCGAGAAGTGCTCGCACATGTGGACCTCAAAGTGAACCGAGGGGAGATCCTCACTCTCATTGGCCCAAATGGTGCCGGAAAAACCACTCTTGCACGAACGCTACTGGGAATCCTTAAGCCTTCATCCGGTGTTGTGACCGCCGACGGCGGTGCACGGATTGGATACGTGCCGCAGCGGATGCAGATTGAGGCTGCCCTTCCCCTTACCGTCCGTCGTCTCTTGTCACTAACACGCTCCTATGGTGAGGAAGAGATGAAGCGGAGCCTCGAGGAGGTCGGTGCAAGCCACTTGCTTGAGCGGCAGGCTGCGGAGCTCTCTGGTGGTGAATATCAGCGCGTTTTACTGGCCCGTGCCCTTCTTGGCTCGCCGGATCTTCTGATCCTGGATGAACCCACCAGCGGAATCGATTTTACCGGGCAGAGCGCGCTATACGAACTTCTTGCAACGATCCGAGAGGAAAGAGGCTGTGCGATCCTGCTCATCTCTCATGATCTGCATGTTGTGATGGCGGCGTCTGATCGCGTCATTTGCGTGAATGGTCATGTCTGCTGTGAAGGCGCACCGGAAGCCGTCACAAGTGACCCTGCCTATGTCGCGCTGTTTGGACCCGGTCACGCAGAGTCGCTGGCAGTGTTCAAGCACCATCACGACCATGTTCATGATGTCTCCGGACATGTGCATGGGGAGGATGACGCTCATGTTTGAAGAGTTTTTTCTTCGAGCCCTGCTTGGTGGGATGGGGGTCGCCCTCATTGCTGGTCCTCTGGGGTGTTTTGTGATCTGGCGACGCATGGCCTATTTTGGAGATGCTCTCGCCCACTCGGCGCTTCTCGGCGTGGCGCTCGGCTTCCTTCTTTCTATTGAGCCTGCGCTTGGCGTGCTGGTCGCCTGCGCGGTTCTTGCGATTGCCTTTACGTTTCTGCAGAAACAGCAACGCTTTGCAGCAGACACTGTGCTGGGTCTCCTGGCTCACTCTGCACTTGCCCTCGGCCTTGTGGTTCTTGGTTTTCTGGACCAGTTGCGGATCGATCTAATGGGCTATCTCTTTGGCGACGTTCTGGCGCTCTCCTGGAATGACGTGACGCTCATCTATCTCGGCGCAGCTATTGTCCTGGCAGGACTACTCACCATCTGGCGACGCCTCCTGGCCGTAACCGTCGACCCAGAACTGGCGCAAGCGGACGGCATTCATCCCCTTACCATTCGCCTGTTCTTCAGCCTGTTGCTGGCAGTCGTTATCGCGCTTGCGATGCAGGTCGTGGGTGTGCTGCTCATCACCGCCCTCTTGATCATCCCTGCTGCTGCGGCAAGGCGTTTCTCCTCGACACCGGAACAGATGGCTCTCCTAGCGGCGGGTGTAGGTGCCCTCTCGGTCGCCCTTGGGCTCTGGGGATCCTTCTCCTTTGACACAGCCTCGGGCCCGTCAATTGTCGTCGCCGCCCTCGCACTCTTCCTCGGCGCCAATGCAGCCGCAGCGCTTGTTGCCAGGGCCCGGAACTAACCCAAACCCTCTTTCTTGCCCTTTTTCGGCAGTTTTGTGCCGTTTTCAAGACAACCAAATATCAAGATCTAGTCCCTACTTTAGGCTCTGGGGTTGGTGGTTTTCGGCGGCATAGCTGCAGGTCGGAGATTATGCAGAGGCAAGATGGCGACGGACGTAGATACATTCCGGGATGATATGGAGCGTCCAGCGGGTGGCATCGGCTTTCCGCGCACGCTCCGCCGTCTTGTCCAGGGCAAAAACATCAATGAAGATACGCTGTTGGCGACCGACTATCTCAACCATTTCAACGAGATCGTCATGCTGCTGGAACTCGTCGCAGATATGCCAGACTGCCTGGAAGATGCGCTCGAATGGAAACCAAAAAGCTACGAAGAGCATTTCGAAGATTCCAGTTTTCAAAACAAGGCGCTGGCCATCTTCGCCTATGAAAACGCCCCGAGACGCTATCGCGAACCTTTTGATCAGCTGGTCGCGCAAATGGACGCAACCGTCCTGGCCGCTCTGAAGGGCTTGAGCGCGGCTGCGGAACTAGGCGATACCGAAAAAACGCAGCTGCTCGTCTCTCGCGTCACTGCCAAGCTGCAGCGTTTCGTTGATGTGGCAAGTGCTGTGATACACGGTCGCGCCGAGACCTCCGGTCAGGCGGAAATCGACACTCTGCTCGCCGAAATCGATGATAAAGAGGTTGCTCCAATAACCGCTCTGTCAGAAATCAACGCTCCGGCACCACTCGGCGCAGATGATGACGTCGCGTCGCAAGCGGATATTGATGCGCTATTCGACTAGAGCTGTCACCGCATGCTGTTTGCCTAAAGGACACTCGTTCTCTCGCGCGGCGGTGCTATAGTCTCTCCAACAAATATCACCAAAAATGCAGACCTCTGGGGAGACGATCATGACTTACAAACCTTTTGACCTAACGGGGAAAGTGGCCCTTGTCACCGGCGGCAATGGCGGCATTGGCCTTGGCATGGCAGACGCCATGGCGGCAAGCGGTGCCGACGTGGCTATCTGGGGCACGAATGAAGAGAAGAATGCCAAGGCAGCAGAAGCGCTTAAGGCACACGGAACAAAGGTGGCCGTGCGCCGCGTTGATGTTTCCAACGAACAGGAAGTGATTGACGGTGTCGAAGCAACTGTTGCTGAGCTCGGGCGCATCGACACGGTTGTGGCCAATGCCGGCATCGGCTTCGGGTCGCCATCCTTCGTCGACATGACGACCGAGGTTTACAAGAAGGTGCTGAGCGTCAATCTCGATGGCGTTTTCTGGACATTGCGCGAGTCAGCCCGACACATGGTTGAGCGATCAAAAGATGGAGACACGGGTGGCTCCCTTGTGGGTATTGCCAGTCTTGCAGCGATTGAAGGGGCGGCTCGCAATCAGGCCTATGCCGCAACAAAGGGTGGCGTCATTTCCATGATCAAAGCCTGCGCGTCGGAGTACGGCCGGTACAATATTCGGGCGAACGCCATCCTTCCTGGCTGGATTGCCACAGACATGACATCGCAGGCGCAGGCCGCTCCCGCCTTCGCGGAAAAAGTGATCCCGCGTGTGCCGATCCGCCGATGGGGCGAGCCGGAAGATTTCGGTGGCATGGCCGTCTATCTTGCGAGCGATGCCTCCACCTACACGACTGGCACAACCATGATCATTGATGGCGGCTACTCGATGTTCTGATCGGGTTTTGATCGAGTTCTGATCCTGAGAAGAGGCTCGCGCCAATACGCGGGCCTTTTTTTGTAGCCGCTCATTGCGGCGCATTTCCTGCATTTCCAAGCCCATGATGTTGGATTATGTGCGAAATCGACAGCAACGCCTGGTTGACCTGTCCCAAATTGGGACAAAACAGCTGATGCGTCCTGCTATGGGGCTGGCTGCCCTCCTGATGGTGTCTCTAGCCTTTGCCGGGAGTGCCAATGGTGAGACAAGAAGCGGTGCCAGCGAGGGGGAAATGGTTCGTCTGGCTGAGATTTTGGGCGCCGTTCATCACCTCCGTGAAGTCTGCAATGCCAATGAGGGTCAACTCTGGCGCTCGAAGATGCAGGACCTGCTGCGCCACGAAAAACCCTCAGCAGACATGAAAGAGCTCATGGTGGCCCGCTTTAACCGGGCTTATCATCAACACCGGTTGGCTTATCCGCGCTGCACGGGACAGGCGCGGACAGATGCCGCTCGTTTTCTCGACGAAGGCTCCGGCCTTGCCCAAAGATTGGCTGCCAGAACCCGCGGCTGAGCATCTGCTGCGTAAGAATTTCCCGTATTTTTCAGCCTGACATTAACCTTTGCCCTAACTTGTGGCGGGACAAGAGCGCGATTTGTGTTAAAAGGAAGTCGCACGTTGTTCCAATACGGGACAGCGTCGATGTATTCCTAAGGGCAGCATCAAAAGCTGCCTGTTTCAAGAAAGGCCGCCGCCGCTTATGGCCGACTCTCGCGACACTGCTGCTGACGATCTGCTTCAAGATGATGAAGAATTCGAGTTTCCGCTGCCAGATGATGACGAACAGCGCCGTATTGCGCTTCAGATCTTCCTGGACGCCTGGGACGATGCCCTTGCTGAAGGCGTAAACCCGGATGTTCTCGCCAGCACTGCCATCTTTGCTGCGTTCAGCGACATGGTCGAAACCTATGGCGAGGAAGCGGTGAGCGAGATGGCGGAAGGCATGAAAGCCCGCGTGCAGCAGGGTGAGTTCACGCTCAATCAGACCCGCCACTAGACATTAAGTCACCTAACAAAAACGGCGCTTTGCTGATCAGCAGAGCGCCGTTTCGTTTGCCTGAGGTCTGATGTTGGTCAGATCACCGCTTCGATCAGGTGCGGTCCCTTCTCTTTCATGCACGCTGCGAATTGCTCCGCAAATTCCTCAGCGGTTTCTGCCCGCATGGAATTGACCCCCATTCCCTGCCCCAGCTGCACCCAATCAAGCTCAGGATTGTGCAGATCAAGCATTGAGAGCGCTTTGGGTCCTGGATTCTCAGCCCCCACACGCATCAGCTCAACATTCAGGATGGCATAGGACCGGTTTGCGAAGATCACGGTCGTCACATCCAGTTTTTCCCGTGCCTGTGTCCAAAGCGACTGAAGGGTGTACATGGCGCCGCCGTCTCCATGGAGGCAAACGACTTTTCGATCCGGACAAGCAACGGCCGCCCCGGTTGCAACGGGCAGACCTTGTCCAATAGCGCCACCCGTCAGCGAGAGATGGTCATGAGGGGCTGCAGTCGCTGTATAGATTGCCGGGCCGATGCCGCTGGTGGCAGCTTCATCAGAAACAATGGCACCTTCGGGCAGGTAATGAGCGACCACCTGACCTGCGGTAAAGCTATCAAGCTTTCCTGTTGGCAGATCTGGTAGTTCCAGCTTGGCAACATTGATGGGTTCGGCAGGGGCTCCAACAGCTTCTGCCAGTGCCTCCAGCGCTCCGGTGCCATCCTCATGGGGATGCGACAGGGTGCTAATCTCGCAACCTTCCGGCGTCATCCAGCTGGCTTTGCCCGGATAGGCAAAGAAGGAAACCGGGGGTTTGGCGCCGACCAGGATCAGCTGTTCTGTTCCTGCCAGATCTTCTTCAATCTGTTCAGAGAAGTACGGCAGACGATCCACCATCACGCGGCCCGCACCGCGCTGGATGCGTGCAGTAAAGGTATCGCACATGATCCGTGCGCCGGTTTTGGCCGCAATGCGCCCCGCGGCCAAAAGTCCATCTTCTTTTAGCGCTGCCCCTCGGATGAGGATTGCGGTTTTCTTTCCGTTTTTCACCAGAGCCGCAATGCGATCAACGGCAGTGCCATCAACAGCGGCAGGTCCGACAATATCAAGCGCAGGAGATGGTCCGTCCGCATCCAGCCAGGCTGTGTCTGCAGGTAGGACGAGCGTTGCAATCTGACCGGGTGCCGACATGGATGCCTGAACCGCGCGGGCACCATCTGCTGCAGCCGTCTTGGGTGACGGAGAGGAGTGGTACCAGCCCGACACTGGTGAGGCGAACCCCTTCAGGTCAGAGGCGAGCGGCGCATCATATTGCGCATGATAGGTCGCATGATCACCCACAATATTGACGAGCGGTGTGTCAGCGCGGCGCGCATTGTGAAGATTGGCCAATCCGTTTGCCAGGCCAGGCCCCAGGTGAAGGAGTGTCGCCGCCGGTTTTTCCGCCATGCGGCCATAGCCATCGGCAGCGCCCGTCACCACACCCTCAAAGAGAGCCAAAATGGCGCGCATGCCCTCGACCTTGTCGAGCGCCGCGACGAAATGCATTTCCGATGTGCCTGGATTTGTGAAACAGACGTCGACGCCGCTATCTACAAGCGTCCGGACAAGACTTTCCGCACCATTCATGGATTTTCTCCCTGCGAATTATTGGGCCGGGTGTCGCCACATGCGTCCGGCTGTTTTTCTTATGATACACGGATCACACGCCTCCGCACTAGAGAGACAGCCAAAGTCTCAGCAGATGCCGACGCTGCACTGGGTCAGCATAATCTTCATAGTCCGTTCGGGCGTGCAGATTTGTATGGTTCGACAAGAGCTGAATATCTCCGGGCTGCAAATCCATGTCCAAATAGATCCCCGGCTCGCTGGCAATCTGCTCATAGGTATCGAGCACGGCCTGTTCCTCTTCGGTGAAGGGTGGGACCTCATCATGGCGAACGGCAGAGCGGAAATAATCCGAATGGTAGAAGGTCTTCAGCTTCCCATCCGCAAAACAGCAAGGTGTAATGGGAATGCTGCCCGGTCCGTCTCCCTTGGTCTCACCCCGCGAATCCAGTTGGAACGGTTCGAACAGGCGTGCCACCAAATCCGGGCGACGTTTAACGAGCTCGTTGAAAACCGTGACGGAGCTCACGATCCTGCTCTGACCGCCGGACTTCGCTTTCTTAAGACAGAGAAGCCCCACCACGTCTGCAGCATCGCAATGGTAGTCGATATTGGCCGATGTCTGATACAGCCGGACCATGGGATCGGTCTTGGACGCATTTGTATCTGTGACGTGGCCTAAGAGATCGCCTTGGGGGTTTTGTCCACCGGGGCGGCCAAGATGCAGACCAAGGCACCAGAAAAAGAGTTCTGCATCGTCCTGCGACCAACGCTCTACCGGGACGCCGCGAATAACCTGAAATCCCACGCCTTCCCCGACGGTCTCCCGCCATTCGCCAATGCGCGGCGCCAGTTTCGGCAGCGGGAAGTCTTCACTCAGAAGTTCGCGGGATGGCTTGCCACTGGCCTTGGCGACTTTGAGTGCCGCATCAATCTCCGCAATTTCTTCTTCGTTCAGGAGATAGGCGATCTTTTCCAATGGCGGCAGATCCCGACCGACCCAGGCAGCCGGACTGACTATCTGCGATGTTGTGACGGTTTCATGAGGTCGGTCAAAATAGTGGAGCGCTTGTTCACCGAATGATCGAAACCCTTGTTGCGTGTCTGACATTCCGTCCTCCCTCAATCACCCTGTTCATCTTAACGCAGCGCGGGCAGTCGGATCACGCCAGCAGAAGCCGCCCCAAAATGCCAGCCCCGAACAAGACGATGATTACGGCGGACACTTTGTTCAAAATGACCAGCCCGGTATCCGTCATCCGGTCGCGAAACAGGGAGACGAACCCTGTGATCGCCGCCCACCACAAGACCGATCCCCCAATGACAGACGCAACGAGAATGCTCGCGCGCATATAGTCTTCCGTGCCGATGGTGAAGTCGGCCACCCCCCCAAAAATCGCGATAAAGCCAAGCATGGTGGCGGGATTTGTGATGGTCAGAAAGAATGTGACAGAGATGACCGGTAGCAGGTCGCCAAGACTTCCCTCGGGAAGTTTGTCATGCAGGTGCGGCTGATCGAACCAAGTCCGCACACCAAGCCCCAGGAGAAAGATGCCCCCCACCAGCTGCAACCAGCCTGAATAGGCTGCCACAAAGCTGATCACGGCCGTTACACCAAATGCCGCGACGATCGCAAAGACGCCATCGCCCACAGCAGCACCTGCGCCCGATGCGAACCCGTTCAGCATGCCGTATTTCAGTGTCCGGCGAATGCAGATCAGATTGACCGGGCCGATGGGCGCTGCAACGGCAACGCCGATCAAAAGCCCACTAACTATGAGGACCAGTATATCCATAAGGCTTTAAGCCTATCTGCCCTGCCTACAGGACAACAACATCGTTGCCCGGCGTTTCTTCATAGAGTTTCTTCACCAGATCATCGCGCCGGGCCAATGCCGTAGACTGGTTGATGTAGCCCTTATCCGTGAGCTCACCCTTGTCGACACTCGGCGGTTCCACCATCAGAAGCGCGCGTTTGATGCGCGTGCTTGAGCCAGGGTTCTCCTGGTTGTGGGCACGTAAGCCCTCTGCCAAGGTTTCGAGCACCTTTGGATGGCGCACCAATTCATCGACGGGCAAATCGCCTTCGCCCGCACAGGCCTGACATGCTGCTACGTTTGGGAAACCCAGAATGCCGATATAGGCTTCATCCAATCCGGCAACCAACGCATCGTGCAAAATCCCGTTTGAGCTTCCGACCGTCTGAACCCGCAGACGGCCTGCACTCACCCAGGTGCCCGTCGACAGCTTGAAGTCCTCGACCACGCGGCCATCAAATACCAGACCCTCTGCCGGATTGTCAGGATCGACAAACTTGGCTGCGTCGCCGAGCTTATAGAAGCCTTCTTCGTCATAGGCGTCTGCTGTCTTTTCGGGATTCTTGTAATACCCCTTGGTGATGCATTCGCCCTTCACTCGGACCTCATGTTTGGAGCCAACAGGCACCATTTTGATGTCCACACCAGGGAGCGGCAGGCCCAGGAGACCCATGCGCTCGGTTGCCCAATGGACATTCATGATTGTCGGCGCCGTCTCTGTCGCGCCGTAGCCTGACGACAGGATCATGCGCTCCCCGATGGTGCGGATGGAGACCTTTTGCAGACGGTCATAGAGATCCTGCGCCAAGGCAGCGCCGCCATAGGACAGGAATTTCACACGCGAAAAAAAGTTCTTCGCCAGTGCGTCGTCCTCTTCCAATGCTGCGATCAACAATCCATAGGCAGCGGGAACGTTGGAGTAAGTGGTCGGCGCGATTTCGCGGAGGTTCTGAAGCGTTTCTTCAAACCCACCGGGAACGGGCCGCCCGCCATCAATGTAAAGCGTGCCGCCTGAGGTCAGCAGATTGTTCAGAACGGCATTGCCGCCAAAACAATGGTTCCAGGGCAACCAGTTCAACAGTACGGGCGGTTCTTCATCTTCGTCTTTGATGATGAGGTTTTCTGCCATCACGGAATTCATACACATCATGCGATGGGTAGTGATCACCGCTTTCGGCATTCCGGTGGAGCCCGATGTGAAGAGATATTTCGACACCATGTCCCAATGGAGCGACGCATAGCTTTTCTCCACGACATCCGTTGGCGCCGTGGCGACAAGATCTGCATAGGTGATGTCGCATGGTCCCTCGCAGGCGACCACGGGTATGCCTTGGAGATCAAGAGCGCCAAGCGCGCCTTCAAAGGGCCTTGAGTCCTGCACAAAGATCATCTTGGGCTGAATGAGGTCGACGACATATTTCAGCTTTTCATGATCGGAGCTCATGAGCGAATAGGACGGTGACACAGGCACCGCAGGTGCACCGGCGAGGATCGCACCATAGGTCATAAGCGCATGCTCAATCGAATTTCCCGACAGGATCATGAGCGGCGCGTCCTGGGAGAGACCCCGCGCCAACATGCCCTCAGCGAGCGCGTTCACACGGGTGTTGGCGTCTGCATAGGTAACCGTTTCCCAATCCCCAAACTGCTGGCCGTCCTTGGGCGGCAGGCGCTTGCCGAGCCACACATGGTCCGGCCGTTCAACCGCCCACTTGCGCAAGGGTTCAATCAGGTTGGACGCCGGTTCCCCCACGGGATGGGGATTGCGCAAGACAATGCTGCCATCCGGCCGCTCGTCAATCTCAACGCGGCGTTCCGCATAGTTTACCTGCCTGTATGGGGGCAGAGTCTCTGCTGGCATATCCATAAGGCTTCCTCCTCAAAGCTATATAAATGCAGGTGCAGTGTTTACGCGTTGATGTCGACCACCACGCGTCCGCGCACCTGACCGGCGAGGATTTTTGGCGCCAAGGCTTCCACGTCTCCCAGACCCACTGTTTCGGTCATCGCATCAAGCTTTGCCATATCGAGATCCGTCGCGAGACGGTTCCACGCTTCCTGTCGTTTCTCGATCGGGGCCATAACTGAATCAATCCCGATCAGCTGCACACCGCGCAGAATGAAAGGCATGACAGATGATGGAAGGTCCGGGCCTTGCGCCAGTCCACATGCCGTCACCGCACCGCCATATTTCGTCTGAGCGATTACATTTGCCAGGGTCTTGCTGCCGACAGCATCGACGGCGCCTGCCCAACGTTCTTTGCCCAATGGACGTCCTTCGCCGGAAAGCTCATCCCGGTCAATGATCTCAGCTGCTCCCAGGCCCTTCAGGTAGTCGGCTTCTGAGGCGCGGCCTGTTGAGGCAATCACCCGGTAACCAAGTTTTGCAAGAAGCGCGATGGCGACTGAGCCCACGCCACCAGCGGCACCTGTCACAACAATATCGCCTGCATCGGGTTTGATGTCCTGGCGTTCCAGACCCAGCACACACAGCATTGAGGTGTAGCCCGCCGTCCCGATGGCCATGGCGCGTTCTGGCGAAATGCCGTCAGGCAAAGCCACCAGCCAGTCGCCCTTCACACGGGCGCGCTGGGCGTAACCACCGAAATGCGTCTCACCAACACCCCACCCATTCAGAACAACCTTGTCGCCTGCTTTCCAGCTGCCATGCTCTGACTTTGTGACGGTGCCAACAAAATCAATTCCTGGAATGATTGGCCAGGTGCGGACAACAGGCGCAGCGCCTGTCAGTGCCAGACCGTCTTTATAATTGATCGTTGAGTGGGTGACCTCAACTGTCACGTCACCGTCCATCAGGTCATTTTCGGTCAACTCGACAATGTTGGCCTCTTGTCCATCATCGGTTTTGGAGAGCTGGAGGGCGCGAAACGTGTCACTCATGAGATTTCCCTATGTCATGTGGAGCGCGGTATTTTGGCTCATTGGGCCACAGCGCCACCAATTGTTGATTTTGTTGCGCACAACCCACCTGAAAACTGGCGCCTGGTCAAGCAATCCTCCTCAAAGCCGGTCGAAAAGTCAGATTTGTGAGCTAAACTGCTCTCATGAGACCCGCTTTCACCCATATCGCCCTGCATGTGGCCAATCTCAATCGCTCCATCCGGTTTTATGAGGATTATTGCGGCCTTGAAACCGTGCATCTGCGAGATGAACCAGAGGGTGCCAATGTGGCCTGGCTCGCTGAACCCGGCAAAGGCGACGAGTTTGTGGTGGTTCTGATCGACAAGGGCAACCCCCTGCCGCAACCCGATGGAGACTTTAGTCATCTAGGCTTCGCTCTTGAGAGCAAACAGGCTGTCGATGATGTTGCGGCGCGCGGCGGCGACCTGCTTGCCTGGCCACCGCGCCAAGCGCCCTATCCGGTTGGCTATTACTGTGCGCTCAAAGACCCGGACGGGCGCTTTATCGAATTTTCGTATGGCCAGCCGCTCGGCCCTGGTGCGGAACCAGTGCAGGGTTAGCCGCGCGGCAGAACCTCTGTAAAGGTCACCGGCTCCCCTTGAGCGGCCCCTAGAATTTCATCATTCCACACGACCTGACGCCCTCGGATGACCGTGCCCATGGGCCAGCCAGTCATGGTACGGCCGCTGAACGCGCTCCATTTGGAGACAGACGCAATCCAATCATCTTCAATGGTCCGGCTCTTTTTCATGTCGACAATGGTAAGGTCAGCATCGTAGCCAACGGCAATGCGGCCTTTGCGGGCGGTGCCGAACACGCGGTTTGGACCATGGGACGTTAGATCCACAAAACGCTCAAGGCTCAGCTTACCCTCATTCACATAGTTCAACATGACGGGCACGAAAGTCTGAACCCCTGGCATGCCGGACGGCGCCTTTGGATAGGCTTGTGACTTCTCCTCCAACGTGTGGGGGGAATGGTCTGTTGCAACGATGTCGACAATGCCTGCTGCGATGCCAGCCCAGAGACCTGCCCGGTGCTCCGCAGTGCGGATGGGTGGGTTCATGAGGGCCCGCGTTCCGATCTCTTGGTAGCAATCAGGCGCGGCGAAGGTCAGATGCTGAGGGGTCACCTCAACGGTTGCGATGTCCTTGTTCGCCGCCAGGATCGGCATTTCATCGGCTGTCGTTATGTGGAGCACGTGAATGCGCGCGCCCTCTTCGCGCGCCAATCGCAGCAGCCGCTCTGTACATTGAACGGCCGTTTGAACATCGCGCCAGACCGGATGGGTTTCCGGCTTGTCGAGTTCTGCCAGTTCACGGCGTTCGCGCAAGCGATATTCATCCTCTGAATGGACCGCACAACGACGGTTGATCGCACGGAGCACCGAACGAACGTGGTCATCATCAGGGACAAGCAGGTTGCCGGTTGATGACCCCATAAAGATCTTCACGCCACAGCAGCCGGGCTCGCGCTCCAGATCGGCCAGGATATCTGCATTCTCAGTGGTGGCCCCAGCATAGAACGCATAGTCGCATTGCATGCGATGATGTGCCCGCTTCACCTTGTCGGCAAGGGCGTCAGAATTCGTCGTCGGCGGCTTGGTGTTCGGCATTTCGAACACGGCGGTCACACCACCCAAGACGGCAGCATTGCCACCGGCTTCCAGGTCTTCTTTGTGTTCATTGCCCGGTTCGCGCATATGGACCTGGGTGTCGATGACGCCCGGCAGCACATGAAGCCCTGTGACGTCAATGCGCTCGCCTGAATCCGCTTGAGACAGATCCCCGATGGCGGCAATGCGCCCATCCCGGATGCCGACATCGGTTATCCCCGTGCCGTCCTGATTGACGACCGTTCCGCCGGCGTAGATGACATCAAAGGTTGTAGGGGAAATTTCAGACACAAAGGTCTCCTTACCTATTTGGTGGGCCTAGCTGGCTGGCCTATTTTGCGGCGACCTTGTCGAGAAGGTCACTTGCCGCTTTAACAACATGGTCGACGGACAGGTCTGTCATGGCTGTGTCGGGGCTATCAAAATCATATGCCGGATCTGAGATAATCTCATCATAAGTCCGCCCCCCGCGTATAGAGGCGCAATTGTCGCCCCAGGGCGCATAGAGATCATCTCTCGTGGGCCCGAACAGCCCAAGTGTCGGGATACCTGCCGCCGCGGCGAGATGCATAAGACCGGAATCGTTCCCGACAAAAAGAGACACCCGCTCAAATTGTGCATAAGTATCAATAAGATCCGCGCCAATCTGGTCGATCAATCGATCCTGCGGAACGGCGCTATAGAGTGCCTTCACCTGATCCTGCTCACCTGGCCCCCCTGTCAGGAGCAGGTGTGCGCCCTCGAGCCTGCCGCCAGGGCCCGTCATTGTCTGCACCAGTTCCGCATAGCGTTCCTGCGGCCACATTTTCTTGGGCCAGTTGGCAGTTGGCCCTATCGCGAGAATGGGAACGCCCTCCGGCAGAAGTGCTTTGGCCCGTGCCCTGGTGATCTCACTTGGCCACAATCTGGGCGACGGGGGCGGATTGAGCCCCATCACACCGCCAATATGCTCAACGCGGGGTTTTGTATGATCTGGCTTCAGGACAAACCGTTTGCCAGTCCGGAGCACATAAGCGGTTGCAGACCCGCGGATATCAACGACCACATCCCATCGGGTGCCAAATGTTGCGCGGAGCAAACGCCACCAATGGAGCGAATATTTCTCCTTACGCATTACATGGACTTTTGAGACGCCCGGCGCCCCTGCAAATAAGGGGGCTGCCACAGGCCCACAGGCCACCACAATGTCCGGATCCTCAAGGGTCTCCATCAAATGCCCCAACAGGCCGGTGGACATGATGGCATCCCCGATCCGATTTGAGGTAATGAAGAGAAGGCGCATGGGCGTGGTGATCCTGGTAAATGACCTCCCGGTTATAGGTCCGCGGACCCGTCCTGCCAAGGCGTGTCGCCTGCGAGCTTCCGCTTGCGAGGCGTCCCCGAGCGACATACATCTAAGGCTCCCCATTTCGATGGACATAAGCAGGGTGGTCCCGTGACAAAAGTGAGTCTCTTGCCCGACCGGGTGGTGTGTAAAATTGGTGGCGCGGACGCCCATGATTTTTTGCAGAATCTGCTAACCAATAATCTTGACCTGGTCTCGGCCAGCCGGGCGATCTACACGCTGCTGCAAACACCCCAGGGCAAATATCTGTTCGACTTTTTTGTGGCCGAACAGGATGGACACTATCTGATCGATTGCGACCGAACGGCTGCGCCGGAGCTTCTGAAACGATTGATGTTCTACAAGCTTCGCGCAGACGTAACGCTTGCAAGTCTGGGCGAGGAGTGGGTGGTTGGTGCTGTTTGGAGCAGAGAGACATCGGGTGACGTCGGCGAAACGGAACCCTTTCATGGCGGCTTGCTTTTTACTGACCCGCGGCTTGCAGATTTAGGCCAACGTTTCATAATCCCCGCCGCCTCTGCAGACGCAGCGCTATCCGTGGGCGAGGTCAGCTCAGCAGAAGACTATGAAGCCCATCGCATTGCCCTCGCCGTGCCAGGAGCACAAGATCTGATCACCGACAAGACCTTCCCTATGGAAGCCAACCTGGATCTGCTCAATGCGATTGATTTCCAGAAAGGCTGCTTTGTCGGACAAGAGGTGACATCGCGCACCCATCGTAAGGGACAGGTGCGCAAGCGTATTGTGACCGTCCGCGCCGACACCGATATGCCCGCCGCCCACACACCGGTAATGGCGGGCGATCGCCAAGCTGGCGAAATGCTCTCATCTTCCGACACAGAGGGCCTCGCGCTTTTGCGCCTGGACCGTCTGGACAGCCCTCTTACCGCCGATGGGATTTCCGTGAAGCCGTCCTATCCCGAATGGTTGTCTGACACAGCGATGGGCGGTTCAAAAGAGTGAGCAAACCACGGTGTTCCTGGCCCTCTGCTGACGATCCGGTTTACGTCGCCTATCATGACGAAGAATGGGGCGTACCTGAATGGGATGATCGCGCGCTGTTTGAGAAGCTGCAGCTTGATGGTTTTCAGGCAGGCCTGTCCTGGATCACCATCCTCAAAAAGCGGGATAATTTCCGCAATGCCTTTGACGGGTTTGAGCCGGAGAAGATTGCCCGTTACACGCCTAAGAAAGTGGATCGATTGCTTCAGGATGCTGGCATTATCCGCCATCGTGGGAAGATCGAAGCGACCATCGGCAATGCAAAGGCGTACCTCGCGATCATGGAGAAAGAGGGCAGCTTTGCAGATTTCCTCTGGGACTTTGTGGACGGCACGCCCATCCAGAACAGTTTCAAAACGATGAAATCTGTCCCCACCGAAACTGCGATGAGCCGCAAGCTCTCAAAAGAACTGAAAGCCCGCGGCTTCAAATTTTGCGGTCCAACGATCGTTTATGCATTTGCCGAAGCGGTTGGCATGGTGAATGACCACACCACAAACTGCTTCAGACACAAGGAATGCGCCGCACTCGCGAAGAAGTAGCTCTTGCTACCAGTTTTCACCAAAGGGACGAATGACCACATCTGATGACCAGGCCGAGCGCGGCTGGTGCGCAATCCGATAGCACTCATCTGCAATATCATCCGGCTTGCAGAAGAACGCGTCTGGCTGATCCGGCATGGCTTCACGGGTCCACGGCACATCGATCACTGCATCGATCGCCACATAGGCCGCATGCACGCCCTTTGGCCCCGCATGACGCGCAATGCTCTCCAGCAATATGCGCTGGGCCGCCTTGGTCGGTGCAAAGGCTGCAAAGTTGCCTTTACCGCGATAGGCCGACGTGTTTCCGGTGCCGAGGATGACACCGTGACCCGCTTCGATCATTGCCGGCGTGGTCAATTGCGCGAGATGCAAGAGCGCCATGGTGTTGATCTTGAAATTCCGCTCCAGGATTTTCGGGTCGACGTCAAGAAAGCTCCCGAAGGCACCTCCAACGGCATTGTGGATGACGATTTCCGGCGCACCGAGGTCCGCCTGGATCTTCCCCACACTGCTCTTCAGCGCGGCCTCGTCGGACACATCGCACGGATAGGCATGTGTGCCACCGATCTCATTTTCAAGCTCTGCGAGGCGCTCTTCATTGCGCGCGATCATCGCAATGGTATAGCCCGCTTCCGCAAAACGTTTCACGAGCGCAGAGCCAGTCCCGGGGCCTACCCCGGTAATCAAGCAAATCCTATTTTTCTCAGTCATCGCACAACACCTCTTCCAGGAATTCTAAACGGTCATTGCCGAAGTAGAGCTCACCTTCCACGACCATACTAGGGACACCAAAAACACCTGCAGCTTCCGCTTCTTCAAGTAGTTTTGTCTTTGCGCTTTCTTGCTTTTCAATGCCATCAAGAATTTCTGGGACTTTCGAAACGCCTGCTTCATTCAGCAGATCTGCTAGTTCCTGATCGTCTGCAAATGCTGCACCTTTCACCCAGAACCCATCAAACACAGACTGAACATACTCCTGTGCCTGCCCAAATTCCTGTGCGGCCAAGGCACCAGATAGAAGACGTTGGCTGTCTATCGTCTGGAAATGCGGATTGAGTTGGAAGGGGACACTATATTTGTTCGCCCACCGCGCGAGATCCGCCATGGCATATCGTCCCCGTGCCGGACACTCGATGGTGGTCGGGCGGTTGCCGACTTTTTCCATCAAACTCAAAACAGGAATGGGTTTAAATTCAAGGGTCGCATCCTTCCGGGCGCACAAATTTGGCAGCTGCGTCATTGCCAGATAGGAGAAGGGACTGACAAAATCGAAGAAGAATTGGATAGATCTGCTCATGAGTTTGATCTCCCACTCTCCCGATAAGGCACCAGGGCGCGCCCAGCTGCTCCTTCTGGAAAGTCGTTTTGGTCAAACAGACGCTTTTTTGCGTCGAAATAGGACCGTGAAAAATCCAGAATCGGAGAATCTTCGGGGAGGCCTGCAATGCGGACAATGCCGAAAAGACTCGCAGTGTTGCCGCTGGTGCCCATATGCCCCTCTGGCCACTCGAAAATCTGGACCCAAATTGAACGTGCCGCGCCTTTGATGTTCTCAAACCCGGTCGCCTTCAGAATTGCGTCCGCAATAACCCGTTTCGCCAGAGACTTTCGCTCCTGGTTCATGGACCCTTCCGGGACATTCAGTTCGACTAGAAACTTCCCAGCCTCCGCGACATGGGTGTCGTCGGACCGGCCTCCGATGAACCAATCGTCATCGTCCATCTCCTTAAACCTTACCCATGCAATGGATCGACCACCGGGCGTGTCCTGGCCTCCTTCAATCTCCAACAAAACGTGGGTTAATTCTTCTGCAAGCTGGTCCTTCTGATCGCGGGAAAGCGCGCCTTTGGGATGGTCGACGGTGAGCATTGGCATGGTCTGATGTCTCCTAAGGGGTTATTTTGTTTCTTTAAGATACCTTCTAATTTGGTATTGTAAAGATACCTTTTGGCCTTTTTTCCGATACACTTGCTTTTTTTATGACTTTATGTAGGTTTCTTAAGAATACTATAGGAAGGTAACACCAGTGACACGCACCTCACTCAAAGATTTCAACTGCAGCCTTGCGCAGGCCGCCGAGGTCATTGGCGACAAGTGGACATTGCTGATCCTTCGCGAAGCCTTTTTCGGGACCGCGTCATTTTCTGACTTCCGGAAGAACCTGGGAGTGGCGAAAACTGTTCTATCGGCCCGGCTGCAATCTCTTGTGGACCATGGTGTTTTGGAACGTGCGCCAACGCGGCCAGGTGTTGACCGTCATACCTATCGGCTGACAGCTGCAGGCAGGGATTTTTTCCCCGCGTTAGTGACGCTCATGCAGTGGAGCGACAAATGGGTATTTGGACCGGGCAATGAGCCGTTATGTGTGATGGACAAGAAAACCAGGAGTGCCGTTCAGCACGTTGGCGTTCAAGCGCGCGACGGGCACTTTTTGACACCGCGTGAGACAACTTTTGGTCCAGGCCCCGGTGCCAATGAAGAAACGCTGGAAGCTTTCGCATCACTGGCGCGTGGCAACAGAGATTCTTAGGGCGCCAACCACGTGCCCACCCAGCGATCAGGTTGCCACTCAAAACGTGCGCGCCGGTTGCCATTTGGCGACAAGAACAACCATTCGACTTGTTCAAAAACGACCTGTATCGCCGCAAAATTTGACCGTGCTCCCGCAAGCCTTTCTTCCGAAGGGATTTTCCCTTCAACATCTGCCGGCAACCCGGACGCCGGAGCGGACAAATTCGTGCCTGGCTTGATCTCCGCAAGGTAGGCGCGGCGGCTCGACGGTGCAGCCCCCTTCCAGGCCACCTCCGCGTAGACATCACTCTGATGCACTGAGGCAATGCCACTGACCTGAATTTGGATTTCCTTTACTGGATCATAGAACGCCAGCATGACGTCGGGGTTTCTGCCAATTTCATCTATTTTCGCCGACCGCGCGTCGGTGTGAAGCCGGATAGATCGCGTCTCAAGGTCCAGGCCACGCAGGATGACGATCCGCGCTTTTGGCTTACCTTCAAGGTCGATGGTGGCCAAAACCGGTTTCTTAAACGGGTGCGTTCGCTCAGAAACCGCGCTCTGCAGCATCTCCGTCCAGGTATTCCTGGCAGAGTCTAAGTCCCCATAATGGGCAGGCATTTCTGATGGTTCGGGCATGAGCGGTAACTACTCTCTGAATTGGCTGACCAAAACCTATAGCCAGCCTGCGCGCGCTGCACTATTTTTGGGGCAACAAAGCAATTTAAATATGCAGGTGGATTGGAGGTAAGTGCCCTTGGGTGTCTCCCCTCTTACTCCACGGCGAAACTCTTCGGGTGGGAAGCGTGGCAAAAGTCGTGATTAGTGGCACAGGGGTCTTTACACCCCCTAACTCAATCAGCAATGAGGAGCTTGTCGCTTCTTTCAATGCCTATGTTGAGAAGTTCAATACCGACAACAAGGAAGCGATTGAAAGCGGCGAGGTGGAAGCTCTCAACCCCTCTAGTGCGGAGTTCATCTACAAAGCATCTGGTATCGAGAACCGATATGTGATGAACAAGGAAGGCATATTGGATGTGGATGTGATGTGTCCACGTCTACCGGAGCGCTCCAATGACGAGCCCTCAATCCTGGCGGAGATGTCAGTGATCGCTGCCAAAGAAGCAATGGCACGCGCCAACAAAAAACCAGAAGACATCGACGCTGTGCTGGTCGCCTGTTCAAACCTTCAACGGGCCTACCCCGCCATCTCAATTGAGGTGCAAAATCTCCTTGGCATTGACGGGTTTGGTTTTGACATGAATGTTGCCTGCTCTTCTGCAACGTTCGGATTGAAGACCGCGCATGACATGGTGATCAGTGGCGGAGCTGACTGCGTGATGGTGGTTGATCCTGAAATCTGCACCGGCCATCTGAACTTTCGCGACCGCGACAGCCACTTCATCTTCGGAGACGTCTGCACAGCCATCATCGTTGAGCGTGACGAGACCTGCACAGCAGAGGGTGCGTGGGAAGTCTTGGGGACGCGCCTCATCACGCAGTTCTCAAACAATATCCGAAACAATTTCGGTTTCCTGAACCGTACAGCACCAGAAACAGCGCAAGACGCCGACAAGCTCTTCGTTCAAGAAGGTCGCAAGGTGTTCAAGGAAGTTGTGCCCATGGTCTCCAAGCTCATTATTGAGCATGCAACGGATGAAGGCCTTGAACCAACAGCGCTCAAACGTCTCTGGCTGCACCAGGCCAATAAAGGCATGAACGACTTTATTGGGAAGAAGGTGCTGGGACGCGAACCGTCGGTTGAAGAGTCACCGAATATTCTGAAAGACTATGCGAACACGAGCTCCGCAGGATCCATCGTTGCCTTCAACAAATATAGCGACGATCTCAAAGAGGGCGACACAGGCGTGATCTGTAGTTTTGGCGCCGGCTATTCAGCGGGCAGCGTCATCGTGAGAAAGCGCGCCTAGACCTTGCGTCGCCGAGGCGAGGGCTCTGGTGGCACCCCCTGGGTATGGGGAGGACGCCACGCAGATGGCCTACTTCTGCAGGTAAGGCTGCACTGACACAATGTGGAAAGTGCGCATCTCTCCATCGTCTTCCAAAACGGAGAGATATTCGCCGACTTTGATCAAGTGCTTATCAAGCTTGAAGAAGGGCTCGTCGCCTTCAGGCGTATTTGGATCATAGTCAATGGTCCAACCCTTCCCAATATGGCGGAGCAGGCCCCGCTCGTCGGGCTCTCCATTTGTGAAACGCCGCACAACACAGTCTTGCTTGTGGGCCTTCCAGGCAACTGGGTCCAGATGCCCATCAGCGTCCAGCGGCGCCACAAAATCGTAGCCGTGTTTGTCGCTGCCTTCTGGAAACTCTTCGCTGCGGGCAGCATTCATATGAATACGGTACAGGGTCATACCTGCCCTCCTTCTAAATCTGAGTGGAGAATAGAGTTCTTAATGCGCCATAAGCACCGGAACACTCGTGTGAGCTCGCACATGCTGGGTGGCGCCACCGAAAAGGAACTCACGAAGACGGCTATGACCATATCCACCCATCACAAGTAAATCGGCGCCGGCGTTCGCGGCTTCTTCCAGAAGGACCTCGCCAACGGCGCGCCCATCTGCTTTGACAAAGCGGAAATTCGCTGTCGCGCCATGAAGTGCCAGATAGTTTTCCAAAACCGAGTTTGGCACGCCGTCATCATCACCTTCGTCAATGCAGAGAATGGTCACTTTGGCTGCTGTCTCAATGAAAGGAATTGCTGCGGTTACCGCGGCAGAAGCCTGAAGACTGCCATCCCAGCCGACCAGGATATTGTCACCGATTGACGCGGCCGCTGACTTAGGCGCGATCAACACCGGACGGTCGGCGCTCATCAGCGCCCCTTCAAGGGCGTCACCCCCTGCAATACCATCTTCAATTTCTGAGCCAGAAAACATGACCAGATCAGAAAGACGGCTTTCTTCAGCGACAACGAGATCACGCCGACCGGTTGCCTCTCCAAACCGTGCTGAGGGAAGTGTGCCAGTGTCAGATACGACTGGGAGCCCGGCGGCGGCTGCCTCCGCTTCCAAATTGGAGGTTGCCGCTGCAACCGCAGCGTCCGATCCCTCTTTGGCTGCCTGCAGGAGATCTTCAATCACCTGCCCCGACACGCCATCGCCCAAATAGGGCAGCGCTTCGCTTGGGTCCGGACGGACAAACAGAACCTTTGCCTGTGCACCAAACTTCTTCGCGAGCAAAAGAGCTGCGTTCAATACTGGTTTATCTGAATCAGTTCCATGAACGGGAACGAGAACTTTCCGAATAGGCATTGCCGACCTCCTTTATGCCATTTGATGAACTCACAATACGCCCTGATCTGCGATGTCCCTATGACCCAGATCAAACAGCTAAATTAATCGCTTTTCTGCAGGTCGCGCTCTGACCCCAGCAGTAAAACAGGACAGCCGACCGCCATGGAAAAGGCGGTCGCGTCACCATCTTTTTCGAAGAACTTTGAATGTGCATTCGCAACCACAAGGCTTGGACCCATCTGACGCACGATCTCGGCAAGGTCCGCCAGATCTGTGTCTGCACCGCGCACCGGCAGACAGGCCATGCCTGCGCGTGTTGCGAGCGCCTCGGCAGCGTGCGCGCAAAACTCTCCCTGGCTTGTCATGTCATCCAACACCACAAGAGGCGCGTCACCAGTGCCCATTCCCCGCCGCGCACTGGTGAGCAATACATCTGCATGTACGTCTGTTGTCGCCGCATGCAGAGCGCGGCGAATGTCGCTCAAAGAAGTCAGATGATTGCCGGTGTTCATGACAAGCACGTCTTCCTGACTTGCGTTTTCCAGCACCGCAAACAGGGGTTGTCCTCGTTTCACATCAAATGACCATTCAAGGCCAATTTCAGAGGCGGCCGCCGCAAAGGCAGCTTTTGCCTGCCCTGCCTGCGCTTCCCATTCGCGCGCCAAGCGTTCTGTTTCCAGTGGCTTCACAATGCCACTGAAAGAAACCTCCGACGCAAACGGCAGTTCCGCCAAGTCCATCAGGGCCTGGTTTTCGACGAAACACCCAACCAGTTTGGCGCCAATCGGCTCTCCCATGCGTCTGGCAAAGGAAATGGCTTCGGCTTGCGGTACCGCTGAATCGATCTCAATCAGAATTTTGTGGCTCTCAACGTCCACGTCTTCATTGGGCTGCGTCGTCATGATGCAGTTTCCCCGCTATCATTTTTTCCAAAGGCTACCTGTGCTTCTGCGAACTCCAACAACCGCTCATCTACACGTTCAAACAGCGAGCCGGTTGTGAAATCACCCGACTCGTCTCGGCCGCCGGCTTGCACGCCGGTCATGATCGTAACCGCCTCTTCTATTGTTTCAGCGCCAAAGACTGAAAACATTCCACGTTCAACTGCATCGACCACATCGCGGCGAAGCATAAGGTGCTTCACATTCGCGGCGGGAATGATCACACCCTGGTCCCCCGTCAGGCCACGGCGCATACAAATATCGAAGAAGCCTTCGATTTTTTCATTTACGCCCCCAATGGGCTGGATCTGGCCCAACTGGTTGAGCGAACCAGTTACAGCGAGACCCTGATTAACCGGCACCTCCGCCAGTGAAGAGAGCAATGCCACCAGCTCCGCCACGGACGCACTGTCACCATCGACGCCGCCATAGCTTTGTTCGAAGACAAGCGTAGCAGTGAGAGACAGAGGAATATTGATGGCGAAGTGGGCGCTCAAAAAACCGGTCAGGATGAGCACGCCTTTGGAGTGAAGTGCGCCGCCTAAATCAACTTCCCGCTCAATATCAACCACATTTCCTTTCCCCATACGGGTACGCGCGGTAATGCGTGTCGGGCGACCAAAGCTTGCCTGACCAAGGCTCAACACCGACAGACCGTTTACCTGACCTGCGACGAAACCTTCTGTGTCAATCATCACCACATCACGGGTAATCGCCTCAAGGCTTCGCTCGCGCAAGCGGTCCACTCGATGGACCCGCTCATCGATCGCCTGCTGAACATGGGGCACGTCAATCGCGTCTGCTGCGTCGTCACGGGCGTAGAGGTCCGCCTCCTGCATCAAATCAGTAATGCTGCCCACTTCAAGGGAGAGTTTTTCTGCGTCTTCAGCGAAACGGGAACTTTCTTCAATGACGCGCCCGACGGCAGCAGCTGTGAGCGGCAACAGGTCATTTTCACGACAAAGCGTCGCGATCATTTCCGCATAGAGGAGATCGGTATCTCCGTCCCTGTCGATTTGATCATCAAAGTCTGCCGACACCTTAAACAGGTCGCTGAATTCCGGATCGTTCTCAGCCAGCATGTAGTAGAGCAGACGGTCACCGAACAGGATGACCTTTGTATCAAGCGGTATGGGGTCAGGCTCAAGAGCCACCGTGCTTACAAGGCTGAGATAGTCACCAGGCGCTTCAAGCACGATACGCCGCGTTCTCAAGGCACGTTTCAAGCCATCCCACGCCAGCGGCTCCCGCAGCAAGCGCAGCGCGTCGATCAGAAGATAGCCGCCATTGGCGCGGTGGAGGGAGCCTGCTTTGATGAGACTGAAGTCTGTCACCAGCGCGCCCATATGGGACATGTGCTCCACTCGGCCAATCAGATTGGCAAATGCCGGATGTTCTTCGGTAATGATTGGCGCCCCACCGCCAATGAAGCCCCCATTGCTGTTTCCCGCGGTGGGCTCCGGATTTGCGTCTGCACTATTGTTCACGATGACATTCACCGTGTATCGCCGAAAGACATCCCCACCTATTGGGCCCATGGGGCCGGCAAACTGCTCTCGCTCCTCAGCTGTAAAGAGAGCGATATTGTCGACAAGGTCGGCCTCTAATTCCCGCAGCCAGGCGGCGACCTTTTCATTGCCCTCAAACATGGAGGTGAGATCGTGGATGGAGCGACCCACCGCATTGGTCGCGACTTCACGATTTAATTCGTGAACCTGGTTGCGGCGTTCTTTTTCCCACCCGGGCACATGTTGAAAAATTGACGCAAGCTCCTGCTCAAGCTCGCCAATGGTTTCCTTGACCTTCTCCCGTTCTTCTTCTGGCAATTCGTTGAAGGCCTCCGGCTTCATTACTTCGCCTTCCCGCTGCGGGGCAAAAGCAAAGCCAGATGGCGTTGACAGGAGCGTAATGTTCTTAGCTTCGGCTTTGATGCGAAGCGCTTCAAACGCCTGGCCTTGATGCTGGGTATAATTCGCATCAATCGCTGCCAGCCGCTTTTTATATTCCTCGCTTTCAAGGATCGCCGGAATGGATCCCCGCAAATCCTGTATCAAGTCCGCGACGCCTGACCGCAGCGCTTCTGCCCGACCTGCAGCGGTCTCAAGTGCCACCGGCTTGTTTGGGTCGGTGAAATTGTTCACATAGACCCAATCGCCCGGCACAGGCCGTTTGCCCACGATAGATTGCAGGTGGCGTATCACACCATCGCGCATGCCGGCCCCGTGCGGACCGAGTGCAAAAATATTGTAGCCGGTCTTCTCCATGCGGGTACCGAAACGGATCGCTTCCAAGGCACGGTCTTGGCCTACAAGTCCCATAGCATCTGAGAGTTCAGCCGTGGTCGCGAACGCGAACTGTGACACATCGCAGTCGCGATAAAGAAGATCAGCGCTTAAGGGTTCTAAGGGCACAGCGGCGGGCTTTGTTTTTGTTATTCAAGATGTTTGATAGAGCGACTCTAGGCGCTCTCAGTGGCAACGACAATGCGTGAACGCATCGACAAGGCATCTTGGAAAGATTAGTGTCGGCGGCCCACATTCTTCTGGACACCCTATGGCGCCGCCAAAGAAACCTGCTCCCAAAAAATCCAAAACGCCGCGTGCATGGCAGCGCATGCTGAGTGGACGGCGGCTGGACCTGCTGGACCCCTCGCCTTTCGATGTAGAAATCGAAGACATTGCCCATGGTCTTGCCAGGGTAGCCCGCTGGAATGGTCAGACAATCGGCGATGAACCCTTTTCCGTGGCAGAGCATAGTGTACTCGTGGAGGAAATTTGCCATCGACTGCGCCCTGGGTGGCCCGCGAAATGGCGCCTCGCGGCGCTGCTTCACGATGCCCCAGAATATGTGATCGGCGATATGATCAGCCCGTTCAAAGCCGCCCTCGGCTATGATTATAAGAGTTTTGAGCACCGGCTTGAGAGCGCCATTCATCTGCGCTTTGGTCTGCCGGCAGATTTGCCCAAGACCGTTGAATCTCTCATCAAACGCGCGGACAGGGCGTCAGCCTTTTTGGAGGCAACTCAATTGGCTGGCTTCTCTGACGAGGAAGCGGCGGCCATTTTCGGTCGGCCCCGAGGGCTCACACCGACCAAGTTGAAACCTCTGAACCCGACTGCCGCGCAGGCGCTTTTTCTGAAGCGGTTCAAGTCGCTTCTGAAATCCACGGAGCAAGACAGTCCTGCGTCCAATCCTGGCTAGAATCGCGTAGACTGACATCAGAACCAACATCCGGAGACCATCTGACGATGGCGCCAGCGCCACCTAAAAACCCGCCCAACCCTGTTGTGATCGACCTCAACGCGGCGATCGTTCAGGTTGCCGACGCGCTGCCTCAGATCGTTGTTGTGCGCCCCCAGGAAAATGGCGAGGAAAGTGATCAGGACATTTGGGACGCGCTGCCGTTCGGGCCTTTCGATCCGTTCACGCACCGGACGATGGAGATTGGACTTCGGGCCTGGGTTCAAGAACAGACGCAGATTGGCCTCGGCTACGTGGAGCAGCTCTACACGTTTGGAGACCGCGGACGTCACGCACTGGAGGCGGAAAAAGGCACCGACCACATTGTGTCCGTTGGCTATCTCGCTCTCACACGCGGTGGCGAGGAACGTGCGGGCGTCAGCTGGCGCAGCTGGTACCAATATTTCCCCTGGGAAGACTGGCGAGACGGACGTCCGGCCATTTTAGACAAGGTCATTTTGCCGCTGCTGCAGGACTGGGCGTCGGAAGCCAAAGGCACTGAGAGTGATGAGCTGGCACGCGGCCGACGCCGGGACCGGGCGCGCCTCACGTTTGGTCTCGATGGTGGTACTTGCGACGAAAAAAGCTGGGACGAGGAGAATGTGCTGGAGCGCTATGAGCTTCTTTATGAAGCGGGACTGGTGCGCGAGGCCTTACGAGATGGCCGCCCAAACGCGGCGGGCCTGGAAAAAGACAACACGCCACAGCTCGGCGTGCCCATGCAGTTCGACCATCGCCGCATCCTTGCAACCGCCATCAGCCGCCTACGGGCAAAACTGAAATATCGTCCTGTGGTGTTTGAGCTGATGCCGGACACGTTCACCCTCTATGAACTGCAACGCACGAGCGAAGCGCTTCTGGGTCTGCACGTGCACAAGCAGAATTTCCGGCGGCTCGTGGAAAAAGCTGGGCTTGTCGAGCGCACTGGCCGCATGAGCACCCACACGGGCGGACGTCCTGCGGAACTCTTCCGGTTCCGCCGGGAGATCTTCAATGAACGTCCGGCTCCCGGCCTTCGCCTCGCCCCTTCCCGAACGCGCGCAAATACTTGAACTGTCGGCTTGCGACAGCGTCCACACTAAAATCTCTTCGCCCTGGGACCAAACTTCACAAAACCCAGAATTTCTGCGCCCGATCAAATTTCTTAACGCGCGTTAACACCCTTGACAGAGCTAATACTCAAACATAGTATAAGTCATTGGCCGGTTCTGCCGGTGTCTTTTTAGCCCCTACTTATACTCAAAATGAGTAAATGTAGATGATCAAGGGAGGCGAGCATGACCGCCGATCTTCAGACCCAAGAAGCTGCACCCAATAAGGCAGCGATGGTTCCACCAAAGTTCCAACCGCTTGAGATGCCGGAGCTCGAATATACGCCCGGTCTCGCGAAAGAAATGGCGCCCATCTATGAGCGCGTCAAAAACGTTATTCCTTCTGTCGAGTGGCCATTCTTTGCGCCTTACGTGAAGGCGATCAATGATCTGAAAAAAGAACGCAACGCCGTCATCCTGGCTCATAATTATATGACGCCGGAAATCTTCCACTGTGTCGGTGACATTGTGGGCGACAGTTTGCAGCTTGCCCGCGAAGCCGCCAAGGCAGACGCGGATGTGATCGTTCAGTGCGGCGTGCACTTCATGGCGGAGACGGCGAAGCTGCTAAGCCCGGAAAAAACCGTCCTTATCCCTGATGAAAAAGCTGGATGCTCACTTGCGGAGTCCATCACAGGTGCTGACATTCGTCGCCTGCGCGAACAATATCCGGGTGTTCCTGTCGTTACGTATGTGAACACGTCTGCGGATGTTAAGGCCGAGACCGATATTTGCTGCACCTCATCGAATGCCGTGCAGGTTGTTGAGAGCCTTGGTGTACCGGAAGTGCTTTGCCTGCCGGATGAATATCTCGCACAGAACATTGCCCGCCAGACCAATGTGAAAATCATCACCTATGCGGGCCATTGTGAAGTCCATGAACGGTTCACCCCGGAAGAACTTCGGGAATATCGCGAAGCGCATCCAGGTCTTTCGATCATTGCGCATCCTGAGTGTCCACCGGAAGTTGTCGACGAAGCGGACTTCTCCGGATCCACTTCAGGCATGATCAAATGGGTGAAGGAAAATCATCCTGACCAAGTCATGATGGTGACCGAGTGCTCCATGAGCGACAATGTGGCAGCGGAAGTGCCAGGTACGGATTTCATTCGTCCCTGCAATCTCTGCCCCCACATGAAGCGCATCACCCTGCCGAAGATCCTTGAAAGCCTTCTTTATATGAAGGATGAGGTTGTCGTGGATCCGGCCATCGCGCCGCGCGCACGCGCTGCGGTTGAACGGATGATCAATCTGCCGCTCTGATCTTTTGTCTCAACGCGTTTTTGAACCATAAAAGTTTGCAACTTTTATTGAAAACGCTCTAAGTCAGGGAGCTGGGACCCATGAGTATGACGACGCAGACCGGCGGACATATTGTCAATGCAGGCGACGTGCTGATCGTCGGCGCAGGGCTTGCCGGCCTTTTCACAGCTCTAAAACTGAGCCCGCGCCCGGTGACGGTTCTTGCCGCGGCTCCTATCGGCGACGGCGCCTCCTCAGCCTGGGCACAAGGCGGGATTGCCGCGGCGATCTCTGAAGGTGACACACCGGAAGAACATGCGGCAGATACGATTGCTGCCGGCGCTGGAATTGTCGACCCGGAGATTGCACAACTTATCGCCTCAGAAGCGAGCGAACGTATTCAGGACCTCCTGTCGCTTGGCGTGCCCTTTGACCGGGATCTGGAAGGCAAACTCACGGTAGGACTGGAAGCTGCCCATAGCCGAAGCCGCATTGTACATGTGCAGGGCGATCGGGCCGGCCGCGCGATCATGGAAGCGCTTATTGCGGCTGTCCGTAAGACACCCTCCATTCGTATCGTTGAAGGCTTTTCGGCGTATGAGCTCGCGCTTGAAGAAGGAAAGGTTGCCGGTGTCTTTGTGCAGCCGACCGGAGATCTCGAACCCTCCCCGCTTCTTCTGCGCGCCCGATCTGTCGTTCTAGCAAGCGGCGGCGCAGGAGGCCTCTATAAGGTAACCACCAATCCGTTGAGTTCGCGGGGCGACGGGTTCGCCATGGCGGCCCGGGCAGGTGCGGTGATCGCTGATCCGGAATTTGTTCAGTTTCATCCGACCGCCATTGCCGGCGTCCAAGACCCCGCCCCCCTCGCGACGGAAGCGCTGCGCGGCGCTGGTGCAACGCTCATTGATGAAACGGGCACGCGTTTCATGAAAGCCGTGCACAAGGATGCAGAGCTTGGACCCCGCGATGTGGTCGCGCGATCAATTGCGCGCGTCATTGCGGAGGGTGGCAAAGCCTATCTTGATGCACGCCAAGCAGTTGGTGCAGGTTTCGAAGAGGCCTTCCCAACCGTTTTCAAAAACTGCCAGCGCATGGGGATTGATCCGGTAACTGAACCGATCCCCGTCGCGCCCGCGATGCACTATCATATGGGGGGGATTGCGGTTGATAAGGATGGTCGCTCGTCCCTTCCAGGTCTCTGGGCCTGTGGCGAAGTGGCGTCAACAGGCGCCCATGGTGCTAATCGTCTCGCCAGCAACTCCCTATTGGAAGCCGTCGTCTTTGGCGCCCGCATTGCGGAAGATATTCTAGCATCTGTTGACGCAGGTCCGGCAGCGACCGCCGCCATTCCCGCGATCCGTGCGCGCCGGTCGCACACGGTCCCTATTGTGCAGGAACTTCGGGACCTCATGACACGGCATGTAGGAGTTGTTCGAACGGGTGATGGTCTCACTCAAGCGCTCCAGGAGATTGTGCGCATCGAACGGGCCGCGGGCTCTTCACCAACACTTGTGAACATGGTGACGGCAGCGAAATTGATCACGACAGCGGCTCTTCAGCGGGAAGAAAGTCGCGGCGGCCACTTTCGGATTGATCAGCCACAAACGGATGTTAACTGGGAACATCGCACCTTCATTACTCTCGAGGACGCGAATAGCATAACCGAGTCAGTGGCGCGTCCACATGCACCGATGTCCGCTCGCGAGCGCCGAACATTAACCAAGTCCTTTCCTTGACGATACGCCGCACTCACCATAGGGTGCCCGCGAAAGTATTACTGGGGGAATCATCAATGTTAGTTTCGCGCGTTTTTGCGGCCGGTGCCGTAGCCCTTGTCATGGGGGGCTGTTCATCTATCACCCAAGGCACAACTCAAGAGATTTTCGTGAACACAACTCCGGCCGGCGCGAGTTGCACCCTTAAACGCAACGGTGCTGAGCTCAACAGCATTGCCAACACGCCCGGCGGTGTCACGGTCGATAAGACCAAGCATGACATCATCATCACCTGCAACAAGGCGGGTTATCAGGAAGCTACCTACTACAACAATAGTGGATGGGAATCAGGCTCCGGCGCCGCCGGGATTGCCCTGGACGTCGTCCTAACCCTTGGCGTAAGTAGCGCCATCGATTCAGCGACGGGCGCGGACAACAAATATGAGAGCCCGGTCAACATCACCATGTTGCCGGAAGAAAAAGACTAACGCACTGGCTACCAGCTGTTGAACTACCACAAGGCTTTCGCCTTGGTGCTGTCGAATCTAAAGCCACGATCGAAACGGGCGGGCGTCGCGACCAAGATTGGTTGGTTTCGCTCGACCGTTTTTCGGTCGGGCTCACGCGCCAACCTCGCGCGGTGCTTTATCATGCTCGGGGTGACATAATCTGCCATTGCGCAAAAAAATGGCGTAAAATCAGTCTAGCAGCTTGGTGTGTATGCTGCCTCATTCGATAGCTGTGATGGTACCCATGATCGACCTGCATCCCCTCCCTTCCTTTCTGGTTGAAGAAAAAGTCCGCGCCGCACTCGCCGAAGATTTAGGCGACGCAGGAGATATTACGAGCCAGTCGACAGTTCCTGCCGATACACGGTCGCGGGTTGTGCTTCGTGCCCGCGAAGATGGATGCATCGCAGGACTTGACGCAGCCCGGGCTGCGTTCCGGGAGATGGATCCTGGCCTCAGAATTTCCGTTCAAGCCCCTGATGGATCGGTTGTCGCGCCCGGTGATGTGATTGCTGCGATTGAAGGCAATGCGCGCGCCATCGTCACCGGTGAGCGGGTCGCCCTCAACTTCCTGGGCCATCTATCAGGCATTGCGACGGCGACACGGAAATTTGTTGATGCGGTTGCGGGCACCAATACGCGCATCTGCTGCACACGAAAAACCACACCAGGGCTCCGCGCCTTTGAAAAATATGCCGTGCGTGCGGGTGGCGGCGTCAACCATCGTTTTGGGCTCTATGATGCCATCCTGATCAAAGACAATCACATCGCCATGGCAGGCGGCATCGCGGACGCTATTCGCGGCGCGCGCGCAAAAGCTGGACATTTGGTGCGGATCGAGATTGAAGTCGACACACTGGACCAGTTGAAAGAAGCGCTCGATATTGGCGTTGAAGCAGTTCTGCTCGACAATATGCCGCCAGGCGTGCTGCGAGAGGCTGTGACCATCAATCAGGGTCGCGCCGCCCTTGAGGCATCGGGCGGCATTACACTCGATACCGCCGCAAGTGTTGCTGCGACCGGTGTCGACTATATCTCCGTTGGGTGGCTCACCCATTCCGCCCCGTGCCTTGATATTGGCCTCGACTATGAGGCTGCGGCGAACTAAGCGCACAAGGCAACTCTCGACTCCTTCCCTGACTGAGCCCTAAGATAATGGATAACAATATTTTCAGGGAGGCTGTCATGGGCCAGGCCGGAGACAGAAAATCGATATTCATCACAGGCGCTGCGAGCGGCATGGGGCTGGAGACCGCCCGTCTCTTCTCACAAGGTGGCTGGTTTGTCGGCGGCTACGACGTCAATAAGGACGGCCTTGCCGCGCTTGAAAAAGAGCTAGGGGCCGAAAACTGTATCGTCCGGTCCCTTGATGTTACTGATCGTGCAGACTACGGAACCGCTCTCGCGGAGTTTGCGGAAGCAACAGGCGGCAAACTTGACCTTCTCTTCAACAATGCGGGCATCGGCAAAGGCGGTTTCTTTGACGAGATGCCGTTTGAGGATGTGCTCGCTGTGGTCAATGTCAATTTGATTGGTGTGCTGAATGGCATTCACCTGGCGGTTGATCTCCTGAAGGCAACACCCAACTCTCTCTGCTTCACCACATCCTCGTCTTCCGCCACCTATGGCATGCCCGGCATCGCCGTCTATTCCGCGACCAAGCACGCTGTCAAAGGTCTAACTGAAGCGCTCTCTGTTGAACTCAGCCGCTTTGGCATCCGTGTCGCTGATACGCTTCCTGGCCTCATCGATACACCTATCCTTCCTGATGAGGCGCGAGAGAATGCTGCAACTGAAGGTATGTTCCGGTTAGTCGCCCCAATTGAAGTCGCAAAGGCTGTCTGGGCCTCTTATCACGATGACCCTGAGCGTCTGCATTGGTTCGTGCCGAAGGAAATCGGCGATCTGGACAAAGCCTCTGCACTTGATCCTGAAGGGACACGGGACAGCGTCGCATCGACCGGCCCGTTGGCAGCGGTCATTGCGGAAGCAAAAGCAGCGACTGCCGCTGAGTAAGGATCTGTCATGAGCCAGGCACGCAGCATTTTTATCACTGGCGCGGCCGCAGGCATCGGGCGTGCCACGGCCCGACATTTCGCACGGAGAGACTGGTTTGTCGGTCTCTACGATATTGATGGGGCGGGTCTTGCTCAATTGGCTGATGAACTCCGCGCTGTGCACGGTGCCCCCATGGTCACCACGGGCGAGCTGGACGTGACCGACCCGGATCAATTCAACGATGCCGTGCAGGCCTTCCTTGCCGTCTCTGGCGGACGGCTCGACGTGTTGTTCAACAATGCCGGGATTCTGAAGATGGGGAATTTCGACCAGGTCGACCCGGCTCTTCAGCGCAAGACTGTCGATGTGAACGTGAACGGGGTCATTAATGGCATTGCCGCTGGTCTTGAGGCGTTGAAAGCCACCGCTGCCAAGCATGGTGATGCACGGATCATCAACACAGCATCTGCATCGGCGGTGTATGGCATCCCCGAGCTCGCCGTCTACTCAGCCTCCAAGCACGCTGTGCGCGCCATGACGGAAGGGTTTTCTATCGAGTTCGAGCCCTATGGCATCCACGTCAGCGACGTTCTGCCTTCCTATGTCGATACGGGCATGGTGAAAAACCAGGAACATCAGACGGAGAATTTCAAAGCAAGCGGGATCGCCCACACGCCTGAGGACATTGCCAAGATCGTTTGGCGCGCTGCCCATGGTGAAGAGATCCACTATTTTGGCAATCCGTCGCTTAGCCGCATGGACAAGCTGGCGCGTCTGTTCCCAGGCTATGTCCGCAAGAACATCAAGAAATCTTCCGGCTTCGATTAACTCCGCTGCGCGTCCAATCTTTCATTTTGGAAAATGGTGATGACGGTCGAAGGCTGGTCCTCGGGGTGGTCGGCCGATGAGCACCTGCCTGATGCAATCTTCAAGCGCCTCCGCCGTCATCGTTACCGAGACTGAGGCAGGAGGTCTGCAACATCATTGATCTGCGTCAAGGGACGGCAGAAACACTGAGATTGTTGGATTGATGAGTGCTGTTAAGAGCTCGACCGGGTCCGCGCGTAGAAAATGTGGCGGCCAATCTTCGCAACCTTGAACATATGTGACGCCCATACCGGGTCCACATAGTCAGCGTGATAGTGCAGGACGTTTTCCGCCACCTGACGCTGACGGTCATCACGCATGGTCACCATGCTCGCGACATGTTGCGCTTTGCGCCAAGGCTTCAGATCCCGTGGCCGGTCTGATTCCCCATCGCAGGTAAAGGAGAACTGGCACCCGGTCTGGCGGTAAGACCCCTGGAACACCACGCCGCAAATCGTATTGGGATAATCCTTAGACGCGACGCGGTTCATAATAACGTCTGCCACAGCGACCTGACCGCTATGGCTTTCGCCCCGGGCTTCAAAGTAAATGCCAACTGCCAGACAGCGCCGTTCCTGCTCCAAACGACGGGCTCTGTCACCCAGCGCTCTCACAGGCGTCGCCGCAACACTGGCACGATGATCAAGCTCTGCAAGCTCGGTGAGCCGTGTTGGCCGGTCGAGCAGCTGAGGATCAGCGAAGCTAGAGAGGACCAGGCGGTTTCCGTCGCGTCCAGACACCGGATCGACGGTCGCTGTTGCCAGGTTTGCCCAGAACACAGACCCCAGAACGACAGACACAGCCAGGGCGCCCGCGAGATGCGCAGGTTCCCGGACGTAATGTCCTATATCGAGCCATTGAGCGAGCTTGTTCATCGCGTGTGGTCCGTTTTCGTCCCAGTCTGGGCCCCATGCCCTGACCTGGTGGTTCTTCTCATATACTCAGCAACGCTTGTGCCATCTAAGTGGCTGAACCCCGTAATAGGCTGACACTCTGTCAGCAGGGTTGGCGGGGAGTATCATAAACTTTTGAGTCCGGCAATAACGCCCCGGCCACACAGGCGAGATAAGCCTAAGCACTTGTTTTTCAATAGGATTAGGGAATCACAGGCTTGGTAAACAGAAGCTTAACGGGCGGCATCATGGTTAACAGGCAACGCCTTGTGAGAGGAAGTATTTACCATAATTAGTCGGTGAAGTACCTGAATCCACTGGCTTTTTTGAAATCTGCGCGATCCAGCTTCAGGGTGAAAAAAGGGCTCCCAACACGCGTGATCACGAGGGCGTGCGACAGCTGGTCACCCCGCGTTTTTAGAAAGCTGTGCCTAATTTTGGCGACTCAGCGGGACGTCAGGTGGCGGCCTTCTGGGCTGCCTGAGCCGCCGCCAGACGGGCGATAGGAACCCTGTAGGGCGAGCAGGAAACATAGTGCAACCCTGCCCCCTCGCAGAAATGCACGGACGCTGGGTCGCCCCCGTGCTCGCCGCAAATACCCAATTTAATGTCTGGGCGGGTGGCTCTGCCACGCTCAGCAGCGATCTGGACCAATTCGCCCACCCCTTCCTGGTCGAGCGACACAAAGGGATCTGCCGGAACGATGCCTTTGCCGAGATAGTCTTTTAGGAAGTTGGCCGAATCATCCCGGCTGATGCCGTAGGTGGTCTGGGTGAGGTCATTGGTGCCGAATGAGAAGAACTCAGCGGCCTGGGCGATCTCACCAGCGCGGAGTGCGGCGCGGGGAAGCTCAATCATGGTGCCAACCTGATATTCCAGCGGCTTATTCTTTTCTGCTGCGACAGCATCGCCCACAGCTATGAGCCGTTCTTTTAGATATTCAAGCTCGGCCTTGGTCGCCACCAACGGCACCATGACTTCCGGGATGACGGCGGCACCGGTTTCTTCAGCAGCAACCAGCGCAGCCTCAAAAATCGCGCGGGCCTGCATCTCGTAGATTTCGGGATAGGTGATCCCCAGACGACACCCCCGGTGCCCAAGCATGGGGTTAGCCTCATTGAGTTCTGCAAGGCGCCGACGCATCTTGTCGGCTGACAGGCCTGCGGCATCTGCCACTTCTGCAATCTCTTCTTCGCTGTGAGGCAGAAATTCATGCAGTGGTGGGTCAAGCAGACGGATCGTGACCGGCAAGCCGCTCATGATGGTGAAGAGCTGACGAAAGTCTTCGCGCTGCATCGGCAGGATTTTGTCCAGCGCTTTGCGCCGACCGGCCTGATCATCGGCGATGATCATCTCACGCATGGCAAGAATACGATCGTCAGAGAAGAACATATGTTCCGTGCGGCAGAGGCCAATGCCTTCTGCGCCAAACTCTCGCGCCACACGGGCATCATCAGGCGTTTCCGCATTCGCGCGCACAGTCATGCGCCTGCCTTCATCGGCCCAGCCCATGAGGGTGCTGAAATCCCCGGAGAGTTCAGGCTGAAGCATGGGCATGGCACCACGCATAATCTGTCCCGTCGAACCATCAACGGTGATCACGTCGCCCTTGGTGAATTTCTCCCCAAGGCTCACCATGGTTTCAGCGGCGTAGTCAATTTTGACGGTGCCCGCGCCTGACACACAGGGCTTGCCCATGCCTCGCGCCACAACAGCAGCGTGGCTTGTCATGCCGCCGCGTGTGGTCAGGATCGCCACGGCAGAGTGCATGCCATGAATGTCTTCCGGACTGGTTTCGACACGCACAAGCACAACGTCGCGGCCTTGTGCTTTCAACGCCCCTGCTTCTTCCGATGAAAAAACAATCTCACCAGAGGCAGCCCCTGGCGACGCAGGCAAGCCGGTCGCGACAACATCGCGCGCGGCATTTGGATCAATTGTCGGGTGGAGCAGCTGATCCAGCGATGCTGGGTCCACACGGGTCACGGCTTCTTCACGGGTGATCAGGCCTTCAGAGGCCATATCAACGGCAATTTTGATGGCCGCTTTGGCGGTGCGCTTGCCGCTGCGGGTCTGCAGCATCCAAAGTTTGCCTTCCTGGACAGTGAATTCCAGGTCCTGCATGTCCCGATAGTGGCCCTCGAGGTTTTTGTAAACCTCAACCAGTTCACCGTAGACGCCGGGCATCACCTCTTCCATGGAGGGTGCCGTTTCGCCACTTTCTTCGCGAGCGAGCTTTGTAAGGTGCTGCGGCGTCCGAATACCAGCGACCACATCTTCACCCTGAGCATTCACAAGAAACTCACCATAGAAGGCCTTGTCGCCTGTGGAGGGGTTCCGGGTGAAGGCTACGCCTGTCGCAGACGTGTCCCCCATATTGCCGAAGACCATGGCCTGAATGTTGACCGCCGTGCCCCATTCATCAGGAATGTTGTGCAGACGGCGATAGGTGGCCGCGCGTGCGTTCTGCCAGGAGCCAAAGACTGCGTCGATCGCACCCCATAGCTGTTCGTTCACATCCTGTGGGAAAGGTTCGTCGAGCTCTTCTTCAACCAGCGCCTTGTAGCGACCAATGACATCTTTCCAGTCGGCAGCGTCCAGATCCGTGTCGAGATAGTACTCATTCTCTTCTTTGTAGATGTCGAGGATTTCCTCGAAATTGTGGTGCTCAACGCCCAGCACCACATCGGAATACATCTGAATAAAGCGACGATAGCTGTCATAGGCGAAGCGCTCATCGTTCGCCTTAGCTGCAAGGCCGGCAACGGTGGCATCATTCAAACCGAGGTTCAGCACGGTATCCATCATGCCCGGCATGGAGGCGCGGCCACCGGACCGAACGGATACAAGAAGTGGGTTTTCTGGCTCACCGAAGTCCGCGCCTACAACTTTTGAGACTTCCGCAAGAGCTGCTTCGACCTGATCCTTCATGCCTTCAGGATAGGACCGGTCATTCTTATAAAATGCCGTGCAGACTTCTGTGGTGATGGTGAAGCCTGGCGGAACCGGAAGCCCCAGGTTGGCCATTTCGGCGAGATTGGCGCCTTTGCCCCCTAGGAGTTCCCGCAGTGTCGCGTCACCCTCGGCGCTGCCGCCGCCAAATCCATACACCCACTTCGTCGAACCGGTCATGCGTATTGCTTTCCGTTTGGCCTCACTTGAAGGAGGCAGAGAAGTTCAAGCCAAAGGATGCGCGAAAAAGCGCCGCAGATCACCCTTCGATTTTGGAGAAATCGGCCACACCGAGAAGCGCGGTTCTGATTTCTGCGAGGAGCTTTAAGCGATTTTCCCGGACCTTGTCATCCTCTGCGTTCACCGTGACCTTTTCGAAAAAGGCATCAACCGGACCGCGCAATTTTGCGAGAGCTGCCATGGCGCCGGCGAAATCTTCTTTCGCAACGGCGCTCGCGGCTGCATCGCGTGCGACATTGATTTCAGCGGCGAGCGTTTTTTCTTCGTCCGATTCGAAGAGCGCTGCATCCGGCGTGCCTGAATAGGTCGCCTTGTCCTTTTTTTCTTCAATGCGCAGGATGTTGGCGGCGCGTTTTGTACCCGCCAAGAGATTTGCACCATCGTCGGTGTTGAGGAATTCGCCCAAGGCGTCAACGCGGCGTTTTACAAGTAAAAGATCGTCTTGACCGGGAAGAGCGAAGACCGCATCCACCAAGTCATATTTGACGCCTTGATCCCGAAGGTAAATCTTCTGCCGGTCTGCAAAGAAAGACAGAAGGTCATCATTCTGTTCTTTGTCATTCGAGAACACGGAAAGCAGCGGCAAGCGCAGTTCAGCTTCCAGCACCATGCGAATAATACCAAGTGCCGCACGGCGCAGCGCAAACGGGTCTTTTGAGCCGGTTGGTTTTTCGTCGATCGCCCAGAAGCCCGCCAACGTGTCGAGCTTGTCGGCGAGCGCGACGGCCTGAGCCACGGGACCCTCTGGCACGTCGTCCGATGGGCCTTGCGGCTGATAGTGCTGAGCAATCGCGTCAGCAACATCCGCGTCCAACCCATCGGCCAGCGCGTAATATTGGCCCATGGTGCCTTGCAGGTCCGGGAACTCGTAGACCATGCCGGAGACAAGATCGGCTTTGGAGAGACGTCCGGCGAGCTCTGCTTTGGCCTTGTCCGCGCCTGTGACACTTGCCAGCTCGCCCGCGAGCTTTGAGATGCGCTCGGCTTTTTCTGCGACAGAGCCAAGCTTGGCGTGGAAGACAACCTGATCCAGCTTCTTCGCGAAATCCTCGAGACTGTGCCGTTTGTCCTGATCCCAAAGGAAGCGGGCATCTGCAAAACGCGCACGAAGCACACGCTCATTGCCATTGATCACCGCCGCGCCGCCATCTTCCGGCTCAATGTTGGAGACCACGATGAAGCGCGGGGCGAAATTGCCGGTCTTGGGATCTTTCAGCGCCAGATATTTCTGGTTTGCCCGCATGGTGGAGGTGAGCACCTCCTGCGGGATCTCCATGAATTCGTCATCAATGGCGCCCATGAGCGCTGTCGGCCATTCAACAAGACCCGCCACTTCATGAAGAAGGGCGTCGTCGTCAATCAGTTCCAGGTTCTGGGCGTGCGCCAGGTTCTTGGCATCTTCCAGAATGTGGGCGGCACGGGCTTCCGGGTCGAGCATGACCTTCTGGCGTTCGAGCTTCTCTACATAGTCATCAAACTCGCGGACCCTGATGGCATCCGGCCCCATAAAGCGGTGACCATAGGTCGTATCGCCTGACTGAATGCCATCGATTTCGAAGGACACGACTTCCCCATCCAGCGTGCAGACGATGGAATGAAGCGGACGCACCCAGCGGAGCGTGCCCGTGCCCCAGCGCATGCTTTTTGGCCAAGGGAAGTTTCGGATCACGTCCGGCACGATCTCCGCGATCAGTTCGTCGGTGCCGCGTCCTGTCTTTTCAATCACGGCGACGTAATATTCGCCCTTCTTGTCTTCGCGGGTTTCGCACTGATCGAGGGTCAGGCCGGTCGACTTCAAGAAGCCTTCCATCGCCTTTTCAGGCGCACCGACGCGCGGGCCTTTGCGTTCTTCTTTGCGGTCCTGCTGTCGTACAGGCAGACCGGAGATTGCCAACGTCAATCGACGGGGTGTCGCAAATGCGCGTGCGGCCTCTCCGAAGACTTCTTCCTTTGCGAGGGCGTCTGTCACCAGTTTCTGTAAGTCTTCGGATGCACGCTTTTGCATGCGCGCAGGGATTTCTTCGGAGAAAAGTTCAAGCAGAAGATCGGCCATGATTACGCCTCCCCTTCTGCAGTGGCGCCAGCTTGGGGCGTCTTGAGATAAGCCTCACAGCAGGCTTTGGCGAGCGCGCGCACACGACCGATATAAGCCTGGCGTTCGGTTACGGAGATCACGCCGCGCGCGTCCAGCAGATTGAAAGCATGACTTGCCTTGATGCACTGGTCATAGGCTGGCTGTGCCAGGGGCGGATCATACTCAAGCAGGGCTGCGCATTCTTTCTCTGCATCTTCGAAATGCCGGAAGAGAACGTCCGTATTCGCCACATTAAAATTATAGTGAGAGAACTGAACTTCATTCTGATGGAAGACGTCGCCGTAGGTGACTTTCTTGTCGCCCTCCTGGCCGTTGAAATTCAGCTCATAGCCATTGTCCACGCCCTGCACATACATGGCGAGACGTTCCAGCCCATAGGTGAGCTCGCCGGCAACGGGCGAGCAGTCAAAACCGCCGACCTGCTGGAAATAGGTGAACTGGGAGACTTCCATGCCATCGCACCAGACTTCCCAACCCAAGCCCCAGGCTCCCAGCGTCGGGCTCTCCCAGTCGTCTTCCACAAAACGGATATCATGGTTCTTTGGGTCAATGCCGAGCGCGTAGAGACTTTCAAGATACAGCTGCTGAATGTTCTCCGGGCTCGGCTTCAGCATCACCTGAAACTGGTAATAGTGTTGAAAGCGGTTCGGATTGTCGCCATAGCGCCCGTCTGTCGGTCGGCGCGAGGGCTGCACATAGGCCGCGTTCCAGTGTTTAGGTCCCAGTGAGCGGAGTGTCGTTGCCGGGTGAAACGTGCCCGCGCCCATTTCCACATCATAGGGCTGCAGAATCACGCAACCATAATCTGCCCAATAGTTCTGAAGGGTCAGAATGAGCGACTGAAAAGACGTGTTCCGGGTCTTGTCGGCGGAACCGGCTGGGCTGGACATGACTTACTCTCAGAAAGTGGCGATGAAGTCGGGCAACCTCACCTGGGAATGCTTCGTTTCTTGTACTGCCGCATTTCCGAACCGCAAAAGTCTGCAACTTTTGCTGAAAATGCTCTAACCCCCAGAATCTAAAGGAAAACCCTGAAAGCGGGCGCAAAGTAACCGGGCGGGCCTTGCCCGGTCAAGGTAAGGACGGTTCCGAGCCTCCGGCTTTATTTTCCGTCCATCCTCGGCCCGGTCAGATCAGCGTCGTGCCACCGTCCACGGTGATGATTTCGCCGGTGATAAAGGCGCCCGCGCGGCTCGCGAGCAGCAGGGCGATCCCCATAATGTCTTCATCATGCCCCCAGCGGTGAAGCGGGATGGCACGCTTCTCGGCTTCAAACTGTTCTGTGTTGTTCTCAAAGACTTCCGTCATCTTGGAATGGAAGCGTCCCGGCGCAATGGCATTGACCCGGACCTTATCGTCGGCAAGGGCAAAAGCCATGTTCCGAGTAAGCTGATGGACCGCGGCCTTCGACGTTGCGTAGCTGAATGTGTTCGATGAATCCCCTTTGATCCCGGCGATGGAGCCCGTGTTGATTACAGAGGCATCGCCCTTTGCTGAGGCCGCGGCCTTCAGCTGAGGCAGAAGCTTCTGTGTCAAGAAGAAAGGTGTCTTGGTGTTGAGATCCAGGACCTTGTCCCAGCCGTTTTCCGGAAACTGGTCCAGGGGTGCTTCCCAGGCGGTGCCGGCATTGTTGACCAGTGTGTCGATTGCCCCTTCCCGCTCAGCAACGGCATCGCCAAAGCGGGCAATTTCGTCCGTCGTGCTCAGATTGCAGGGAAGTGCAACACACTCACCGTGGCTCGTCAGCGCGGAGAGTTCTTCCGCAGCCTGTTCGCAAGCATCTGCCTTGCGGGCCGTGATGTAGACCCGGGAAGCGCCCGCCTGGAGATAGGCTTCTGTCATCGCCCTGCCCAGCCCTCGAGAGCCGCCGGTGACAACACACACTTTGTCTTTCATCGAAAACAGATTGTCTAACATGCGGCTTCCTTACCTAGATGTTGGATACTCAGCCACACATGCAGCTTAGTGGGTTTGTTCGGGCGCAAAACTGCCGTCCGGCGTCCGCTCCAGCGTTCCCAGATTTCTTGGCTCTTGAGGCTTGGTAGACTGGGTTTGCTCTTCAATCCGGGTGCGGGCTTTTTCCCGGTACTTTTTCACGAGCTTTGAGACGCCATAGACGCCAGCCATGATGAGCCCTGTGAATACAATGTCATTCATATCGATCTCTTCTAACGGCCTGTGCTGCCCCCAGCTGACCGAAAAGCATTAAAGCCCGAAACGAGACCAAAGGGAACGGGCTTCCACAGCGCCCAGCAAATCCGTTGCGAAATTCGCCGTATCGGGAAGCTCACCGGCAATGCCAGGTCTGCGACGCCACCAGGGCCGTGGTCCGCCAATAAGCCGCAGGCGAACCTTTTCGCCGTATTTTTCGCGGGTGACAGCCCGCAAATCACCGATGCCATCAACAAGCCCATGCTTGATGCCCTGGGTCGCCACCCAGAACTCGCCGGAGAAGAGTTGTTTTTCATCGCCCTCAAGCTTGTCGCCGCGGGCCTTGCGCACGAGATCTTTAAAACCTTTATGGACTTCTTCCTGGAGCGCTTCCAGGCGTGCGACCTCTTCGGGATCTTCCGGTTTGAATGGGTCGAGCATGGCCTTGCTTTCGCCTGCAGTGTGGACCCGGCGCTCAACGCCCAACTTCTCAATGAGTTTGGCGAAACCAAAACCGGCACTCACCACACCAATGGAACCAACCACGGAATGTTCGTCGGCAAAAATTTCATCTGCCGCGCAGGCAATCATGTATCCGCCTGAGGCGGCCACATCTTCCACAAATGCCAGGACGGGAAGCTCGTGTTCTTCGGCCAGTGCCCGAATGCGCTTGAAAATCAGTGACGATTGTACTGGTGACCCTCCTGGTGAATTAATCACCAGAGCAACGGCTTTTGCGTCCCGGGTCTTGAAGGCGGCTTCAAGGTCTCCTGCAACACCGGAGAGATTAAGGCCGTCACGCAGTGGACCGGAGGACGCGATCACGCCGGTGAGGCGAACCACAGGAACCACGGATACATCAGGGTCGATCCGATCAAGCAGACGTTCACGGAGACCTTTGTGGGGGATAGCATTGATAAGTGTTTTCTTGACCATGGGCTTTACATAAGACTTTTTGGGCTTTTCTCAAGCAGAACCGAGAGACAAGGCCGCGCCTTCACGCAGAATGGCCTCAGCGTGCGCTGTAAACCCGCCCTCTTCTTTATGAAGGACAAGCCCGCTCGCAAGTTGGAACGGTGCTTTTGAGCCCTTAACTCCCTGAAGCAGGATGCGATTTGCGTCTTTTCCCACTGACGGCCAAAGAGGGAAAGCAATCAGACCGCCGAGTTTCCCCTCAACTCCCTTCAGGAGCTCCGGTAGCGCGTCCGCGCGGTGGATGATCGTCACCGTGCCTTTGGGCTTTGCCATCGCACAGGTGACCCGAAGCCATTCCTCCAGCGACACATCTTCAAATGCATGCGCTGTGGCTTTGCTTTCATCAGGCGAGGACCAGACTTTGTCTGCGTCATAGAAAGGCGGATTGGTCATCACATGATCAAAGCTGCCATAAGCTACGTCCTTGTCCGCTAAAGCTGCAGCTTTTTCGCCGATCGACCCTCGGACAATTTTGACCGTCGTCTGTAGATCATTGCGCTGAATGTTCTCCCGTGCTGCCTCAACCAGGTTGGGCTGAAGCTCAAGGCCGGTCACGTTCACGTCCGCGCATCTGGATGCGAGACAGAGCGAGGCAACACCAACCCCTGCGCCTACATCGAGAACGCGCGCACCTGGCAAGGAAGGTAGAGACGCCGCGAGCATGACGGCATCAATGCCTGCTCTGTAGCCCTTTTCGGGCTGCAGCACTTTCAATCGTCCTCCTAAAAACCCATCGTCTGTGAAATTCATCACGTCCTACTCTCAGAACCAACGGACGTGAAAGACCCTCTGTCTAAGAACGCCTCGATTTGCTTCAACACGCGAGCATCACGCATGAGGAAGGTGTGGTTGACCGGCAGAACAACATGGTCCGTCATTCCCGCAACCTTTGTGCTCTCCACAGTCACCTTGCCATCATTGGGGCCTGGGAGCATAAGAGAGGAAATGGGATCAATGGATTTCGTTCCGGCAATCACGCCCAGCGGAAAATCCACGGGACCAAAATTGCTGTTCCCGGTCCGCAAATCCTGCCCAGCCGGGCCGTAAATCCTTTTGAAGAGTGCGAAGTCACCTAAAAAATCGGCGACTTCGCTCCCCTGATTTGGCGGGGCCAACATCACCACGCGACCCAAATTGTCTGGCCGGAAGTCTTTGACCAGCTGGCGGACAACCAATCCGCCCATGGAATGGGTGACAAAGTGGAGTTTCGCATAGGCCTCTGCCTTTTCTGCCTGAAGGCGTTCACTGACCCCTTCGGCCAAGGTCGCGATCGGTGCCGAGCGAGAGGGATAGTCAAGGTTACAAATTGCGTAGCCTTTCTCCGCAAGATGGGGCGCCGACAGTGACATTGACCCTGACGTGCGGCCAATGCCATGGAGCAGTACCACCAATTCCCGATTATTCTTGCTCACCGACTATTTCTCGCTCACTCAGCCGCGCCCGGGTCGCTGGTACTCGCCTCTTCGCTTTCCCTAAGAGCAATCTTTGAGATGGCTTTGGCGCGATCAAAATCCTCGTCAATGACCATTAAACGGCGGGGCAAAATGCCGATCGATCCCTCAACGATGCTGGCATTCATATCCAGGATGAAGGATTCAACGCCCTCCCCTTTCAGACGCGCTTCCAGGAAGGATAGAAGAACTACATCATTTGTTCGTAGAAGCTCTTTCAACGTCTCTTTCCTCGGCTTACCGGTCATCACTCTTAGGGGAGCGGCGCTGGGACGCACTTGCCGCTCGCTCTCTGGGCTCCTATTGTGACACATGTAAAGGCAATTGAGCTGTTTGACGGGGAGTTTTGAACCGTTTTCTCGGCCGAAATTGAGAACTGGGGATCCCGTTGGGTGTTGTCGTCCCGCTCGAAGGTGAGCGTAAAAACAGTGAAGAAGCCGTTCGGACGCTTCAGCGCCTTGTCGCTGAAGATATGGAGGCGGTAAACGAACTTATCCGAGACCGGATGGGTTCCGACGTGGAAATGATTCCCGAGCTTGCTAATCACCTGATTGAGTCAGGTGGGAAGCGCCTGCGGCCCATGTTGACGCTCACCTGTGCCCGGATGTGTGGCTATACAGGTAGTGATCACGTGCGTCTGGCCGCATCCGTCGAATTCATGCACACAGCAACGCTGCTTCACGATGATGTCGTCGACGAAAGTGACATGCGCCGGGGGCAGACGACGGCACGGCTTATCTGGGGTAATCAGGCGAGCGTGCTGGTTGGTGATTTCCTCCTTGGGCGTGCTTTTAAGCTGATGGTGGAAACGAAGTCGCTCCGTGCGCTAGAAATTTTGAGTGAAGCTGCGTCGGTTATTGCTGAAGGCGAGGTCATGCAATTGGCCACCGCCAAAGACACAAGCACCACAGAAGATGCCTACCTCAAAGTGATCAGCGCCAAAACAGCTGCCCTCTTTGCGGCCGCAACCGAGATCGGTGCAGTCGTTGCCAGCCAGAACGGAGAACAGGCTGCGGCGCTAGAATCCTATGGCCGCAATCTGGGCATTGCATTTCAGCTTGTTGATGATGCTCTTGACTACAACGGCAAAGCGGCAACGCTTGGCAAGAATGTTGGCGATGATTTCCGCGAAGGCAAGATTACCCTCCCCGTCGTACTCGCGTTCCGCCGCGGCGATGATGAGGAACGCGCTTTCTGGCGTCGCACGTTGCAGGATGGTGATCAGCAGGAAGGCGACCTGGAACGGGCCTTTGAGATCATGAGCAATCACAAGGCAATTGAGGACACGGTTACCCGTGCGCGCCATTATGGCGAGATGGCACGTGATGCGTTGGGCATCTTCCCCGCGTCTGAACGCCGTGATGCGCTGAGTGGCCTTGTGGATTTCTGCATCAGCCGGGCCTATTGACCTGCACCCTCAGGCAAATCCAACACTATTGAGACCCAAGGAGTTTGGTGGCCATCACCCACCAGCCATTGTGTTTCTTTCTCAGCGCCGCTGCGGCCTCAGCTGAATCAAATGGATTGTCGTAGAGCGCAAAACAGGTGGCACCACTGCCACTCATGCGCGCCAGGCGGCAGCCTGTCGTTGCCTTGAGCTCTTCGATGACTGTTCTGATCGAAGGCTCTATCGCCATGGCGGGTGCCTCGAGATCGTTCCCGTTTTCTTCAAGCCAGGCCACCAAACGATCCAGTGTTTCTACACCGGGCAGAAGGGGTAGCCGGGTAGGCTCCTCAACAGGGCCAGCTTGCAGTTGCTGAAACACGTCAGCGGTTGATACTGCTTTGCCTGGATTGACAAGAACAGCATGGATCTCTGGAAGACGGGGGATAGCCTTAAGGTTCTCGCCGATGCCGGTCATGAAGCTTGGGCGCTTTCTTAGGCACACCGGGACATCGGCCCCCAGCTGCACCGCGATCCCGTCAATAGATCCTGGCGGATCTCCCCAAAGCCGCATCATGGCGCGCAATGCCGCCGCCGCATCCGCAGATCCCCCGCCGATACCAGACGCGACAGGCAGATTTTTCTCCAATTCAAAGGTCACTGTTGGGTCTCGCCCAAGCGCCCCCGCAAAAAGGCGGGCTGCATCCAGCACCAGATTGTTTTCTTCGTTCGCCAATTGATCGGAGAAAGGTCCGGAGATTTCCAAGCCCAAGACGTCGGCGTCTGCGCAGGTAATGCGGTCAGCGACGCTGGCAAACACCACCAAGCTTTCCAGCTGATGATAGCCACTGGGCTCACGCCCTTTGACCCGAAGAGAGAGATTTACTTTCGCGTTTGCGACTTCAAGGATGCCTGCGGACATCAGGAACCTGCGTCGGCGCTCATTTCCACATCCGCGTCCTCAAGACCGTTTTCGAGCTTCTCTTTTATCGCGATTTCCTGCTCTTCCTCAGGCTCAAGTTCCAGCGCATGTTGCCACTGAAAGCGTGCTTCGATCTTGCGACCCACGCGCCAGAATGCATCGCCCAAATGATCGTTGATCGTGACGTCATCCGGCTGCAATTGAACTGCCCGCTCCAGATGTATGACCGCGTTTTCATAGTCGCCGATGTTGAAATAGGCCCAGCCCAGACTGTCAACGATGTAGCCATCGTCAGGCCGCAACTCTACGGCGCGACGTATCATGGCCATGGCTTCTTCGAGATGAATTTTCTGTTCGATCCAGGAGTAGCCGAGATAGTTCAGCACCAGCGGATGGTCGCCAGAAAGTTCTAGCGCGAGCTTGAGGTCTTTCTCAGCGCTGGGCCAGAGCTTCAACCGTTCGTAGCACATGCCCCTGGCGTAATAGACGGTCCAGAACCTTTCGTTCGGCTCGCCAATAAGGTCAATCGCCTTTGAATACTCGCTCGCCGCTGCTGCATAGTCTTTGCGACCTCGCAGGATATCGCCAAGCGCTGTCAAGGGTTCAACAGCGTCCGGATATTGGCGAATGAGAGTGCGGAGTCGGGCAACCGCTTCTTCGGATTTATCCAGACGATCCATATCGATGGCGATCTGGATTTGTGCATTCTGATAAAGCGGCGATGTGCGCGGAATACGGGTATAGGTTGCAATCGCGTCTTCAAGACGGTCACCGCGCTCATACAAGTCAGCAAGCAAGGTGCGTGCGACATCAAAATCTGGCCGCAGGTAGAGGGCGAGCTGCGTGTACAGAATTGAGATATCAATCCCGCTTTCCTGCGCAAGGGCTGATGCCAATCCATAGAGCGCTTCCGCCAATCCCTCCGCTGGCGTCTTCACCAATGGCGCCGGCGCAACACCTGACTCTAACCGTTCCAGCGCACTCGCAATGATCGGATGGTCTGGGGCCAAACGGCCGTAATTGTTGAACACTTCGCGGGCGAGTTCTCTATCGCCTTCAGTTTCCAGAAACCGGCCATATGCCTGGATGATCCTAAGGCTAGCTCCGCCGCTGGCTTCCTGCGCCGCGATATAGCCCGTTCTCGCGCGCGCTGAATCGCCCAGATAGTCCGCGATTAGTCCACCGTGCAGAACACGAAAGAGGTCAAATGCGGGTCGGTCCTGAAATGAATCCAGGGCTGCGTAAGCTTGTTCAGCTTCTTGCTTACCTGCTACCGCCCAGGCTTTAGCGAGCGTGCCAACAAGAGCCGTAAAGGGCCCAGGGGCGGCCGCATCGATTTCGCTGATGGTCCGGTCATAATCCTCTGCTTTGAGAGCAGAGAGTGCGCGGACAAGACGGGCTGTGCGATTGTCAGGGTCCCGTTCGATGATGTCGGCGGTGAGATTAAGGGCGTCCGAGACCTTCCCTGCTGTCACAGACAACAGGAACGCACGCTCAACGATGACGGGGTTGCCCGGGTCCTCAGACAGCGCCTGCGCATAGTATCTCGCTGCGGCGTCCATATCGCGGACGGTGCCCGCATGTCGCGCTGCCAGATAGTTTCCATACAACGAATCCGGATTTCGCTGGCTCAATCCAAAGCCAGATCCCGCGCAGGCACCTAGCATTGCCGCCATGGCGACAATACCCAGACCACGTGTCAGTAACCGCAATCCCACTTAAGGCCTCTATCCTTCACTGATCTCGCCGACTCAGAAAAATAGGGCCGACCGTTTAACAGGTCGACCCTACCTCAATTTCCAAGCCTTTGCTTCTCAAAGACTGGCGGCAAAGCGATAAATCACTTCAAAATTACCGCCCCTTGATCACATGTTCGGGTAATTCGGTCCGCCGCCACCTTCTGGCACTGTCCAGTTGATGTTTTGGGTCGGGTCTTTGATATCGCAGGTTTTACAATGCACACAGTTTTGCGCATTGATAACGAAACGTGGATCCGACCCGTCGTCCTCTCGCATCACCTCATAGACGCCTGCCGGGCAATAGCGCTGCGCAGGCTCATCGAACACGGGGAGGTTGTGCGCGATCGGCACAGTGTCGTCGGTCAGACGAAGATGGACCGGCTGGTCTTCTTCGTGGTTTGTTGCTGACAGGAAGACAGATGAGAGGCGGTCGAATGAAATCTCGCCGTCCGGCTTCGGATAGTCGATTGGCTTGTGCTTGTCAGCAGACTCGGTCGCTGCGTGATCAGGCTTGCCGTGTTTCAGCGTGAATGGCAGGCCAATCCCCAGCTGGTTCATCCACATATCAATGCCGCCAAGGCCGACACCGATGATCGTGCCGAGCTTGGACCAGAGTGGCTTCACGTTCCGAACCCGCTTCAGATCTTTTTCAACATGGCTACCTACATAAGCCTCGTCATAGGCGCTCAACGTATCCGCCTGGCGTCCATCCTTCACGGCTTCAAAGGCTGCATTCGCCGCCATCATGCCGGTCGCCATAGCGTTGTGGCTGCCTTTGATGCGGGGCACGTTTACAAAGCCTGCCGAACAGCCGATCAAGGCGCCACCTGGGAAGGTGAGCTTCGGCACGGACTGGAAACCACCTTCGGTAATGGCGCGCGCGCCATAGGAAATACGTTTCCCGCCTTCGAAGGTTTCGCGAATGGACGGGTGGGTCTTGAACCGCTGAAACTCTTCAAACGGAGACAGGTGCGGGTTTTTGTAGTTCAGATGCACCACGAAACCGACAGAGACGAGATTGTCGTCAAAGTGATAGAGGAACGAACCACCGCCCGTATTCGCTTTCAAAGGCCACCCGAAGGAGTGCTGGATCAGGCCCTTCTTGTGCTTCTTGGGGTCAACTTCCCAAAGCTCTTTAATCCCGATCCCGAATTTCTGAGGATCGCGCCCCTCATCCAGATTGAATTTCCGGATGAGCTCTTTTGAGAGAGAGCCACGGACACCTTCGCCAAAGAGCGTGTACTTGCCGCGCAATTCCATGCCACGCATGTAGGTGTCTTTTTGCTCGCCTTCTTTGCCAACGCCCATGTCACCGGTTGCGACACCGCGGACAGATCCATCTTCATTGTAAAGGACTTCAGACCCAGCAAAACCAGGATAGATTTCCCAACACACCTCCTAAACGATGCCCGCAAGCCAACGGCCGACATGGCCACGGCTGGCAATATAATTGCCGTGATTGCCAACCAGAGGGGGCATGCTGAAGGTTGGCATGCGGATACCGCCTGAAGGCCCCAGAAAAAGGAAGTGAGCCTTCTCAACTTCTGGTTTTGCGGGCAGTTCCGACACGGTCACATCCCGACGAACCCAAT
>JAAWWE010000036.1 GCA_021404525.1 Rhodobiaceae bacterium
GGCTGGCAACACGAATACGAAGATGCCCGAAGGTCTTCCTCTCAGCAATCGCCCTCGCAGCATTGGTCATTTACTGGTTATGAGTCCTGACCCTAGCTATCTGCATCGATCATCGCGAGTTGTTCCGACTTGGGCAGGCTCTGGATGAAATTTTTGGAGAGAAAAATCGTCTCGCCATAATCAACTGGCAAAAGTCAGCGGCACCGAGGCCGGATAACAATCACGTTTCAACTTCGACTGAATATGTTCTTGTCTATGCGAAAGACGCTGCTCTTGCAGAAAGTCGTTCTTTGGCGAGGACAGCTTCAGACAATACTCGATATGGAAACCCGGACAATGATCCTAACGACCTCTGGCGAGAAGGAAACCTTACGGCACGAAGCTACAGCGCCAAGGACGATTACGCTATTCAATCGCCGTTCACCGGAGAGTTGCACTACCCCGCAGGAGAGGGCGCATGGCGCCACCCAAAGCGAAACATCAAGTCTTGGCTCGGACAGTGGGGCAGTGATGTTATCGAGAAAGACATTGGCGACGGCAAAGGCAAGGCTCTTCTCATAAAGGGCGGGAAAGCCAATGATATACCAGCGGGTGCTCGAAAGTCCGCTTTCAAACGTCTCGAACAAGATAACTGGCCGTTCATCTGGTTCGGGCGGGATGGAAAAGGACGCCCTAGGACAAAGACGTATCTCAACCAGATCAAAAAGGGTAAAGTACCTGTCTCCTATTGGGCCGACGAGCTTTTCACACCGGACGTAAGGCTCGACGCGGCATCCTGGGACTACAGTGAATCTGGTCGATCGAGTGACGGAGTATCTGAGCTTTCAGCTTTGGTGGGCGAAGGCCATGGGTTCGTTACGGTAAAGCCGCTCAAGCTCATCTCTAAAATCATTCAAATCTGGTGCCCGCCCAACGGCTTGGTCCTTGATCCCTTCGCAGGCTCGGGAACAACTGGTCACGCGGTCCTGTGGCTAAACCAGGAGGAAGGCAGCAATCGGCGGTTCATCCTTATGGAGCAAGGCGCACCAGAGAATGGTGACAAGTATGCCCGCACCTTGACCTGGCAGCGCCTGCATAACGCTATTACAGGTGATCGGCCCGATGGTGAAAAAGCAGAGCCTTTGGGCGGTGGTTTCGAATATCGCCTCCTGACCAAAGCTATCGACGCCCGGGCGGTCTTATCTATGCAAAGAGACGAGCTGATAGATGTCGTGCTCACCTCGCACTGGGAAACACACAGACGCTCGGCGCCTAGCTTGAGACGCATAGAAGACGAATCCTACCAGTATTTGATCGGGCAGGATGAGAATATGGAAGGTTATTTCCTAATTTGGGATAACGGAGGCCCTGTCGGATCTCTTAGCCTCGACACATACAAGCGGGTTGCGCAAGAGGCAAAGAAAGCCAGCATTGAGCCTCCTTTTCATGTTTACGCACGCTACGAACTATTTCAGTCACCTAATGTTCGTTTCTGGAAGATACCCGATAAGATTCTTGCCGACCTTGGCTTAACTGAACACGACGAATTTAACAACGAAGATGAGATTTCTTAATGGAGTTGCTTGGTTTTCAGGAGAGAGCGGCTAGCCAGATTGCCGATAGATTCACCACCTATTCGAGCGATCCGTTGTTGGTTAGCCGAACGACAAATGTTCCGTTTTTGCAAACACTTGTTTCCATCACAGGTAGTGGAAAAACTCTGATGTTGGCGGATGCCATCTCTCAGATGCGCGACGGAATGCCGATAGCACCAGTAGTTTTATGGATATCCAAAGGCCGGGTGGTTGTCTCTCAAACGTTCGAAAACCTTTCCAGTGGGAAGTATGCAGACAATCTGTCTGGCTTTACTGTCATGCCGCTCTTGGAGGTTTCTCCGGATCATTTGACAAGCGAAGATACCCCACTTCTTCTTGTTGCGACGGTTGGCAAATTCGCGGTTGAAGACACTGCGAGCGACGACCGGAAAGTATATAGAGCACAGCTCGACCTCGCTGAAGAATCTCTTTGGGACCAATTGAAAAAGAGACAGACCGCGAAGGGACTGCGACGTCCCCTCGTTATCATCTACGATGAGGGCCACAATCTTTCAGACCTACAATCTGAAAGGCTTCTTGAACTTGCTCCAGATGCGCTCATAGTTGCCAGTGCGACCTTGACGTTACCCCCCAAGCTCACGAACGTCATGAACCGCCTGCGGAACGATAAAGGCTGGACGGACGAAGACTTCTCGACCGCTGTTTCAAGCCGAGAAGTTGTGCAATCGGGGCTCGTTAAGGAACGTATTTCCATCGACGGCTACATAACGCCCATGGAGCCGGCGATAGATAATCTTCTAAATGACATGATCGCGGCTCAAAAGATCGCGTCAGATCTCAAACTTCCCTTCACACCGAAGGCTATTTATGTCTGCACAACCAACACAGTAGACGGCATGTCCATCGCGGAAGACATGAAGAGGCCCTTCCGAGAGCGCCAAGCGAGACCAATTCTAGTCTGGCGACACCTTGTCGAAGTAGCAAAGATCAAACCGGAAAAAATAGCTGTGTACAGCCAGCTAAAGTTTTCAAAGGACTATCCTAAACCAACGGACATGCGCCTATTTGACGGCGGAGAGAAGGACTATTCTCGATTCATCTCCGAGAAATTCGAACATATTATTTTCAATCTTAGCCTCCAAGAAGGGTGGGATGATCCTGCTGTGGGGTTCGCTTACATCGACAAAGAAATGGCGTCCGCCAGGCAAATCACGCAAGTTGTTGGTCGTGTCCTACGGCAACCTGGCGCAACCCACTACTCAGACCCAATACTAAACACCGCACACTTTCATATCCGGACAGATGAGAAGGGGGTCTTCGACGATATTCTGCACGATCTACGTAAGGATCTGGCAGCGGAACATCCGTCTATAACCGTTGTTGTTAAGGACGAAAATTCTCGCGGAAGGCGAGACCGTATCGAGGCAGACCCGCCACGAACCATTCCCACCGTAGGGATTGAAAGCAGTCGCGCACAGCCGCCTATAGCCCGGATTGTCGATGGTATCATGGATTTTCGGGGGGGTGACAGCAACACTGTTGGCCAAGGCAGCCGAATGCAGGTCCTCCAAAAAATTGGTGAGGACACCGAATCTCATTTCGAGTGGATCGAGGTGGAGCATAGTAACCGCGTATCGGCTCGGTCGGTGTTCAGGCGCGAAATCCAGCGGAGCTACCCTGGTGGACTCCGCCGGGCAGGTGGCCCAGTGAATCTAGTTGATATTGAGAATCCAAAGTTCGATGCGATGATAGAGCTAAGTAGCCCTGCCGCAGATCATATCAGGCAGAAAGCTCGCGAAGTGGTTTCAGCCTACATTCAATATTCCGTCATATTTCAGAATGACGTGGATAGTCCATATTCAGTAGGCCCAATAGCAATAGACCCCACAGCGTCGGAAGAATTCAAACGTGCGCTTCATAGCAAGTATTCCGGCTTGAACTCACTCGAAGTTAAGTTCGCGCGTGCGCTTGATCGAACACAGCGGGTTTGGGCCAGAAACCCCGTTGGCAGTGGATATTCGCTACCTCTACTACATGAAGGGCAGGCGTACTGGCCCGACTTTCTCGTTTGGGTGGACAAGGCTGTTATTGTCATCGACACGAAAGGCGATCATCTTTTAGTCGAAGCTGCGGCGTCAAAATTATTCGAGATTGATGGCGCTGAAACCGGCAAGCGTGTGATCCTTCGTCTTGTCTCCGAAGGTCATGTCGATATATCCGGAGGAACTGTCCACAAACGTTCAAAGAACGGTTATACAGTTTGGTCATGGAAAAATGGTCGTTTGCATCCTACCCACTGTGAAACAGAGCGCGAAGCGGTAGACGTAGTGCTTTCTCTCTAGGCGGGCGCGGCATCACGGAGTCTAGATATGGTCGCGCGGCTAACCTTAAACCGCCGCGCGATTGCTGCGATGGGTTCACCCACGGCTATGGCTTCTTTTACCTGAAGTTCGGCTTCAGGTGACAACACTGGTGGACGCCCTAGTCGTTTACCCTTCGCCTTCGCTGCTTCCAGCCCGGCATGGGTGCGCTCGCGAAGAAGGTCTCGCTCAAACTGCGCGACAGCATTCAGGACGTTCATAGTGAGCTGCCCCGAGGAACTGGTCAGGTCGGTGCCGCTAAGTGCTAGGCAATAGACCCGCACAGGGATTTTTGCCAGCTCTGTAACCGTGCTAGAAACGTCAATAGCATCTCGACCAAGCCTATCAAGCTTTGTCACAACAAGAGTGTCCCGAGGTTCGAGCCGGTCAACAAGACGCTTAAACTGTGGCCGTTGCATAGCAGAAACGCTGCCGGAAACAATTTCGGACACCAGTCGAAATTCGGGAATATCGAATCCGGCAGCAACGATTTCATGAAGCTGAGAATCCACGCTTTGACCGGCCGTTGAAACGCGGGCGTAAGCGAAGGTCCTGGTCATCGGGTGCTGCCGCCAGAAGTGGGGTCTGATCCGGGAGGGGGCGGGATAGTACGCTATAAGCTGGATTGGTATCGTTTGGGGCACATGTACTGGGTTACCGAGACAAGAAAAAAAAAAGAAGCGTACAATGTCTAA
>JAAWWE010000028.1 GCA_021404525.1 Rhodobiaceae bacterium
GGCAAATATCCCCCCATCAGCGGCCCCACGCCCTTTCGCGACGCGGCCGCCGGATGGCTCGCCCGCCGATACAATTTGCCGCCAGAAGTGCTCGAGCCGGATGCGCGCATTCTGCCGGTAAACGGGACCCGCGAAGCCCTGTTCAACCTGGCGCTGGTCGCCTGCCCGACAGAGAAAGCAGGCAAACAGCCAGCGGTCCTCATGCCGAACCCCTTTTACCAGTGCTACGCCTCAGCAGCGATTGCCGCAGGCGCGGAACCGCATTACATCGCCGCGACGGCTGAAAACGGCTTCCTGCCAGACTTTGAAGCGCTGGACGACGATCTTCTGGCCCGCACCGCGATGATCTATTTCTGTTCGCCCGCAAACCCGCAGGGCACCGTCGCCCCACTCGATTATTTGCAGCGCCTGATCGCCCTCGCCCGCGACCATGAGATCACGCTGGTGATCGATGAATGCTACGCAGACATTTACGACAAAGATGAACCACCCGGGGGCTTGCAGGCCGCTCTGGATCTTGCGGTCCCGACGTCAGGGGATGTCTTTGAAAACATCATCGTCTTTCACTCCCTCTCCAAACGCTCCAATCTGCCGGGATTGCGCACAGGTTTTTGCGCAGGGGACAAAGCGCTCATCAATCGCTTCCGCGCCTTCCGCAACATCGCAGCACCACAAACACCCCTGCCGGTGCTTGCCGCAGCAACCGCCTGCTGGAACGACGACGCGCACTCAGCTGAGAACCGCGCGCGCTATCAGGTGAAGAACGACATTGCCGAACGCATCATCGGAAACCGCTATGGCTTCTACCGTCCTGCCGGAGGCTTTTTTCTATGGTTGGATGTGGGCGACGGGGTTGCGGTCACCAAACAACTCTGGGCCGAAGCCGGCTTGAAAGTATTGCCCGGCGGCTATCTCGCCCGTGACGACGCCTCCCTCGCGGACGGCAATCCAGGCGCCCGCTTCATCCGCCTGGCACTTGTGCAAGATGAGAGAACTGTTGAAGAAGCGCTTACCCGCCTCACCCATGTTTTGAGCTAGGGAAAAACCATGGCCCTCGTGCGATCCATTCCAAATCCCGTCAATTACCTGCCCATGGGTGTGCGGGTGTTCTTCCGTCACCGCATGGCGGAAGCGACAGGCCTTGCGCTCTTGGCACTTGGGGGCTTTCTGGCGCTTGCCTTTGCAAGCTGGTCTGCCGCCGATCCCAATTGGAACCAGGCAACAGGTGCAGAGCTTCAAAACTGGATGGGCATGAGCGGTGCCGTCACAGCTGATCTGACGTACCAATTGCTGGGGCTTGCGGGCCTTCTCATCGTTCCCCTTGCAGGCATTTGGGGATGGCGACTGCTGACCCACACACCGGTAGACCAGGTGCGCAGACGAACACTTGTCGGACTGCTTGCGCTCAGCACCGTGGCATTGCTTGCAAGCGTGATGCCCACCACGAGCAATTGGCCGCTTGCTGTTGGCTTTGGCGGCGTGATCGGCGACGCCCTTGCCTCTCTGACAGCAGGCAATCTCGGCATTCTTATTGGCGAAGCTCCCGCACACGCCCTCATCGGCGTGATGGCGCTGGGCCTCGCGCTCTTTCTCTTGAGCTATGCAAGCGACATCAGCATTGACCAGGTGTCAGAGCTGAGATGGCAGATGGTCGATGCCTATTATGATTGGGCGGATGCCCGCGCCGAACAAAGAGCGATCAATGCGGACGCGGAACCAAGCCGCCTGCGCATTCTCTGGTACAAAGTAAGCGACGGCGCGACCGGTCTCATCGAACGGTTCCGAAAGGAGCCTGCGTGGGACGAAGAGGAAGACGAAGAGTTCGAGGAAGAACCCAGAGTGGCGCCACGGCGGCGTCTCGCCGTCGAACGCGAAATGCTGGACGAACCCGAGGAGCCGCGCAAACGCCAGCGCCGGGTTCCGGTGAAACGCTCATCGAAGAAAGCCAAGCCAAGCAAGCGTGCGAAGGCCGAGCGCGAGCCCATGCTCGACCTGCTGCCAGCAGAAGATTTCGATCTCCCAGCACTCTCCATCCTGAACGCGGTGAAACGTCAGGCCGCAGACGAGAGCCTGTCCGACGAAGCCCTGCAACAAAATGCGCGACTGCTCGAAGGCGTGTTAGACGACTTTGGCATCCGCGGCGAAATCATCAATGTGCGCCCTGGCCCGGTCGTCACCCTTTACGAACTGGAGCCTGCTCCGGGGATTAAGTCCTCCCGTGTGATCGCCCTCGCCGATGATATTGCCCGCTCCATGAGTGCTGTCTCTGCCCGTGTCGCCGTTGTGCCTGGCCGCAACGCCATCGGCATCGAACTGCCAAACGTGCGCCGGGAAATGGTGGGTCTGAAAGAAATCCTGTCGTCATCTGAATATGATGCGTCGAGCTCCTCACTTCCGCTGGCGCTGGGCAAAAACATTGGCGGCGAACCGATCATCGCCGACCTTGCCCGCATGCCTCACTTGTTGATCGCAGGGACGACCGGGTCTGGTAAGTCCGTCGGCATCAACACCATGATCCTGTCGCTCCTTTACCGGATGCGGCCTGACCAGTGCAAAATGATCATGGTCGACCCGAAAATGCTGGAACTCTCCATCTATGACGGCATCCCGCATCTGCTGGCGCCCGTTGTCACCGATCCAAAGAAGGCCGTTGTGGCGCTGAAATGGGTCGTGAAAGAGATGGAAGACCGCTATCGCAAAATGTCGAAAGTCGGTGTACGGAATATTGACGGATTTAACACCCGCATTGCCGAGGCCATCGAAAACGAAGAACAGATTATCCGTACCGTCCAGACCGGCTATGACCGCGACACCGGCGAAGCCATCTATGAAGATGAAGAGCTGAGCCTTGAGCGCATGCCCTATATCGTCGTCATTGTCGATGAGATGGCCGACCTCATGATGGTTGCGGGCAAAGAGATTGAAGCAGCCATTCAGCGTCTCGCCCAAATGGCGCGTGCCGCAGGCATTCACATGATCACGGCCACGCAACGTCCATCCGTCGACGTCATCACCGGGACCATTAAGGCGAACTTCCCGACCCGGATTTCCTTCCAGGTCACCTCCAAGATCGACAGCCGAACCATTCTGGGCGAGCAAGGCGCCGAACAATTGCTGGGGCAGGGCGACATGCTCTACATGGCGGGCGGTGGGCGCGTCTCCCGCGTGCATGGTCCCTTTGTGTCTGACAGCGAAGTCGAAAAGGTCGTGAACTTCCTGAAAAAGCAAGGCACACCGGAATATCTTGATGCCGTCACGGAGGAATCCGAGAACGAGGATGTGAATGAGATCTTGGGCCTGGGGGCTGCGCAATCCTCCGGCGACGACCTCTACGATCAGGCTGTCGCCATTGTCGGGCGCGACAAGCGGGCCTCAACATCCTACATCCAGCGCAAGCTGCAGATCGGCTACAACCGCGCGGCCCGTATTGTGGAACAGATGGAAGAAGAGGGCGTCATTTCCAAGCCCAACCATGCAGGCAAACGAGAGGTCCTGATCGGCGACCCAGGCGAGGGTGTACGGTATTAACGCCCAAATTGGGTGAAAAACCGTTCATCTGCGGGGCGTTTTGGCGCCCTTTTCAGTCCTTCATTCCGCCACAAAGGTCTTCTATGGTCCTCATCATGAGCGATTTTGGACGAGATAGCCGCAGAGCGGCGCGCGGGCGAACCCGCACCCTTGTACTGGCAGCCATTGCGGGCGTCGCCATTTTGGCGCTGGCCTTGCTGACGCCGCTGGCCGGGGCCCACGCCACGGCGCAAGCAGCGCCACTCGGAACGCAATTGGGCCCTCAAGAGCGCGCGGACATTGACCGCATCACCGGCTATCTCAATTCCATCGAGCATTTACAAGGCGGCTTTCTGCAAGTGGGGCCGGATGGGTCCATTACAGAAGGCATGTTCTATCTCCGCCGTCCCGGTCGCCTGCGCTTTGAATATGCCCCACCGACAGAACTGGTCGTGGTGGCAGACGGCACCTGGGTGATCGTGAAAGAAGAAGACTATACCGCTCAGCGCTATCCCATCGGCGCAACGCCCCTTAACCTGCTCCTGGCCTCTGACGTAGATCTTGGCAGCTCCGCCGACGTCCGAGAGGTGAAAAGGGAACCAGGCTTGCTCCGCGTAACCCTCGCCGACCCAAGCGGAGAAGCGCCGGGCGATCTCACCCTTGTCTTTGACGAGCCTCAGCTGCAGCTTCGCCAATGGATTGTGCGCGACGCACAGGGCCTCCAGACCACCATCGCGCTCCGCAATATTGAGGGCGGAATCAAGGCCGACAACGCGCTCTTCGTCGTTCGCGACGAGCAACGCCCTGGCGGCAGACGATAGATTACCTAAGGCCACGACCGTGGCCCGGCGCTCCTGCGCCGCTCCCGCGAAGCAGGTCACATTTGGTGACCATGCGCGAGCGCAAAAAGAGGCCGTTCGAGTTCTTAAACACTTAAGCCGGCCTAAATCCCTCCGCTCTTGACCAACCCCCGGGGGCCCGTGATAGCCAAGATACATGGCTAAAACGCGCAAACGCCCTATCGTTGGTATTCCCTGTGACATCAAAATGATGGGGGAGCACCCCTTCCATGCGGTGGGGGAGAAATACATCAAAGCCATCGCGGAAGGGGCGGACTGCACACCCTTTCTAATCCCCGTCCTGCCGGACCCGCTGGACCTGGAAGAGATCTTCGACGCGGTCGACGGCATCTTTCTGACAGGATCCTGGTCGAACGTTCACCCAAGCGAATATGGCGGCGAGCCCTCAAGGGAAGGGACCCTGCACGATCCCCAGCGCGACGCGCTGACCCTGGAGCTCATCCGCCAGACGGTGGACCGTGCCGTGCCGCTCTTTGCCGTCTGCCGAGGCTTTCAGGAAATGAATGTGGCTTATGGCGGCACGCTTCACCCCCACATCCACGAAATCCCCTCTGATGAGGGTTTTGAGCCCCGCTTCGACCACCGCGAAGGCAAGGATGACCCGCTGGAGGTCCAGTACGGGCCCGCCCATAAAGTAACACTGACGCCCGACGGCAAATTCGCCGAGCTTCTGGGGACAGAGAGCATTGAAGTTAACTCTCTCCACGGGCAGGGCATTGCAAAGCCCGGCGATCTGCTGACAATTGAAGGACGTGCCTTGGACGGCACGGCGGAAGCCCTGTCCCATAAGACAGCCAAGAATTTCGCCCTCGCTGTTCAATGGCACCCAGAGTGGAAGTTCTGGGAAAACCCGGTTTCAGAAAAACTGTTCCGGGCCTTTGGAGATGCAGTGCGCGCTACGCGCGCCTAACAACAACTGATCAGGTGAATCATGCCAGCCTCAAAGAAGGCCGCCGCGAAGAAACCAAACGCGAAAAAGGCGACAGCAAAAGCCGCTGAGCCCGAACTCAACACCAAAGCTCAGATTGCCAAATGGTTGCGCGATCGACGCGTCACGGAAGTCGAGTGCATGGTGCCGGATATGTCTGGCATCGCCCGCGGTAAAATTCTGCCCACGGAAAAATTCCTCGCGGCAGTCGATGGTGACAGCCTGCGCATTCCTGAAAGTGTCTTCGGGCAGACGGTGACCGGTGACTATATTGACGAGAGCGACTACATCCAGTGGACAGAGCCCGATTGCATTCTCTCTCCTGACGGCACAACGCTGCGCATGGTGCCCTGGTATGAGGAACCGACCGCGCAGGTGATCTGCGACGCGGAAACACGCGAAGGCAAACCGGTTCCCATTTCACCGCGAGCAGTCCTGAAGAATGTGCTGGCACTTTACGAGGCGAAAGGCTGGAAGCCCATCGTGGCGCCGGAGCTCGAATTCTATCTCGCCGCAAAAAACATTGATCCCGACAATCCTCTGGAGCCGCCCATCGGGGCAAGCGGCCGTCAGGAAACCGGACGCCAGTCCTATGGCATTGATGCGGTCAATGAATTCGATCCCATCTTTGAGGACATGTACGACTATTGTGAAGCGCAGGAACTGGACGTGGACACGCTGATCCACGAGGCCGGTCCCGCGCAGGTGGAAATCAATTTCAACCATGGCGACCCGCTGGCATTAGCAGACCAGGCATTTCTCTTTAAGCGCACCGTGCGCCAGGCCGCCATCCGCCACGGCATCTACGCCACCTTCATGGCAAAGCCCTATGGTGGCCAACCGGGTTCCTCCATGCATCTGCATCAATCCATCGTGGACACAAAAACCGGAAAGAACCTGTTTGCCAACAAGAAGGGCGAAGACACGGAACTCTTCCACGCGCACATTGCAGGGCTGCAGAAACATTTGATTTCTGCCATGGCACTGATCGCGCCGAACGTGAATTCCTATCGCCGCTTCGTGATCTGGAACGCAGCCCCCATCAACACCCACTGGGCGGTAGAGAACCGCACCGTGGGTCTGCGTGTCCCGATCTCCGAAGGAAACGCAAGGCGCATTGAAAACCGGGTCGCAGGCGCGGACGCCAATCCCTATATCGCGATTGCAGCCTCGCTCGCCTGCGGCTATCTCGGCATGGTGAACAAGCTCACCCCGTCCAAGCCGAAAGAGGGCAATGCCTATGAGAGCAAAACCCACGCGCTCCCGAAACACCTGCTTGATGCGCTGACAAAACTCAGCGCCAACAAGGAACTGCGGGACGTGATGGGCGATGAATTCATCACCGTCTTCAACGAGGTGAAAATGGTGGAGCACGATGCCTACCAGCAGGTCATCTCCGCCTGGGAACGCGAGCATCTTCTTTTGAATGTGTGAGGCGCATAACGTCCCTTCACGCGAGCACCCCTCTTTACACGCTGTGTCATTACCCGGCACACGGGTCTGGCTTCGCCAGCCCGAGGACAAACTTGCCGGGTAATCCAGGGCGAGAGGACACGACCAGGCGGCAAACGCTGTCTACGGAAGAAACCGCACACACGCCTTCTATCAAGCAACGCTCTCGCAAATCTCCAACATCCCAACCAGCGCCCTGGATTGCCCGAATGAATCGGGTAAGGACAGATGGTGCTGGCATTGACCCCAAAAACACCCATTGACCCCCACGCCCATCCCACATCATTTTCTGTCGCGTTTTCGAACCAAAAAAGTCTGCAACTTTTTCTGAAAACGCTCTAGACTTCCCCTATGAGACAGGATCACAGTCATATTCCGAGCAAGACCAAGGGCGAGCTCCTGGTCCTATGCGCGCGCATTGGCTTCAATCCGTAAGACGACTCCCTTCGCGTGATCTCTTAGGTCGATCGCGCCACCAGACCCGTCCTGCTTTTCATCTGATATTTGCGCCAAAGCGTTTCCAAGGAAAGTGGGAACCGGTTTTCTGTCCGGAAACGCGTCAATGGAGCAAACCAAAATGTCTCAAGCAGCCACACTTTCAAACCAGACCAAACGCTGGCAGGAAATGGACGCCGCCCACCACCTGCATCCCTACACCACCCATCATGAGCTTGCCGCCAAGGGCGCGCGCGTCATCACCCACGCCGAAGGCGTTTATCTCTATGACTCAGAAGGCCAGCGCCTGATTGACGGCATGGCGGGCCTCTGGTGTGTGAATGCAGGCTATGGCCGCAAGGAGATTGCCGAAGCAGGCGCCAAAGCGCTCACCGAACTGCCTTACTACAACAACTTCTTCCAGACCACGAACCCTTACGTGGCCGAGCTTTCGGAAAAGCTCAGTACACTGACTCCTGGGAACCTCAACCAGTTCTTCTTCGCCAATTCCGGCTCCGAGGCCAATGACAGCGCGGTCAAGATGATCCGCTTCTTCTGGAACTTGCAGGGCAAGAAAACAAAGAAGACCATCATCGCCCGCAAGCAGGCCTATCATGGTGTCACCATGACGGCGGCCTCGCTGTCCGGCATTCCCTCCATGCACCCGCAAGCCGACCTGCCTTTGCCGGGCTTCACGCACATTGATTATCCGTACTGGTATGGCGAAGGGGGCAACAGCAACCCGGCTGAGTTCGGGTTGAAGGTCGCCCAAGCTCTTGAAGCCAAGATCCTGGAACTGGGTGCCGACAATGTCGCCGCCTTCTTTGCTGAACCTGTGCAGGGCGCAGGCGGTCTGGTCATTCCGCCGGAAACCTATTGGCCGGAAATCCAGCGCATCTGCAAGAAGCACGACGTGCTGCTGCATGTAGATGAAGTCATTTGCGGCTTTGGCCGCACAGGCAAATGGTTTGGCTCGGAAACGTTCAACATTGAGCCCGACAGCATGTCCATGGCGAAGGGCATGACGTCCGGCTACCAGCCGCTTTCTGCCGTAGCTGTCGGCCCGCGCATGGGCGACACGCTCTTTAATGCAGACGAAGAATGGTCCCACGGCTTCACCTATTCCGGCCACCCGGTCGCCTGCGCCGTGGCGCTTGCAAACATTGATGTGATGGAACGCGATCACCTGGTGGAAAAAACCGGCGGGGAGATCGGCGACTATTTCCAGGGCAAGCTCAGCGAGCTCAGCAATCATCCTATCATTGGTGAGACACGCGGCGTGGGGCTTTTGGGCGCCATGGAGATTGTGAAGAACAAGGAGACCCGCGAACGCTTCGGCGATGCGGGCGGTATCTGCCGCGACCATTGTTTTGAGAACGGCCTCATCATGCGCGCCATTGGCGACACCATGGTCCTGTCGCCCCCGCTCTCCATCACCAAGCCGGAGATTGATGAACTCTTTGGTCTCGCGGTGAAAGCACTGGACCTCACAGCCGAAAGCCTCGGCGTTTCATAAACCAGCTGGTGCTCGCATACTTGATCGGTGCCCCCTTGATGCGTGAATGTCTGCCATGGTCTGCTGACCGGCAGGCAATCACCACAAGGATTGGGCAGCCCCATGACCCTTAAAAAGATGGATCTCGGCAATTTCTCTCTGAGCCTCGCGGTAAAGGATCTCACCACGTCCCGCGCCTTTTACGAAAAGCTCGGCTTCTCAGTTGTCGGCGGCGAGGCGGACCAGGGCTGGCTCATTCTGCAGAGTCCCAGCTGCACTATCGGTCTGTTCCAGGGCATGTTGGAGAAAAATACCCTCACCTTCAATCCGGGCTGGAATGCCAAGGGCGAGACCCTGGAGAGCTTCACCGACGTGAGGGGGCTTCAGAAACAGCTGAAGGCGGACGGCATCCCCTTTGCCGATGAAGCAGACGAGAGCACTGAGGGCCCCGCCAGCTGCATCATCATGGACCCGGACGGCAACCCGATCTTGATCGATCAGCACGTCTGAGAGCCAAATATAATTCTTAAGGTCTATGTCCTTGGAAGGGTTAAGACCGCGCAACAGGTCTTGCAAAATCTGGCGGTGATCCGTGGAAAACATTGGAAATGCGAACAAAATCATAGGGTTAACGCCTCATCACCCATTTATAAACTGTTAGTGATTTTCGCCTGATTGCATTGAACAGGGGGGACCTCGGGCCTATCTATAGTCTCAGACAGGCGGAAAGCTTGAGGACCTCGTCCCCCCGAAACTCCTCGCAGTGAGTTTTCCGCCCGCCCCCGGCACCGATCTATCCCCTCTCGGTGCCAGCGCAGAGTAAGCGCATGAACGCCCCGCCAGCCCCCCTTAGGCGGGGCGTTTTCATTTGCCCCGCCTAAAAGCGCTTTCAGGAAAAGTGTGTGCGGTTTTCCGCCCGGAAAGCGCGCCAGAAAATGCGCCGGGGCGTTTTCATGTCCACCTCACACACGAGCCCTTTAGAAGATCCACCACCCGCGATATAAGAGCCTCCATGAGCATGGACTATTCAGGGGCCGAACCCCTCTCCGACGCGGAACTGGAAGAGCTGGCGCTTGAAATGCCAGCACTCGCTTTGCTGCGCGACTTTGGTCGCCAGGTTGCGGACATTCCCTGGTTCACAGAACTGGGCACCCCACTCCGCGGGGACAGCAAAACAGTGGGGCAGGCCTATCTCGATGCGCTTGGCTTCCCCGATGCGCGCCCTGCCCGCATTTCCAATTGGGACGATGCCATCATCGCTGCGGAAAGCGGTGACTGGAACGGCGGCGCCTGGGAAGCAGAAGAAGGCCTGCGCGCCTCCCTCTCGACCGATTTGCTGGACGTCTTAAGCGAAGAAGCCTTTGAAATCGGCTTTACCTATGCCGCCGCTGAAGCAGAGCCCGCTGTGCGCACAGCGGCAGAGACCGCCGCCAACATCTGGGGCGTGGAAGACATGGAGATCGCCATCGCCGCGGCAGGGGCTGCCATGCAGGCAGTGCATGGTGCGGCGCTCGCAACAGCGATCGGCGCTGATGAAGACCACCCCTTCTTGCTGCGGCTCAAACTTTTCGAACAAGGGCGCTGGCCCATCGGCGTTGCAGGCCTTACCTTCAACATCTTCTGATCACTGGTCACTTCTTTTCCAGCTTAGACTTACGATCTGCCGCACTCTATTTTCGCGAGGCTCCACCCTGTGCCAAAACTAAAAACCCTTAAAGTCGCCACCTGGAACATCAACTCAGTGCGCCTGCGCATCGAAAGTGTCGAAAAATTCCTGAAGGAGCAGAAGCCCGACGTGCTCTGCCTGCAGGAGATTAAATGCCACAATGATGTTTTTCCGGAGAAGGCCTTTAAGAAAGCAGGCTATGAGCACATCGCACTAAACGGCCAGAAGGCCTATCACGGTGTCGCAACGGTGAGCCGCGTACCGCTCACCAACATTGAAACACGCGAATTCTGCAACAAGGGCGACGCCCGCCATGTCGCCGCGACCGTTCCCGACGCAGGCGATATCCGCATTCACAATTATTATGTGCCTGCAGGGGGCGACGAGCCTGACGTGGAGAAGAACGAAAAATTCGCGCACAAGCTCGACTTCCTGAATGAGATGGAAGCCTGGTACAAAAACCACAAGAACAAGAAAACATCAAAGATGGTGCTCGTGGGCGATCTCAACATCGCGCCCTTTGAACATGATGTCTGGTCCCACAAGCAGCTTCTAAAAGTTGTGAGCCATACGCCGATCGAAGTCGAGCATCTGGAG
>JAAWWE010000026.1 GCA_021404525.1 Rhodobiaceae bacterium
TGGGCCGCGTTGTAGAGGCTCTGAATCATAATCCGCGTGTCGGGAGTTCAAGTCTCTCCTCCGCTACCAAATTTTCTCCTAGGTGTGTATTTCGAGAGGTTTTTCGCCAGCTGGTCAGGCGCTTTTCGCGTCCACCGCTATCGTCCGATCCGCCGGGAACGTCAAAGTAGCTGTCGTGCCGACGCCTTCCTCGCTCTCAAAGCTCAATTCGCCGCCATGAAGGGACATGTGTTTTTGAACGAGCGTGAGGCCCAGACCGCTGCCCTCAAATTCCCGCTCAAGGCGCGCGTCGACCTGATAGAAGGCGTCAGTCAGTTTTGGAATACTGTCTTCAGGAATGCCGATGCCTTCGTCGCAAACATCGATCCTGATTGCGCCGGTGTCATTTACAGTGGCTTGAAGCAGAATTGTCGACCCGCTTGGAGAGAATTTCACGGCGTTTGAGAGCAGGTTCAACACCATCTGTTTCGTCAGGCGCGGGTCGGCCCAGAGGTCTGGCAGACCGTCGGCTGCTTCGAGCTTGATGTTCCGGTCTTTTGCTGCTGGCCACCCTTCGGTCAGCCGTATGACAGTTCGGAGCACGTCTTCAACTTCCAGTTCGTCCTCATTGAGACTGAAATCACCGGTCTCAATGCGGGCGACATCCAGAATGTCATTCACGATGGAGAGAAGGTGCCGTCCGCTATCTTCAATGTCGTTGGAATAGCCGACATATTGTTCGGAGCCCAAAGGACCAAAGGCTTCTGTCTTCATGATTTCCGAGAAACCGATAATGGCGTTGAGCGGTGTTCGCAGTTCATGGCTCATGTTCGCAAGAAACTGTGTTTTCGACCTATTGGCCGCAATGGCTTCCTGCAAGGCAGCGTCTCGATCAAGTTCAGCTTGGCGGCGTTCCGTAATGTCGCGAAATGTCGCTGTGAAAATAGGGCGGCTGGCCTCGCTGTCGGTCTCGTCAAGAACTGAGCGCGTCACGACATATTCGATGATGCGTTCTTCGCCTGTGGGTGTTGTGAACTCGACCTCCTGCAGGTCGTTCATCTGACTGGCTTCCCACGGTGCCCACCACTCAGAGCTATTGGGGAGCACGTCAGATAGGGGGAGGCCTTCAATGTGCAGAGTTTGATCGAGCGCCAGGATTTTCCTGGCTGCCGCGTTGCTGTTCTCTACACGCCGCTCCTGATTGTAAACGATAATGCCGTCAAAGCTGTCTTCCACGACCTGGTCCAGCATGCGCCCATGGTTTTCTTTTTCCACTCTCTCGCGGGCGACCTGCGCGCGTCGGGCGTCCAGTTCAGATATTGTGACCGAGATCCCCATCAGGCCCGCGACGAGAAGGATGGGCCCGGTGTCAACGCTGATGGCGCCGACATGTTGAATGGCAAGCACAATCAGCTGGATGGTGAGGCAAAAAGCAGCAATGCCGAACAGATAGACACTAAGCCTTGCGCGATGTTGCGTAAGCGTAAGCAACAGAAGCGTGAGAGCGGCCAGGAGTAAGGACAGAAAGGTGCTGGTTCGCCAGATTTCACGCTCCTGGTGGATTGTTTCAAACGCAAGGGCTTGAAGCACGGGCCCAGAAACGACGCCGATTACCGGTAGATTGAGTTGATCACCAAGTTCGACAGCCGTCCCGCCGACGATGACCCGTTTGCCTCTGATCTCCTCCGGGACGAAGTTGCCTTTCAGGAGATCAATATAGGACAGGCGCGGGATAGTCGTTATGTCGATGCCGTAGTCGACATAGAATGCCTGTTCATCACGTAGCGCCCGTCCGGCCAGGGTTGCTGCGAGCGAATATTGAAATTTGTCGTCGACAAAACCACCATAGGTCATGGTCCAAATGCGCCCGTCGGAAGAGGGGTACACATTCACATTTGCCAGCCAGGAATGCTCCCGGAATAGCGGATCGGGTTCGGTGCGCAGTGTTTCGCCCGACTTCTGTCCAGCAGATGCGAGTTGGATGAATGAGGGCAGGATAACCTGCCCACCGGCACGCTTCAGTGCCTCAACAAGCGCCATATTTTCTTCGTCATACGGGCTGCGTGCGAGTTCAACATCGAAAGCGATGGCGCTTGCGCCTGCATGGTGAAGTGTATCGATGACCGTTGCGTGGTCTGCTCTGTTGAACGGCCAAACACCCAGTTCCTTGATGGTTCGGGCGTCAATCTGAACCACAACAAGATCTGCGCTGCCGGGACGGGTATCCAGATTGAACCTGAAAGACATGAGCGCACGCTCAATCGGCTCCAGGATACCTAATGTTCCAAGAAGCAACGCTAGGCAACCTATAATGATGGTTCGCCAATAGGTCTTCATGTCGCCGCCCAAAAAAAGCCCGCTATGCGCACATTCACATAACGGGCTCAATCTAGATAAGAGGGCTTACTTTCGGCTTAACTAAGCTTTTCCGTTGCCTTTGCCGTTCCCGCCCGCATTGGAATTAGCATTTTCGTTACTATTCCCATTGCCATTCCCGCCTGCGTTTGAATTTGGATTGTTTACAAGGCCAGGAGGCGTCGCACCGGTCTGCCCGACAGCCAGACCGTTGCCGTTTCCTCCTGCGTTGGAGTTCGGGTTGTTGACGAGGCCAGGAGGTGTTGCGCCGGTCTGCCCAACGGCCAGACCGTTGCCTGCGTTGCTGGCGGGGGCACTTGGGGTGTTTGCGAGACCCGGCGGCGTTGTATTTGTGAGGCCAACAGCTACACCGTTCCCATTGCCACCGGCATTTGATGGGGAAGTCTGCGCAAGACCCGGTGGTGTTGCAGCTGTATTGCCGACCGCCAAACCATTGCTGGCCGCGGTGGCGCTATTGCCACCCGCATTGCTGTTTGGGTTGTCGGTGAGACCTGGCGCTGAATTTGTTGAAAGCGCGGCTGTCGCAGTGCCGGAGTTGCCTGATGTATCAGACCCTCTCTCCGAGAGACCCGCCGCCACGGCGTTTGTGTTTCCGACAAGACCGGCTGGAGCATTGCCAGATGCTCCGGCTGTTTCAACCGTATTTTCGCTCGCTGCCGTTGTTCTCGTTGAGCTGTCTGACACGTCTGCGTTGGACGATGCGCTGCTGACCTGGCCATTGGAGACTGTGGCTGCACGAGCAAGGCCGTTTGTTGTCGTGCCAACATCAAGGGCAGCAGAGCCCACGCTCGCTACGATGATGGGCGCCGGGGCTTTGACAGGAGCCGCTGCCTCGGTTTGACGAGGTGCTGGGACCGCTTTGTTGACGCGGGCAGGGGCTGCGGCGCGGGCTGGAGCCACTGCACCCGGTCCGCCAACGGAGAGGCCTACGCCTTGAGCAGCAGGTGTATGTGCGGTCTGTCCTGGACGGACCATGCCGACGTCACCCGTATCCAGGTCGATGACTTCGACGGCACCTTCTACGACGTGAACGGCAGCACCACTTTGATCCACGGTTACCGTGAACTTGGTACCTTTCACCACAGCGGCAAGGAAAGGTGTTTCAACTTCGAAATGCTGCTTGGCGCGTTTTTCAACCTGTAACAGGATGGTGCCAAAGCTCTGCAGAATGGTAGTGGCCATTCCATTGTCATTCTGCTCTGGAAGCGCGAGGGAAGTGCGAGGGGAGATGATAATGGACTCGTCTCCACGAACCAGAACGACGCGTCCATCGTCGCCTGTTTCGATTGTTGATCCCGCACGTAAGCTCTCATTCGGGTTTAGAGCAACAGGCTGCAGAGCGGCCTGTTTGACCCAGACGGTGCCGGCATGGCTCTCCACATTCCAAGCGCGGTCTTCGAGGGCAAATGCCTGCGAAGCGAGGCCCATGGACGCGAGCATCAACGTGATGAAACCAAAATAACGAAACAGACCATTGGTACGCATGGTGCTTTCTCCAAAAACTCGAGCGCTTTCTGCACTCGCTCGAACTTTAAGAAAAAGGGGCTTGAATGAAAGGAAAACACCGGTTCTATGCTAAGGAATTCCTCCGTTTTCTGCGCAATTTTAGACTCATTTTATCTATTCACATATTGCTAAGGATAAAACTTCAGTATGTGCCTGGGTGGCAGAAGTTTTGGGTTGCTGAGAAACACATGGACGGGTTTCGCAATTGCGTTGGGGATTGCACAGGCGGATTGATCTGTCTGGTGCTTGTTTGTGCATTCGCTGTGCATTCAGCGTACGCATCAGACGATCCCGGCCAGGTCCAACAACGTATTCAAGATACCGATAGAGAAGAGCTTGTAGATCAACCCTCGGATCCGCGCCTGCCAGGTGTGGCTCCCTTCAGGCAGCCAGATACAGACCGTTTCATACTCACTGGCGTTACGGTGAGTGGTGCAACGGTTTTTTCTGGTGAAGAGCTCGCGCCCTTGTACGAGAGCTATATGGCGACAGAGGTTGGACGCTCTGACCTTATGGATATTGCTGATGCGGCCACCAAATTTTACCAGGACGCAGGGTACACACTGTCGCGCGCTTTCATTCCACCGCAATCCATCATTGCCGGTGTTATCGAGCTCAAAATCATCGAAGGCTATGTGGAGGAAGTGCAAGTCCGCGGTGAGACCGGAGGGGTCGACTTCGCTCCTTATACTCAACGCATTCTTTCGGAGCGCCCGCTCTCACAATCCACTTTCGAGAGAAACTTGCTGCTGATGCATGATCTGGGCGGTCTCAAGATCACCGACATTGCTCTTGCTGAAGAAGTTGAGGGAAGTGGCGCCTATACGCTTGGCCTGACCTCCACCTATGATGCCTTCGAAGGATCGCTCTATTCTGACAATCGCGGTACGGATGCAGTTGGCCCCGTTCAGCTCGGTCTTTCTGCGAGTGCCAATTCGCTGCTCGGATCGGGCGAGGTCTTGGCCGCGTCCGCCTACACCACGCCGACCGACCCGAATGAACTTCAATATGGTCAGCTGCGGCTTCATCAGCCGATTGGTTCGGATGGTTTCGCGATTTCTCTCACTGGCGCCTACAGCAAGACCAATCCGTCGGGCCCGCTTAGCTCAAATGATCGTCAAGGCGTGTCAGTCTTTGGAAGTATCGAAGCGCAATATCCGCTCATTCGGATGCGGAATGAGACTTTGTGGCTTCGCGGGAGTTTTGATATCCGCAATGTCACTGACGAGACCGAGTTCGGCATTATCTTTGATGACCGTCTCAGGGTCGCTCGGTTGAAGGTCGAATATGTCCGCACGGACGAGTGGAATGGTTCAAACTTCGTCAGTGTCGGCATAGCTCAGGGTCTCGACATATTTGGCGCGTCGGGTGCCGGACATCGCTTTGCGTCACGCATTGATGGTGAAGTTCAGTTCACCAAACTGGTTGCGGAATATTACCGCTGGCAGCGGGTTTGGGGAGACGAGCTGGCTCTCGCTTTCCGCGTTGCCGGTCAGAAATCCTCAGCGCCTCTATTGTCTTCTGAAGAGATGGGACTGGGCGGCGCTCGTTTTGGGCGTGGCTATGAATATAGCGAGCTGACTGGGGATGACGCGATTGCCGGGTCTCTAGAGTTGCAATTCACGCCGGAGCTTCGCGCACCCATCGCTGACAATGTTACTTTCTATGGCTTCTATGATATCGGCGCTGTGTGGAACCGAAATGCGGCTCCTGGTTTTGAACGGTTGTCGCTGGCGTCTGCAGGTGGCGGCATCCGTTTCCGCCTGTTTGAGCAGCTCAGCGCAACTGCTGAGGTCGGCAAACCACTTACGCGCGATAGCAGTCGCGGGACTGACCGTGACCCGCAGTTCTACTTCTCGCTCTATAATCCGCTATAGGCACAACTCAGATGCATTGATCTGTTTTCTGGTACCAAAATGTGGTACACTTTGGGACACTCAGAGTTCGATAAGGCAAGATAAATCAATGGCTTATGAGGTGGAGAAGCGGTTCTCTCCTCCGCTACCAAATATCTCTCCGTCGAATTGGACGCCACTTTCAAATTCACATAGGTGTAGTCCGTCGGCTACAAGCTGGTTCTCCGGTGCTGCTTCCTTCGCCAGGTTTCCCGGCTCTGAATTGTATCTGGAATGAGGATGCGTTTGGCTCAGTGTGACTCGCTGTTGGGTCACTCGTCTGATGTTCCGATTCAAACAGGTGAGTGCTCATCATAGATCCTGCAGCGCCACAATTGCGCCCCCCGAAACCTCGGGTCGCCTGTCGGACCGAAGGTTTGACCTGGTCATCTGGAGCCGTCATCTTTCGGCAGGGGCTCTTTATGATGTGGTCCAGAAGGGGGGAGCGTGGCACAGGAAGATGATACCGACATGATGCCGCTCGACGGCGCAACACTGCAACGTCAGCAAGCGCAGATGCTCTATGAGCGTGCGCGCGGATCAGCCATCTCTGTGCTTGTGATTGTCCTGGTTTATTGCGCCATGCTGACTTTCACTGCACCGATCTCTAGTGTCGTGATTTGGTTTTGCGCGACCCTGTTTATGATTTCTGTGACCTTGGTGCAGCCAGCTTGTTTTCGAGCTACCGGCATTACACTCGACAATGCCCGCGATTATCTCTGGTGGCACACGCTTATTTCGAGCTTCACCGGCATTACGTGGGGTTTGGGCGCCATTTTTCTAACCAATGTCGATGATGTGCTCAGCATCTTTACGACCAGCATGATGGTGCTCGGAATTACATTGGGCGGCGTCTCACCGCAATCAGCGTATCGTCGCTCTTATGTTGGCTTGGCAACATTTGTGATGCTGCCTTTTGGTTTCTTTTTGCTGTTTATGGCACCTTGGCCAATCTCTGCGACCGGCGCGGGGATCCTTCTGGGCTATGCCTTCTTCATGTCATCTAGTGCACGTGTAGAGCTTGCGACGCGTGATGCCATTGCAGTGCGTCAAAACAAAGCTTTGATGGAACAGTTGCGTGTGCAACGAGATGAGCTTCAAAAAGTGAGTGATGATAAGACGCGCTTTTTAGCTGCCACCAGTCATGACCTTGCACAACCTTTGCACGCCCAGGGGTTTTTCTTAGCAGCACTGCGAGACAAATTATCAGATCCAGCCCAACTTGAGCTGTTGGCAAAAATCGAAGGCAGCTGGCGCGGTCTTGGAAATCTCCTCGACGGGCTTGTTGACGTTTCGCGGTTGGATGCTGGGGCAATCGTTGCGGATCAGCGTACAATTGATCTCGGGTCTTTTGCGGCGCGAGTCGCTGGCGAGTTCACCGCTGTCGCCGATGAAAAAGGGATCGATCTCAAAATTGACTGTGATTCCGCGGTCGCTCGGACTGACCCTATTTTGTTTGCGCGCATTGTCCGGAACCTATTGTCAAACGCGATCAAGTTCACTGACTCAAGAGGAAGCGTTGGGGTTTCGGTCAGGCTGAAGTCTGAAACGATTGAGGTTGTGATTTCGGATACCGGCTACGGCATTCCAATGGACAAGCAGAGTCTCATTTTTGATGAATATGTGCAGCTTGGAAACAGGGAGCGGAACCGGGAAAAAGGCCTGGGTCTGGGTCTGTCGATTGTTCGTAGGCTAGCTAACCTTCTGGGTATTGAGCTCTCTCTTGAGTCGGCGCCAGGGCAAGGAACCGTATTTCGACTGAGCGTCCCTGTGGTGGATACAAGCCAGGCAGGTGATGTTGGCGATGAGGAGCGCTCGGATGAGCGGCCCGGTGTTGTGAGTGATCTGTGTATTCTGATCGTTGATGATGAAGATGCCATTCGCTCAGGAATGACAACCCTGCTCTCGAGTTGGGGCTGCCAGGTTCTTTCGGCGGGAAGTGGAGAGGATGCGATTGGTCTCCTAAGCCATGACCAGGCGACACCGGATGTTCTGCTGATCGACCGACGGTTGGGTGGCGCTGAAACAGGTATGGATGTCGTGGAGCGCGTTCGCGATGAACTCAATGAAGATGTTCCGGTTCTCCTCATGACGGGAGATATTGCGGCGGCACCTGAAGATTTTGCAATACCGGGTCTCAAACTGCTCCATAAGCCTGTTGAACCTTCCATGATCCAGGGCTTTTTGATGGAGATCGCTGAGTCCAAACAGCGAGCCGAGCCTGGTGGTTACCAAGCCGGACTTCTTCTCGACTAATCGAGAAGGCCAAGTGTTTGGGCTTTGCTGACACACGCTGTCCGGCGAGTCACATTGAGTTGGCGGAATATATGTTTTACGTGGGTCTTGACTGTGTTCTCGCTAATGGCCAGCACATCTGAAATGCGTTTGTTGGAGTATCCTTCAGCAACGAGTTTCAGCACTTCCATCTGCCGCGGGCCGATCAGCGGGTCCCCTTCTGTTGGTGGGGGGATGTTGGTCATTTGTGGCGAGGCCGAGCCGGCCTCCATAACGGTCCACAATTCGGGCGGCAAAAACACTTCGCCTTTAAGAGCTGCGGAAATGCCCTGGCCAAGAACTTCTGTTGGCGCAGATTTTGGTACAAAACCCATGGCGCCGTTTTGTAGGACTTTTTCGACGGGTGGCAGCGTGTCGATTCCTGAGACGATTAGAACAGGTACCTGACACTGGCGTGCCTTTAGCGCGAGGATTAGCGCAATGCCGTTCATTTCCTCCATGACAAAATCTGAAACGATGAGGTCGAACACACGCCCGTTTTCGATTTCAGAAATTGTTTCACGCGGAGAGGCGTAGCCTTCACAAATATAGTCTGGGCTAAGCGAATTGATGACCTCTCTCAGTCCATCCAGGAACATTCTATGGTCGTCAATGAGCGCTATGTTGACTTTTTTCGACATTACGTGGTGCTGGTGTTTTCTAGAGATGTTTGTTCAATGAACATGTTGAAGCTTATCGAGATTCTGTCTGAGCTGCTATTGTTAGCTCCGACAGCATGTTGAAGCCATGCTGGGAAAATGACCAAGCTCCCTTCTTCGCATTCATATTCAACACTCTGGCTGTTCAGAATGGTTCTGCTTTTTAATGGAAGCGCCTGCATTGCGCGTTCGCGTACCGGGTCGTAGAACTCGATGTCGCCGGCGCCACGGGGCAGCGTCACGTAGTAGGCGCCAGATAGGAATGCGTTTGGATGAACATGCGCGCGATTGTAGTCGCCCGGACCATTTCGGTTTGCCCACATCTCAGCGAACTTGAGATGATGCCCGCCAAAATCAAATCCCAATGACTCGGCACATTGGGCGCACGCAGTGCCGATGATCCGCCTAATATCTGCAAAGTCTTCGTTTAGGTGCAGATCTGCGGTGCTGTGCCACCCGCCCACATTTGATCGTTTGATCGAGGAGCCGCTTTTTTCGAGAGCCGAAATCCTGTTTCTAAGCGTTGTATTGATTTGATCGTGGTCGACGACCTTTCTCAGCCAGATGGGAACGGAAAAAAGCAGCTCCGGCGTGAAGGCCTTTTGGGTATCGGGTGATCCGGTCACAGTCTGTTTGCCTTGCAGGTTGGTGTGATGTCCGTGGGGTCGAAGGGGAGTTCGGTCCAGCCAGACCAGTGATCTGCGGGCACATCTATGACTTCAACGCACTGCGAGCTAGCGAGCGCACGCCGGTATGCATGAGCGAGACTTGGCGGCACGATTTCGTCTCTGTCACCGGCAAGGTGTGTTTGCGGTATGCCTGCCAGCGTGGGGGCATCGTCCACTGGGTTCAATGAGCCGGTCATGGGGGAAACTTGGTGTAAGTCGGTAAATGCCGCGGTGTCTAGAGGTGCAGCCAAAGTCACGAAACCGACGACATCGGATCGCCTGGCTGCAAGGAGCGCCGCGAGCGTGCCACCGCCTGAATAGCCAATCAACACCAGCTGATCTGACTTAAACTGAGCCTTTAACTGGTCCAGTGCTTGTTCGAGAGATGTCACAACAGGCTCGCTATACCGACCACTTGTCCAGAGTGTTTCCTGACAGTTGCGACTATTGGCACCTACAAATTGGCAGGGGCGGGCCAAATAAATCAGGTTGGTTTGGTTGCTTGCGGCCACGAGCGATAAAACTGTTTGGGTAATTGGGGTTGGGTCGGATGAGGGCCTATCTCTGCGTTCCCATGCAAACCCGTCCCCTTCGATAAAGATACGAAGCTCTGGCTTGGGTGTTTTGTCTCTCGGAGCGTAGCTGCGCAGGTCGAATGACTGTGTTGCGAGTGTCAGTTTTTCATGCGTTGCGGGTACAATTGATTGGGCGCCGAATTGTCGTGACTGCAAGTCGGGTGTGCCGCACCCGTTAAGGCTGAGCATAACGATCAGGGCGGACGGCCAGAAAAACGTTGCTAACTTCAGATTCATTTTGTTTAGTCGTTCCCCGTTGAGAGGGTGATGATGACCGTCTTTCAGGAAATTTCCAACTGCTGATAAATGCCGCAAGGCTGCACCCCGAAGGTGTATAGAGTTTTTCGGCCGAGTTAAGAAGAGATAGGAACGGCGAACACACATATGGAAGATCAACAGGAAGCGGCACCCGCAGAGACACCTCAGGAGCAACCAAGCACGCAGGTTTCCTGCTCGGGTGGTTTTGCAGATTGGTTGCGGGATCAAAATGTCAGCTTTGGTCTGACGTCTTATCAATCGGGTCGCCTATATCTCGTTGGGCACCAGCCCGGCGGTGTTCTGAGTTTCCATGAAAGACATTTCACCCGTGCAATGGGTGTGGCCGCGACCCGCGATCGCTTGCTGTTGGCCAATCAGTTTCAGATCTGGCGTCTTGAAAATATCCTGGCGCCCGGCCAGGAGATGGATGGGTTCGACGCGAATTATGTGCCGCGTAACGCGCAGACGACAGGCGATCTCGATGCGCATGATGTTGGGGTTGAAGCTTCTGGACGCGTTATTTTCGTCAACACGAAATATTCCTGTCTCGCAACACCCAGCGTGACGCACAGCTTTAAGCCAATCTGGAAACCGCATTTCATTTCGCGTCTTGCGCCGGAAGACCGGTGTCACCTGAACGGGCTGGCGATGGATGAAGGAGAAGCCCGGTACGTCACCGCCGTGTGTAAAAGCGATGTGGTGAGCGGGTGGCGCGACCGGCGAGCAGAAGGCGGTTGCATTATTGATGTGAAGTCGAATGAGTTTGTCACCCAAAAACTCTCCATGCCTCACTCGCCGCGCATGCATGATGGGCGTTTATGGGTGCTTGATTCCGGACGTGGACGCCTTTGCGTGGTGAATGAACAGGATGGCTCGACAGAAACCGTCGCCTTCCTGCCAGGCTTCCTGCGTGGTCTCGCCTTTCACGGGCCCTATGCCTTTGTCGGCATGTCTCTCCCGCGCGATGGAAGCTTCTCCGGCCTCGAGCTTGATGGGGAGCTGGAAAAACGGGATGCGGATCCCTGGTGCGGCGTCCAGGTGATCGACACGCGAAACGGCAATGTTGTGCATTGGGTGCGCCTTGTGGGCGAGATCCGCGAGCTGTTTGATGTATTCACGCTGCCGGGCGTTAAAAACCCTATGGCTCTGGGGCTTTTGGACCCAAATATCCAGAGTTTGATCACTATTGAAGATTGGGACGAGGCGGACCGTCCGTCTTAACCTTTTTCTTGATGATTTTTTGATTTTCGCAGTCTGAAAAACCTCAGAAAACTGCCGATTTTTTCAATCACTCACCCTTTTGGGTGAGTGACCGATTTGCCGGAATTCCTTACTCAATTCCTAATGCGATCCGTGGGCCGAATCCTGCGGGGGTCGTACGTGTTTTGTATTGCCGGTTGGCAAAAAGTGGGGCGAAGACGATGGTTTCGAAGAAAACGAACGGTTCAACAGAAGCGCGCACGATTTCGGAGAGGCTCAATCAGGGTGCCTATAGCTATTATAGCTCAACGGCGGTTGTTCACTCAGGCGACCGCAGCACTGCGGCGGGGCTGAAGCGCTTCTTCGCCGCTGCGTTGCTCTCGTCCAGCTCCATCATGGTGCTGTCATCACCAGCTTCGGCGCTAGGACCTGCAGCATGTAATCCCGTGATGCCGGCAAATGGTACGACGGTAAATTGTACCGGTGTCACGACGTCTTCGCAGGACTTCACAGGCGACAATCTCACCATCATTGCCGATGAGAATTTCAATCAGGACACGTCTGGGAACACGATCGGTGCGCAGCGTGTGAATGCAGGCATCTTCATTACGGGCTCGGGGGGCACGATCCAGCATAGTGGGACCATCAAGACTGGCGAGATTCCGGAAGGCATGGGGACGTATGGCCGTCACAACGGTCTCTACATTATCGGTGGAACTGGGAATGTGTCGGCGGAGAATACCGCGACCGGGTCGATCACAACGACGGCTGTAGATAGTGCGGGCATTCAGGTGTCGGCGACCACGGGCACCTCCACCGCGATCAACCGCGGCACAATCAACACATCAGGTGAAAACAGCGATGGAATCTATAGTTCGAACTACGCCACCTCAATAGCCACCAATACTGGATCCATCACGGTCACGGGCGACGGGAGCAGGGGTATCGTCACGAATGGCAATACAACGACCGTAAACAATACGGGCACAGTGTCGGCAACCGGTTCCGGCACCTATGGTGTGCATGCATCCTCCTTCTCAGTAGCGACGACGAATGTCACAAACTCCGGCACGATCACGCAATCGGGTGCGGCGGGCATGACGCGATTTGGTGCGGCAGCGATATTTGCTACTGGACCCACCGTTAATGTCACGAACACGTCCACCGGTACCATTACCGGGACGGACGTTGCCCTTCGCATTGGCTACGGGAACACTGTGACCATAGTGAATGACGGGACGATGAATGGAGATGTTAATGCCGCCCGGCGAGGGCCCGGGCGCATCAAGGCAGTCTCCACTCTTTCTTTGACCAACTCGGGCACGATTAACGGGCAGGTCGTGACTGACGGTAGCTTCGCAGCATCGATCACGAATAATGGCGGCACGATTGGTGATGGGACCTATGCAACCCACACGGGTGCTCAGGACGATGTGGTGACTATCACTGGCAGCGGCAATGTGATCAATGGGGCGTTCCGCGATGACGGTGGCACGGGCGTCGGCAACAATGTGATCAACTTTAATCAAAGCGATATATTGACGCTCAACGGAGCAAGCCGTGGTTATGCGTTCTTCGGTTTTGAAACCGCAAACTTCAACAGCGGTACAACGGTCATCGCGCAGGAGCGTGGTATTGGGACGAACCGATATATGGGGACCTCCCAAGTCAACATCAACGCAGGTGCCACGTTAAGCACGAGTTCGATGAATCTGGGTATCAACACCAATCAGTTGACGGTGTCTGGCCGTGGTACGACACGTGGAACATTGCATGCGCCCGCAGGCTCCAACATTGTCGTCACGGGAGGCGACACGACGTTTAATGCGGGTGGTCGTTTCCGGGTTGGGGTGGCGTCCGATACGAGTGCGGGCTACCTCAATGGGGGCAGTGGCACGGTCACGTTTAATGCGGGC
>JAAWWE010000050.1 GCA_021404525.1 Rhodobiaceae bacterium
CTTCTCTGCACCCCGCCATGACATAGCCCTTCCTTTGCCTCCCGCACTGTGAAATGATTCCGCAACCTATCGCGCCACCCTTTTAACTTCGAGCATCCCAAATTCAGATTTTCGCATTGGGCAGTGCATCATCTTTGCACCCCGAACCGAGGTCGCGCATTGAGACGCATAGCGTCTTTCCACCTCACTTCGTCGAAGCAGCCGTGGCCCCGGCATCCGGGCCTTGGACGGCCTCTGCCGCCCCCTTGGCTGCCGCATCGATCACGTCGGCAACCGCCTTCGGCTGCGTAAGGAACACGACATGGCTGCCGCGTACCTCAGTGGTCTCGGCGCCGATCCGACGGGCAGTGCTGCGAAGGGGATCTGGCGCGATGGCACCGTCCTCGGGGGCGACGACAAACCAGCTGGGCTTGGGCTTCCAGGCAGCGACAGTCCCCGGCGCTGCAAGTGCGGCCATCGCGATTGGCACTTGAGCATCACGCAGAAACGCCGCCTCGGCCCCATCGGTGGCACCTGCAAAGCCGGCATGGAAGTGGTCGGCATTCAGGTAGGCAAAGCCGTCCGGCTGCTCTTCGGGCACAAAATTCGGAGGCGGCGGGATCTCGGAGTACTGATCAAGCGTGGAGTGGCCGACCTCGGGCGCGAATGCGGCGACATAGACGAGGCCGACAACCTTCGGATCGGTGCCGGCCTCGGTGATCACGCTGCCGCCATAGGAGGGGCCGACGAGAATGACCGCGCCGTCCTGCCTGTTCAGCACGCGCTGGGTTGCCGAGACATCGTCGGCGAAAGAGGTCAGCGGGTTTTGTACGATGCTCACATCATAGCCACGCGCGGTCAGCTCATCAAAGACCCCGCGCCACCCGGAACCGGCGGCGAATGAACCGGGGACAAGGACAAGGTTAGGGACGGGGTTGCCATTAACGCCGAAGGCGACACTACCGGCCCAGGCTGGGGCGGTCAGGGGTTTCAGGGTATTGGGCACGGTCGTATCTCCTTTGTGAGTTGAAACACAAGGCTGCCCCTGGTAGCCGCGCCGTGAAGCGTGAACGGACAGACATCAAGCGCAGGCGCGTTGAAGGGACCAACAAAGCGCCACTGGTCACGCCGATCACAAGACCAACGAACAGCGAAATCAAATCAAGTTGAAGATGGCGCAAGAGCTTCGTGGAGTCGGGGAACGGAAATGGGGAAGCCCAGACGGGCGCCCATATTCCCCGCCGCGCGCAACGTGGGGAA
>JAAWWE010000040.1 GCA_021404525.1 Rhodobiaceae bacterium
CGTGTTTTAAAGGGGTGTTTCTTCTTTTTTGTCCGCCCCGCGCTCTCTGGGGCCCCCTGTAGTTGGTGGGCACCCGTCGAACTTGCACCGTGCAAGGCCAAGCTGGTTGCCGGGCATTGAATCAAGGGCAAAGCGTGCACCAACCTCTGCCATGCGCGCGGCACCTTTGGTGATCACCAGAAAGTTGACGATCAAAAGCACGAGAAACACGACAAGACCCAAAAGAACATTGCCGCCGATGATGAAATCGGCAAACCCCTCGATCACCTGTCCTGCGGCATCGGTGCCGGTATGGCCTTGTCCGATGATCAGCTTGGTCGAAGAAACATTGAGCGCCAGGCGCAGCATCAGCGACGCAAGGAGGATGGTTGGAAATGCGGAAAAATCGAGCGGCCGGTCGATAAAGAGCGTGATCGTAAAAATCAGGATTGCGAGGGCAAAAGATGCCGCCAGCCCGACATCAAGCAGCCATGCCGGAACGGGCAGGATCATCATACCGATCACGGCCATAAGCGCGAGCGCCAGCAGGACCGTTGGTTGAAACACCGACTTGATGGAAAGACCGCCCATGCTTTAGAACCCCACCGCAACTGTTTGATCGAGCCGGATTACATAGCGCCGCGTTTCCCCCATCGGCACGAGAGAGCCCGAGCGCGTGACGCCATCCGCATGTTGCAACAGCGGATAGCCGTTGCTGGACAGAACAGGCTCTGAAAGGCTCTGGCGCGATGTTGCCACAGGCTCCGAAGACCGCATTTCATCCAACCCAGCATAGACATCTTCGACCCGGTCGCGATAACCTTGGGCGCGTTGCGGCTGCCTGGAATGATAGGCCCCAACCGCTTTAGCCCAGCTGCCCATTTCACGCCGCAGCTCCTGCAGGAATCTTGCGGCATAAAGCGCATTCTCGATCGGATCAAACATGGTTTCGAACGACTCGAAGGCTGCGCCATGCCATCTGAAGTTGATCTGAAAGCACCCAATATCGAAACTGCGGGCACCACGCATATAGGCGGCGCGCACAAAGGTCTGCGCTTCCTCTTCGCTCTCGAACCAATAGCCTTTGCCCTCTATGTTCACGGTCCAGGGCCAGGCCTTTACTGTGCCCGCCACCGAGCGACCTGTTTCAACCTTGGCAATGGCGCGCAGCACATTCGTGGGAACATCGGCATGTCTCGCAGCGTGTCGGGCGGCGTCATCGCAGAGATCAAACGGCCAGGCAAAGGCCCGGGTTTCCCCCAGAAGGCCAAGGGGGGACAATTTGGCGCAAAAGGCAGTGCCAACGTCGACCCAACGCTTCTTAAAAAAAAAAAAAAACACAAAAGTCAAAACCCTGTCTTTAAAAAA
>JAAWWE010000056.1 GCA_021404525.1 Rhodobiaceae bacterium
GGTTGTTCACCTGTCATCCTACGACTCCCTCTGCTCCTTATTCTGCGGCAGCGACGGACCGCTATAGGGCACCGTGCCCGGGCAAACGGATCACGGCCCGCAAAGAGGATCGCGTCACCATCATCAAGATCTTCAGGATCTGGAGTGAAATCGTTTGTTTCCTCTGGCAGCTCTTTCAGACGTTCCTTTATCTCTGCTTGCCTGCTGCGGTTGCTGGAAAGTTCCTCTTCTGCTTTTCGGATGTTTGCTCGCATTTCATAAATGCGGCTGAGTTCAGCACTTTTTGCACGATCTTCTGCCAACTCATCAGGCTTTCTGAGATCATTGTATACATCGACCGGAACAAACAGGCGGGTGAATGCAGCTGCAAAGCCATCACTGGAACCATCGTTCGTGCCTGGTGCAGTACCCCTCTCTTGCGCCTTTTCCCAATTAACCAGCCTCCGCCGCTGCTCTTTGAGTTCTGCTTCCAAGCTTTTTTCGTCTGCCTCAAGGTTGAACAGTTCTCTGGTTATGTCGTTTCTTTCGTCAATCTCAGCTTGAGTGGGACCAACGGGTGCCGGATCTTCTTGCGCCGCACCGTCGACAATGCCGTTCACGACACCATTCTCGACAATCACGGAGGTGGTGGTGCTGTTGGTCGCCGTGTCTGCCTGTTCCGTGGACCCCGGAGCAGTGGTGGCGGGCCCGCCCGGCCCCGCCGGGGTGCAGCTGAAATTGAGAAAGGCCGCGCCACCGGGACCCCCGGCAAGTGTTATGTCGAGGACATGTGGTCCAGCATTGTTGACCACAGTGGATCCGTTGCCGTTGGCGCCATTCACGACGAGCACCGTCTGAAGGCCGGGTAGAATGTCGACGCCGACGCCAAGAGGTGTGCCAGTCGCGGTCGCAAAGAGCGTGTCGCCAATATCGAAGGTCGTATTGAACTGCCTGATTGTATTCATGTTGGCGGGGGCTGATGTGGTGAAGGTGCCATTATTAGCCGCATCGCAGCCGGGCGACGCGTAAGCCTCTGTGGATGCAGTCGATAGAATTCCC
>JAAWWE010000027.1 GCA_021404525.1 Rhodobiaceae bacterium
AAAACCAGACGGCGGGTAAAATCGACCAAGGCCGCGATAAAACGGCGCACCGGGATCGAGACCAGTTTGGCAGGCTCAAGGGTTGGCGGCGCGGGGCAACACGATACGACAGATGCCCGAAGGTCTTCCTCTCAGCAATCGCCCTCGCAGCATTGGTCATTTACTGGTTATGAGTCCTGACCCTAGCCTGCGGGATGGTCATCCAGAAGGGCGAGCTGTAGCCCGCCATCAGCGTCCGCATGGTCAGAAGGAAGTTGTTGACGCCCTGGTAGGCCTCGCCGTTGTGACGGAGCGGGCGGGAACTGCCACCGGCGGTCCAGGGCTTGCGCCATGGCAGGACGCCGCGCTCGATAATGCGGATGATTTCGTTCGTGATGACCTCGGAGGCATCGAATTTGGGCGTGCGGGAACGGGCCATGGCTGGCCTCCTTTCGAGTGTTGGTGTGAGGGGATAGTGATCAGGCTGGCCGACTGGCACGTGGATCGTTGACGATCCTGGCACCAAGCTCTTCGACCATGTCGATGTAGGTGGTTAGAGAGACGGCCCGGCCAGGACCCCAAGGTTCAGGGTCGACCGATCCGTCTCGTGTCACGCGGGGCAGGTTCGCGAATGCGATGACATTGTTGACGGGTCGGATATCGATGAACGGCGTCCCACGTGCGACCGCTAGAGCGGCCAAGGGAAAGCGCTCGATTGGGGCGAAAGTCGACACGGTGGTCCAGCCGAGCTGGACAAACGTCCCGCCATCGCCACAGATCACATGGGCATTCGGCAATGTTTCAGCCTGCCTGAGATATCCGAGATTGCGCAACACAGTCTCGCGTTCGAGCCGCTGCGCCAGCTCCGTCTGGCCGGTTCGGCGCAGTTCCTTGTGTCGCCACCACGAGGCGGCGGTCGCGCGCAACACGCGCAAGACACCTGTTTGCATGGGAATGCCCTTCATCAGGAAAAACAGACCGGAATCCGGCCCGGACCCATCTGAGGGGCCCCAAAGGCCCTCATCCGTCAGTCACAAAACCCGAAGGACACTTTCACTTTTCCCGGGTACGGACCCTGTCCTTCTCAAAAACCAACGGGTCCTCAACAAACGGCTCAATACCGAGCCGTCTCCAGAAGCCCTTGATTTGGAACAGCAAATTCAGATCGGCAGGCAAGATCGGCAACGCATATCGGCAAAACCTTGCCTCTAAACCCGAAATGTGTATATTTTTCAATTGCTTTGCAAACATAGAAGATCGGCAAAAATGCTGGAAACACCCGCCAGAATCGAACCCTGCTTCTTCGAGGAGCATATTCCTACAGAATTGGCAGACCTTTCGGTTGACATCCAGAGGGAAGCCACCGGGCTGGGACAAGGGCTGCATCCTGACAGCGCAGCCGAACTTGCCGATCTCGTCCGCGTGATGAACTGCTACTACTCCAACCTGATCGAAGGACACAACACGCGCCCCCGCGACATCGAAAGGGCGCTGGCTGGTGCCGAGCTTGAGGAAGAAACCCGCCCTCTCGCCCTTGAGGCCCGGGCGCACGTCATCGTTCAACGGGCCATCGACGAGATGCACCGCAAAGGCACCCTGCCCCGCCCCACATCCGTCGAGTTCCTGACTTGGGTCCACATGAGCTTCTACGACGAGATGCCGGATGAGTTTCGGGTCATCGAACATCCCGACGGCACACAAGAGCCCATCGTTCCGGGACGCATGCGCCAGGATGACGATCGGGAAGTTGCGGTCGGGCGCCACCTACCTCCTTCATCGTCGCGCGTCGCGGCATTCATGGACCATTTCGACAAACGATTTCAGATTGCGGCGCGGTCTTCGAGCGGACGGATCATCGCGATCGCGTCTGCACATCACCGGCTGAACTACATCCACCCTTTCCCGGATGGCAACGGTCGTGTCAGCAGATTGATGTCTCATGCCATGGCCCTCACAGCAGGGATCGGTGGCCAGGGGCTCTGGTCCGTTTCGCGTGGGCTGGCTCGCGGACTGACCGATCGGGGCGAGTACAAACGGATGATGGATCTGGCCGACAGCCCACGCCGCGGAGACCGAGACGGGCGCGGCAACCTGTCAGAGGCGGCACTAAAGACGTTCAGCGAATGGTTTCTGAAAGTGACGCTCGACCAGATCACGTTCTCCGCGAAGCTGTTCGATCTCGGCGGACTGGACCAACGGTATCGTCGTCTTGTTGCAGATACCATCGATGACAAGCGAGCGCCGGAACTGGTTTCGGCGGTTCTTCGGCATGGCGCACTGGAACGTGGCGACGCGCAAATTGTGCTCAAGACGTCCGAGCGCACGGGACGCAATACGCTGAGCAAACTGACCACCGCTGGATACCTGACTTCCGCCTCGCCGAAGACGCCCGTTCGGTTGGCGTTTCCGTTGGACTATCGAGAGCGGCTCTTTCCAAACCTCTTTGGAGATGGTGACCTGCCACAATAACGTTAGGGATTCAGGGAGAAATGCCTGGCCGCCGACTTCTTTCTTGGGTGGCGAGATTTCCACTAAAGCTCACTCGTGTGTCACTTGTCCACCGCGGTGGACATCTGCTGGTCCTTGATAAACTGAACGACCGACACGCGTCGCCAGAGGCGGTGTGGCTTTGCCGCTTCGGAGCGTTTAGACAGTTGTCGCCGCCATAAGCGCCGCATCACGTTAGAAGTCCACCGCGGTGGACATTAGACGGTTCGCTCATTGGTTTCGGACAGTCGCTTGATCAAAGCTAATGGATCAAATTGGTTTTGCCTTTGACCCAGGGTGATACTGTGAAAATACGCTCCAAAGTCCCTGATGCGTTTTCCAAGCTGTAGCATGATGAAGATCGCGCATGACGCTTTCTGAGCTCCTACAGCATTCTTGGCTTTCTCGAATGTTTCTGGGTGAATGCCCATCATGGGTGCAAGTGTTCGAGCATGGTTTTCAATGTCCAACCAGTTTCTAAGTCTCTCTGTGGAGAACGATGTCGCCTGATCGCAGACTGAGGTTAGCAAGTCTGGTTTCAGTGCTTCATCGCCTAGTTTGCTATCTAAATCTTTTTTTTCTTCTTCAGACTTAGATTGGTGCCGGACAGTTTGTCCGGCATTGGCGGGCAATTTCAAAGTTTCTGGTGGGTCATCCGGGGCAGACAAACTCTGGCATTCTGCATCTGTATTGGCGAGCAGTGCGTGGTATTCGGGGAGGCTCAGCTTCCTGCGTAGAGATCTCCGTGCGTGGTTGATGAATGCGTTGCTGGGATCGTGCTCTTCCAAATGGGCGAGCTTTGTAAGGATCTGTTTGCGGACAAATATCCGATCGCGCCGGTTATTCTCCATCTCTTGCGCGATGGCGATAAGCTCGCTCGCACGTCGGAGCAGGGGGGCGAGAGACAATCCATAACTGATGCACTCTCCGCCGGATGAGCGAACGCGGTAGCGCTTTCGGTTCGAGCTGTCATTGCGCTTGATGAAACCGAGTTCAACGAAGCGGTTGATGTGCCTGCGGAGTGTCCGTTCGTCGATTCCGCCAACGCGCTGGCAGATGGAATTGTTCGACGCAAAAACCGTTTCACCATGGCCAGGCTTCAGAAAACTGAGCATGGCTTGAAGTGTCTGTATGTGGCCAGGACGTAGACCAAACACGCTGCGCGCGTCTCTCAGGGCTCTGAAGATGGTCCAGACGTCGGTTTCAGATGGGGGAAATGAGCCGGGGGCTGCATCAGCACCTGCGGCTTCGATCGACAGTTTTATAAATGGCATGGTTTGTTTACGACGACCGTTTGGCCCACAACTTTCCCGTCTCTTCCCGAGATTTCGCTCAGAAAAAGGCAATAAAAACACGTCCACCGAATCGGTGACTCTTGACCGGTTTGCTGGAGGTTGCTACATCATGAGTGCTAATCGAATGATGAGGGCTCTCCAGGGGAAACTTTGGGGGGCTCTTTTCTTTCTGGTCTTCGCTTTTCTCCTCTGCTCGCGTTACTCTGTGTGGCTTGGGTTAGGACCCAGAGCCGCTCTCATTCCGCCACTGTTCGAAGAGCTGCAAAAGCGTTGCTTCCGCGCGCTCTTCGAACCATTGGCCGAATTCTGGGTTGTCCTTTTTGGCGACCTTGATAGCGATTGCTTTCTCATCGACAGTCAGCGTGCCCAAAGAACTGCCGTGCTCATTTTTGATGACCGATGTCAGACCACGATTGGGAGGCTTTTCGTCGTTACGCGTTTTGCTTGCGCAAGCCGAGTAGACCGCCTGGAACTTTTCGGAACTTGGAGTGTCGTCGGGCAGGGCGGCGATTGTCTCTTTGGCGATGTCCACCGAATCTACCTTCACCGATAAGGCAGCCAGATCACCCCACTGCCGTCGTCCGATGCCATGTGCTGGCCCGATGAGTTGAACAAGCCCGTCAGGCAGTTGCTCAATAACAACCCTGTGGTTGGATACGCCTTGCCGGGTCAGGCCTAGAGCATCCTGAATGACGCCGGGTTTGTACCCGGATTCCTGCATCTCTTTGATAAATAATGACTTCTCGATGAAAGACGGATCTAGCCTGAGGTTGTTCTCCTGGCCCTGAGCGATCAGAGATGCGTCATCATCCAAGGTTCGAACGATCGCCTTGACCGTTCCACCAACCTTACGGATCGCCGCAAGCCTGCGGCGACCGTAGATGATGCGGTATCTGTCCGGTTGGGTTGATGGGCGAACCATGATGGGCACTTGTTGGCCATGCTTGCGAATGCTCTCGGCCAACTCATCGATGCTGGAATCTTCCAGCACCAACCGATCGCGCAGACCATCCATGTCAATCTGGTCGGGCTCGATGTCGCGGATCGAGTTTGCTGTGATCTCGCGCAAAGAGTCGCGCAATCCACCAACAGATCCCGGTAGCTTTGCCGCTTTTGGCGGGGTAGGGGAGGGGACTGCGCTCCCCGTCTCATCCTTTGGAGGCTGGTTGAAGATGTTTCGGGCCATCAGCGACGCCCCCATGCCATTTGGATCGTCTGCTCCAGTTCATCGCCAACGCCGTTTACGCTAGTCAGGGCGCGATCAATTGTCTTTCTGATGAACTGGCTTGGATCTACTTCGTAGACGGTCTGCTGGGTCATCCCCGCGTCGGAGATTGCCGTAGACTTCAGCATTGGCTCTGTCATGACCTGACCTGCCAGAATCGATCTCAGGTAGCCTGCCATTTGGGTCTGCGGCCCGTCAGACGGTTCATATCTTGTAATCAGGAACTTGACAAAATCCCATGTGACACGCCGACCGATGGCTTCCTCCACCGCCTTGACCGTTTCTGAAGCAAGCTTCAGGAATTGGCTCATGGATGCGATGTCAAGCATGCCAGGTACGACGGTAACCAAAAGCCCCGTCGAGGCTGCCAGAGCAGTCAGGGTTAGAAACCCAAGCTGAGGCGGGCAGTCGATCAGGACGATGTCGTAGTTTGCCTCAACCTCTTCAAGCGCCAAGGCAAGGCGCTCTGCAAAGATGGGTTGTACGCGACGGGCGAGAGCGTTTGCGGTCTCGGTTTCGTACTCCGAGAGCATCAAACCGGCGGGCACCATGTCGAGCTTATGGAAGTAGGTCTTTTGGATGACGTTCGAGAGAGGAACTTGGTCCTCATATCTCAAAGCATCATAGATTGTGCCGCCATCGGCGAACTCAAGCTCGGGCCGAAAACCGAAAAACGTGGTCAAACTTGCTTGCGGATCGAGGTCTAGGACCAGCACTCGGTAACCGCGCAAGGCATACCTTTGCGCAAGATGAATCGTTGCAGTAGTCTTTGATGAACCGCCTTTGAAGTTGACGACGGATATCACCTGGAGACGATCGCCATCACGTCGACCTGGGCGGTAGCTTTCTGCGTTCTTTCCAGTGCGTCCAAGAACATCGCGCAGCTCATCAATCTCTTGGGCTGTGTAGAACCGGTGTCCGCGGTTGTCTGTATGCACTTCCGGGAAGCTGCCGTCCTTGTGCCGGTTGCGCAGGTTAGATGTGCTTACGCGCAGGAGGCCGGCGACTTCGGTGGAACTGAAGCGGCGTAGGGACTTTCGTTCTTCGGGTTCGAAAGCGATCTTCATCTGGCGATCCAAAGATTCCGCCAGATTGTCTGCAAATGCTCCGATGTCGGAAGAGCCTATGCCTTGCGTGTATCCAACGTTACGATCATCCATGTCCTGCCGCCCATTCTCGGCCTCTGTTGAGGCTCTTGGTCATTCTGACGGTGTACAGCGTGTCTGACGCGTTTTACCGTCAGAACGGGAATGCCACGATCCAGTGAGTCCGGCAAGAAGAATCTAGATGTAGTGTGAAAGTTATCCACAGCACCAATACGTACAGTCACATCAAGATAAGCGCAAGACTTTGATTTTATTGCATTAAGTCTACGAGCTCGTGTTTCAAGCCACTCATGAGAATTGTTTGGACGGTATTGGCTAAACCCATGCAACCAATGGCACAATTGACCTTCTGACGGTGCTTGGAGCGATAGATTCAGCTGTTTGAGCCTCTGCTAGTTACATTTGGGAGTGAGCCGATTCTGATGAAATTAGTCCAAGCCGCTCCGCTCGTTCGAGCAACATCTTGACCGAAGACGGCTGCCAGCTGGCACGACCCCGAGGGGTGCGCTCACGCATCGACTCCAGCCGATCACAGATCGCCTGAAGCGTGATGTCCGGGTCTGCCCCCTTGATGGCCGCAACGATGGCAGGCAGTCGATCGTCGGTTTCGCGGCGTCCGGCGCGGCCAAGCACTTCATCGGGCAGAAAGCCGTCGCGCACATATGCTTTCACGGCGCGGAGCAGGCGGCTTTGGGTCCAATGGCGATCTGGGGGCAGGGGGCCATTGATAATCCGCAGCACGTCTTCCCAAGCCATATCGGGGCGCAAGCGGCGCACATGGGGCACCCAATCCTGCGCGGTCTCGTTCAGGCGCTCCATGTAGCTGTCCTGTCGCGCCAGCCGGACCTTGCGCAGCGCAGCAGGATCCTTGGTGCGAAGTCCAGGGTTGCCGCCTACGCGCCCTTTGGCGCGTGCCGACGCCAGCCCCGCCTTGGTGCGTTCGCGGATCAGCGCGCGTTCGAACTCGGCCGCGGCGCCCAGAACCTGCAGTGTGAACTTGCCCTGTGGCGATGCCGTGTCGATCGGGTCCTGGAGGGACCGGAAGAAAGCGCCCTTGGCTTCCAGCCGCTCGATCACCTCCAGCAAGTGCGACAGAGATCGCGCAAGCCTGTCGATCCGCACGACGACCAGCGTGTCGCCGGTCTGGACACGCTCGAGAACACGCGCAAGCACCGGCCGCGCGCGATTGCCGCCAGAGGCGTGCTCTTCAAAGATCTCGACGCATCCCGCGGTTTGCAGGGCTTCAGACTGGGGCAGGGGGGTCTGATCCTCGGTTGAGACGCGCGCATAGCCTATCAGGGGCATGAAATCGGGCCGTTTGCAATTTAAGGTATCGCTATTAAACGACCGAATGACCGCCTGATCAAAGCCCCGCCGCTTTCGTGAGGTTCAGGCGGAACCGGTCCCGGCGGCGCTGGTAGCGGCGGGTCATCTCGGCCGAGGCGTGTCCGAGGTGCTTTTGTACGTAGCGCTCGTCGACTTCCGCAGAACTGGCGAGGCCGGCGCGCAACGAGTGACCGGAGAACAGAGCGAGGCGCTCTTTCTCAGGCATGTCAGACCGGATACCGGATTTCAGAACAGTGGATTTGACGAGGCGCGCGACGTGTTTATCGGATAGCCGGGTATCTAGCGCGCGTTTTCCATCCCGCGACGTGCGCACAAAGACCGGCCCGAAATCGATCCTGGCGAATTGCAGCCATTGCTCCAGCGCATGCACTGGGCAGGTCTGTTCCGATGAGCCGCGTCCGATCTCGACCTCCCGCCAGCCGGTCTTGGCGTTCAGGGTCAGAACCGCGCCATCGTCAAGTATCTCGATCCAGCCACCGCTGTCGGGAGTGTCGTCCTTTCCAAAATCGAGACTGACGATCTCTGACCGTCGTAGCCCACCTGCGTAGCCGATCAGGAGGATCGCCCGATCTCGCAGGCCCCGCAGATCGTAGGGAAGGGTGGAGACCATGGCCAGAATGTCATCTCGCAGGACAGCTTCCTTCTGTACTGGCGGACGCGCGTGCTTGCGTTTGATGCCGGCCAGCACGGTGGCGATGTGCCGATTCTTGCGGTCGAGCGTGAAACCCCGTTGCGCATAGTGCCAAGTCAGTCCAGAGAGCCTTCTGTCTATGGTAGAAACCGATAGGGCAGGGTGCCCGTTTGTGGGTGCGGCAAGGTCCGTCAGATACAGGCCGATCATCTCGGGCGACGGGGGAAGGGGATCCGTGCCTTTCAGCCTGCACCAACGGGCAAAGTGCTTCCAATCGGCGGCATAGGCCTTGTTGGTGTTCTCTGCCGTCGAGGCCTTGGCGTAGTCGCGGGCGGTTTCGACCAACCGATCGAGGGTGCCGGACCCAGCGACAGAGGAGGGGAGAGTGAAAGCCTCGCCTGACGTCGGGTCTCTCTCGTCGTCCTCTTTGGGCAAGAGGACGTTTGCTGGCTCTGAGCGCGATTTACCGGTGCTTTTCGACATGTCGCTCAGCATATTTGTTTACGTCCGATAATGCAAGATTATTGGACATAGAAAAGACCCGCAGGGTGGGGCGGTTTCTACATCATATTGTGGACGAAAGCGCCGTCAGAGACTAGTGTTGTGGCATAACCTATCAGCCCGCCGCACTCTCTGACGACCAGACGATCCTACCGAAACTCCCGCGCTGGGTCACCTCAGGACGTGCAAAAACCCTTGAAGCTGTGGCCTTTCGGTCGGGAGCAGCTCTGACGGTGCTCGGCCAGCTCGTCGGCGATCCCAGGCATGGCGTGCCGTTGAAACTGCTCGCCAATCGGCTGGCGCTATCCGGATGCCTTGTTGTCCGGGAAGAAGCGCCTCGACACAAACAGCACCGTTCGAGGCCAGGTGATCATGTGGCATCGATTGCTGTCAGGTATGGAATTTGAAGATGCTGGCGAACTGCTGGCACCCGACACCAAGACGGATCGTATCATCAAGTTTGGTGACCCGCCTTCCATCGAACTGCCAAAGAGTGTGCCCGAGGACGTGTGGGGCGCGAAGGCGCAGAAGTCGAGGAAGTCGTCCGGCTCGAATGAACAAGGCAGTTTCGACCTATGAGCGACTTCAAGACAAAGATCTTCCCGGAGCCTGAACTGGAATTTGGTGACCAACACCATCATCCTGATCCACGATTGGGGTTGCTACAGGCGGGCCCGTTGCAAACGAACCTGGGGGACACGATCAAAGTCGGCGTTGTTGGCAGCGCTCTGACCGTCGAAAAATCAGGCGAGTTTCTGAATGCGATCGAAGATGGGTTCGAGGGTACGGGCAGCCCGCAAGGTCGGAGATGTGCTAAAGTATGTTCCCGCCGGTCACAAGGTGAGCAGTGACTATCGCAAGTACATCTAAAGGCAACTTTTCTAGGCCACTTGCGTAGCTGGAACATAGGGCGATTTGTAGACTCCAAATGTCAGCAGATCGTAGGTGTTCGAGAAACTAAAGATCTCAAAGACGTGTGCTTCTCCGTTGGCATCGTAAAAGACGCTTTCGCCCTCTCCGACGGGTCCCCTCTTTTTGGTTGTCGCGTGTTGCGTGACCGCGGCGAACGCCATGTCGTGCGACAGTGAGGGAAAGCGATCGATCAATCCGCGGGATCTTGGGAAGTAGGCTACATTTTCGTTGCCGGCCTTTGAGCAAATATCGGCGTGATAGGGATGGCGGCTGATAAGGCCAAATGCTGGTTGCTGAGGATCGCGCTCGCAAACCATCTGCCAGAGTGTGGTAGTCAGAGTGTTGCCGTAGCGATCCTTGAAGCTTGCTATGGTCTTCCAGTCGAATGAGCAGTCTAGTGCTTCACGCCGAAACTGATCGCCCATGAAGATCAACTGACGTCCGCCGTAGTTTGCTTCCGCCTCCATTGCCTGATGAAAAGTTGGATTTAGCGTAGTTTCATTATCTCCGATGAGCAGAGATCGATGCCAAGGAAGCAAATCGTGAAGAATCTCATGTGCAATCACGAAGCGACGTTTCAACGGCACCACATCGTCATCAATGAAGATGCGCTTGTCGCCTTCCTTTAACATGAGTAGGCCCTTTAGACCGAACTCGTTTACGACATCCCTCATGCTTTGTGCTGTGCTCGAAATCTTGTGCCCAGCCATCTTCGCTCTGTGCGCCATCTCATCAAGTAGGTTGAGATCGGATTTGCTGTAGTATGTGAGGTCCAGCTTCTGCAACTCACGTACTACTTCCAAGCGGAGTGGGGGTTCCGGATTGCCAAGGTCTCGCAGGAGGCGCGAGATATGCTCATTGATATCCGCCCGCTCATAATCGTCGATGATCGGCTCAATAACCGGCATTCCTACATCCCTTTAGTCGAACGCCGCCAGAACCTTGACGAAGTCGTCGAGGAGCTTCTTCTCGGCTCTGCTCAGCTTTGACAAATCATCCGAACTCGCAACAAAGCGATGCGCCGCTTCGGCCAAACTATCGCTAGGAGAATGAGCCGCGGACGTAAGCTGCTCCACTGCTTTTGCTGGAACTCCCAGGTAATCTGCCAATTGATGTACAGTTCTCGGTTTAGGAACATACTCGGGTTGTGCTTCGATAATCTCGACTTCTTGAGCGTCAATACGGATTTTTGCAGCCAGCTGCGCTCTTGTCAGTCCATCCCGCCTTCTGAGTTGCCGCACCAGTTGAAATAGGACTGCCGTCTTTAGCTCAGGTTCATTTTCCTGGGGCGCGTGCGAAGCCGCGCCAACGAATTGGTTGAGCGGCTCCGCACCAAGCAAAGGGAATCCAGCTTCGCATTCGATGTCTGGATCATTTTCGATGTGGCTGCGTAGCCAATCGGACGTGAAATGCAGTTTCATGCTCAGCTCCTCCGTCTAGTGTTGAGTGGTAAGAAAGCCAGCCACCTGACTCTCAGGTAATTCGAAGTATCTCAGGCCCTGGTGCGGTCCTTCCTTGTCCACACCGAGATCAGTCATTCCAATCGCATCACGATAGAATTCTTCCGCGCCTGGCAGCGAGTGAAGGCCAAGTCTGCCGCCGAGCTCTTCTTCGATACTTAGGCTCACGGCGGTGCCGATTAGTACTCTGCCGGCACCTTTGTACGTGGGTTCCTTTACCAATCGCGGCCTGTTCCAAGGAGCGGTGGCCAAGAACTCGACGTAGATCATATCGGCTTTTGGGTGCTCGGGATGTCGGCTGAAGCAATCCGTGCTGCCTTTACAAGTCAGCAACAGTGCCTGCGTGTTCCCACCGCATTCCAAGGCGAAGATGTCGTACAAGAAGGGGTCCGAAATCGCTGCGAGTGCCTTTCGGCCCCAGTTCCAGTGCCCATCCTCGGCGTTGATGTCCGCCATGGTCTGCCCGGACGCCTTGGCCTGCTCCCGCCGCAACTCGAACATAGGTCGCCAGCGACCCTCTATGTGCGAAAGGTTGGTCTCGTCGATGCCATGGAACAGCTCAGCTGTTTCAAATTCGCCGGTGGTACGGTTCAGCAGGAAGACCTTGTCGATCAGGTTCTTCATAGAACCATCAGCTCGGCCTTTTCTGACTTGTCCGCACTCTCGACGAACACCTTGTCACCCCGCGACAGTCGATCATCGACTGACTTATAAAGTCGAAGTGACTGACGAACCAGCGCAGTCTTTGAAAGACCTTTCTGCTCGCACATCTGCTCAACGGCGCTCATTTCCGCCTCTGTGAGGTTGAGTGTCATTGTTCGCTTCATGTCGGTCTCCCACGGTTGCTGCAGCTATCTATGTAAAAAGTGAAGGCATGTCAATGAAAAAATAGTTACTAAATAGCTAAATAATAGCTAGACATCAGCTACAAACTGATTAAGTGTGGGGGTGTGGGCGGCTTTGTACGCCTTCAGAGCAGACAGTTGCCTCCGGACTGGGCGAGGCGCCAAGGCACATCCGAAGCCAGAAGGAGTCGAGAGATGGCAGGCAAAGGAAAGAGCGGCGGTAGCTACCGCAGCGCGAAATCGGGTCGCTACGTTACAAAGTCGTATGGGAAGTCGCACCCGCGGACGACCGTGAAAGAAGCGCCCGGGAAGAGTGGCTCGACCGGTGGAAGCTATCGCAGCGCGATCAGCGGGCGGTTTGTTACCGCGAAGCACGGCAAGGCAAATCCCAAGACGACCCTCCGGGAAAAATAATCGGGTCGGCAACTCGATCCCATCCTTTCCGAGCTCTCCGGGGACGCGCTCGACCGCTGGCATGGCGCACTGTTCTCGCTCAATCCTCGCAACCCTGACGCAGCGCGTCACTTCTGTACCAGCGCCCGCGAGCTTATGGCGATGATCCTAGATACATTTGCCCCGAACAGACGCGTGCTGGAAGCTATGCCGGATTGCGAAACCATTCCTTCGGGTGCTCCCTCGCGCCGGGCGAAAATCCGGTACTTCTTGCATCAGCGTGAGTTGGCCGACGAGGCGTTGGAGGACTTTGTCGATGAAGACCTAGGGTCAGGACCCATTG
>JAAWWE010000018.1 GCA_021404525.1 Rhodobiaceae bacterium
CGTTCTATTCCTCGACTGTAAACTCTTTTCGTCATTGGCTTTCTCCAATCCCATAAACACCCTATCTCGGTGTCCACGAAACCGGCAGCAGCTCAATGTTCTCTTGGTTATCTGAACCTGAGTCGCTATTTTCATTCGCAGAACTAGGAGCTTGGCCCGCAAGGGACTGGCTTTGATGGGAGCACTTGCAGCTGTTGCGTGCGCCACGACCTTTCCGGGACTCGCGGACCTTGTTTTCGCAATCGGATTGGAGGTGCTTATGAGCGTAGCTTTGAAGTGCGTGCGTGAGCGAGTGACTCTGCGGGTCCCCTAATGGGGTCGTGAGCGCATGTATGCAGCTGAGGTTTCCTAGCACGGCCAGTTTGGATCAAGAGCGTCACAGGGGGGCTTATCACCCCCCGCCCGCACCATTGCTTTTTTGGAGGATGTCTTGCCGATACCGAAGTATGCTGAGGGCATTCCGCGTCCCAGGTTGGTCCAAATTCTTTGCAAGGGCCGCTGCGGGCGGACACGTTATGCAGAAGTTTCGAAGGTGCCTTGGTCCCGAGATGGTCGGGACCCGGACCCAGATCTATACGCAACTTGTCTGAAATGTGGTCGTCAGGCGCGAGACAATTACAACTGGATAGCTGTTTGATCTCGTTGGCGTAGGAATCTTCAAGTTCCCCAGCCGCGTTCCTTTTTGAGGAAAATCATGGCGTCGAAGGCCGCGAGTTTTGCGGCGTCTTCGGTTTGATGGGGCCTACGCGAAGAAACGGAACGCCCCGTCGCGCGGTCTTCGATCCTCGCACCCCAAAGCTTCGGGTTTCTCTGAAACACGGTGATATTGAGACCATCGGTATTCAGATAAGCATTTTCCTTGACCGAGACCTTCCATTTGCGGCTAAGCCAGCGTCGCTTCCGCTGCGCGGCATTGCGGAGTGCTTTTTCGCGGCGGCGCGGACCTTCATAGTCGTTTTCCATGTGCTCGGCACAGACGCACCCGACGGCGAGGCTTTCGGGATAGTCGGGATGCTCCATATGGTGGACGTAGCGGATGTCCTGCGTCTCACACATTTCGCAGGTCTCGTCTGGCGCACCGAGGTCTTCGACCGAGGTGCATGTCCAACCCTTATGGGGAACGCCTGGAGAGCTCCATTTTCCGGCCAAAGATACATTCTCCTCTGTGATCCAACGGCTTCCACGCCTGAAGCGGGTTTACCCGCAACTGCGTGAATGATACAAAACCTCAGAACATAGGTCCAGAACTTGGTGGTTTAATATCAATGCCGAAGGACAAGACACAGCGCGATTGCGCTCTTGAGTTGCTCCGGGATCGGGGCATTGTTCGTCTGTCCGAATTCAAAGCGGCCGGCATCACAGCTGCGACCATCGGTAGAATGCGCCAGGATGGCGACGTGCTGCGTCTCGCCCGCGGTCTGTACCAGCTTCCGGACGCGCCGCTGGACATAAACCACAGTCTCGCAGAAGCGGCAAAGCGCGTTCCGAAGGGAGTGGTCTGCCTTACCTCAGCGCTGGCATTTCACGAGCTGACAGATCAACTGCCTCGATCGGTCTGGCTCGCCATCGGGAAGAATGACTGGTCACCAACAGATGATGATACAAGCCTGCGGATTGTTCGCTTCACGGACAAACTCCTGAAGGAAGATGTCGAGACGACATCAATCGAAGGGGTGTCAGTGAAAGTCTTCGGCGTCGCGAAGACAATTGCGGACTGCTTCCGGCATCGACGCTCCGTTGGTCAGTCGATCGCGCTCGAAGGGCTTCAAGAGGCGCTCCGACAGCGCAAAGCCACACCGGCAGAAATAGCGAAGTCGGCCGCCTATGGCGGCGTTGCGACAGTTGTTCGCCCTTATCTCGAAGCGCTGACGGCGAATGGCTAACATCATTACATTCGTCGACACCTCGGCGGGCGCGAGATTGCTCAACGTCACCGTAGATTGCAAGGGAGCAGGATCGTGAGAATTCGACGCCTAACGATGTCTCATTTCCGGAGTGTCGCAGAGGGTGAGATCATCTTCCCAGACCACACAGTCATCATCGGCGGCAACAGCGTTGGAAAATCGACGATGTGTGAAGCGCTGGACCTACTGTTGGGGCCGGATAGGCTCGCAAGGTCGTCGCCGGTCGATGAGCATGATTTTCATGAACGCCGATATTTGGATGACGATGGGAATCCGATTCCAATCCAACTAGAGGTCGTTCTCACAGAGCTGACAGACGATGTGTTGACGCAGTTTCGCGCCCATCGAGAATACTGGAACACGACCGACAACGTGCTGCTCGATGAGACAGCTTCCCCCGAAGACCTGGAGGCCGACGATGTTGTGCCGGCACTTCGGATCAGGTTCGAGGGGCTCTACGATATCGAAGAAGATGAGTTCGGCGCAGAGACGTATTTTGCCAGTCCGCCTGCGGATGATGGCGAGCGGAGGGCGCGTGTCTCGCGATCGGCAAAAAGACAATTCGGCTTCATTTATCTCAGAGCACTAAGGACGGGATCACGTGCGCTCAGCCTTGAGCGTGGCTCTTTGCTCGACATCATTCTCAAACTCAAAGATGATGATCGCTCGGCCATGTGGGAGCAGACGCTCCAGTCGATGGAGGACCTTGATCCCGCGATCGATGCAATTCCGCAGCTGAGATCGGTACTCGATGAAATCGATACCCGCGTGCGCAGATTTGTCGGCTTGTCCGACGACGACAGGACATTTCGGCTTTACCCGTCGTCATTGACGAGAGAGAGCTTGCGCCGCTCAATCACGCTATTTGGCCTGTCAGAGCGGTCGAACACTCCGGTGCCATACTGGCGGTTGGGCTCTGGCGTCATCAACTCGATGGTGTTCTCTTTGCTCACCTTCATTGCTGAACTGAAAAGCAACGTCATTTTCGCAATGGAGGAGCCGGAGATTGCGATCCCGCCGCATACTCAGCGTCGGATCGTCCAGTTCCTTCACAAGCATATGGATCAGTCTATCCTGACGACGCATTCTCCTTTTGTCCTGGAGCAGTACGCGCCAGAGAATGTCGTGCTTTTGGAGCGGGAAGATGCAGGGGCGGTGTCTGGACGCGTCGTCGAGGTAACAGGCCTAAAGGCGAAAGCCTACAAGGGAAACCTCCGGCGTGTCCTCGCCGAAGCGATGCTTGGCAATGGTGTTCTTTGCGTTGAAGGCGTTTCTGACGCAGAAGCTCTGTATTCGGCCTCGGCCGTGCTTGAAGAGCAAAGCGAAGAAGGGTCTTACACGCCGCTAGATCTGTCAGGTGTCACGATCGTGCAATGTGAGGGTGACGGCGGGCTTCTGCGCTACGGAGAATTCTTCTCTGGTCTCGGCCTCAAAACTTATGCGTTCTACGACCGCCAGAAGAACGATGCTGTGAGTGACGATATCGAGGCGCTCTTCGACGAGGCTTGGGAGTTGGATCAGACAGGTATTGAGTATCTTCTTGCAGAAGAAGTCTCGATCAGCGTTGTCCGCGACTTTCTCGAGGAGGCAGAAGCCTGGGATGACTATCCGCAAAACGCCCAGAAACCGAAACTCTTCGGATACGATGAAGAGGCGGACGACGATGACGTTCGCAAGCTCTGCAAACGTGTCCTAAAGGCCCGTAAGGGGTCGGGCTATGCCCAGCACTTGGTTGAAATGTGCGACGAAGATGATCTTCCGAGCATTTTTGTCGAAGCTCTTGAGGCGATCAGTGATGCGTTGCCGAACCGTCTCGTCAGCGACGATGATGACGAAGACGGCAACGATGATGATGTGGCGGTTGCCGACGAACCATGACGAACCCGGAAGAGGCATTTAAGATTTGCGCAAAGCGTCGGGCCATTTTGGAAGGTTCCGGGCACATGCTTATTTTGGGCGGTCCTGGATCGGGCAAAACAACAATCGCTTTGTTGAAGGCGCGAAGATCAGTTCTGGAGCGGCTGCGGTCTGAGCAATCGGTGTTGTTTCTCAGCTTTTCGAATGCAGCGATCCGACGAATTCTTGAAAGCGCTGGCAAGGTCCTGACGCCCGAGGTCGCGCGTCAAATCGACATCAAAACCTACCATTCTTTCGCATGGGACATACTGAAGTCACACGGATACCTTCTCGCAGAAAAGCGCCGGCTTGAAATCGTTGCAGCCCAAGATGCAGCGATCATTCAAGCTGGAATGACGGACGAAGCCTGGTCGGAAGAAGAAACGCGCCTGTTTGAGCAGGAAGGGCGGGCTACCTACGATCAATTCGCGCCGCGTGCTGCAGAGCTGCTCGAACGATCTTCTGTCGCGAGACGATGTTTCAGCGCCGCGCACCCACTCATCCTTGTCGATGAGTTTCAGGACACTGATGAAGATCAGTGGCGCCTTGTTCAGGCGCTATCTGAGGATTCAGATATCATCGCGTTGGGTGATACCGAGCAGCGAATTTACGCCTGGCGCAAAGGTGTGAGCGCCACCCGATTGAACGACTTCGCAGCCGGGCTCAAAGCGGAGACTTTCGACTTTCAGAATGAGAACAATCGAAGTCCGGCGACTGGCATTGCTGGGTATGCCCGAAGCTTGTTGTCGCCCGACACAGAACTTGAACTGCCCGATGACATTGTTTTCAAGCGGTTTCGCCCGGGACAATTCAATGTTGGTGTGCGTGTTGCCCTGATCAAAACATGGAACGAGACGGTCAAGCGAGCCGGGCATCGAGATTTGAATATCGCCGTAGCGGCTCGGAGTCGGACAATGGTTCGACTGACTTCGGACGTCCTGTCTCAGCGCATCACTTTGGGCGCCACGGAGCACAAACCGGTTCGACACGATGTTATGTTCGATCAGTTACAGATCACTCTCGCGGCAAGAGTGATCGCCCATTTGCTGGCATCTCAGAACGAAGCCCGGAATGAACGATTGGCGGGCTGTCTCGAACGGGTTGGGGACGTTTTTCGGTCATCGGGTAAAGTGACCGCAATCAAAACATCTGATCGGCTTGGCGTTTGGGCCGGAAAGTGTCGCGATGGGAAACCACCCGGAACGAAGTGTGTGAAGGCCTTGGTCGGCGTCCTCGACGGTTTGGATGCGTCGGGGTTTTCAGGTTCACCGACCGAGGATTGGCTTATCGCTCGTAGGGCTCTTGAAGACGCCGATGCAGACGAACTGAGACGTACTGGCGGGCACGCACGTTATCTACGCTTGTTGAGGCGTGGGTCCGCTATCGAAGAGCAACTGGCCGCACTTTGGCGCGAACAAGGCACCTATCAAGGAGCTGAGGCGGCGCTTGATGAGGCTATTCTTCAAGAGCAGCTCACCGACAGCCACCGCGAGGCGTCGAGCATTAGCGTGATGACCATGCATCAGCTCAAAGGGCGCGAATATGATGCAGTCTTGCTGGTTGAGGATCAGCATCGGACTTTCAGGGGGCGTGACCAGGAAGCGCCTTACATGGAGACCCGCAGGTTGCTGCAGGTGTCGCTCACGAGGGCACGTCATTTCGCGTACATCTTATCGGCAACGAAGAATGCAACTCTCGACGTAATCTTTGAAGACTAATCATCAGACTCTTTATCGTACTATTTCGTCGATCGCTATTCGCGTCTTTGACTGGGTGTCAGAGCGGTGATGCCTGAGCTCGCTGAGCCAAGATGTGCTCTCTCTGGCAAGCCTTGGATTTGCAACCGCTGCAGGAAATCCCTGTCGCAGTGAGCTTCCGTGACGGGCAACCCGCGGACCTTTCTCTCGTTACAAATCCTCTGAAGATACTGGTGTCTTGTTCCTTCCCGTGAAGGAGGAGCCGCTTTCGTTTATGTTGTTTGTTGCGTTTGTGTCGTTTATGAGCTATATAGAGCTGGTGAAAGGAGATCAGCCATGAACCTCGCGGTCTTGAAGGAAGCCGAACTGGTCATGCCGACCGATAAGGAATCGGCGCTTGCGGCGGAGACGGGTCGTCAAATTGCGTCCATCATCAACGGCGCAGAGGTCGTGCGTGCGCATTTTGGTCCGAAGGGAGCTGCAACCGTCGACTTGCCGGTTGCAGCAGTGCGGCTGCTCCTCGACATCCTTGAGCAGATGGCGCGCGGCAACGCAGTAACGCTTATGCCCGTTCATGCGGAGCTGACGACGCAGCAAGCGGCCGATTTACTCAATGTTTCGCGGACCCATCTCGTGCAGCTTCTCGATGAAGAAAAGATCCCACACCGGAAGGTTGGCACGCACCGACGGGTCCGGGCGGAAGATGTTCTTACCTTCCGCCGCGAGACAGAACGGGCGCGTCGCAAGGCGCTCGACGAGTTGACTGATCTCGATGAAGAGCTTGGCCTTCAATAGCGCATGGACCGGTTCACTGCGTTACTGGACGCCAACGTCATCTATCCGGCCGGCCTGCGCGATTTGCTCTTACGCCTCGCCGATCGCAATCTCTACCGCGTTCGCTGGAGTGAAATCATCCACGACGAATGGATGAGAAATGTGCTGATAGACCGGCCTGACCTAACCGTCGATCAACTTCAGCGAACCAGGGAGACCATGGATCGGCATTTCCCCGATGCGGTAGTTGTGGGGTTCGAGCCGCTGATTGATGGCTTGACGCTTCCTGATGCCGATGATCGGCACGTTCTTGCAGCAGCGATCAGGGGCCGAGCTGATGTCATTGTCACACAGAATTTGAAGGACTTCCCGCAGGAAGAGCTCGACCCCTACGAGATTGAAGCTCAGCATCCAGATGATTTCGCTTTCAGCTTGTTCGATCTTTACCCGGGCGCTGTTCTCGGAGCGGTTCGAGACCACAGGGCTGCGCTAAAGCGGCAACCGCGAAGCTCGGAGGAACATATCGAAGCTTATGAAGGAATGGGCATGACCAAATTCGCTTCGGCAATCCAGGGTTATTCGGATGTCTTGTAGGATTATTGGTTTTGCGAGGGCTGGTTTTCGTCTGTCGAAGATCGACATGCTTTGCTTACGATTTGCGTTTGCCGCTTCGCAAAGAAGAAACATTGTACATGACTCTAGCTCCGACACTTCGACACGATGACGAACGCTCCATCAATCAATTGGACCAATGCCTCGGTAAGGGCTTTTGCGAAGAACGCAGACCCATTGACCGCAATGGAAGAGGCGGCACGCGCTCTTGTTTTGAAAGCCCGTGAGAAAGGCTGGGAAGGCCCACCATTCAATCCTTTACACATCGCAGAGATGCTAGAGGTACAAATCGAGGCCAATTCGAGCGTCGCCGATGCTCGACTGGTTGCGACTGAAAGCGGCCCAAAGATCGAGTTCAATCCTCAGCAGCCGCGGGAGCGGGTGCGGTTTTCAATTGCTCATGAAATCGCGCACCTTCTCTTCCCTGATTGGTCGGAGCAGATCCGCAACCGAGGCGGCGATAAGACACCGGACGATTGGCAGTTGGAAATGCTGTGCAATTTGGCCGCTTCGGAGTTCGTGCTTCCAATCGGAAGCCTATCGGCTGCGACAGACATTCCTCCAATCGAAGACTTGATGCGTCAGCGTCGAGACTATGACGTCTCGGCCGAAGCCTTTCTTATCCGATTAGCCAAGATATCCAGCCAACCCATCGGAATCTTCGTTTCGTCGCCCACGGTCTTGGAGAATGGGACGCGCCACTACAAGATCGACTATTTCATCGGCTCGCCGACCGCGCCGAAGATGCGCCTGTCTGGGATGGCCATTCCCGATGAGAGCATTGTGCATCGCTGCACAGCGATAGGTCATACAGATCGTTCAGTTGAACAATGGGTGACGGACAAGCCGACCCAGATCGAGTGTGTGGGTCTGACGGCTTATCCGGGAAGCGTTTACCCCAGAGTGGCTGGTCTGGTCAGGTTTGACGAAGCCCAAGAAAACCATCGTCCGATACGCTTGCTTCATGGGAACGTCTTGGAGCCTCGCAACGGCGGCAAGAAGATCATCTGTCAGCTGGTCAACGACAAGGCGATCAAATGGGGCGGAGGGGTTGCGCGCAAGATTGCGAAACGCTTTCCGGACGCGGAAAAAGCCTACTCGGAGAAAGTCATGCAGATCCCCCAAAGTGATCGTTTAGGCCGCGTGATTTTTTCGGAGGCCAGCGATGATCTGATCATCGCAAGTCTGATCGGACAGGAAGGCTTCGGTCCCTCACTCTTTCCCCGCATTAGATATGCAGAACTACGAACCTGCCTTGAACAAGTTGCCGATCATGCCTCATCCATTGGGGCGAGTATCCATATGCCAAAGATCGGCACAGGATCTGCGGGAGGTGATTGGTCAACGATAGAAGAGATGCTTGATGATGTGATGGTGCGTGCCGGTTTGTTTGTAACTGTTTACGATGTTCCGCCGAAGCGGGCACAGCTCGAGTTGTTCTAATTGGCGGGCGCGGGCGCAAACCTTCGTGTCGTTCTGCTTTCCGGACCCATCTGCTCCGGCAAGTCGGCTCTGGTGCGACTGCTCAAGGAAAAGCATGGCGCGAAGATCATCAAGACGCGCGAACTCATTCTAAAGAAGGCACCCAAGACCAAGCCGGAACGTAAGGCACTGCAGCTGGCGGGACAGAGGCTCGACAAAAAGGATGGCGGCGCATGGGTCGGCGAAGCATTGCAGCGTTCGATCGACACGTATGCGAAGGCGCAAACCCCGAAGGGCCTCTACATCGTCGATTCTGTCCGTATCCCGGGCCAGATCGCGGCGATCCGCCGGGCATACGGTGCCGAGGTCCATCACATCCATCTGACTGCGACCGATGAGGAACTGCGAAAGCGGTACGAAGGGCGCAGCAGAGAGGACGATGAGGCGGTCGCGTACGATGAACTGAAGCGCAACCGTACAGAGCGGGAGATCGAGAAGCTCGCGGATATCGCCGATATTGTTGTCTCGACCGACCGCTGCAACGAGGAAGCGGTTCTTGTTCGGGCTACGGCGCTCCTCAATCTTTATCCCCGTTCGAACGACGCCGTGGTCGATGTTCTCATCGGCGGCCAGTTCGGAAGTGAAGGCAAGGGGAACATCGTTGGTCATATCGCGCCGGAGTATGACCTCCTAGTGCGTGTTGGAGGACCAAACGCGGGCCACCAAGTTTATGCAGAGCCCAAGCCGGAAAAATACTATCACCTTCCTTCGGGCACCCAGCGAGCTCCGAATGCGAAGCTGCTGCTCGGCCCAGGCGCTGTGATCAATCCCAAGAAGCTGCTCGAAGAGATCGCCGAGCACAAGATTGATGCTGCCAGACTCACCATCGACCCGCGCGCGATGATCATCACCGATGAAGATCGGAAAGAGGAAGAAAGACGGTTCGGTAGCATCAGCTCGACGGCACAAGGCGTTGGCGTTGCTTCTGCCCGCAAAATGACTGGTCGATCGGACTACAAAGAGGAGAAGGCGGCCTTTCTTGCCCGCGACTGTGATGTCCTCCAACCTTACCTGGGAAGCGCTCGTCAGGTCTTGGCAGACGCGATGGTGGCGGGACAGCGCATCCTCTTGGAGGGCACGCAGGGCACTGGCCTAAGTCTTCACCACGGCGACTATCCCCATGTCACGACTAGAGATACGACGGTGTCGGGTTGCTTGGCCGATGCTGGCATTGCGCCTTCAAACGTCCGGAAAGTCATCATGGTTTGCCGTACCTATCCAATCCGGGTCGGCGGTCCCTCCGGTCCGATGGCGCACGAGGTCGACATGGCGGAAATCCATCGGCGCAGTGGTATCCCGCTGGAGGAACTTGAGAAGACCGAGCGCACCACTACCACCGACAGGCCACGACGCATCGCGGAGTTCGACTGGCTCCAGTTTCGCGATTCGGTTCAGCTTAACGGGCCGACGGATATCGCCCTCACATTTGTCGATTACTTCGACGTGAACAACCGCAACGCATTTCGCTTTGAGCAGCTTTCTGAAGACACAATCAGTTTCGTCGAAGAGATCGAGAGAATATCAGGTCGGCCGGTTTCGCTGCTGTCGACAGATTTTAACTGGCGCAACGTCATTGATCGGAGAGCGTGGTGAACGAAGCGGAACTTGAAGAATTGATCGCGAACTGCCCGACGCTGTATCACATGGCGGAACGAGGCTCATGGGAGTCGATCAAGCAATATGGTCTGCTAAGTACCAGTGCGCTCTTGGACCACTATGCCGTCCAGCCACCAAAACGGACTGAGATCGAAAGCCAACATCGGCCCGAAAGCGTCGAAGTGACGGGCGACGGTCTTCCACGAGCCGTCGTGCGGGACCAAATTCCGATGAGCGATGCGGGGCTAAGGCGGGCTTTGCCCGAACGCCTCTCGCCAGCGGATTGGTATGAATTGCTGAACGCGAAAGCTTTCTTTTGGCTCTCCGAGGACCGCCTCCATAAGCTGACAAATGCGAAGGCTTACCGAGACCAGGAGCACGACGTTCTTGAGGTCGATACGCGATCGCTAATCGAGGCGCATAGGGAGGCGATTTGGCTTTGTCCTATCAACAGCGGTTGTACCAAGCCCATGCCACATCCACGCGATGAAACGATCTTCGCGCGCATCTCAGATTATCCCTATGCCCACTGGCGGGAACGGAGAGGTCGCAAAGAACGTGTGGTTGAGTTGGCCGTTGATCACTCGGTTGAAGACATTCGCGACCATGTAAAGCGCGCAGTTGTCAAGCGAGGCACTGAGGTCGTCAGTGTGCTCGAATGAAACAAAGAAATGACGTGGCTCGTGATCTCTGGGCGCAGATGTTCGAGAGGGCGGCCGCGGACGTAAATGCGACAATGCACGAGCCCGACGAAGAAGGCGAAGGCGCACAGCGAGAGTTGACCATTCAAGCGTTGCGGGAAGCTGGCTGGTCGGAAGCCCAAATCGAAGGCCGCAGCGATGCGGAACGTCTTCATGGGGAATTGGAGACTGCCAACAGCCCAGGAGTTGGGCCTGGCCTGGAATATAGATTGAAGCACCTGTCGGATCGCGTTCGAACAGCGATTTCTGAGACAGGAGACATATCTCACGAAAAGGTCGAGATCGCGATTGATCCGGTGGCAGGCGTTTCCGCGTCACTCACCAATGTGATCATGACGGATGAGGGTATTCTCTCAGTTAGCTCGTTCCTGTTCAGATGGTGTGGACTTGTAGCACGGGCCTATACTCGGACACTTTGCGCCGATATCGCGCACTGGACGTCTCCCGCTTCGAGCCCGAAAGACGATCGCGAACGGCTACTCAAAGACCCGGCTCTCGTTCGCTATTGGTTTCAGATTTTCGTGTCCTTCTCTGGGACCGGCACGCACGTTCTTGTGCCCTTTCGCCCGTCATCACCGACGGAGTTTCATTTGTTTGAGCAGGTCGCCTGGGCGATGGAGTATTTCACCATTGCTCACGAGTTTGGTCACCATGTCTTGAACCATCGCAGTGTCGATGAAGATTCCAAGACGCAGGAGTTCCAGGCCGATGCATTTGCCGTAAAGGTTTGCGAGCGGCTTGAATTCGAGCCGTTTCCGGTCCTTTCAAACCCATACACCAGAACCGGCGCAGGCGCTTCTCTGATGTTACTTGCTCTTGAGATTCTGCGGGCGTTTGAAGGTCCGGACGGAAATGGTGGAACTGCCGCGCAGACACACCCAACCGCAAGCGACCGTATCGCCAAGATATCAGCGCGCAATCTGATGCAGCCGAAACAGCTGGAGATGGATCAAGAGTTCAATGGGACCGTTTCGCGGGTCATGGGTGCGGTTGATTCCCTGATGCACGAGGCTCGAGAAGTGGGCGGCAATGAGCTTGTTTCAAAGATCAGGCAGCAGCTTCAAGAAGCCGAATTGGAGATGAGAGACACTGACCGTCCGTCATCTGACGATGAGCAGGCATAGCACATCTTGAAATACTGCTGGCTAAGTCTTCAAGCGGTAGACTGACTAATGAAACTGGCGAGTGCTTCCCGCCGTGCGTTCCGATCAAGCGAATACGCGGTGCCTTCGAACTGGGCACCGTCGAGAAGCCCTTGAATGTAACCGGCAACGGTGTCGGCTGCCATGACAAGCACGCTATCGAGTGAGTGGATATACTTGCTCGTGATCGAATGGGTGGCATGGCCGAGGAGCGTGGCGACCGTGCTCTCGGTAAACCCAAGATCGTTCGCGATGCTGGCGAAGCTGTGCCGCAAAACGTGTGCGGTGAGATCCGAGAGCTCGGAATCTCCGAACAGCTTCCGCCATTGCCGGGGCAGACCGCCATAGGTGTCCGCGCCGCGCTTGCCGGGAAAAACGAAATCGCTCGTCGCTGTCTTACGAAGCGCTTCCAGCAACTCGATGGCGGGCAAACCAATGGGTCGGATTGAAGCACCTTCTTTCGAGTCTTCCAGGCGCAGACAGCTGTTCTCGAAGTCCACTTCGCCCCATTTCAAAGAGATGACTTCGCCACGGCGGCAACCTGTGAGAGCCAAGAGGCGAGTGATACCGACAGTCCACGCCAAGTCGGCGTCTTCCTCTGCCAGGTTCAGCATGCGTCCAAGCTCGCGAAACTCGTCCTCGCTCAACCTGCGATCTCGCACTTGATCTTTGGGCTTTTTTATACCGTGAGCGACATTGTGTTCGATGATCCCCATGCTGATGGCATAGGTAAGCATTGAGCCGGTGAGCCCCACGCATTTGCTGGCCGTGCCTCGGCCGCCGCGTAGGATGGATTTGCCGCGCTTCTTCGTTTTCTTCACCGCCTTCGTCTTCCCGGCGATGACGTCGTTCATCATTCTTGTCACATCGGCTTTGGTCAGATCCTGAACGCGGCGCTGTCCGATCAAAGGTATGATGTGGCCCCGGAGCTGGCCCTTGTTCACGTAGATCGTTGACGGTCGCTTGGGACGACCGCCTTTGCCCATGATGAGCCCGGCGTCCATCGCTTCGATATAGCGTTCGGCAAGTTCACTGACCGTCATCGCGTTGCGGTCGGCCTGCCTGGCTTCGGCTGGGTTCTCGCCTTGTGCGATCTTGCCGAGTTGAACTCTTGCTTCCTTCCGCGCCGTGTCCGGCGTCCAGATGCCATGAAGACCGATGCTGTAGCGGCGCGATCGACCGGCAGCCCGGTATTGGAGAACGTAACTGCGCTTTCCTGACTTGAAGACGCGCAGCCCGAAACCGGGCAATTCATCATCCCAGATGACGTAGTCTTTTTCTCGGACCTCGGCCGCGTCCACGACGCGCTTGGTGAGTTTTGGCATGAGAAGTTGCACCTTTCCGGCCGGCCCCGCGTAAGCACTGCGTAAGCAGTAGGGCGGAAATCGCGACCTGCGTTTGGATAGAGACTTCGGCGGAGCGCTTCAGAAAAACAATGTCTTTCAACGCTTTATCGTATAAAGACGTGCTCTATCGCATGTTTCGGATAGGTGCTGTTAAATCCTCCGAAGCCGAAGGTCACAGGTTCGAATCCTGTCGGGTGCGCCATTTCCTAAATAACTTCATCATCTTATGCTGCGAGCGTTCAAGCGAAGCTGCGCCTTTATGAGATTTGTCGCCCACCGCCGTCTGCCTAAATTCTCTTCGAGCTGATCGCATTGGCAGGGCCAACTATGATGGCCCAGAGAAGCGCCGTCTTGTCACTTCATCGGCGCCGGACCCAGGACTGGGGTATATGGAGCCCGAATCCAGTTTCCGTGAATTGGAAACCCTCACTTCCACTTTTCCGACTGCTGATCCGTCATCCTGGTATCTTAGGACTATCGGCGGGCCATTGCCGCGATCTTCCCAGCGGTCACTCCATTGTGTCATCGCCACAGGGATTGCGAAGAGATCGCGTCCTTTGTCTGTCAATCGATACTCGTGTGATCGCGCATCGGCCTTGGATGGCCGCCGAGCTAGCAGCCCGTCTGCTTCCATCTTGCTCAACCGACGCGACAGGATATTTTTCGAAATTCTCAAGTGGCGCTGAAAGCCGCTGAAGTGGCGCGTTCCATAACAGTTCTCCGAAGCGCTCCCCCGTTTCGGGCAGTTCCGCGGAAACGCGCGGGGCTTCCGCATGCACGTCGGCACCGACGTGATGGGCGACCAGTCGCACGATACGCTCGCCGTCTTCGGGCGAAAGGTCAGTGCTGGTATTGCAGAGGCTTGCGCCGAGCCGATCGACCCAGAGCCGACCGTCCGGGTTGAGCATCACCTCGACGACGGCGTCGTCGTCGAGCCAGGCCGCTACATCGCAGCCGAGTGCCGTCCTGAGCATGCGGGAGCCTTCCTCGATCACTGCTGATTTGATTCTGTGGACGGTCATTCGCGGCCCCGCATCTGGTTACGGGGTCGATCAAGAAGACTGGAATTAGCTCATGAGCAACAGGGGATCGGGAGTAGTAGTGCGCTAGCGCGAAAAGGCAGGCCTGAGCGTATCAGTTCCGTCGCGTTGTTGGGGAGAATGTCCGCTGCGCGGGAATTTGCAGATACTCGATATCAGCGATCCAAAAACCGCCGCTTTTGAACTCCTACATCCCAGCAAACAGGAGGGTTACCAGAAGGTGACTACTACCATTTTGTACAGTTTTGGTTATATGTAGCGCAACGCAAAGGCTCACCTCATCCGGAAGGTCATCATATGGAAAAGACCGGCACTCCCCGTATGCTGCTGGAAATCGTGTCCGATACGATCTGCCCGTGGTGCTATATCGGCAAGCAGAAGCTCGACGCCGCACTGGCCATGATCGGCGACGAGATCGAATTCGATGTGCGCTGGCGCCCGTTCGAGTTGAACCCCGACATGCCCAGCGGCGGTCTCGAGCGGAGGACGTACCGTTCGGCCAAGTTCGGAAGCTGGGAAAAGTCGCAGGCTCTCGACGCCCAGGTCCACGCGGCTGGGGCGGATGTGGATCTCGACTTCCGCCACGACCGCATGGCCATGACTCCAAACACACTGTCCAGCCATGTCCTCGTCCGATTGGCCTGGGAGTCAGGCCTGCAGGACGTTGTCATCGACGCGATCTTCATGGCTTACTTCACGGAAGGTCGCGATGTTGGCCACGATCAGACCCTGACCGAGATCGGCGTCTCCTGCGGGATGGATGGAGAGCGGATCAAGGAAGGACTGGTTGACGAAGATCTGAGACACGACGTGAAATCCGAAGCAGTCGCTTATTCAGAAGCGGGTGTGAACAGCGTGCCATCCGTTCTCTTGAACAGGCATCTGCTGTTCAGTGGCGCGCAATCCCCGGAACGCATCGACGGTACTCTGCGGCGGGCAGCGGCGAATGGGGACGTCGTCTCTCCAGGGGCCGCGGGCCTTGTCGATGGCTGATGCTTTCCCGGGACAGGTCGGAGTCGCTGTTGCGGGTGGCTCCATTGCCGGGCTCTGCGCCGGCAATGCGCTGCTGGCGGCAGGCCATGATGTCCATGTCTTCGAGCGCTCCGCCACGCGGCTGACCAGCAGAGGTGCCGGGATCGTCGTCCAGCCCGACCTTGCATCACTTCTCAAACGCGCGGGCACACCGCCTTTGGCGATGACCCATTGCACCACGCGCAAGAATTTCTCTGGCCGGGGTGGACCAGCGCAGCTCCTGCACATGCCGCAACAGTTCACGTCCTGGGAGGCGATCTTTGCCTCTCTGTCGGGCGCCTTTCCCGCCGAACGGTATCATGCGGGCATGGAGCTGGAGATTGCCGAAGCGAGTGCCAACGGCGTGACGCTGCGTGCGAACCGGGAGACCCTGACCGCCGATCTGCTGATTGCCGCAGACGGGTTCCGGTCCGAGACCCGAGCCCGGTTCGCACCCGAAACTATCTCGCGCTATGCAGGCTACATCGCGTGGCGCGGCGTCGCGGACGAAACCGATCTGCCGGACACACTTGTCGCCTTCTTCGACGACAATTTCTGTTTCTGCGACGTGGGTGATGGCGGGCATGCCCTGTGCTACCTGATCCCTGGCGAGGGTGGCAGCACCGCGAGGGGGACACGGCGTCTGAATTGGGTCTGGTATGTGACCGTTCCCGAAGGCGAGAGCCTTAATGCTGTCATGACCGATGGTGCGGGACGACAACGGCACGCGTCGGTGCCTGTCGGCCATGTAAACGCAACGGCCCTGAATGACCTCCATCGCCGCGCGGAAAGCCTGGAGCGGCACTTCGCGGATCTCGTACGCGCAACGCCCGAGCCTTTCATCCAGTCCATCCTCGATGTGGCCCCACCGGAGATGGTCTTCGGACGTATCTGCCTGTTGGGAGATGCCGCATTCGTGGTCCGCCCACACACGGCGGCGGCGACGGCAAAGGCGGCAGCGGAAGCGAGTGCTTTGGCCGCAAGCCTCAAGGACTTCGCTCCGAACATCGACCAGGGCCTTGCGGTTTGGAACCGGCAACAGGTTTCCTCGGGCCGTCGACTTGTCGACTACGGGGTGATGCTGGGTGAACGCACCACCCGGCGGAAATCGACATGACGGGTGAGCTGGAAACCAAAAGGGCAGCCAGGAACATGGGAACTCCTCCTAAGACGGCAACGAAAGCGGGTGAGATGAAGGTCTTCGGCCGAGCGGGGTCGACTGTCGGGTCCGACATTCGCGACTATCTGAGCCGAACGGTCGTAGCGTTCGACTGGGTCGATCTGGTGGATGCCGACCAGTGCAGGGACATGCTGGGGCTCGGCGGTTTCGAGACCCTGGACTTTCCGATCGTCGAGTTTCCGGACGGGGAGCGTGTCTTCGCTCCAAAGCCTCAGGATATCGCGGCCCGTCTCGGATGGGTTACCGCACCAAGGCACGAAGAATACGACCTCTCGATCTACGGCGGCGGCCCGGCGGGATTGAGTGCTGCAGTCTATGCAGCGTCGGAGGGATTGCGCACGATCCTCATAGAGCGGTTCGCCGTCGGCGGCCAGGCAGGCACGACCTCTGCGATCGAGAACTACATGGGGTTTCCAGAAGGTATCAGCGGCGCGGACCTCGCCGAGCGCGCACGTCAGCAGGCGGTCAAGTTCGGGGCCGAACTGGTCATGATGGAGGAAGGTGTGAAGGCGCGGTTCGAGAATGACCGTATCCATGTCGATCTCGCCAATGGCAGCCAGCTCGTCGCCAAGTCGAACATCTGTGCGACGGGCGTGGAGTACCGCCGTTTGGGCATCGCTGACGAGGAACGTTTCCTCGGCATGGGTCTGTTCTACGGGGCGGGCGTTGCCGAAGCGCCTTACTGCAAAAATGAGGATGTCTTCGTCGTCGGGGGTGGCAATTCCGCCGGGCAGGCTGTCATGCACCTCGCCGACCACGCGGACAAGGTGACGATGCTCGTGCGCGGCAGCTCACTGGCCGAGACCCTGTCCGAATATCTGATAACGCGCATCGAGGCGCGGCCGAACGTGGAGGTGATCTACAACGTAGAGGTCGCTGCACTGGATGGCGACAAGATCCTTCGGAGAATGACACTGAAGGATCTGAAGACGGAGAAGACGCGCGACCTCGACGCGTCGCGCCTGTTCGTCTGCATCGGGGGCGTGCCAAATACCGAATGGGCCAAGGATACCCTTATCAAGCGCGATCGGGCGGGCTACCTGATCACCGGCCAGGACCTGCTGGACAAGGGGCGCGCACCGGACTGCTGGACCCTGGATCGACAGCCCTACTATCTGGAGACCAGCGTCCCCGGATCGTTCGCAGTCGGCGACGTGCGCCACGATTCCATCAAGAGGGTCGCCTCAGCCGTTGGCGAGGGTGCGATGGCAGTCTCGTTCGTTCACCGGTATCTGGCCGAAAGCCACTGAAAACGCGCAAGGGCACGAAGCCCTTGTCCAGGTCACAGAACGAAACCTATACTCTTCTGGTGACTGAGATCCTTACCCCGTCTATGATACGACATATCCCGCCAGACGGGTGCTGGACCTGATCGCGGACAAGTGGACGCCAGTCGTCCTGTACTGCCTCTCCGGCGGGACGCGTCGGTTCAGTGAGTTGCACCGCCAGATCCCGGATATCTCCAAGAAGATGCTGATCCAGAGCCTGCGTCGACTCGAGAGAGACGGCATTCTCCACCGTGAGGTTTATGCCGTCGTTCCCCCCAAGACCGAATACAGCCTGACCGACCTTGGCAGACGCATGCATGAGCCGATCGCGTTGATTTGCGACTGGGCCGTGCAGCACAGTGACAAGATCGAGGAAGTTCTCAGTCATCGCCGCGCGAGCGAAGCTGGAACCGCAACACAGCAGGCGTCTGGTCCGCAGAGGGGATGACATTGGCCCCGTTGCCTATTCACTAGGGCGTAATCCTTAGAACCTTAAGGACGAAACGGTCTACCCTCGCAATGCTGTCAGCTTCGGGCTTTCGAACCGCTCCGAGTTGTGGGTCCAGCCCTGCTGAAAAAAATTAATTGTGACCTGAAGCCGCCATTCGACAATCGTGCGGCATCTGAGGATCAGGGCCCAATCGAGACCTTTGCAGCAACAAGCGCCAAGGTTGGCAGAGTGGACAAAACAGACGCTGCTAACTGTATTTCGAGCATCGCCTCATAGAATTTTCTCGACGTTCAAGTTGCGGCGAAACTGGAATTCGGTCGGATATTCTGCTGCTAACGCTCAGAAAAATGCCAACCGCGGCGACTCCGCGCTTCCATCAACCCAAAATTGTTCCTAGTTTGATGGGCCTCGACTTGGAAAGCTGTGCCAGTGACAGGATGTGAGCAACGACCGCATAGGGCACTAGGAACACCGGGATAAGACCCAGTGGGTACTCGATGACTCGGTTGGGATTGTCAAAAGCGAAAAGCTGGAGCGGCGAGGCGGCGCTGGTAAAACCGAAGAAGAACGCGGAGGCAAAATCCAGCAGCCCGACGACCGCCACGAGTATGACCGCGCGCGGAGGAATGTCGCGTCCACGAAAGCGGATCAGCACTGCGAGCGCAGTCAGACCGGCCAGAAGGTCTCCCCAGCCTGCGGGCTGCGCAAAGGAGGAGGGCAATGTTCCCCTCCAGTCTTCGAGGATGAAAACCAGTCCGATCGGGCGAAAGAGCTGCAGCGCAATCAGGAGGCGCTGAGGCACACCACGTCCCAGGATCGTGTGTCGGAAGAAAATGGCTAAAACCACTGCCAACGCAAGGTAGGCAATCGGAACCGCGGGACTGTTCCCGATGATGTCGGTCGCAAAGCCGTAGCGAATATGGCTGTAGGCATAGGCCGTCCAGACAAGCACGATGAATCCGATTACGACACGTTTTCGCACTGAGGCACCGCCAGCAGTCAAGACCCAGAGCATATGCCAGAAGACTGCTGGAACCGAGAAGAGGACGATTGCCTCGGATATAGGGGAAAAGATCATCTGTTCAGACCTCATTGCCTTTCTCGTGCCAGAGCGCGTGGACCGCGTTCCAGTCAGGGATTTCGGGGGTGTCGAAGCCGTAGGTTTTGCCGGTGGCGACTTTGTCGAAGACGCGCATCGCTTCGAGATGGGCACCCGAGGCGAGGTAAGCGCGCATGGCGTCGCGGTTCCGCCAGACGCTTCTGGTATGGTGGATGCCATTGATGGTGCGGGCTTCGGCGCTGACGCATCCGTCCGCGCGTCGGGCCTGGTTCATCGACGCGATTGCGTGGCGCCAAAAGATCGGTGTCTGCCAGAAATGGCGTACCCGCAATCCCGTTATCGAAACATACACTAACTCAGTCATATGAGTCCTCGGGTTGACAGTGTCTACTACTTGAGCGTAAATGGTAGACGCTGTCAACCTTGGAGAAAACGAGATGAACCGATCCGCGCACAACTTCAGCAAGCGATATGGACCCGCGGCCCTCGTGACTGGCGCGTCGGACGGTATCGGCGCGGCACTGGCGACCGAACTCGCAGCGCGCGGATTGAACCTGATTATAACTGCAAGACGTGCAGATCGCCTGGAAGCCCTCGCGACCTCACTGAGGAGCGATCATGGCGTGGAGGTGCTGGTCGTACCTGTCGATCTTGGGATAAATCAGGGTCCAGACAATCTAGTGGATGCAACCAGTGGGCAGGACATTGGGCTTTACGTCGCCTGTGCTGGGTTTGGAACGGCGGGCCGATTCATCGACAACTCCGCTTCCGAAGAACTGAATATGATCGACGTGAACTGCCACGCGATGACGGCAGTGTTGCATCCGCTGGCGCGCCAGATGGCGGCGCGCAGGCGCGGCGGGATCATCCTGATGAGCTCGATTGTCGCCTTTCAGGGTGTCGGAAACTCCGCAAATTATGCTGCCACCAAGGCCTACGTCCAAACTCTCGCTGAAGGGCTTGCCGCAGAACTTACGTCCTCTGGCGTAGATGTTTTGGCAAGCGCGCCGGGGCCTGTAGAGACCGGTTTTGCGACACGTGCTGACATGCAGATGGGCGGCGCTGCAACACCACAGACGATCGCAAAGGCAACACTACAGGCACTGGGCCGGACGGTCACAACACGCCCAGGGGCGCAATCCAAAATGCTTGGCTATAGCCTGGCTATGTTGCCGCGGCGTCTGAGAAGCCGGATACTGGGACAGATTATGCAAGGGATGACCAAGCACCGCGATGCCAACAAAGAGAAAACAACCGCTTAAGCAAGCACTGGTCGAGCAAGCATTCTCGGTTATCGAAGAAAAGGGTGTCGAACATCTCAGCCTGCGCGAAGTGGCACGCCGTCTTGGGGTCTCGCATCAGGCTCCCTACAAACACTTCCCGTCGCGCGACCATATCCTCGCGGCGGTGGTTGAACGATGCTTTGCGGAGTTTGCGCAGCACCTATCTTCAAGGCCGTCCTGTGACGATCCTTTCGACGATCTGCACAAGATGGGACTCGCCTATCTGGAATTTGCGCAGAAATACCCGCTGCAATATCGCTTGATGTTCAACACAGCTCTTCCGGACGGTGAGGCGCATCCCGAGATGCTGGTGCAGGCGCAATTCGCCTTCTCGATCCTGCGCGATAAACTTAGCGAAATGACCCTCAAAGACCCGGGTCATCCCACTCCCGATCCAGTGAAACACGATGCGATGTACATCTGGTCGGCGCTGCATGGGTTGGCCAGTCTCATGGAGTCGGATGTCACGTCGACAATTGGGTTGAGCGATGTGGACAAGGCCATCGTCGTAGAGCGTCTGATGCGGCGGATGAGCCTGTCGATCGTGCCTTGACCCATTCAAGGAGCTGCGAGACCGCAATTGTCCGGGATCGTTTCTGATCTGCGAAAGGAGAACCCAAGATGTCACAAGAACTGGAGGGTGGATGTTTCTGCGGTGCCGTCAGGTACACGGTGACATCCCAACCGAGACTCAAGGCACAATGTCATTGCAGGGCCTGCCAATACTTTTCGGGGGGCGGGCCGAATTACTACATGCTGATAAATCCTGAGGGGCTACATTTCTCCGGTGAGGACCTCGGCACGTTCCGGAGTCCGAAGAAGCCTGATGCCGTGACGCGGTCGTTCTGTCGCATCTGCGGTACGCATCTCATTACCGAAAGACCAGGACTGCGGGAACTTGTGCTGAAAGTCGGGACGCTCGACGATCCAAGTGAATTTGGCGGACCGAAGATCGCGATATTCTGCGAAGAGAAGCAAGACTGGCACGATTTGCCGGAAGGTGTCCTAGCATTTGACACACTCCCCGCAAGGAACTGAGGGAGAGGCCACGATTAGGACATTCTGCATGCTTGTATCAGCAATTGCAAAAACTCTACCTTGCCACAAATCAAAAATGGTCAGCATGGACTATCTGTGGTTGTCCACACATGTGCACGAAGCTCGATCCGCTCAGACGGGCATAGATGCGGAGTTATCGATCATATGCATCGCCCCACCTCAGTGTTCGGTCTCGCATAGTTCGTGGTCCATCAGCGCTTCGATGACGCGGCATTCTCCAACGAGGCCTGCATCCACGATGCTCGAAATACGATTCAGCTCTTTTTCCAGCTTCTTGAGCTTTGCAATCCGCGATCGCACAGCCGATAGGTGCCGGGAGGCGATCGCGTGAGCATCGCCGCAGGGCTTGTCGGGACTGAGTGAAAGTTCAACCAACTCACGGATGTCTTGGATCGAGAGGCCAAGCTCACGTGCATGCCGGATGAACGAAAGGCGGGTGAGACTGCCGAAGGCGTAGCGTCGCTGATTACCAGAAGAGCGCTCGGGCGCATCTATCAAGCCCATCTGCTCATAGTATCGGATTGTCGGGATTTTCACGCCGGTTCGTTTCGACAGATGTCCGATCGAAAACATCGATTCTTCCCTTGAACCTCTAGTCACTAGAGGGATTAAAGTCCTTTGTGATGTGATTCAAGGGAGATCTGAGAGTGGCAGGCCATCATCATCACGTAGACCCAAATTCCGGGGATACGCGCGTTTTCTGGGCCGTAGCGGTCAATCTCGGGCTAACGGTGGCACAGATCATTGGTGGCGTTCTGTCCGGCAGCCTGGCTCTGATCGCGGACGCGATTCATAATCTGTCCGACGCCCTATCCTTGTTGATTGCGTTCATCGCGCGAAAGATCGCGAGGCGGCCAGCCGATGCGGCGATGACCTTTGGATATGGACGCGTCGAAATCGTTGCCGCGCTTGTGAACTACACCACGCTGATCGTCATCGGCCTCTATCTCATATATGAAGCGGCCATGCGCTTGGTCGATCCGACAAGCGTGGACGGCTGGCTCGTCGTGATCATCGCAGGCATCGCACTTGTCGTGGACGCGGTCACCGCCCTGCTGACCTATTCCCTGTCCAAACGAAGCATGAACATTCGTGCCGCCTTTCTCCACAATGTCGCGGATGCGCTCGGCTCAATCGCCGTCATCATCGCCGGCACGCTGATCATTCTTTATGATTGGCGGTTGATAGACCCGCTCGTCACGTTCCTTATCGCTGGATACATTCTTTGGCTATCCTGCTCGGAGATCGGGTCTGTGATCCGTATCCTGATGCTCGGAAGTCCTCCCGATTTGAACGCACGCACTGTCCTCGAGACACTGCAGGGCGTCGATGGTGTCGCCGGGGCTCACCATCTCCATCTGTGGCAGATGCAGGAGCATGAGGCCGCGCTTGATACTCATCTGGTCATAGAGGCGGGCAGCTGGACGCGGGCTGATGCCATCAAGACAGCGGTTAAGGACGTGCTGAGGGATGAGTTCGGCATTTTACATTCCACACTCGAATTGGAATGCAACGCGCACGCTTGCAGCGATGCTCAGGCGATCGGTCATGGGTTCCCTGGTCGAGTATCCGAGCCACTGGGTCATACGCATTAGCGGCCGCAGTTATGATACTCCAAGGTCGACAGCAGCCAACGGCCAACAAAGCTTGTTTCGCACTGCTGTCAGCAACCCATCCTACCTGGCGTCTAACGCGTCAGATATTTGATCAACGCCGCGATGGACAACACGAGCAGCACAAGTATCAGGATCCCGAAGAGGCCCATGCCGCCCATCATCCAACCCGACCCTTGCATCATTCCGTTCTCGAACATGATTGTCTCCTGTTTCTGATTTCGCGTGGTCTGGCGTGCCACCCATGAGTGGCGAGCTAGTGTTCGCCATGACCGGCACCGCTTCGAACAGGATCGCGGGTGATGTCGATGTCGGTTGCGGCCTGCTCGTCCAGACATTCGGTCTCGATCTGGAGGGTCGCGAAGAAAAAACCCCAATCGTCCCGTAGGAGACCGTGGGCTTGCTGCAACAGCGCCGGTTGGTTCTGCCGCGCGGTCGGATCGATTCTGAGATGTGCTGAAAAGACGTAGCGGCCGCTGGTGAGTGCCCAACCATGGACATGGTGAACATCGACCACGCCATTAAGGGCGCTAAGGGACGCGATGATGTCCGGCAGCGATACGTCGTCAGGAGTCCCGTCCATGAGAAGATGCGTGGCATCTCGCATGATCCCCCAACTGGCCCAAAGCAGCACGAAACCAAAGGCAATACCGAGCAGCGGATCGATCGCGAGAAACCCCGTGAAGTGAATCACCACGGCCGCAACGATGATGGTCAGGCTGCCGACGAAGGTTTGAATGATGTGCCAATAGGCGCCGCGCACATTCATGTCCTTGCCCTGCTGCTGGTAGAGCAGAAAGAGCGCGATGAGTTCGGTGACGATGCCGCCTGCCGCGACCAGCAGCATCGGTGTTGTCGGCAAATCTATCGGCGCGCCGAGCCGCATCGCGCCCATGACGATGACGACCAGCGCCATGATGAGCAGGAATGCGCCGTTGACCAAGGCGCCGATGATCTCGGCGCGGTACCAGCCGAAGGTCCGGCGCATATCAGCCGGGCGGCGGGCGATACGCGCAGCCGCGATGGCGACCAGAACCCCGCCGACCGCCGAAAACGTGTGGAAGGCATCAGACAAGACGGCGATCGATCCGGTCCACAAGCCAACGATCAGTTCGGCGATGAAGTAGAGACCGGTGAGCCAAGCGGAGATGGTGAGCGCGCGGCCTCCGGACGGGAGATGTCCGGCATGCCCGTGACCGATATTGGCGGCAGCTGATCCTTGCGGAGTGTTTTCCATGGTTTTGATCTTTCCGCGTTTAGGTGACGGTGAACTGGCCCATCATCCCGCGATCTTCATGCTCAAGGATGTGGCAGTGGAACATGAACGGGATGTTGGCCGACGCGGGTCGGTCGAATCGGACGAGCAGTTCACTCTGCCCTGTCACCAGCACGGTGTCCTTCCATCCGGTATGTTCGGGGCGTGGGGTCCGGCTATCTTCGCGCACGACTTGAAACATGGCGCCATGGATATGGAAGGGATGGGCGAGCATCGGACTTTCGACAACCCAACGTTCGGTCGTGCCGAGGCCGACCTCGAAATCGATGCGGCCCATGTCGAAGGGTCGGCCATTGATGCCGAACACGCCCATGGTTCCCATCATGGTGTCGCCGGTGCCACCGGGACCCATCATTCCGGAGCCGGGTCTGCCCATCATGCCCGGCCCCATCATCCCGCCCATGCCCATGTCGAGAGAGACGTGGCGCGTGAGTGTATCGGTATCGCCAAGATCGGGCATCGCTCCGTCGAGCATGTCGGGTAAGACGTCGATGCCTACGGGCAGGCTTTCGTCGACAGCGAAATCGAGCACGGTGAACGACCGGTCGATGACACGGTTCATGGCGCCGCGCATGCGGCCCATCATGCCCATCGGTCCCTGGTTGGGATCGCCGTCGCTCTTGAGTGCGACCGACCGGCCGTCGCCGAAATCGACCAACAGTTCGGCACGCTCGCCCGGCGACAACAAAAGCTTTTCCAGCGCGATCGGCCTCTCGAGATAGCCGCCATCGGTGGCAACAAGATGCATGGGGCGGTTATCGCTCAGGAAAAGCGTATAGATGCGCGCGTTCGAACCGTTGACGAGCCTGAGGCGCGTGACGCCCTTGGGCACCGCGGCAACGGCATTGATCTGGCCGTTGACGACCATCACGTTGCCAGCGAAGCCGTGCATGACGTCCATCATCGACAGGTCGTAGGCCATGCGGTCGCGCGTATCGAAGCGGCGGTCCTGCAGCACCAAACTCAGATCATCGACGCCGTAGACGCTCGGCAGGCCGCGTTCTTCGTCGCGGTCGTCGGACAGGTGAATGACTCCGGCAAGACCCGCATAGACGTCGCTCGCTGTCCGTCCATGCACGTGCGTATGGTAGAACGCGGTCGAAGGTGGCTGCTCGACCTGCATGTCCGCTGACCAGCTTTCTCCGGGCTGAACAGCCGAATGCGGCCCGCCATCATGCTCGCCGGGTACCAGCAAGCCATGCCAGTGGGCTGTCACAGGGACATCGAGTGCGTTGGTGAGCCGCGCGCCGAGGGCGCCGGATTTCATGCGGATGGCCGGTCCAAGATAACCCTGATTGTAGCCAATTGTGCGTGTCGACGCGCCCTCGAAGAAAGCGGTCGAGCCGAATTGTGCGGTCAGATCAACGCGTCCCGTCTGGGTAGCATCGAGCAGCGGCGGCATTCGTAATCGAGGCCGATTGTTTGCAGAGTTTTGGGCGTAAGAGGGCCCCAGCATGGTGCTGTTGACCAGAAACGCGGTGGCGCCCGCGATGAAAGATCTACGGTTCATTGTCGTTGCTCCGAAGGGGATATGCGATTGAGTTCGTCATGGCGATCGCGGATTTCTGCGGGCCATGTGCTCTTGATGAAACTGAGGACGGCGATGATCTCGTCATCGGTCAGAATGCCCTCGTAAGCGGGCATGGCCGTCTCGTAGTTTTCGAGGTTCGCGGCTCGCGCCAGACCAAGCTTGGTGATGTCGAACAGAACCTGATCGGGATGATGCCAGGTGTGTCCGGTTTCATCGTGCGGGGGCGCCGGCAGCAATCCATCGGGTCGGCGGGTCCGCCAGTCGGGCTCGCCCTCGAGATCGATGCCGTGGCACGAGGCGCAATTTTCTTTGTAGACCATTCGGCCCAGGGCGACGGTCTCGGCATCTTCCGGACGCAGCAGTGCAGCATCGTCGGAACCGCTCTCTTCCCAGAAGAAGAGAGTGGCACCAATCGCGAGGACAAGTCCCGTGGCGCCGACGAAGAGATGATGACGCTTCATGGCATCACCCGGCGTGTCAGGTAACGGTCCATCTCACTGTCCCATTTCCAGGAACACGGTGGGCTCCGCATCGGTCGCGCCTGTAAAGGCATAGACGGTGTAACGTGCGCCCGGATCAAACCCCATTCCCAGCGACCCTGTGGGCATGCCGGGCACGGCGATGCCACGGATGTCGGGACGTTCACTCATGAGGCGCTCCACGGCTTCGATCGGGACATGGCCTTCCAGCACATATCTGCGCGCACCGCCGATCACCGCGGTATGGCAGGCTTGGAGGTCTTCGGAGATGCCACCTTGTTGTCTGACGAATGAAAGGTCTTCCATGTCACGGGTCCTGACGGTGTAACCCGCCTCGATCATCCGGTCGGCCCAGAGCTGGCAACACCCGCACCATGGGGTCTTGAAGACCGTGATCGATGTGTCTGGATCGGCTTGTTGAGCTTGAGCAGGGGTGAATGTGATGAACAAGGCAGAAAGGGCCGCTGCAATTTGAGATTTTGTCATTGGGTTGGATCCTTTGTCGGGTATCTAGAAATATGAGTTTGTCGCCGCGCAGTTGTTTGATTGCTTCGGACGAGACGTTGAGAGCTCGCATGGCGTGCGTCGGCGCCGGCGAACGGTATTGCCGGCCGCGATGGTGCGAAAAGAGCGCACAGGACTGCGCAATGTCATGAAACCCTCGATTGGCTGATGTTTCGGGTGGCACCGGTTACGGGGTGCCTACGACGAAAGATCAGGCAGCAATCGGCGGTCGGAACTGTGTGGAGGAAAGGCCGAAATCGCGCCGATGCAGCACGGGGAGACTTAACTCTGCGTCGGTCGCGTAAAACGCGACGGTGACCCACTGAACGGCGGTACCACAATGCATCGCGCAGGAGCTCATCGAATGATGCGCTTTTCCGTCCGTGGTTGAGCAGCAATCGGCAAGGATATCGGCGATCGAGGGTACAGCCACATGGGCATGGGCGACATCCATCTGGCCGCCCAAGGGCGCGTCGTGCGAAACCGTAACCATGGAGGATGTCATTACCACCATGGCCAAAATAACAAGGATGCTTACCAAGCGCTTCATGCGCTAAACCTACGGCAAGGTGCGTTTGTTTTCCAGAGCCGCAATGCAACCGGTGGCCGGGGCAATGGAGTATTTGTTGTTCTAATCATCGAGTTCATCGTTGCGGCCAGATCGGGTGGTGCTCATCGATGACAAAAGGGTGTGCATGGCGCATTCGCTTGTGCCGGTGCCGGGTTGTGCCCTTGGCGGCCCAGACGATCTCCGGTACGTGAAGCTCGTCATCGCCCCCAGCATGCGAATGTTCCATTTCCTCGTGCTCATGCTCAAGTTCCTCTGGGTCATGCCGAGGCCAGAGCGTCATGGCGGCGAACGCACCGAGCGCCGCAAGTATCGTCAGGATGAGAAAAGTTGTTTCGATCCCAAGGCGTGCACCGAGCCAACCGGCGGCAGGATATGCGATAAGCCAGCAGACATGCGACAGAGCGAACTGCGCCGCAAACAATGCGGGTCGGTCCTCTGGATGTGAGGATCGGCGCAGGAGAATGCCGGCTGGTGTCTGTACGAGCGAGGCGCCAGCACCGAGCAATGTCCAGATCGCAAGGGTCGGCCAGTAACCGTCGAGCAGCGCAGCAGTCGCGAGTGCGGCCGGCAACAAGATGCCGCCTGCCAGCATGATCGGGCGCGGTTCGAAATAATCGAGCAGGCGCGGCAAAGACAGGGCGATGATGATCGAGCCCATCCCATAGGCAGCAAAGAACAGGGCCACCTGCTGGTCGTCGCCTCCGAATGTGTCTTTGACGATCACAACGGTGTTGACGATGATCATGGACCCGGCCGCCGCAACGGCAACGCTGAGCGCCAAGAGGCCACGCAGACGTGGCGTGGCGAGGTATATCCAAATGCCGCGCGTCAGCCGTTCGCGAAAGCTTCTCCGCTCAACACGAGACAGGTTCGGCAGGACAACGGCCATCACGAGGAGTGCCGACGCCATGAAGCCGATGGCGTTGCCGACGAACAACCAATGAAAGCTTGTCACTGTCAGCAGCAATCCGGCCAGCAAAGGACTTGCAAGGGCTTCGAGATCATAAGCGAGCCGTGAAAGAGAAAGCGCGTTGGTGTAGTCCTTCTCGTCCGCCAGGATGTCGGGGATGGTTGCCTGAAAAGTCGGGGTGAACGTCGCTGAGCACGCCTGAAACAGGAAGACAAGGGCATAGATTTGCCAGATCTCGGTGACGAACGGCAGGAGCAGGACCATTGCGGCCCGAAGGACGTCCAATGTGACCAGAAGCGCTCGGCGTGGAAACAACCCCGCGAGCGCGCCAGCCACGGGGGCGATCCCAACATAGGCAAGCATCTTGATGGTCAACGCGAGGCCGAGGACGAGGCCAGCATCGCTTCCAGCGAGATCGTAGGCCAAAAGCCCAAGCGCAACGGTGGTCAGGCCCGTGCCGATCAACGACAGCACCTGAGCACTGAACAGATGTCGATAGGTGCGGTAGCTTAGGACTCTGAGCATTTTTGCGTGCCGATCGGTCGGTCCCTCATCTCTGACTACCAAGCATGTTCAGCTCTATCGCGCCTTTGCGCGGTTCAGAGGTCGTGTTCCGCCTGCCGTCTTTGGGACGTTCAAGATCATTGAGAATTGGGCAGTCCGGTCGGTGATCGCCGGAACAGTTCGCCGCCAGGTCTTCCAATGTGTCCGCCATGGCTTCCAGTTCGCCGATTTTTTGCCGAAGGCTTCGGACATGCTCCAGCGCCAGTTGTTTGACGTCGGCGCTTTGACGCGACTGATCTCGCCACAAGTCAAGCAGGTCGCCTATGGCGTCAACCGAGAATCCCAGATCGCGCGCGCGCCGAATAAATCGAAGCATGTGGACGTCTTGAGCGGAATAGGTGCGATAGCCCGCATCCGTTCGGGCAGCCGGCGGGATCAGGCCGTTTTGCTCGTAGTAGCGGATCATCTTCGCCGAGACGCCTGAGGCCTCGGCTGCTTCTCCAATGTTCATGCTTGCCTCCTTTGTCGTGCAGATATGTCCGCGTCATTGTCTTCGGGTGTGAAGAAGACGTCGGCATGCAAGTCCTCCTGCCGGAGCCCTGCCGCGGCGGTCGTTTCCATCACAGCGTCAATCATCGCCGGCGGGCCCGCCGTGTACGTCTTCCAGCCATCGAGGTCCTTTATGTCCTCGGCGACCGCATCGCTCACGTAGCCCGTGCGGAACGGCGTCGCGCCGGTTTCGTCGGAGAGGACCGGTGTGAAATGGAGGTTGTCATATCGATTTGCGAGATCGCGAAAGCGATGCGCGTTGTAAAGGTCACGCGCCGTCCGAACGCCGAAATAGAGATGGATCGGCTGGGCCATAGCCATCGATAGCGCCGTCTCAACGACCGACTGGATTGCGGCCAGGCCCGAACCGCCGGCAATCGCAAGAATCGGTCCGGTATGGCCGTGCCGCAGCCAGGATGAGCCGAATGGGCCTTCGATCTTAACGGAATCGCCTGGTTTGAGGTGGCGGTGGATATGTTCGGAGGTTGCGCCTCCCGGAACGCGGCGAACATGAAACTCGAGCTCGGCGTCGCCCGGCTGATTTGCCATCGAATAGTCGCGTGGCGGTCTGTCCGGAGCGATGAAGCGTATGTATTGCCCTGCCGAGAATGCGAGGGGCGTGTCATGTGTTGTCAGGCGTACGATCCGAATATCGTGTGTGACGTCATGAACGCTTTTGACCCAACCGCTTAGTTGCCGGACCGGATGCTCGGGTTGTTCTTCTTCATCGCCCAGCCATGCGACGACGGCATCATCTCGTGGCAAGGCACGACAAGCGAGGATCAGCCCGGCAGCCTTTTCGGTGTCAGTCAGGGCAAACCGGGTGTATTCGAGTAAGTCCACTGTGCCGTCGATAAGTCGGGACTTGCAGGTACCGCAACGTCCCGACCGGCAGCCATGTGGATAAGCGACGCCTTGGTCGAGTGCCGCTTCTAGAATGGTTTGGGTCGGGGGCACCTGAACGGCCCGGTCTGCCTGGTGTATCCAGACGTTGCTTGATCGAGCGGGCAAGTCGTTTGCCTGTGACATGACTCAGGTCCTTTCCCGCAGTGCCGCTTCGATCTCCGGCTTTTGCTTTGCGAAAGTGCCATACGCGAACCAATCGTCTCCGGCGGTGATCGGCGCGACGCGTACGCCGTAGCGCGCTAGCGCTTCTTGCATGATTGCAGGGTCAGACAGATCGCGTTCGTCGTAGAGGATGCCCTCGCGATCCAGCCAAGCTTTGAGAGCGCGGCAATCCGGACAGGTCGGTGTCGTATAGATCGTCAGTCGGATTGCCGGGTCTGTATGTGCTGTGAAGACCATGATGTCCTCCATTACGTTCTTTTGGGCGGGCTCCGGGCCATTGACAGCCCGGACTCTGTCCATCTTGAGAGGTTATTCCGCCGGAGCGAGACGCGGTTGTTTCGCAACTGTGCTGGTGGGGGTTTCATCACCTGTCATGGGTGCCTTGAACCTGCGCAGTCGCAGCGCATTGCCCAGGACGAACACGCTGGAGAGCGCCATGGCGCCGGCTGCGAAGATCGGCGACAGCAGCAAGCCGAAGGCGGGGTAGAGCGCTCCAGCGGCAACCGGGATCAGCGCCGTGTTGTAGGCAAAAGCCCAGAACAGGTTCTGCTTGATGTTGCGGATTGTCGCCTGGCTGATCGCGATCGCGTTCGGCACACCTTTCAGGCTGCCGGACATCAGGACGACGTCGGCGGCCTCGATGGCCACATCGGTTCCCGTGCCGATGGCAAGGCCGACATCGGCCTCCGCCAGCGCAGGCGCATCGTTGATGCCATCGCCGACGAAGGCCAGTCTGCCATGCTCGGCCTTCAGGCGCTTGACCGCATCCACTTTGCCGTCGGGCAACACCTCGGCGACGACCTCATCGATGCCGAGACGCCGGGCGATGGCGTCTGCCGTGCGGCGATTGTCGCCGGTGATCATCGCGACTTTCAGACCCAGATCGTGGAGGGCCTTGATCGCCTCAGGCGTGGTCGCCTTGATTGGATCAGCCACCGCCACGATGGCGGCAAGCTTTCCGTCGATCGCGGCATAGAGCGGGGTTTTGCCTTCATCGCCAAGCCGGTTGGCGGTTTCAGTGAAGAGGGCCGTATCGAGGCCAAGTCTGGTCATGAACCGGTCAGCGCCGATCTCGACGCGCGCACCATTCACCTCAGCTTCCACGCCGAACCCGGTCACGGAGTCAAAGCCTGTCACCTGCGGCAGATCGAGTCCTTCGGTCTCGGCCGCTTCGACGATGGCCCGTGCGATGGGGTGCTCGGACTGAACCTCGACGGCAGCGATCTTGGCAAGGACGTCTTTCCTATCAAAACCTCCAGCGAGATCCAGATCGGTCAGCGCAGGTTTGCCTTCGGTCAGCGTCCCGGTCTTGTCGAGCGCGACGGTCTTTGCCTCTTTTAGAAGCTGCAGCGCCTCGCCTCTGCGGAAGAGCACGCCCATCTCCGCGCCGCGTCCGGTGCCCACCATGATCGAGGTCGGCGTGGCAAGACCCATCGCGCAAGGGCAGGCAATGATCAGGACGGCAACTGCGTTGACCAGACCGAAGGTGAGTGCAGGCTCGGGACCCCAGATCAGCCAGACGATGAAGGTCGCGGTCGCGACCAGCATGACGGCGGGCACGAACCACATCGTCACCCGGTCGACCATGGCCTGGATCGGCAGTTTTGAGCCTTGGGCTTCTTCGACCATGCGGATGATCTGTGCGAGCATCGTATCAGCGCCGACGGCGGTGGCCTCGAAGGCGAGTGCGCCTGTCTGGTTGACCGTGCCACCGACCACTTCGGAACCGTTTTCCTTGACGACGGGAACCGGTTCGCCGGTGATCATGGACTCGTCGATATAGCTCTTGCCCTTTATCACGGCACCATCAACTGGCACGCGCTCGCCGGGCCTTACCTCGACGATATCACCGGGGGTGACCTCGGCGACGGCGATCTCAGTGGTCTGGCCATCACGGCGCACACGCGCAGTCTTGGGCTGGAGGCCGACGAGGCGCTTGATCGCTTCGGATGTGCGTCCCTTGGCGCGCGCTTCGAGATACCGGCCGAGCAGAATCAGCGTGACGATGACGGCTGCCGCTTCGAAATAGACGTTGACGGTCCCGGCCGGCAACAGCGCCGGCATAAAGGTCGCCACGACCGAATAGAAGAAAGCGGCGGATGTGCCGACGGCGACAAGGCTGTTCATGTCGGGTGCCCCACGCACAAGCGCCGGGAATCCGTGGGTGTAGAAGCGGATGCCGGGGATAAACAAGACGAGCGCCGTGAAGCCGAACTGAATGTACCAGTTCGCCTGCATGCCGATCGTGTTCATGATCAGATGATGCATGCCGGGAACGACGTGGCTGCCCATCTCCAGAATGAACACCGGCAACGTCAATGCGGCCGCCAAGATTACGTCGCGTTTGAGCGCGGCTTCCTCGGCATCTTTCCGCGCCGCCGTTTCGGCGTGTTCGCCGCCGCTGCGGTCGATCGGCTTGGCTTCATAGCCCGTACGGGCAACGGCCTCGACCAGCGTAGTCACATCAACGCTGCCCGTGACACTCGCCCGTTCGGTCGCCAGATTCACGACGGCGTCGGTGACGCCCGGCACGGCCTTCAACGCCTTTTCGACCTGACCAACGCAGGAGGCACAGGTCATGCCGGTGATCGCCAGGTCAATCGAGTTAGCCGGAACGTCGTACCCGACATCTCGCACCGCATCGGCCAGCACATCCCGCGCCACCGGTTCCGCGAGCAAGACCTCGGCTCGTTCCGTTGCCAGATTGACGCTCGCCCGTTCGACGCCGGGAACCGCCTTCAGAGCAGCTTCGACCCTGCCAACGCACGAAGCGCAGGTCATCCCTTCGATGGGGAAACTCACTTTGTCATGCGAGCGTATTTTCACCGGCGCATTCATCACCGTTTCCTTTCCTCAAATAGATCACTCGCACAGCAAGATGGGGCTTCCAACGACTGGAAGGTCAAGGGAGGAATGGCGATTTTTTTACTGTTGACCTTCCAACGGTTGGAGGTCGTATCGGTCTGTGCATGAGGCAAACCGAGGAGATTCTCATGCAGTTTCACATCGAAAACATGACCTGCGGCGGTTGCGCGAAGAGCGTGACGGCGGCGATCCGTTCCGTGGACAAGGATGCCGAGGTTTTGGCCGATCCGCCAAATCGGACGGTGGAGGTGACGTCAAGCGCGTCACGCGCCGAAATGGAAGCAGTGCTCCAGGAAGCCGGCTATCCCGCCACCGCAGGGTGAGGCGTCACAAAAGAGTTCACTGGTCAGTTTGATGGGAGGGCGTTCCCGAAGACGCCACGAATTCACAGGAGCACATAAGATGAGACGACTATGGACCATCGCCTTTTCGGTAGCGTTCGCAACAACGGCTTTCGCTCATGAAACGCATGAAGGCGGGCACGATTCCGAAACCGAGCATTCGATGGGCACGCCCGCATTGCTCGAAGCTGCCACGCGGACGATCGAAGTCGCGATGTTCGAGACAGAAGATGGTCGTATGGTTTTCGAACCAGGCTTGATCGAAGTACAGCCCGGCGAAACCGTACGTTTCGCCATTTCGAATGACGGACTGATCGAGCATGAATTCGTCTTCGATACGCCCGCTGAAATCATCGCCCATAAAGACGAGATGATGATGGATGCCGCCCATGATATGGCGCACGACTCCGACAACGCGATCACTCTTGAGCCGGGTGAGGACGGAGAACTGGCATGGAGTTTTTCAAATGCCGGTGTGTTCGAATTCGCATGCCTAATCCCTGGTCACTATGACGCCGGAATGTTCGGACCGCTGGTCGTCCGACCGACGGCGATGTGAAGCGCTTTGCAGGCAAAGCGAAGATTGTTGGAGGTCGTTTCCAAGTCGGGAAGACAAGATGAAGTCATTGGGTGACGTAAAGATCGGCACGGCAGCACGTGCTGCAGGCATCACGGTAAGGATGGCGCGGCATTACGAGGCTGCCGGGTTGTTGCCGCCCGCCATTCGTGATGACGCCGGTTCACGGCTGTTCTCGACCGCTGACGTCCATACCCTTCGGTTCATTGGTCGGGCCCGTTCACTTGGCTTCTCGCTGAAGGCAATCCGAAAGCTGTTGTCCCTTTGGCAGGATGCGCACAGGAGCAATGCTGAGACTCTCCACCTCGCTGAGAAGCACATGACGGACCTGCTCCAAAAACAATCCGAACTCACCGCTATGATCAGCACCTTGCAGCAGTTGATCGACGCGCGTGCTGGAGATGGGCGCCCCGAGTGTCCAATTCTCGACGATCTGGCGATCGGAAGCCGGGTCAACGGTTCAACACGTTATCGGACAATGCAGAGGGCCAGGGGCCGTGCCGCGGCCATAGAGCGGTGAATCATCGTTTGCCCTGCCACTTGTCAGGTCTGCCATGGCGACATTTGGGGCCGACAAGAGCGGCGCCATTAGCAAACTCTAACAAGGAGCCACCACTATGAATCACGGTCTGGAAGTCCTACGTCATCATCCCGAAAAACCGCCTGCGAGCGTCGAAGAGTGCGTCAAAGCCTGTCTTGATTGCTTACTGGCTTGTACCGCCTGCGCGGATGCCTGCCTGTCCGAAGACGATGTCTCATCCATGCGCGATTGCATCCGTCTGGACGCGGACTGCGCAGCAACATGCGCCGCGACCGTGCAGTTGCTGGTTCGCAGCGGTTCGGAGATCGGCAGGGAAGGACTTATCGCAAAGTTGGCGGCCTGCGCGGCCGCTTGTTCGGCGTGCGAGGAGGAGTGTCGCAAACATGCCGCGCATCATGCGCACTGCAAGCATTGCGCGGAGGCGTGCAAGGCCTGCGCAGACGCCTGCGAGGCATTGATGAAGACGTTGAACTGAGAATCGACATCCAAGCCGACGTGGCGTCTGTCGCGTCGGTTTGGATGTGCCGCTAATGGCAAGACCGAAGCGTGACCAGCGACAACTGGGTTTGCGTCGACGCTGATCAATGTCCGACGGTAAACGTGTCGGTGAACCGTGGATTTCACGTTGCGAGATCGGAAAGGAGGACTACAGGGTGTGAGTTCGATCGACCGTGTACAATCACCGGCGTCAAACCCGGCAATCGGTCCGAACGGTGCCGGTTCCGGCATTGAAGTGCGTCATTTGAAATATGTAGTCGCTGCGGCCGATCAGGGTAGTTTTCGTCGTGCCGCAACAGCACTTGATATAGAGCAATCTGCGATCAGTCGACGTATCCGCGATGTGGAAGACCGCTTGGGTGTTTCGCTGTTTACGCGCCACTCAGGCGGCGTTGTTCTTACCTATGCAGGCAAGAAGTTCATCAGTCATGCCCGGAAAGCGCTGAGCGTGCTTTCCCGCGCTGCCGCCGATGTCGCACCGATCGGCCGAGGCGAAGAAGGCCGCGTCCGGGTTGGCATATTCTCGTCGCTTGCATCCGGCTTTCTGGCGCAGATGTTGCGCGCCTATAGCGACCGATACGCTGATGTCCAGATCGATATTGTCGAAGGGGCACCCTCCGACCACATCTCGGCCGTGCGAATGCATAAGCTCGATGTCGCCTTTGTCACCGGGTCGCCGTCGCTCACTGACTGCGACGCGGCGCAGTTCTGGACCGAGCGCGTGTTCGTTGTGCTTCCGGATGGGCATGCCTTGGCGGATCGAACAACAATCCAGTGGGACGATTTACGCAAGGAGACCTTCATCGTCAGCGAGGGCGATCCCGGCCCAGAAATCCACGACTTCCTGATCAAGCACCTGGCCGATCTCGGCGTCCACCCCGCGATCGAGCGGCACCGCGTTGGACGCGATAACCTCATGCAGATCGTGTCATTCGGTAGAGGGATCACGCTGACAAGCGAATCCACGGTCGCTACCCAGTTTCCCGGCGTTGTTTACCGGCGGCTCGAAGGCGAGACGCTGCCGTTCTGCGCGGTTTGGTTGCCGAACAACGATAATCCTGCTTGGCGCCGCATGCTCAGCCTCGCGCGACTCACAGCTTGCCAAAACGGGATCTGTGACAGCAAGAAACTCAAGACGAGTTCGACGCGCCGGATGTCGGCGCACTCTTCCTCTCTCGTAGCGCCTTCCGCGCCTTCGCGAAGCCGCGATCGGTCGCCATGAAGCGCTCGACCATCGGCGCGATCAGTTTTGCGGGCTCCCCAACAGGTTGGCCTGTCTCGCGTCCCAGAACTTCGGCATAGGCAACGAGATCGCGGTGCACCGCTGCCGGCAGTTCTATGGTGACCTTGACTGGCTTGTCGTCGGAGAGCGGTCCGAGTTTCAGCTTCGTCATCGGTTACTCCCTCACCGGTTCCAGAATGATGTCCCGCGTGACGATCACCCGCACTGGAAACCCCGGGCGGATGGTCAGTGTCGGGGGGATCGCAAGTTGCCGGCGCACGATTTCCTGACCGGCATCGCCGATCGTGTCTTGGGCGCCGTCGCGGATGGCTCCGGCAATGCGATCGCCTTCGTCGATGGCGAGTTCGGCGCCGATATTGAGAAGCGTCGAGAGTCCTGCCGCGCGCGCAAGGTCCCACCAGTGATGGTCGACGCCGTCTTCGAGACCGGCATAGCCCTCCGCGTCCGCACCCGGCTGACGTTCGAGAACGATCGAGCGGCCGCCGGGGAGGATCAGTCGCGTCCACACCAGCAACACACGACGCTGACCGGAGCCGATGTCGTTGTCATAGGCGCCGATCAATCGGGTGCCCTGGGGGATGAGGAGATAGCGGCCTGACGGGCTATCATAGACGTTCTGAGTGACCTGGGCGACGATTTGACCGGGCAGATCAGACCGGATGCCGGTGGCGAGCGCGGCCGGAATGATGGCGCCTGCCTGAAGCACATAGGGCGAGGCCGGCGACGAGACCCGATCCGGCGCCACTGTCCGCCTGTCGACCGGGGCGTCGAGAAAGGCCTGTTGCCGCTCCTGTGCGTTGGGCGCACGGGTGTCCCCAATCGGCTGGGACTGGAAACCGCTTAAAGCAGATACCGTTGGGGCCATCGGTCCGGCTTGTGCGGTCTGGCCCTGCGCGCTGAAGAAGAGCTCGCTGGTGCGGGCGGCTTCCTGCTCGGCGAGGCGTCGCTGTTCTTCCGGATCGGGGCCGGGCATCGGCTGTGCGGGGATCGGGCCGCCGGCGTCCTGGGTGCGCAGGATCGGGCGCCCGAGATCACCGGGGAGCGCCGGGCCGAGCTGCGGGATATCGCCATAGTCGGCGGGCAGCCGACGAAGCTCGTCTGCCGTGGGGCGATTCTCGATCGTGAAGAGCTCGTTCGGTCCGGCACCGTCATCGCGGCCCTGCAGCGCGACGATCAAGGCTGCGCCGATGCCGAGACCGGCGACGATGGCGAGTCCAGCGAGCACCTTTCGGGAGAGCCGCACGACACGGGGCGGATCGGCGCGCAGCCGGAATGCGTCACGCGCGTCCGTCGGGCGCGACGTTTGACCAGTGGGCGCAGCGGACGCGGCGTCTTCAGGTCTATCGGTCATGGCGCCTCTCCTCCGTGCCCTGTCGAGATGGCGTGCGCCTTACGCCATCGGTGCGCACGATCCGCACCATCTGCTGGTTCTCCCCGCCAAGGCGCAGTTCGGCTGCGGCGAACAGCCGGTCGATGATCAGGATGTTGCGGTGAACGCGAGTGTTGACGAGTTGCGTCTGGCCATCCGATCCGATCACGAAGAGCGGCGGCATCTCGCCCTGCACGATGCCGCGCGGAAAGACGACATAGACGCGTCGGCCATCATCAAAGACGGTCTGCGGCCGCCACGGGGGGCTGTCACCCTCAAGGCCGTAGCGATAGCGCCGCTGCGATGCGGGCGGAATGGTGGGTTGGGTCACAGCAGGAGGCCGTGGCTGTACCCGTTCTCTTGGGTGGCCTTCTTTCTCATGGATGACAATGGCGCGCGGCTGATCACTCAGACCAAGCGTTTTCTCCGCCCGATCTGCAGCTTCGATAAAGTCCTCTTCGTTGGCGATATGATCCTGCGGGGGATTGAGGCTTAAAGAAAACATGAACTGGCTACACTGCGTCGCTTTGGAAATGCCATGAGCCTCATTCAAAGCCCCGTGCAAACTATCAGACACGAAACCACGCAATTCAACCAGAGAGAGATGATCATTATCGATATCATTCATGAGGTGATCTGAGCTGCTGCCGGTTTCGTG
>JAAWWE010000005.1 GCA_021404525.1 Rhodobiaceae bacterium
GCTGACCGCGACCACGGGCAATATTTCATCAGTGAACGGTCTTGAAATTGAGGGCGCAACCGTCGCCCTTTCAGGCGATGTGGTCGGAACTCAAGGTGTCACACTGACCTCAACAGCAGGCAATGTTTCGGCGGGCCGAGTCTCAGCCCCAACGGGCGACATAGTCGTTTCTGCCAATGGTGGAAATGCCATGCTTGGCGATATTGTGGCCACAACAGGGCGGGTGCAGCTAACCACGCCGACTGGGTCCCTGGATGTCGGTCAAACGATGGCGGGGACGTCGGTCACCCTGTGGGCGCAAGACATTGATCTCGGAGGAAAATTGACCGCCGGAACGTCAGCAATGCTGACGGCGGCCACCGGCGATATTTCTTCAACAAGCGCTGTTGAGATCGAGGCAGGGTCAATCTCGTTGTTTGGCAGGGTTACCGCTGCGACTGATGTGCTTCTTACCGCTCTAGCTGGTGGCATCTCGTCCACAGGTAGTCTCACAGCAACGCTCGGGGATATCATCGCCAGTGCGGTCAACGGTCCGATCGCTGTAAACGATTTGCTTGCGGCAGGTGATATCCGTTTGATTGGTGGATCGGTGAGCGTGGCGGGCACTGCGACCGCTCACGGCAATGCGTTTTTACAAGCTGTTACCGGGAACGTGACAATAGGCGGATCTGTGACCTCTATGGGCGGTGCTCTCGTACTGGATGCGTCCAATGGCAGTGCCCTGCTTAATCGGATTGGCGCGCTGAGTGACGTTACACTTACGGTGGCAGACCTCGATCTATCGGGGTCCATTTCGGCTGGTGACCAATTCATCCTGGAGACTGACCGTACAGGACAGACGATTGTGCTCGGTGGTGACGGCACCACAGGCGATGTGACCTTGCGGCGGCCTGCGGGCCTCATTATTGACGAGTCTGAACTCACCAAAATTTCTGCGGGGCGGTTCGACATCGATGGGGGGGCGAACGATGTTCTGCTCCTGGACGCGCAGCTTACGACGTCCAGCCTCAATACAATGATGATCGGGACAGATCAGTCCTCCCGCATCATTGCGGCGGGCACGGTTACTGGTCTTACCTCGCTCCAGCTTGGATATCAAACGGGCAGCCTTGACCGACGACCAGGACTCATACTCGTTTCCGGACAGCTCGGCCTCGACACCAGCACGGGACGTCTCGGAACGGTTCGTCTTGAGTCAGCAGATGACATTGTCATTGGAACGGAGAGGTTTCTGGAAGTCTTTGAATCTGATTCGTTGTCCCTTCTTGGCCTAGCATCGTTGCCGCACAGCTTCGCGGGAGGTGTAGACAATCACGTCTTTATCGCAACAGAGAATTTGCAGATGGTGGCACCTGGTTCTGTGGTTCAATTGAACACAGGCCGCGGCGTTGAGGGTGCGGGCCTTGTATTCAATGCGCCTTCCAAAGGGGGTGGGGTTTTGTTTCCCTCCGGGAGTGGGCCTGAAGAGGTGCTGATCTTTGGTGAAGTCATCCGGGCTGATGGCACGCGGGTCTCTGCCTTCAATGCCAGCTTGGAAGATAACATTCTCTTTGGCGGTGGTGCGACACCCGCCGATCCGGCGCTGACGCAAAATAATCAGTACTACATGAATTTCTGCCTCATCGGTGATCCAGTGAGTTGCTCCGCGGATTCTCTGCGGGAAATTGAACGGAACAATCGCTTTATCAATGGCGATCCGTCCGGCCTTGGTGGTGTGATTCCCGTGGTCTTTGAGACGGGCGAAAATGATGAACGGGATCAGGAAGAGGATCTGGGTGGTGTTGCTGCAAGCGGCAATGAAGCCCTGTGGGATGCGGGGAGCCGATGACTCGTCGTTTTGTTTCGGTCCTGCTCGTTTTCCCTTTCCTTATCGGTTGCGTCCAGGAAATGGGTTCCGCGCTGCCTGACGCACTTGATCTTGGTTTGAGCTCAGAGGGCGATGCCTGCCGCGCGGGCAAACGTCTTGATACGGAAGCTGTGGGCGCGCTTGCGCGGTACGATGTGTTTTGCGGTACATGGCGCCGTGCCGCCGCAACAATAGATGTTTATCCCAAGGGTGCTTCTCTCGGACCTGGTTTGCTGTCGGAATGCAAATCTTCTGCCGATACAAATCTGTTAGCAGAAGGCGTCTTGACCTGCCCGGGACAGTTGTCGGGGACATTGCTGCAGGACCTGGCTGTCAGCGTAACTGGGTCCGATAGCTTGGTTCAGGCAAGGGGCATTCCTGGCGCTCTTCCCGCCATGCGGCGTGGCGCTGCCGCTCTTGCGGGACTTGAAGCGCCTGTTGAGCTGAGTGCAGATGAAATGGCCGGCCTACCAGGTGTTGCCGCTCTTCAGGACCAGGAAGTCCTGCGTCGACGCGGGCACCGACGGAATGTGTCCTTTCGTTTTTCGCTTGCTGCTGAGGACTATGCCAAGGCCGTTGCCATTCAGGATGGTCTATTTGGCGGTGACCCTGTGCGTCGCGCAGACATTGCATTGGACCTTGCCCTCAATCTGTCGAGCCAAGGTCGTTTCGCCGAAGCGGAAGCTCTTCTTGATGACACGGCGCTTTCTGCAGGCGTTCAGACCACTTCGTGGTTGCGCGACAAGCTGATCAACTACCGTGCAGTACACCAGCTCAATACAGGAAGCTATCGTGAAGCGCTGGCCCTAGCGGAGCAACCCTTCTCGCCAGAAACTTTTGGGGCTTATGCCTTTGTGTCGGGGGAAAGCTCCGACAAGGTGATCACGCCGCGTGCTGCGGAGTTTGTGAACCATCGTAGCGGAAACAGCGTGCCGCCAATTTATTCAGATGCGGAACTTCGCCCGGGTGTTAGAGCGCTTATCCTTGAGGCGCATCGAGCTTATCTTCGGGCTTCGGCCCTGCTTCTTTCAGGCCGTGAAGGCGCGGGAGAGGCACTCGATGAGGCTGCAAGCCTTGTTGAACGTGCGCCCGCGGGGTCTGCCGGATGGCTGGACGCCTTGATTGAAGAGCGGCGTGCGGGGAATGACCTGGCAGAGGGTAATATCGGGGCAGCGCGGTCACGCCTGTCGACGCTGGTGGCGACGTGGGCCAAAGATCAGCCGCAATCTCTTTTGACAGCACGACTGCTTGCGAGCCTTGGAAAAACCCAGATAACCGATGGGGATGTCTCCGCAGCGCTCGCCTCCTACAACGCCTCCTTTGATCTCTATTCGAGCGTGGAGGGATCTTTTGGCATTTCGCCGGATGTTGCCGGAGACTATCTCGGTGTTCTTCTGCGGGCGCGGGATATGGGTCTTGGGGATGCGGCAGGTCTCACAAGGCGTTTTGTCGATGCCTTCGAAGGCATGGTTGAGCCTCGGGCCGCAGCAGCGATGGCAATGGCTGCTGCCCGGGTCGCAAGTGATGGGACGGCAGACGAAATCCGCGCGCTTCAGGATGCTGAGCGTCTTCTCCAAGAAGCCCGACTTGCCCTGCAACAGGGCGCCAGCACGGATGACCCAGAGGAACTTGCTCGACTGACACTTGCTGTGGAAACCGCCGAAACCGCTGCACTGGAAGCGGAAGTCATCGCGCGCCAGGCTCAACCGCAATATATGCAACTGGTGAATGGGGGAGCGGAGACGGCGGATCTTGTTTCGACGCTTGCGGATGATGAGGCATTTGTCGCCTTTGCGCCCACTCAGGCTGGTGGCTTTGGCTATGCGGTGTTCGCCGGCAAGGTCATGCCTTTCGGGACAGAGCTTGGACGAGATGAAGCCCGCCGTCTTGTGCGGCGCGTGCGTTCAACGTTGCGGGCACGCGCTGGTGGTACGCCACCGTTTGCTGCGGAGCAGGCGCATGTTTTGTTTCAGGGCGTGTTTGGACCGGTTTATTCAGACCTTCGGGAAGCTGGTGTGGAAACACTGGTTTTTGCGCCTCGCGGTGTAATCGGATCCCTGCCGCCATCCCTTCTCCTCTCGACCTTTGATGACGAACAGAAGGCGATGGCGCGGTCGCGCTCCTATACCACCTTGCCTTGGCTGGCGAACGATTTTGCGTTCATCAATACGCCGAGTGCGGCGAGTTTTGTCGCCGCCCGCGCTGCTGATGCGCCGGAGGCGACCAAAGGCATGACGGTTTTCGGTCCACCTGTGCCGCCAAATAATTCAGATGCATGGGTTGCTGATTTTACGGCTCGCATGACAGCAGAGGGCAGGCCTGCGCGATGTGGTCAAGTTTTCGCCGGGCAACCAAACCTACAGCAACCGCTCACGGCTCTGCGGTCGTCGGTTGGCCAGTCGTTTGGTCGCCGAGATGTGACGGGACGTTCCTTCACCGATGTGGGGACCATCGAAGACGCGTCCCTTGTAGACCAACAGGTCTTGGTTTTTGTCACACATGGGTTTTTTGGCGATGGCTTTTGTATCTCCGAGCCGTCCCTTTTGACATCGCTTGATCAAGCGGGTGGCGACGGTATGCTGAGCGCCACCGAAATTCTCGATATGAAGCTTGATGCGACGCTCGTGGTATTGGCCGCGTGTGACACGGCGCGTGCGGCTGAAGGCGCAGAAGGGGTCGCTGCTGTTTTTGACGGTGCGCAGCTTGATGGGCTTGTGCGAAGCTTTGTTTACGCAGGTGCGCGATCAGTGTTGGCGACGCACTGGGTTGCCGATGATGCTGCCGCAGACGCTGTGGTGCGCAAGTTCTTCGTGGATGCTGCCGGTGCGCCAATGCATGAGGCCTTACGGGGCGCGCAAAAAGCTCTCATCGCTCAGGACAAGTTCTCCCACCCCTATTTCTGGGCGCCCTACGTTATGATCGGCGACGCAGACAGGGTGCTCAATCGTGGTTAGACAGAGTTTTGCCTCTTAGCGGGGGCAGAGAGCCTCTGAGTCCCCACCACCGATAAGGGCCAGGGCTGCATCCCGATCAAGTCCCGTGTCTCTTGCACCGCTGATCTGCTGCGCGGCTTCATAGGACCATACATAAGGATCTTCGGCTGCGACGCAGAATGCTGCAAGCATGGTCGCTGTGTCTTCCCCCATCCAGGCTGGCACTGAGGGTGCCGACGCGGCGGGTACATCTTCAACAGCGTCAAAGAAAGTCTGTCTCGTGCGCCCATAGGCATCTTTTACGACGATGGAGTAGCGACCCGGCGTAATGGTTCTTGCCGGTAAGGTTGTGGATGTGTCTGACAAAGTCTGTGTCGCGAAGATGCGGTCGGTCGGGTCCAGCACGAGCAATTCATAGGGTGCCTGTCCGCCGGTCCATCCAACCCAGAGGGGGCGGAAGCCTGATTTGATTTGCGCGGACTCGGTTTCGAGATCGAGCAGTCCAAATCCGAACTCGCCACCAGAGCGAGCCAAACCTTGACCGACCAGGCGGTCACCGAGTGGAAGCAGACGCCCTTCGATCAGTTCGCTGATGGACTGGCTACCAGTTGAAGCTGGCCCGACGGTGTAGCTTTTGGGGCCACGAATTTCGTTAGGACCCGAGCTGCCTGCGATGCCAAGCACGACACGGTCGCTTGCGGTTTTGAGGCTTACTACATCGCCTTCACATAATGGCGCAAACACAGATAGAGAATCTTCTGAGCCTGCCCGCTTGATGCGCACACTGTCGGAGCTGCCATCAATTTGTTTTACAAAGGCTACAGTGGCTGATCCGCATGCAGGGATGGCAGCTTCTGCGCTCGTCATGGTTCCCCAGGCCGCAGCGCCCATTGCAATTGCGATTGCGGCGCTAAACATTTTTTGTTTCGGCATTTCTCAAGCTTTCCATCAATTCTTCAAAATCTTCGCGGGCTTCGTTAAGCGCTGCTGCATAGGCAGGAGCCGCCAAACCAAGCCACAGACCGTCATCTAGAAGGAAATAACTGGCACCAGCCCCAACCCAGAAAACCCCTATTCCGATCAATATCTTGATGATAACCGGATTGGTCAACAGATTGATAGGTGTACGGGCTATTCGCATGGCCCAATGCAGGCCATCCATGGGTTTGAGGTAATCTCTGGCTTTTCGGCAATACCAGAAGGCCAGCACAATCAGCATAACAAATAGGGTTAACAGGATGGCTTCGAGATACCAGGCCATGCGCCTTACTTCACCGCCCGCTTCAACCCCTCTGATGACGTTGGCGATGACGAGGCTGCCTCCCATGGCACCATATGCTGAGATGTGCCGATCCCTTGCAGCCACCGCAGCAGATCCAATGATCACCACACCATCATTTGCTGAAAGACCTGCGACCATGCCCGGCTGAACCAGCCCCGCTGGAATGACAAACATATCGGCAGCAGGGAGTTGTGGTTCGGGATCATCGGCGGAGCCGGCATTCAGATTGTAGTTGATGAGGCTTTGCTGGCCTTTGAATGCCATTGGTTCTCGGCCCGGGATGGTGAGGTCAAATGCGACGTCGTCCCAAGTGCCGGCGCAGTAGGATCGAGGGCCTTCCATTGATTTCTGGACAATCTGGACGGCCTCTCTAGGGGTCTCTGCTTTACGCGCCACGGAGGCATAGAATGCGGTGGTTGCAGATGCATCGATGCCCGTCGGTGTGTCGATACAGAGGAAGTGGGTGAAGTAGCGCGCGCCCATCACTTCATCGCCCGTTAGCTGGGCGCTTGCCCAGACGATATTGTCCTCCGGAGCAGACAGGATGATGCTGTCTCTGTCTGATGCGCGGGCGGCCGCGAGCGAGTTTGGACGACCATCTCCCTCTGTTACTTCGCGTTGAAGGATGAGCATAGGTGCTTCAGGATCGCGTCCCCACCTTTGGAGGATCTTATCAATGCGTAGTTCGGCGGCCTCATCGGGGGTGCGCCAGAAGAGGTCAATATCAACGATCACCACTTTTGGGCGCGGCATGCCCGGTGTTCCGTAAGAGGCTTCGATCAGGTCTGCAAGGACCGGGCGCGGCGCGTAGGCTAGCGCTGGTCCATCGGCGGTTGCTCCTTCCCAGACCGAGTCGTCGAGATTGAGAAAGAGGATTGGATGAGAGCCAGGAAGTGTTTTGTTGACGCGCATTTCAAATGCGATTTGGAGTGCTTCACGGTCGGCCTCTCCAACAAAGCTGCCCCAGACGACATCATTGCGCAGCCCAATCCAAACCAACATGGCGAGCGCCAGGGAAACGAGAAAGTTGAAGTCGAACGGACCCTTTTCCGGCGTGATAGTTTCTGTTTTTTCTTCGCTTGCCACGGATCGTTCCCTATCGCCCCCTGTCCTTCGGGGAGAGGATAGTGTGTGGCCGGGACAGGGTGCAACGGATTTAGGCCTGCAGACCAATTGAGTATCAACTGGCCTGCGGGCTTGGTTTAGATTCTTCGATTCAGACTGGTAGACCGCCCAGCGCGGAATGAAGCGTCCCGCTTTCCTTGAAGCTTTTGATTGTGCGCTCAGCAATTCGCATCTGATGGATCTGATCCGCGCCGTCAGCGAAACGCGCCCATCTTGCCTGCTGCGCCATGTGGGCGAGCGGCGTGTCGTGGGAGTAGCCCAGTGCCCCATGCACCTGGATGGCGCGATCGATGATGCGGTTCAGAGAGTTGGCGACAAAATGTTTCGCCATAGAGACTTCCGATCTGAAGTCTTCTCCTTTGTCGATTTTGTATGCCGCATGCAGCACCATCAGTTTGGACTGGTAGAGCTCCATGGTGCTGTCTGCGATCATCCATTGAATGCCCTGCTTTTCGGAAAGATAGGAGCCATGGGAGAAACGCTTGGTTGAGCGGTCAACCATCATCTCCAGGGCGGTTTCTGCTTGTCCGATCCAGCGCATGCAGTGGGCAAGGCGCGCTGGCCCCAGCCGAGATTGTCCAAGACGGTGGCCATCCCCACGGCCGCCAAGACGGCGCGTATCCGGCACCCGCAGGTTTTCGATGAGGATCTCCGAATGGCCTGAAGACCCATGCATGGTGTGGATCTCACGAACTTCTGACCAGCCTTCTGATGGCAGATCAATGATGAAGGCGGTGTTGGCGGCCTGTGGAATTTTCGGATCATCCTCCGTCCGCGCGATGAGAATTGCGAAATTGGCGCGGTGAGCTCCGGAGATGAACCATTTATGCCCATTGATGACCCAGGTGTCGCCGTCGAGCTTCGCGTTTGTTCGGATGAGAGTAGGATCTGATCCGGCGACCTCAGGCTCGGTCATGGCAAAGCAGGAGAATTTTCGGCCTTCGCACATAGGGCGAAGATACGTGTCCTTTTGTTCGTCGGTTCCCCATTTCAGCAGCGTGTGCATATTGCCTTCATCGGGTGCCTGGCAATTGATTGCAAACGGACCGTAGCGAGAGCGAGCGGCTTCAGCGGATATCATCGCAAGCTCCACATGACCTAACTCCATGCCACCCCACGCCTCTGGCATGTGGGGGAGCCAGAGACCTCGCTCGTAAGCCTCTGTGCGCATTTTGATGACGCCCTCCCGGACCGATGCCCGGTCGTCTTCGTCCATTGCGTCTTCAATGGGCTTTACGACTTCATCGATAAAATTTCGGATCGAGGTTCTGATGACCTCCACTTCTTCTGGAAAGCTAAAATCAATGGCCATGGTGTTTCCTCCTCAATGTTGATGGAGGAAAGGCTATCAGGGTGACCGCCCCTGCAAAAGCTGCAACCGGGTGAGTTGGCAAAGTCAGTGACTATTCAAGCAAGCGGGCTTTGCAATTTCGTGGGGCGATAACGCAGCATTGAACGGCCCCCTTTATTGACTTTGACGCGTTCAGGACGAACTCTCTCTGTAACTGGTCAATGAAAGGCAACACACTCCATGATTACGGTCCATCATCTCAATAACTCACGGTCACAGCGCATTCTCTGGATGCTTGAAGAGCTTGGGCTCGACTATGAGATTGTGCACTATCAACGGGACAAAGAGACGAACCTTGCTCCTGAGTCGCTGAAGGAAATCCACCCGCTTGGCAAATCACCTGTCCTCACGGATGGCGACGTCAAAATCGCGGAGTCGGCTGCGATCATCGAATATCTGGTCGACACTTATGGCAAAGGTGGGTGGAAGCCTGCTGCGGGTACGCCAGAGGCTCTGCAATATCTGGAATGGATGCATTATTCCGAAGGTTCCGCCATGGTCCCACTGCTCTTGGGACTCTATGTCGGACGTCTCGGGGATGCTGGTGCCCCACTTTTGCCGCGTATCATGGGTGAAATGACAAATCACTTCTCCTACATGAATGGCGCTCTGGCGGAGCGGGATTGGTTTGCAGGCAATGAAATCACGGCCTGTGACGTGCAGATGAGCTTCCCGATGGAAGCGGGCCAGTCGACCGGTTTGCTCAAGGATTATCCCAATCTGGCGGCGTTCGTTGAACGCATTCAAGCGCGGCCTGCCTACAAAAAAGCACTTGAGAAGGGCGGCCCCTACCAACTTGGTGGTTAACGCTAATAAGACAGTTCCTTGACGGTTTATCCCTCCAGTTTGTAGCCTTATTCGATTCGCACCGAGCGCGGGTGGGCGCAAGGCGAACAAACTGGGGGTTTCCTGAATGGCAATGATGTCTGAGTCTGCCGATCTCGACCGTCCGCAACTGCGCTGGCTCTATTTGGAGTTCGGTCGAACCATGGCTGAGGTGGCGACGCTGCCCCTCTTCCAACAATTCCTAAAACGTGCGCCCAAAGGCGATGGTCATCCCGTGATGGTTCTCCCTGGCTTTATGGCCGGTGACAGCAGCACAGGTGTGCTTCGACGGTTTCTGGCGTCCCGTGGGTATGAAGCCTATCCGTGGGAGCTCGGTCGCAACCTTGGTCCAGCAACCGTTGGGTATGAGGGTGAGCGGATCGCTGAGCGGATCGAAGAGATCTCTGACGGTCACGATGGGCAGAAGATCAGCCTTGTTGGCTGGAGTCTTGGCGGTGTGTTGGCGCGCGAAGTTGCCAAACGCGCTCCAGATGCCGTGAGGCAGGTGATCACCCTTGGCAGCCCATTTTCCGGGAAGCCTGAAACCAGTCGTGCGTGGCCGCTCTTTAAGGTGATGGCGAAAGGTGAGACGCAGACGCAGAGGTTCCGCGAGATGGTGGAAACCATTGCGGTGCCGCCGAGCATTCCGACCACATCCATCTACACAAAGACAGATGGCATTGTGCATTGGAAAAACTCGATCGAAGCGCAAGAAAACCATACAGACAATATTGAGGTGCGAACCTCACATTGTGGTCTCGGCTTTAATGCACCGACCATGTATGCGGTGGCAGACCGATTGGCGCAGCCGGAAGATGACTGGCGGCCGTTTCACCGCGAAGGATGGCGAGAACTCGTTTATCCATCAAGTGGTCATTGATTAGATCACTAGCAAAACGACACAAAAAAAGCGGGCTTGAAGGCCCGCTTTTTCTTTTTGTCTAGCCGTTGTCAGCCAGTCTTTTGTTCAAGCACCGCTTCGCTGGGTTCTGCATCCAGTTTGGCAGCAGCTTTCTTCTTAGCGGCTGTCTTTTTCTTCGCGGGTGCTTTGCGTTTAGGGGCAGCTTTTGCCTTCGCCTTGGCTTTTTTCTTTGCGGGGGCCTTCTTCTTGTTGGCGCCCAAGACAGCAAGCTCCAGTTCGTCGTAGCTCTGCTGCAGGCACTCTGCATAGAAGTCAGGATCGGGCATCATTTCGCGGTCGGCAGTAATGGTGATGGTGACTTCCTTGTCATAGCTCATCACTACGTGGCCCAGGCCCAAGCCATCGAACAGGCAGAGAAGACCGAAATATTTCACCATCTGCGCGCCGTTCATGTAGATGGGAATGGGCGGTCCAGGGACGTTTGTCACAACGGTGTTGAAGAACGGCTTGGTGGAATTGGCGAGGCCAAATTGGGTGTAGAGGCGCGCCGCAATGCCAGTGAATAGAGCAGGAGCTGTTTTGCTGAGTTCCGACATCTGACGTGCGCCGAGAGCGTTGGTCAGTGCCTTCTGTTCCTGCGTGTGGTTTGCGATCGACAGGATGCGTTCCATTGGATCGGCAATGTCTGAGCCAAGCTGGACCATCATCGCAGAGACCTGGTTGCCGAGAGATCCAGACTCGTCATTGGTTCTGACAGAGACGGGCGCCATCGCGACCAGCGTCGTTTCCGGCAATTCAGCTTTTGACTCCAGATATTTGCGCATCGCGCCGCCAACAATGGTCAACATGACGTCGTTGACTTTGGCACCTGGAACGCCGGATTTGATTTCTTTGATCCGGGCAAGGTCGAAAGCAACCCCTTCGATGACACGGTGCGCTGAAATCTTATTGTTGAAACGTGTGCGCGGCACAGCCATGGCCTGGCCGAGCGAGAATTCTTTCGTCAATAGGCCTTTGACTGTACGAGCAAGGCCAGGCAGGGATTTGCCAGCAATTTCCACCCACTTGAAGGGCTGTTTCACATTGCCGAGATAGCCGCGGACCGCCATTTCCACAGCGCTTGGCTTTTTCTCTGGCTTCCAGGTGTCTTCCAGGACCGGAAGCGTGTCGCCTGGATTGATCGTGTGCAGAGCGTTCATAATGTCGACGCCTGACATGCCATCAATGGCAGAATGGTGGATCTTGGAAATGATGGCGTAGGAGCCTTCGGGCACACCGTCTACATGGTCCAGTCCTTCGATGATCGTGAATTCCCATAGGGGCTTCGTCAGATCGAGAGGCCGCGCCATGATGCGGGCTGCCTGGATGCAGAGCTGCCGCCAATCGCCTGGCTTTGGCAGGGCCACGTGGCGCACGTGATATTCCAGATTGAAGTCTTCGACCTCGATCCAATAGGGATGATCGATCCCAAAGGGAACGTTTGCCAGGCCGCGTCTAAAGGTGTTGGCGAGTGGCAGCCGGTCTTCAACGAATTTGAGAATATCTTTGTATCGGACGAAACCGCCAGGAGCGGTTGAAGGATCGTAGATTGCGACGCTGCCGATATGCATCGGCGAGTTCTCTTGATCCATGTAAAGGAATGCGGCGTCGAGGCCTGTCAGTTGTTCCATATTGCACGATCCTCCCTATCGTTGATTTTGAGCGTAACAAGCCATCGCCATAGCTACCAACTGAATCACGCGCTTGTCAGCGGAATCTGCTGGTCAGGCTGGAAATGCTGCCTAACGTTAATGATTGGGTATCGGAGATTTTCTAGGCAGCGCAATCTAATCGGTCGGGAAGAGTGAGGGGCTTGTAAATGTTGATTTCGATCATATCTGATAATAATATCATTTATAGGAAGGGGCCCATGGTGCTTTTTCCTGCGTGCGCGGAATTCAGGGGAGAAACCTAATGCGGCTCTTAACTTTTTCTGACGATCAATCAACGCGGATTGGCATTTTGCAAAATGAACAGATCGTCGATTTGTCCGTAGCTGCACCCGATCTCCCAAGCGAGATGGTTGCGCTTCTTGAAGCGGGTGATGGCGCCATGGAGAAAGCGCGTGCTGCAGCGAGTTCAACACCCACTATAAAATTGTCAGACGTGACGCTAGAGAGCCCCGTTTTGCGGCCGCCCAAAATACTCGCTGTTGGACTTAACTATCGGGAACATGTGGAAGAAACGGGACGAGAACTTCCCAAAGTTCCGATCATCTTCAATAAGCAATCGACGTCAGCGACCAGGCCCTTTGGTCCCATTTTGCGACCGCATGAGAGCGTTGCGATGGATTATGAGGGGGAGATGGGGGTTGTTATCTCTAAGCGTTGCCGCCGCGTGCCAAAGGAACGCTATGCCGAGGTTGTTGCCGGTTATACGGTCTTGAACGATGTCACCATTCGGGATTGGCAGCGCCGGTCGCCGACCATGACCATGGGTAAATCCTGGGATACTCATTGCCCAATGGGCCCCTCAATCGTGACGCCAGATGAAGTTGATATCTCCAAGCTGGGGCTGAAGACCCTGGTGAATGGGGATGTGCGTCAGCAATCTGACACGAGCTATCTCATCTTTGATGTGCCGACCCTCATCGAACATCTGTCCACCGCTTTTACTCTTGAACCAGGTGACGTGATTGCCACTGGTACATGTGCCGGTGTTGCTGCTGCGATGGAAGGTCAGCCGTGGCTCAAAGACGGCGATGTTGTGCGTGTTGAGATCGAGACGCTCGGAGCTATTGAAAACAAGGTGGTCGATGACAAAGGCGGCGTGGTCATCGAGTAGCACCCGCATTTCCTGAACTGAATGGAAAACGTGAAATGATCAAAGTCGAAGACATTGTCTATGCGCGCTTTCGCGCCCCGGATCTGGACAAGATGGAAGCGTTTCTTGCCGACTTCGGCATGCAAAGATATGCACGGACGGATACGGCACTCTATATGCGTGGTGTGGGATCAGACCCGATCGTACATGTGACGGAATTGGGAGATCCTGGTTTTGTTGGCCTTGCACTGCAGGCCTCTTCAGAGGCTGATCTAGAATCTGTTGCTACGGCAAACGGAGCGTCTGTGGAAACACGGACGGAGCCAGGTGGTGGCAAACATGTACTCGTCCATGATCCAGATGGGTTTCCAATTGAAGTCGTTCATGGGTTGGACAAGCTAGATGTTGGGGAGGTTCAGGAGATCGCGCCGCTTAATGCGCGTTTGGACAAACCACGGAAGGGTGCTGTCAAGCGTATGAAGGCAGGGCCTGCCCATGTGCACCGTCTTGGACATATCGTCCTGAATGTCACCGACTATCCAAAAAGCTATGCCTGGTATCACGAACAATTCGGACTGCTGAAATCGGACGAGATTTACATAGGTGATGAGAACACAGTGATTGGCGCGTTTACGCGATGTGATCAGGGTGAAAAATTTGTCGACCATCACACGTTGTTTTTGCTCGGCACCGGCAAGCCCGGTTTCAACCATGCGGCCTGGGAGGTCGCGGATCTTGATGACCTGATGCTTGGCCGCGACGTTCTAAACGATAAGGGATACACGCCGGTTTGGGGCGTAGGTCGCCACATTCTGGGATCGCAAGTGTTTGACTATTGGCGTGATCCCTGGGGGCACACGGTGGAACACTGGACGGATGGTGATCTTTTTGATGCCTCAACGCCCCCCGGCAAAGCGTCTGTCCAAGAACTGCTCGGAAAGCAGTGGGGTCCCGAACCATTGGAAGACATGGCGGGTTGACGACCTAAGCGTGGAGTGAAGCGATGATCTTGAGCGACGAACAAGTCACAACAAAAGAAGTGAAATCCTGGAAAGGGCTGCATCTTCTGCATTTTAGCGGCAGTTCCTGCTCGCAAAAGGTTCGGACCTTATTGCGCGAAAAGGGTATCGACTATGTTTCTCACCACGTGAACCTGGTGAAGCATGAGCATGCCTCCCCCTGGTATCTTGGTATTAACCCGCGTGGCGTGGTGCCGGTTCTTGTTCATGATGGGGTTGTGCATGTGGAAAGCAATGACATTCTGGCCTATTTAGACACGTTGCCAAGCGATGCTGACTCCTATTTCCCGCTGACGCCTGATGAGCGTGCGATTGTAGATGAGTCTTTGGCGCTGGAAAACGACCTGCACTTCGCTTTGCGCGAAATCACCATGGGCTTCATCTTTCCGAAACGTCTCGCGCAAAAGCCCGATGATGTTCTTGCAAAATACGAAGAAGCCGGTGCTGACGATCCTTCTAGAGACAAAGAGATTGCGTGGTGGCGCGCCTTTGCGGAGTCCGGAGTGACAGAACCGCAAGCGAGAGCGGCGGTTAAGGCTCATCGTGACGCGTTTGATGCGCTTGAGAAGAGGCTTGAAAGCAATGAATGGCTAATTGGAGATCGGATCTCGGTTCTGGAGCTTGCGTGGTTCATCACAATGAACCGTCTGCGCCTGGGAGGGTATCCGCTTGAAATCCACCCCAGGCTGTTCAAGCTCTATAGCCGACTAATGAAGCGCCCAGCCTTCGCTCAGGAAACGAAGACGCCAGCGGTCCTCTCAAAAGTACTTCTGCCTGCCGTGAGGTTTGGGCAAGTCTTGCGCGGTAAGCGGATGAAGGACGTCGCTGGAGACATTCTCGCCGCTTAGTTTTTCGTTCAACGAGACTATTGGCAAAAGAAAACCGCCCGTTGCTTGCGCAAGGGCGGTTTTGCTATTCGCTGCATACCGTCTATTCGTGATAGCGGTAGCTTGCGATCTCGCAGACGTCGATCCGTTCGCGGACAAGGACGTCACCATCTGCAAAAACAGCCCGGAAGTCGTATAGGCAGTAGCCAGTGCCGTCATCGATATCGATCATGACGCTGTCACCGGAGCCAAGGACGTCATAGCCCAGAATGTCTTCTTCCCAGTCGTTCGTTCCTACATTTGATGCATAGAACTCGACCATGGTCCAGCTGGTCTCGTTGATGATGCGAACACGGCGGTCTTCGGCCTGGCTAGGCGCCGTGGTAACAATAACAAACAGACCGACTAGCGCTGCAATAGCCGCGGCGCGTGCCGCGTGGATTACCTGATTCATATTTCCCCACAGATATAAACGTACCCGCAGAGAGTTTGGGGGATTGGTCCAATCAAGTCAATGTGTGGACTGTTCGGTGTCCAATATTGAACAGGTTTTGCCTCATTTTTTGGTCGGATTGTCTTGGTGCTTGTGTCTCACGCGCTTACCATGCGGCAAAAATGGGTCATCTGGCTGTGGGGTACACAGACCCGCAGTTTAAGGGAGTGAAGAAATGGCAGGACAGGCAGCAGCGAACTTCTGGGTGAAACGCGACGATTTGCGCGAAACGAAAATCGTTGAGACGGCGATCCCAACATCTGACTCACTGCAAGCGGGTGAAGTTCTATTCAAAGTCGATGATTTCGCTTTCACCGCGAACAATATCACCTATGCGGCCTTCGGTGAGGCAATGAAATATTGGGATTTCTTTCCCGCAGATGACGGGTGGGGACGTGTTCCGGTATGGGGCTTTGGCGATGTGCTCGCCTCCAACGCAGACGGTGTTGCGGCTGGTGAGCGCTTTTATGGTTACTTCCCAATGTCCACGCATTTTGTAGCGCAAGCCGTGCGGGTGTCTGATGCCGGGTTTTTTGACGGGGCTGCTAACCGTGCCGAATTGTCGCCAGTCTATAACAACTACCTTCGTGTGACGGCTGATCCTGGTTACGACGCTGCGCGCGAAGCGGAGCAAAGCCTATTGCGGCCGCTTTTCACCACGTCTTTCCTGATTGATGATTTTCTAGAAGACAATCAGTTCTTTGGTGCCTCAACAGTCGTTCTCTCAAGTGCTTCCAGTAAAACGTCTCTCGGTCTTGCCCAAGTACTTTCAAGTCGAACGGCGAACAAACCGCGAGTTATTGGCCTTACCTCCAAAGGCAACACAGCGTTTGTTGAGGGCGTTGGGTATTATGACGATGTCGTCGCCTATGATGACATCACTTCGATAAATGTTGATGGGAATGTGGCCTTCGTTGATATGGCGGGAGATGCAAATGTTCGTGCCGCGATCCACAACCACTTTGCGGACGGGCTGACCTGCAGCTGTGCGGTCGGTGGCACTCACTGGGAGCAGGGCGGTGGCGCTGACAATCTCCCGGGGGCTCAACCAACGCTTTTCTTCGCGCCGTCTCAAATCCAAAAACGTAACAAGGATTGGGGTGCAGAGGCGCTGCAAGCGAAGATCGCAACAGCCTGGGCCGCTTTCCTTGGATCTGTGGATGGGTGGATGAAAGTGGAACGCGCTGGTGGCCTTGATGTCACCAAGCAGGTCTATCTCGATGTGCTGGAAGGCAATGTCGCGCCGGAGAGCGGAAAAATCATCTCGCTCTGGGATATCTGAGCTCAGTTACAAATTTGGGGGAGCGCGTCTCGTGACGACAACTATTTATGCGGCGAAGCGGATCATCACAATGAACCCGTCTCGTCCCTTTGCTACTCATGTTGCGGTCCGTGATGGGCGTATCCTTTGCGTTGGTAGTTTAGAGGAAGTCAGTTCCTGGGGGGACGCCACCGTTGACAAACGATTTGAAGATAAGGTGATCATGCCGGGGTTGATTGAAGGGCATAGTCACCTGGTTGAGGGTGCTCTCTGGGATCACACCTATGTGGGTTACTATGATCGAACCGCACCGGACGGCCGGGTTTGGCCTGGATTGAAGTCATTGGATGCCGTTGTGGAACGCCTTCAGGAGGCGGCAGCTGAGCTTAAGGATCCGGACGCGGCGCTCATAGGCTGGGGGTTCGACCCGATCTTCTTCGGCGAACAACGCTTGCACGCCCGTGATCTCGACCGCGTATCCAATGGGCGCCGGATTGGTGTATTTCATGCGAGCCTGCATTTTCTCAATGTGAATTCAGCGGTGATTGAGGAGTCTGATCTTTCTGCCTCTACGGATATGCAGGAAGTCATGACGGATGCGGATGGTGCGCCGACCGGGGAGCTCGCCGGCATGGTGGGCATGTACCTTGCGATGAAATCATTGAAGTATGATTTGGGATCGCAAGCGACGCATCCCCCGGCGCTCTGGAATTTTGCCAAAGTATGTCAGTTGGCCGGTGTCACCACCGCAACCGACCTGCACAGCCCGCTGGATGACGAGATGGTTGGCCGTCTCACGGAGGAGACTGATAAATCAGATTTTCCCCTCCGCGTTGTCTCTGCTTTTGGCGGTACCTTGATGCCGGCCGACAAGGGCACGGAGCGTATCGGTTCGCTGGTGTCCAAGAGTACCGACAAGCACAAGATGGGCATAGTGAAGCTCGTACTGGATGGCTCCATTCAGGGTTTTACGGCGCGTCTCAAATGGCCGGGGCATTTTAACGGGGCCCCAAATGGTCTTTGGTATATCGCACCGGATGAGTTCAAGAAGCTTGTTGTCGCCTATAATGCGGTCGGCCATCAGCTGCACATTCATACGAACGGGGATGAGGCGACGGAGCTCGCGCTTGATGCCATTGAAGAAGCGCTTGCGGTCAATCCACATCCAGACCACCGACATACGTTGCAGCATTGTCAGATGGCGAGTGACGCCCAGTTCAGGCGCATGGCGGCGATGGGGGTGGGCGTCAATCTGTTCAGCAATCATGTCTACTATTGGGGTGACCAGCATTATGAACTGACGCTTGGGCCCGATCGTGCTCACCGAATTGACAATGCGGGCAGTGCCGTTGAGCACGGCGTGGATCTTGCGCTTCATTCTGATGCGCCGATCACCGCGATCGGCCCGCTCTTTACTGCCTGGTGTGCGGTTAACCGCGTAACCTCCAGCGGCAAGCTTTTGGGCGGTGATGCGGAACGGCTCACTGTTGAAGAGGCGCTTTATACCATCACCATGGGCGGAGCGATTTCCCTTAAGCTGGATCATGAAGTTGGCAGTATTGAGGTGGGTAAGCTTGCTGACTTTGCGGTGCTTAATGAAGACCCGCTTGAGGTGGATGCTATGGCCCTGAAAGACATCGGTGTCTGGGGAACGGTTGTGGGTGGTGAGGTTTTTGAAGCGCCGAACGTTTAGTCCGTGAGTGCCTCCCCTCAGATACCTGTTTCGGTTGTTGGTGGATTTCTCGGTGCCGGTAAAACGACTCTTCTCAACCGTCTGTTGCAAGAAAACGAGGGACGGCGTCTCGGGCTGATCGTCAATGATTTCGGCGACATCAATATTGATGAAAAGCTGATCGTCACCCGCGACGAAGATATGGTGAGCCTTGCCAATGGGTGTATCTGTTGTTCGATTGGGAATGACTTTCTGCGCGCTTTGATCTCTCTCGTCACGCGTCCTGATCCACCGGAACATATCATTATTGAGGCGAGCGGTGTCGCGGACCCTTTGCGGATCGCTGCGATAGCGCGGGCCGACAAGGCGCTCAGGCTTCATGGCACATTCGTCTTGGTGGATGCCACAAATTACAAAAGCCAAGCTGCTGACCCGCTGCTTGCTGACACTGTGCGTGCACAGGTGGGCGCTGCTGACCTTCTTGTGCTTACAAAAATGGATCTCGCGACTGAGACGCAGGCGCGGGAGATTGTTGAGTTGTTGGAGCGGGAACGGCCGGGCGTTTTGAAAATTTCAGCTGCGACCGAAGATATTCCGGCCTCGCTACTGTTTGATTTTCAAATTGACCAGTCGACTGCTGCAGAACGTGATCATGATCCGCACGGTCTTTTCTGGACGGGATCTGTCTCCAGCGATGGGCCGTGTGATGTGGAGCGCCTTAAGAACGTCTTAGGAGATTGCACGGGCCTTCTGCGCTGTAAGGGGATTGTCCGATCAAAGGAAGGCGACTGGCAGGTGGTGCAATGGACCGCTGGGCGCATGGAGGTCGCGTTGCTGGGCGATGTGCCAGGTGATCCCGCGCTGGTCTATATCGGTGTTGGACCGGAAGCCGCGGACATTGAGCGGTTGATTGGGCACTGTTTTGGCTAAGATCTAGGCTAGCCTGTCGATCTTTGCTTCGATCCGGGCCAGGCGTTCGTCTGTCGCGGAGCTGGACGTTTCCTCAGTCTTCAGCGCGCGCCAATAGGTATCGCCAAGCTTCTTTGCTGCATCGGCGATGTCCAACGAATGAATTCGTTTTTGAACAATAGCCGTCCACGCAACATGTTCCGCGCCGCCATAGATCATGTCGCGGATCATGTCGTCGCCCAGGTCGGTTTCCATACTGCCCGCAGCCTGCGCTTTGCCGAGGACCTTGCGCAGCAGACCTGTATAGGATCTGAAAATGTCGCGTGAACTTGATGTGAGGTAAGCGTCGGTCGCGCGGACTTCGCGAATCCACATAAGGAAGAGTTCCGGCTGCTCGAGGATCATGGCGATATGGCGTTGCACCAGAAGTGTGATCTGGTCGCGTGGGTGGTCTATGGCGCCCAGCATCTGTTCCAACTTTTCTGCCTGCACCGAGAACCAGCGCTCGGCAACGCGGATGGCAAGTTCGCGCTTGCTCGGCACATAGTTGTAGAGGCTGCCTTCCGATAGGCCGGTGGCTGATGCCACATCGGCCATGGTCATGCCGTCAAAGCCCTGAGAGGTGATGAGTTCCCACGCAGCGTCGAGGATTGACTGTTCTCGGTCTCCCCACCGACCCAGCCGCTGCCTGGAAGATGTTGCACTCGCTGAAATTTGAATGTTCCTCATAATTACTATGCGCCTTGAGCGCACAGACTTGTAATCTAATGGAGATATAAGCCTATATAGGTGTTGATCGTCCAGACAATTTTGAGGTAGCCTCAGAAAAAAGGGGAGCGGTCATGGAATTCAAAGATTACGAGACATTGTCCTTCGGCTATGAGGGCCGCGTTCTGACAGTGACAATTGATGGCCCAGGGCCAGTTAATGCAGTCAATGCGCGCATGCATGAGGAGTTGGGCCGCGTTTTCACGGACCTACAAAGGGACGAGGACAGCGATCTCATCATCCTGACCGGCGCTGGTCGTGCTTTCTGCGCCGGCGGCGATATGGAGTGGTTCGATGAGATGATCGCCAACCCGGCCAAGTTTCGATCCATTGCTCCTGAGGGCAAGCGGATCGTGACGTCACTTCTTGATCTGGAAAAACCAATTATCTGTCGCCTTAATGGCGCGGCGGCGGGGCTGGGTGCCACCATTGCGCTGCTGTGTGACGTCATTATTGCGAGCGACAAAGCAGTCATCGGGGACCCGCATGTCAAAGTCGGGCTGGTCGCTGGCGATGGCGGCGCGGTGATCTGGCCGCAGCTCATCGGATTTGCCAAAGCAAAAGAGCTGCTGATGACCGGGGACATGCTGAGCGGTCAACAGGCTCTTGATCTGGGGCTTATCAATTATTCCGTTCCTGCTGAAGAGCTTGATGCCAAAGTCGCGGAGCTTGTAGGCAAGATTATGGGGAACCCAAAGTGGGCGGTGCGTTGGACGAAAACGGCCGCGAACATCACGCTTCGCGAAATTGCCGTGAAGGTGATGGATGCTGCCATTGCTTATGAGGCGATCACCAATACCCTTGAAGATCGCAAAGAGGCGGTGGCTGCCTTTAAAGAAAAACGCACACCGAACTTCACGGGGGAATAGCATCTATGTATTTCACCGATGAGCCTGAGCACGTCACCATCCTGCGGGATATGATCAAGAAATTTGTGAGCGATGAGATGCCGCGAGAGAAGCGGCGTCAGCTGGACAAGGATCATACTTTCTGCCGTGACACGTTTCGCAAGCTTGCGGATCTTGGCGTGTGTGGTCTCACCATCCCAGAGGAATATGGTGGTCAGGGAATTGATCTGGTTGCCGCTGTCGCTGTGCTGGATGAACTCTGTCAGGTCGGGCCTTCACTTGGCGGGCCCTTTATCCACGCGGCCTTTTATGGCGGGGCGAATGTTGTGGAGAACGGGTCTGAGGCCCAGAAACGCGCGCTTCTGCCAAAACTTGCCAAGGGCGATATCTGGTTTGCCTATGGCCTGAGCGAACCGGATGTGGGCGGCGACCTTGCGACGGTTAGAACCCGTGCGCATTTGGAAGATGACGGCAAGACCGTGGTGATCAATGGCGCGAAGCGCTGGTGCACTGGTGCCGATTGGGCGGACTATATCTATTGTCTGGTGAACAGCGACGCTGACGGTAAGAAATATAAAAACCTGACCGTTCTTCTCATCCCGACGGATGCGACGGGCATTTCCATGCAGCCAATCGAGCACTCAAACCTTCGCTACACGGCGTCTTGCGATGTTTTCTTCGACGATGTGCGTATCCCTGTTGAGCAGATATTGGGTGGTCCCGACGGCTGGAATAAAGGGTGGGGCATGCTCGCTGGCCGAACCCTTGATGTTGAGAAGATTGAAATTACGACCGTGACCTACGGTGTCGCTCGGGCTGCTCTTGAGGAAGCCTGGCAGTATGCGCAAGAGCGGGTGCAATTTGGCAAGCCGATTGCGGCGCATCAGGCGGTGCGCCACGCGCTTTCAGGAGCAAAGACGAAGCTTCAAGCGTGTCAGCACATGCTTTATCACGCTGTTCATCTGGCGCATGAAGGCAAGCCCTGTTCTGTGGAAACGAGCATGGCGAAGCTCTTTGTGGCAGACACCGCCGTCGAGATTGTCCTCGCCTGCCAGCAGGTGATGGGCGCCTATGGTCTCACCGATTCCTATGACATGGAACGCAATGTGCGAGATGTCCTCGGCATGCCGATTGTTGGTGGCTCGTCGAACATGCAACGCAACAATATTGCTGCCCGCCTAGGGTTGCCTCAATAAATCACCAGGAGATAGGTCGATGACTTCAACTGGACATGCACTTCTCGATGCCGCTGAGAATTTTGTGCCGATGCTACGGGAACGCACGGATGAAATCGAAGAAGCGCGTCAGGTGCCGCAAGACATTGCGGACGCGTTCGCAGAGGCTGGCTTCTATTCCGTCATGGTGCCAGAGGTTTATGGCGGCCTGGAATTGGATCCACCGACCTTCCTAAAGCTCATTCGGACTCTCGCGCGGGGTGACTCGTCAGCTGCCTGGTGCACAATGATCGGTGCGACGACCGGACTTGGGTCGGCCTATATGCCAAAGGCGGATGCCGAAGAGATTTTTGGCGGTGGCAAGCGAACTATCACAGCTGGTGTATTTGCGCCGACCGGTAAAGCCGTCCCAGAGGGGGACGGCTACCGCGTGTCCGGGCGGTGGCAGTGGGGGTCTGGCAGCCGGAACGCGGCATGGATCTCTGGCGGTTGTTTTGTCATGAAAGACGGGAAGCCTGAAATGTCTGATACGGGCGTACCGATCAGTCGGATGATGATGGTGCCTGCCGATGACGTTGCGCTGCTTGATACCTGGGATGTGTCAGGGCTTTGTGGTACAGGCAGCACGGACTTTGAAATGAAGGATGTGTGGGTGCCGGAAAGCCGGGGTGTGGCGTTTGGGTATGACAAACCTATGGAGCGTCCGCTTTATGTCTTTCCTCTGTTCGCATTGTTAGCTTCCGGCATTGCCGGGGTCGCGCTGGGGACAGCACGCTCTGCCATTGATGAGCTTGTGAGCTTTGCCTCCGCCAAGACACCACAGGGAACGTTGAAGCCGCTTGCGAAGCGGCCAGACACTCAGATGGGGGTAGCGCGAGCGGAGGCCTTGGTGCGCTCTGCCCAAACCTGGATGGATGATGCTTTTTCTGAAGCCTGGGAAGCTGCGCAGACAAAGGGTGTGATCAGTGTCGATCAGCGCCGTGATATGCGTCTCTCCATGGCGCATGCGACCACATCGGCGGCTCAGGCCGTCGACATTGTCTACGACCTTGGTGGTGGAACGTCTGTCTATAAACGCTCGCCCTTACAGCGGCATTTCCGGGATGTCCACGTAGCAACACAGCATATGATGGTTGCAAAGGGCGTATTGGAGCAAGCGGGGCGTCTCTTCCTTGGGCTTGAGACGGACACGCGTCTCTTCTAACTCTTTTCTCAGCTGCTCAAATGCCTCAGACTTCCGAAACCGGGGAGGGATATATGAGTGTCATGGGTGCCGCAGGCGAGATCCAGTGTTCGGCGCTGGAGAAGGTTGTCTTTGGAAAACCGGCGGCTGACGCGCTGGCGGAGCAGGTTGAGGCGCAGGGCGCTCAACGTGTCTTCCTAATTGCGAGTAAAACGCTTTCCGATCAGACAGATGAAATCGACAAGGTGCGTCACGCGCTTGGCGACGGGCTTGCCGGTGTCTATACGGGCATGCCGGCACATACACCGCGACAAGCTGTGATTGACGCGGCAGATGCAGCGCGTAAAGCCGACGCTGACCTGCTTGTGACGTTGGGTGGAGGGTCTGTCACCGATGCGGGCAAAGTAGTGCTCGTTGCGCTCACCCACAATGTTACAGATGCCGACGGTCTTGAGCCTTTTCATGTGCGTGTTGAGAAAGACGGCACGGTTGTGCACCCGGATTTTGAGGGGCCTGCTATTCGTTCTATTGCCATCCCAACAACGCTATCGGGGGGTGAGTTTAATCCGCTCGGTGGAGCGACAGACCTTCGGAAGAACCTCAAAGAAGGGTATGAACATCGAAACCTGGCACCGCACACGGTGATCCTGGATCCAGCGCTCACCCGCCATACACCGGACTGGCTTTGGTTTTCCACGGGGGTTCGGGCGATGGATCATGCGATTGAGACGCTCGCCTCTCTCCAGTCGAATCCCTATTGCGACGGTCTTGCAGACAGCGCGCTCCGTTTATTGGTTGATGGCTTGAGAGGCGTGAAAGAGGACCCGGGTGACATGCAGGCACGGCTCAATTGCCAGATCGGTATGTGGCAATCCATGGTGCCGGTCGTTTCCGGCGTGCCTATGGGGGCGAGCCATGCCATTGGACACGTGCTCGGCGGTGCCTGTGATGTGCCGCATGGCTATACGTCTTGCGTAATGTCGCCCTACGTCCTTGCCTTCAATGAACCTGTGAATGCTGAACGCCAAAAGCGTATCAGCGCTTGTTTTGGTGCGCCGGATATAAGGGCATCAGACCTTGCGGACGACTTCATTTCCGGATTGGGCATGCCACGGACCTTGGCAGCGGTAAATGTGGGCGAGGACCGACTTCAGGAAGTGGCGGAGAAGACCATGCATGACTTCTGGGCAAGAACAAACCCGCGGCCTGTGTCAGAGGCCGCGGATGTTATGCAGATACTTCAACTGGCCAAATAGGCGATTATGCGTCCGCGAATTTGCCGGGGCGTTTTTCCATGGTCGACATGATGGACTCGATCTGATTGTCAGAGCCGATGATTTCATCCTGTTCAACAGATTCTGACAGCAAGCCCGCACCCGCATCCACATAAGGGGCTGCATTGAAGATGCGTTTGTTGGCGCGGATCGCATCCGGGTTCTTGCCCGCTATTTCCCGCGCTGTTTCGAGTGCCAGGGCGCGCGGGTCGTCGACCACGCGGGTGGCAAAGCCATACTCATGTGCTTCTTCACCTGAGAAGATGCGGCCTGTGTAGGTGAGTTCTCTCACCACATCTTCGCGTGCGAGGTGACGCATGAGCTGTGTACCGGCCATGTCCGGTACAAGGCCCCATTTGATTTCCATGATGGACATTTTGGTGTCAGGTGCCACATAGCGAATATCTGCGCCAAGGCAGACCTGGAAACCGCCGCCGAAAGCAACACCATGCACCGCCGCAATGACGGGTACGGGCACTTCGCGCCAAACCCAGGCGGCATATTGGGCGCGGTTGGCCAGCCCATGTGTTCGAGGAGCAAGAGCGTTTCGTTTTTTGTTTGATTTGGCCCCTGTTGCGTCATCTCCTTCGGCCATCTTGCCAAAGTTCCCCATGTCGAGACCTGCACAGAAGGCGCGACCTTCGCCAGAGAGCACCACCACTCTGACACCCTTCTCTGTCTTCATGCGTTCGCCGGTGTCGATAAGCGCCTTAAACATCTGATCATCCAGCGCGTTCATCTTGTCGCTCCGGGTCAGGCGCACATCGGCTACACCGTCTTTAATCTCGACTGAAATACGTTCACTCATGAGGGACTCCCTGCTGGCCCTGTGGGCCAAATTTGTCAGTGTTCTGCAATATCAAGTTGACCGCAGTCTAAGTGCTGCCATGGTGTTAAAGCAATTTGTCTGGCTTTACGTAGGGAATTCCTAGGCAAATTGTGGGCGCGGAAAGTGTGAGGCGTGCGCGCCTAAAAGAGCGTTGAATCTCAAGCGCACTCGGCCCATCTTACGGCCAAATTGAACCCATATTTGTGGTCAGACCCGTTACATCTAAGAGGAAATAGACATGGCAGAAGCTTATATCGTCTCCGCGACCCGGACCGCTGGTGGTCGTCGTGACGGACGCCTTAAAGGCTGGCACCCGGCTGATATGGCTGGCGAAGTTTTGAAATCAGTGATCTCCAAAGCAAATGCCGATCCTGCGCGCGTCGATGACGTGATCATGGGGTGTGTGGGCCAGGCTGGTGAGCAGGCTGGTAACATTGCCCGTAACGCAGTGCTTTCCGCAGGTATGCCAGAAAGCGTTCCGGCTACGTCAGTTGATCGCCAGTGTGGTTCATCGCAACAGGCATTGCATTTCGCAGCACAGGCTGTGATGTCGGGCTTCATGGATTGCGTTATTGCTTCCGGTGTTGAAAGCATGACCCGTGTTCCTATGGGCTTGCCTATGTCACTGCCTGCAAAAAACGGTTTCGGTTTCTATGTGAGCCCTCACATGACCGAACGGTATCCTGATGTTCAGTTCAGCCAGTTTGCTGGCGCTGAAATGATGGCAAAAAAGTACGGTCTCTCCAAGGACGAGCTCGACCAGTACGGTTTCGGTAGTCACGAAAAAGCGATTGCGGCAACGCAGGCGGGTGATTTTGATGACGAAATTCTCGGTCTGGAAGTCGAGCTTGAAGACGGCACTAAAGAAATCCACAAAGTCGATGAAGGCATCCGCTTCAACGCCAGCCTTGAAGGTATTCAGGGTGTGAAGCTGCTGGTTGAGGGCGGTGCTTTGACGGCGGCGACTTCTAGTCAGATTTGTGACGGTGCCTCTGCCGTGATGGTTGTGAATGAAAAAGGGTTGAAAGACCTCGGCGTTGATCCAATTGCCCGTATTCACCACCTCACAGTTACAGGTGGCGATCCGGTCATCATGCTGGAAGCACCAATTCCAGCAACTCAGGTGGCGCTTGAGAAAAGCGGCATGAAGATTGACGATATTGATCTTTATGAAGTGAACGAAGCATTCGCATCTGTACCTGCAGCATGGTTGAAAGAAACGGGTGCTGATCCAGAGCGTCTCAATGTCAATGGCGGCGCGATTGCTCTTGGCCACCCGCTGGGCGGTTCGGGCACGAAGCTCATGACAACGCTCGTCCACGCGCTTCAGAAGAAGAATAAGCGCTATGGCCTTCAGACCATGTGTGAAGGTGGCGGGCTTGCGAACGTCTCCATCGTTGAGCGCCTCTAAGGTCTCAACGATGATGTTTTGAAAGGCGGTGCTACGGCGCCGCCTTTTTTATTGGGACAGGCAGTCTGTAATGCTGTTTGCGAGCGCCTTCAGGGTTGCCGCATAATGGTCTTGTCCGGCAGGGAGCGTGCTTCCCAGTGGATCCAGATAGCCCAGGTGAACATCCTCATCCTCTGTCAGGCGCTGCAAAATACGCGCTTCAAACTGAGGCTCGGCAAAAATGCAGATTGCCGCGCTGCTTGCCTGTCTCAGATCCGCAATGCGTCTTGCGCCTGGCCGGACCTCGGGGTTCGCTGTCACCGAGCCCGCAGGTGACAGCTCATAACGTTCTTCAAAATATTGATAGGCATCATGGAACACGATGTAAGGCTGAGCACTCACTGGAGCTAGCTGCGCCTTCAATTCAGTGTCCAGCGCCAATAATTGGTCACGAAAGGCTGCCGCGTTCTCTGCGAAAATAGGCGTAAGTTCCGGATAGGCTTTGCTCAGCTGATGTTCGATTGTGGTGACAATGGTGACCCCATTGCCAATGTCGAGCCAAAAATGGGGGTCGAGGGTCTTATGATCAGTCTCTCCCCCGCGCCCATCTTTACGCTCACCTTCGTGCTCATCAGAATGTCTATGTCCATGATCATCATCTTCATGGTGCGATTCCCAGATGCCCCCCTCACGAGCCTCAAGCAAGGCGACACCCTCTGTGTGCAGCAAAGGCACAGACGCATCTTCTTTTGCGAGGTTTGCCATCGGACTGACGAGGAAGCCCTCTAGAGTTGGATCAACCCAAAAGACCAGGTCAGCCTCCGCCAGAGAGGCTGCCTGAGAAGGTTTTAAGGAAAAGGTGTGAGGTGACGCTGCGCCGGTGACCAAGAGTTCGGGACTGCCGGTCTCGCCCATGACTGCTGCCACCAGGCTGTGAATGGGCTTTAGGCTCGCCACAACTTTTGGCGCGTCGGCGAAGGCCGGTGTGATGCTGGCTAGACCTAAAATGAGAGCGGCTAGGGTGATACGCATAGAATACCTATTGGTTTGGGGGTGCGCGATCCTAACGATCCAACGACTTATGTAAAGCCGGGTGCCTCGTGGACTGGAATATCCGGGTGGTGAATAGGGGTTTGCGGCGGTTTCCGGCTTGGGATGATTGATGTTTCCCTCAAAGCTTGGTACCCCGGTTGGGTACAAATTTGAGCGGGAGCCTGCGCCTTCAATGACCGCACGTAAGAAGCACTTCGAGACCATCTACCGAAACTTCAACGCCTCTATTTCAGAGAAATATGATTGCGGCCAGTTTTGCGCGCCATTGAATAATGGTGACCCAGTCTGTTGTGATGTTGAGAACGCCATTCCAGCTGCATCACCACCTGAGTGGAAGGTGATCAAAAAGCGGACCAAGCTCTGGAAGAAGTATAAGCCTGATCCGGACGACAAGCATGCGGTCGCCGAGGTGAAAGACATTAATGAGACTTGCGTGGCTTGTGTGTGTAAGGGTGCTGCCAAATGTGAGCGCGACAACCGCCTCATGGCCTGCCGCTCTTTCCCCTTCTTTCCGTATCTCACCAAAGACGGCGATTTTATTGGACTTGGCTATTATTGGATATTTGAAGACCGGTGCTGGGTGATTTCCAATCTGCAGATTGTGGAGCATGCATTCGTCAAAGAGTTTGTGGATGCCTATCAGATGCTCATTGATGTGGATGAAGGCGAATTTGAAGCGTTTATGGAGCAGTCGGCGCAGATGCGTCGGATTTTCTCTCGTCGCAATGAGATCATTCCGATTATTGATCGGGAAGGCGGTTACCTGAAAATCCTGCCTAAGTCAGGCGGCAAGGTTGAGACAGCGGACGTTAAAGAATTTTCCAAATTCGGTCCCTTCGTCTCTGACAAGGCCTATAAAAAAGAAGTCAAAAGAATGGAAAAGATCTTCGCTGAGATCGACTGATGCGGCGGGTCGGACAGGGAGTTGAACCATGGGATTGATCGTTTATGGAGCGGCGTTGTCGCCGTTCGTTCGCAAGGCGCGCGTGTTCCTCGCTGAGAAGGGACTTGAGTACACGCTGGAGAATGTAAACATCTTTCCGCCACCTGATTGGTTTGCTGAGATCTCGCCGCTGAAACGGATCCCGGTTCTGAAAGATGAAGAGGCCGATCTGTTTCTTGCCGATTCCTCTGCCATTTGCGGGTATCTGGAAAAGAAAGCTCCCGCGCCAGCGCTTTACCCTTCAGACCCTGCTGACTATGGGCGGGCGCTTTGGTTTGAAGAATATGGCGATTCCGAGCTTGCCGGGCATATTGGCATGGGAACCTTTCGGCCGATGGTTGTTAGTCCGCTGATGGGTAAGGAGCCTGACACGGCAACGGCAAAGAAAACCATTGAAGAAAAGCTGCCCTCCTATTTCCAATATCTGGAGGCACAGGTCGGATCACGTGAGTTCCTCGTGGGGGATGGTTTTTCCATCGCTGATATCGGGATTGCCACGCAGTTTGTGAATTTCGCTCATGCTGGCTTTAAACCAGGCGCGGACGCTTATCCAAACCTCACGGACTATTTGACGCGGATGCATACACGGCCAAGCTTTGCCGCTTGTATCGCTGAGGAAACAGCCATGCTGGACAAGGTGCTTAAACGCGCCGGCTAAGCTATTTCTTGGCTTTCTGGTCGTCCGGGGCTTAAATCGCTGAAAAGCACAAAGCCTTTGGGGAGGACCTGATGACAGAGACACATGCAATGCCGGCTGGTTGGCCGGCTATGTCAATTGATGATGCCCACACGCTTCTGACGACCGCCCCCGACTCGCCCTTCGAGATGGCGGAAGAGGTCGTGCGGGGTGTGAAACTGCGGGTGTGGAAGAACGCACCGTCATCCCTGCGCGAGCTGTTTGAGCTCAGCAAGGCGCATGGCGATCTCGACTATCTCGTGTTTGAAGATGAGCGCGTCACCTATGAAACGCACTATCGGGCCGTTGCTAAGCTCGCGCAGCACCTGGTTGCACGTGGCGTTGGCAAGGGTGACCGGGTTGCAATTGTGATGCGGAACTATCCGGAATGGTCGATCGCCTTTTGGGCAACAGTGGTCATCGGGGCAATCACCGTCCCGCTCAATGCCTGGCTCACGGGGCAGGAGCTCGAATATGGACTCGCCGACTCAGGGTCCAAGGTGGCGATTGTTGACGGTGAGCGGGGGGAGCGTGTTCGAGATCATTTGGATGCACTCAAACAGTTAGAGGCCTTGATCGTTGTTCGTCCCGGTGGGCCCTTGCCCGATGGTGCTTTGCTCTGGGATGACATTGTTGCGGCACCTGGGCAGCTGGCTTCTCTTCCGGATGCACCGCTACCGGCCATTGAGATCGAGCCTGAAGATGATGCGACCATCTTCTACACATCAGGTACAACAGGTAAGCCGAAAGGTGCTTTGGGTACGCACAGGAACATCCTAACCAATCTCATTAGTCTCGGCATTGCGCCGACACGTGCTTTCCTGCGGCGCGGTGAAACGCCGCCTGCGCCTGATCCAGATGCGCCGAAGCGTGCCTTCCTGCTTTCTGTGCCTTTCTTCCATGCAACGGGCTGTCATTCCATCTTGGTGCCGAACCTGGCGGCCGGTGGCAAGATTGTCATGATGTATAAGTGGGACCCAGAAGAAGCCTTACGTCTTATCGAGAAAGAGAAGATCGCTGCCTTTGGGGGTGTTCCTGCCATGGTATGGCAAGTCCTGGAGTCGCCGAACTTCGACAAATATGATCTGTCGAGCGTTGAGTCTGTCTCCTATGGCGGTGCGCCAAGTGCGCCTGAGCTTGTTGCGCGCATCAAACAGGCTTTTCCGAAAGTGTCTCCGGGCAATGGATATGGATTGACCGAAACCTCATCTGTGACGACACAGAACTCTGCGGAGGACTATCAGAACCGTCCGTCGAGTGCTGGTCCTGCGGTGCCTGTTTGTGACCTCAAAGTGGTCGACACCGACAATAAGGAAGTGCCCGTTGGCGAGGTTGGAGAGCTTTTGATACGTGGTCCCAACGTGGTTAAGGGTTATTGGAACAAGCCGGAAGCGACGGCTGAGGCGATTGATGCGGACGGGTGGTTTCGCTCTGGCGATTTGGTGCGGATGGACGAAGAAGGCTTTGTCTATATCCTTGATCGCGCGAAAGACATGCTGATCCGTGGCGGTGAGAATATTTACTGCGTCGAGATTGAAGATGTGCTCTACGCTCATCCAGACGTGATGGACGCGGCAGTGATTGGCATTCCACACAAGGTTCTTGGCGAAGAAGTGGGTGGCGTTGTCCAGGTGACGGATGGGTCGTCGGTCACCGAAGAAGCCTTGCAAGGCCATGTGCGGGCGCAGCTGGCGGCCTTTAAGGTGCCCATCAAAATAGAAATCCGAAATGAGCCTCTGCCGCGCAACGCGAATGGGAAAATTCTTAAAACCCAGCTCCGGGAAGAGTTTCTGGCGACCATGGGGTGAGATTTGACGTCGATTTCTTCCCGGTCTCATCGCGTGGTATTGTCAGCTGGTCGAGAATAGTAGGCGGTGATGAGACGTGGGTGGTGATGCAGAAACCAGAGCCGGATCTGGCCTCAAGATGCGTGAGCTGGAACAGGCGACAGGTGTGGGACGTGAGACAATCCGTTTCTACATCCGTGAAGGCTTGCTGCCTGAGCCAGAGCGTCCAAAACGCAATGTCGCCCGCTACAGCGATGTCCATGTCGACCGCCTGAAAGAAATCAAGAAACTCCAACAAGAACGGTTTCTGCCGCTCAATGTGATTAAAACCATTGTCAAAGCGCAGGACACAGCTTCCGCGACAGGTATTGAGCAATTTGTCGGGCTTGAGAACGCACTCTATCCGTTGCTCGGTGATCCAGAAAAGCTGGAGCCCCGCCGCCTTGAGGATGTGGCCGCTGATGTTGGCTTTCCTGTTTCGGAACTAGATGAGCTTGCCTCGCTCGGGTTCATCAACGTGGATGAGCGTGAGGGTGAGCGCTGGCTTGATACGCGCAATGCACGCATTGTCGCTTTGTGGAAAGGCATCCGCGAAGCAGGCTTTACTGAGGAAAAAGGGTATGGGCCTGATACCTGGGCGATTTACGGCACTTTCCTCGGCTGGTTGGTGCAAGAGGAAGTCAACTCGTTCTATAGCATCCTGTCAGACCAGGTTGGACAGGGGGAAGCTGCAACAATGGCAGCGGAAGGCATCCGTGTTATGAACGAGATTCTGCCGCTTATGCGGACGGATCGGGTTATCAGGGCGGTGCAAGAAATCAGTCAGAGCGGTGAATTGCCACGCGCACGGGACAGCGATGAAACGTCAGACAAAGACTAGCGTCTTCTATTCAGCAAAGAGGAGAGTGTCCTCTGGACGCCAGCTTACCCAGACCTTTTCGCCTTGAGCATATTCTGGTCCGATGCCCCGTTCTGAATTTGTAACCTCAGCAAGCACAGGATCTTCAGCGCCAACATCAACATAGAGGTTTGAGTAGCCGCCATAATAGGCAATGTCAGCGACGGTGCCTTGGGCTGTTAGGAGCTTGCTGTCAGCGGGTTTGTCCCGGCCCACGCTTACCTTTTCGGGGCGGACAGCAACGCAGACAGACCCTGTTGCTGTGCCTTCCAAGACCTGGTCTGAGAGGGGGGCGGCACTCACATTCACTTTTCCCTCGCCCGCAGATGAGGCACTTCCGCTAAACAGGTTGATCTGCCCGATAAAGTCGCCGACAAAACGGCTCGCGGGGTGTTCATAGAGTTCTGCCGGACTTGCGACCTGTCGCACGACGCCTGATTCCATGACGGCGATGCGGTCAGCCATAGAGAGGGCTTCAGCCTGGTCATGTGTCACGATGACGAAGGTAATACCGACTGTTTTTTGCAGGCGAACGAGCTCGAGCTGCATCGCTTCGCGCAGCTTGGCGTCGAGCGCTGATAGCGGTTCGTCGAGAAGGAGCACGCTAGGGCGTTTGATCAAGGCGCGGGCCAGGGCGACACGTTGCCGTTGACCACCGGAGAGCTCATCGGGCATGCGAGCCCCAAGGCCACCCAGTTTGACGAGCTCCAGTGCTTCCTCAACACGGCTTGCGATTTCTTTTCTCGCAACGCCATCAATCTTCAGGCCATAGCCCACATTTTGCGCGACCGTCATGTGAGGGAACACAGCGTAGGATTGGAACACCATATTAACCGGGCGCTTGTTGGCCTGCACCTCGGCCATGTCATCCCCATCGATGATGACTTTGCCTTCTGTGGGTATTTCAAAACCTGCCAGCATTCGGAGCAAGGTTGTCTTGCCGCAACCAGAGGGCCCCAACAGGGCGAAGAATTCCCCTCGGTTTACGGTGAGCGACACATTGTCTACGGCACGTACATCCGAGCCATAGATTTTGGTGACGTCGTTAATCTCAATAATCGGTTCGTTTGACGAAGCGTCGCTCTGCATATCAACCTGCTTGCAACATGTTGTTTCGGTTCTGGAGCCGGAGCGCCAGGGCGGTAATGATCACTGTGATCACAATAAGAATGGTCGAAGCGGCATTTACCTCCGGTGTCACGGAGAAGCGGACCATGGAATAGATCTTTACCGGGAAGGTGAGCGTATTCGGGCCTGAGGTAAAGAAGGTAATGACAAAGTCGTCCAGCGAGAGCGTGAAGGCCAGTAGAGCGCCTGCGATCAGTCCCGGCTTCATGTGCGGTACGATAATGTCTTTGAAGACCTGGAATTCACTGGCTCCTAAGTCTTTTGCGCTTTCCGATAGCTCGGTGTTGAAACTCTCGAGCCTGGCGCGGATGACAATGGCCGCAAATGGGAAGCTGAAGGCAATATGGGCAATGGTGATGGCTGACAGGTTGAAAGGCCAGACCCAGCCACCCGTATTGAAGCCGGTGCGCAGGAAGAAGACCATGAGGGCTACGCCCATACAGATTTCCGGGATGACGACTGGGAGCGCCATGGCTCCTTCATAGGCGGCGCGGAACGGGAAGCGAAACCGCCAGAGAACATAAGCGGTGAGGGCGCCTAAGATCACGCTGACTATGGTGCTGACAAAGGCGATGGTGAGAGAGTTCACGAAGGCTTCGATGAGCTCTGAATTGTTCATCGCCTTTTCGTAATATTTGAATGTGAAGCCGCGCCAGACGACATTGCGCTTGCTGTCGTTAAAACTAAACGCCATCAGGGTGACGATTGGCATGTAGAGGAAGATCAATGTCAGGGCGACGGTCACCCGCAGCCAGATTCGGCGGTGATATTCCAGTGGGCCGATCTCGCTTTTTCCGCGGCGGCCAAGAAGGTTTCCGAGGGCGCTCATGTGCGGTCCCCCATGCCTTCGCGTTTCGTCAGAAGGGCTCTTAATGCCAGACCGAAGAAGGTCGCATACATAAGCAGAAAGCTCAGTGCCGCGCCAAACGGCCAGTCATTTGCTGACTTGAACTGGCGCTCAATGACATTTGCGATCATCTGACTGTCGGTGCCGCCCAGAAGATCTGGTGTGAGAAATGATCCCAGTGTCGGGATGAAGGTGATCACAATCCCGGATGCGATGCCGGGTAGTGCGAGGGGAACCACTACGGACCAGAAGGTTCGGATGTGGCCCGCGCCCAAATCCAGGCTCGCTTCGATGAAAGAGCGATCCAGACGGTCGAGTGCGGCATAGAGAGGGAGCACCATGAAGGGGAGGGCGACGTAAACGAGTCCCACCACAACGGCAGTGTTGTTGTAGAGAAGGGCCAGGGGCTCGAAGCGCTCGCCGATCAGGTTGAAATTGCCAAGCCCGATGAAGATAAGAAAGCCGTTTGCGTTTTCCCAGATCCATTCCAATGTGAAGTTCACGTGCCCCCGCGTTCGCAAAACAGCGATCAACGCATAGGTGCGGATCAGCAGATTTGTCCAGAAGGGAAGAATGACCAGAAGAAGGAGCCACATGCGCGCCTTTGGTGGCGCGAACACAATGGCAATGGCGACAGGGAAGGCAACGATCAAACAAATGAAGGTGGTTACACCTGCCATCCAGAGTGATTTTGCGAATATGCCGAGATAAAGGGGCTCTAGTGCGCGGGCGTATTGCTGGAAGGTCCAGGTGATATCAATGTCAGTGATGCCCGTTTTGACACCAAAGCTGAATGCCCAGATGAGGGAGAGTGGCGCTAAGAAAAAAGCGAGCAGCCACAAGGTTGGCGGAATGAAAGAGGCCCAAAATGCCCCTGGTGATTTGCGCCAATTATCCATCGTGAAAAGCGTCCCCAACAGCTACACGGCAGAAAGAAAAAAGGCGGGAAGTTTTGGCTTCCCGCCCGGTATTACATGTTACGCCGCAAAAATGCGGGTGCACATTTCATCTAGCTTGGCGTTATGGTCTTCACCAAGATAGAGAGAGCTTTCTGATTTCGCCAAAACATCTTCCGGCGGGAAGATAGCTGGGTTCTTGCTGTAGCTTTCATCCATTGATTCCGCAGCCGTCTTATTTGGCGTTGCGTATTCAATGTATTCTGCAATGAGCGTGTTTACTTCAGGCTCATAGACATAGTTGATGAAGGCATGGGCATTTTCAGGATGTGGTGCGCCTTTTGGAATGGCGAGGGTATCTTCCCACACAAGGCCACCTTCTTTTGGAACAACATAGCCGATGTCATCGTCTTCGCTCATCAGCTGCGCGATGTCTCCGTTCCATTCCATGACGATGTCGACTTCACCGGATGCCAGCAGATCCTGTCCATTGTCTTCGTGGAACGCTTTGATGTGCTGTTTCTGTTTGGTGATCAGTGCTTCAGCCGCTGCAAGTTCTGCATCATCTTGCGAGTTGATGGAATGCCCCAGATAGCGCAGAGCCATCTGAATCATGGTGCCGCAATCAGACATGATTGAGATCTTGCCGGCATATTCGTCAGAATCGTAGAGGACGGCCCAGCTGTCGGGTGGCGTTGTCACCCGTGATTTCCTGTAGCCAATGCCGATGGTGCCCCACATGTAGGGTACGGAGTATTTCCGGCCCGGATCAAAGGCGACATCATCCCCAAGGAAGCGCGGATAGAGGTGCGAAAGATTCGGGATTTTTGAGTGATCCAATTCTTCCAGCATGCCTGCTGCTGCCATGCGTGCCACATAATCGTTTGATGGCACAATCACGTCGTAGCCTGGGTTGCCTTCGCGCAGTTTCGCGAACAATTCATCATTGTCTGCAAACAGGTCCATGGTGACTTCAATGCCCGTTGCGGCCTTAAAGTCATCGAGTGTGGTCTCGCCGATATAAGTGTCCCAGTTATAGAAGCTGAGCTTCTTTTCTTCCGCTGCGTTAGCGAAAGTCGGCAAAGCAGATACGGTAAAGCCTACAGCTGCCGCCCCTTGCATCATCTGACGGCGCGACAGAGCCTGAAGAAGCCCGGCCATCCCTCTATTGCGTTTCATCGATTGATCCTCCGATCGAGATAAAAAACTACCCCCTAAAACATGCGAAGCATGCTTCACGTGCAAACCATCTGCCACCAACGATCTGCGGCAAGAAGTGTTCATCCCTTTGGCGCAGAGTGCAAGAAGTTAGGGGAGGAAAGTGTTTAGCATTATGGACGGGTCGTCATGTGACCTGTGCTGCACTCCTGAAAGTGCCGTGGGATGAGGCAGTTTTTCGGTGCTCTGCATTTGTCGGCAGCACCTCGTGACACGATGGCAGGGGTGGTGCTGATGACCGAACCGCGAGCTGCCTGTCCTTGATTACCAAAAAGCTCTTGAAAATAATAATCATTCTTATTATTATTCTAATATAAGAGAATGAGGAGAGGTTTTATGCGTGATCTGGCCAAAACGGGGACTTTTGCAGCTTTGCACTTCGGGGTGGGGTTTGGTGTGACCTATGCCTTAACGGGTTCTGTGGCAATTGCCACGGGCGTGGCCCTCATTGAGCCTGCCGTAAACACGGTGGTTTTTTTCTTTCATGAGCGGGCCTGGTCCCAGATGCCTAGTGCTGCCCTGTCGTAAGGCTATTTCCAGGCAAATACTGGTTGTTCAAGGTGGGCGACACGAGTGGGCCTGCCGTTTATGGCGACCTCATTGAACTGATGGATGACCGCTGCGGTTGGCGCGTGGACCTGACTGTTTTGAAAGTGCAGTCGGATGACGGGCCGCTCACTCTCCGGGATTTTTATGAACTCAGCTGAACCTTGTTTTTGCAGATCAGTCAGTGGGATGTGATGCAGCGATGCGACTTCATCGGGGTTCAATACAGGGCGAATTTCCGGCGACGCCCACATAACAATCGGCGAAATGAGATAGCCGGACCGTGTCGGGTAGTCATCGAGCCGACCAAGGATCGTGACGTCTTGCTCAGGCACGCCTATTTCTTCATGCAGCTCACGAAGGGCTGCCTCTTCTACGCTCTCGCCGTCATCCAAACGACCGCCGGGAAGCGCCCATTGGCCCGCATGGCTGTTTAGCTTCGAGGCGCGTCGGGTGAGTAGAAATGAAGCTCTATGGCTGTCTGAGGCCACGACGATGGCGACCGCGGCGCGTTTAAGATTTTCTGCTGAATCTTCCTGACGGCTGAACGCGCTCATGTGCTGAGATAGCCGTTCTTTCAGTTCTTTATTGTGTTTCATGGATTTCCGTTTGTTTCGTCTGCGTTGTTTGATGCAATCATTTGTTTAATATTTCAAACGAAAAATCGCTGGACTGGATCTCGTGGATTGCGTCCTGGTTGGTGCAGCTTACACTTTCTTGCGAATAAGGTGAGAGGCGGGCTCGGAAGAAAACGCCCAAGCAACTGGAGAGCAGCTTATGCGGATCGGGGTTCCAAAAGAGATCAAGGTGCACGAGTACCGTGTCGGGATGACACCTGCCAGTGTCAGAGAGGCGGTCCATAACGGACATCAGGTGGTTGTTGAAACAAATGCCGGAACGGCGATTGGTCTGCCAGACGAAGCTTATGTGGCGGCAGGCGCTGAGATCGCGGCTAGCGCGCCGGAGGTATTTGCGAGCGCTGATATGATCGTGAAGGTTAAAGAGCCGCAGTTGAATGAATGCGAGATGCTGCGGGAAGGTCAGATTCTTTTCACCTATCTTCATCTTGCCCCTGACCCTGCTCAGGCAAAGGCATTGATGGAGTCCGGATGTGTTGCGATTGCCTATGAAACGGTGACGGATCGCAACGGGGGCTTGCCGCTTTTAGCGCCCATGAGCGAAGTCGCAGGCCGCATGTCCATTCAGGCAGGTGCGCATTGCCTGGAGATGGAGCAGGGCGGCCGTGGTCAGCTGCTGGGTGGTGTTCCTGGCGTGCCAGCTGCGAAGGTGGTTGTGATCGGCGGTGGCGTCGCGGGGACCAATGCGGCGCGTATGGCGATGGGGCTTGAGGCGCATGTCACCATTATTGATATCAATCTTGATCGCCTCTATGAGCTCGATATGCAGTTTGGTCCTAAGCTCAACACGATCTTCTCCACGGTCGACGCGATCGAGGAGCATGTGTTGGGGGCCGATCTGGTTGTTGGGGCTGTGCTTGTGCCTGGAGCCGCCGCGCCGAAGCTCGTATCGCGCGACATGATTTCGAATATGAAACGCGGTGCCGTGTTGGTTGATATCTCAATTGATCAGGGCGGGTGCTTTGCGACTTCACGACCGACGACACATGCGGAACCGACCTATGTTGTCGACGATGTGGTTCACTATTGCGTTGCGAATATGCCAGGCGCTGTTGCACGCACCTCCACTTTTGCTCTTAACAATGCGACGCTCCCCTTCATGCTTGCTTTGGCGAATAAGGGGTACCGTCAGGCCTTGAGCGAAGATCCTCACCTGATGGCGGGCCTTAACGTCCATCACGGCGCGGTGACGTATGCTGCTGTTGCGTCAGCGTTGGGAGAGCCTTTTCATGACGCCGCTAGCGTGATTGCCGCTTAGCCCACACTTTCTCTACGCGCCATTCGGAAATTGGAACAGCCTGGTGCAGGAATGCGCCGGGCTTTGCTGTTGAAGCTTCACTTCTTTTCCCCATCTCTCACCTGCTTGTTGTTGGAAGTGAATTGGGATTGAGCTGTGTGGAGGCGATGATGGCATTGAATGCACGTTTGTTGGGTCTTCTTGGCCTTGCTCTTTCGGTTCTGATCGCTGGCGTGTCCGTGGTTATTAGTCGTGATCCCGTCACCTCGTCAGCTATCCGACCTGTGCCTTTCTTCGCAGCGCCGGTCGCTGAAGGTGGCTTGCTGTTTTCTGCCTTAGTGGAAGGCGGCGTGCTGGCAGATCGCTCTGCGGACGCGCGTTTGGTTATTGATGAGATGATTACGCCGGTGGTCGCAGGGCGGATCCTTGCCATGTCTGATGCTGAGCTAGCGTTTGTCGAACTCGACAGCGTCGGCGGTGATGTCCAGGCGTCTATCGATATCGCACGCCGGCTCCGGGCGGCAGGGTCTCATACGCATGTTGCGTCAGGGGGCAAATGTTTCAGCGCCTGTACCGTCATCTATCAGGGCGGTGTCGAGCGGACTGCGGGGGAGGACGCGCTGTTTCTGCTGCACTACGCGGTGCAGGTTTCTGATGACCCCAATCGCGCGCGCGTGGGGAGTGTGTGGGGCACCGTGATGTTAATCGAAGCTATGATTGATCTTGGAACAGATATGTCCATCTACGATCAGATGCCCGGATATGGCGACTGGCTTCTCTCTAGCGAGCAGGCAATAGATCTTGGCCTGGTACAACGCGTTGTTTCTAGCAGCGTTGGTGCGGATGAGGCGGTCTCCCAGAAGGCGGGTGCGTGATGAGCCCTCTTACGCCCTTTCAGGAACGTGAAGTCCCTTCTTTGTCAGGTCTTCTTGGTCTTGTCAGTGGACCTATGGGCTTCGGCCGCCGCAATTCGCCACTCCGCTTTGTCGTTCGCCCATTCAGTCAGGATGCCGGTGGTTTCGGAATAGGGCGTTTCTTCGCCAGTCTTCTCATCAATGAGGCGCATGACAACCGGATTGCCGGTGCGGTCGCTGACATATTGCACGGGCGTGCGGCCGCTTGGCTCCATACGCCAGGTTTTGCCCCATTCCGCCATTGCGAAGATGACCTGCTTAAAGGCCTCCCCGGCCTCCGTGGGCTGGTATTCATGGCGTGGAGGGTTGGATTGATACGCGCTGCGGGTCACCAGGCCTTCCGCCGACAGTTTGTTCAGTCGGTCCGTCAGGATGTTGGTGGCGATACCCAAAGATTTCACCAGCTCGTCGAAACGTCTCAGGCCCAGCAGCAGATCGCGCAGGACCAGAATGCTCCAGCGATCACCAAGCACGGAGACCGTCGCCGCAATTGGGCACGTCGTGCTCTCGTCGCATTTCGACTTGGCGCGCGCTTTGTCAGCACCCGCTTTTTTGCCACCGCGGTCACGCGCTGGCTCCCCTTTAGGTTCCCTCATGGGGGGAGTTTAGCAACTTTCGTTCAGCAAGTGGATAGGGCTGGCGGTTTCATGCGATGGAACCTTGCGAAATAGTAACTTGCAAAATACAAGTAACTAAAAGAAGGTGGCTCACCTTGTGAGGAAATCGGGCGCAGCCCAGGAGTTTGAAATGAGAACAGGATTATTAAGAGGAACGCAGGCCGTGATGGCTGGCGGGGCGCTCGCTGCGATGGTGAGCGTGTCTGCTCTGGCGGCGGTGCCAGAAGCCGTCGCCAATCGCCTTGGTCAGGATCTGACGCCAACAGGTGCTGAGAAGGCTGGCAATGGGGACGGGTCTATTCCGGCCTGGACCGGTGGGCTGACTGCTCCGCCTGCGGGGCTTGGCTACAAGGCAGGAGAGCACTATCTCGATCCATTCGCCGGAGATCAGGTGCAGTTCACGATTGATGGAACAAATTACGGGCAATATGAGGCAAATCTGACGCCTGGCCAGGTCGCGATGCTACAGACCTACCCGAGCTACAAGATGAACGTCTACCAGACCCGCCGGACCTGTGCGAACCCGGACAGCGCTTATGCGCAAGCACGGCAGAATGCTGTTACGGGTCGCCTCGCTGGTGATGGAAACGGCGTCGTTGACGCCGTGCGTACCACGCCTTTCCCTATCCCAAACAGCGCGCTTGAAATCGTTTGGAACCACACACTTACCTACCGCGCTTTCAAGATTGCTGCGCAGACTGTGAACGCGGCGCCGACGCGGGATGGCTCGTTCACGCCACTTGTCGTGCAAACCGATACGATCATCAATTATTCCAACCCGGTGGTTACGAAGACCGAAGAGCTCGACAATGTGTCGGTCTACATCATCTTCAACACGATCGCGCCTGCTCGCAGTGCCGGCAGTGTTTTATTGGTGCATGAAACATTGAACCAGGCGATAGGTGCCCGCCGAGCCTGGCAGTACAGCCCTGGCACACGCCGTGTTCGTCGCGCGCCGAATATTGCCTACGATAATCCCGGTACGAACTCGGATGGTCTGTCGACGTCAGACAGCTTCGATATGTATAACGGCGCACCCGACCGCTATGACTGGACTGTCCTTGGCAAGCGGGAAGTCTTTATTTCTGCGAACAATTACAAAGTTCAGCAGACCGGGGTGAAGTACACCGACATCGTCCAACCGGGACATCCCGATCAGGACCTGGTGCGCTATGAGCGTCGCCGTGTTTGGGAAATCCAAGCTGATCTGAAATCGCAAACGCGTCACGTTTATTCCCGTCGGCAGATGGCACTCGATGAAGATGGTTGGGCCATTGCCGCGACGACCCTCTATGACGGACGTGGGGAGTTATGGCGGGTTCAAGAACGCTGGGCGTCCGTCGCTTACGACCATCCGTTGTGCAACGGAGCTGGTGATGTCGTCTATGACCTGAATGCAGGACGTTACCTTGCTGGTGGTCTTCGGAGCGAAGAGGGTCCGATCAATTATGACGCGTCTGAGCTCAGTCTTGAGCGGTATACGCCCGCCACTATTCGTCAATTGGGTGTTCGGTAGGTTCCCTCTCTCAAGTATCGAGCATTCCCCTTGGGGCCGCGCATTTTCCAAGTGTGCGGCCCTTTTTTTCATGCCCTGGGGGCTGATTCTGTTAAGGATTTGGTGGGAATTTGACTCTAACTTTGTGTGTAGTTTGAAGGTTTTCGCCCCATCTGGGTAATGAGATTGGAATGCAGCCATGTTTGCACGCGCATTGATTGTTGGTTTGTCTCTGGGTTTCGGCACACAAGTTGCCGTCGCTGCGGAAGATGGCATGCTGCGCGACTATGATCGCGAAAGTCTCAACTTTCTGTTCGAGCAGGCGCAAAGCTCAGGGCCTTTGTCGGGAATGTCCGAAGATGACATGCTCATCACCGGGTCTATCGGCAGTTCCGACAAGAAAGAAAGTCGTCCCCAGGGAACCAGCGAGCGCGTTCCACAGGCACGTCCAGCCCGATAACCGCTACTTCCGCTATTTAGCCGCGTTGACGATGTCCGTGATGGCTTGAACCACAGGACCTGGGTCCTCGTATGTGAGGCCCAGATAGACAACCACCATGTCCAGAGATGGAATGATGACGACAACCTGTGCGCCAAAGCCTCGGGCCATGAATGTGTCTGTCGGGATTTCGTCAGTAATGACTGCGCGTCCTGTCTCAGGGTCGATGGCGTTCAACCAGAAGTGCGCGCCATATTGCCCCTTAGAGTTGGGGGTAGGCAGTCTGGCGTGATCTGCCCAGTGTTCGGGCAGAATGCGTTTGCCATCCCAAATGCCATCACGCAAATAGAGAAGTCCAAAACGTGCCCAGTCGCGGGCGGTCATATGCAGGTAGGATGATCCGATAAAGGTGTTGGCCTCATCGAACTCAGGGACTGCTGATCTGATGCCGATGCGACTGAAGAGGCTTTCCTCCATAAAGGCGCGATATTCTTCAGCACTATCGGCCCCTATCGTATCTCGAACGACGCCAGAGAGCACATTTGAGGTGCCACTCGAATATTGCCAGAGAGTGCCGGGATCGGCTTGCAGCAGCCCCCCCGCCGCATATTCAGCCGTGTCCAGCCGCCCTTTGCCAAACAGCATCTGCAAAACATTGGATGTTTCAGGGGCTGTATAGTCCTCAGAGAAAGTGAGCCCGCTTTCCATTCTCAACAGGTTCTCGACAGTGATTGCCTTCCGCGGGTCATTGACCTTCCTGTTCCAGCGCGCAACGCGTGCCGGTTTGTAAATGTCAATCTGCCCATCTTTGATAAGGATACCGATCAGCGCATGAACGACGCTCTTTGCCATGGACCAGGATTGCAGCCGGGTGCTGGCGTCAAATCCCTCCGCGTAGCGTTCGCCGATCAATTGGCCGTCTTTGATGACCAGGATGGCGCGCGTGTTCTGAGGTGTGCCCGACTCGGCCCCGGCGATAGTTCGGTCAAGAGTTCTCGCCAGCGCAGCAGGTGTGGGGGCAGTGGACCAGCTTTTTGTCGGCCAGGCAACTTCAGGAGGCTGGCCGGGGAGCGGGAACAGCGGCTCATCGGCGTGAACAGGCGCTATGAGAGCTGCTGCAAAAAGGATGGATGCAAAAAGGCGCATAAAGGTCCAAAATCAAAATAGACTTGTTTTTCGTGTTGGTACTCTAGAGCAAGCTGGACCGTCAGGTCATCCTTGCTTATGCAGTCTTCGACATTCTTAAACCCTTATTGAACTCTTGGCGGCGCGCTTGTGAACCTTAGATTTCTACTTATAGGCATGGTCATCGCTGTGGGCATGGGGGTCGGCATGATCCAAGGCGAGAAAAAACTCGATGCGCTGATTGTCGTGGCAAACGCGGTGGCGAAGACCAATTGTTCCTGTGTCTTTGTCGCGGGGCGGGAACTTGCTGAGTGCATCAAAGAAGCGCCGCCAGGGTTTGATTTGGCAACGCCCTGGGTCGATGAAGAAACTCCAGGGGTTTCAAGTTCCATCTACTGGGTTGTCAGGGGAAAAGCGCGGTACAGCGAAGGCATTGGCTGCCGCCTGGAGTAGAAATTTAGATGACCGAGCTGTTTCCCGGAGAAGATCCTTCCGTAATCTACCAACGTCTCGCACTGGCGCTTGGCGTTGGCCTGATTGTGGGATTGGAGCGCGGATGGCATGCACGGGACACGGAGGCTGGGTCCAACGCTGCTGGCGTGCGCACCTTTGGCCTCATGGGACTCCTGGGAGGCCTTGCGGGACTTGCGGGGCTGATCGTCGGAGATCTGCTCACCCTTTCGATTTCGGTTGGCTTTTTCGCTTTTGTGATTGCGGCTTATGTGGTTGGCCTGCGTCCTGTTGGTGCACGGGTCCCTGACAAGGGCATGACGACCGAAGTGGCTGCACTCATTACCTACCTCTTAGGTCTTCTTGCCGTTCGTGGCGACATGACGCTGACGGCGGTGTGTGCGGTTGTTCTGGTTGCTCTGCTTAATCTCAAAGAGCCGCTCCATAATGCGCTCAATCGCCTGAAAGCTTTCGAGCTGGAAGCGGCGATTAAACTCCTGCTGATTTCCGTCGTCGTCCTGCCTTTCCTGCCAAACGAAGGATATGGGCCAGGCGCCATATGGAACCCGTTTGAGTTCTGGTGGATGGTTGTGTTGATTGCGGCGCTTTCCTTCTTTGGTTATTTCGCCATAAGGATCGTGGGACCAAAAAAAGGCCCACTGGTGATGGGTGCACTTGGTGGGCTTGCGTCGTCGACGGCGCTGACCGTCTCGGCTTCACGGCTTGTCTCCAAAGCGCCGGGTTCCGCCTCCGCCTTTGCCGGGGCTGTTGCGTTGAGTGCGGCGATGAGCTTTGGGCGAACGCTTCTTCTGGCGCTCGCGCTTTATCCGCCAGTCGTTGTGAAACTTGGTGTCCCGCTGGTGCTGGCCGGGCTGGCTTCTGTCATTGCGGTCCTTGTCAGTCAGCGCTCAACCGGCGCAGCAGAGGAAAGCGATGACATGCTGGCAGAGATGGGTTCGCCCGATGACTTCGGGACGGCTCTAAAGTTTGGGCTGCTTTTGGTGCTGGTGACGACGCTTTCCTATTACGCGAATGAATGGCTTGGGCAGGACGGCCTTTACTCTGTTGCGGCGCTCTCAGGGCTGGTTGATGTGGACGCTGTGACATTGTCTATGTCGCGTCTTGCCGAGACGCCGGGTGGGCCTCTCATGCCGGTTGTGGCGATGGCCATTCTGATCTCTGTCGTCGTTAACACAGGCGTCAAAGTGGCGATCGGCGGCTATTTTGCGGGCCGTGCCTTTGCGCTTCGACTCGCAGGCATCTTTCTCCCAGCCTTCATTCTCGCCTTTGTGGGCTTTTTGGTGGTTTAGAACTGGGCCTTTTGCCCGGATTCTGGCGCTTCTTGTCTGGCCCCTATAGACGCCGGGGGTTGTTGGCTGTATAACGCGCTCTGAATTTGAGGCAGGGGCTCGATCTGGGCCCCTCCATTCGTTTAACCCCCTGATTTTCTTCGTGTTTTTCAGGGCGCACAGCAAGCGAGACCGAGATGGCTGTTCCAAAAAGTAAAATCAGCGGCTCCAAGCGTGGTATGCGGCGGTCTGCGGATGCGTTGAAGCGTCCGACATATGTCGAAAACCCAGATTCGGGTGAACTGCACCGTCCGCACCATATTGACCTGAAAAGCGGTATGTATCGTGGCCGGCAGGTTCTTGAGCCAAAAGACGATATCTGATTTCTGCGTTTGCGCAGGAAAACCGAAAAAGCGCCGTTTACGGCGCTTTTTTTGCGCCTGATGCCTGAGATTCCTGGGCAATTGGTTGGGTGCCGCATTTTGGCCGCAAAAAATCAGTCACCTGAACATCATGCTGGGCGAGCGCGGCTGTCGTGTTACGCTCTGGAGATTGAGGCCGGTTTTATCGTTTAAAGGGGAATTTATGTTTACCACTCTGCCTCTCATGGCCCTCGCGGTCATTGCTTACAACGTTCTCGTCTTTTTGGGCGGTGGCGCAGCGATGGATAATGTCCTCGCGGAAGTTCAGCTCCTGTCTGGAGCGACCTGGTCGGTCACTGTCTCAGACATCCTTCTGTCGTCAGCTCTGGTGTTGTTGTTTTTCGAGCTCATTGGCTCGACGCGCACGACAGGGTCAAGCGTGCTCAATCACGGATTGTCGCTCGTCGTCTTTATCGTTGCGCTCATTGAGTTCATCGTGCTTCCAGAGTTCGGCACTTCGACTTTCTTCCTGATTACCCTGTTCACACTATTGGATGTGGTTGCTGGATTTACGGTCACGATTGCAACGGCGCGTCGGGACTTCTCAGTCGGCGAGTGAGCCGTAGAACGATTTTTTCAGAGCGGCGGGGCATGACCCCGCCGTTTTTGTATCTGACATCATTTTTTCAACCAACTAAGGACTTGAATGCAATGAGCAAGCCTCTGTTCGAAATGCTGACAATCCTGCTTGGGCTTGCTTTTACGGTGGCCTTTTTTGTGATCGTTGTCCCTGCCGTGTTGGTTGATGGCGACATTGTGGGAGGGTTCGCCGCCGGATTTGTGAACCCTTACTCTTCGGGCTATTCCCTTGATGTCATCATCACAGGATTGATCCTGATCGTCTGGATCCTCTATGAGCGCCGGGCGCTGGGTGTACGGCACGGTTGGGTCTGCATTGTGCTGTGTGCCGCCCCTGGTGTTGCAACGGCGTTTGCGCTCTACCTGGTGCTGCGGTCAAGGACCGTACAAGGCCAGACCTAGTTCGGATTATTGAGAGCGCGGCTCAGAGTTCGCAGGATTTGCGTTCCGCTTGATCGAAAGCGTCGCGGAGCTTTTCCTGCAGCGCATGGGTTTTCAGCGGCCTGTCGGCAATCTCGTGCAACGGTTGTAGACCGATAAGCGAGTTGGTCAGGAACGCGCTTTCAACATTTGCAAGCGTTGAGGGTGTGACACTTTCTTCGAATATGGCGATGCCCGATTGTGACGCGATTTCGAGGATTGTGCGCCGAACGGTTCCATCCAGACAGCCGTCGAGCAGCGGCGGCGTGATGAGTGTGTTGCTGTCCCACAGAAAAAGGTTGGCGGCGGTCGCGCAGGTTACCTTGCCGTTGGTGTTGAGAAGGATGGCATCGTCAGCGCCTGCAGAGGCTGCTTCCTGCCGTGCCAGAATCTGATCCAGATATGTCAGGGTTTTCAGATTGGCCGTTGGCGAAAATTCATTGCGTCGGCCTGTTGCGACAATTGCGCTTACAGATTCTTTTGGAACTGGCGTTGATGCGCAGGTGATCAGGATCGTGGGTTTGGCAGATGGTGACGGCACGAGACCGCGCGGGCCGGTTCCCCGCGTCAGGGTCAGGCGGACAGATGTGCGGTCTTGTGTTGTGTCGCCGGCTTTGCGTAGCAGCGATGTGATCGCCGCGGTTAGCTCTTTGATGGTGTAGGGGATCTCGATTCCGAGCGTGTCCGCCCCGCGGATCAGTCTGTCGAAGTGGAGGTCCGCAAAGGCGATCTTACGGTCACGTACCGCCATGGTTTCAAAGACGCCATCGCCCAGCAGAAAGCCACGATCAGTCGGATCAATTCGTGCTTCATCTTTTGCAAAGAAGGTTCCGTTCAGCCAGAGGGTCACGCACTCATATCCCTCTCTTGTGGGACACCTCGGTGAGAAATGCCCGCGAGATCAAGAAAATTCGCCAGCAACTGGTGGCCGTGATCCGTGAGTACCGATTCAGGGTGAAACTGAACGCCGAAGATAGGGAGTGTTGCATGGGCAAGAGCCATCAGGTGCCCGTCGTCTTTTGCGGTAGCGATAGGCATCAGTTCATTGGCGGCTCCCAGGTCTGACACCAAAGAATGGTAGCGGGCTGCCCCAAAGGGGTTGGGTAAGTGTTTGAAGAGGGGATGGTTCGTGTGACCGATCATTGAGGTTTTGCCGTGTCTTGGTGCGCTCGCCCGGACGGTTTTGCCGCCAAAGACTTCCGCGATGCACTGATGCCCCAGGCAAACGCCCAGCAGAGGAATTTTGCGCTCAGCCGAGGCGCGGACTAGATCCTTACTGATGCCAGCATCAGTGGGTGTGCAGGGACCGGGGGATAGGATGATCGCTTGCGGTTGATGTTTGAGAAGGTTGCTGATGTCTTCAGCGTCGTTGCGGATCACTCGGCGCTCGCAGCCCAGCTCACCGATATAGCGGGCAAGGTTGTGAACAAAGCTGTCATAGTTATCGATGAGCAGGATCATGCGCTGGCCTGCTGAAGTTTTGTGGTTTTTGGTGGCACACCTCGTATGGCGTCAGCCAATGCGGCGGCTTTGTCCAGCGTCTCTTCATATTCATCAGATGGGTTTGAATCAGCGACAATGCCGCCTCCAGCGCGGAACGTGATGTTCTCGCCGATGCAGGTCATGGAGCGGATCAATATGTTGGTGTCCATGGCGCCGGAGAAGCTGAGAAACCCCAATGATCCACAATAGGGCCCGCGTGTGGTGCCTTCGAGTTCTGAGATGATTTCCATGGCCCGAACCTTTGGGGCGCCGGTGATGGACCCTCCTGGGAAACAGGCACTCAGCAGATCGACGCCTGTTTTATCTGGTCGAAGCTGCGATCTAATGGTCGAGACAAGGTGGTGAACGGTTGCGAAGCTTTCCAACTCGCAAAGCTCGGTGATTTTGACGGAGCCATCTGCGCTGACGCGTGACAGGTCATTTCGCAACAGGTCGACAATCATCACGTTTTCGGCATTGTCTTTTTCGCTGTTTACAAGCTGGCCGGCGAGGGCCTGATCTTCTTCAGGTGTTGCGCCTCTGGGCCGCGTCCCTTTGATCGGTTTTGTTTCGACGGTCTTTCCATCTGATTTAAGGAACCGCTCCGGCGATGAAGAAAGCAGGTACCCATGAACGAAGTTGAAAAAACCCGCGAACGGTGCCGGGCTGATCGTTCTTAGCTTCCGATAGAGAGTAAAGGCATCATCGCCGTGTTGTAGTGTGGCGTCGAAACGCTGGGAGAGGTTTGCCTGAAAAATGTCGCCGGCGAAAATGTAGTCGATGACCTTCTGTACCTTGCTTTCATATGTATCGCGCGTTTGTTCAGTGTGTATGGCGTGATCAGGTGCGGGCGCTTGCGGCCAACGGAGTTCTGGTAATGCGGGGTGGAGCGCCAGACGCGCCCGCCACTTGGCGGCACGTGCTTCAGCGCGGACGGCCCGTGCTGTCGGACTTGTTTCGGGCAATCCCGTAGAGACGATGAACGCGCGGTGTTCGACACAATCAAATGCCAGGATACAGTCATAGGCGCCAAGGGCGAGATCTGGCGGTGGCGTGTCTGCAGTCTCTGCCTGGGGCACCGTCGGCAAATGTTCCAATTCCTGGCCGAGTTCATACCCAAAGAGGCCTGCAAACCCGCCCGTAAAAGGGGGGAGTCCGTCTTCTTCTGGCCAATCGGGGGTGAGTGAAAGGGCGGCTGCCTGTTGGTGCAAAAGCTCCAACGCGTCGATGTTCTGCGCGATGCCGTTTAGGCAGGTCTGTCCCTGCTGTTTCGTCAAGACGGTGAATGGATCGGTGGCGATATAGGTCCAGCGCCCCTGGAGCTTTGGATCCCGGTGGGGTCCTGCCGTCGCTGAGTCCAGAAGAAGCGCATAGGGCTCCCGGGCGACTGCCGCAAATACGGAAAGCGGATCGCTAAAGGGGACTTCTTCTATCAGATGTCCAGCGTCGTAGACGCGATGAAACAAAACGGTGTCCATTGTCATTGTGTTCTAGGCGCAGGGCGCGGCTTGCGGCAAGCCTAAAGCGGTGCTTCTTCTGTGTGGCATTGGCAGTCCGCGGGTTCCAGACGCGCGTCAGGGCCGCGGGCTTTGCCCCCCACGCCCCCGATTGTTGTGCGTATTCGGTTCGTTTCAACAAACTCGACCAGGAGCGTGTTGAGTCTCTCCGCTTCTGCCAATGGGACCAGGTGGTCGGCCTCATCGAATGTATGGAGCGTGGCGCTGGGCACAAGGGCTCCAATTTCTTCCGAGTTTATATAGGGGACAACGTCATCGTCTGTGCCCCAAATGATCTGTATGGGCAGTTCGGTCGTGCCGATGGTTCTGTAGGCTTCCTGTGCATCCCAAAGCGGATAGTTTCTGATCGAGGAGAGGAGTGCGCGACTATATCCGTCAAATCCCGCTTGTGCTTCATGGTCGGCAAGATGCTGCTCGGGATTGGAACTGGCCTTTGCGGCTCTTTTGGCACTGCTGCGACCCAGCATGTCACCAGCATAGTGGAAGATGATTTCGCCCAGTGCTGGTATCGATATGAGGTTTGGCAAAAAACTTGGCTCTCCAGTGCCTGCTGGGGCAATGAGGCTTAAGGATCGGACTTTAGCCGGGTGGTTCGCTGTGAAGATGGTGGCGGTGGCTCCTCCCATTGAGTATCCGACCAAATGGACCGGGCGAGATATTTTCAGATGATCCAGGAGGTCTACGATCAGCTTATCCGTTCTCTCCGCGGTGTAGTCACCTTCGGGTCTGTCAGAGAATCCCCGTCCGTAATTGTCAAAGGCGATGACGCGAAATCCGGCAGCAGCCAATGGTGCAATGTGATCCCTCCAGACATAGGAAGGGGTGCGGAACCCGTGGATCAGAACAACGACTGGTCCCGTCCCGGGTCCGTCTTGTCGATAGTGCACTGTGCCTTCGCTGAGCTCTGCGAAATTCTCCGCCTGACCGTCAGCGAGCAGCTGTTCACGGGTGTCAGCGGTCAGTTCAGGCTTGTCTGCGCCGATGAACCAGAAACTGGTGGCCACGAGGGCCAGGAACAGCGAAAGAATGAGAAGCGTGTTTTTCATGCGTTGGGCTCCTGCCATGCTTGGCACAGTCTAGTCGGTCTGGCTCTCGCGGACAAAAGCTGAGGCGCGCGGCGTCAAATTTGCCTCCTTGCCTTTGGCCTGTTTTATCGGCTTACTACTGTGAAATTGACCGAATTCAAGGAGTGATGACGATGGACAATGCCTTTAAGGACCAGCCTCTCAAAGGCAAAGTTGCTTTTATCGCCGGTGCGTCGAGCGGGATTAATCTCGGAATCGCTCAGCATTTCGCGACGAATGGTGCGAAAGTCGCCATCATCAGCCGGAGCCATGAGAAGATCATCGCAGCAGCTGAAACCGTTGAAGGTGGCATCGGGATGGCTGCTGATGTGCGTGACTATGAAAGTGTCGACAAAGCGCTAGCCACGACCGTCGAGCAGTTTGGCAAGGTTGATATCGTGGTCTCTGGTGCTGCAGGCAACTTTGTGGCGCCTGCTCTGGGCATGTCGTCCAATGGATTTAAGACCGTCGTGGATATTGACCTGATCGGCACCTTCAATGTGCTCCGCGCGTCGTTTCAATATTTAAACCGCCCCGGTGCCTCCCTGATGAGTATTACCGCGCCGCAAGCGCATAATCCCTCCATGTTCCAGGCCCATGTATGTGCGGCTAAGGCGGGTATTAACATGCTCACCCAATGTCTTGCGATGGAATGGGGCCCCGCCGGCGTCCGTGTGAATGCGATTTCTCCGGGACCAATTGCAGATACGGAGGGGATGGCGCGCTTGGCCCCAACGCCAGAGATGGAAGCAGCTGTGAAAGCCAGTGTTGCCATGCGGGGCTATGGAGAGAAGCGCGATGTCGCGGATGTGGCCATGTATTTGGCGACTGAGAATGCCCGGTACATAACCGGGACCATCATTGATTGTGATGGAGGGACCAAGCTTGGGAATGCGAGCGGTGACGCTCTTGGTGAGTTTGCCTGAACAATGGAAGAAAAGGATCTTGATGCCGCGCGCCGTAACCTGACGTCTAACCCTAAAGGCGATGGGCGGTTCTCGTCGCTTGAGCAATTGGCGTCGCTCGACAGTATGGAAGGGATCGCGCAGGCTGAGCCGACGCCGGTTCCGCCCTTTCTGCGATATGTCCCAAAGGGCGCTCTTATCCATGCGGTCTATCCAGGGTTGCTTGTTGCGCTCACGATCGGACTTGCATCTACCTGGTTGTCGACCCGCTATGGAGCGCCGGTCATGCTATTCGCGCTGTTGCTCGGAATGGCTTTTCATTTTTTGCACGAAGAAGGTCGGTGTATTGCCGGGATTGAATTTGCCGCGCGCAGCCTCCTGCGGATTGGTGTTGCTCTTTTGGGGGTCCGTATCACTTTTGATCAGATTGCCGGTCTAGGCCTTGGACCTGTTCTGACTGTTGTTGCAGGCGTTGCCACAACGATCTTTTTTGGCTGGGCGCTCGCGAAGGCATTGGGGTTGCGGTCGACATTTGGCGTGCTTTCAGGTGGTTCCGTTGCGATTTGCGGTGCCTCCGCAGCCCTTGCGATTTCATCGGTTTTGCCCCGCAACTCCGAGTTAGAGCGTGACACAATTCTCACAGTGGTGGCGGTGACAACCCTTTCAACGGTTGCCATGGTTCTCTATCCGCTCTTGGTCGGAACGATGGGCCTTAGTCATATTGACGCTGGTATTTTTCTAGGGGGGACCATCCATGATGTCGCCCAGGTTGTCGGTGCTGGCTATATGGTTTCACCGGAGACGGGCGATGTGTCGACCTATATCAAGCTTCTGCGCGTAGCGATGTTGCTTCCCGTCGTCTTCCTGATTGCATTCATCGTGACAAGGACCAGTGGCAGTGGGTCCGGCAGCAAAGTGCCCTTGCCCATCTTTCTGTTCGGATTTGCCGCGCTTGTGATTGTAAACAGTACAGGGTATCTGCCGACCTTTGCTACGGACCAGCTTGCGGATGTTTCTAGGTGGTGCCTTGTCACGGCAATCGCGGCATTGGGGATGAAGACATCCTTCAAAGAACTGGCGGTCGTTGGGTGGCGTCCAGTAGCCCTTGTCGTAGCGGAAACCGGATGGATTGCCGCTCTGGTGCTTGGGTCTCTTTTCTTTGTGATCTAAAGGCACGAAAACCATGTGCCGTTCACGCGCGAATGGCTTTAGTCTTCCCCCAACAAAAGGGGAGGGGACCATGGACCCGAAAATTGATCCGCGAGAGTTTGAATGCGTTCTCTATCGCGTGGCTGACCATATTGCGACGATCACGCTTAACCGCCCTGATCGCCGGAATGCCCTCAATCGTCGGGCTTACGATGAGGTGGAAGCCGCATTCCGGGCGGTTTCGCGGGACCCAGATGTCAGGTGTGTCATCGTCACCGGAACCGATCCGGCTTTCTGTTCGGGCGAAGATGTCAAAGAGATGATGACTGGTGACGCGCATGAGGGCAGCATTCAGCGATTAACCCAAGTCCGACCGGAGCCAACGCCCGCGGCGGTCGCTGCTCTTGAATGTGACCGACCGGTGATAGCTGCAGTGAATGGCGCGGCTGTTGGGTGGGGTATGGAACTGTCCTTGTTTGCCGATATCCGGATCGCATCGGAGAACGCGAAGTTTGGGGAAATATTCATCAAACGGGGGTTGATCACAGACGTCGGTGGACTTTGGCGGCTGCCCTCTATTGTCGGCCAGGCCCAAGCAGCTGAGCTCCTGTTCACCGGAGATGTTATTGATGCTGAGCGCGCGCGTGAGATTGGTCTTGTGTCGCGTGTTGTACCTCATGACGGACTGATGGCGGAAGCGAACGCTCTTGCGGCGCGCATTGCGTGTAATGCGCCGTTGGCGTTGCGCTACATGAAAGATGGTTTGCGGCGAACCAGCTATGGAGAGCTGCGCGAGATTGGAAGTTGGGTGAGCTCGACTCTTGGGACTTTGTTTCAAACAGAAGACCACCGTGAAGGCGTGCGGAGCTTTCTTGAAAAACGAGCACCCAAATTCAAAGGACGATAGACCAGCAGCCCATGGCCCTCTTTTTTGATCAAGACTGGTTCGACCAACAACTCAGGCGGGTAGAACGTACCCGCGAGGATGTTGCGACCCTGTTGCGTCTCTCTTCCATACAGGTGTCCGAGATTTGGAAAGATCAACGTGAACTGATGCCTCATGAAGTGAGCGCGCTTGCGCAGCTCCTCAATGTGACGCCAGCGGAGGTGGCCGACCATGCAGGGGTTTCGACGCCGATCCCGTCGGATGAAGGCGTTGCTGATCTCGGTGTTTTGCTCGACCGGCTTGAAGAAATGAATGGACGGCTTGCTCGGGTGGAGCGAGCGCTTGTTGATCTAAAATCTTTGGTGCTGGAACAGCGCGCCGCAAAATCGAAGGAAAACTGATGCGCGATATGCATTACCCGGGACGGTCCACCGTTCACGCCATGAACGGAATGTGTGCGACCTCACAGCCGCTGGCGGCGGAAGCAGCGGTCAACATTCTACGCCAAGGCGGCAATGCTGTTGATGCCGCGATTTGTGCGAGCGCGGTGCTCTGCGTGGTGGAGCCCTACAATACCGGAATTGGCGGCGACTGCTTTGCGTTGTTGTCAAAAGGCGGCAGTGGCGATGTGATTGGCCTCAACGGGTCCGGTCGGGCGCCGAAGGGGGCAAGCGCTGAGAAGTTGAGAGGTCAGGGCATCAAAGAGATCGGCCTGACCAGTGTTCACTCTGCAACCATCCCGGGTGCGGTGGATGCCTGGGACCGTCTGCTCAAAGATCATGGCACCATGGGGTTTGCGGAGGTGCTGGCGCCTGCGATCCGGTTTGCAGAGGACGGCTTTCCCGTTTCTCCGCGTGTTTCATTGGAATGGCGATATCTCGCAGATCACCTGAAGAAAGATGAGGATGCGGCTGCCCACTTTCTGACCGATGGCATGGGGCCTGAGGTAGGGCAGGTTGTGCGAATGCCAGGCTTGGCAGCGACCTTGCGGCTCATCGCCGAGAAAGGCCGGGCTGGCTTTTATGAAGGCGAGGTTGCTGAAGATCTCGTCGCCAAACTGACACGTCTTGGCGGCGAACATACGTTGGAAGACTTCGCGTCAACATGTGCTGACTATGTAACCCCCACGCGCACCGACTATCGGGACCGACAGGTGTTGGAAATTCCCCCCAATGGGCAGGGGATCACAGCGCAGATAGCATTGAATGTGCTGACCCATTTTGATTTGGGGACGCTTGATCCACATGGGCCTGAGCGCTTCCACCTTGAGATGGAGGCTTGTCGTCTCGCGTATGACCTGCGCGATAAATATGTCGCCGACCCAGATTTTCATTCTGTGCCTGTGGATGACCTTCTGAGCGCAAAGACAGCGGCGGCGCTTGCTGACCGAATTGACCCGAACCGGGCGCTTGATGATTTGGTTGCAAACCGCGACCCGCTCAACAGGGACACGATCTATCTCACGGTGGTGGATAAAGACCGGAATGCGATCTCCTTTATCAATTCCCTCTATCAGGCGTTCGGGTCGGGTATTACGGGTCCGAAAAGTGCTGTGGTGATGCAAAACCGTGGCGCGGGCTTTGTGTTGACGGAAGGCCACCCGAATTGCCTTGAGGGAGGCAAGCGGCCTCTCCACACCATCATTCCTGGCATGTTGGTGGAAGATGGACGTGCGACAATGCCGTTTGGCGTGATGGGCGGTGCTTTCCAGCCGGTGGGTCATGTCCATCTGATGACCAATTTTATCGATTTCGGAATGGACGTTCAGGAAGCGCTCGACAGCCCCCGTGCTTTTCCTGGGGCGACAAGCATCGAAGTCGAAAAGGGCATCGACGCCAAGGTGCGCGCGGGCCTGGAGGCGCGGGGGCACCGGGTCTCCAATGCGCTTCTACCGCTTGGAGGTGGGCAAGCGATCTATCTTGACCCTGTGTATGGTGGATTGATTGGTGGGTCCGACCCGCGCAAGGATGGCGCGGCTATCGGCTACTAGCGGTCGTTAGGCGTTTTTTCTGACCGTGTTGGGGGCCCGTGACGGCCGATCAAGACCAGTGGTTGCGTCGTATGCGCACGCCGCGTTCCTTCTCGCTCGGACCCGGGCATCTGCGTCGCGTGGCCATTGCCAATGTTGATCCACATATTGAGCAAGAAAGGGTGCTGTTGGTCCCTGCCTGTTGGGCGTCCGCCGGTCAGTCGCTCTGCGCTGAGGCGGGTCGACCAGTTTTGGTCTTTCCGTTTCTCTCGCGCGCGTCTCCTCCACCTTCGCCTTTGGACGGTTCGGGTTGTGGTGGAAGCCTGTTCCAGTTATGCGCGTAATACGAGTCACGGCCTTTAAGGAGCAAGAAATCGGCCACCGGGTTTGTGCCGAAATGGAACAGGCCGGCGGCTTTAACCAATAATTTTAGTCATTTCTTCGCAATGTTCCTTGGCCCTTTCTTAACAGGAGTGCTCCAAAATCACCCTTGTAGTACAGGCGTACCGTAGTTTTGCGGATCTGGCCGGGACCACCGGTTTTTAAATGGGGTGTTGTATAGTGTTGCGTGATCGACGTAGTTGGCGCGGGCAAAGTGCAGGGACAGGCGACAGCTCTGCCTCGGCATCGGGCGGGGATGAAAATTCGCCCAGTGCGTCCACGCTGGACTCGCTCGGTTTGAAAGCCATCGCGGAAGTTGGTGATGTTTTCTACGAATGGGCTCTCGACAAAGACAGTCTTATCTGGGCCGACAACGCTTCTGCTGTTTTGGGCATTGAACAATCATCAGCACTCTCTTCTGGTCGCGGATATGCATCGCGCCTCGTGGCGGGCAAAGGCACGACGCGCTATGAGGCGATTGTTACGGAGGGGCTTCGTGACAATGGATCAGGCGTCGCTTATCAAATCGAATACGCCATCCAAAATGACCAAGGCGAAGAGCACTGGGTCGAAGACCGGGGGCGTTGGTATGGCGACACTGAAGGTCGCCCCGTGCGTGCCATCGGCGTTGTTCGTATCATTACCGGCCGTCGTCAGCGCGACGAGGAGCTTAACTTTCTTGTCACCTATGATGAGCTGACGGGGCATGTGAACCGCACACGCTTGAAAGAGCTGCTTGGCGAAACACTTGTTGATCTGCGCCGGAATGAGCGGCAGGGCGCCTATCTGGTTGCGGCGATCGACAATCTTGCGTTGATCAATGAAGCTTATGGCTTCGATGTGGCGGACCAGATGATTGTCGCAGTTGGCAACCGCCTGCTTGGGGAGCTGCGGGGCAGCGATGTTATCGGCCGTTGTTCCGGCAATAAGTTCGGTATCATTCTCTCAAATTGCTCAGAGAAACAAATGCATGCGACGACAGAGCGCCTGTTGAGTGTCGTGCGGGATCTGGTCATTGAAATTGATGCGGGGCCTGTCGCTTCTACCGTATCCATCGGTTGTGTCTCTCTGCCCACAAGTGCCAAGACACCTCAGGCGGCGATGATGCGAGCGGAAGAAGCACTTGCAGAAGCCAAACATACACGTCGCGCGTCCTACGCTGCGTTTGAGCATAGTCCAGAGCGAGACCGGGCACGCCGGAGCAATCTCAAAATTGCTGACGAGCTTCTTGCCGCGCTCAATGAGCGGCGGTTGACGCTTGCCTTCCAGCCGTTGGTGTCGTCTACAACTTTGGATCCCGTGCTACATGAAACACTGATCCGCCTGCGTCAACGCGATGGTGATGTGGTTCCAGCTGGACAGTTCATTCCCATTGCGGAGAAGCTGGGGCTTGTCCGCCTGATTGATCATCGTGTCCTGGAGTTGGCTTTTGAGGAGCTTACCCATACGAATAAGCCGCAACTCGCGATAAACGTTTCCGGCTATACGATCACTGACCGAGTATGGCTTGATATGTTTATCGCATTGACCAAGTCAAACCCCGGCGCTGCAGAGCGACTGGTGGTCGAAATCACAGAAACTGTAGCGATTGAAGAAATCGGCGAGAGCCAGCAATTCGTCAAGACCATTCGCAATCAGGGATCGAAAGTGGCAATCGATGACTTTGGTGCAGGGTATACATCCTTCCGGAATCTAAAGTGCCTTGATGTTGATATGGTGAAAATTGATGGCTCTTTCGTTGAGGGACTTGTCGACAAGCCAGACAATCAGATGTTTCTGAGGAGCTTTGTTGACCTCGCGCGGAATTTTGGTCTTCCCACCGTGGCGGAGTTTGTGACCTGCCAAGGCGAAATTGACTATCTGCGTGAAATCGGTGTCGAATATCTACAAGGTTTTCACGTAGGAGAGCCTGTGCTTCTGCCACCCTGGCGTGAGCAAGAAAAAGAGATATCGGGTGAATCGACGGATGATGAGCAGGCTGTCTCCTAGCCTGCTCTGTAGGCAGAGTTGAGAGCCTACGTCTATTTCTCTTTGTCTTTTCCGGAAAGGGCCGCGAGCTCTTTCTGAATTTCCTTCAGCTGCTGCTTAACCGTCTCCAGGTCATCGCCGTCTGCTGCAGTTTTTTCTGCATCGGTCGACTTTTCTGCGCGGCTATTGTCGGAGCGCAGCGCGAAGGGAGAGAACATGCGGATTGCCTCTTCGAACATGGAGATGTTCTTGCGGATCTGCTCTTCAAATTGGTCGAACCGTTCCTTGCCACCAAAGGCCGATGTCATCTTGTCCACAAGCTTTGATCGCTCTTCTGAGAACGTATTCATGCTCATTTCGAGATAGGACGGAACAAAACCTTGGAGGCTGTCCCCATAAAAGCTGATCAATTGACGCAGAAACGGAACCGGCAAAAGGTTATGGCCTTTTTGCTCCTGCTCAAAAATGATCTGGGTAAGGACTGAGCGGGTCAGATCCTCAGAAGTTTTGGCATCGTGCACGAGAAAGTCCTGGCCTTCGCGGACCATGGTCGCGAGGTCTTCCAGCGTCACGTAAGAGCTGGTCGCCGTATTATAGAGCCGCCGATTTGCGTATTTCTTGATGGTAATCGGTTCGCCGGCAGCGGGTTTCTTCTTCGCCAAGGATCGCCTCGTTATTCTGGCCGTCCGATAGTTTGATGGTGGTCCGGACCTGGCCTTGTTTCTTGTCATTGTTGCGCGGCAGTGTTGCGATGCGCAAGTCTGTTGGTGCGTCGCGGTAGATCAAAAGGTGGCAGATCTCCGTTCTTTCGGCCAATTCGGGGGTTTTTTCGGCTTATGCAATGATCTAGGTCGCTGCTCTTCTGTCTCCAGGAGAGGTGATTGTGCATCGCAACAATTACTCGTTGCTGAAGGACAGATCAAATTACAGGAAATTCCGCGTCGGGAGCGCCTTTTGCTTTTCCCAGGCGGCGTGAAAGCGCGCCGGGCTGTCTAGCTGTTTGCGTCGTCGCCCCGTCCGGGCGCTGGATAGACCCAGGTTCCAGGTGGACCGACGTCCAAGTGCACAAAAGGCCGGCTTGTTGGGTAGTAGCCCGCCCCGCCTTTACCTAGTGACTTCGCAACCCGATAAAGCATGCCGACATCGTTGAAGTCCTGGGTGAGATCCATGGCTTTGCCCTGCATGTGGAAGCTGTTTTCCGCGACCCCTTCAGATCGGGATGCCAGGCGGGCGTTCGTCGTGGGCGAGCGGTAGCCAGACATTGTGTAGAGCGGAGCGCGGGAGGGGGTCAGCTGATCCACTTCCCACATCAGGTCTAGCAGATCGGTGCTCATCTGTGTGGTGGTGTTGGTCCTAAGATCTCTCATAAACCAATTGATGGCACTGAACGTCTCGGCCAAGTGGGTGCCGTCGGCCCAATAGGTGATGGTCAATCTTTCGCCAGAGTTCAGACTTTGCATACGGAGAGTGCGCTTATAGGGCGCCGCCGCCTGTGCGATCGCGGGGGTCACGAGTGCGCTTCCGAAGGCCAATCCGCTAGAAAGGACCTGACGTCGGTTAGGTGTGTGTATCTGGCTTGGTTTCTTCATAGGGCGGACCTTAGCGAAAGATCAGTGATCGGCTCAAGTGGTGGAATTTCAACATTGGCCTCTAGGCTTTGTCTTCCTGTCGTTTCTGCCTGTTCTTTGGGCATATCGCGTTCCGGCACCATATGGGCGACGCGATAGCCCTCATTGCGGATCTGTTTCAGGACAAATGGCAGGGCAGCGGCCGTCCGCTGTTTGGTGTCGTGAAAGATGACGATGCCGCCGCTCTTTGATCGAATGTTCCGAACCGCGCGGTAGACCACTGCGCGCGAGGAGATGCGCCGCCAATCATCAGTGCCCACATCGCAAGAGAACGTCGAAATGTTTCGGGCGGCGAGCCATCCGCGTAAGGCGCTGGAGTGATTGAGCCCGGGGAAGCGGAAAAACGGAGCGACGTCGATTTCAGCGGTTTCGGGTGCTCCGTCCAGCGCGGCCTGGATTTCTGAGATGCCTCGGGTGATCTGGCGTGTTGCGCGGTTCCAACTGAGGCGTCGGAGGTTGTTGGGGTGCGAATAGGAGTGTGACGCAATCGTGTGTCCACGGAGTGCTGCTTCGCGCACCAGATGGGGATAACGTTCTGCGCGATGGCCGGTAAAGAAAAAGGTCGCTTTGACGCAATATTCGTCCAGCGTATCCAGGATGCTTGGGGTGACGTCTGGGTCCGGCCCATCATCGAAAGTCAGCACCACTTCCTTTGGATCGAGATCTACCGTGCGGGCATATTGCATGGTCCCGTAGCTTTGTACGGCTGCGGGTACCATGACCGTGCGACTGGGTCCGCCTGCGTCAAGGCAGGCCGCCGACTGCTCGTCAGCCCAGGCAGAAGCAGAGCCTGCGCAAAGAAGGCCAAGCGTGCATAAGTTGAGTAGTAGTTTTCTCATTTCCCCACCCCCCGTAGAGAAACCTTTGTCTTTTACTTTGTCCCGCCGCCCGGCTGCCAATTCTGAGGTGCCAGTTCAAAGCCTGCAAATTCAAACCCAGGTGCAACAGTACACCCTACCAGCGTCCACTCGCCTAACGGTTCGGCTGCCTGCCACTCATCCCTTTTGACGATGCCTTGCGGGCGTTCCCCCGCTGGTATGTTAGGGCCCAATGTGATGTGGGCCGGCATGTCCTCATCTTTGGCAGCGATCGATAGACGCAGAGGGTCCCCTGCATACCAATGCCAGATTTCTGTCGCGTCGACACGATGCCAATGAGAGCGTTCTCCGGCTCTCAGAAGATAGTAGATCGCCGTGGAGGAAGCGCGACCCTGCTCGTCTGATGGATCATCACGGAAGGTTTCACAGAAGTGGCCCCCTTCCGGATGAGGCTGCATTGCGAGCTCATCGATCAGTTGATCGGGCGTCATCTGCACGTTTGAAAGCTTACTCATACTCTACTCCACAGGACGATGGGCTTCTTAGAAGTTGTCTTTCCGCTGGCGCACTTCGGTGAAGATTGCTGCGGCCGTCGCACCGCTTAGACCGATCGTCTTTTGAATCTCGTCGCTGGAAGGCCTCACGAACGGGTTTGTTCTGCGTTCCAACCCAATTGTCGTTGGAACAGTCGGTTCGCCCCGTGCCCGCAGTTTGTCAATCTCGGCAATCCGTGCCGTCAGCTCCGGGTTCCCTGGCTCGATCGTTGCTGCGAACTTGGCATTGGCCTGGGTATATTCGTGGGCGCAGTAGACTGTGGTGTCATCTGGCAGGGCCATCAGCTTTTCCAAGGAAGACCACATCTGATCCGGTGTTCCTTCAAACACACGGCCGCAGCCTAGTGCAAAAAGGGCATCACCAACAAAGGCCACGCCCTCGTCCTTAAAATAGTAGGCGATGTGTCCGAGCGTGTGGCCGGGAACTCCAATGACCTGGACTTCATGTGTGCCAAACAGAAATGTGTCGCCGTCTCCGACTTCCTTTTCAATGCCTGGGATTTTGTCTGCCTCATCGCGAGGACCGATAATCGTGCAGCCGGTCTTCTCCTGGAGTTCCAGATTGCCGCCTGCATGGTCATAGTGATGATGGGTGTTCAGAATGTGTGTCAGTTCCCAGCCATGGGATTTCAATGATGCCTCAATTGGCCCTACTTCAGGTGTGTCAATTGTTGCGGTTGTATCGGCTTCCGGGTCGTGAATAAGGTAGCCATAATTGTCGCTGAGGCAGGGGATTTGATGGATCACAAGGTTGGACATGATTGCTCCGGGCGCAGGATAATATTTCAGGCAGGGTAACGCCGATCTGCACCAAAATGAACAGGCTGGGTACTTGTTTTGCGCAATTGGCGTGTGGCGTTAACATCGTTTGCGGTCAAAATCGGGTAGTTTGTGACCATGTATCCAGATGTTGTTGATCTCAGGAGCTTCTATACCAAGCCGTTGGGGCGGGTTGCGCGGCGTGTGATTGGACATCAGCTGCGGAATGTCTGGCCGAATGTTTCGGGAATGACGGTTGCTGGGTTTGGGTATGCGACCCCTTATCTCCGTCCATTTCTGGGGGAGGCAACCCGTGTGTTGGCGCTGATGCCGGCAGAGCAGGGTGTTGTTAAGTGGCCGACAGATGAGTCCGGTCTTGTCGCGCTGGCTGACGAAACACATCTTCCTTTGCCTGATGAGTGCGTTGATAGACTGGTGCTCGTACATTCTGTCGAGAATAGTGAAGCTTTGCGCGCCTTGCTGCGCCAAGCCTGGCAGGTGCTGGCGCCGGGTGGGCGTTTGCTCATTGTTGCGCCCAATAGACATGGCTTTTGGGCGCGGCGAGATAAAACGCCCTTTGGTCACGGGCGTCCATTTACGCGGATGCAGCTTTCTGAATTGCTTCGTGGTGCCATGTTCACGCCAACACTCTGGCGCTCCTGTCTCTTTGTCCCCCCGTTTGGCATTCGCCCGTTTATACGCTCCGCTTTGGCGTGGGAGCGGTTGGGGCGGATAAGCGGCGGTCGGTTTGCTGGCGTGATATTGGTTGAAGCGGCCAAGCAAATGTATGCAGCGCCGCCTGTCGCTGTTGAAACTGGTGTGCGGCGGCGATTGACTGCACCCGTTGGAAGATTGGCGCCTGGTAACGTCACAGGAAACGTGACAGGACGGGTGGGATCAGCCACCATGCCGCACTCGGACCACGAACCTGATTAGTCAAAGGCTCCCTCATGAAAATGATCGTCGCAATTGTGAAACCCGCTGTAACCGAACCTGTGATGGACGCGCTCGCGGATATCGGTATATCCGGTCTTACGGTGAGTGAAGTGAAGGGGCACGGTCGTCAAAAAGGACAGACTGAAATTTATCGCGGTGCGGAATATCAGGTCACGCTGGTGCCTAAGGTTCGTTTTGAAATTGCCGTGGAAGATTCCGCAGTCGACAAGGTCGTCGATACGATCAGCAAAACGGCCTCTACCGGCAAAATCGGTGACGGTAAAGTGTTTGTCATGGATCTGGCATCTGCCGTGCGGATTCGCACGGGCGAGCGCGATTCGGAAGCAATCGGCGTTTGATAAACGTCGCTTAGCGGCGTTTGAGCAGGAAGACGGCTTCTTCAGCGAGAAGGTTGTCAAAAAACCCAGGATTGCTCGCCTGGCGTACTTTGCCACCAGACAGCATGAGACCCTGCACCACTTCCAGGTCTAACTCGTCGCAAAGAGCAACAAAGTCTTTCACTGTGCAGAGGTGAATATTGGGCGTGTCATACCATTTGTCAGACAGCGTATCTGTTTCCGGCATGCGGCCCAAAAGCCCCAATTGAAACCTGATTTTCCAGTGGCCGAAATTTGGAAAGGACACGATCACATGTCGGCCTATCCGTCTCATCTGGCGTAGGACAGTGCCGGGGTTTCGCGTTGCCTGGATGGTTTTGCTCAAGATCACATAGTCAAAGGCATCTTTGGGATAATCGCCCAGGTCTTGGTCCGCGTCTCCCTGGATGACAGACAGACCACGGGTTACGCAGGCGTTCACGCCGGCCTGGGAAAGCTCGACGCCGCGACCATCCACATTGCGTTTCGTCGCCAGAATTTCCAGAAGCTCGCCTTCGCCGCACCCAACATCAAGCACGCGGGATGAGGGCGCGACGAGATCAGCGATAATCGAGAGGTCGCGGCGATTGTCGAGTGGTTTGAGGGCCATTATTTCAGCCCCCGCCGGTCTGCGGCGCTGTCGATAAATCCTCGGAGCGTTGAGAACATTTCTGGTTCATCAAGCAGGAAGGCGTCGTGCCCCTTATCAGACTCAATTTCGACAAAGCTCACATTGGCAGCCACCGCGTTCAGTGCGTGCACAATCTGTTTGTTGTAGGTCGTGGGGTAGTGCCAGTCACTTGTGAAGGAGACCACGCAGAAACGCGTTTCTGTGCCCTGGAACGCTTTTGCAAGCGAATCTTCGTGCCCCGCCGCCAAATCGAAATAGTCCATTGCACGGGTGATGTAGAGATATGAGTTCGCGTCAAAACGATCGACAAAGGTTGATCCCTGATGCCGCAAATAGCTCTCGATCTGGAAGTCTGGCCCAAATCCATAGGTGAACTCATCGCCGTCCTGAAGGTTCCGGTCGAATTTCTGGAAGAGGGAGCCTTCTGACATGTAGGTGATATGGGCGGCCATGCGGGCGACCGCGAGACCCTTGCGGGGTCTCGTGCCATGCTCGTAATAGGCACCATCATGCCATTCCGGATCCGCCTGCACTGCTTGGCGGCCCACTTCGTGGAAGGCGATGTTCTGTGCGGAGTGGCGTGCTGCCGTGGCAATGGGGATTGCCGAAAAAACGCGATCTGGATATGTGCTCGCCCATTCCAACGTTTGCATGCCGCCCATGGACCCACCGGCGACACAGAAGAGCTTGTCGATGCCCAAATGGTCGACCAGCTGCACCTGTGCGCGAACCATGTCCGCTATGGTGATCACGGGAAAGTCGAGGCCATAGGGTTTGCCTGTTTCCGGGTTGTTTGACTCCGGGCCCGTGGTTCCCTGACAACCGCCAACAACATTTGGACAGATGACGAAGAACCGGTCGGTATCGATGGGACGCCCGGGTCCAATCATGCCCTGCCACCAGCCTTCCTTGCCGGTTGCGGGATGCACATTGGCTGCATGTTGATCAAGGGTCAGCGCATGGCAGACCAGAACCGCGTTGGTTTTGTCTGCGTTCAGGGTGCCATAGGTGTTGTAGGCCTGAACGACCGGGTGTAGATCCTCTCCGGAATCCAGGCGCAAGGGCTGATCTGATTGAAATGTGACCATTTCAAACGCCAAATCCTGCTCATCTTGGCTCCGGGACTGATTGCCGGATTTGTCTGCACTTGTACCCATGGTTCCCTGCGGGTCAGAGATTGCCTTCTGGCGATGTCTGAGTAGCCTGTCCGTCTTTTATTTGCCTTGCAAAAAGGGTGCTTAGCTAGGGTGCCAAGCCCCTGATTGTCAACGTTTTCTTTGATTTTAACCTTTGTGCCGCCTATGAATAGCCGCGCACGGCTCGGAGGCGGTAAACAATCCGCGACGACGCTTTTAAGGACGGAATGATGACATCGTTAAAGCCACAGCCCGGCATCATGGATATTGTGCCCTATGTCGGCGGTCGGGAGAGCGCTGATGGTGCGACCCGTGTGTTCAAACTTTCTGCAAACGAAACGCCGTTGGGGCCGAGCCCCAAAGCAGTTCAGGCTTTTCGGGCTGTTGGTGACAACTTAGAGATTTATCCTGATGGTTCTGGCCTTGCTCTGCGTGAGGCGATTGCGGCCCGGTTTGGGTTGAATGCAGACCGCATTGTCTGTGGGGCTGGATCTGACGAATTGCTCCATCTGTTGGCACAGTGTTATCTCGGGCCTGGCGACGAAGCGATCGTGAGCGAGCATGGATTCCTGGTGTATCCGATTATCACGAAGGCAGCCGGGGCGAAGGTGATTACCGTCGCCGAGACTGACTTTACGGCGACAGTAGACGCCTTTCTAGCCGCTCAAACGAATGCGACTCGGGTTGTTTTCCTGGCAAACCCCAATAACCCGACGGGCACGTACATTCCGACTGATGAGGTCCGGCGGTTGCGCGCGGGCCTGCGCGACGATGTGCTGCTCGTCCTGGATGCAGCTTATGCGGAATATGTGCGGCGGAATGATTACGAAGCTGGCATCGAGATGGTTGCGACCCACGACAATGTGGTGATGACGCGGACCTTTTCGAAGATCTATGGTCTTGCGGCTTTGCGACTGGGCTGGGCGTATTGCCCGGAAGCCGTCGCTGATGTCCTCAACCGTGTTCGCGGTCCCTTTAATGTGAACACGCCGGCGCTCATGGCAGGGGTTGCTGCGATGAAGGACCAGGCACATGTGGAGCGTGCGGCTGACCACAATGAAAAATGGGCTGAGTGGCTGACGCGAGAGATATCAGCGCTCGGCCTCGAAGTGCTTCCTGCGTCTGCAAATTTCCTGAGCATCCGCTTCCCAGATGTTGACGGACGCCGAGCCGCTGACGCAGACAATTTTCTCATGAAACGTGGTTTGATCCTGCGCGGTGTGGGCGCTTATGGCATGCCTGATTTTTTACGTTTGAGCGTTGGTGGTGAAGAAGCGAACCGTCTGGTTGTTGAGGCGCTGACGGAATTTATGGGGGACCGTTCATGAGCGGGGACGGACATTTTGATCGGGTAGCGCTCATCGGTCTGGGGCTTATTGGGTCCTCTCTTGGTCATGCTATGAAACGCGGTGGCCTGGCAGGAGAGATTGTTGGGTCCGCCCGATCTGACGCGACACGTGCGCGCGCGCTTGAGATTGGCTTCATCGACCGGGCAGAGACAAATGCTGCAGACGCGGTGAAAGATGCAGACCTTGTCGTGCTCTGCACGCCGGTTGGGGCTGTTGGCGCGGTCGCGCAGGAGATTGCTCCACACCTTGCCAAAGGTGCGATCCTTACAGATGTAGGGTCCGTGAAGGCATCGCTGATAGACGATGTGGGACCTCATGTGCCAGATGGCGTCCACTTCATTCCCGGTCACCCGATCGCAGGTACAGAACAGAGTGGTCCAGACGCGGGATTTCCAGAGCTCTTTGATGGGCGTTGGTGCATTCTGACACCGCTTGAAGGTAGTGACCCTGACATGGTCGCAAAGCTTTCGAGCTTCTGGGAAGCCTGCGGGACAAAAATCGATGTGATGGATGCGAAGCACCATGACTTGGTCCTGGCGATCACAAGCCATCTACCGCATCTCATCGCCTACAATATTGTTGGAACGGCAGATGATTTGGAGACAGTCACGAAATCGGAAGTGATTAAATATTCCGCTGGTGGTTTTCGGGACTTCACGCGGCTTGCAGCATCTGATCCCACTATGTGGCGGGATGTGTGCCTGAACAATCGTGAGGCCATTCTCGAAATGTTTGGGCGCTTCTCTGAAGATCTTGCGGCGATGCAACGCGCGATCCGATGGGGGGATGGCGATGCTCTGTTTGACCTCTTTACCCGTACCCGTGACATCCGTCGATCTATCGTGGATGCCGGTCAGGAAGTGGCGGCGCCGAATTTTGGTCGCGACCCTGCTAAAGAGGACTAAGCCCTAGTAGAGCGGCTCCAACCGCGCCGCCGCAATGGGCCCTAGAAACAGAACGCCGTCTTTCATGGCGACAGGCAGACGGACGCGGCCTGTCTCTTCGCCTTGCATGCTGGAGAGGGCCACCATACCGGCAAAGGCGAGCCGGGCGCTTTGTTGCGATACAATGCCAGCGCTTACCAAAGCGTCAATCAACCCGTCCAGATTGCCAACGCTGGTGCGGAAGCGTCCTTCGGGGCGCCCCAGACTGTCCAGTTTCACTTCACCCTGGCCTGTCATTTCTAAGGGACCCCACTCAAGAGCGAACTCTGAGATGGCGAGTTTCGTGCCATTTGCGGCGGCATCTGGAAGTAGGGTTGCAAGATCATTGGGAAAGTCTGCGGGCAGATCGGTGACGCGTGTCTGAGCTTCCAGATGAGTGATGTCGCTTCCTGCCCAGGTGGTCTCCCCAAGGTCTGTCCATGAAATGTCTTGGCCTCTTAGCGCAATGTCAAAAGCCGCACCCGCAGCCTCCGGCGCAGGCTTGCCGTGCAGCTGCAACCGCCCAGCCGCTGCACCGCCTGCCAAAACCGAGCCGGTGTCTGAATGTTGGGCTCTTGATACAGCCAGATTCTGAATGTCAGCGGAGAGCCTTTGTTCCCCGCTGCTTTCATCGACATAGCTTGCCCAGAACACCTCAGAGGTGAGGTTCAGAGTGTACTGTCGCTCAGCCCCATCGCGGGGTTCTGAATAGTGGAGGCGTTGAGCGCCTGGGATGTCGACAATGACGTGGTTGAGTTTGTATGCCAGCGTTTGAGCGCTCACGCTGTCTGCTTCCCATGTCCAGGCGCGCGGTGCGTCTGGTGCGGTGAGGCGACCGCCCGCAACATCCACCCTGATGCGATAGGGATAACCGCCAGTCTCAAGGCTGTCCCAACTGACAACAATTCCGTTCGCGGCCTGGTCCGATTGCCAGTCCAGAATGGCGCTCTCGACGCGGTCGATGACGGTGAACCACCATATTGAATAGACTACGGCGCCGACGGCGACGAAAACGAAGGGAAGAATTAGCGACCAGCGGATGTTTTTCATGGGTTCGGGCAGACGGCTCATAAATACTAATTTATCTAAAGCACCGCCGCGATTGCGCGGGCGCTTTTTGGGGGGTGAAGGAAGACCTGATAGGTTTTCCAGTGTTGAGGCTAACAGTTAAGCAAGCGTAGCGACATCATGCAGGATTTATGGGTATTTGGATATGGATCGTTGATGTGGCGTCCTGGTTTTCCTTTTGTTGCGCGCTATGGGGCGCGTCTGCACGGCTACCATCGGTCTTTCTGCGTTTTCAGCCATGTTCATCGAGGAACGAAAGAACGCCCGGGTTTGGTCTTCGGTCTTGATCGGGGAGGGTCCTGTCGTGGCTTTGCCTATCAGGTTGCGCCAGAGCATGCAGAGACTACGCGATCCTATCTGCAAGAACGCGAACAGGTGACCAGTGTCTATCTGGATGTCACCCGTCCACTGACCTTACTGGATGCTCCAATGGCCAAGGTTGAGGCGCTCTGCTTCATTGTTGACCGGGGTCATGAACAATATGCTCATAAGCTCGACTTTGACCGCCAGGTGGAGTTGATCACGCATGGGGAAGGGCGATCGGGAAAGAATCCTGAATATCTCCAGAGCACTGTTGAGCACTTGCAGGAGATGCAGATTAGCGATCAGGGCTTGGAGACGCTTTGGCGCGCTGTAGAGCAGCGTCTAAATCAATCGTCTCTGCGCCGGTAAATTTGGTGAGGCGCTGCAGCGCTTTGTGAAGCCCGTCTTCACGCGCGGCGCTCAGTTTCACCCCTTTTTCCAGCCAAAGGCCTTTTACTTCCACCCGGCCTTCTTTGCGATGGACCTTTACGTCGGTTCGCCCGGTGAACTTTGTGCCCTCAAGGATCGGCAATACGTAGTAGCCATATTGACGTTTCTTCTCAGGAACGAAAATTTCGACGCGATAGTCAAAGCCAAAGAGGCGTTCTGCGCGTTTTCTGTCGCGAACAACTGGATCGAACGGGCTTAGCAGGCGAAGCCGCTTTGACGGTGTGCCAAGAGCCTCAAGTTCACTTTCAATGGAAGCAAAAGCAACAGCCTTTCGGTATGTCCTGTCATTGCCTTCAACCTCAACGGGGATCAGGTCGCGGCCTAGGTTTTTTGCGACCCAATCCGCGGCTTGTTTGTTGGAGACACTTGCCCAATAGGCGGCGATCTCTCCGTGAGTTGCCGTGCCCAGACGTTTGAGCGCCTCCCGGCATTTCCAGTCAATGGTTTGTGTGAGGCTTGGCTTTTCTTCCAGATGGCAATCTTCAATACATCGATCCGTCAAATCATAGACTTTCTGAAAGCCGTCACGCCGGACAATGGCCAGCTCGCCGGCTCGCCAGAGATATTCCAGGGCGGTCTTTGACGGTCCCCATCCCCACCAGGCGCCCTGTCCTTTGTCTTCAAAGTCCCGGGACATGAGGGGCCCTTCTTTTTTGATGCGCGCTTTCACGGCCCTGACGACTTTGGTGCCGTCAGGCCCTAAGCGTTTTTGCCAGTTGGGATGGTTCAGACGTTCCTTGGCGTGGGAAAAGCGATGGCGCCAATAGGGGTAGAACTCTGTTGGGATGAGACAAGCGTCATGGGTCCAATGTTCGAAAAGCGTGCCGCGTTCTTCGTGAAGTTCTTTTAAGTGTTTGTGACGATAGCCATCGGCCCGCGCGTGCAGGATCATGTGATGGGCACGCTCTACCGTGTTGATGCTGTCGAGCTGCACATATCCAAGCTGGCCAATCAGGTCCTGCAGCCGATCTGCATTGAAGGGGCCCGTTGGTTTGTGGCCGAGACCTTGTTTGCTCAGAAGCAAGGACCTGGCGTCGGCGTTTGAAATTTTGAGGGTCACTTGGTCGTCAGCCACATCGTGAATATCCGCACTCCGTGCAGCTATCACAGCCTTCCTGGCGGATGAGAGACCGATCACCACAGCGGGGACAGCTGGCGCGCCTCGGCCCATCCGTGTCGCCTGCGACCTTTTGCAGTGCTTCTGATATCGGTCGCCCGTCACTCTTGGCGATGAAGCCGGTGTCGATCATATGTTGTTCGATCACTTCGCCAATGGCTGCCAGCAGGCTTGGGACATATCGCCCATCAACCCAGGCCCCGCCGCGTGGATCAAACACGGCTTTCAGTTCTTCAACTACGAAGGTCACATCGCCGCCGCGCCGGAAGACAGCAGAGATCATCCGCGTGAGGGCAACGGTCCAGGCATAATGCTCCATGTTTTTTGAGTTGATGAAGATTTCGAAAGGCCGCCTGCGATTGTCCTGCATTATGTCATTCAACGTGATGTACATGGCGTGGTCGCTTTCAGGCCATTGCAGCTTATAGGTGAAACCGGGCAGAACGGTGTCGCGCTCCAAAGGAGATGACATGTAGACCACCCCGTCATGCTCAACAGGGTCAAGGACAGGCTTGGGGGCCTCCAGCGGCAGTGCAGACTGGCATTGTGTTTCCTTCTGTTTGACTGGGGTGTCTGCCGAGAGGACCGAACCGCGTACATCGCTTGGACGATAAGTTGTGCAGCCTTTCAAGCCCATCCGATAGGCATCGCTGTAGACTGATTTGAAATCTTCAAAGCTCAGGTCCTCAGGACAATTGATGGTTTTTGAAATCGAGCTGTCGATATATTTCTGAACCGTGGCCTGAACCCTGACATGGTCTGCTGGGCTTAAGTCCTCAGTCGTCACAAATGTGTCTGGCAGGTTTGTGCCTTCGCCAAACTTCGCCCGGTATTGCGCTACGGCATAGTCGACGACTTTCTCCTCCGAGCGCGATCCGTCTGGCATCAGAACCTTGCGCGTGTAGTCCAGCGCAAAGATGGGCTCAATGCCGCTTGAAACGTTCCCTGCGAAAAGAGAGATGGTTCCGGTGGGCGCGATGGAGGTGAGAAGGGCGTTTCGAATCCCCTTTTCTTCAATGGCTGCACGCACATCTGCGTCGAGAGTTTTGACCGTTTCCCCGCCAAGGAAGGCGTCTTTGTCGAAAAGCGGAAACGCGCCTTTCTCTGCCGCCAGGTCTGTAGAGGCCAGGTACGCGGCGCGTTGGAGTGCTCGCATCCAGGTCTCAATCAGATCGAGACTTTCGTCGCTGCCATAGCGTACCCCACACATGACAAGGGCATCTGCAAGGCCTGTAACACCAAGGCCGATGCGGCGCTTTGCTGTTGCTTCGTGTTCCTGCTGGGGTAAGGGGAAGCGCGAGATATCGATCACATTGTCCATGGCGCGCACCGCGCACTGCACCAACCTGTCCAGGTGCTTGAGATCAATATAGGCATCTGTGCTGAATGGTTTTTCGACCAGTCGTGCAAGGTTGATCGACCCGAGAAGACAGGCCCCGTAGGGCGGCAGGGGTTGCTCACCGCACGGGTTCGTTGCGTGAATTGTTTCGCAATAGGCGAGGTTGTTTTGTTTGTTGATGCGGTCAATGAAGATGACACCCGGCTCCGCATAGGCATAGGTGGCCTCCATCATCTTGTCCCAGAGCGCCCGTGCCTTGATTGTCCTGTAGGTTTTCCCACCAAAGACAAGTGGCCAATCCGCATCGGCTTCGACCGCCTCCATAAAAGGGTCGGTGACAAGGACGGACAGGTTGAACATGGTCAGCCGACCTGCTTCCTGTTTCGCCTCGATAAAGTCTTCAATGTCAGGATGGTTGCACACCATTGTTGCCATCATGGCGCCGCGCCTTGATCCTGCCGACATGATCGTCTGGCACATGGCATTCCAGACATCCATGAAACTGAGAGGGCCGGATGCGTCTGCTCCGACACCTTTCACCTCTGCCCCTTTTGGGCGCAAGGTTGAGAAGTCGTACCCGATACCGCCGCCTTGCTGCATGGTGAGCGCGGCTTCCTTCAAGGCCTCAAAGATGCCACCCATATCATCGGGAACATCGCCCATGACGAAACAGTTGAAGAGCGTGACGGAACGCTCAGTGCCTGCTCCGGCAACGATGCGTCCTGCGGGCAGGAACTGAAATCCCTCAAGCGTCTGTTTGAACTCTGTTTCCCATTTCGATCGCTCCGCTGGCGCTTCTGCCGCAGCCAGTGCCTGGGCGATGCGGTTCCAGGTATGCGTAACCGTCTCGTCGGCAGGCAGCATGTCTGACCCGCTGAAGCGATATTTCATCTGCCAGATTTGGTCGGCAATTGGGATCAGGCTGTTGGATTGCGTCATCTAAAGATATCCGGATGCGGCGTGCAGATTGAGGGCCCTGATCTTGGTCTGGATCGTGCGGTCCGTCAAACAAATGTTCTGTTTATGTTCCTTTGATGTGCATCTGTAATCGAAGAAACAGGAGTTTGTTCCGGCAGAGAATGGACAGTGAAGGTTAAGTCTTGCTGACCTCTTTCGCTTCCGCTGTTCTGGCGGCTTCTGGGTCAAAGCCTGCTTCCAGCAGGAGCTTGTCGGTTGCCGTTTCGATCCTTGTTTCAAGCTCTTTCATGAACTCAGGGCGTTTTAGGCCAGGCTCAATTGGGGGCAGAAACTCGATGACGATGGTGCCCGGTTTGCGCTGCATTTTCCGTCTTGGCCAAAACAAGCCGGAGTTGAGCGCGACGGGGACACAGGGCACATCAAGGTGGCTATAGAGGCCCGCAACGCCTGGCATGTAAGGATTGCGCGCGCCGGGTGCAGCTCTGGTGCCTTCAGGGAAGATGATCAGGTGTCTGTCTTCTGCGGCGGCGTCTGCTGCCTGGCGCAGCATCTTGCGGAGCGCCTTGGGTCCATCAGAGCGGCGGATCGCGATCATGCGGGCCTTCTGCACATACCAGCCGTAGAGCGGGATGTAGAGCAGCTCCTGTTTCAACACGAGCGCTGGATGGTCAACAATGGCGATCAGGCTCACTGTCTCCCACATGGATTGGTGTTTGGAGGCCACAACACAGGCAGTCTCGGGAATGTTTTCTATTCCGCGCACTTCGTATTTGGTGCCCGCGATGACTTTGAGAAGCCACAGGTTCCAGTCACCCACGGCGCGCATCAGCCATACGGCGTATTTGGATGGACCCAGAAGGAGCGGCAAGCCGATCAGGCCCGCTATCACTGAGGTGCTGTAGAAGAAAAAGTTGAACAGAACGGATCGAAATAAAAGCAAGTGATGGTCCCCATGCGGCCAGAACAGCTGATATCGGGCGCCCCTCCCGTGTTCACACTTCCTCCAGGCCGCCTAACCTCACCAGCGTTAGCAGAAATTTGGAGTATTCTGCAATGAGTAGGCGGCTCGTGCCGGAATATCGCCACCATTCGTCCAGATGGACCCCGTCATGAAAGACCGGATGCCCCCGCAGGTCAGTATCGGGCATGGTGTGGCTGAGCTCACGCAGCGCGCGGGGCAGATGATAGGCGCTGGTGACGACCAGCAGACTTTGGAACCCATTGGCCTCTACCCATGAAGCGGTTTCTGCGGCGTTGCCAATGGTGTTTTCGGCTCTCCAGTCCATGTCTACGCAGCAGTCAAACAGGGCCTTATCGGGGCTCAGAAGGTCGCTGAGCTCTTCTTTTGTGACCTCGGGGTGAACCCCAGAGACGAGCAGGCGGGCGCCCCTGCCGCTTGAGAGCAGATCCATGGCGGCGTCAATGCGTTCTGGACCACCTGTGAGAACCACAATGGCGTCTGCTGCGCCCTGGGGTGCTGCCTGGTTGGATCTGGGAATTTCGCTCAGGAACCAAAGAAAGCCGAATGCGTACCCGAGCGTCAGAACCGTCAGCCCTGTCAGGGCCAACCTTAGTCGTCGGGGCAGCTTTCCCCAGATGGACTTGAGTGTCGCGTACATCACCGCCGGTCGCTCATGTTCCCAGGATATGACAGTTTAGCATGAGGATAGGCTCAATATTGCCAATTTGCGGCGAATTTTCACCCTGGGGGAATTTTCAGCTGGTGGCGAATTTGAATCAGAAAAGCGTGCAACCCGTGGCGACGGGCGTTCTAGATCATTCGGCCTAGGACTCGGAGAACCGTGATTCGTGCGGCAAGCGTGGTGGTGAGCGCCACAATGGCTGGCACCAGCAGAAGCCAGGGATAATCGCTGAGCATCAGTCCTGGTACAGGCAGCAGGAAGGCACCGCCTTCAGAGCCTAGCCAGGTGATGGCGAGGAAGGTCAGGATGGCAGCCGCAAGGCCGCTGCCGCCGCCGCGGAGGCCGAGCTGCAGGAAATGCCGCTGGACTTCGTTTGCGACAAATTCATCGGGCGCCCCGACGAGATGGAGCACTTCGACACTTTCATGATTGGCGGCAAGGCTCGCTCTTGTGGCAAAGACGACGATGGCCACAGTTGTGAGCGTAATCAGCGTAAGAATGCCGATGGAGAGCCAGACCGCAGAGCGCGCCGCCGAGAGAAGTTCGCCCAGCCATTGCCTGTGGGTGTCGAGCTCAATTCCTGGTGCTGCTGCTGCTAGACGTTCGGCGAGGCGGCTCATATCGACTTGTGCGTCAGGGCTGAGTTCTACATCAATGAGTGAAGGCAAGGGCAGGTCTTCACTCTCCGTCGTTTCCCCCAACCAAGGATCAAGGAGGGCTCGAATGTCCGCCTCTGAGAGCGCGCTGGCCCGTTCAATGCCGTCTACTTCATCGAGCACGGCGAGGGCTGCACTGATCTGATCCTCTGTTGCGATTTCTGCGTGGGGCTTTACCTGAATGGTCAGGGAGCCTTCGAGTTGTGCGGTCCAGTCATTTGCCGACCGGGTCACTGTCACCATGGCGCCAAAGGCGAGGCAAGCGAGGTAACACATCGCTGCCACGACAAGCACCAGGGTCGCGCCTGTCACATCAGCTGGTGGCATGATCCCGCTTCGCGGTGCCCGTCCCGCAATCAATGCTGTCCAGTTGGACCCCTGGCTCGGCCTTGTTTTGCCGCTTGCGTCTGGCTCAGTCACGATAGGTCAGTTCCCCATTTTGAATGATGAGCTCTGGTGCGTTGCTTGCGTCGACAAGCGCACGATCATGGGTTGCAATTAGAACAGAGGTTCCCAGACGGTTTAGCTCGATGAAGAGGCGCAACAGGCGCTGGCCCATTTCCGGGTCAACATTGCCTGTCGGTTCATCAGCGAGAAGCAGTGCTGGCCGTCCGACAACTGCCCGTGCGATGGCAGCACGCTGCTGTTCCCCACCTGATAGCGTTGAGGGGCGCGCCTGCATGCGGTCGCCAAGTCCGACCCAGGTGAGAAGCTCTTCAACATCATCTCGGTACTCGGCCTCATTGCGTCCTGTGACCTTCAGGGGCAAAGCGACGTTCTCATAGGTTGTCAGGTGTTCCAGAAGCCGAAATTCTTGAAATACAACACCAATGCGGCGGCGAAGACCTGGTAGCTCTGCGCGTGAGGTGGTGGCCACATCATGTCCGAACATGGATATCAGGCCGCGTGATGGCTTGTGCGCCAGGAACATGAGCTTCAGCAGGGAGGTTTTCCCGGCACCCGAAGGGCCTGTGAGGAAATGCAGCGATCCCGGCTCCAAATGGAAGGAGACGTCGCGCAAAATCTCAGGGCCCATCCCGTAGCGCATTCCGACATTTTCAAACCGCACCATTTACGCTGCTCTTCTTCGCTTTGCTGTTGCAAACATTGCTACAAAATGCCGTCTTTTGCCGGGGGATTAACTCAGCCTTAACCACGTTTACGCGTTTAATAGTCGGCGCAAGCCACCCTTGCACGGAAAATCTCCAGCCGCTGCTCGCCAGAGGCTTTCTGCAGCGGATTTCGGGGATGTTTTCCATTGCTCGCTTGAGTTGTCCGGATGGCCTGTGCAAAGTGATGACGATCAAATTTGATTCAGAAAAGACCTGATTCGTATGATTATTTCCTGCCCATCCTGCACAACCAAGTACCAAGTTGAGGCAGCTGGTTTCATGCCAAAGGGCCGGAAGGTTCGTTGCGCGAAATGCGGTGAAACCTGGCATCAGGATCCACCCAAAGATATTCCAAAAACACTTGATGAAACCGACGAGGTGCCGGTTGAGGCGAAGGATGCTGCGCCGCCGCCACCCGCAAATGACTCTGATGCTCCTGCTGAAAAGCCTGCGGCTGCAAGTGTCGGATCGGAAGCTGTTGCAGCGCGCCGGATGGCTGCATTTCGTAAGACGCTGACGCGGTGGCGCCTAGGGCAAGTTGCGGGCTTTGCAGGTCTTGGTCTTTTTGTGGGGCTTACGCTTCTTGCGCTGTACAGCTTTAAGGATGAACTGGTTGCAGCGTGGCCTGCCACGGCTTCCCTCTATGCGGTGCTGAACGAGCCTGTGAACCCGCAGCGGATGGAATTCCAAAACGTCGCCTACGAGCATCAATATGAGAACGGGCTGCCTGTGCTCTCTATCACTGGCGAAGTGGTGAATGTGGGCGATGCACGCCTGTCGGTTCCCCGTGTCCGCGTAGGCCTGCGAGATGAAGGTCAGAACGAGCTTTATGCGTGGACCTTTGCGCTGCCGGAACCAGCCCTCGAACCAAGCGAAACGGCTGAATTTGTCACGCGCCTGTCGAGTCCGCCAATAGATGCGCGGGATCTCGAAATTCGGTTTCTTGATCAGACCGAAGAAATGAACCCCTGATCAGGCTCTGATGTCGAACGCCTCAAAAGCGGCGAAGCAGGCGTTCCAGATATTCCAATTCCTGCTCCGGGCGTCCGAGTTCGGCTGCACGTTTGCGCAACTCTTCCAAAATTTGTCGGGCGCGCTGCAGATCAAGTTCGTCTGGCAGTTTCACAGAATCTGAATTGCTGGTTCCATTTGATGTCAATGGGCGTCCCAGCGGGTCTGTCTGATCTCCGCCTGCATTCACGCCGCTTTGCTCACCGCCGGATCCCATGGAATCAAACAGGGCATCCGCTAATGCCTGGGCACCGGAGCGGAGCTGGTCGATGGCTTGTCCTTGAGCTCCTGCCGCTGAATCGGGTCTTCCCTGGGAGAGGCGATCTTCGGCGCGTTGCATGGAACGGGTGGCTTGTTCTAGCTCTCCGGGGATGGGTTGACCGTTTTCGCCGAGTTGGCCCATCAGGTCTTCCAGGCGTTGTCTCAGCCCATCCTGTTGGGCCTGCAAGTCCTCAAGCGGTGGCGCGCCGTTTTGCCCCTGATTGCCGCTTTCACCTTCTCCTGACCCCGCCGTTGCGCCTTGGCCATGCTGGAAGGTTTCGTCCATGAGACCGCGTTGTTCGGAAATGATGTCGCCCATTTCGCCGATGGCCTCTGCGAGTTCAGATTCGCCCGGTGTGGGTTGTTGCTGCTCGTCTGTATTGAGGTTCTCTAATATATCATCGAGCTGCGAGAGGAGATCCTGTGCTTGATCGCGGGCTCCGGTTTTTGCCAGATCGCCTATGGCATCCAGCATTTTTTCAAGGTCAGAGCGTTCCATCATCTGACCATCGCCGGGTGGTTGCAGCTGTGGGTTGTTTTCCGCCGTTGCCTTTCCTGCAAGTTCATCCAGATAGCGGGACAGCGCCGACTTCAGCTCTTGCATGAGTTGTTCGATTTCACTCGGCGACGCGCCCTCGGCGAGAGCCTGCGCCAATGCTTCTCGGGCGGCCCGCAGGTCGCGCTCGGCCATGGACAGATCGCCATCTTCGATATGAAGGGCAAGATCCCAGAGCAGCTTGGACACGCCAGCCAGATCGCCAGGACGTCTGGCATTGACCAGACGCCAATAGGCTGCGCGAAGTCCCAGATAGACGGAGCTGTCGTCGATATATTTTTCACCATCCGTCGCAAATGCATGGAGGAAGCCAGCGACGCTTCCTCTGTTCAGGGGTGACATGGCGAGACGTTGGCGTTGTTCAACGATGGCGGCGGCAAGTGGCTTGGTGAACTGCCTGGCTGGCAAAGCCATGGTGACGGCGCGACTTGTATTTGTTTGCCCTGCGTCGTCGCTCGCAACCAGTTTGAGTATTACAGGCAGACCTGCCCAGGGATGCGATAGCAGATCCTTATAGGCTGTGTTGGTTGCGTCTTTGGGGCGTATGCCGGGTAAGGGCAAGTCGATCTGAGTCGCGACTTTTTCCGCGACAAACCCGACAGTGAGTGGGCTGAAGCCGTCTCGCGTTACATGTTCGTCGCCGAGCTGAAAGATCTTCTTGTCTTCCAGAACGAAAATGGGATCGAGGGCCAAATCCATTTTCAGACCAACGACGCCATAATCATCGATGACTTCGTAGATCAGTTTGAGCGTTCGTCTGACGGTGGCACTGGCCTCCACAAGCCGAACGAATGGTGCTTCGTCGGGTGTGACAGTAATCGGCCAGGTCCCCTGATCGCGCCCGCCCTGGGTGATGGTCAGGATGGTATCAGCTACAATGGTGCCGCTTGTTTCATAGGCTTGCTCGCCCCGTTGATCGGTCTTTTGTATTGCAAGGGTTTCGGTACCTAGTGTCACCTGGGGGCGACTGCCGCCGAAAATGTTCGCGGTGACTTCGCTGCCTTCAGGAACCTCCAAGGAGGCGGATGAGGCCGGATTGAGAAAGAGAGGCGCCCGGCCGGTATAGTCTGGCGGCGTGATCCAGGCATCGACCTGACCTGCTGAGCCTGCTCCTGTAAATCCCGGGAAAAACCCTTGCGACAATCGGCTTCCTGCCAGGGGCCCCGCGATTGCAAATGCTGCGACCAGGCAGACGACCAGTGCGCCGCGAAGGGCATAAGGATCCTTGGCCGCCAGTCCGGGTGAAGGCCATCTTGACCGCAGGGCTGCAAGCCGTGCCTTCAACCATTGTTTGTGCGCCGCCCAAAGCTGATCACTGCCAGAACCCGCGGCCGCCTGATCCTCATAGGTGGAGAGCGGGCGGTGGGGCAGGTCATTCATCTCTTCGAGGCGGCGAAGGCCTTCGGCCCGGGTGGGGAATATTGTCCATGCAAGATCACGTGAGAGCAGGTATCCGGCTGTGCTCAGCGTGGCTAACAAAGCGATCCATGCAGGCAGGAGCGTCCAGGTTTCGAAGATGCCGACAAGGGCGAGAGTTGCATAGGCGCCCAGCACACCGACGGATGGCCAGAGCGCCGGCCAGGCCCGTTCCCACCAAAGCGAGGCGCGGGCAACCTCAACCCGTGTCGCGACAGAGGATGGCAGCACTGACTGTGCTGGTGTTCCATCTGGCGTCTCGTTTGATGTGTCCTTCTGCGCCAAGTGTTTCCCGTCTTTTTCTAAAGTGCGGGCTCTCAGCTGCGAGGGTGCGCCCCGCTACTTCGTGAGCCAGTCAGGTAGTCTATCCTGTTCTAGCATTGCGTCATAACTTGGACGTGGTCGGATCACGGTGAATTGTGATCCATTCACCATCACCTCTGGCACCAAGGGCCTGGTATTATAGGTGGACGCCTGAACAGCGCCGTAGGCCCCCGCTGAGAGGACCGCCAGCAGGTCACCTGGCTTCTGGGCGCTCAAAGCCCGTCCCTTGGCGAAAAAGTCCCCGGTTTCGCAGATTGGACCCACGATATCGTAGGTGATCCGCGGTTCCCCAGGAGCCGTTTCGGTTACCGGCTGAATGTCGTGATAGGCATCATACAGGGTCGGCCTGATGAGATCATTCATAGCGCCATCAATGATGAGGAATGACCTGTCCTCGCCATGCTTTTCAAAAATCACATTTACCACAAGGATGCCGGCATTTCCGGCAATCATACGCCCCGGTTCAAACATGAGCTGGCAGTCGAGATGCCCAACGGTTCGCTTGACCATGGCCGCATAGTCCGCCGGCGGCGGCGGCACATCATTAGTGCCGCGATAGGGGATGCCAAGCCCGCCGCCCAGGTCGAGCCGTGTGATGTCATGGCCTGCTGCCCGCAGCTCCTCGACCATGGAGGCGACGCGGGTGAAGGCTTCCTCAAATGGAGCAAGGTCGGTCAGTTGGCTGCCAATATGCACGTCGACGCCAGCGACCTTGATGCCCGGCAGCTCTGCCGCGCGGGCATAGACACGGGGCGCTTGAAGCCAGGAGATGCCGAACTTGTTCTCGGCCTTGCCGGTTGTGATTTTCTCATGGGTCTTGGCATCCACATCCGGATTAACGCGCAGTGCGATGGCGGCCTCTTTGCCCATGCCGCTGGCGATCTGAGACAGAAGCTCCAGCTCGGGTTCAGACTCAACATTGAATTGATGGATGCCGGTTTCGAGCGCGAACGCGAGTTCTGGTGCTTGCTTGCCGACGCCGGAGAACACGATCCGCTCTGGCGGTATGCCAGCGGCAAGGGCGCGTCGCAGTTCACCCTCCGACACAATGTCTGCGCCAGAGCCTAAATCGCCAAGCGTTTTGATCACCGCGAGGTTCGAATTTGCTTTCACCGAATAGCAGACAAGTGTGTCTGTGCCTTCAAAAGCCTCAGCGAAGACACGATAGTGTCGTTCGAGTGTTGCCGTTGAATAGCAGTAGAAAGGCGTGCCGACTTCGGCCGCAATGTTTGTCAGCGGCACATCCTCGGCATGGAGGGTGCCGTCGCGATAGTGAAAGTGGTGCAAAAGACTTGCTCGCTTGACTGAAAGGGATCCTAGTTCGTCTGTTCTTGGTCCGTCGGTTGCGGTCGGACGGGTGGCCCTTTGACCCCACAAGCGGCAAGGCCAAAGCTTGCGATCAAGGTCAGAGCGATCATGGCTCGGATCATTTTGTCTCTCCTTTTGCCGATAAAGCGCTCCGCCAGCGGGCTGCTTCTGCTCTTACATTTGAAGGTGCCGTCCCGCCAAGACTTGTGCGGCTGGCAACCGAACTCTCTACATCCAAAACAGAGTATATGTCATTTGTGATGGCCGGATCGACCGCCTGCATCTCTTCCAATGATAGTTCATGGAGATCGACGCCCTTTTCTTCCGCTTTGGAGACAAGCGTTCCTGTCACGTGGTGCGCTTGCCGGAATGGCAGGTCTGCAACTCTCACGAGCCAATCAGCCAGATCTGTAGCAGTGGAGAACCCTCCGCCCGCGGCTTTCGCCATCGCTTCCTTGTTGGCTGTAAGTGACCCCGCCATGGCGGTCATGGCCGCCAGACAAAGTGAGAGTGCATCCAGCGCGTCGAACAGAGCTTCCTTGTCTTCCTGCATGTCCTTTGAATAGGCAAGCGGAAGGCCCTTCATCACAATGCTGAGTGATGTGAAGGCTGCAATCACCCGACCTGATTTTGCCCGCACGAGTTCTGCAGCGTCCGGGTTCCGCTTTTGCGGCATGATCGAAGAGCCCGTGGTGAGGCTGTCAGGCAGATCGATAAACTTAAAGCCGGCTGACATCCAGACAACGATCTCTTCGGCAAAACGCGAGAGATGTGTTGCGGCGATGGCTGCAGCGCTGAGTGTTTCCAGTGCAAAGTCGCGGTCAGACACGCTGTCGAGCGAGTTTCTCGTCGGACCGTCAAACCCCAGCGCCTGTGCCGTCTGTTCCCGATCGATGGGGAAAGATGTCCCAGCGAGGGCCGCCGCGCCGAGCGGGCTTTGGTTCAGTCTCTTGCGTGCGTCCGCAAACCGGCCTCTGTCGCGCGCCAGCATTTCCACATAGGCCAGACAGTGGTGGCCGAAGGTTACCGGCTGTGCGGTCTGCAGGTGTGTGAAGCCCGGCATGACGGTGTCTGCATGGGCTTCTGCCTGGGTAACAAAAGCGTCCTGAAGAGCCGCCAGCTGTGTGTCCAGATGGTCAATCGTGTCGCGCACATAGAGTTTGAAGTCTGTTGCGACCTGATCGTTCCGGGAGCGGGCTGTGTGGAGCCGTCCGGCGGCAGGGCCCACGATTTCCGACAGCCGATTTTCCACATTCATATGAATGTCTTCGAGCGAGCGGGAAAAGGTGAACTGACCGGCGTCGATGTCTCGCGCAATTGTGTCCAGACCGTCGATGATTTGATCTGCATCGCCCTTTGAAATAATACCCTTGTCGGCCAACATAGCGCAGTGAGCCTTCGAGCCCCGGATGTCCTGGGCAGCGAAGCGCTGGTCGAACCCGATGGAGGCGTTGATTTCCTCCATAATTTCATCTGGGCCATCGCCGAACCGGCCGCCCCACATTTTATTGCTCATCGTTCTCGCTCCGGCGCTTGGTCCGGGGTGGTGGTGGGCAAGGAGAGAAGTTCTATGCGTCACCAAAGTCCGGTTTTTCTCGCCGCCGCCGCTCTGGCGACCGCGCTTGTCATTGCGGGCATATACGTGACTTTTTGGGGTGAAAGCAATGTTGAGAGTGGAAATTCGGTCGAAAGCCTAAATGGCGATCTTCAGGGCTTCGCTGTTGGGGAAATGGCGAATTTCGCGGTTTTTGAGGCTCCAGAGCGGCCAGACCCGGTTCAGTTTGTCGACGGCGAGGGTAAGACCCGGTCTTTTGATGACTGGAAAGGCAAGGTCGTCCTGGTCAATTTATGGGCGACCTGGTGCGGACCTTGCCGTCACGAGATGCCCGCGCTGGACCGCTTGCAGGCAGAGCTTGGTGGTGACGAGTTTGAAGTGTTGGCGGTCAGCCTTGACCGCTCCGGGCTTGATTTGCCCAAAGCATTTTATGCTGAGAACAATATTGAACATCTGGGCCTCTATAATGACGCCAGCGCCCGCACAGGCGTGGCGCTTGGGGTCTTTGGCATGCCAACCACGGTTCTGTTGGACCGAGAGGGTAGGCTCCTTGGACGCCTTGTCGGCCCCGCAGAATGGGATGCACCGGATGCAGTGGCGCTGATGAAAGCTGCGATTGGAAGCTAGGTCTGTCTTTGCTTACGCGGCCGGAGGCGGCTGACCCTCAAACTGGCAGATGTCCGGGTCCAGGTGGGCCCAGGCTGGGGCCTCCTTCGTCCAGATATGCGCATCGAGATCCACAATCTCTGGTTTATCAAGTGTGCCCGCTCTCACGATGATCAGGTGGGGGCGTTCCTCGGCCTCTGAGTACATGTGTACTCCGCAGGTCGGACAAAAGCGGCGGTGCATCTTGTGCCCACTGTCGGCTGTGCTTGGGTAGTCGCGCAGGTCGCCGGTCGTGGTGAAGGTGTCACTGGGGAATGCCAGATTGATCGTGGCGCTTCCCGCCGCAATAAATTGACACAGACGACACCAGCAGGCCCGCATGACAAGGGGTTTTGCCTCGGACTTGTAGCGAACAGAGCCGCAAAGACAGCCACCTTCAATCATTGAACCCCCCAATTGATCCGTGATGCTCAGCACAAGGCAACTAAGTCTGCCACTGCATGCCGAGCATAAGATATTTGAGTGCCTATGCAATTCGCTCAAGAGTGGCTGCAGCAAATCGACTGGCTGCATCTGGCTCAAAAACAAAAAAGAGTGACGGATCGACTAGCTCAAGTTCCAGTACGACAAATCGACCATCGATCATGACGCGGTCGACGCGGGCATAGAGAGGAGTGTCTGCAAAGAAGCTGAGCGCACGTTGTGCTGTTTCTGCGGCGACAGACTCGATTGGCTCTGTACCCCATGTTGGTTTAAAGGCCCAGTTCGATCGCCATTCTCCCTGCGCGGGCGTTTTTCTGACCATGTGCGAAACCTGCCCGTTGAATAAAACCACGTTCAGTTCGCCGTTTTTGATTTCTGGAAGAAACTCCTGCACCAACCAAGGGCCTGGCGTTGGCGGTATTTCCGGTGCTGCCGGTTTGCCCTTTTCAATCAGCGTGACGCCATATCCGCTGGCGCCCACAGCTGGTTTTAGGACAGCGCGGCTCCAGCCCTGTTCTGCTAGCACGCTATCTGCTGCGGCTGGCGTGGGAACAGAAACCGTCACGGGCATGTCTATGCCGAGGGGCGTCAAATCAGCCATGCCTGTTTTTGTTAGGCCCCACCGCACGGTGTCAGCTGAGTTGAAGAGGTGGCGCGTTCGTGTATCCAATGTTTCGATGAAGTCCAGGTACTTTTGATGTCGTGCCTCTGATTGCCACGTGTCCCACGCGGAGCGAAAGATGACCGCATCTGCTCTTTCCGGTCCGTCGTTTTGCAGCCAGGATGGGTCATCCCAGACCACTGCTTCGACATCGCACCCTGCTTTTCTTAAAGCGTCCGCGTAGAGCTGATCGCTCACCGTCAGATCTTTGTGCTCATTGTCCGTGATGAGAGAGACGAGTTTTTTTGACACTGGACGTAACTCAGTTGGTTCGCGCTGATTGTGGGTATGGTTTCTAGCGCGTTGGGACAGGTACCTCACCTGTGTAGTCATAAAAGCCGCGTTTGGTTTTGCGGCCGAGCCACCCGGCTTCAACATATTTAACCAGGAGCGGGCATGGGCGGTATTTCGTGTCTGAGAGGCCCTCATAAAGGACCTGCATGATTGAGAGGCAGGTGTCGAGGCCGATAAAGTCAGCGAGCTGGAGAGGGCCCATGCGGTGATTGGCGCCGAGATGCATGGCCTTGTCTATGCCTTCGACCGTTCCGACACCTTCATAGAGTGTGTAGACCGCCTCATTGATCATGGGCACAAGAATGCGGTTCACGATAAAGGCCGGGAAGTCTTCTGCTGTAGAGGATTGCTTACCCAGCCTGTCCACCAGAGCACTCATCGCTTCAAAGGTTTCGTCATCCGTTGCAATGCCGCGCACAAGCTCCACCAGTTCCATGACGGGCACTGGGTTCATGAAATGAACGCCCATGAAACGCTCTGGGCGGTCTGTTGCCGCTGCAAGTCTGGTGATTGAGATGGAGGATGTGTTGGTTGCGAGATAGGTGTGGTCAGCGAGATGTGGTGTCACGCTTTCAAAGATCTTGCTCTTGATCTCTTCTTTCTCAGTTGCTGATTCAATGATCAGGTCTGCGGTGCCTACTTCTTCAAGGGTCACGGCTGCACTGATGCGATCTAGCGCCGTCTCGCGTTGTTCTTCGCTGATACGCCCGCTGGATATCTGACGTGTCATATTGCCGGTGATTGTAGCAATGCCGGAATCGATGCGATCAGAAGATACATCGTGCAGGAGGATGTCGTGGCCAGCGAGTGCGCAAACGTGGGCTATGCCGTTGCCCATTTGCCCGGCGCCGATGACAGCGATTTTTTGAATGCTCATGATACCCTTACTCTCAATCGCGTTATTTTCTTTGGTTTCTAGCCTAGTGGCTTTTCGAGGTGGACGGAATCAAAACCGAACGCGCGAGGGCGGCAAGACGCAAAAACGGCGCCGCTGGTCTCCCAGGGCGCCGTCTTCAAGCAGTTTGTTGTCTTTGGTTTAAAGACCGGCTTTTCCAAGCTCTTCTTCAAGCTCAGGAACAGCCGTGAATAGGTCAGCAACAAGACCATAATCAGCCACCTGGAAAATTGGGGCTTCTTCATCTTTGTTGATGGCCACAATCACCTTGCTGTCTTTCATGCCTGCCAGATGCTGGATCGCGCCGGAAATGCCGACAGCGATGTAAAGCTCAGGTGCTACAACTTTACCGGTCTGACCAACCTGGTAGTCGTTTGGCACAAAGCCCGCATCCACAGCTGCGCGCGAGGCGCCAACGCCAGCGCCCAGCTTGTCAGCGATCTTTTCAAGCATTGGGAAGTTGTCGCCAGACTGCATGCCGCGACCACCGGAAATGATGATCTTTGCAGCGGTCAGCTCTGGGCGGTCAGACACTGTGAGCTCTTCGCTCACATATTCAGACAGGCCAGGATTTTCAGACGATGCATCTTCGATCGATGCAGATCCACCATCACCCGCAGCGGCGAACGCTGTTGTCCGGACCGTAAAGACTTTCTTCGCATCGGAAGATTTCACAGTCTGGATTGCGTTCCCTGCGTAGATTGGGCGTTCAAACGTGTTGGCGTCGATCACCGCCGTGATTTCAGAAATCTGCATCACGTCAAGAAGTGCTGCGATGCGTGGCGCGACGTTTTTCCCGCGGGTCGTGGCCGGAGCCAGGATCGCGTCGTAACCGCCTGCAAGGCTGACCACGAGAGCGGCAATTGGTTCTGCCAACCCATGATCATATTGCGCGTCGTCGGCTTTAAGGACCTTGGCAACGCCGTCGATTTTTGCTGCTGCGTCTGCAGCGGCGCCACAACCGGCACCGGCGACGAGCACATGCACATCACCACCAAGGGCGACCGCAGCTGTCACTGTCTTCGCGGTTGCATCAGACAGCGCATCATTTGTGTGTTCTGCGATTACAAGATTGGTCATCCGATCACTCCTGCTTCTTTGAGCTTGGCAACCAGTTCAGCGGCTGATTCCACTTTAATGCCAGCCTGACGTTCTTCAGGTTCTGCAACCTTCAGGACTTCAAGGCGCGGGCTTACGTCGACACCGATGTCGGCGATTGCTTTTTCATCAATCGGCTTCTTCTTCGCTTTCATGATGTTTGGCAGAGACGCGTAGCGCGGCTCGTTGAGACGCAGGTCGCAGGTGACAATGGCAGGTGCGTTCAGGCGAACGGTCTGCAGGCCGCCATCGATTTCGCGGGTGACGTTGATTTTGTCACCATCGAGTTCGATCTTGGATGCGAATGTGCCCTGTGGCCATCCCAGAAGGGCGGCAAGCATCTGGCCAGTCTGGTTGCTGTCGTCGTCGATGGCCTGTTTGCCAACGATGACAAGACCCGGTGCTTCTTCGTCGACAATGGACTTGAGGATCTTGGCAACACCAAGAGGCTCAACTTCATCGTCTGTTTTGACGAGGATCCCGCGGTCTGCACCCATGGCGAGTGCTGTACGGATGGTTTCCTGTGCCTGCTGAGGGCCGATGGAGACAACGACGACTTCGGTCGCTGTTCCGGCTTCTTTGAGGCGAACCGCTTCTTCGACGGAAATTTCGTCAAATGGGTTCATGGACATTTTCACGTTAGCGAGCTCGACACCCGTCTGATCCGATTTGACCCGGATTTTGACGTTGTAGTCGACCACTCGCTTGACGGGAACGAGCACTTTCATTGAGGTGAACTCCTGCGCGTTGCCTGGCGTTTGCCTCAAGACTTACCGTTGGTCCCAAGGTTTGGCGTTGGCCTGAAAAATTGATGGTCTCACTCACCCGGCGAAAGCCCAGCGCGATGCACTGCGTCTATGTCTCTCCGGCTAAGGAAACCTGCTGTTTCTGGCGATTTTTGAGGTCGCCATCTTTGCGGTGCGGCAAACTAATCCGAGGTCTGTGGACTGTCAATTGGGAGAGGCTCGGCCAAACGTCGCGTCCGGCAAGCACATGAAACTATTACTGTTTTTTACTTTGTAAGACGGGTGGTTTCAGTAAAAGACAAAGAACTTCTGAATATTACTTGGCGGTGGTAGATTTATGCACCTTTTGGGGCGACTCAAGCTACGGACATGTTCCGTCGTCGCTCCCGCTTCTGGGAGGATGCAATGGGTGCTTTAGCGCATGATCTGGAAGGGGCTCTGTCGCCCCGCCTTGAAGAAGAGCTTCAGCGATTGCAGCCGGTTGATTACCGCCTGGCTGCCCTGCTTGTTGTCGGGGGCGGTGGCGAGCCGCATCAGATCGCCTATGCAACCAAGCAGTTTTGCGAGATGACCGGGTATGAGGGCCCTGATCTTGTCGGGCATCCGGTTGGCTGGCTTTCCGGCCCAGACACGGACCCGATTGCCTTGTCTGATTTCCAGGCCGCTCTCAACAGTGAAGAAGCGATCGAACTGGATATGCTTGCTTACACCAAGGCGGGTGTCCCCTTCTGGGGGCACCTCCAGGTTCAGCCAGTTAAGCGTAAGGATGGCGTGAGCGAAGGTTTTGCGATTTACCTCACCCATGCAGAGAAAACGCGCGCGAGCTATCTCAGTGAGGTCTGGCAGAAGATTGAAGACGCCTGGTCGGATGACCGTCGGGACGCAGAGTAAACGCCCGCTAAGATGACAAGCTGTTTGTGCGCCCTATCGGTTCGCGCCGGGGGTCCAGAGTACATCTGCGCGTCCGTGATCATTGCACCAGCGGGCTACGACAAAGAGATAGTCTGACAGTCGGTTGAGGTATTTCAGCACTGCATCGCTCACCTTGCCAGGCTCTGCCTCGCCAAGGGCAACGCACAACCGCTCTGCCCGTCGTGAGACGGTCCTTGCGTGATGTAGATGGGCAGCGAGCGGGGATCCCCCTGGCAGGATGAATGAATTCAATGGTTCCAGATCGCCATTCAAGCGATCAATCTCGGCTTCGAGCCATTCAACCTGCGTGTCGGTCACGCGAAGTGGTTCATAGTCAAGCGCCTCATCGCTCTCTGGAAAACAAAGGTCTGCACCAAGGTCGAAGAGATCGTTTTGAATGCGGCTGAGTGCGGTGTCGATCTCAGGCAGGTCGCCCGAATGAAGGCGCGCTAGGCCGAGTACCGAATTCACTTCATCGGTGGTGCCATAGGTTTCGACGCGGACGTCATGTTTGGCGACACGGTCACCAGTGCCAAGAGCTGTCGTTCCCTTGTCGCCGGTGCGGGTATAAATTTTGTTCAGAACAACCATGAGGCTGTTCTAGAGCCTTTTTGGTTTTGGTTGAACCAAAACCAGGCTCTAGATTTGAAATTTATTGCGTTTCCGCCATAGCGCCTTGGCGCTGAAGGCTGGCCATTTTGCTGGGAAACGCTTGGCTGCATCAGTCACACCTTGCCATAGGGCAGCATGCGTTTGAGGACCGTGTCCTTTTGCACAAAATGGTGGTAAAGCGCAGCGCCCAAATGCAGCAGAACCAGCGCGATGAGGATCATGGCGTTGATTTCGTGCAATTCGTGGAAGATGCCGTAGAGGGTTTCGTTTGCGCCCATATTGACGTTGAACGCTCCGTAGGGTCGCACGTCGAAATCTGCATACATGGATTGGCCGAGCCCTAGCAGCGGCTGCAGGATCACGAAAAAATAAAGGCCGTGGTGGCTGAACTTTGAGGCCGTCACCTGCCATGCAGGCATGTGATCTGGTAGCGCAGGGGGTGGGTTTTTGCGGCGCCAGTAGAGCCGAATGAACATCAGAATAAAGACCGAGAGCCCTAAGCTTGAATGGATGACCAGTGTTTGCACTTTTTCATCAAGTGGGAGATCACCTAGGGTCCACCCCGCGGTCAGCATAACGATCATCAGCAGGGCGACAATCCAATGGAGCGTTTTGGCCACGCCATCATATTTGGTTCTTGCGCTGGTGGTTTCTTCCGACATCTGACCCTCCCATTTCCGATGTAGGAAACAGGATGATCACATACCCTTGTTCAAGCAAGGGTTTGTTGGCCAGTTTTTGTTTTGGATCAGCAATTGCGATTGCCGCGGCAGAGTTCGCGATTGCTGGTTTCCCGCCCGTTCTTGTCATAGACGGTGCAGTTAGGCGCGGAGTCGCACCATCTTTCTGCGGCACGCTCCCGTGCTTGTTGTGTGCACCCTATCAACAGGCTGAGGAAAAGGAGGGGCAGAATGGTCGTACGCATTAGTCCTTCTTTCCGTTGGCTGTTGGATTTTCTTCGGCTTCGGGGACAAAGGTCAGAAGGTCGCCGGGTTGGCATTCGAGTGCATTGCAGAGGGCGGCGAGTGTTTCAAAGCGCACACCTTTTACTTTGCCGGATTTCAATAGTGACAAGTTTGCTTCGGTAATGCCGATGCGTGCCGCGAGCTCTTTTGACCGCATCTTTCTTTTGGCGAGCATGACATCAAGGGTCACGATTATGGGCATAAAGGACCGCCTAAACTATCTGCGCGTTTTCTTCTGCGAGCTTAACGGCTTCTGCCATGACCCAGGAGACAATGATGATGACGGCACCTACCACGGCAAGTCCAATATCGTCGCTGGACATGCTGACCGCTAACATTCTTTCTCCTGCGGGTTGATCAAATGACAATAGAACAGAGAGGGCGGCATTGAACAGGATGTCCACTGGGACGACGGCAACAAGGGCCCATCCCATATTGCGGAAGCAGCGTACATTGGCGGGTTCAAAAAATTTTCCAATGGCATAGAGCGAAAAGAGCTTCTGCAGATTGTAGAGGGCGAAGAGCGTGATGGAGATCGGGAATAAGCTAAGGGTCGCCGCCGACCACCGTTCAAAGGACGTGAGTGGCCCGACCTCCTCACTGGTGAAGCCAAAATCCAGCTCATTTAGCTCAACAAACGCCCAAGCGAGCCATGCGGTGATGGGGAGCAGGCCCATTAACGCGATCATGAGCCACTTAAATCGATTGCTGATCCGCTTGATGCGTTCTGTTCGTTCGGTTGGCGCCACGGGTCTCACTCCTGTCCGATTGCGGAAAGAGGGAGAACCATGACTCAAAAATTATTGCAAAACAATAATTATTTTCTGTTTTATAAAGTCAGCTCATGGTTTTGCGCCAATCCGCAATCGCTGCGCCGATCTCATGGGGACTGTCTTCCTGAATGAAGTGGGACCCTTTGACGGTGACTTCCTGTTGGTTTTTCCAGCTCCGGCAAAATTCACGCTGCGCACCGATGAGGATCGCGCCGGGTTCGGCATTGATGAAGAGCTTTGGCAGGTCGTTCTCCGCCATCCAGTCTGCGTAGTCCTGTACGATCGCCACAACATCTTCCGGTTCACCGCCAAGTGGAATCTGTCTTGGCCAGGTAAGGGTCGGTCTGCGGTCTTCGCCTGCCTTGGCAAAAGGACGGCGATAGACTTCCATTTCAGGGTCGGTCAAACCGCGTAAAACGGAGCCCGGCAGAACTGTGTCCACGAAAATGTTTTTCTCCAGCACCATTTCTTCGCCTGCGGGTGAGCGAAACCCCTGGAACACAGCGGTTGCTTCTTTGCTCCACTCAGCCCATTCCATCGGTCGAACAATGCCTTCCATGTAGGCAATGCCTTTTACGGCTGAGCGATGGCGGTTCGCCCAATCAAAACCAAGCGCAGATCCCCAGTCATGAATGATGAGAGTGACGTTCTCCGTGACGCCGAGGGCCTCCAGAATACCGTCGAGATATTCCCTATGTTCAACGAAGCGGTAGCTGTCAGGGCCCGGGTTATCCAGCTTTTCGCTATCGCCCATGCCGATAAGGTCTGGCGCGATACAGCGTCCCTGACTTTTGAGATGTGGCATGATGTTGCGCCAGAGATAAGACGATGTGGGGTTGCCGTGAAGAAAGACAATGGGATCGCCTTCGCCCATTTCCACATAGGTCATCTTCTTGCCCTTGACCATCACCGATTTTTTTGGGTGTTCTTCAACTGAGATGTCAGCGCTCATTTGTTTGATCCTGTTCCTGTTGACGTCAGATGCCCGTAAAGTTTGGAGCACGTTTTTCCAGGAAAGCATTGATGCCTTCCTGACCGTCGGGAGATGCAGCTTGTGCTGCGATGGTGCGGCCTTCGAGTTCCATTTGCTTTTCGAGGCCGTTGTCAAAAGTCTCTGTCAGTAGATGCTTCACTTTGCCAAAGGCGCGGGTCGGACCGTTGGCGAGGGTGCGCGCAATTGCATCTGCTTCTGTCATCAGATCATCGTCAGGGACGATGCGAGTCAGCAGGCCCCAGTCGAGCGCCTCTTCCGCGGAGAGCCTGCGATTGGTCAGCATGAGTTCCTGGGTGCGACGAAGGCCAATCAGGCGAGGCAGGAAATAGGTTGAGCTCCCGTCGGGTGTGAGCCCCGCGCCGGTATAGGCCATGGTGTATTTTGAACTTGCCGCCCCTAAGACAATGTCGCCGATCATTGCGAGGCTGAGGCCACCACCGGCGGCCATACCATTCACAGCGACAATCACCGGCTTTTCCATTCTGGCGAGGCGCGAGACCGCAGCGTGAAGCATGGTCGCCATCTCAGAGAGGCCGTCACGAACTTTGTCTCCCAGTGCTGCAAAAGAATTTAGATCGCCGCCTGCACAGAACATCTTTCCATTTCCGGTCAGGACCACCGCTCGGATTGACGGGTCGCCATCGCAGGCGGTTGTGGCCTGCAAAAGATCCTGCATCATTGCCAGGGTCATTCCGTTTGCGGCATCGGGTCGATTGAGACGGATGGTGGCCACACCATCACTTGTCGTGAGGGTAATGTTCTCAAAATTTGTCCCAGTCATTCGCTCTCGCCTTTCGTTATGTGGCGCTCCTCGCCATAGGCGCGCGCCGCCTTTAATAGTTCGTTGGAGAGCTTTGGGCTGTCGACCGCCCGAGCGAGCGCCATGCCGCCGACGCATAGTGAAAGCACGCCCATCGCCGTTTGTCTGGCGTCATCATGTTCGTCTTCCAGCAGCTCAACCAACCGATTGATGGAGATGCCGAGTTCGCCTTCAAAGACGGTGGGCAACTCGCCACCGGCTTGCGCGAATTCACGGGCCAGTGAGGCAAATGCACAGCCGTCTTCCGGCGTGTCGCGGTGTTTGGGGGTTAGATAGGTGCTCAAGAGATGGGCCAGGCGCTCCTCTGTCGACCTTTTGCGTGCGGACCCAATCCACTTTTCTCGATGATCAAAGGCTTCGTGAAAGGCAGCTTCAATGAGCGCATTCTTGTCTGCAAAATGGGCATAGAAAGCGCCGTGGGTAAGGCCCGCGGCTGCCATGACATCAGCGACTTTGAGACCGGCAATGCCCTTACGTCGGATCAGCTTGCTGGCTGCGGCGACGATGCGCTGTCGGCTCTCCTCTTTTTCATCAGAGCGTTTTCCCATAGAGCCAATCTTGCCCGGGCTCCAGCGTGGCGTCAAGTTTCGTATGATCATCATCATATGAAATGGGAAAAGAAAACGGGGCCTCGGCCCCGTTCCTTCACGTTTGTGCGCTAGATCAGAATTGGTAGCCGTATCTTACGCCTACATTGCTGATGCCTTCATTTTCTGAGCAAAGACCCGCGTTTGAAATATGTTCAAACGTGAGCATGACACGGTGTGCGTCTGTGACGTTGTAGCCAAGCGATGCAGACTCATGGAAGTTCCAGGTACATCCGAGTTCGTTGCTAACAGTTGAGAGGCCAGTCTCACCATCATGAAGCGCGAAGCCAAAGCTGCCCTCTACAAACATGGGGCCCCAGAAGTTGTAGTCCCAGGTAAGGCCTGTATAGATGAAGCTTGTCGCATCATCGTGCGTGGCAATGGTTGCACCGATATGTGGGCGAGGTGACCATGCCCATTCCAGCCACTCCGGACTGTCGAACAGAACTTCTACGTTAATGTCGACACCATCTTCCTGGGTGTCGTTCCGGAGGAGCGACATCTCGTGGTTGAGGACACCGATGCGGACTTCATTATCCGCTGCTTGGGCACCTGTTGCCACGCCAAAGGCGATAGCTGCGGACATAAGACCGGTCAAAAGTGTTGTTGTTATTTTCACTGGAACCCCCGTGAATGCGTACAAGCTTGGCTTTAACGCTGTTGCTTCTGTTTTTCTTGGTCCAAAGGACAATATCGGCGAACTAATTTCAATGCGTAAATTATAGGCGTTGGATCACTTCTTTCCCGTCCCATGCCGCACATCTCTCCCGAATTTTGCGGAAAAGTTGCCCTTTTGCACCACTGATCTCCGACAATTCGATGACGGTTCCAGGGTGGTCCTCTGCAGTGAAATAGACAAACCTGCCGTCAGGGCTGCCCGAATAGCCTGATTGTCCAACTTTGAGGCCGCGTGCTTCCGACTCGGCTAGGTCCTGATCGAAGTTTTCTGTCCAATAAGCCACATGTTGTAACCCTGTGTTCCCGCCTTTCACAAAGTCGCGATACATGGACGGGGCATCGTTGCGCTGTTGGATCAGCTCAATCTGAAGCGGGCCTGCGTTCGCGAGCGCGATTGAAACGTCAATTTCTGATGGGGTGCCGAGATATTGAAAATCCTTAATCGGCGCGCGTTCGAGGTAGAGCCAGGGGCCCACCCCCATAACGGTCGCCCAATAGTTCATCGCAGCTTCGATGTCGGGAACGACATAGCCATTTTGCCGAATGTCCCCGAAAAAGCGGCTCATGGGTCAGTTGGACGAGATGTAAAAGGCGGTCATCACGACCACAATTGCCACAAACTGAAGACCGACGCGCCAGCGCATGAGCGTTTGCGAGCGTCCGGCAGAGCCACCCCGCATCATGTTCCAGAGGCCGACCAGGAGAACCAAGACGACAGCAACCAGCGAAATTGGGATGAGGAAGCTAAAGAATATTTCGATCATTCGGTTTTTCTAACCCTTCTTCGTGCTGATAACCACCCACGGCATGTGCGTCAGAGAGACGCGAGGAATTGGTCTATCTGATCCATCACTTCCTGCTGTTCCAGGAGGACCGCTTTGCCGTGGCTGCCCCATCCCCCCGCATTGGTGAGAACGGGGTGATCGGCAGGGGGTGACGGCAGCACGTGATAGGTGATGTTGGTGTTGCCGTCTGCCAACTCTTGAGAATAGCTCATCTGGGTTACGGGATCGCCCGGGTCCTGGATAAGAAGAATTGGCAAGGAAAGAGCTTTGCCCGTTTCCAGCGGACGTGGGCCGTCGCCGCCCAACCCAAAGAGGTTCGTTGCGCTCCAAAGCGTGGGACCGAGCAAGGGCTTGGGCAGTCCGAGGATGGCGTGCATGCCACCGAGCATCGCACTTTGGGGATCAAGCAATGGATCAATCAGGATGAGCGCCTTCATGCGATCGTCGCGTGCGGTTGCTTCGATGAGGGTTGCGCCTCCCATGGAAACGCCGGATCCAATGACGGGAATGCCGGGTGCAAGCTGGGCGATCATGTCCAGTGCTGCCAGCACATCGCGATGTTCCTGTGCGCCAAAGGTGAGGCGTCCATCTTCCGACCTGTCAGACGCACCGTGGTTGCGCAGATCTATTGCCATCACATGGTGGCCGCGCTTCACAAGTTCGGCATAGTAGATGAGGCCGCCGGTGTGGAACTCTTCCTTGTTTCCGTTTGCTCCGTGAACATAAAGTACAACAGACTGGGCGTTCTCAGCGGGCATCCACCAGGCGCTGAGCGACAATCCCTCGGGGGTAACGGGTATCGATACTTCGTCATAGTCTAGGCCGACATCAGCAGGGCCCGCTGTGAAGGGGGAGCTTTGTGCCTGCACGAGTTGGCTGGGCAGGACGCCGAGAAAGAGCACGGCCCAGATCAGGGCCAGGACCCCGATAGTCCCAAGGATGATCTTTTTCATACGCGTTCTCCCATGCCTCTGTTGACGCGCAGAATGGGGGATACATGGCGTTCATCCAAGAAAAAACCGACCACGATTGCAGTCGGTTTCACTGATGCAAGTGAATAGGGGTCAGTTCGTTGTGTCGAGAACCCTGCGGGCAATAACCTGCGCCTGAATTTCGGCAGCGCCTTCAAAGATATTTAGGATGCGGGCATCGTTCATGACGCGGCTCACCGGGTATTCAAGTGCAAAGCCATTGCCGCCATGGATCTGCAGGGCATTGTCTGCTGCTGCCCAGGCAACGCGGGCTGCGAGGAGTTTTGCCATGCCTGCTTCCAGGTCACAGCGACGGCCTTCGTCCTTTTCCCGAGCTGCAAAATAGGTGAGTTGTCGGGTGACCATAAGCTCAATTGCCATGGAGGCAATTTTGCCGGAAACGCGCGGGAAGCTCATGATCGGCTTGCCGAACTGCATCCGCTCCTGTGCGTAGCGAAGGCCCAAATCCATTGCGCATTGTGCGACGCCGACGGCGCGCGCAGCGGTCTGGATGCGTGCAGATTCAAAAGTCTGCATGAGCTGTTTGAAGCCTTGGCCTTCGGCGCCGCCGAGCAGGTTCTCGGCCTTTACCTCAAAATTATCGAAGCCAATCTCATACTCTTTCATGCCGCGATAGCCGAGCACTTCGATCTCGCCGCCGCTCATGCCTTCTGCCGGGAAAGGTTCGGCATCATCACCGCGGGGTTTTTCAGCGAGCAACATTGAGAGGCCTTTATAGCCTGGCTCATCATTGGTGCGGCACAGCAGTGTCATTACATCGGCGCGTGCTGCGTGCGTGATCCAGGTCTTGTTGCCGGTGATTTTGTAGACGTCTCCTTCAAGACGGCCGCGGGTGCGCAAGCTTGCAAGATCTGACCCCGTATTGGGTTCGGTGAAGACTGCTGTGGGCAGGATTTCGCCGCTTGCGATTTTAGGAAGCCAATTGTTCTTCTGCTCGTCGGTGCCACCGCCCAGAATAAGTTCGGCCGCGATTTCGGACCGTGTGCCGAGCGAGCCGACGCCGATATACCCCCTTGAGAGCTCCTCGGAGACAACGCACATGCTTTCCTTGCCAAGGCCAAGTCCGCCAAACTCTTCGGGAATGGTGAGACCGAACACGCCAAGCTCAGCCATCTGAGAAAGGACATCCAGCGGGATGTATTCATTCTTCAAGTGCCACTCATGCGCATGGGGGGTCACTTGTTCTTCCGCAAAACGACGCATCTGATCACGGACAGCGGTCAGTGTTTCGTCGAGCCCGCTGTCTCCATAAGTGGCTGCGCCGTCAGCCTCTGTGATGAGTTCAGAAATGCGTGCGCGGACGGCGGCTGTGTTTCCCATTTCACACAGGGTTTGCACTGCAGGCACCATCAGCATGCGCTGGTCGTCCTGAGTGAGGCCCAAGTCTTGTGGGCGTAAAATCTCGCCCTGGCTCATCGGGATGCCGCCATACATTTGCCAGAGATATTCTCCAAAGGCTGCCTGAACGAGCAGGGCTTCCAGCTCGCCAAAGCGACCTTCCCCCGACATGCGTTCTGCATAAGCGTGCAATTGACGCAGTGCCTCAACATAGGTCGCCAGCCAGGCGAGACCGTGGCTGGCAAACTGATCCTGCTCTAGAAGTGCTGGTTTCACCTTGCCATCTTCGCTGACCTGGGTCCGCACTGCCGCCGCTGCTCGCGCTAGCAATGCATCGGCGGCGCCCACGCCCTCAGCCGTGAGGCTGGTCAGATTGTCGAGGAGAAGGGTCGTGCGGGTTGCTTCAGCAAGGCTCATTCAAATCACCAGATGTCGGAAAAGTCGAAACGTGTAAATCGGCGCGCAGTCTAGCGCTTTAGGTGTTGAAATACGACTCACGACCCAAAAAGCAAGTCGGGAGTTGTGTCGGGGCGTGTCAATCCGTCGCATTTCTGTCAGACTTTGGATCGCACAGGCGATTACCGCCGTTTTGGAGGCTCTATGAAACATCTCTTTCCACGTCGTCCCTTTCTGCCAGGCCGCCGATCTTTTGCTGCTGGGCTCACAGGGCTTGCCGCGCTGGGTCCTATTCGCCTGGCACGCGCTTCCGGGAACCCCAAGGTCGTGGTTATCGGGGCGGGGGTTGCAGGCTTGTCAGCTTCCAAGACATTGAGTGCCGAAGGTGTGGACCATGTGGTGATTGAGGCCAGCGATCGAATTGGTGGGCGCATCTATACAGAGAGTACGACGTTTGGAACGCCCTGTGATGTCGGCGCGCACTGGTTGCACAATGGGGAGACGAACCCGCTGGTTCCATTTGCGCGGAGATCTGGCATTGAGGTCTATGAAGCTGGCGAAGTTGAGGGCCTGTTTGCCGGGGGTCGATGGCTTGAGGGTGACGCGGAAGAAGAGATCTGGGACGAGGTCGATGATGCAGAGTCGGCGATCAACCGAGCGGTTGATCGGGACCGTGATGTTTCTCTGCGGTCTGTGATGGATAGTGACACGAGTCCGCTCGCGGCTTTCCTTGTAGGTGCCTATGAACACGCGGCCTCGGTAGGGTCCCTGTCGACGATTGATTGGGATCGGCAGGAAGAAGGCACGGATATGTTCCACGACGGCGCGCTTGGCTCTCTGGCGGCGGCGTGGGGGGCAGACGTGCCGGTTCAATTCAACACGGCTGCGACCCGCGTTGATTGGTCAAGCCGTGGCGTGAAGGTCCAAACATCTTCGGGAACCATTGAGGCTGATGCAGTGATCGTCACTGTGCCAACCTCCGTGCTTGCGAAAGGAGCGATCAAGTTCGGGCCGGACCTTCCGCGGGAAACCTCCAGAGCGATCAGCGATCTCCCTCTTGGATCTTATAATCACATAGTTCTTCAAATGACCGGAAACCTGTTCGAGGTCGAAGAAGACACAATGCTCTGTTACGCCGGGAATGGCGGTACCGCAGGGCTGCTCGTGAATGCGGGTGGCTCCGGTCTTACCTATTTTGATGTTGCAGGCGACTTTGGCGCGAAGCTCACCCGGCAGGGTGAAGGCGCGATGGTGGAGTTTGCACGCGCCGCGCTGCAAGACATGTTGGGTGGCGAAGGGTTGACGAGCCTGACAAAGGCAAAAGCCTTTCCATGGGAAGCGAACCCGCTTGCTGGCGGCGCCTATACTGCGGCACGGCCGGGCCGTGCGCGGGCGAGAGAAAGGCTGAAAAGGCCTGTTGCGGATCGTTTGTTTTTTGCAGGTGAGGCAACAAGCATCTCAAAGCCAGCGACCCTTGATGGCGCGATTGCGGAAGGTGCCCGCGCTGCCCGGGTTGCCGCAGACGAGGTGACTTAAGCCCCAGGCCTCTCCGCTCAGGCGTTTGCTTCACGAAAATGTCAGTTCTCAACAGGGTCTCCTGCGGGTAATTGCCAACGCAAATGGGAAACAGATCTGTTTCCTTGCGGGTCAATTAGGCAAAGGAGATCGTGATGAAGAAACCAGTTGGTAGAACCGGTGCTCTAGTGATGCTTGGGTTGATTGTCTTCGGCGCAAGTGCGCGCGCTGAAGACAGTCCGGCTGTTGAGGCGATGCACTTAGGCGAAGGTGAAGGGCGCATTGTTGATCCTGAATTAGCAGTCCCGTCTGAGAACTATCGAGAGGAGTGGGTGTTTCTCGGGGCATTCTCTGTTCTGGCGGACGAGCCGGAAGAGGGCGCGAAAGAGATGCATGCGGTTTATGCGGAACAAGAAGCTGTTCGAGCCTACCTAGATGCAGGCTCCTTCCCTGACGGCGCAAAGATCGTCAAAGATGTCTTTGAGACCGAAACTGCCTATCTGACAACAGGCACTGCAAGCTATGCGCGCGAGCTTGCGGGTCGGTTTGTGATGGTGAAGGACAGCCAAAACACAAAGGCTGATCAGTCTCCGTTGTGGGGGCATGGCTGGGGCTGGGCTTTTTACGAAGGTACTGAAACACGGCACACCATTACCACTGACTATGAAAGCGATTGCCTTGGGTGTCATCAGCCCGCGCAGGAAACCGACTACCTCTATACACAAGGATACCCTCTTCTAGCGCGCTAAGGAGTCAAACAGCCATGCAGAGGATGTGTGGTTGTTTATTCTGCGGCGGACAGCAGTTCAGGTTTTTTTGTGTTGGCGGTGAAATCGTTCATTTCGGACAGAATCCAGTCCCGAAAGACGCGCACCTTTTCTAAGGCGGTGTCTTCTGGCCGATGGGCGAGATAGTAAGCCGTGCCGCCGCGCCCATCTGTTTGGAAAGGTTCCACCAGTTGAGATCCGGCGAGGGTACGCTCCGCCAGGGGAGACATGGAGAGGGCGACGCCCTGTCCCAAAAGTGCCGCTTCCAGACCGCCTGGAATCGTGTCGACCCAAAGGTCGTCTGCCGGCTGCAGATCTTCGATGCCTTGAAGCGCTAACCAGTCCCGCCATCCGTTCGGCCGCGGTGTGCAATGGATGAACGTATGGCGTGTCAGATCGGCAAGCGAATTGATGTCTTCTGCGATCTCGCGCGTGCAGAGCAAGATGGGTTTGGTGTCCAGCAGTTTAGCCGTGCCCGGCCCTGTCGGCGGGACCCGCATATTACGGATTCCCATGTCGATATTGTCGGTGTGGAAGTTGGCGACGCTGCTTTCCGTTGAGATGCTGACATCGATATGGGGATATTTTTTTCGAAACTTAGGCAAGCGCGGAATGAGAATGGTGCTTGCAAAGAGCGGCAGGACGGACAGTCGCAAAACGGTGGCTTCTGGTTTGGATTTTAGCTCAGCTGTAGCTGCAGCCAGGTCCGCAAAGACACTATCGACTGTTGTTTTGTAGGTGCGGCCTGCTTCAGTCAGGGCAAGGGCGCGGGTCTGTCGACGAAAGAGCGGTGTTCCCAGCGCATGCTCCAATGCTTTTATCCGATGGCTCACGGCAGATGGTGTCAGGTTTAGGGCTTCAGCTGCTTCCTTAAAGCTCAGTGTCTTCGCGGCATGGTGAAAGGCGTGCAGGCTGGTCAGCGGTGGTAGCTCTGATCGGTGAGGCATGGCGAGGCTCCTTCTCTTCTTCCACAAAGTAGGGAGCGCATGCCTGAATCACATTCACCTATCTTCGCAAAGGCTCCTGCGTAAATTGAGATGTGGGCGCTTTCCCCGGTAAGTGTTGACCGGTTAAGCTTTGTTAAACCGCAGCCTGTGCTGGGTTGGCGTGGTGCCGACCCAGGCTGAAAAAGCGCGGCGAAACGTGTTTTCGTCCGCATAGCCAATTTCTGCACCGATCTCCGACACGCTCTTTTTTGTTGTTTCGATAAGGCGCATAGCCTCCTCCATGCGAATACGTTGAATGAACTCCTGTGGCGTCTGTTGGTGCAGGCGTGAAAGACGACGGTGCAAAGTTCTCGGCGACATATTCAGATGAGAGGCTAGGCCGCCAACGCTGGCTTCATTGGCGATCTGTTGTCTTACCCAAGTTTCGGCTTTTTCGACGAACGGGTCTCTGCTCATGAAGTGCCACGGTATGGCGTAAGGGCGCTGTGATGTGCGGCCGCCATCAACCACCATAAACTTGGCGCACAGATGCGCTATTTGAGGGTCTGCCAGCCGACCGATCACATGCAGCGCCAGGTCAAGATAGGACGTTCCTGCTGCAGAAGTAATCACAGACCCTGTATCCACTACTATCTCATTTGACCGCAACTCAATGGCGGGATAGCGCTCTGAGAAAGTGGAGGCCAGCCACCATGTCGTTGTTGCCTGTCGTCCATCGAGGATACCTGCTTCTGCCAATAAGAATGTTCCCGTGCAGGATCCGGTTGTGATCTTTTGAGGATCGGGAGCGCGCGCAAGAAGGCTGATCAGCGAACGCAACGAGGTCAGTGTTTCACCCACATCGCCAACCGCCTCAATTCCGATGCCGGAGATCATCAGGACGTCTGCATCCGTGTGGTCTTCAAGTGCTCCGCCGGAGGCAATCTCATGGCCGTTGGATGCCGTCACCATGGCGCCGCCTGGTGTCAAAACCTTCGTCTTGAACAAGGCGTCGCGGCCGCCGGTTTGACGCTTGATCGCATTCGCCGTGCTGAACAGGTCTGCAAGGGCATGCACGCTAGATCCAATGCAGCCTTCGAAGGCGACCAGACCGATTGTTTTTGTCATGATATGACCGATTTTGCATTTAAAGTGTCTAATCAGACGATATTGCCATCATCTCTGTCTGTCTAGGGTCCCTCACCTCACACAACCCGAAAGGACCTTTCCCTATGACCCTCGAACTTTGGATATTGCTTGCCACCCTCGCTTTGGCGCTCTTTATCACCAGCGTGCCGCTGTTTCGTGCCATGCGGCAGCAATGGGGCTTTAAGGCAATGTTGGGTGCAAGGGATGACGTGCCGCCACTGACGGGATGGGGCGGACGGGTTGTCAGGGCTTACGCCAACTTGATGGACAATCTGGTTTATTTTGCCGTGGTGGTTCTCACTGCGCATGTTGTCGGTGTGTCCAATGAGATGACGGCACTTGGAGCTCTCATTTTCTTTGTCTGTCGTGTGGCGCACGCCTTTTTCTATATCGCTGGCGTTTCGGTCCTCAGGACAGTCGCCTATCTCGGCGGTGTCGGTGGCATCGGTCTCGTGGCAGCGCAGCTCTTCTAGATCCGACGTGACAGGTGAGTGAGTTTCATCCATCACGCATTTTGATCGTTTGTCGACGTGGCAGACCCGTGAGAATTTTCTGAAAACGAATACAGACAATTGGAGTGGTCATGCGCCAGTTAACCTTTATTGAACCGGGGAAGCTTGAATGGTGGGATGTGCCTGCTCCCAAAATTGCTGCAGGGACTGATGCTATTGTGCGGCCGCTTGCCGTGGCGCGGTGCGATCTGGACTATTCCACGATCATTGGGAGTGGATTGCAGGGTGGGCCGTTCGCCTTTGGCCATGAGACGGCAGGCGAGGTTGTCGAGGTTGGCGATCTGGTCACTTCCGTGAAGGTGGGTGACAAGGTCATTGTGCCTTTCCAGATTTCCTGTGGCACGTGTGACAATTGCCGTCAGGGTTGGACCAATTCCTGCAAATCAGTCACCCGGGGTGCGGTTTATGGCATGAAGCCGATCTGTGGCGAGGAGTTTGGCGGCGCCCTGTCCGAATTCATGCATGTCCCGTTTGCCGACCATATGCTTGTGCCTCTTCCTGAAAATGTGCGTCCGGAAGTACTTGCGGGCGGGTCTGACAATATTGCGGATGCCTGGCGCACGGTCGCGCCTTACATGGATCGGTATGAATACGCGTCGGTGCTTGTGATTGGCAGCGGGCGGGGTGTCAGCATCTATGCAGTGCAAGTGGCTCTGGCGCGCGGGGCGAGCCGGGTACTCTATGCAGAAATAGGCAAAGGTAGCGAAGCGATGCGTCTTGCCCAGGAAATGGGAGCAGAAACGCAGCTTGTCCCCTCACCGGCCGATCTCAAGTCGCTTGGATCGTTTAACATCACCGTGGACTCGTCCGGTGATCTGGAGGCAATGAAACTGGCGGTGAGATCCACTGGCGCGAACGGGACCTGCACAAGTATCTCTGTCTTCTTCGACAATGCAGTGCCGTTCCCCATGATGTCCATGTACACAAAAGGCATCAGCTTCCATACATCACGGGTGCAGGGCCGCGCGCTTCTTCCTCAGATCGTCGAAGACGTGAAGTGTGGGCACTTCCACCCAGAGAAAGTCACCAGTCGTGAGGTTGCGTTCTCTGACGCCGCCGAGGCCATGGACGACCCGGCGCCCAAGATCGTGTTCACCAACGACTGGGTGTGACCCAATTAGGGGGGCAGGGTTAGCCGTTCCCCGCTTCAATCGTTTCCTCGAAAGTGCGCAAGCCTGGACGCGCGGCAGAGACGAGCACGGCCATGTTGCCTGGAAGATGCTCGTTCTTCCACATCTTGGTGTGGGCCTTCGGGATGTCATTCCACGCGAAAACTTCTGACATACAGGGGTCAATCCGTCGGTTGATCACCAGGCGATTGGCTTCGGCGGCTTGTTTCAGGTTTGCAAAGTGGGACCCCTGAATGCGCTTCTGGCGCATCCAGACAAAACGGGCATCGAACGTGATGTTAAATCCCGTGGTGCCTGCGCAGAAGACGACCATGCCGCCCCGTTTGCAGACCATGGCAGAAACCGGGAAGGTGGCTTCGCCGGGATGTTCAAAAATAATGTCCGGATCGACACCCTTGCCGGTAATGTCCCAGATGGCTTTGCCGAATTTGCGGGCTTCCTTCATGAATGTATTGAACTCTGGAGAGTTCACTGTCGGTAGCTGCCCCCAGCAATCAAAGTCCTTGCGGTTGATGACGCCCTTGGCGCCCATCGACAGGACAAAGTCGCGCTTGCTTTCATCAGAAATCACACCGATGGCGTTGGCGCCCGCTATGGCGCAGAGCTGCACAGCAAAGGAGCCGAGGCCACCTGATGCGCCCCAAACCAGCACGTTCTGGCCAGGCTTCAAGACATGGGGCCGATGACCGAAGAGCATGCGATAGGCGGTCGCGAGCGTCAGCGTGTAACAGGCGCTTTCTTCCCAGGTCAGATGCTGAGGCCGTGGCATCAGCTGCTGATCCTGCACGCGTGCGAACTGGGCGAATGAGCCGTCCGGCGTCTCGTACCCCCAAATGCGCTGAGACGGTGAGAACATTGGATCGCCGCCATTGCATTCTTCGTCATCGTGATCGTCCTGGTTGCAATGGATGATGACTTCATCGCCCACCTTCCAGCGTTTCACCTTGGAACCCACAGCGTAGACGATGCCTGACGCATCGGATCCGGCAATGTGATAGGGCTCATCATGTACCTGGAAGACTGAGACCGGGTCGCCGAGGCCTGCCCAGACACCGTTATAGTTAACACCTGCCGCCATCACGAGAACGAGCACTTCGTGGCTGTCGAGTTCCCAGGTCGGCACCACCTCGAGCTGCATGGATTGTTCTGGTGGGCCGAAACGCTCTTCGCGGATGGTCCAGGCGTACATGTTCTTTGGCACATGTCCGAGCGGGGGGATTTCGCCCACTTCATACAGGTCTTTGATGGGCAGATTGTTGGTGGGCGCTGATGCGGCTCGGTCGCTCATGTCTTTCTCCGGTTGTTGGCCGGATAGAACGTCATGGACGTCGCGTATTCAAGCCTGAATTTCGGGTATTTTTGCGGTGCAGCAACGGGTGTGCTAATCGAGCCTCACCAAATGTGAGAGACTAAGCCCCATGAGCGATCAAAAACCGTTTCAACACGACAAAGACCGGCCCTGGATTTTCCGCACCTATGCGGGCCATTCCACGGCGGCGGCGTCCAATGCGCTTTACCGGGACAATCTCTCTAAGGGACAGACGGGCCTGTCGGTCGCGTTCGATCTGCCAACTCAGACCGGCTATGACGCGGACCATGTTCTTGCGCGCGGGGAAGTGGGCAAGGTGGGCGTTCCGATCAGCCATCTGGGCGATATGCGCCAGCTCTTTGATCAGATCCCGCTTGAACAGATGAACACGTCCATGACGATCAATGCGACGGCGGCCTGGCTGCTGGCGCTCTATATCGCTGCGGCTGATGAGCAGGGGGCGGATCGCTCGAAGCTTACGGGCACCGTGCAGAACGACATCATCAAAGAATATCTCTCGCGCGGCACTTATGTGTTTCCGCCGGATCCGTCTTTGCGCCTCATCTCCGACATTATCTCCTACACCTATCGCGAAATTCCCAAATGGAATCCGACGAATGTCTGCTCCTACCATTTGCAGGAAGCAGGCGCGACGCCGGTGCAGGAACTCGCTTTTGCGCTGGCGACGGCGCAGGAAGTGCTGGATCGGGTGAAAGCAAGCGGCCAGGTGCCTGATGCTGACTTTGCGCGGGTTGTGGGCCGTATCTCCTTTTTCGTGAATGCAGGTGTGCGATTTGTCACCGAGATCGCAAAGATGCGTGCATTTGTCGATATGTGGGATGAGATTTGCGCTACCCGCTATGGGGTTGAAGATCCAAAGCTGCGCCGGTTCCGTTACGGGGTGCAGGTGAATTCACTTGGTCTGACAGAACAGCAGCCTGAAAACAATGTGTACCGCATTCTGATTGAGATGCTCGCGGTGACGCTCTCGAAAGATGCTCGTGCCCGTGCGGTGCAATTGCCTGCCTGGAATGAAGCACTGGGCCTGCCGCGCCCGTGGGACCAGCAATGGTCGCTGCGCGCGCAACAGATCCTCGCTTTTGAAACTGACCTTCTCGAATATGAAGATCTGTTTGAAGGCTCGACTGTGATGCAGGCGAAGGTTGATCAGTTGAAGGCTGACGCACTGGAAGAGCTCGCGCACATTGAAAAGATGGGCGGCGCAGTGGCAGCCATCGATAGCGCCTATATGAAACAGGCGTTGGTTGAGTCTAACGCTGAGCGATTGGGTCGCATTGAAAGCGGCGACATGGCGGTGATCGGTGTGAACAAGCAATTGGAAACAGCGGCGTCTCCGCTGGGCACCGGGGATGAAGCCATTATGGTTGTGCCGCCTGAAGTCGAGCAGGCGCAGATTGCCAACCTGGAAGCCTGGCGTGCCGCGCGGGACGATGAAGCGGTGAAAGAGGCACTTGCTGATCTTCGTGCTGCGGCGAAAGAGGGCCGCAACATTATGGAGCCCTCCATCGTTTGTGCCAAAGCAGGGGTGACGACCGGCGAATGGGGCGAAGTGCTCCGCGGGACGTTTGGCGAATATCGCGCGCCCACAGGTGTTGGGACGAGTGCGCGCAATGATGTGTCGGGCCTTGATCCCATTCGGGCGGAAGTGGATGCGGTCTCGACCAAGCTTGGTCGTCGCCTGAAATTCCTCGTGGGCAAGCCTGGACTTGACGGCCACTCGAATGGTGCGGAGCAGATTGCGGTGCGCGCACGGGATTGCGGCATGGATATTGTCTATGACGGCATTCGCCTGACACCGGAGCAGATCGTGCAAGATGCAATTGCCGGGAAAGTGCATGTGATCGGCTTGTCCATCCTGTCCGGGTCTCACGTGCCGCTCGTAAAAGAGGTGATGACCCGTCTTGGTGATGCCGGGCGACTTGATGTGCCTGTTGTTGTTGGTGGGATCATTCCGCCGGAAGATGAAGAGGCGCTCAAGACCTCTGGTGTCGCTGGGGTCTATACGCCCAAGGATTTCGATCTCAACAAGATCATGAGCGACATTGTGCGAATCGTGGATACGGATAGCGCGGCTTAAACCCTGAATTGCTACTCAATTGGGCAGAACGCTGAATTTAGAGTGAGCGATCGCCTGTGGCGCATCTGTCACGGGGCCGTCGGTTCACTGAAAAGTTAGCGTTAACACACTTTCGCCCCATTTCAGGGCTGGTTTCGCCGCAAAGCTTGAGCAAAACTTAAGGCCTGGATCTTCGATCTGTGCGGCGTACGGGGATTTGGAGGGGAATTGCTGCTTTGCTTTGTTTGCTGCCTTTCCCGTTCTGCAACGTAAGAGAGGTGCGCCATGAGCTGGGGGCAAGAAAGCCAAAAACGGGATGAAGAGCTGCGAGCAGCCGCTGAATATGGGCGCCGCGCTGAACCTCTTCCCGATATCCACATTCATTCTGTTCTGACCCAGGCCGACGCCGAATATGGTGACGAACTGCGGGACCGTCGCGCACGCCAGGAACATCTGGAGCGCGAAATCGTTTCTCTGGGACGTCGCCTGTCGGCGCCAATGAGCGAAGAAGAAAAACCGCGCCGCCGCTGGTTCCGTCGCGCTGCCAAAACAGGGGAGGCGTGAAACCCATGAAATTCGTGTCTTCTTCCCTCGTGAGCGATGATCAGCGCCACAAAATCAATGAGAACTTTATAGCCAGCCAACGGGACGCCCGCTATCGCCCGTTCTATTTTGGCGCGATCTTTTTTACCGTGGTCGTGGCAGCGAGTGCGCTCTTTGTCGACTATATGATTGTCACGGAGTTCTGGACCCGGGCGCTCGCCAATGAGTTCCTGGAACTACCTGGATCGCTGGCGAGTTCTGTTGCGTTCAAGAGCCTTCAGGTTCTGTTTGCCACACTCGCGGCGCATATCTTTATTGAACATATGGGTGTCTTTGGACGCGCGGTCTTTGTCCGTGTGCTCTTCCTGCTGGCACTCACCATGCTCGGTGGTGTTGGCCTATTGCTTGCCCTCATGTCCCTGCCTGCCGGTCTTGCCGATGCGGGCCTTGGCGGCAATGGCGCGTCTCTCGGGTCGGCGCTTTCCAGCCTTGGTATTGAAACAGAAGCTGCCCGCGAAGCCGCTGTTGCGCAGACAGGGCTTGATGAAGCCCGCGCCTATCAGCCTGTGCTCTGGATGGCATCTCTGGGTGTGATCTTCCTGGTCGTAACAGGCGTTGCGGCGCTTTTCCTCCACTATGCCCTCATCAATCTCAAGAAGCTTTTTGAGACCCGCGACTTTGCAGAACGCAAAGCAGACATGAGCCGTCTGGCAGCCTTGGAAGCGGAATATGCGCGCAATCGAGAGACCCTCATCGACATGGAGCGGATGGACCACCGTCGGAACATGCTCTGGACGCGCTTGATGGATTCCTGCCGGGCTTATGAACGGGGACTTGAAGGCACACGCACGAGCTATCTTACAGGACGCAAAGTCCGAGCATTGCCCGCACCTGGCCGGAAACGTCAGGAAAAGGCAGCGGCAGAGGAACGGAGCGAACAGCTCAAGGCTTGCGCGGACAGTCAGCAGATTGCTCGTTATGAGGCGCTGTTTGAAGACTGGTGGTCACGGCGACAACGCATGTCGGTGAATGATGGCGGGCCACGTGAAGCTGTTGGCGAGGTGTTGCCGCCGGTCAATACGGGCCGTCGCGTTCCAATCAACAAGGCTGCGGAGTAAGGCTCATGAAGCGGATTGGCGGAGTAGTAGCAGGTGTGGTCGCCAGTGGCCTGCTGGGCTTGGGTCTCTTGTCTGGCAGTGCTGATGCCGCTCTTTCCAGCGAGCCTGCAGAAGCAACACATCTGGTCATTGGTCTTGATCTGTCAAAATCCAATCCTTTGGTAACGAGCGATGTGTTTGCACGCCAAGTTGCCGACCGGCTGGCTGAAGAGATCAAGGGATTGCCGGTTCGCTCCAAAGTAACCGTGCGATCTTTTGGGGTCTATGATACCGGCTCCAACCCTCTTCGGATTGATCAGGTGATCTCCGCACGGGCGCGCCCTGCTGATGTGGCTGAAGGGATCCAGGCGCTGGTGTCGAACCTTCCCCGACTTGTGTCAGAGGGACGGCTTGAAGCGCAGATGAAAACCAACATCGTCCCGTTTCTTGAGACGATGGCGGGCGGTCTTGATTGTTCAAAGCCCACCAAGATCGTGCTGCTTACCGATGGGGCGGAAGACAGCGAACTTGGACGGTTGACCCGGTCCGGTGGCAAGCTGCCGCCAGCGCAGGCAGATGCATTCGCTGGGTGTGGTGAACTGCTCATGTTGGGGCTTGGCCGTGGATTTGACAGCCCGAGCACCACAGCTCGTTTCCGGACGGCCTGGACGGAATGGTCTGATGAAGCCGGATTTGACCGTTTTGTCGGTCTCTACGATTGGTGATCAGTGATTTCGCTTAGCGCGTTTTCGAACCGGAATAAAACCCTTCGAATTTTGTTGAAAAGGCTTTAGCTTCCGGCCCGCGCGGGTCCGTCCTTTTCTTTCGCCCGCTTGAAACTTGTTCGGTTTTGATGTGTCGCGTTTCCGGAGGCAAAACCGGTAGCCACTTTTGCTGGAAACGCTCTATGCGGGGTTTTTCATGGAAGCGGCGCAGCTTGTTCTGCCGATCTTTTTCATCATTGCGCTCGGGTATTTTGCCGGTCGCACGAGGTTTCTGAGTGAAGAAGCGATCGACGGGATCGACAAATACGCCTTCACATTTGCGATTCCAGCTCTTCTCTTTCGCGCGCTTGCGAACACTGAGCTTCCGGAGGCTCTGCCTTGGGGGCTTTGGCTCTCCTACTATGGCGGGGTAATGATCGTCTGGGCAGTTGGTGGTTTGCTCGCGCTGACCGTGTTGCGCCGGTCGCCGGCGGACAGCGTGATTGTCGGCTTTGGCGGTGGGTTCTCTAACACGGTGATGCTGGGCATCCCCATCATTCTGACTGCCTACGGGGAAGAGGCAGGCGTTCCGCTATTCTTCATCCTGGCGTTTCACGGTCTCACGCTTTTCACCGTTGCGACATTTCTTCTGGAGACAACCAAACCGCGAGACGGTGCAGCATTGTCAATCGGATCGATCCTGGTTGAAAGCGGTCGAGGCATGATCAAAAACCCAGTGATCATTGCACTCGGGTCAGGCATCGCTTTCGGGCAGACCGGGATTGCGATCCCGGACCCTTTGGATGTGACGCTGGAAATGCTGGGGCGGTCGGCTATTCCCTGCGCCCTCTTTGTGCTTGGCGCCACACTGGTGCGCTATGAGATTAAACGCTCCATCGGTGCAGCGTCTCTCATTGCGATGGTGAAGCTTGTGCTGCACCCAATCGTGGTGTTCGGTCTTGCCATGTATGTGTTCGCGCTGCCGCCGCTTTGGATCAAGGTTCTGGTGACTATGGCGGCCATGCCGACGGGGGTCTATTGCTTCATCCTTGCCAACCGATATCAGGCGGCACCGGGCGCTGCGTCGTCGGCGGTGGTGTTGGTGACGGGCCTCAGCCTCGTCACTCTAACCGTGGTGCTTAATCTCTTCCTGTAAAGCTCACGCCTTTGCGGGCATGAGCTTTGGTTCCTCGCTCATGCGGAACATGTCTGGCCGCACGAACAGGAAAGCGAGTGGCGTCTTTTCGATCAGCTTGAAGCCGATCAAAGGCGCTGCCACCGCGACGATGGTCGCTGAGAGCGCGATGAGGTCCGCATTTTCGATGAAGCCGGTTTTTGCGAGTCCGATCCGTACAACAGCGCCGGGCAGAAAGAAGGCGAGATACACATAGAGGGAGCGCTGGCCGATATAGGCCAGCCATTTCAGGCGCCCATGATCGGCTGCAACGGACAAGAGAGCGATCGTTGCCGCGCCGCCACCAAATGCAGCCAGCAAGCCGAAGAGTGGTTTGGTTGCGATGCCTGCTTCAACAAAGAAATAGACCATGGCGAAAGCGCCGATGGAGCCTGCGAAGACCCGCAAAGCGTTCTGTCTCGCAAACTCTGCGAGATTGAAGAAATATTGAGCGCCGACATAGCCTGCAACGAAGAAAACATAGCGGTCCGCGAACTCATCAATGGCGCCCCAACCGGTATGGACAGGTGAGGCGTAGAGGATGACGGCAGCACTCATCAGAATGATAGGCGGCACGTTCTTCAACAGGCGGGTCACCATGAAGAAGATAGCGAGGGCGTGGATGAACCAGAGTGTTGAAATAGGTTCGAATGGCAGAAGCAATATGTCGTTCAGGCTGAAGGCATGATTGCCATAGCCCGACAGACCGATTTTTACGGTGAGTTGGATCGCTGCCCAGAGGAAGTAGAAATAGACAAAGTGGAACAGTTTTGCGTCGATGAATTTCGCGCGGTTCCACTGAAGTGAGCGACTGACAAAAAGGCCGGCGATCATGAAGAAGAGCGGTACCCGGAACGGACGCGCAAACTCGACAATATCCACCATCCACATATGGGAGACGCCCATGCTCTCCATGGTGCCAAGAGAGATGTGCATTTGCGCGACCAGAATGATGGTGACGCCCTTCACATAATCGATCCAGTCGATGCGTGAGGGGGGTGTTGCAGTTTGAGGCGCTGTTTGGGTCACGTCAGTCATGGGGGCACGTCCGTTGAGCGATTTATGCTGCTTCTGTCCCAAAATGGCACACATGTGTGCTGTCAGGGGACGGGGTACAGCTGGTTAGGCTCATCGGAGCAGGATCCAGGCCATGTCTGGTGGCGTATATTCGGAGGGAAGCCCGGGATCATGTCACCGGTTAACGCTTTTAAATTCCAATCATCTGACGGATCTCGGACGGAGTTTTACCAGCCTCGCGCAGGTCTTTCAGCCCCATATCTTTGGCGCTTTTGGAGAGACGACGACCTGTTTCATCCTCAATTAGTCGGTGATGGCAGTAGAGGGGCTCGGGCAAGTCCAGCAACACCTGAAGAAGACGGTGGATGTAGGTCGCCGGGTAGAGGTCACGGCCGCGGGTAACATGGGTGATGTTCTGGAGTGCGTCATCGACCACGACCGACAGGTGATAGGAGGTCGGCACGTCTTTTCGCGCGACCACGACATCACCAAACAGTTCTGGCTCGATCTTCTGACACCCCGTGTCGCCGAACGGACTGCCTTCCAGTTCGTTGAAGGTTATCGGGCCACCAGATTTCTTGACGGCGAGCTCTATGGCTTTCTGGGTGTCGAGCCGCCAGGCATAGGTCCGGCCTTCCCACATCAGGCGGGAGCGTTCCTTTGTGCTGATGTCTTTGTAGATGCCGGGATAAAGAAGGGCACCGTCTGGGTCCCGCGGCCAACGCTCCATATCAATCCCGCCGTCGGCGATGGTGCGCTCGATTTCTCGTCGGGTGGCGAAACAGGGATACACAACCTCCAGATCTCGAAGCTTTTTGAGGGCCGCCTCATAGTCCGCGAAATGTTCCGACTGCCGCCTGACCGGCATCTCCCAGGTGAGGCCCAGCCATTCAAGGTCTTCATAGATGCCTGCGACAAATTCTGGTCGACACCTACCCACATCAATATCTTCAATTCTAAGCAAAAACCGCCCGCCAAGCTCCGCCGCTTTTTCTGCGGCGTAGAGCGCTGAATAAGCGTGGCCCAGATGAAGCCTGCCATTGGGGCTGGGGGCGAATCGGATGATGGCGTCTGGTGTGGGCATCAGTGTCTATTCTTCGCCAAATCTCTTTGGATGCTGATTCTTGACCGATTTGACGCAGGGTTATGAGTTGCGGCTTCACACCAACGTCGCACTAGATATAGTATTTTCCCAACAACAATCGACGCGAAGTTGAGTCCGGGTAAGTTTAGACGATTCCAGGAGGACGTGACGGTGCAAGGTGAGTTTGCGACGCCAGAAGGGTGTCCGGCGTTGGTACTAAATGCGGATTTCAGGCCGCTTAGTTATTATCCTTTATCGCTGTGGTCCTGGCAGGATGCCATCAAGGCTGTGTTCCTGGATCGCGTGAACATTGTCTCCAATTATGATGTGGCAGTGCATAGCCCCAGTTTTGAGATGCAACTGCCTTCCGTTGTCTCACTCAAGACCTATCTGAAGCCTGCGCAATACCCAGCCTTTACCCGGTTCAATCTGTTTCTGCGAGACAGTTTCCTTTGCCAGTATTGTGGTGACGAGCAGGAGCTAACCTTTGACCATGTGATCCCCCGCCGTCTTGGAGGGCAGACGACCTGGGAAAATGTGATCACGGCCTGTGCTCCGTGCAACTTGCGCAAGGGCGGTAAGCTCCCAAAAGAGGCGGGCATGATCCCGCGTCAAAAGCCGTTCCGTCCAACAGTGAACGAGTTGCACAAAAATGGGCGGCGGTTCCCGCCCAACTATCTGCACGAAAGTTGGCGCGACTATCTCTACTGGGATAGTGAACTGGAAGCTTAAGCTTTCTCAGAAGCGCGGATGGCCGCCCTGCAGATTGTCTGGATCACATTTGATAAAACAGGATAGCCGGGCGCTTCTTCAGCGCCGCTCTCAAGTGCTTCCTGTTTGTGTGCCAGTTCTTCTTCACGAAACTGAATGATCGTTTCTTTCAGGTCTTCCTCCGTATCGAGGGCTGAGAGTTCGTCGATCTGGCGCTGATAGTGTTCGTCGATGACGGATTCTACCGCCACAGTGCAGGCGTGCGCGGCCTTCTCACCCATAAGGGCTGTGGCTGCGCCCATCGCGAAGCCGCCCAGGTGCCAGAGTGGGTTAAGCGCTGTCGGGCGGACCTGGCGCTCATTCACCAGTTTGTTGAAGCGGTCGAGATGTTCTTCTTCTTCCGCCGCCATGCGGGTCAGGCTCTCGGTGATTTCCTTTTTGTGCGGCAGGTTGCGGAAGACGGCGAGCTGCCCTTCATAAATGCGCACAGCTCCATACTCACCTGCATGGTCTACGCGGATCATCTCTTTGATCCGGTCAGCGGTAGAGGGACGGCCAGGATGGTCTGATGCGGCGTTGAAAGATGGTTTGCTCATCTTACTCTTCCTCGAGTCCAGTCATCGTCCAGTAGCGCGCAAGGGCTATTGAGCCCAAAGCGGTGAGGAGGATGGAGATCAGGAAATTGTATCCCGCCATGGAGATACCAAAGAGGCTCCAGGGGACTTCGTCGCAGCGCGGGACCGTGACGCCATCCAGCTGTTGTCTGAATTCGTCAAGGCTCCCTGCCATTAAGTTCACACCGGTACATCCTTGTGGGCCTTCCCACCATTTATACTCGACGCCTGCGTGGTAGCCCGCCAGGACGACATTCGCTGCCGCGGCAAATGTGCAGAGCACGATCAGCACAACAGGTGCCAACCCCAAATTCGTTTCGCGGGAAAGAATGCCTGCGATGAGGGAGACAGGGATCAGCAAATAGTAGGCGTAGCGTTGCTGCAGGCAGAGCGAACAGGGGGCGAGACCGCCAATATGCTCGAAGGCGAGCGCCGCGCAGAGTGTTACCACTGAAATGCCAAAGATCAGCCAAGGCACTTGGCGGTTTGCGATAGGCAGTTTGGTGAGCAGGGACATGGGATGATCTTACAGGATCAGGCCCACCAGGAGGAAGCCGCCGATCAGGAGTGCGACAAAAAGGATCGACAGCAGCCCAAAATATTTGTCGATAAAGGTGCGGATGGGCTCCCCAAACCACCATAAAAGTCCTGCGACAGCGAAAAAGCGGGCGCCGCGGGCCACCAGGCTTGCAGCCATGAAGACCAGGAAATTGAGGCCGGTGGCCCCACTGGCAATGGTGATGACTTTGTAGGGAAAGGGTGTGAGGCCCGCAATCAAGACGATCCAGACGCCATATTCGTTATATCTCTCTGCAAAGCTCGCGAATTGCTCTGTGTAGCCATAGAAGCCGAGGATAGGCTCGCCCAGTTGAGCGAAGAAGAAAAAGCCGATCGCATAGCCCGCGATGCCCCCCAGAACCGAGGCTACAGTACAGATGAGTGCGTAGACCCAGGCCAGCGCGCGCTTTGCCAGCACCATGGGGATAAGGGCCACGTCTGGCGGAATAGGGAAGAAGGAGCTTTCGGCAAATGAGACGAGGGCCAGCCCCCAACGCGCATGGCGGTGGGCGGCAAGGTTCATGGTCCAATCATAGAGGCTGCGCAACATGGAACCCGTGATAACAGGGCATAAGATTTCTGTCTATCAGGCGCTCTTTCCCTTTGACCTCGGCGCCGTCCTGCCTATCATGGCGCCGCTTGACGGGCAGATCGCTTCGTCAAAGCCCCTGTGGCGGAATTGGTAGACGCGGTAGATTCAAAATCTGCTGTCCGTACGGGCGTGCTGGTTCGAGTCCGGCCAGGGGCACCATTTCTCGGTTGCATGCATTTACATTTGCGGACCGCCCTCATGTCTTTTGAAATCAGAGAAGCCACCGCCGATCAGTTTGAAGAAATCTGGCCGATCTTTCGCGAGGTCGTCAGGACCGGTGAGACCTATCCCTATCCGATGGATACAGGTCTGGAAGCGGCGCGCGCATATTGGTTCGCGCCGGGCGCTCGGGTTTACATTGGATATCTTGATGGGGTTGCCGTTGCTAGTCGCTACATCGTGCCCAACAAACCAGGTCTCGGGTCTCATGTCTGCAATACCGGCGTGATGGTCGACGCTACGGTGCGTGGTCAGGGGCTCGGCAAGAAGATGATGGACTTTGGTCTGGCGAAGGCAAAAGAGCTTGGCTTCAAGGCTATCCAGCTCAATCTTGTCGTCTCAACCAATGGTGCGTCGTTGGAAATCTGCAAGCGCAACGGGTTCCAGATTGTTGGTACCTTGCCCGGTGCCTTTCATTTTCGCGGGGAGCGGTATGTAGACGCTTATGTTTTGTATCGCGATCTTTCCTAGCGTAGTCCGATGTCAGATTGCGTCCGGACGCCTTTGGTTGAAGTGTAGCCTGAATCGGAACTTGCGCTCATTCCCATGAACAGATGATTGCCTGTTGTGGTGCAACCTCGGCATCCAGGACACGTCTGTAACTTCCTTCAATTCCCTCAATGCCGCGCGCGTTTTGGAGTTCAAGCCAGCTGGATGCCCATGGCGTAAAAGTGTGCCAGGCGTCGGCGAATTTGCGATGGCTCGTGTCAAACCCTTCTTCTGCGGCGCGGTCTTCCGCGACAGTTGGAATGAAGAACAGTTCGGGCGCCGGTCCCGGCATGGGCAGTGTGCCGTCATCTGGTGCCCGGTGCGTTGCGCCCAGTGCCACCGACTCAACGAGCCTGTCGCCAAGTGCCACGTGGATTTCTGAACATAGTGCGCCATTCCCCGCGACATTCACAAAAATTGCGGTCTTGAGGGTGGGGTCAGTTTGGAGATCGCCGTAGGTTTGCACTTCGTCATAGATACCGAGCCCTTCAACGAAGCTTCTATTGCCTTTAGATGTCAGGCCAATTGACCGGGCATCGCTCTTCTGGTGTTTCAACGACCAGGCGAGCGACAGGGCTGTTTTGCTTGAGGCGCTTGATATGTAGATGGAGTCTGCCGCGTTGCCGATTTTCTCTGCAAGCATCCACCCCGTCATGAAAAGAGGCCATAGGACCGGTTGTATGTCGGCGCTGTCCCTTTGGAACACTGGGTCGGCAGCACACCGGAAATATCTGTTGTACCAGGTGAAGAGGTTGGCGCGATGATCAGTCGAGTCGAAGAAAGCGGCATCATCAACCCCTGTGGGTTTTAGAACCAGGTGTGACGCGGTTGGTAGAAACCCAAAAACCTGTTCGCCAACCGCCACTTCGGGGCACCGACTTTCAATAACTGTTGCGAAACCCCACACAGGCACACACCCCCAAGGGTCTGGTTCAGGATAGAAATTCCAATATCCAAGGCCCGCCCCTGCAAACGCATAGGTGATGTTGTTTGTGGTAAGGGCAAATCGCGCCACCTTGAGAAGGATTTCACCCTCATCAAGAGTATCTCCAACCGGGACTGATAGTCTTTTTGTGGATTCCAGATCGGATTTGTCGACAAGAATTTTCTCGATGTCAACCACTCGGGTTTCCTCTTCTTCTTTTGATGTTTTCTAAGCGCTTCGGGCGCAACTGTGGGCGGATGTCGCGGTCCTACATTCCTGACATCGAAAGGAGCCAGACGAGCCCATCGCGAATATCAAATGTAAAGGCCACGGCATAGACGAAGAGCAGTACGCTTGCCCAAACTCCGTAGGCAGAGTTGAGCCGGAGATCGGACTGGTTCGACAGGAGTGCGATCAAGCCGGGTGTCCAGAAGATCACGTGTAGCAGTGAGACAAGGCCCGCGCGTAACACCATGCCGTCCATGTTTTCAATGGCAAGTGTCGCCACATGGCTCCCGATGAAACCCGCAAGCACCCAACGGGCCGGCACATGGTTCCAGGAAAATATGACTGACAAAAAGAAGGTCAGCGCCAAGAATCCCAGCCATAACATCATCCAGAGGGGCAGGTTGGATCGGGCGTCATTGTCCCACAGACTCATCGCGGGTGATCCGCCGAGGCCGGTGATCGCCAGGAACGCGCCCGTCGCTGCGACCAAACAGAAAAGCAGACCCAGCTTTGTTCTTAGGATTTCCATAGACCGTCTTTCCTTCAGATTAGCTGGCTCAAAGTCACTTTTGACTGGTTCGCCGTGTTGTAAAACGCGTTAGAGTTCATGACGCTAACACATAGTAGGTGGATGCCATGCAATCTTCGACGCAGACCGTAACTCAAAACTCTGATGTGCGTTATCTCGGCAACTTGTTAGGTGATGTCATCCGTACCTATGGCGGGGATTCCCTCTTTGAGAGGATTGAGCGGGTGCGTTCTGTCTCTGTCGATCAGCATCGCGGTCTGGTCGATGCAAAGGATGTTGATCGTGAGCTAGAAGCTCTTGGGCTCGATGATGCGCTCCATTTTGTCCGGGCGTTCATGCTTTTTTCAATGCTGGCTAACCTTGCGGAAGACAGACAGAGCGCCGCGGTGGAGGATGCCGCAGGTCTGGAGGAGGTTCTTGACCGACTGCAGGGCTTAGGCGTGGGGCTTCCCCAGGTCAGTGAGGCGCTGTCCAGCATGCTTGTGATGCCGGTTCTTACGGCGCATCCCACTGAGGTTCGACGCAAGAGTGTTATTGATCACCTCATTCGCATCGGGACGTTTCTAGACCTTAAACAGGCAGGGCAAACAGAAACTGCCGAAGGAAGTGATGTCGATCATGCCATTCGGCAGCAAATAGCGTTGCTCTGGCAAACGCGGTTGCTTCGACATCAAAGACTGACCGTGTTGGATGAGGTTGAGATAGAGCTCGACTATCTTCGCGATGTTTTTTTGCCGGTTCTGCCGAGGGAATATACCCGATGGGAGCGCTTGTTGGGTGAGACTTGTCCTAGCTTTCTGAAGGTTGGCAGTTGGATTGGTGGGGACCGTGATGGCAACCCAAATGTTGATGCGGCCTGCGTCGAACATTCCGTGTCTCGCGCCGCGCAAACTGTTCTGGAGTACTACCTAGACAGTGTACATGCGCTTGGCGCCTCTCTTTCGATCTCGTCTGAACGTGCTGAGGTTTCTGAAGAAGTGCGCGCACTGGCTGACGCGAGCGGCGATGAAAGCCTTGCCCGTCGCGATGAGCCCTATCGCCGTGCTCTCAGTGGTATGTATTCACGTTTGGCCGCCACGTTTGAGGTGCTGATCGGGCACCCACCTCCGAGGACCAGTTCGCTTTGCGGCGAACCCTATGCTGACTCCGACGCTTTTCGGGACGACCTTCTGGTATTGGGGCGCGGGCTGCGGGCCCCGGATGGCCAATCCGCTGATGATGGAACGTTGAAGCAATTGCTTCGTGCTGTTGATGCATTCGGTTTCCATCTCGCCACACTCGACTTTCGACAAAATGCTGATGTGCATGAGCGTGTTGTTGCTGAGCTCTTGGCGGGAGGCGATGTGGAGGCTGACTATCTTGCCCTAGATGAAGAGGCGCGGGTGGCCTTGCTGCGACAAGAGCTCTCAAATGCCCGCCCCCTGTCTTCATCTTTTTTGGAGTATTCGGCAGAAACAGAGTCGGAGCTTGCTCTCTTCCGGGCGGCTGCGCGTGTGCATGGTCTGTACGGCGAAGGCGGTATCTCGACCTATGTGGTCTCCAAGGCAGACAGTGTGTCGGACCTTCTGGAAGTGTACCTCCTGCTCAAGGAGGTGGGCCTGTATCAGCCAGGAAACCCGCCTTCTTCGGCCCTTATGGTGGTCCCCTTGTTTGAAACGATCGGTGACCTGGAGAATGCGCAGTCGATCATGAACGGTTGGTTTGCGCTTCCTGAAATGCGGGCTATGTCCGCGTCACGGGGCTTTCAGGAAGTCATGATTGGCTATTCCGATTCAAATAAGGATGGTGGGTATCTTTCCTCTGTGTGGTGCTTGCATGACGCCTCGCGTAATTTGGTTCCCACCTTTGCAGAGGCGGATACAAAAATGCAGCTCTTCCATGGACGCGGTGGGGCGGTCGGTCGCGGTGGCGGGCCTGCATTTGAAGCTATTCGCGCGCAACCTTCTGGAAGCGTTCAGGGGCGCATCCGGATTACGGAACAAGGTGAGGTCATTGCGGCAAAGTATGGGACGCCGGAAAAAGCTGCCAAAAATCTAGAGGCAATCGCTTCCGCTACGCTTCTAGCGACGATAGAGCCAGACCAGATATCATCAAAGGATAAGGCGCGCTTTGGCGAGGCCATGGCCGCGTTGTCTGCTGATGCTTTTCGTCATTATCGGGGACTTGTCTATGAAACAGAGGGGTTTCAAACTTTTTTCCGGCAAATGACACCAATAGCGGAAATATCCGGTCTCAAAATTGGATCTCGACCCGCAAGCCGGACAACCTCTGAGCGGATAGAGGATCTACGCGCCATTCCATGGGTGTTCAGTTGGGCGCAAGCCAGGGTCATGTTGCCTGGATGGTTTGGCGTTGGTACTGCGCTTGCGAACTTCCAGGACCGCGCACTTTTGAAAGAGATGGTTGCTGAATGGCCCTTCTTTCATACGACATTGACCAATATGGAAATGGTTCTCGCCAAATCCGATATGGATGTTGCGGGGCGATACGTGACGCTGGTGGAGGACACGGCATTTGCGGATGATGTTTTCGGCAGGATCCGATCTGAGTGGTCGAGGGCCAATGATTGTTTGCTGGAGGCAACCGGTCAGACGCGCCTGTTGGAAAACAGTCCTGCGACGGAAAATGCGTTGAGGTTGCGCCTGCCTTACGTGGAACCGCTTAACATGCTTCAGGTTGAGCTGATCAAGCGACATCGCTCTGGTGAAACTGACGACCGTATCGAGCAGGGCATTCAGTTGTCCATCAGTGCAATCGCAACCGCCCTCAGAAATAGCGGCTAGGTCACAGCCCCATCTGCTACTCAAGCGACGCGGATATATCCTGCGAGACCGGTCTTCTGATGCTCAATCACATGGCAGTGAAAGGCCCAGTCGCCGGGATTGTCTGCAACGAGAGCCACATCGAGCGTCTCTTCCTTGAGGAGTAAGGCGGTGTCTGTCCAGTTTGGCAGAACCTGTCGCTTATTGGAGCGAATGGGCTTGAAGGTCAATCCATGGAGATGGATCGGATGCACATTGGGGCTCTCGTTACGCAGGCGCAGGATGTAGCTGTCTCCTAGTTTCAATGTTGCCAGCGGCCCAGTGCCCGAGGCGTCGCCTGCCCAGGGTGCCCGGTTGATTGACCAGAAGGTATATCCGAGGGAGCCACAAAACCCATTGTCGGGCAGATCGCCAGATGGAGACCAGCCAAAAACGAATTCATGGGTTTCGGCGCTCTGCAGGTTGGGTTCAGAGATGTTGTTTGCAGCCAAGGGGTTCAGCTCTTCGAGCTTGCGGTTGTCAGATCTCCCCATGGCGCGGATCCTGGCGAGACTTTTTGGCCGTCCCCCAATCAACGCCATGAGGTTCAGTTCCGTGCCTTCCCTTTCCGGTATTTCGATGGCGAGGTCCACCCGTTGTCCTGGGGACAGGGTCAACGGCGCCTGTTCTGTCGGCCAGGGCAGAGGTGTGAGCAGCGGATGGCCGTCTAACGCGATGATGCGTCCGCGTGTGTTTGGCAGGAACAGCTTGTAAATACGGGTTATGTCAGTTGCGAGAACCCGAACGCGTGCCACGCCGCCCGTTCGCGCATCGTAGACCGGGTTCTGATCCCAGTTGCAGGTGCGCACATTGCCAAGTGTGCCACCCCGTGCAGCCCCTCGCGGCGTGAAGAGCTCTTTGAATTGGCCGTCTTTTCCCAGCCGGAAATCCCGCAGGTTGAGAATAATGTCGTCGTTGAAACCTGGGTCCTCAGCCTCATCGACAATCAACGCACCGGTGAGACCTAACGCCATCTGTTCCATGGTCATGCAATGGGGGTGATACCAGTATGTTCCAGCATCTGGAGGGGTGAACGTGTAGGTAAAGCTCTCGTCCTTGCCCAGAGGAAATTGGGTGAGATAGGGCACGCCGTCCATCTCGTTGGGCAGTCGGATGCCATGCCAGTGCATGGTTGTATAGTCGCTCAAGCGGTTGGTGACGGTGGCTGTAAACGGAACCCCCTGCCGTGCGCGGAGAACAGATGGCGCTGCATCTGGTGACAGGCTCACCATGTTGGTCGTCGTTACATTCGGCACAACATTGTAGCGTGCGTGCTGAATGTCGAGATTGTTTGTTGGCGGTGCCAGGAACTCGGAAGGGTCACACCCAGCCAGTCCCGCCGCGGAGATTGACGCTGCGGCGCTTTGCAGGAATTGGCGGCGATGGAGCATCTAGGAGCGCACCTGACAGTCTGAGGGAAAACCAGCACAGCAAACTGTGGGTCACGAGGCAAGGTGTGACGATGATGACATGTCGTCGCGGGCGTGCTTTGGCGCGTTAGCGTTTGTCGGCAGAGAAACCTTCGGGCAGGGAATAGGCACCTAACATCTCCCCAAGCCATTTTCTGAATCTGCGCGGGGCTTCGGGGTCATCCCCAAAACCGCAGGCTTCATAGAAATAGTCACCGACAACTGCCTCACCAAATGCTGTGTTGGCGACAAGAAGCACCAGGAACATGGTTTCTTCGCGATCAGGATGGGGCAGGCCTTGGCTGTCCGCCAGTTTGCATCTGGCCGCGTGGCCGCGATCTGCTATCTCGGTCATCACACCGGAGGTCGTATTGCCCTCAGGGCTCGAGTCGGACAAGAGCATCCAGGATAGGAGTTTGGCTGTTCCCTGGTCACTCAATGCCTCGAAAGTATTGTTTACGAGGCTTGGCATTTGACCGCCGACCTTCTGATCGTCTTCTCCGTCGAGGACGCCTAACAGTTTTTCTCTAAGCTGAGATGTTGTGCGATCCACGAGCGCGTTCACCAGTCCTGCGCGACTTTCAAAGTGGTGCAGAATGGCTGGATGCGAAATGCCTACATCGCGGGCTATGTCTTGCAGTCGAATGCCTTCAGGCCCCTGTTCGGCGAGCCGTTTTGCTGCGGCATCCAGTATGACGCGGCGGGATTCTTCGGCGGAACGGCGGATGCGTTTGGCGGGCGCGGGTTTATTTTCGACCGCTATTTCCTCGAGTATTTTGCTCATAGGCTCCTTTGCCCCGTCCCCAGCATAAAATTTTGATGGGCCCATCATACTGACCTCTGTCCATCATGAAAGTACGGAGATGTACTCCACAAAACGAACTCCATGTGTTTTTGGCCGAATCCCTTCAAAATGGTGGCGACAAGGAGTGGAGATGCGATGATTAAGGTAAATGGGCTGAAATCCTGCGATACCTGCAAAAAGGCGCTGAAGTGGATGGATGCTGAAGGGCTAGAGCATGTTTTTCGGGATGTGAGAGCCGACGCGGTCACCCTGTCAGAGGTCAAGCGATGGGGCAAAGCTGTTGGTTGGGACCGGCTTGTCAACAAAGCGAGCACGACCTGGCGTGGACTTTCGGATGCCGAGAAGGAGTCCGCCGCAGGGTCGGGTGCTGCTCAACTCCTGGCGGACAATCCCACACTCATCAAACGACCTGTTTTTGAGTTGGGGGACGATGTGCTTGTCGGTTTCAAAGCAGATCAGCAGGCAGCGCTCAAGGCAGGATAGTTGTGGCAAGTGCGCTTTCCCTCCCTATTGAGACAGAGCGGCTTTGCCTTCGGGAGTTTTGTCGGTCGGATGCTGACGCGCTGCATGCCTATGCCAGCCAGGAGGAGGTGACCCGGTATCTCATGTGGGGCCCGAATGATCGGCAGGCAAGCGAGACGCAGCTTTCATCCTTCATAGAGGCTGCGGCGGCACAACCGCGTACCGTCTATGAGCTTGCGCTGAGCCTGAGAGCAGATGGTCGCGTGATCGGGGCGCTCTGCCTCTACCTGGACGACGCTTCGGACCAGGAGCCAACTGGGGCAGAACTTGGGTTTGTCCTTCATTCCGACTTCTGGGGGCAGGGGATGGCAACCGAGGCGGCCAAAGCGCTGCTTTCCCATGGCCGGTCAGAGCTGGATCTGGCGCATGTCTGGGCCACCTGCGATGCCCGTAACCAGGGGTCAATCGGCGTGCTGGAAAAAATCGGGATGTTCCGGCAGGAAACGGTTCGAGGCGCCCGGGTAACGGAGGATGGCCATATAGATGAGCACCGCTATGTCTTTCCGGCCGCCTGACTTGCTCAAGGTTTTTCAGACCGGCATTTGATGCGAAAGGTCAGGATCTGGTCTTCCTCGCTGCTCTCCAGCAGTTCATGCCCGCTTTCATGGCAAAAATGAGGGAAGTCGATCGCAGCTATCGGATCGGTGGCCAGAACTTTGAGGATGGATCCGGGGGCGAGCTCGCGGAGCCTCTTCTGTGCTCGGAGAACCGGTAGGGGGCAGGTAAGGCCCGTCACGTCGAGCAATAGATCCTGACTTTCTGTCATCTCATTTCAACTCAATCTCTTTCGCTGGGATCTGTTTAAAACCCTACCTGAAACAGGGTATCGGACCGAATGCGGTCGGTTCTGCTTGACCCAAAAAATTTGTCCCGGTTACATACCATTGTTGCAAAAGAAGAAAAATGGGAGGTGACCCGATGGGTCTTATTCAAAGTATTGGCAATGATGTGACCTTCGCGCGCGCCGCCCTTCGGTCCCTGAAAAAGGTGAACGCGATCTATGCGGATGAGAAACACACATTTGCCGATGTGATCGAGGATTTTGCTCGGACAAAACCGAACAATATCGCCATTGTCTCTGACCAGGGCACAATGACCTATGCCGAGCTGGATGCGGCGGCGAACCGATATGCCCGGTGGGCGAAGGAACAGGGTGTTGGGCCTGATGTCTCCGTGGCGCTTTTGATGGAGAATCGGCCGGAATATCTTGTGGCCTGGATCGGGATCATCAAGGCTGGCGGGGCTGCTGCTCTCATCAATACCAATCTGACGGGTGGGCCTTTGGTGCACTCGCTCTCGATTTCCGGGGCGGATCACCTGGTTCTCGGGGCGGAATTGGCTGAGAATTTCTCAACAGCTGTGGATAGCCTGGAACGCCCGATGAAGGTCTGGGCGACAGGTGGTGCCGTTCAAGGCACAGAAGACCTTGACGCCGTGCTGGCGGATCGCTCCCCAGAGGCGCTTCCGGCTGACTATCGGAAAGACCTCACGACCGATAATACGGCGCTTTACATCTATACAAGTGGCACGACGGGCAACCCAAAAGCAGCGAAAATCCCGCATGTCCGCCTCCTTATTATGATGGGCGGGTTTGCTGCGGCGACCAACTCAACTGAAAAAGACCGGATGTATGTCTGTCTGCCGCTTTATCACTCTGCGGGAGGTGTGTGTGCTGTTGGCATTACGCTGACTGTCGGTGGCTCGGTTATCATCAAACGCCGCTTCTCAGCGCGGGAATTCTGGGATGATGTGGTCGATCACAAGGCAACGCTCTTCCAGTATATCGGCGAACTTTGCCGCTATATGTTGAACACTGATCCTCATCCAAAAGAGCGCAAGCACAAGCTGCGGACTGTGGTGGGTAACGGGTTGCGGCCGGAGATCTGGCCTGAGTTCCAAGAGCGCTTCAAGATCCCGAAGGTTATTGAGTTCTATGGCGCAACAGAAGGCAATGTGGCGCTTGTGAACTATGACGGCACTGTTGGTTCGATCGGGCGGATCCCCAAATGGGCCAAGTCAAAATACAATGTTGAGATTGTGAAATTCGACATTGAAAGCGAAGAGCCCATTCGTGGCGCAGATGGCCTGTGTGAAGTCTGTGCGCCGGGTGAGGTCGGGGAGGCATTGGGCAAGATTGACCCCAGTCTGCCGACCGGTCGCTTTGACGGTTACGCGGATAAGGCTGCGACCAGCAAAAAGATCCTGCGGGACGTGTTCGAGAAGGGCGATGCCTGGTTCCGAACTGGTGACCTGCTCAAACAGGATGAGAAAGGCTATTTCTATTTCATCGACCGAATTGGGGATACGTTCCGCTGGAAGGGTGAGAATGTTGCGACATCTGAAGTAGCTGAAGCGATCTCTGTCTTTGATGGCATCAAGGAAGCCAATGTTTATGGCGTGAATGTGCCGGGTGCTGATGGTCGCGCTGGCATGGCGTCCATTGTGTCTTCCAAAGAAGTGGATCTGCCGAAACTTCGGACGCATCTGGAAAAAGAATTGGCCGCCTATGCGCAGCCGCTCTTTATCCGCATTCAGCCAGAAATTGAAATTACGGGCACTTTCAAGCACCGCAAGGTTGAGCTTGTGAAGGAAGGGTTTGACCCCGACAGTGTGGCTGACCCGATCTATTTCAATGACCCTTCAGCGAAAGCCTTTGTTCCGCTGGACAAGGCGCTTTACGACAAGATCAATGCGGGTGGCGTCAGGGTCTGACCTGCCTTCACAGAGGACAAAAAAGGGCGGTTCCGAATTGGGACCGCCCTTTTCTCGTTTCAGGATGAAGACTACTCAGCTGCGTCGGTTTTGTGCATTTCAGCAGCGGCGGCCAGAATGTCCGGGCTGATATTCTCGGTGCCCTTCTCCTCAATGTGTTTTGCGATCCGGGTGCCAACAGCAGCGATGGCCGCGCCCATAAAGGTCTCGTGATTGTCGCGTGCCCAGGCATAAGACTGTTCGCGATTTGTGTTGAGACCCTGGAACTTCGGCATCACATACCGCGCCATCAACTCGTAGGAGTTTTTTGTGCGCTCAAAGTTCGCCCAATTGTGCGCCATAAAGAGGAACGCACCATATCCGCCTGATTGAGCTTCGAGGCGGTCAAGCTGGGCGATGGCGTCTTCCGGCGTGCCGATCACTGCAAGACCGGATTCGATTAGCGCGTCCACGGGATCGCCGGCGTCATCAGGGGCCAATGGAAGGGCTGCGACTTCGCGGAAATAGGCCAGCCAGTTTTTGAGGCCAAACTCGACGTCTTTTCTTGCTTGCTCTCTTGTTTCGGCAATGTGCATCGGACCCACTAGGCGCCAGCCGGAGCGGTCCATGACATTCCCATGGTCTTTGGCTTTTTCTTCCGCGATGGCCCAGTTGGACGCCAGGGCGTTGAAACCGCCAGATGAGGTGGCGCCAAGAGATAGAAGGCTGAGGCCGAGACGGCCAGCGGCTGTTGCCCCTGTTGGTGAGACCTGACTTGCGGTGGCGATTTCAACAGATGGACGGGAGTAGGGTGTCATCTGCAGATGCGCTTCATTGAGCTCAAACCAGTCAGACTTGTGGGTGACGGTTTCTCCACGGAGAAGCGGGACCAGGACTTCAAGCGCTTCGTCCATTTTGTCCCGCTGCGTCTGTACGTCGATGCCCATCATGAAGGCGTCTGACGGGAGTGATCCGGGTCCGACACCAAACATCACTCGGCCACGGGTCATGTGATCCAGCTGGTTGATGCGGTCTGCCAGCATGAGTGGATGGTGATAGGGGAGTGAAGAAACACCTGTGCCGAAGCGGATGTTTTTCGTGCGTTCGGCAGCTGCCGCAATGAACAATTCCGGGCTCGCAATGACTTCGAACGCGGCGGAGTGATGCTCGCCAATCCAAGCTTCGTCATAGCCGAGCTTGTCCATCCACTCAACCAGTTCCATATCGCGATGCATCGCCAGAGATGGGTTTTCATCGAGAGCATGAAAGGGTGCGATGAAGGCACCGAAGCGTAATTTAGGTCCAGGCATGTTTGTTTCCTCTGCGTTTGGTTCTTCGTTCTTATTGGTGTGTTTTATGTCTTCAAGCCGTTCAACATGATGTCGAGCAGGTCTTCTCCCGCTGATTTGGGAATGTCTTCCCGGTTGCTGCTCCAAGCAGATACGAAAGAGCCCCAGCTGGCGACAAGCGCGGCTGCAACCAATTCAGGTGCGACTTTGTTCCCGAACTCACGGGCGCGTTGTCCCTCTTTCACGATGTCGGTGATGAGGTCGAGCAGGCCTGCATTTGCTTCGGTTGCTGCTTCCGGCAAGGACGGTTGGTCGAGAAACTCTCTGACCATCTTGCGCATGATTTCAGCATTTTGTTCCCAATCATCAACGAGAGCACTCACCATGAACCGGAGCTTGTCCTCAGCGCTGCCGGTCACATGATTCACGCGCTCCTGAAGGTCTGCTGTCAGGCGTTCGTTGAATTCAGTCAGCAGGGCTGCTTTGTTCGGGAAATGGAGAAAAAAGGTGGCCTTGGCGACGTCTGCGCGCTCGCAAATGTCTTCAATCGTCACGGCATCATAGTCGCGGTCGGCAAAAAGCTTCATGGCCGCGGAAAATATGCTCCGCCGGGTCTGTTCTTTCTTGCGCGAGCGACGAGAGGGCTGGTCAGCAACCGCCAAATTATCAGATGCACCCACGCTCTCAGCCTTTCCTGCCCCACAAAACTAGACCGAAGTCTAATTTTACGAAATAACTGAGTCAAACGGCGGTGTTGGGCTTAAAGTCGCGCCATCAAATAACACGTAAAAACGGGAGAATAGTATGGGACGTCTGGACAATAAGGTGGCTTTGGTAACCGGTGGTGGCAGCGGCATCGGACGAGGGGCCGCTATTGCCATGGCAGCTGAAGGCGCAAAAGTGCTTGTCACCGACATTGATGTTGAGGGCGGTGAAGAAACCGTTGCGAAAATCAAGGAAGCAGGCGGTTCTGCCAAATTCGCTCCTCAGGATGTGACCGATGAAGCGCGTTGGGGCGAAGTAGTGGCGATCGCTGTTGAGAGTTTTGGTGGACTCCATGTGTTGCTCAACAATGCGGGCATTGCCATTGGTGCACCGGTCACCGAAATGAGCCTTGAAGACTGGCGGGTTCAGACAGCCATCAATATTGATGGCGTGTTTCTTGGCTGCAAATATGCCATCCCCGCGATGACCGAAAGCGGCAGTGGGTCCATCATCAATGTGTCGTCGATTGCAGGTCTTGGGGGTGCGCCCGGCCTATCAGGCTATTGCGCAACGAAGGGTGCCGTGCGGCTTTTCTCAAAAGCTGTTGCGCTGGAATGTGCGCAGGCCCAAAACAATATCCGCAGCAACTCGGTTCATCCTGGGATTATAGACACCGCCATTTGGACGAAGTCGATCATCGACAATGATACGTTTGGCAATTCAGAAGCGATTGTGGAGGGGGCCAATGCGATCGACCCGGATGCTCTTGCCTCGATGAGTGTACCGGTCGGTAAAGCAGGTCTTCCAGCAGACATTGCTGCGGGGGTTGTGTTCCTCGCCTCTGATGAGAGTCGGTATGTCACCGGCACGGAACTTGTGATTGATGGCGGGATGACCGCCAACTAACCCACGGTTAGTCGTTCAAACGGAGGTTGTGGGTTGCGTCTGGTTCCCGGATCGGCTGAAACCCATAGCTTTCGTAAAATGCTGCAGCCTCCGCGCTATCGGTGCGGAGGCGAATTCTGTGGTAGTAGCTTCCTGCCTGAGAGAGCAATGTGTCGACCAACGCACGCCCAACACCGCTGCGTCGATGCGGCGCCGCGACATAAAGGTGTCGTAGGCGGCCAGTCGTTGCTTCAATGGCATATGGGTCTTTGTTGAGTCCCCCGACAGCGACGAGCTCGTCTCCCAAGCTCACGCCGATAATGTACTCACCTGGACCTGAGAAGCAGTTTTTCCCCGCGTCCCAGTCCGTTTGCATGCGCTCAAGAAAAGCATAGCCCTCCGCCGTTGCCGCTGCTGTCAGCTTTGAAAAGCCCGCATGCGGCAAGGTGAGGAGCGATTTCTTGAACCTTTGGTCCATGAGACGAGTTTGTCAGCCTGCCTTCATCACAAGAAAGCCTGCGCGCGGAAAGTGAACCACCACATCGCCGACACGAGGATCGTTTCGCTTGATGGCGACATGTTGCGCGGAGGAGGAGACAAGCACGCCTGCAATGGGGTCGCGTCCATAGTCATCGGCCATCACATGCACCTGATCACCTGGCATCAGGCCGTTGGGCTCGCCTTGATCGGCTGTTTCTGTTTCCGTGCTTGTCGTGTCTCGGGCGATGTCCAGGGCTTCTTCGCGACCCAGCTCCTGCCTGTCGCCGTGACCGATTTCCTGAATACGTTTCTCCCAGGCAACCACATTCTTGAAGGCGTCGATGACCGCCGCTCCAGCTGGTGCGATCCAGCGGATAAAGGCAAGGTTGTAAAAAGCGTTGACGTCGGCAATCCCCGCCTCGGACCCCATAAGGAATGCACGACCATCGGAGAGTTGCTCTTCCAGCCAATCAAGCTGCGCGCGGAGCTGTTCCATCATCATGGGCGCACCGGCTCTCATCTCGTCTGTGTTGAAGGGGCGCCCCATGAGTTTTTCGCGGTCCTTCATAAAGGCTTCGTCTGCGAAGCCTTCTGTGGTGCCAAAAATCACTGCGACGGCTGCCTGAAACAATACTCTGTCGGTCCAGAGGCCCATGCCCCATCCCAGCGCTTTGTCGCCACCCACAAAAAGGGATGGCGTTGGATAGCGTTTCTCGATTTCGCGCAGGATGATCTGGGTGTCGCAATAGATGTCAGCGCCGATCTGCATAACCGGTATTTTTCTGTAACCACCCGTGAGGGCTGTCAGTTCTGGCTTCGGCATAATGACCGGCTGATCGACGGCGTACCAGGTTAGCCCCTTGATGCCGAACGCGACGCGGACTTTCTCTGAGAAGGGCGAGATGTCGTATTGGTGGAAGAGAATGGCATTTTGCATGTCAGTCATGAGTAGCTTTCAGATCAGGGTGTTTTAGGAAAAGTCATTTGAAAAGCGGATATTGTTTTTGTCGAGGCCTTTGGCGATCACATCAAGCCCGCCGGTTTTCACCATCCATTCCAGGCGATGATCGCGATATTCCCGCTTGAAGAGGCCCTGATCGACAATGTCAGCGACCATGGTCATGCCCTCGATGCTTGCAGCCGCCTCATTGGCGGTCTGGGCAACCGCGGGTCGCGCGTTAGTGCGTGCTGCCCAGGCCTCGAGCTTTGATCCGGACGGGGGCGTGTTGCCGAAGGAAGCGGAGCCGTTGATGTAGGGGATAACTGAGAGATCGCCCCACCCGAAGGTGTCGCCATTGAACCAGTCGGCATCGCCAAGCTGTTCTTCCAACCAGGTGAAGAAGGTTTGAGTCTGTTTTGCCGCTTTGGCGAAAATTGCTTCCGCTGCCGCACCATTTGCGCGTTTGAAATAGGCGATCTCGCCCAGACCCCAATTGATGGCTTCAAAATGGGTATCCATCACGTCTTCGATCATGCGCACGCGGGCGCGGTCAGCCGGACTTTTTGGCAAGAGGGCGGGCGTTGGCCACTTATCTTCCAAATATTCAAGGATGATGGTGCTGTCGAAGATGGCAAATCCATCGTCGATCAGCGCTGGCACCTCACCGCGGGGGTTTGCTTTTAGAAACTCACCGCCTGCGTCGCCTGACCCGATAGCGTCTGGCGTGGCCAATTCAAAAGCGATGCCCTTTTCGCGGAGCGCGATTTTGTTTTTCTGCGCATAGGGCGAAAGTGGGTGTTCGAAAAGCGTCAGCATGGAAGTCCCCCTGTTTGCCAAAGACCTAGGTCAGCTGCGATCTTTGGCAAGTTCCGCCATCTGACCAAAGAGGGTGGGGATATCGGGTTCCGCTTCGTCACCTGAGAATTCCCGATAGAGCGTGGTGACGTTGATGATGATGCGCTCGCCGTCGCCCCAGCTGTCATAGTCTGAGAAGTTGATGTCTCGGCAGGCCTCCATGGCGCTGAGCCCTGCATCGTAGCGCTTTTTCGCTTCGTCTCTTGTGTAGACCAGATAGTCCTGCACCGCTTTCACGCCCCGCTTGTCGGTAATGGGCCCGTGGCCGGGAACAACTGTTTCCACATCCATTGCCATGATGGCATTACAAGCATCGATCCAGTTTTGAACTGGACCTTCCCACATGATGGGGTGTCCTTCGATGAAGAGAATGTCGCCGGTATAAACAGTTTTGTCCGATGGCACGTGGGCGATGATGTCGCCGGGCGAGTGTGCAGGGCCCACATGGGTGAGATGCACTTGTTTGTCGCCAACTTTTCGGGTGAGTTCTGTTTCGAAGGTTGTGGTCGGGAAAGTCTGTGTCACGCCCTTGAAATCAAAGGCGCCGAAACTTTTTGTGATGAAATCGCCAAGGTCGCCGAGGTCTGGTGCCATGTCCAAAAAGCCCGCGAGCAGGGCAGGCGGTTCCTTCAGCATGGCTTCGGCTGCAAGCTTATGGGCGATGATCTCCGCCCCTTCACAACACTCATTCCCATTGCAGTGATCACCATTGTGGTGCGTATTCACGAGTGTATGGATATTGTTGGCAGCCTTTGGTTCGGCTGCGCGCATCGCATCCAGCATTTCGCGGGTAAGCGGTACATCAAACAACGTATCCACAAGCAAGGCTTCGGCACCATCCACAATGAGGCCCGCGTTCGACCAGCCCCAACCGCCATCAGGCTGCAGGTAGGCATAGCCGCCATTTCCCAGGTCATGCAGGCCTTTGGTGTAGGCGAACTGGGGAAGCCCCAGGGATGTGTGTGCAGATGACATGCTTGTTCCTCCAGATTGAATTTAGCGAATGGTCGTCAGGCCTGCGTCGACCGCCAATATCTGACCGTTAATGTAGGATGCCTCGCCGGACATGAGGAAGAGCGCTGCATAAGCGACTTCCCAGCCTGTGCCCTGGCGGCCACCGGGTATGTTTGTGCGGGCGCGGCTCGGGCGGCCTTGCGTTGACAGGCGCCCAAGGGGCGTGTCGATCAGTCCAGGTGCCACGATGTTTGCCCTGATCGCTTTGCGTTCTGCCTCAAGGGCGACATGGCGCATAAGACCTGCAAGTGCTGCTTTGGATGCATCATAAGATGGCAAACGACTGCCGGGTTTCATGGAGGCAACAGAGGAGATGAAGAGGATCGCTCCGCCGTCCTCCATCAATGGCAATGCCGCTCGGCAGGCAAGCATGGGCCCCCGCAGATTGACGTCCAATACCTGATCCCACAGGTCCGGCGTTGATCCCTCGAGACCCATGCCCGCGCCGATGCCTACATTGAGAACAATCCCATCCAGGCCGCCCATGGCTCCGCTGGCTTGCGTGACCATGGATGTAACTTGATCGGGGTCAGAGATATCAGCGGTGAGGGCGAAACCGGACCCGCCTTCAGCCGTGATTTGATCGAGCGTTGTATTTGCGGAGGCTGTATCCATATCAGCCACGGCTACCTGCGCCCCTTCGCGGGCGAAAAGAAGAGACATGGCGCGGCCATTGCCGACTGGATCGGTATCGGCGTCGACTGTGCGCTGACCACCGCCGACAATGAGAATACGTTTCCCTGACAGTCTGCCGCGGCCCGGCGCCTGACCTGTTGCCTCGTCGCTGAGCGGCAAGGGCGTATGGGGAGGCTTCTTCTTGTCTTCGGCCATTTTACTCGCTGCCGTTCAGGCTTTTGACGCTGGCTTCGATTTCTTCCAGGCCGGATCCATCAATGTCTGTTTCTTCCAGTTCAATTTCGAGGGTCTCCAGGAAGCGACATACCATCAGGTAGGTGCCGACAATGATGGTGAGCTCAACGATCTGTGGGTCTGTGAGATGCGCATGGGTTGCGTTGAACGTCGTGTCGCTGACTTTGACTTGCGCTACCTGTTCGTCGGTGAAGAGCAAGGCGGCATTCTCTGCGTCGTTGAAGAGACCATGGGGTAGTTTTCCTTTGACTGCCTGGATGCGGTCTTCTGACATGCCCAGGGTTCGGGACACGCGCTCATGCTGATGAACTTCATAGGATGACCCACACAGATGTCCAACGCGCAGGATCACGAGTTCGCGCAGCTCGGGACCGAGAACACCTTCGTTCAGATAGGCGCTGATGAACTGCATGAAGGGCGCGAAGGATGCTCCGGCGCCGGACATCATGCGGAAGACATTCAGAGGCGGCAGGCCTGCCATAAGATCTCTGTTCTCCGCCGACAGATCCTTTGGGTCAGGGTAAGGAAGACGTGCCACTTATTTGCGCTCCAGTGATTTCAGATCGACGCTTGCCGTGCTTCCTTCTTCTTCGATATCCACATCGAAGGTTTCCAGGAAGCGGGAGACCATCATGTAGTAGCCGATGGTAAGTGTGAGCTCCTGCATCTCCTTATGGCTCAGCTGTTTTGCGAGGGGATCGAAGGTCGCGTCGCTCGCGCGGACATTCAGAACGACATCATCGGTGAAGGCCATCACCAGACGCTGCAGGTCGTCGAATGCTGGTGCGTCCGGTCCTTTATGAATGGCTTTGATCAGCTCTTCTGACATGCCGATGTCTCTGCCGATGCGTTCGTGCTGGTAAACTTCGTAAGACGCTTTGGAGAGGACCCCGACACGAATGATTGCGATTTCGCGCAGCACCGCGTCCAGCTTGGCGCGGCCCAGAATGTGATTGCCGAGCCCGGTGAACTTGGCAAGCAGGTCTCCGGAGTGCGCCATCATTCGAAAGATGTTGAGGCCGGGCAGTTTCTCAATTGTTTCTTTCAGTCGGCCCTCAGCATTTGCTGAATCGAAATATGGAATGCGTGCCATGTTCTGCTCCCTGTGTATTTCTGCGGCTTGCCGCCGTCTCTGTGAGTGTCCCAGTTGAGAGATATCCTAGTAGGGGTTGGGGGAGTTGTCGCGCTAGACTTGCTCATGGTGCAATTTTACGGGGATTGATCGGATGAGTGCGACACCAGCCGGCATTGTCGCTTTCTGGGCAGAGGCCGGACCAGAGAAGTGGTTCAAGAAGGATGCCGCTTTCGACCAAGCCATCGCCGCCCGGTTTGGACGCACCGTTGATAGTGCTCTTAGTGGTGGCCTTGATCATTGGTCAGAAACGCCGTCGGGAACGCTTGCGCTCATTCTCCTGCTCGACCAGTTCACGCGAAATATCTGGCGGGACGATGTCCGTGCGTTTTCAGGCGACGAGAAGGCTCTGACGGTCGCTCAGCAGGCGATTCAGCGCGGGCAGGACATGCTGCTACCAGAGGCGGAACGCAAATGGCTCTATATGCCGTTTATGCATTCCGAAGATCTGGAAGTTCAGCGCAGGGGCCTGACCTATTTTAAAAATAGGCTGGCTGACCCCCGCACCTATGATTTCGCGGTTCTGCATTTTGATATCATAGAGAGTTTTGGGCGTTTTCCTCACCGGAACGGCGTGCTTGGTCGCGAAACAACCAAACCAGAGCAGTTGTTTCTGGACGAAGGTGGATTCCAGGGGTGACAGAGAAGGGCGCTTAAGCGCGCCGCTTCTCACTTTCACCAGCGGGCAATTCCGTTTGTTCCCGCCGTCTGAACCCTGCGTCCCGCACATTGGTAAGAAAGGTATCGACCGTTGATTTCAGGTTTTCAGCCTGTCCGGCCAGTTCACTGGCGGCTGACTGAACTTGTGAAGCCGCCCCCGCAGATTCCTGTGCGGCAGTCGAGACACTGGACACATTTGATGTCACTTCGTTTGAGCTGGACGCAGCTTCCTGAACGTTTGACGAAATTTCAACCGTTGCGTCTTGCTGCTGTTCGATCGAGCTGGCGATCGCTCCGGTGATCTCACTGATTTCTCCAACGGTGGATGTGACCTCACGAATGGCATCGACTGCTTCATCGGTTGACACCTGCACGGCGGAGATTTGTTGACTGATTTCCTCGGTCGCACGTGCAGTCTGGTTGGCGAGTTCTTTCACTTCAGAGGCCACAACTGCAAAGCCTTTGCCGGCGTCGCCTGCGCGTGCCGCCTCAATCGTGGCGTTGAGAGCCAGAAGATTGGTCTGCTCTGCAACGTCCTGAATGAGAGTAACGACCTCGCCGATCTGCCTTGCTGCTGAAGACATGCCTTCAATACGTTCGTTGGCTTCCTGTGCAGTTCTCGTGGCCTTTTGTGTGACGCTGGTCGATTGTTCCACCTGTCGTCTGATCTCCTGTATGGAGCTGGAGAGTTCCTCAGCTGCCCCCGCTACCGTTTGTACATTGGCGCTCGCTTCTTCTGATGCAGCGGCAATCGCCGTTGATTTGGCGTTCGTGGTTTCAGATGTCGCAGTCATAGATGTCGCAGTTTGTTCCATCTCGGTCGAAGCTGCGCTCACGGTGTTCAGCATTTGTGCGACGGATACGTCGAAATCGGTGATTAGCGCTTCAACGGCAACTGTCCGCGCCTCTTTGGCCTTTTGTTCCTCAGCCTGGGCCGTCTCCAACGCGATCCGGTCCAGCGCATTCTGTTTGAAAACTTCAACCGCTCGGGCCATTTCACCGATTTCGTCGGTACGCGTTGTGTTTTCGATTTCCATGTCCGTCTCACCTGCGGCTAGACGGTTCATGGCATCGGTCGTGTGAGAGATCGGATTGGCAATCTGTCGCGCAAAATACACACCGGCGCCGGTGATGAGCGCGATCAGCGTTAGTGTGATGATTGCGATGATGTTGCGCATGGCGACGAGGTCAGCTGTGATTTCGTCCTCTGTGATCTGAGCTGCGAGGGCCCACTTAACACCTAAGAACTCAATGCCGCGTGCGTAGGTGCGGACTTCATTCTCCAGGTGGTTGATGTCATAGTCGGACCGACCTGTTGCCTCACCGGCGAAGACGGCATCGATCGCTGGCGTGTCGACCCAACTTGACAGAAGGGTGGATGTCTCAGATAGACGTGAATCCGCGCGCATCAGGCGATCTTCACCGACGAGGAGAACCTCGCCCGTCTCGCCCAAGCCTTCTGCGGACTGCATAAAGGCGTTGATGACATCAATCGGCATCTGGAAAGACACAACACCGATGCGTCGACCATTTTCGTCATACACGGCCCGAGCGATGAAGCTCGCTGGGGCACCATTGCTTGGTGCATATGGTGTGAAGTCGGTAAAGGGTGTGGTCGATGCGTCCATAGCTTTCATGGTTTCGCGGTATACGACACCGAGGTCAGAGTCTTTCCATTCGCCCGTGTTGATGTTGGTCGCGAAATCCAACTCCTTAAAGACGGAGTAGATGAGGTTCCCTTTTAGATCGAAGAAGAAGATGTCGTAATATCCTTTCTGTTCCAGAAAGGTGCGTACCCACGGGTGATGCTCGCCATGGAGTTTTGAATAGAGTGATCCGTCGGCTCCTGCGTCAAGAAGATGTTTGCTGCCGGTTGGGTGGGGATTTGAATTGATGTAGATGTCCTGCAGATGCCCGGTGGCATTTCCGCCAAGCGTCGCCCATGCCCGAGAAAACTCAACAATGGCGGACCGCACTTGCGGACTTTCTGTCATGATCGCGAGATCTTGTTCGATTGATGCCAAGTATCGTGAGAAGGCTTCATCGCGGTCGGCGAGTGTTGCCGCAAATTTGGCATTGGTTGCGTTCTCAATAGTGGAAGCAGCTTGGAAGTAGCCTGAAATACCAACCCCCAGGGCGATAGCAAGCGCACACCCCACGATTGTCAGTGGCAGCTTCTGAGCGATTTTGAATTCTGGTAATTTGGCTTTCATTTTGATCCCCTTTAGTCCCAAACTGAAATCTATGTTTCAAGTTTGACCGGTGCCCGAGGTGTAAAAATGCACCTAAACCTTAAATATTAGATCAAATTGCCTAGATTTTGAGCTTATAGCTGCTGTATTGGGCAAATGTAAAATATAGTTTTATTGTAAAACTAAGATGTTGATTTGCGGTTTCCTGCGACGTTCGCAATACTCCGAGCCAACAAAAATCGGGGAGATTCTTACAAAATGACACTTGATCCACAGGTGAAGGCACTGCTTGACGGGATGGCGGAAGCGGATGGCCCGGCCATGTCTGAAATGACGCCGGCCGAGGCGCGGGCGATGTATGTCGCGTTGAAGGACCCGATTGATGTGCCGATCGGCAAGGTCGAGGACATGGCTGCACCCGGATCAGGTGGAGACATTCCCGTGCGCCTTTACACGCCTGTTGCTGCTGGCGGCGGGGCCTTGTCGGCAATTGTTTTCTTTCATGGGGGTGGCTGGGTGATCGGCGATCTCGACACCCATGATGCGCTCTGTCGAACACTTGCCAATGAGAGCGGCTGCAAAGTCGTGGCTGTGGATTATCGTTTGGCCCCCGAACATCACTGCCCGGCTGCTGTGGATGATTGTTATGCCGCTGTTGAGTGGGTGGAAAAAAACGGCTCAAGCCTTGGGATCGATGTAAACGGTATTGGTGTTGCCGGAGACAGTGCTGGGGGCAACCTGGCTGCTGTTGTCTGCCAACTGGCCAAAAAGCGGAAAGGGCCGTCTATCCATCACCAATTGCTGATCTATCCGGTCACCGACACGAAAACAGATACGGCCACTTATCAGTCTTTTGCGGAGGGCTTTTTCCTGGAGAGGGCGACGATGCAATGGTTCATCGACCATTATGCGGGGCCGGACTTTGATCGCGCTGACCCGGCTATTGCACCCCTTCGCGAAGCAGATCTCTCAGGACTGCCACCTGCCTATGTGATTACCGCTGGTCATGATGTCCTGAAAGCGGAAGGTGCCGCTTATGCAGATGCGCTTAAAGCGGCGGGTGTGGAGGTCACCTATATTGACTATCCGGAGATGATCCACGGCTTCTTCAACCTGATGGGCATGGTGGAAGCCAGCAGGCCAGCTGTTGCTGCCGCCGCTGTGGCTGCAGGAAAAGCGCTAAGCTAGGTCGCAGCAAATCCAGAGAAACAAAGGCGGATCTGCTTACCGGGTCCGCCTTTTCTTATGCATGCTTCTCAGCCCAGAAGTTTGCCGGGGTTCATGATGCCTTTGGGGTCAAGCTCGGCCTTGAGGGTTTTCAACACGGTCATGCCCGTCGTCCCTTTTTCTTCTGCCATCCAGGGCGTGTGATCAGCGCCAACGCCATGGTGATGGGAGATGGTGCCGCCATTGGCCGCGATGGCATCTGACGCGGCTCGTTTCACGCGCTGCCACTGCCCAACTTCGTCCTTAAGGTCTCTCGGAAAAACAAAGGTGAAGTAGAGACTCGCGCCATCGGGATAGGAGTGGCTCACATGACCCATCACGATGCCTTTCTGACCCGGCTCGCCCATGTTTTCGTCAAGCGCGGTTTGAATGGCGCCAATCATTTTTTCATGCAGCTTGAGGATGTTGGACCAGGTGGTTGCGGTTTCGAGCGTGTCGACGCCGATGCCCCGATCCATCATCGGGTCACGGCTATAGGGTGAGGAAAAGCGCCCATGGTACCACTTGTCTCCTGCACCTGACCCAATCGCGAGAGCGCCGGCCTTTTTGCAGATGGTGGTGGTGCGTTCCTTCGCCCACTCTACAGTTCCCTTGTCACCCTCGAGGCCGATGAGCATGAGGCAAGGATCTTTGGCGAAGCCTTTCCATTTGAGATAGGCCGTTTGCAGTTTGGATTTGAGACCGCCGCTGCCGCTCGATCCGAAGGTTTGAAAGAAGTAGGTTTCCGCAGCATCGGACAGGCGGACCATGGCGACCGGAATGTCTGCGTGGTTGATCGTGCGCGCGACGTCGACGCCGGTGGCGAAATCTTTGAACAGGTAGCCGCGATAGTCTTTTGCTTGTGGCTTTTCATGGATTTTCACCGTTGCATCACAGATGACACCAAGTGTGCCTTCAGACCCGGCAACCAATTGGTTGAGGTTCGGACCGGCTGCAGAGGCTGGAAATTCCTCGGTCGCCCAAGGTCCCTTTGGTGTGGCGAGCCGGGCGGAGACAACCCATTTTTCTGCTTTGCCGTAGCGATTGGATTGTTGTCCAGCGCCCCGTGCTGCGACCCAGCCACCGAGTGTTGAATATTCAAAGCTCTGGGGATAGTGGCCAAGGGTGAGCCCTTGTGTGTTCAGCTTTTCTTCAAGATGGGGGCCGTAAATGCCCGCGTCGATGCGCGCAGTCATGGCGATGCGGTCCACGTCATGAATGCCGTCCATCAAGGTAAGGTCCAGAGTGATGACTTTGTCTGATGCAGAGCGGGCGGTCGCATTGACGCCACCTACGACGCTGGAGCCGCCGCCGAAGGGGACCACGCTCATGTCATTTTCAGCACAATAGGTGAGGATCGATTGAACCTCGCCTGCTGCTCGGGGGTAGACCACCGCGTCAGGGGCCACGCCCAGATCACCTGCTCGTACATAAAGGAGGTCGTGGTAGCTTTTGCCACGGGCGTGGAACGCCCGTTCGTAGTCGTCGGTTCGCACCTGGTTGTCACCGACAATCTCTTCCAGGCTCTTTATCTCCTCTGCGCTTAAGTGGCAGGGCGGCAGGGTGATGTCGGACAGGCGTTTGGCGGGCGTGGAGGGGAGAACCGCCATGCCTAGGGTTTCTTTAATCCAGGCCCATTGTGGTGCGCCGTCAGGTAAGGGATTCTCCTGTTTGGTGGGTCCCCAGCCGTTCCAGCGAAGTGTCTGACGATCAATGGTCACGTGTCTTTTCCTTTGGTCTGTCGCGCTGCTGCTTGGTCAGCATCTAAGTGTGAGGGCGCTCGGCAATATGTCAAAGCGTGCAGGCAGTTTGCCCGGTGCTTCGCCGTCAATGTCTAGCAGTACTGGCGCTGTATCTACTGGTTCTGCTTCAACCCAGCGGGTTCGGGTGACGATGACTTTCTCGTTTTCGATGTGCGTGCCGTCATAGAGAGAGCCGGAATCCTTAAAAAGGTCGCTCACGCTGGTATCGCGCATTATCACCAGATCGAAGGCGCCGTCTTCTGGGTCAGCTTCGGGGGCCATCATCATGCCGCCGCCGAAGAAGCGACCGTTGGCGACGGCAGCTGTGCCCACATTGATCACTTCGTCCCAGCCACTTTCAGTGCGTATGCGAACAGCCTGCGGGCGATAGCGAAGAGCTGTGGAGAGGGTTGCCCAAAGATAGGTGAAGGAGCCGCCAAAGAGTTTTGAGAAGCGAGCCTTATTGACAGCACGATCGACGGCGCCGGACATGCCGAAGCTTGCGATATTGTTGAAGTGGCGTGCCATCGGTTCATTGTCGTCGGCATTAAAGGTGAGGCGCCCAATGTCGATCCTCTTGGTGCTGCCGCTTGAGAGACGCTCTATGCAGGCGTCCAGGTCTGCGGGGAGATCAAAGGTCTTTCTGAAATCCCCACCGGTTCCGGTGTTGAGGAGACCGAGGGGCGCGGGTGCTTGCTCCTCACGGGCATCATGAAACAGTCCATTAATGGTTTCATTGATGGTGCCATCGCCGCCAACGGCGATGACAAGCTCAGCTCCCTTGTCCATGGCGTCGCGTGCAAGATTGGCTGCTGGCAAGTGGGCTGGTGTGGCAGGGCCGTCGGTAAAGAGAGGGGTAACAGGCCCAAGCGATGCCTCAAGCTTCTGCTGGATGTCCGGCCAATCGCGTCCGGTCCGACCTCCACCGGAGGCCGGATTGATGATGGCAAAAGTGCCCCCGCTCACGCGGCTCCGTCGAGCGTTTTGTAGCTCGCCTCTGCTTTTTCGATTTGCCGGCTGCGCTCTGCATCGTCCCAGCCGAGCTCTCTGCCCATGAGGTCTGCGGCGCGGCTCAGGGCTTCTTCGCCCGGATGAACCAGGGTGCCAAGTCCTGTTCTCCGTAGCAGCACATCTTCAAGGGTCACAGCCATTTCGTGGCGGACCGCATGAACGATCTGCGCGCCGATATCGTTTGTGGTGCCTGATAGCGGCTGAAGCAGTTCGGGTGCTTCACCCTGTCGCTCGTTCGCTGTCGCGAGCACGTCTTCATAGCGGGCACCGTGATAGCGGGTCAGATTGCGTATCACGTCTGCTGGCAGGTCCGAATGAGAGGCAATGGCCTTGTCCGTGAAGGGCAGGAAGCGCCCTGTGGCACCGCCATAAAGAGGCACGTCTTCCGTTGTGCATTTGGGGTGTTGCCCCAGCTTTTTTGTGGCGCTGTCGACAACTTTTTCAGCGAGATGTCTGGAGGTTGTCCATTTGCCGCCCATGGCAGACAGGAAACCTTCAATACCGTCTAGTTCCGCGTGATCCACAATCTCCGCCGCGCGGCTCGCATTGTAGCTATCAGAATCGTCTTCATCATCTTGCGGCGTCGTGTCCACTAAGGGGCGGATGCCCACATAGAAATTCTCAACGTCGTCACGTGTAAGATTGAGGGTGGGCAGGCCGTCATTCACGACAGCGAGGAAGTCTTCAATGTCCTGCTCGGTCACGCCGACCTTATCTGGCGCCTCGTCAAAGACAGTGTCGGTTGTTCCGAGGATCGTTTTGCCGCGCCATGGCAGAACAAAAAAGTGTCCGCCAATCTTGGATTGAACGGCGAGGGCGTTTTCACCAGACAGGTCGCGGGTGATGAGGTGAATGCCTTTGGAGCGGATGAGGCGCTTTGATGGCTTGCCGTCGTCGGTCAGCCCCATCAGGATATCCGCCCAGGGACCGGCAGCGTTGATGGTGAGCTTGCCCTTGATTGTGTGCGTGTCGCCGGTTAACTCGTCTTTGACGGTGACGCCGCTGATGCGACCGTTCGCGCCGCCTGCTTCTTCTTTCTCAAAGCCTGTGACTTTGGCGTAGTTGGCCGCATCGGCCCCTTTCTCGACAGCACCGAGAACAAATTCGAGGCAGAGGCGCTCTGGCGCGAACATCTGACAGTCATAGTAGATCTTGGCGCCGGTCAATCCCTCGGGGTTGAGCGAGGGCATGAGTTTGAGGGCTTCCTCGCGCGAGATGCTTTTGAAGCCTGGGAGCTTTTTGTCAGGATCGTCCAGGCGGTTTCTGTCATAGGCGAGCAAGTCATACATGGTGAGACCGATGGAGAGCACCAGTCCACCTTTCATGCCCCGCCCATAGGTGGGAATGATGAAGGGCAGGGGGTCCACCAGATGCGGTGCGTTCTGTTCCCAGACGCGTCGTTCCCGGAGTGACTCACGAACCAGACCGATTTCGCCGTTCACCAGGTAGCGCAAGCCGCCATGAATGAGCTTTGAGGACCCGGCCGTCGTAGCGTGGGCGAAATCATCTTTCTCCAGCAGGGCCACTTTCAGGCCCCGCAGTGCCGCATCCCATGCAATGGAAGATCCCGATATTCCCCCGCCCACGACAATCAGGTCGTACTCGGTCTGGCTCATGGCGGAAAGGTCGCGTTGCATGGAAGTCCTTAAATCTACAGGTGTGGGATGAAGGGTTTTCGCGCCTTATGCCCGCTCTTGCAAGCCGTTTTGCTTCATCCGCCAAATGAGTTGATCAAGCCGGTCCTGGCCGAAGAAAGGCTCGCCCTCGAACACCATGAGAGGCACACCCCAGTGGCCTGCGGCCTTCTGTGCGGCCTCATTTTCGGTGATGATGTCATCATAATGGGCTTCGTCGGCGGCGACCTTGGCTTCAAGGGTGCTCAGGTCCAGACCAGCGCGGGCGGTTGCTTCTTTCAGGTGGTCGCCCTCGTGCCAATCCTTTACTCCGCCAAAGATGATGCTGCTTACTTCATCGAGGAAGGCGAGGCCTTTTCCTTCTTCGGCAGCGGCGCAGCCCAGGCGGGTCAGGCGGTGGATATAGGGCTGTTCCTTGGGCACCTCGCCGGAGGCCATATCCATGACGACCGGGTCAGGTGAGGGCCAGTTGTAGGCCAGGCCTTCCATTTCAGCGATCCGTACGGTGTCTTTCATGAGATATGGGGGCCACATGGGGTTCACAGTCTTGAAAAACCCGTCCATTCGAACGGCTATTGGGTAGACCGGGCGCACGTTCACTTTCACGTCATAGGTGTTCTCGATTGCCACGATCCGTTTGGTGGCGAGATAGGAATAGGGCGAGCGAAATGACCAAAATACGTCGAATTCTAGGGTTTTGGTGGCTGACATGAGAGACTCCCCGGGGGCTATTAATTGTGGTTTTGTTTGGGCCCAACGTCCGGCTTTTGCGCTGCCTTTGCAACCCCTGCTAAGCTTTCACCCAAATGACATAAACGATCCATCAGGGGGCGCAGCATGGCGCAGATTTCAGCCAACGGAATAGATATCGAATATGAGCGGTTTGGGCCGGAAGACCGGGAAACGGTACTTCTGATTATGGGCCTGTCGGCTCAGCTGACCTTGTGGCCGGTCGAGCTCTGCGACGAACTGGTGTCCCGGGGATATCACGTGATCCGTTTTGACAATCGGGACATTGGCCTCTCAACAAAGTTTGAAGAGGCGGGTACACCTGATATGGGCGCGCTGGTGGGTGCGCTCCTGAGCGGCAACAAGCCTGAAGCTCCCTACTCGCTAGATGATATGGCGGCAGATGCGGCGGGGCTGCTTGATGTGCTGAACATCGAGAAAGCTCACATCGTTGGGGCCTCTATGGGTGGCATGATCGCCCAGCTTGTGGCCACCAACCATCCCGATAAGACACTCAGTCTCACCTCAATCATGTCGACAACGGGCAATCCTGAATTGCCGCAGGCAAAGCCTGAGGCCATGGCAGCCCTTGCAGCGCCAGCGCCCGACCCGAACGATCTTGAAGCGGTGGCCGCTCGTGGCGTTCACACCTGGAATACAATTGGCAGTCCTGGTTATAGGACTGATGAAGCGCAGGTGCGCGAATGGGTGCTTCGCGACTTTCATCGCTCCTTCTACCCACAGGGTATTCTCAGGCAGATGGCGGCGATTGTGTCCAATGGTGATCGGCGCGAGAAACTGAAAAACGTGACCGCACCTACAGTCGTTGTTCACGGCACAGACGATCCTCTGGTCCCCGTTGAAGGCGGGCGGGATACGGCGGCAAGCATTCCCGGCGCAGAGTTGATCGAAATCCCCGGTATGGGGCACGATTTCCCGCTGGTCCTCGTCAACACAATCGCAGACGCGATTACGAAGGCGGCATCTCAATCATCAAACCAAGCTGCAGCGGAGTAACCCCATGCAAGTTAGAGCAAATAATCATTCTTTTGAGGTCGAACGTTTTGGACCGGAAGACCGTGAGACCGTTCTCCTCGTTATGGGGCTTGGCGGACAGATGACGCTTTGGCCGCAGGAGCTCGTCGACGAACTGGTAGAGCGTGGCTATCACGTGGTGCGGTTTGACAATCGGGACGTGGGCCTCTCTGCGAAGTTCGACCATCTTGGTAACCCGAGCATGTTGAGGCTCATCCTTGCTGACGCGCTGGGCTTCACACCCAAGGTTCCATATCTGCTTGATGATATGGCAGAGGATGCTGTCGGCGTGCTGGACGCGCTTGGCATCGACAAAGCGCATATTGTTGGTGTGTCCATGGGCGGCATGATTTCGCAATTGATTGCGGCTCATCATGGCGACCGGGTTCTGAGCCTCACGTCCATCATGTCCACCACAGGGCATAAATCACTGTCCAAGCCTTCGAAGAAAGCACGGGCAGCATTGCTGACACCACCGCCCAAAGACCCTTCCAATATGGAAGCGGTGTTTGACCGGATGCTCAATACGTTCTCAGTCATTGGGAGCCCCGGCTATCCGGCAAGTGAAGACGAGCGCCGTACGCTTATGAAGGAGCAGCTGGAGCGGAGCTATCATCCGACTGGTCTTGTGCGCCAGATTGCCGCGATTGTTGCGAGTGGTGATCGCCGCGAAGCGTTGAAGAAGGTGGCGGCGCCAACTGTTGTGCTCCATGGGGAAGATGATCCGCTTGTGCCACTGGATGGCGGGAAAGATACAGCTCTCCATATAGCCGGTGCGGAACTCATCACGGTTCCTGGGATGGGGCATGATATGCCGAAGGAACTGGTGCCTCAGATTGCCGACGCAATCACACAGGCGGCCAGAAAAGCAACGGCAGCCCCTGCCGCGCAAGCTGCGGAGTAAGCGCCATGCAGGTAACAGCAAATGGCATTGCCATCGAAGTAGAGGATATGGGACCTAAGGATGGCCCTGCAATCCTTCTGGTAAATGGTTACACGTCGCAGCTGATCAATTGGCCAAAGCCGCTTCTTGACGGGCTTGTTGCGGAAGGCTTTCGGGTTGTTCGCTATGACAATCGCGATGTGGGCTTCTCGCAGAAGTTTGAGGGTGCCCCTGATCCCTCTGAAACTCTCAAAGCGGTCCTTGCAGGCGAAACGCCCGACATACCCTATGTGATGGCAGATATGGCGGCGGACGGTATTGGCGTGTTGGATGCGCTCGGTATCGACAAGGCGCACATTGTGGGTGTTTCCATGGGGGGCATGATTGTTCAACTGATGGCGATCAATCATGGCGATCGGATCCATTCGATGACATCCATCATGTCCTCGACGGGCAATCCAGATGTGCCACGGGCAACGCCTGAAGCGCAGCAGGCACTCAATGAGCCTGCACCGAGCCAGGAACGGCAAGACGTGATTACGCATTCGATCAAGGGACGGCGGACTTATGAAAGCCCTGCCTACAAAAAGACGGATGCGGAGTATGAAGAGCTGATTGGCGAAGCCTATGACCGGATGTTCTACCCGGAAGGCTATATGCGCCAATATTGCGCCATTGTTGCCGACGGCAGCCGCGTTGACCGATTAGGCAAGATCAACACGCCCACGCTTGTTATCCACGGCAAGGACGACAATCTGGTGCGCGTTGAAGGCGGTATTGATACCGCGAAGTCTGTGCCTGGTGCTCAATTGGAGCTCATCGACGGCATGGGGCATGATCTGCCGGAGGCGCTTTGTCCACAATTCATCGAGCTGATCGTGGGGCATGCGCGTGGGGCGCTGTCGTCAGTTGCGGCTGATTGAATTCTTTGAATCGCAAAGAAAAGGCGGGGTCAACTCCCCGCCTTTTTTTGTTGCTCTCTTAGGCAAGTTACATGCCGCCGCCGACCTGGCTCGCACCACCGTCGCACGGCACGCAGGCGCCTGTTGTGTAGGCACTGGCACGTGAGGCCAGGAATATGGCCACGCCTGCAATGTCCTCCGGCTGGCCAATGCGTTTGCGGGGATTGGCGCCTGCAATCTCATCGCCGAGGGTCGCGAGGGTTGCGGCCATCATGTGGCTTTGGAACGGACCTGGCGCAATGCAATTCACGAGAATGTCGTCGTTTGCGAGACGCTGGGCCAGATGACGGGTCAGCATGATCATGCCTGCCTTGGAGGATGAGTAGGCGTAGGTCTCAAGCATGGGCGGGTTGATGCCGTTGATCGATGCTGTGTTGATGATCCGCGCAGGCTCTTCATAGGTCGAAGCTTTTTTCAGGAGTGGCAACAGCTTCTGGATGAGAAAGAAGGGGCCTTTAATGTTGATATCAAAAACCTTGTCCCAACCACCTTCTGGATAGTCCTCCAAAGGTTCACCCCAGGCCGCGCCCGCATTGTTGACGAGAATGTCGACCTTCTCTTCGCGCTTGGCGATTTCTTCCGCGAACTTTGTGACGCCTTCCACGGTGGAGAGATCGCCGGGGATGGAAATGCATTCGCCGATTTCGCTTAAGCGAGCGGCTGTGCCGTCACAGGCTTCCGCCTTGCGGGCGGTGATGTAGACCTTGGCGCCGTTTTCGACAAAGCCTTGTGCGATCATCTCACCAATGCCGCGCGAGCCGCCGGTGACGATGGCTACTTTGCCACTGATATCAAAGAGGTTTTTCATGTGAGTATCCCTGTCATTTCTGTGCGTGTTTCCAGACGGAAAACCACCAAGACTGCTTTGGCCCTTTTCCTGGAAACATTTGATTGCCTATCGCAACCTGATTTTGATGGCGGGCACGCTATCATGGCGGTGGGGACTTGCGAAACGTGAATTTGAGGGGGTCAGCCCAGATCTTGTTCGACAAATCGCATGGTCTCGTCAATGCGCTCAATCGCCCATTTGAAGATACCTGGCCGGTCGCCTGGCGCATCCAGCATCTCGATTTGGGCCATCAAGTCGAGAATGCGTGACAGCGACTGCCAGTGCGCGGGAAGCACGCCGACGGCTGCTTCGTAGGCGGCGATAAAGGCTTCGTCGAACTCAGGCGGTTGGTAGGGACGTGGCCTTAGCATGTTTGCGATGTCTGTGAGCGGGGAGCCGGCATGGGCAAATTCCCAATCAAGCACGCCTGCCAAGCGCCCATGGAAGACCATAAGGTTTGGGGGATTAAAGTCGCTATGTACCAGGCAGGCCCGCTCTGGCAGTTGGTCGAGAAGGGGTGTGGTCCATTCGACAAACCGGCGCAAGTATTCGGTTCGCTTTGTACCCAGCCGTTCGCCGGCTCGCGCATCCAGTGCTGGTGTGACAAAAGACAGGAAACTCTCCTTTCCAAGAGGAAAGGCATTCTCAATCTCTAAATTTTCACCGAAGAAACCGGCTTGCGGAAAAATGATCTGATGGATCTTTGCGAGTGTGTCTCCTGCCTGGCTTCCGAGTTCTGCCGGGCTTCGGGTTTTGTTGTGCAGGACCCGATCCAGCGTTTCGCCTTTGATCCACTCAAGGATCAGAAAGGGGTGTGTGTTCTCTGATCCGTCAAACAGTACCTTTGCAACGGAGACTTGGCCTTCAAGCCTTTTCAGGATATCGCGTTCCAGTCGGCAGGTGTTTGCCCCACGTGCATAGAGACGCAGGAGCGCGATGGATGGCGCGGTCTTCAAACTCAGCGCGTAGTTGGAGTTGACCCTTCCTCCATCCAGAAGGGTTGAATGGTCCAGTGATCCTTTGCCGAACAGGGGGGTGATGAGCTCCTGGATTTCATCGTCTGTCAGATCAATGAAAGCGTGGCGCCGTTCCAGGTTGTGATCGGTCAGGGTGCCGTCCTTTTGCTCATCAATATGTGCCCGGTAGGAGCAAAGCCGCGGCGTTCATAAATGCCCCGCGCACGGGTGTTGGGCTCAGTCACCTCGAGGTGGAGATAGGCAAGGCCAAGCTCTTTCGCCTGTTTGTCGGCAAAGCGCATGATCTCTGCGCCGCCGCCCTGGCCACGATAGGCCTCTTTCAGGAACAGCTCGTCGATGAAGCCGTCCTTGCCGCCATAATACATGGAGAAGCCGATTGTCAGGATAAGGTATCCAGCGGTTTCGCCCTCTGACTCGACGATCCAGATTTTGACGGCCGGGTCGCCCTCGACCAGCTGATCCAGCGCAGGCCCATGCAGGGTCGTGTCATAAGTGAGACCGTCAAAGGCATAGTAGGCACGCACCAATTCCTCAATAAGCTGCCGGTCAGACGGTGCTATGGGCCGGAAGGTGAAGGTCATGGTCTGGCAGCGTAAAGAGCAAGGAGCTGATAGGCGATGCTGGCGCCTGCGAGCGCTGTGATCTCGCTCACGTCATAGGCGGGCGCGACTTCAACCACATCCATACCAACAAGGTTGATGCCTTCAAGTGCGCGCAGGATATCAAGCGCATGACGGGTCGTCAGGCCGCCGACGCAGGGCGTTCCCGTTCCCGGTGCATAAGCGGGGTCGAGACAATCTATGTCGAAGGTGAGGTAGACGGGGCTCGTGCCGACGGCCTTCTTGATTTGTGCGGCGACGGTGTCTGCGTCAGACCCGCATGTCTCGGTGGCCCCTAGAATGTTGAACCCATGGGTCTTGGGGTTGTGGGTTCTTAAGCCGACCTGAATGGACCGTTCTGGCACGATGAGGCCCTGTTCTTTCGCGTGATAGAACATGGTGCCGTGGTCGATGCGCCCATCTGCATCTTCCCAGGTGTCTGAGTGGGCATCGAAGTGGATGAGAGAGAGGCTCCCATGCTTTGCGGCATGGGCTTTGATCATCGGGTAAGAAATGAAATGATCCCCACCGATCGTGAGCATGGCGGTCTCTGTCGCCAGGATATCGGCTGCGTGGGCTTCCAGCCGATCAATCCACGTTTCCGGTCTGCCAGGATCAAACACACAATCGCCCCAATCGGCAATTTTTAGCTGGTCCAGCGGATTGGACGCCCAGCCTTGCGGCAGGTCCCATGCCAGGTTGACGGAAGCGTCGCGGACCGCTCTTGGTCCAAGGCGTGCTCCGGGACGCCCCGTTGTTGCCAGATCAAAAGGCACGCCGGAAACAGCGACATCAAAGTCTGTGAGGTCGCGTGTGTATTGACATCGCAGGAAGCTTGTTGCGCCAGCATAGGTCGCCTCATAGGAGCCGCCATGAGGTGATGCTCGCGTGAACGCCGCATCGCCTGTCTCGTCGCCTATCTGGGATGGGTCATAGTCAGCCATTGGTCTCTCCTCTGCCGGTAGCATGAGACATGTGGCTGCTTCAGGGAAGAGGGAAGGAAGCCCTACCTGGCAATCTGTTGCGCATTTTTAACAGTGGGCACGCCCCAACCGAGATCGATGAATCTGTGGTCTTCGATGGTTCGCATCAATTCCAGCGTGCTCTCTTGTTGGTCGTTTGCATATTTGATCGTTTCGAGCATGTGATTGACGGTCACCAGTTTCGGGTTACCGCCTTTGTCTGCGGCCAAGGGAAATGTCAGCGTTTCCATGCGGGCAATTTTTCCTGTCACGTGTCGATTGACCAAAATCTGAAAAAGAGCGCATGGCTGTAAAAAGAGAGTTCGCAAATCATCCAGCAGATTGAACTCTGAGGAGGCCGGCATCACAGATGAAAGCTCAATGCCTGTAATATCCGATTTCATGCGTGCCATGACAGCCGTGCCCACCATTCTGCAGATCACACGACCGTCTGGATACATCTCCCAAAAGGTGATGTCGGGCAAGGCAGCCGGAATTTCGATGAGGTCAAATTCGCTGACATTTGGAACGCCATCTCTGGCGACAGATTTCCAGTAAGCGAATACCTGATCGAAATGAAGTGAGTTAAAGGTCGCCACGATACACCCGCTGGTCGCATGAAGATTGCGGGTGCAGTATGGGTGCTCAATTCTTGCCAGAAGACAAACAAAAGCCCCGATGTTTCCATCGGGGCTTCGTATTTTCGCTGATAAAGCTCTTTTTAGACTGAAGGGTTTACGCTACGAATGCGTCTTCTTCCAGTTTCATAATGTCTTCAGCACCTAGTTCGATGCGCTCAAGATAGGCAGCTGTGTTGGGGACTTCCCGCTCCAGCCAGAACTTCGCGAGGACCAGCTTGCGGTTATAGAAATCCGCATTGCCTTCACCTGCTTCAAGTTTGGCCAGGGCCACTTTTGCCATCTGTGCCCACATCCAGCCCAGTGAGACCACACCAAAGATATTCATCATTTCGTATGAGGCGGCGCCTGCATTGTCGAAATTCTTTGGTGCGTTTTCCATGAGCCAACCGGCAGCTTTCCCCATGCGCTCATATCCAACCTTCAGCGGTTCGATATAAGGCTTCATGGCTTCGTCCCCTTCATTCTCCTTGATGAAGGCGTCGATCTTGCCGAAGAAGGTCATGGTTGCGCGGCCGCCATTGGCGGTCATTTTCCGGCCCACGAGGTCAAGGGCCTGAACGCCGTTGGCACCTTCATAGACCTGGTTGATGCGGGCGTCGCGGACGAACTGTTCCATGCCATGATCGCGGACATAGCCGTGGCCACCAAAAACCTGCATGGATGCATTTGCGGCTTCAAAGCCTTTGTCGGTGAAGTAGCCCTTGATGACTGGCGTCAGAAGCTGACCGAGGTCGCTTGCTTCCTCCCGCTCTTTTTCATCCGCTGCGTTGTTCTGGGCGCTGAAAAGCATGGAGACATACATGGCAAGTGCCCGTGCACCTTCCACGAAGGACCGCGACTGCAGCAGCAGACGACGCACGTCCGGGTGGACGATGATCGGATCAGCAGACTGGTCAGGGTTTTTCGCGCCGGTTAGCGAGCGACCCGCTGTCCGCTCAAGCGTATAGGCGGCCCCGTTTTGCACAGCAACTTCGCCAACGGCGATGCCCTGGATGCCAACACCCATGCGGGCTGCATTCATCATGCCGAACATGCCGGCCATGCCGGATGACTTGGATTTAACTTCCTTGCCGTCGGCGGCCTTTTTGACCTTCTTCGGTGAACCGCCAAGCTTGTAGGCAACAGCATCATCAAAGTTCAGCACGCAAGTGGCGTTGCCTTTGATGCCCATCTTCTTTTCGATGGACCCTGTGGTCACGCCATTGCGTTGACCCAGCTCGCCGGTTTCAGGATCGACGATGAATTTTGGAACCATAAAGAAGTTCACGGTCGACAGATCGTTTGCAAGCTTCCCGTCTTCACCTGGGATCTTAGCGATCACCATGTGGACGATATTGTCGGTCATGTCGTGATCGCCACCAGAGATGAAGATCTTCGTGCCGTTCAGACGGTAAGTCCCATCTTCCTGCTCAACTGCATTGGTGCGCATGAGTTTCAGATCGGTGCCGCAATGAGGCTCGGTCAGACACATGGTGCCGGTCCATTCGCCTGCGACCATCTTGGGCACAACGTGCTCTTTCATCCAGGGTTCGCCAGTGGCGTGCAACGCGCCATAGGCCGCGTTGGTCAGGCCTGGATACATGGTGAAGGCCTGGTTTGCAGACGATCCCATTTCTGAGAAGGCGAAGGTGACGACAGAGGGGAGGCCTGCGCCGCCCATTTCTTCTGATGCCCCAAGACGGTTCCACCCGTCTTCGCAATATTTTTCAAAGGCTTCTTTGAAACCTGGTGGTGTGCGAACCACACCATTTTCTAGAACACAGCCGTGTTCGTCGCCGACCTGGTTCAGGGGCTGCAAAACTTCTTCACAGAATTTCGCGCCGCCTTCGAGAATGGCTCCGGTCATGTCGGGGGTTAGGTCTTCGAAACCGGGCAAGTCGGAGCGTTTGTCGATTTCAAGAAGTTCGTGGAAGAGGAACATGAAGTCCTCAACAGGCGCCTTATAAGATGGCATGGCGTCGTGTCCTCAATTTTCAAAATTGTCAGTAAGCGGGCCGAATTCTATTCGTCCGTACGCGTTTGTCGAGCAGATTCGACGCTTAATTACCCCTAAGAGTCCAGCAAAAACCTCAGGTTCCCCCACGAAAATCGGGGTTATTCGAGAATTGTGATCTCAGAAGATCATGTATTTTGGTAGTTCGGGGCCCGTTTTCCCAGAAAAGCGCTGATCCCCTCGCGAAAATCCTCTGTCTGGGCGCAGAGAATCTGGTTGCGATCCTCCATGGCGACAGCCGCTTCGAGGCTGCCTGCGTCCACGCTCATGTTGAGGCATTCTTTTGTGAGGCGGAGCCCCAGGGGTGTGGTTGTCAGCATTTCGTCGAGATAGGGCTGTACAGCTTCTGCGAGCTGATCATCGGGCACGACCTCTGACACGAGCCCCACGCGTTCCGCGCGGGACGCGTTGATGAAGCGCCCGGTCATCATGAGTTCGCTCGCGACCGATACGCCCACAAGGCGGGGCAGAAAATAGCTCACACCGATGTCGCAGGCGGATAGGCCGATGCGGATGAATGCAGCATTCATCCGCGCACTTTCGCCAGCAATACGGATGTCGCTTGCAAGCGCGAGCGCAAATCCGCCGCCGCAGGCAGGGCCATGCACCAATGATATGATGGGCTGGGGCGCGCGCCGCATGCGCATGACAATTTCGCTAATCCGTCTTTGCCCTACCAGACCGGCTTGGGGACTTGAGCTTGTGTCGGCTTCCGGCGTGTTTGACCGGTCTTTCAGGTCAAGACCGGCGCAGAATGCCCGTCCGGCGCCGCGCAGCACGACCACCCGCACGCTATGATCCATATAAAGCGCCCCGAAATAGTCGAGCAGATCGGAGACGAGCTCCGGGTTCATGGCATTGAGTGCATCGGGGCGGTTCATGGTGACCCAATCAACAGCGCCCTGTTTTTCGATCTTCAACGTTTTGTAAGTGGTCATGACGAATTCCTCCCGGCCATGGACTGGTTTGTTGGATTTAATTGATTAGCGATGGCGGGCGATCTGATCCAGTTCGTGCTGCAGGGCCGCATCCATATTGAGCCAGCGCAGCGCTGTTCTCCCGTGAGCGTCCTGACGCACGATGTCCGCCTGAAAAGGGGAAAGCGTTTCCGTCCCTGACAATCCGACATTCCCGGTCACAAGGCTGCCAACGGATCCGTTGCTGTGGAAGTGGTTGATTGCCGCGCCACCGACCGACCAGTCATGGACGATATAGGCAAAGCCCTCTGTTTCCACCCTCAACCAGGGTTGGCTTGCGCGAATGTGCAGGCGGCGCTCTTCCTGGAGGCGGCGCGCCCAGGACAGGGCGACGGGTTCACTCGACATATAGGCTCCTCAGCGGGTCTCATCTTGGTCTGGTTGGTCGCTTTTTGGTATTTTGGCACGTCTGGCTTGGGTTCGAAATGGTCATATTAAGGGCTGTGCCGGTTCTCCAAGTTCCTCTATAAAGCGGCTTTCCGAGATGAACCTGTCTCCAGACGTAAGCGAGAATTCTATGGCTGATACGCAACCCATCATGATCGAAGTAGGTGCCGGTGAGCTGATCGATAAGATCACCATCCTCACCATCAAATCCGAACGGATGAGCGATGAGGCCAAACTGAAGAATGTTCGCCACGAATTGGGTGTGCTCAGTGCGGCGCGTGATGCGGCGCTTGAAGATACCGCAGAACTGCAAAAGCTCACCGGTGCGCTCAAAGAAGTGAATGAAGCACTCTGGGTCATCGAAGACGATATTCGGGAATGCGAACGGGACAAGGATTTCGGTGAAAAGTTTGTGGCGCTCGCGCGAGCTGTCTATGTCACCAATGACAAGCGTGCCGCGTTGAAAAAAGATATCAATCTTGAAACCGGTGCCACAATCGTTGAAGAAAAATCCTACACCGAATTTGAGTGAGCGGTTAATCCGGCTTTCACTGCTTCATATACCCGTTCAACGGATAGATCCTGCAGGTCCTCAACCTCAATGGCATCAAACTGATCTGTCTTGATGCCGGTTTTTTCCACGGTCGTGTGCGACCCGAAAAGGGCAAGCCCTGGCTTGCCCATATGGGCTGCAAGGTGGGATGGACCCGTGTCGTTGCCCACAATGTAGGACGCTGCTTTTACAACGCCCGCAAGATCGAACCAGTCCAGAAACGATCCACCTGTGAGTGTCGTGCCAGGAATGTTGGCACAAAGCTCCATCTCATCAGGACCCGGCACGGTGACCACTTGGCGTCCGTCTGTGATAAGGCACTCGGCGAGCTCTTTGTAATATGGCCAGCGTTTGTGGGGCAGAGAAGCAGATGAGCCAGGCACCAACAAAACAAAGCCCGAGGTGAGTTCTGCTTCTTTAAGTAAGGGGCTCACATCGTTCGCCATCCAGCTGACATCTGGATGCATTGTGTGCTTGCAGGCGAGGCCGGCGTCGGTGAGTTGTCCTTCCATGCGTCGGAGGCTGTGGATTGATTTCGGGTCTTTCGCTTTGTGGGGGTGGGAGCATCCAGGCGCTGTCCCGGACCATTCCACGCCCGGGAAAATCCATTTGAAATAATCCGTGGTGCGTGATGAGTTTTGCAGGTCATAGACCCGGTGGATATTGAGAGTTTTGAGGTTGCGCCGCAGCGCCCACATTTTGTCGAGCCGCCAACGAGACTCTCGGGGATCACGCACCACGCTGTCGACCCAGGGGCAGCGATCCATGATTTTTGCGTAAGCGGGTTCCGTGAGCACGGTTATCTGTTCATCTGGGTGGTGGATGCGAATGTCGTGCAGTGCACCTTCGCTCTGTATCACGTCGCCAAAAGCGCCATGCTTGATGATGAGTATGTTTTGTCGACTGCCCATAGCGCCTGTCATAACAAGCCAGGGGCGGGTGCGAAACCTAGAAGATGCGGGATCTATAATCTGCCAAGCCTAAAAGACATGGGGGATCACCCGCGCGCGGACGCGGGACGTGTAGTCCGCATAGCCGTCCAGATCCTGACTTAACTGTTTTTCTTCGATCAATATCCGTGGGAGCAGGAAAAGGAGTGTGCCGGGAAGGGCAATGAGCGCTGCAGCTGATGATTCCAGGAACAGGCCAATTCCGACAAAAAACAGGATGAAACTTGAATACATGGGATGACGGACCCGGGCATAAGGGCCCGTGTCGATGACATATTGTTCCCGCTCATGGGTTTTGACGATGTTTGCGGCAAAGGTGTTGGCGCGAAAGGTGCGCCAGATCATGAAACATCCCGCGAGGAAAAGAGCCACGCCTCCCCAATAGCCAATCATGTCTGGAAGCGTTGGCAGGAGCTTCAGCTCGTGCACGTCCCAGGGAATGAAGAGGAACCAGACAATGATGAAGGTAAGGAGAAGGGCTGTGGCGAATTTGTCGGCGAGTGGTTGCTCGCCTGCAAGCGAGGTTCTGTCTTTCATAAGGTCGGGGTCTGTCCAGGAGAGCCAGATCGTCGCGATGACATAGACAGGTGTGATCAGGAGCAGGAATTCCCAGCCTCGCGGCCAATCGAAACCGCCTGTCAGATACCAGGTCGGTGCGAAGAGCATGGTAGTGTAGAAGGCAAGTGCAAATGCCGATCCGACAAGGCCTCTGAAAAAAACAGCCATTCTTATTGGTCCCCCTGTTCTTTTTGCAGATCATATCACTCAGGGGGCTGATTGGAACTCAGTGTGCGGTCTATTTCATCTGATCCCAGTAGGGCTCGCCGCCAAAGCGCTCATAGATAAACTCTACAAAAACACGTACCCGTTCGGCGAGATGCCGGTTGGGTGGGTAAAGCAGGCAGAGTTGAAGGGTGCTTGGGGTCCAACCCGGCAACACGGTGACGAGCTTGCTCGCCTGAAGCTCTTTGCCAATGATGAATGTAGGGAGAAGGGCGATGCCCAGACCGGCGACAGCACCATCGCGCAGGACCTCGCCATTGTTCGAGCAGAGCGAACCTTTGGTGTGGATCGTCTCTTCTCTTTCGCCATTGCTCAATGTCCAGGAATTGCCCGAAGCAAGATTCCCATAATGCAGGCAGGGCAGATGGGTAAGGCCGTGAGGCTCCGTTGGCGCGCCATGTTCTTTTACGAATGAGGGCGCTGCGCAGAGGACGCGTTTCATCTCGACAATCTCATGGTCGATCAGAGAAGGAACGGGTGTCGGTGTGCCGATGCGGACTGTGATGTCGTACCCGTCGCTGGCGGGGTCGATGAAGCGATCATTGAGCTCCAGCTCGGTCGTGATGTCTGGATAGCGTTGCATGAAATCAATAAGCGCGGGTCCCATGTGCGCCATTCCGAAGGAGAGAGGCGCATTGATTCTGAGCGTGCCTGCAGGTTTGTCGCTGGTGTCTTTAAGACTGCGCTCCGCCTCTGACAGGTCATCCAATATGGTTCGGCATTTCTCGTAGAACGCCTCGCCGCTTGGTGTTGGCGATACCCGGCGTGTTGTCCGTTGGAGAAGCTGGACACCTAAATCATCTTCCAGGTTGATCACCGCCTTGTTCACCTGGGATCGGGAGGCGCCGAGCTTGCGGGCCGCAGCGGCAAAACCGTTCTGCTCAACAACTGCTGCAAAAGCTGTAATTGCTGCAAACCTGTCCATAAGAATCCTATTGTCTCGTTTAGAGAGACAGTATGTGCATTAATATAAGGATAGTAAATCATATCGGGACGATTATCTCTCTATACAGCAAACAGGCAAAGGAGAGATCCGATGATGAAAATCAGAAAAGCAGAGGATCGCGGGCAAGCAAATCTTGGATGGCTTGCCTCCCAACACACGTTTTCCTTCGGTCACTTTTACGACCCAGACCATATGGGGTTTGGTCCCCTGCGGGTGATCAATGAGGATCAGGTTCGGCCTGGCGCTGGCTTTGATACTCATGGGCATCAAAACATGGAAATCATCACTTATGTTTTGAGTGGTGCGCTGGAGCATAAGGACTCGCTTGGCACAGGGTCTGTGATTGAGCCAGGCGAAGTGCAGGTTATGTCGGCTGGCCATGGCATTCGACATAGTGAATTCAATGCGTCACGCGATGAACCTGTGCATTTTCTCCAAATTTGGGTGATGCCCAATGAAGACGGCACCACACCCTCCTATGACCAGAAGCGCTTTTTCGACGGTGGCGAAAAAGCGCAAGGGTTCAAACTGGTGGCGAGCGGAAGTGGACGCGAAGGCTCGCTCACAATCGGTCAGGATACTGATCTCTATGCAGGACGTTTCGTCGCTGGCGAGCGGTTCACCCATACAGCAGAGCCTGGGCGTTTGCTTTGGCTTCAGGTTGTTGATGGTTCGCTGAGCGTCGCAGGTGAGACACTCACAGCGGGTGATGGATTGGCGGTGGCCAATGAGGATGTTTTGTCATTGGACATCGTCGAAGATGCCCATCTCCTGCTTTTCGATATGGTTCCCTAAAAAGCACGGCCAGGCCTTGATTTCAGGGCCTGGCACCTAGCTTGTTCAAAGACCCTGCCCTGAGGAGGATCCCAGATGACTTTTCAAAGAAGTGAAACCCCACACTGTTCGGACGTTGAAGGATGTGACGCCGTCGATCTTGTGATTACCCCAAAAACGAAGGACCTTGGCGGATTTGATGTGCGCCGAGTGTTGCCGGCGGTTGAGCGGCGCAGTGTCGGACCCTTTGTCTTTTTTGATCAGATGGGACCAGCGGTATTTCCTGCTGGCGAAGGCATTAGCGTACGGCCGCATCCGCATATTGGGCTTTCGACACTCACCTGGCTTTTCGAGGGTGAGATTATGCACCGTGACAGTCTGGGCTATGTGCAGGCGATCCGCCCTGGTGAGGTGAATTGGATGACGGCGGGGTCTGGGATTGTGCATTCAGAGCGCACCCCGGAAGAATTGCTGGATAAAGAACGTGCGCTCTTTGGATTGCAGGTGTGGATGGCGCTGCCGCAGGATCTGGAAGAAACGGATCCAAACTTCCAGCACGTGGCAGCGGCCGACATTCCGTCATTCGATGATGCGGGCATCCGCCTGTCTCTCGTTGCGGGCAAAGGGTGGGGCTTGTCATCCCCCGTCAAGGTTCATAGCGAAACCCTCTATGCTGACGTGGAGGCGGCAGCGGGGTCTGCGCTAACCGTTCCGGCCGATCATGAAGAGCGCGCCGTTTATCCTGTTCGCGGTGCGGTCGAGATTGACGGCGCGACCTTTGAGGCTGGCACCATGGTGGTTCTGAAGCCTGGCTTGTCTGTGGACATGTTGGCGCCAGAAGGTGCGCACTATGTGGTGATTGGTGGCGCGCCGGTAGATGGAAAGCGGCACCTATTTTGGAACTTTGTTTCCAGCCGTCCGGAACGGATTGAACAGGCGAAAGAGGATTGGCGTGAGGGCCGGTTTGCACCGGTGCCAGGTGATGACGAGTTTATTCCGTTGCCTGATTGATGGTCAGGCTGTTTGGGCGGTTAGACGGCGGATGCCTGCAATCTGACCACACGCGAAGGTTGCAACGCCTATAGCGACGAGGACCAGTGCGGTGATACCGGTCGCAGTCAGCATGCCTGAAACGAATGGAAGCAGTGCAATGGAGCCCACGACCCAACCGATATCGAGGGCGATGATGATCCAGGCAAGACGGGTTGAGATGTCCGGACGGGTCGCAATCCAGACAATTGCTGTGGCGAAGAGGAGCAGCTGAACACCAAGGCCCGGTAAAAGGGTCGGGTCGGGAATGCCAAAGGCTTGGGTCAGAGGCGCAGCGTCCACGAGGCAGAGCGTGCCAGTGAGGGTTGAAAAAGTGGCGTTCCCCAATAGGAACCGACGCAGCAATCTGCTTTCGGGGTTGAATGGCGTGTCGCTCTTCCATGCATCTGTCAGGAACATTTGCCTCTCCTTATTGTTCGGTTTTCCGGCGAACGGTGGCATGAATGGTGGTGACGTCCAATTCCCTCAGAGGTAAGCGGCGACATTTCGCTGTCATGCGGTTCCAAAGATGGCGAGCCAGTTGTCGCGGCTCTCCTGATCTGCGGGCAGGAAGGATTCGATGCGAATTTCCTGCAAGGTCACATCCTGTGCGGTGCCCAGTGTCGTAATTGTTGTAACCAGCTGAATTGTCTTGCTGCCGACTTCAAGAGTAACCGGCACAAGAGGTGGCTGTTGTGCGCCTATGTCCAAGACCTTCCATTTGGCGGGGAGGTCATAGGTTTCCATCAGTTCATCCAACAGATCTCTGGTTGATGTCTCATTCCGGCTGAGCTCTGCGATGGCTTCGCGGTGAAGGCGTTGGATAATCGGGTAAGCAACATCATCCCAGTTCGTCACAAGATCCCTGAATCCGCCCGGCGCAAACATGCGTTTGAGAAGGTTGGGTTTTGGCTCAGGTGAGGCTGGCTTGCCGCCGGTCGCCGCCCAATAGGTCTGGTTGGCGCTCAATATGTTCCAATGGCGATCAATTGCAGCTGCACAAAAAGGATCATTGGTCTTCAGCATGAGGTTGACCAAGTGCCGGATTTCGCTCATCTCGGGACTGTCATAATCGGACTCTGCAAAGGCAGATGGAAATCCCGCTGCAATGAGCAGCGCGTTCTGCTCGCGCAGCGGTATGTCAAGGGTGTCGGCCAAGGTCAGCACCATCTCGCGGCTCGGCTGCGCGCGTCCGGTTTCCAGGAAGCTCAGATGGCGCGGCGAAATGTCTGCGTCGCAGGCGAGGGCAAGTTGGCTCAACCCTTTGGCTGTTCGCCATTCCTTAAGCATGGCGCCAACGGCACTTTGTGTAGGAGCTGATTGCATGAAAGTCCGACCTCTCTTTGTTCCTCTCAGACTTAAGAAGAAGTTGGCTGGAATGAGGAGCCATTCGATCGGACAATGGTGGAGCCAATCACCTGTGTGAGTGCCGTGACACTATGGTGTTTGCTGGGCCCTATTGAGCGTAATACTCCACCATCGGCTCGCGGGTCCCGTTGAGATATTGAATGATGTCGTAGGTGTCGAAGACAAGTGAGATGGCAAGCGTCACAGTTGCGGTATAGAGCCAGGTGCGAAAATAGGGGCGTCCTTCGGTCTCTGACCTGCCGGTGAAAATCCGATAGATGAAATATGCAAAGGCACCAGCCCAGAAGATATGACCCAAGCCAAAGAGCTTGGTGATCATGTTCCCTTGCGCGGTGTAGATGTAAAAGCCGAGGGCAAAGTTCAGAACCTGTGCAGCAATCAGCACCTGAGCTTCCCGCCTTTTGATGAAGAGGAAGGGCAGCAGGATGAGCAGCGTCTGCATCCAGGTCAGCCACCATTGTAGCCATAGTGGAAATTGCGCGATCTGCGCGTTCATCTCATTAAAGGCATCCATTTCGGTCATGTCCTTGTGGGTTGTTTGGTCCACAAGCTATGGGGTGCGTGACCGTCACCCAACTACGCGGGAGGTAAGGGTGTTTCGCGTGGTGCCTTTCCTTCAGTTGCTAATGATGTTTTCACATTCCGATGGCGTCGGAACGGTCTCCTCGTCCACCTGCTCTTCGGAAATTTGTGCTTGGTGATGGTCGGTGAGGTTCTGCTTCCCCAGCGTTATCGATCAAAGGGTTGTGTGGCAAATTGGCGCGTTCAGTTTTTCATGCGGACGCCTGATTAACCATGAATTACTGGTGATTATTCAGGCTGCAATTTGGCTAGGCGGCCTGCGCGGCAGATCTACTGCCATACATTACGCTGTGTGGTGAATGTGGTGACCCCGGGTGGATTCGAACCACCGACCCTCAGATTAGGAATCTGATGCTCTATCCAACTGAGCTACGGGGCCAGAGATGCAGCAATTGGGATTTGTATAGCAGAGTGCCGCTGCGTGAGGTAGGTGGTTCCCTCTCTGATTTTGGGTCGATGAAGGGCTGTTCTGATCGCGTTCGTGTGATGTTTTTTTCCGAACCACGCTCGCAAAGCTGAGGTTCCACGAGAGCCAGGCCTAGTTGTTTTGACTGTATTAATCGACCGATACCTGTCCGAACGATAGATGATCTTTCCGATTACATGGGAAATCAGTATTCCATCATGGGTCGCCCTGAACCCCTGTTTCTAAAAGGGAAATCGATCAATTTGAATGACGCCCCGTCATTGTCGCGAGCGAAAGTCTGTTTTATAATTGTTGAACTTGTAATTTCACTATTGGACTTCTGTTTCTCTTTAATCCAGCTGATTGGTGAGCTTGGCGGGTCGTTGATCATTGGCTTTTGGGATGCAGTGCGCAGGTCGGGGGACTAAGCGTTATGAATTTGGTTGTTGTGAGTGAGCACCCATGCTGTCGCATTGGGTTGGCCACAATTTTGAAGGGCGTGGATGCTGAGGCGACGATTACTGAAGTCGCCAGCGTTGATGCACTTATCGAGAAGGTGGAGAAGGGTGATTCTGTTGACCTGGTGTTGATGGAGGGTGCCGCACAGGTCGGTCGCGAGATGGCGGCGATTTCACGTCTTCAAGAAACCGATGGCGTTGGCTCGGTTATTCTGCTTCATGAGCAGGATCAACCAGAGATTGTTCGCCGATATCTTGATATGGGCGTTCAAGGTGTTGTCTCTAAAACCACTGAAGCGGCAGTCCTTGTTGGTGCTGTCAGGCTTGTGCTTTCGGGCGGAAGATATGTTCCGGAGTCTATTCTCTCTAAAGAAAGCAGTGGCTTTGGCGAGCCCAACTACTCGTTCGACTCTGCGGGACTAGACCGTCTCACACGACGTCAGATGGATGTGCTGAAAGAGCTGGGTCGGGGAGCGTCCAATCAGGAGATTGGCACACAGCTAGGCATTGCGTTGGCAACGGTAAAGCTTCATGTGAACGCTATTCTGAATACACTGGGTGTACGGAATAGAACGGAAGCTGCGATCATTGCCTATAAAGCAGGTCTTACAGACATTAACGCGCAGGCTTAGCATTCGCGGGCTCGCAACCTTATCGAAACAGATTGCGAGTCCGTTGCTTTGGGCTCTGGTCCTCGGTGCCTCTTTCTCGAGTTCGGCTGTTGCACTGCCAAACTGTGACCTTGAGCGGTCAGAGGCGCACAAGGTCGTGTCGGTCATCGATGGTGACACTGTTGTCCTACAGGGTGGACGGGAGGTGCGGCTTGTCGGGCTGCAGGCTCCAAAACTCGCTTTAGGGCGGCGCAATTTCGCAGATTGGCCATTGTCAGATGTTGCGCGCAGGGCGTTGGCGGCGCTGGTTGAGAATGAACAGGTGCAGCTGTTTTACGGCGGGCGGCGTGAAGATAGATATGGTCGGCTGCTTGCTCACCTCTATCTGGCAGATGGTCGCTGGGTGCAGGGTACTATGATTGCCGAAGGCATGGCTCGCACATACTCCTTCCCCGACAATAGATCCTGCGTCAGAGATTTGTTGCGCCTGGAAACGCAAGCAAGAGAGGCGGAGTTGGGAATCTGGAACCACTCCTACTATTCAATTCTCTCGGCAGAAGAACCTGAAATGCTTCTCAACCGTATTGATAGTTTTCAACTGGTTGAGGGTATTGTTCAAAGTGCGGCGCTGGTCCGAGGGCGGCTCTATCTTAATTTTGGCGGTGATTGGCGTGAGGACTTTACGGTGACGATAGCGCCGAAGCATGTCCGTCAATTTTCCGACGATCTCGAAGTCTATCGCGACGCGCGCGTCAGGGTGCGCGGATGGATTAAATCCTATAATGGGCCTGAAATTGTGGTCACGCATCCGGAGCAAATTGAGTTTTTGGACGGCCCCGGCCGTGCGTCTTGATCTAACATGACGAAGTCGGGCAGGTTGTGACCTGGTGTCGGGCGTATTTCAGAGGCTAGGTGTTTGCAGAGAAGTTTGGTTCCATACGCGAAGAGTGCTGGACGGTCCCGCGTGATCAGAACGGGTGCGTGGGTGCAGGCGGCTTTGTCTGCTGTATTGCCAGTCCTTGCGCTTTCGGCCTGTTCGTTTGATTTGGGACCTTCTTCTGACAGGGGACCTGCGTCTTCACCCGCGGTTGAGCGTTCTGCAATCAGCGCCCACGAGCGCATTCTGCAATCTCATGGTGGGGTCTATGCAGATGTTGAACTTGCCAAGTATGTGGACGGCGTCATTGACCGACTTGCTCAACATGGGGATCTGTCGACAAGGACCTATCAGCTAACGATCCTAAATAGCCCGCTGGCTAACGCCATGGCGCTGTCTGATGGTCGGGTGTATGTCACTCGCGGGATGCTGGCCCATTTAAACAACGAAGCAGAATTGGCCGCTGTTCTCGCTCACGAAATGGCTCATGTGAGCGCTGGCCATATTGCGAGCCGGCGGAGCGTTGCGTCCGATATTGCCCTGCTGGATAGTCTGGTGGATAGTCTGGTGGATGGCCTGGTGGGCCTGGAAGGTCGTGCTGGATTGCTTTCCCGCACAGGCTTGCTTGCTGGATATTCCCGCTTGCAGGAAAATGATGCTGATCGGCTCGCTGTTGGGTACCTGGACGAAGCGGGGTATGACCCTCTCGCTGTCAGCAACGTCCTCACCGCCATGAATGCATATACAAAACACCGTGCGAGCCAGATGGACACAGCGTTGTGGGCTGATCCGGCAGGATGGGTGGCCAATCATCCAGATACACAAGACCGTGCCCGTCGCACAGCTGAGCTTGCACATGCTCTGCGCCTGTCAGCTCAGCCCAAACAGCAGGCGCGTGGCCGATATATGGCGACAATTGATGGCCTGCTTTTTGGTATGCAGGATGAGCAGGGCTTTGTGCGTGGCCACCGCTTTCTGAACATTGTTGAGGGGGTGCGCTTTCAGGTTCCAGAGAGTTTTCAGCTGTTTAACACCGGTGATGTTGTGTGGGCGCTCGGGCCTGACAAAGTCATCGTGAAATATGACCACCTTCCTATTGATGGGGAAGCGGATGCACTCACCTATCTCACAACTGATTGGGCGGGCTCCCTCGCCCTCCGGGATGTCCGTCAGTTTAATGTTTCCGGGCTGCCGGGTGCGTCTGCCTGGATGCGTTTTCAGGGCCTCAATACATTAGCGGCTGTGATTGTTACCCGCCCGGGTAGGGCGCATCGTTTTCTCATTGGTGTCCCCCCGCAAGTTGGGGAGCGTCACGCGGAGGACATTCACGGGATCATCGATAGCTTTGGTTTGATTGATGGACGGGACGCGCAGGTTGGTCCACTTAAGATAAGTGTTATGGAAGTTTCATTTGCCGCGCAGATGGGGGATGTCGCTCAGCAGCTTCAGCTCGATGCGGCGCAATCGGAAATGTTCTATTTGATCAATGGGAGCAAGGCAGATGATCCTGTCGCGCCTGGATTTTTGATCAAGCGGATTGAGGAAGTGTCTCGGCGCTAAGCGGAAAGAAACGTTGCTGCAATTGGATCATCGACCTTCGCCGTGATCGCTGCTTTCATTTTCTCCAACGCGCGGTTTTCGATTTGACGAACCCGTTCTTTCGAGATGCCGAATTTTGTCCCCAACTGTTCTAGCGTGACGGTCTGATCGCCCAACCGACGTTCTGAAATGATGGCGCGTTCGCGTGGATTAAGATGCTCAAAGGCACTTTCGATCCATTCTCTCACCCGTTCATTTTTGTTGGTCTCTTCTACCTGCTCTGAGGGCGTCGGTGCGTCGCAAACGAGCAGTTCCTGCCAGGTGGAGCCGCCTTCTTCTTCCTGACCGCCGGGAACGACATTGAGCGATCGGTCGCTCGCGGACAGTCTGGTCTCCATTTTCTCTACGTCGATGACATTGACGCCCAGGTTCTCAGCAATGGACTGGCGATCATCCGGAGTCAGTTTGTCCCGTGTTCCATTGGCAATGCGTGCCTTCAGACGCCGCAGGTTGAAAAACAGAGACTTGTGGGCTGCTGTCGTGCCCGTGCGGACAATTGACCAGTTGCGCAGAACGAAATCCTGAATAGCGGCCCGGATCCACCAACCTGCATAGGTTGAGAACCGAACGTTGCGATCAGGATCAAACCGTGCGGCGGCCTGCATCAGGCCAACATTGCCTTCCTGGACCAGATCGCTGACCGGCAGGCCATAGTTGCGAAACCGGGTTGCCATGGAAACCACAAGGCGAATATAGGCGCCTGTGAGCTCATGGAGGGCGTTTACGTCCTGGTGATCCCGCCAGCGGCGCGCGAGCTCGCGTTCGTGCTCTTCGGACAGGAGTGGCTTAGTCATCACCTTTTTGATGAAACGGCGATTGGCGCGTTGTGTCTCAGGCGTATCAATAAAAGCTGTGGATACCATGACCAGTCCTTATCCCCTCGCTTAAGGTCTCAAGCGACCTCAAGGCGTTTTCTCTTGCTTGGGTATACGGATGGGTTTGCCGTCTGGATCACAAAAAAAGCCCGCAGAAAGCGGGCCTTTTCTAGCTTTGATGTTCAGTGTCGCGTTTAGGCGTCGCCGGCGGCCTCAGCAGCAGCTTCCGCCTCTGCTTTTTTCTCGGCTTTTCCGGCGGCGGTTACAAGAACCGTTTCGAGCCGACCAATGGCTGCCTCGTCATCCATATTGTCAGCGGCAGCCACCTCGCGGGCCATTCTGTCAATTGCGGCCTCAAAGAGCTGGCGTTCGGAATAGGACTGCTCGGGCTGTTTGTCTGATCGGAAGAGGTCTCGCACGACTTCAGCGATTGCGATCAGATCACCTGAATTGATCTTTGCTTCATACTCCTGAGCACGCCTGCTCCACATGGTGCGTTTAACCTTTGCTTTACCCTTCAGCGTATCGATTGCCTGGGTAATGACTTTTGGTTCAGACAATTTCCGCATGCCGACGGCTTCGGATTTATTGGTGGGTACCCGAAGGGTCATTTTGTCTTTTGCGAAGGTGATCACATAGAGCTCCAGCTCGTGACCGGCGACTTCCTGACGTTCAACAGACGTGATTTGTCCGACGCCATGTGAAGGATAGACGACGAATTCCTTATTCTTGAACGCGAGCTTGCTGGGCCTTGGATCAGGCTCTGCCGTGACTTTCGGTTCCGCTTTAGGAATTGGTCGGATCGACGCTGGCTCTGGGATGTCTGCCTTTGCTGGCCGCGCGATGATGGGTTTCGTTCTTGGCTTCTTCTTCTCGACAACAGCCTCAAGCTTCGCGGCTTTCTTTGCTGTGGCTTTCTTGGCGGCTGTTTTAGGAGCGGCTTTCTTCGCAGCTGCTTTAGCCGTGGTCTTCTTTGCTGCCGGTTTCTTAGGCGCCGCCTTTTTGGCGGTTGCTTTTTTTGCAGCTGCCTTTGGAGCTGCTTTCTTGGCGGCTGGCTTTTTGGGTGCAGCCTTTTTGGCTGTCTTTTTTGCGGCGGCTTTCTTGGCAGCTGGCTTTTTAGCCGCTGCTTTCTTTGCGGTCGTCTTTTTGGCGGCAGCTTTTGGCTTAGCCTTTGCCTTGGCTGGCGCCGCTTTTTTGGAAGCCGTCTTCTTTGCTGCTGCCTTTACCTTGGTCTTTGGTTTTGCCTTGGCCTTTGCGGCGGGTTTGGTCGCCTTCTTTGCACTGGTCTTCGTTTTCTTTGTGGCCTTGGCTGCCATGGTCGCTCCGTCTGCTTGCTGGCGGTGCCAGCATGTGGTTTTAGGCTTTAGGGCGTCAGTTGGATCAAACAGACCAGAAGAGCGGGTCAATCGGTCCGCCTCTTTTGTCCAATTTGTCCGTGTGCGTGAAGAGATCGCTCAATGTTGCCCACCATCACCTGGAGGCAAGATCAGCTTTCCTTCGGATCCCCTATCTCATCCCTGGGTTTTCCCAGAAAAGGACCCACGCTGGCGCTGCGCCTGATTCCAAGCTTTGCCGCCAAAATTGGTGCCCAAATGTCCCGGTCATCCCTTAACCAGGGCCTAGTTGAATTGCTTTAAAACCAGCATATCACAAATTTCGCCCTAAATAAAGATCGGGCGGGGAAAGCCAAGCAAAATCAGGTGCATAGAGTGCGGTGAGGTTAATCGCCTTCGCCGGGCTCTGCGCTGAAATGCTCTTCAAATTTGTTGGGTTTGCCGTCCCAGTCTTCTGCGTCAGCCGGTTGCTCACCTTTCATGGTGATGTTTGGCCATTTCGATGCATATTCTGTGTTGACCTCAAGCCACTTCTCAAGGCCTGGCTCTGTATCCGCTTTGATCGCTTCAGCAGGGCATTCCGGCTCACAGACGCCGCAATCGATGCATTCATCTGGGTGAATGACGAGCATATTCTCGCCTTCATAGAAACAGTCGACCGGGCAGACTTCGACACAGTCCATGTATTTGCACTTGATGCAATTGTCGGTCACCAGATAGGTCATATTCTACTCCGAATTCCGCATTGTGAGTGCGGACAATGTGTGGTCTAGGCCTCCAGGCCTTTGGTTCTTGAGGCCCAAATTCTCCGAGCCCTAGGCGTCCAGTCCAAGCCGGGCAAGCACCCGTTTCCTCGCAAGACCTGCTTCGCGGTCGGGAACGTATATCAAGCCGACTATCCGCCGCAACAGGCTCGCTTCATAGTCGTGTAATTCGCCGTCTGCATAGACAACTTCCCAGAGCTGCTCAATCAGCTGGGTGCGTTCTTCAACCTCATAGGCGTCTTTCAGCGTTTGGGCCCAGCGGTGTAGGCCAACAGCCCGCTGTTCTTCGCTCTCCGCCAGCGTCATGAGCTCTTCCGTCTCTTCATCGGACAGTTCAAAAAAGCTCTTGAGAACCCTCCGGATCGTCGCCTGTTCTGTCTTCCCATAGACTTCGTCCATGGTTGCAGCGCAGACCAGCAGGGCCGCCGCGGCGACTTTCACATCGTCGAAAGTCTTTTCCTGTGTTTCCTCGGTTTCGGTGTGAAACAGAGCTTGAATGCGTTTGAGCATGAGTCCGCCGTTTGTTGGGTGAATTTCACTTATATGCTTGGGGAAACTTTTTCAACCACATAAATATAATGTGATTTTATTCGATGCCTTTTTTCAGAGCCGTTGTTTGTCGTCGCTCCCGTTTTGTGGGGCGACCGGCGCCGGCCTCCCTTTCAGCGACTTTTGGCAGCCTTTCGGCAGCTTTTCGCGGTTTGGGTGGTGCCTGGTCCTCATAGAGGGCCTGCGCTTCGGGAGCCGGCCCTCTGCGTGTGCCCAATTCGACGATTTTGATCACCCGGACCTGTTTTGCGGCGGGAAAGGTCAGGATATCGCCGGTTTTCACAGAGTGGCTCGGTTTGCCGACCCGCTCCGCGTTCACGCGGACCTTGCCGGCGCTCACGATGCTTGCGGCAAGCGTGCGGCTCTTGAAGAAGCGGGCAAACCAGAGCCAGCGATCAAGGCGCTGGGTTTTGGCGTGTGGCGTTTCCGAAGCCATCAGTCCTTCGGTGGCGGATTCTTGAGCGCCATAAGAGCTGCGAAAGGTGAATCCGGGTCAATCGGTTTATCTTTTGGCTTCGGCTTATGGTGGGGCCGGTTCGCGCCCTGGTCTCTCTTAAGCCCCTTGCCCTTGTGGCTTCCCGCGCGATTTCCGGGTTTGCTGCGGCCTTGTTTGTCCCCTCGGGTGTTTTGCTGATTTTTGCCGCGGTTGCGCTGAGGTCGGCCGCCTTGATGGCGTCGCTGCGGGCGCCAGATTTCCAGAGCTGTGTCCACCGGCTCTGCCTCCGGCTCAGCTGGGGCTGCTTCTGTGTTGTCGGCCTGAACATTCTCAGGTTCGGCGGTGAGAGCGTCTGATGTTGTTGGTGCTTCGGCTGTTTCGGCTGCCTTGGGTGTAGCCTGGTCTGCAGCGGGAGCTGGTGCTGGCGTTTCTGCGGCTGCTGGTGTCGCCGCCTCGACAGCATCCTCTGCTGGTGTCTCTGGGCTGGCCTCAGGTGAAGTTTGCTCTGGAGGCGTTTCTTGCGGCGCTTCTTGGGCGGTTTCCACTTTGTGTGGCTCGGTCGCTGCAATTTTCTTCGGCGCTTTCGCCGCTACAGTGAGCCGTTCTGCCTCGGCCAGTTCTTCTGCTGTGAATGTCTCTGAGCCTACGCGGTAACCGAGGCCTTTCAGAATGCCCGCCATTTCCTCGGCAGAGCAGCCCATGAGCGACATCATGTCTGGGTCAATAACAAAGCCACCTTTGTAGCGGCGTTCTGAAATGATCGGGCGGATCACGTCTGCAAGTCTTTCCAGCATGTCACGTCGCACCGCGCGGGGGCCGCTGACACGGAAGCCAATGGCTTCATAAAAGTCAGCAGGCGCATTCTCTGGAACCGTCATGGAGGTAAGGCCAGGTGCTGGCGCAGGCGGCAGGCCATCAAACGGATTGGCATCTTTGTCGTCCATGGGACGGCTTAATGTCCAAAGGGTCAGGATCAGATTGGCAGCTGCCGGCTTGAGCAGGATTGGCATGAAGATCGAGTAGGCGCCAAAGCGCACACCCTTCTTGCGCAACTGACCCCGGGCATCCTGGTCCAGCGCCTTTACGTCATCGGCAATGCGTTCGCGATTGATCGCGCCCAGGTTTTCGACAAGTTGGAATGCCACGCCGCGGGCAAGGCCAGTGAGTTCTTCGCCAGTTGAAAGAGCAATCAACGGCTCAAGAGTCTTGGCGATATGAACCTTGATCCAGCTCTCCAGGCGTTCTTGTGCCTTTTCCCGATCTGGGCCGTTCAGTTGTTCGCTGGCGAGTAGTTCCACCCGGGGCGATAGGGGATTGTCGCCTGCGATCAGGCGTCCAACCGCGTGTCCGTCCCAGATGAACCGTCCCTGGTCGGCGAGTTCAATTTCGCTCGCCGGGGCGCGGGAGAATTTTTCCGCGCGTGCGGCGATCTCGCCCGCGAGTGCTTTGTCGGAGGCCGCACGGAGTGCCTTGCCATGAACACCCGTTGCACGTTCATCCGGGACAAAGACAAAGCCTTGCAGCTTACCGACGAATTCCCCTTCGACGAGTACATCGCCTTCTTGATTTACCGACGCCATTAATTCCTCGCGTTCTCGCAAGCGCTTCATCAAAACACTGGTCCGTCTGTCGACGAACCTCTGGGTCAGGCGCTCATGGAGAGCATCTGACAACCTATCCTCTACAGCGCGCGTGCGCTCTTGCCAATGGGCAGAATCGTCCAACCACCCAGCTCGGTTGGCCACATAGGTCCAAGTCCGCATATGAGCGATGCGATTAGACAAAGTGTCTATGTCGCCTTCAGTCCGTTCATGGCGTTTTACCTGGGTATCCAGCCATGTTTCAGATATGCGGCCTTCTTCCGACATCAAGCTTGCATAGATGCGAGCGAGAAGGCTCGCATGCTCGCTTGCCAAGGTTTTTCGAAAATCTGGCACTTGGGCAACATCCCACAGCATTCCGATGGCGGCAGGCCCTGCAGCCATGGCGGCTGTTTCTTCGTCTCTAGACAGGTGGGTGAGGACTTCCAGATCGGTGGCCATAGGTGCGCGGGTGAGGCCCCGCCTGTTTGGAGAGACTTCCAAAGAGCGGATGAGATCCTTGAGGGTGGAGTAGTCGAGGTCGTTGTTTCGCCAGAAGAAAACCTGCTCAGCGTCGAAATTGTGATCTTCGATGCGTTCGATTGTCTCGGGATCTAAAACGGGGGCTTCGCCGGTGGTGCCGAAGCTGCCATCGTTCATATGACGTCCCGCGCGCCCAGCGATCTGCGCGAGTTCGGCAACGCGGAGAGGACGGTGTCTGGCGCCATCAAATTTGGAGGTGCTTGCGAAGGCTACATGGTCGACATCCATGTTGAGCCCCATGCCAATAGCATCCGTTGCAATCAGATAGTCCACATCGCCATTCTGATAGAGTGCCACCTGGGCGTTGCGGGTTCTGGGGCTCAGCGCACCCATCACCACAGCGGCGCCACCGCGTTGGCGGCGGATCAATTCTGCAATGGCATATACCCGGTCGGCGGAAAAATCGACGATGGCGGTGCGCCTGGGCAGCTTGGTGAGTTTCTTTTGACCAGCATGGGAGAGGATCGAAAACCGAGGACGGTTGGTGATGCTCGCGTCCGGCAGCAGGCGGGAGATCAAAGGTCGTGCGGTTTCAGAGCCCAAGAACATTGTCTCTTCTTCGCCTCTGGCGCGCAGCAAACGGTCAGTGAAGACATGGCCGCGCTCCGGGTCGGCGGCGAGCTGGATTTCATCGACGGCAAGAAAGTCGACAGTCTTGTCGAGCGGCATGGATTCCGTCGTGCAGACAAAATAGCGCGCATGGGGCGGCACGATTTTCTCTTCGCCGGTCATCAAGGCCACTTCGGACGGCGACACGCGTTTTCTGATCCGGTCATAGACCTCGCGGGCGAGCAACCTTAGCGGTTGTCCGATCATGCCGGTTTTGTGGCCGAGCATGCGTTCAACAGCCAGGTGTGTTTTGCCTGTATTGGTTGGTCCCAGAACGGCAGTAATGGTGCTGCCGTCGGGGGCGGGAAGGGCGCGGGGAAGATCCATGACGGCGCGCACCTTCGCGGCTCTTGAGGGCGAATGCAAGGCCTTGAAATGGCTCGGCTGCTCGCCAATAAGCGGCTTGGACCTTGTTAACGATTGGCCCGTTAACTTTCAGATCATTGTGAGAACGAATCACGTCCGAATCGATGACCTGGGTATTTTCCCGATCCGTTCACGGCTAAATCTGGTGTTTGATCAAGGGTAAAGGCGGACGGGCGTTAATAAAATCTGTGGATAAGTCGGATGGCTTACGTAACGTCGTGGCTAGCGCACCGGGTTGCAGTCTCTATAGTCGATCTCATCAAAATTACCCAATCAAAACCACATCCCTAGGGGATGGCAGGGAGGATGGCAGATGGATTTCGAGATCCCACAGAAGCTACGTGAATATCTGGCGGTGCTGGACGATTTTATTGAGAAAGAGATTAAGCCGCTGGAGAACCAGGATGACAATATCCGGTTTTTTGATCACAGGCGGGAGCATGCGCGCACGGATTGGGACAATGAGGGGCTGCCTCGGGAAGAGTGGGAGGAGCTGCTGCGCGAAATGCGCAAGCGCGCTGACGCGGCTGGGCATCTGCGCTACGCGCTGCCGGAAGAATATGGCGGGCAGAACGGCACCAATCTCGACATGGCGGTAATCCGCGAGCATCTCGCGACCAAGGGCCTCGGCCTTCACAATGATCTGCAGAACGAAAGTTCAATTGTCGGGAACATGCCGCAGATTTTGATGTTCCGCGATTTCGGGACAGCGGAACAGAAAGATGAGTTTATCGGCGGCATGCTGGCCGGAACGCACAAGGTGGCTTTCGGTCTCACAGAACCGGATCACGGATCCGATGCGACCTGGATGGAAACGCGGGCTGTTCCCGAAAAGCGTGATGGGGTTGATGGCTGGCTCATTAACGGCTCGAAAATGTGGAACACGGGCCTTCATGTTGCCAATTACGACATGATCTTTGCGCGCACAGCGGGAGATGATGGTGCCGCGCGCGGCATCACCTGTTTCCTGGTGCCGACCGATGCGGATGGTTTCAAGATTGAAGAATATCTTTGGACCTTCAACATGCCGACGGACCATCCGCGTATCTCGCTCACCAATGTGTGGGTGCCAGATAGCGCGATCCTCGGTCCACGGGAAAATGGTCTTGCGCTTGCCCAGCATTTTGTCCATGAGAACCGCATTCGTCAGGCGGCGTCGGGTGTTGGCGCGGCACAGTTCTGCATCAATGAGAGCGTGCAATACGCGAAAGACCGCAAGCCGTTTGGCAAGCCGCTCGCCGCCAATCAGGCGATCCAGTTCCCCTTGGTTGAAGCGCATACGGAATGCGAGATGATCCGGAACCTAGTTTATAAAACTGCGTGGCAGATGGATCAGATGACCAAGCCAGAAGTGGCGATCCATCTCTCCGACAAAGTCTCCATGTGCAACTACCGGGCGAACCGGCTGGTTTGTGAGGCGGCGGACCTTGCGATGCAGGTGCATGGGGGTATTGGTTATTCCCGGCATAAGCCGTTTGAACATATCTATCGCCATCACCGGCGCTACCGCATCACCGAGGGGGCTGAAGAAATTCAGATCCGCAAAGTGGGTGGGCATCTGTTCAACTACATCAATAAGAATGCTGCGCCCAAACAGGCGGCGGAGTAATCGGATGAGGCGGGACTTGGCAGATGTCTAAGACCCGCCTTTTCCTTGTTCGTCATGCGGTCGCTGCTCCGCATCCGGAGATAGCTGAGCCGGATTGGCCTCTGACGGAGGCCGGCCAAGCCCAAGCCCATGATCTCGCGATGTCGCTGGGCGAAGAGGCTATTGCTGCCATTTGGAGCAGCCCTTATCAGCGATCCGTCGATACAGTGGCTCCCCTATCTAAGCGTCTGTCTTGTGACACACAGACCCACGAGGGACTGAGGGAGAGGTGTTGGTCGGATGTGTGGCTCGAAGATTTCCTGCCGCATCTGAAGCGGTCTTTCAACGAACCGGATTTCAAACTGCCTGGGGGTGAAAGTGCCCGCGAGGCGCTTTATAGGTTTGAAGCGGCGATGATTGAAATCGCGGTCGCTGCTGACGGCGCGCCGACAGCGGTTGGCACCCACGGCAACGTTCTGAGTCTTTTTCTAAGGTCGCTCGATCCTCGGGTCGACTTTGAGTTCTGGAAAAACCTGCCCCATGCGTCTGTCTTTCGCGTGGACTGGGACGGGTATTTCCTCTGGCGCGATTAGGTTTCCCTCCAAATTGGCAGATATTGGACGCTTGACTGGCTCGGATATTAATATAACATATTTGTTATGGAACAAATTGGTTATGTTGAGTCTAAACCCAATCTGGATGCTGTCTTCTCAGCGCTGGCAGACCCAACCCGACGGGCCATTCTGTCCCGATTGGCGGATGGTCAGGCGTCGGTGAATGAGCTGGCTGCGCCGTTTGAGATCAGCCAGCCCGCCATCTCGCGCCATCTCAAAGTGCTCGAAAAGGCCGGATTGGTGGAGCGCGATGTCGACGAGCAGCGCCGCCCTGCCAGATTGAAGGCGGAGACGATGGCCGCAGCGGTCGATTGGCTGGCCGAGTTCAAAGAGTTTTGGGGACAGAGCTTCGATCAGCTCGATGATCTCCTGATGCAACTAAGACAAACCCACAAGAAGGAAACACCCCATGAGTGAGTTGCCGGAATTTGTGACCGACCGAGAATTTGATGCGTCGCGCAGTCTGGTTTGGCAGGCCTGGACCGACCCGGAACTGCTTGCTCGTTGGTATGGGCCCAATATTGAGACGGTCATTCACAAGTTTGATCTGAGGCCCGGCGGCGTGTGGCTCAATGAAATGAAGATGAAGACCATGTCTGATCGCAGCATCATGACTTTCAAAGAGATTGTGCCAGAGGAAAAGCTTGTCTGGCATCATGCCTCAGCAGATGAGAACTGGGAGCCAATTGCCAATCCTATGATGCCGGATTGGCCACGTGTTCTCCTGACAAATGTGACCTTTGTAGAAGACGGTGCAAAAACACAGGTGCGTCTCGTCTGGACACCCTATGAAGCGACAGAGACTGAGATTGCTTGCTTTGCTGGGGCGATGGAAGGTTTTGGCAGTGGATGGGGTGCTGGCTTCACCATTATGGACGACATCCTCAAAGAGCTTCAGGCATAGGCCAGCGTGTTTACGCGCGGTCTGAGGAAATGCGGTCTGTGGCCAGGATCAGGCGGTGGGGCGGGAAGGTGAAGCTCACCGTGGTGCCAACGCCTTCCTGGCTTTCAAGGCCAAATGTTCCGTTGTGCATTTCAACCAGATGTTTGGTGATTGAGAGACCGAGGCCCGTTCCGTGATGTTTGCCGGTCATGGAACTCTCGACCTGTACGAAAGGCTCAAGTGTTTCGCGGACGCGGTCGGGTGGGATTCCGATGCCAGTGTCGCTTACTGACACGGTCAGACCTTCATGGTCGTGTACGCTCGCAACCACCGTGATGGCGCCACCTGCTTCGGTAAACTTCACGGCATTGGACAGAAGGTTCAAGAGCACCTGGCGAAGTGCCCGTTTGTCTGCATAGACCAGCGGTAGGTCGTCGGGCACATTGAGCTTCAGCTCCAGGTCACCTTCTGCGAGCTTTGGCCGGATGAGTTCTGCCGACCAACGAATCACATCATCAATCTCGATGTCGCGTTCTTCAAGGTCATATCGCCCGGCTTCGATCTTAGAGATATCGAGAATGTCATCAATCATGCTGAGCAAATGACGTCCACTGATCAGGATGTCGTTTGTGTAGTCGCGATAACGATCATTGCCGAGCTCGCCAAACATTTCCTGCTGCATGACTTCTGAGAAACCAATGATCGCATTCAAGGGGGTTCTGAGTTCATGGCTCATGGTTGCAAGGAAGCGTGATTTGGCGCGGTTGGCCATTTCGGCGCTTTCACTGGCATCGCGCAGTTGGCGTTCTTGTGTCCGCCTGTCGACGGCAATGCCTGCCAGATGGGCTGCACCTTCAATGTAGGTGGTCTCCACCTCACTCGGTGCCATTTGTTTGTCGTAGAATGTGGCCAAGGTACCGAGGATATGTCCGTTGCGAGAGAAGATTGGTTGCGACCAGCATGCGGCGTACCCGATTTCACCAAGAATGTCGCGATAGTCTCTTTCTAAGGGGTCCGTTTCGACGTTTGATACGACGACCCTCTTTCCGCTCGCAATTGCCGCGCCGCAACACCCGTCTTCTGGGTTGAGTGTGACGCCGACCACCGCTTGGCGCAGGCGCTCGTCAACGCCGGGTCCAACGGCGTCTGTGACGCAATTTTCTTTGTCGACGAGGAAAATTACTGAGCGCCCACCAGCACCCATGTCATCGACGCTGGAGGTCACCTTGGCCAGGATTGTGCTGATGTCGATGCCACGTGCGAGGGCGTTTAGAACTTCAAGATGGCTGCGCATCTCGTCGTCAGCGCGTTTGCGTTCTGTGACGTCCCTGATGTTCATAACCAGACCACCAACAGCCTCGGTGCTGCGCAGGTCGGTAACGGAGGCTTCGATCCAGGCATCATTGCCCGTCGGTGTTTGGATATGGTCCTCAAATTCGCGAATGCTTCCCTGACCATCATCTTCGATGAGAGAGGTTTTGAGCTGGCTATTGTCATCAATTGGGATCAGTAGATCGGAGAGGCGGCGCCCAATGGCCTGGTTGGGCGCGACGTCAAATTGACGGACGGATGGCGCTGCGTATCGGACGAAGCCTGCTTCGTCTGTCAGCAGGATTGTGTCATAGGCATTTTCAACCAATGCTCGGAAGAGTTCTTCGCGTTCGCGGGCATTCAGGTTTGCCTGTTCGGCGCGGATGCGGGCTTGATCAGATAGTTGTTTTTCCTGTGCCAGATCGGCAATGAGTTCTTCGTTTCGAAAGCGAACGCGGTAGGTATCAACATTCTGGAACTGGGCTGAACGCGCCACACAAGCAAGAAAGCCGTAGAAGGCGACCATCAAGATACCCATAACCGGGTAAACCGGTCCGCCAGCAATTAAACATCCTGCCACCACTGCAGCGATGGGCGCTACGCTGTTGGAGAAATAGATAGCGAAGTTTCGGAATGCGATCGCGGTCACTGTGACGATGTGACAGATCAAAACCAAAAACAGAAGCATGTTCTGTGTTTCGTTTTCCGGGTTCCAGAAAATCGGAAGGAAAAGAACCCAGTTCGCATTTACCACCCAATAGATAGCCGCATATTGCCTGATCCATTTTTCCGGTTTCTGCGCCGCTTCCGGCGAGCGGAAATAAAACTCCTGAAACGCAACTTTGGCCCCATAGGTTCCAAACACGACTAGAAGCCAGGTGAAGGTGAGGGTTTCGGAGAATTGGCTTTCAAAAAAAAAGTAGAGCGCCGCGCCGACACCGCACATGAGGACTGGCGCTGCGCGATAGGCCCGCGCGATGGAATCAAACTGATTGGCTTTGATTTTTCGAACGCAGTCCGGTGTGAGCGAACCCGCGACATAGGGGCCGCGCCACGCAGCCTTCGTCAGTTCTTTCAGCGTTTGCCAACTTTGTCGCACCGAACACGCTCCCAGCGCCTTGATGCATCGCTTTCTGCATCTCAGGCTTTTGATCCTTAGTTCTATTTTCGAGCGCGTGAGGAAAAATTGTCTAAATAGTCGGGAAATACATGCCTGTCAGGCAGCAAAGGTCCGATCATCCTTAACCCTTCGTTACGGTGCTCTCATCACACACTCGTGCGTGCCTGTGTTTTGTCTCTCTTTGAAACATGCGGAAAAATGGAGTCGCGCACGAAGGACTCCCAGCCTGAGTGTGCGTTGATCTGGTGCGGCGCCCCCTAGGTACACCCCTAAGCGCTAATGCTCCGGATCGCGGCGACGGGTTTGCGTACCCTATGGCCCGTCGCCGCATTTTCTAAGGTATTTGCCCCAACGTTTTTGTGCGTTTTTGGCTGTTTTTCGGGCTTTGTTGACCGAACGGCGCCGTTCCACGATACTCCGCGCCAACTTCTGACCGGTTAGGAACTTGGACGCATGGGCAGTGATACCCCCCCGATAGAGACTTGGCGCGCTTTGGCTGAAAAGCAGATGAAGGGCCGCTCAGTGGATAGCCTGACGTGGGAGACCCCAGAGGGGATCGACGTCAAGGCGCTCTACACGGCTGAAGATCTCGAGGCTATCGCCGATGAGGGCTATGACGCCAATTCCATGCCGGGCATGGCGCCATTTGTGCGTGGTCCGCAGGCAACCATGTATGCGGGGCGTCCCTGGACCATTCGGCAATATGCCGGCTTCTCAACTGCTGAAGAATCGAACGCGTTTTACCGGCGGAACCTAGCCGCTGGTCAAAAGGGCCTGTCGGTCGCTTTCGATCTGGCGACTCACCGAGGTTATGACAGCGATCATGAACGGGTGGTTGGCGATGTGGGCAAGGCCGGTGTCGCGATCGACAGCGTGGAAGACACGAAAATCCTGTTCGATCAGATCCCGTTGGATGAGATGTCGGTCTCCATGACCATGAACGGCGCGGTCATCCCGAACCTTGCCAACTATATCGTGGCTGCTGAAGAGCAGGGTGTGACGCCGGATAAGCTCGCGGGTACCATTCAGAATGACATTCTGAAAGAGTTCATGGTGCGTAACACCTATATCTATCCGCCCGCGCCTTCGATGCGGATCATTGCGGATATTATCGCCTATTGCTCCAAGAACATGCCGAAGTTCAACACGATCTCGATTTCCGGCTATCACATGCAGGAAGCGGGGGCGACCCAGGTGCAAGAGCTTGCCTTCACCTTGGCCGATGGCATGGAATATGTCCGAGCTGCGCAAGGGGCCGGTCTTGACGTTGATCAGTTCGCGCCACGGCTGTCCTTCTTCTTCGCGATCGGGATGAACTTCTTCATGGAAGTGGCGAAGCTTCGGGCGGCGCGGCTTCTGTGGCACCGCATCATGTCAGAATTCGGTGCGAAAAATCCGAAGTCACTGATGCTGCGCACCCACTGTCAGACATCGGGTGTCTCGCTCACAGAAAAAGACCCATATAACAACGTGATGCGGACGACCCTAGAGGCTCTCGCGGCTGTTCTGGGCGGCACTCAGAGCCTGCACACAAATGCGCTTGATGAGGCGATTGCCCTTCCTACGGACTTCTCAGCCCGGATCGCGCGGAATACGCAGCTCGTTATTCAGGAAGAAAGCGGCATCACCAATGTCATCGATCCCCTTGGCGGCTCTTACTATGTGGAAACGCTGACGCATTCCATCGCATCGCAGGCCTGGGCGAAAATCCAGGAGATTGAAGAGCTGGGTGGCATGACCAAAGCTGTTGAAAGTGGCATGCCCAAACTGGAGATTGAAGAGGCGGCAGCGCGCAAACAGGCGCGGATCGACAAAGTCGAGGAAGTCGTCGTTGGCGTGAACAAATACAAGCTTGAGAATGAAGACGATATCGACATTCTGGAAGTGGACAATGCCAAGGTTCGTGAAGCGCAGATCGCTCGGCTAAACCAGATCAGGGCGACGCGCGATGAAGCGAAGACACAGGCGACTTTGAAAGCGCTTACTGAAGGCGCGCGTGGTGATGGTAACCTGCTTGCGCTTGCGGTTGACGCGGCTCGGGCCCGCGCGACTGTCGGAGAGATTTCCGATGCGATGGAAGAAGTCTTTGGACGTCACCGTGCGGAGGTGAAGACAGTGTCAGGCGTTTATTCTCAAGCTTATGAAGGTGATGGTGGATTTGAGAAAATCCAGACTGAAATCGAACAATTTGCGGCAGATGAGGGGCGTCGTCCCCGCATGCTGGTGGTGAAGGTTGGCCAGGATGGCCATGATCGCGGCGCCAAAGTTGTGGCGACCGCATTTGCGGATCTGGGCTTCGATGTTGACGTTGGGCCATTGTTCCAGACGCCGGCTGAGGCAGCACGGGACGCCATTGAGAATGACGTTCATGTGATCGGCATTTCCAGTCTCGCCGCAGGACACAAGACGTTGGTCCCTGAAATTGTAAAAGCGCTTGAAGCAGAAGGCGCCGGCGATGTGGTCGTGATCTGCGGCGGTGTTATCCCCGCGCAGGATTATGATTTCCTGTACAAGGCCGGTGCGTCAGCCATTTTCGGTCCCGGTTCGAACATTATCGAATGTGCTGCTGACGTGCTGCGTCTCATCCGCGAAAAACGGTCCGCCTAGAGGCTGCTAGTTGATCGCAGGCTGGATCAGGGCTTTCCCGTCAACCTCGGCGGTCGTGAGATGCGCGATTGCATTCACTATGCTTGTTTCAAACATCATGCGCACGGGCAAAACCAGGGGCTGGTTGCCGCTTGGACCCATTTGTTCCTCAAAGCGGGCGAGCCAGACGGTGAAGGGGGGTAATGGATTTTTGGCGCGTTCAACCAAAAACTCACGGGTAAACCCCGCCACCGGATCGTAAAGGACGCTGCATCTCCATGCAGGGCCGGCATAGGCCCCCGCGCCAATCGGTTGGAGCTCTGTTTCATCTAGCTCTTTGAACTTCAGATTGAAAATCCGCCGCCCGTCAAACACGGGAATCGTTTGAGAACAGGGCGATGCAGTTGCGTTAATTGCCGTGAATATGGAGGCCGTCAGAGGGTCCACTTTTCCTTGCACCCGGGACGCGGAGAAGCCTTGTTTGTGAATGCCGTCTTCTGGCTTGGCGGCGACGTTGTACCTGCCGCTTTCATCTAAGGCCATGGTGATAGAGCGCTCTCCAAACCGGCCGTCATATTCCTGCGAATAGTTGAGAAGCCGAGGTCCCGCGGGTGTCAGCAGGCCCTGGGCTGTGCTTGAGCCGCGGCCATGGAAGAGGGTGTCGGCGACGCCTTCAGTCTGGAACTGCGCTGCGATCTCATAGCGTTCTGGTGTGAGGGTTGCCTGTGTGCCGAAAGAGACAATGTGAAGCCCGCCACCATAAATCTCGAATGTTAGATCGACTTCGTGTGCACTTTCGCCGGTCCCATCGGCATTTGAGCTGCCCTGCGCACTGACAGCGGTCGCCAAAAATGGCGCGCTGAAGCAGATGAAACCCGCTGTGAGGAGGGTTCGAAGGGATGGTCTTGCGAATGAAGTCATGCGGTCCTCGTATCTGCGAGCCGGACGATGAAAATATCATCTCCTGATCAGGATACGCGGGCAAGAGCCCTTCCGATCACATTTTCTTTTTCGTTTGTTTTCCGGATCTTCCGATCGCGCGTGCCTGAGCCCTATTCCGCAGACGCTAATTCTTCCCTTACTGCCACCTCAAACCGGGTTGCCCGCATGACAGCGCCACCAAAGGGGGTCCGTAGGGTCATCCTGACGGGTATCCAGATATCGCTGCCTTCCAAGGGCGCGAGCCAGACTCTTATAGAATCCTCGCGCGCGAGCAGTTTGATTAGGGTTTTTCGTTCGTAGCCTGCGACCGGCAGCATGCCCACGGTGCAGCGCATGGCAGGTCCGCTATAGGCATTCTCGCCGCCGTTCATTTCCGTCATACCGTCTTCGCGCAGTTGCAGATCATATCGGCGACGCCCATCGAATAAGGGCAGTGACCGGTCGCAGGGGGAGGCGCTTGCGCTCCTTGTTGGGAGAAGAAGGGCGCTGATCGGGTCCTGGGTCATCAGGATGTCGTTTAGCTGCACATGAGGGCCAAAGCCGTCACCATAAGCGGGCTCCGCGACCATCACAGGGGCGCCCCTGTTTGGGTAAGTTAGCTCAACCCGGCGGGACGAATCTGCGTCCTGATAGGTGGAGACAAAGCGCGCTGGTTTCACCCGGTTACCAGAAAAAGACCCCTGACTTTCCAGATCAAAGGTCGTCTCGAAAAACTGGTCTGCAATACCTTCTGTTCTGACAGTGGCATCGAGTTCGTAATGTCCGTTGCCCAGATTTGCTTCCACATCCGCCGTGCCAAGATTGAAACCGCCAAGGGCGATCGAATAGTCAACTTTGAGGTTGGTCGGGAGAGGCTCAGCCATGGCCGCAGCGGAGGCTGGGCTCGCCAAAAGGCAGGAAGTGCCGATGAGGGCAGCAGAGAGGGATAGGGCTTTTGATCGGGGGCTTTTCTGTTTCATGACGCGATTTTGGCTCATTCTCAATGAACCCCGCCTGAACGGTGTTTTGGAAGGATTTAGATGTTCGGCGCTAAAAAATGGCCAAAAAGCTAGATTGGGCGCTCACGCTCGGCTATGCAAACGGGATGACAGGTTTGGGGTCAAAATCAGGAAAATCTGCGCGGTCTGAGCGCACAGACCCGAGTGTTCTTGCTGCGGGCATCCGCGCCGGTGAGCGAGCGGCGCTCGCGCGGGGTATCACACTTGTGGAATCAAGCCGCGCTGATCACCAGGAAGCTGCGCAGGATCTGCTCGCCCAGGTATTGGATCTGAGTGGTCGGGCCGTGCGCATTGGCCTCTCAGGCGCCCCTGGTGTCGGTAAATCTACCTTTACGGAAGCCTTCGGGCGGTTTCTCATCGATCAGGGCCTCAAAGTTGCAGTGCTCGCGGTCGACCCATCGTCGGCGCGGACGGGAGGCTCCATCCTTGGTGATAAAACCCGCATGGAGTTTCTGGCCCGGGACCCATCTGCGTTTATTCGACCCTCGCCCTCTGGCGGGACGCTTGGTGGTGTGGCGCGGCGAACCCGTGAAGCCATGCTGCTTACAGAAGCGGCGGGTTATGATGTCGTGATCATTGAAACGGTCGGCGTCGGGCAATCTGAGACCGCTGTTGCGGACATGGTTGATATGTTCCTGCTTCTGCTTTCGCCAGGTGGTGGGGATGAACTCCAGGGAATTAAACGCGGGATTATGGAACTCGCAGATCTGGTCGTGGTCAACAAAGCTGATGGGGACTTGAAACCAGCTGCGCGCCGCGCGGCGGCGGAATATGGGGCAGCGCTGCATCTCATGCGGCCCAAAAGCCCGAATTGGTCACCTTTGGTTGCTCTTGCGTCAGCGCTGAAGGGTGAGGGATTGGAAGAGATATGGGGCTCCATACAGGAGTTCCGCGAAAAAATGGATGCGTCGGGCGAACTTGAAGGACGTCGGGCAGAGCAGGCGAAAACCTGGATGTGGACTGAGCTGCGGGAAGGTTTGCTCTCCCAGCTGCAGACTCATTCAGAGGCCAGTCGTCTGGTTGGAGAGCTTGAAATTGAGGTGGCAGAGGGCACCGTTACCCCCACGGCCGCTGCAAACAGACTGTTGGGCCTTTTGTTTCCAGATCAGCGCCGTTAAGTCACTGGGATTAAAGGGTAAACTGACGCCCAGTTTGACCGGTCTACAGGCTTGACGGGAAGCCTCACCGGCTCTATACCTCCCCGCTCACGAGAGGCGCTGGTGAAACATCCTGCGCCTTTCTCTGCAAGAGTTTACAAGCCTCTTTGCGCTGATCCGAGATCGGTCGGGTGCTGGCAGCAAAAGGTGTTCAAGATGGGAAGAAGCTATGGCACGCCGCTGCGAGCTGACTGGAAAAGCAGTCATGACAGGCAACAATGTGAGCCACGCGAACAATAAAACGCGTCGTCGGTTCCTGCCGAATCTCTGCAACGTGACCTTGATGAGCGAGAAGCTCGGTCGTCAATACAAGCTGCGGATCAGCGCTCATGCTCTTCGTTCTGTTGAGCATCGGGGTGGTCTCGATGGATATCTGCGTAAAGCGCGGGAATCAGAGCTGTCGACAAAGGCACAGCGCATTAAGCGTGAGATCGCAAAGGCTGAGGCAGCTGCTGCGAGCTAAGTCTGCCAAAAACAGACCAACAAGAATGGGCTTCTCCTGGTGAGAGGCCCTTTTTTGTGGCTGGATGCCCGTCAAATGAGCAATGAGCGATGCCTCCCCGCCGTTATTTACGATGTTTGCTGAAGGTGTGGCGCTTCCACTAGGAGATGGCCTTTCGCTCCGCTAACATTCTTGCCAGTATCGTTTGCGCATCTCGGGGAGAGCTTGTTTTCTCTGATATGCGTTGGCACTCATTCGGCGGGGTTGTGAGTGATGCGTGCTTTTGTCAACGCGCTTGGAAGGATGGTTTTGCCGGTCGCGGCCTTGTTTGGCGTGTTTGCACTCGCTTATTTGGGCTCGACCCGATTCGTCACCCAGTTTGATGTGTTCCCGCCGGACCAATGGTATCTCAATCCAGGCTATTGGCTGACTTACGGGCACTTGGCGCTGCCGCTAATTTTTCTCGTGCTCAATCTGGTGAACCGGAAATATGGGCCAGGAACAAGCATTGCGTCCGTCATTGTCACTTGGGCGCTTCTTGCAGGCATCTTGATCTGGGCAATCACAACCTATGGGTTGGGAAGTGTTGAAGGACGCGTTGCATCTCTGGGCGTGATGGCGACCTTTTTCGGGGCGCTCTTTGCGGGCCAACTTGTCTCCATTTATGTGTTCGATCAGGTGCGGGGCATTCCCTGGTGGCGGGCACCCTTCTATGGCGCGCTCTTTGGCGGGCTTATCTTTGCCGGGTTTTTCTATGGGCAGATGGCCTATGGCGCTGAGGAACCCTGGGCGAACCGGCTCGCGGTCATGGCGGGTATCTATGCCGGGGCAGCCTTTTTGAACGTTTTTATCTATTGGGCGCTGCGCGCATTCATCCGCCCGTTGCCAGGTTTTGGTGGCGCCTGAGCCTAGTCGTTGAGCGCAAAGACCAAGAGCAATGTGCGCTGGACCGCATTGAAATTGTCATCTGAAATCACGTAGAGCAGCGTCTGGCCGTCCTCGTCCTGGCGCACGGACAGGCCTTCCATATTGTCGATCGAGCGAGTGTGGTTGGCTTCTACCAGCACTTCTCCGTCGAGCGGTTCATCGCTCTCTAGCGCTCCTGCCGGGATGCGGCGCATCATCATGGAGACACCTGCGAGCGGACTGTAGTGTCGCTCCAGGGTGATGAGATCTCCGTTGGGCAGCACATCCATGTCGGTGAGAGCATAGGGCAGATGTTGCTTTAGACGGACGGGAGTTGCGCCTTGGGCGGTCAAGCGCGCGCCGATGATGTGGCCGTCTTCGTCGAAAGTCTTCTCAGAGATGGCGAGGAGTGATCCGTCTGGAAGATAGGTAACGGCCTCCAGCCCACCATTGTTTTCCAGATTGTCGAAGACACCGAAATCTTCGACCGGTGTTGCCGGTGCATCGAATCCGACGCTCGTCAAATCATGGCTTTGCAGGCGGTGGTTGCGCTCGAACCCGACGAGGGTTGGACTGTTTCTGGGATCGGCACCGACGGCGACGGTCAGGCTTTCAGCATCGGTGTTGCGCTTGCCTGACAGTTGTTCCCCGCTTGCACCAAGGATGGGCGCTAAGAGAGCATTTGCAAGACCTACCGGGCGATCTCCCTCTGCACTTAGATCAGCGGTAAACCAATTGCCCTGGTCGGTGACAGCAATAAGGGCATCTGCGTCCTTGCCGATGATCAAGCCGGAGAGGCCGCCAAAGTCTGGATGATTGGAAGTCAGTTCCAGGCCACCAACAAAGGTGAGGGCGCCCGCCTCTGTGTCGCGTGGATTTTCCGGATCCCAGGCGATGGGGTTTGCATTGATTGTGATGGAAACCGGTTCTGCAAGCGCAGGTCCTGACCCTGGAAGCCAGTACAGAACAGCCAATGCTGTCGCCAGAAGCCCGGCAATCGAAATGAGGGTGGAAGGTGAGGCAAGGCGGGGCATAGGTGTTTCTCCTTGTGTCAGCCCGGTCACTTTAGCAGAAGAGCATGACTGATTTTGTCAGCGGACGTTGGGGTGATCCATCGTCTCGCGCGCTTAGGACGCTTCTTCAACCATGGCGATGAGTTCTTTTACAAAGGCTTTGTCAGAGGGCATATCGAGAATGCCGGACTGGTAGAGAGACAGGCCGCCGTGAAGCATCATGTGGATTTTGAAGACCGACCGTTTTTTTTCATCGGTGGGCGCTGCCTGGTCGCTAAAGAGGCGGATCGCTTCGGTGATCACCAGGTGCGCTGCTTTTTGTAGCTCCGGCTTTTCCTTCATGGTGGCATGAGGGCGGCTTGTCATGAGGGAATAGAGGGAAGAATTTTTGAGGGCAAACTTGGTGTAGGCGCTGACGAAGCTGTCCGTCGTTTTTGCAGCGGCTAGTTTTTTTGCGAGTGCTTCGTAGCCCTCCGTCGCGACAGCATCGAGCAGGGCATCGCGATCGTCGAAATGATTGTAGAGGGAGCGGTGGGCGATCCCCACCTGATCCGCGACCCGCCGGATGCTCAATTTTTCATAACCCGACTCGGCGATGAGGGCATGGGCCGCGGCAAGGGCTTCTTCTCTGACATTGCCGTGGCGATAGGTTGTGCGGGTGTTTTCGCTCATGGCGGCACCATAGCGGTGTCGCCTTGCTCCCGCTAGTTCCTGTCAGCGGGCGTCCACGGAGCGCTGGGCGCTCGCAAGGCTCAGTTCCTTGGCCGCAGCTGCCTTTACCGCCTCGATCACTGGTGTGCGAACCCGCAGCTTCGTTGCGTGGTGGTGACCCATGCCGACGTTTTCCCGCAGTTCAGTTGCGGCGGCTTTTGCTGTCTTCATGAGCGCGTCGGGCGCGACAATACGGTCCAGGAAGCCGGCGCGTTGTGCGTCTTCTGCGTCGTATAGCTCCCCGGTTGTGGCGGTGCGGTTGAAATAGGCGGGTGCGAGACGGTAGCGGGCAAGCTCGGTTGCGAAGTAGGGCAGGGTCATGTTGATGCGGACTTCGTTGAGGCCAATCTTGATGCCGCTGTCTACGCCGATCCGCAGGTCTGAGGAGAGCAGCAGAAAAGCGCCCATCGGGTACGCACTTCCGGTGCAGGCAGCGACCACGGGGAAGGGAAATGAAAGCAGTTTGACAGTGAGTTCTGCACCCAGCGTCATCATGCGGTGAATGTCTTCAGCGGTGCCGGTCGCAAAGACACCCATATCAAAGCCAGCGGAAAAGATCCGATCGTTGCCGGACAAAAGAGCGATGGCCTTGTCCTGTTCGGCCTGGTCAAAAGCGTCATGCAATGCCTGAAGCAGGGTGGGGGACATGGCGTTTACCTTGCCGTCGTCCATGGCGATATGGGCTATTCCGTCTTCAAGTGTGTAGGTCACAGGGCTTGTCATTGTTATTTCTCCTTAAAGCATCCAGTGGATGTATTAGGGCAAAGTGAGCGAGAGAGACAAGCCGGCCTCGCGCAAAGCACGTTGCGCTGGGCGGTTGACGTTGCGTGTTCTTTCAGGGAGCCGTTGGGGAAAGTAGGGAGCGGTGGGTGACCTATTAGGTGGTCACCAGGATGAAATTCCTGCGAGGCGTTCTGGTCTGATTGTCATCCACGGGTCTGTGCCCGACGGTGACAGACGGTGCGACCTATTGAGGTGTGTTAACCCCGCCGGGCGGCGGCGACGTCCTGGAAGCTGGTTTTGCTTAACGAGCTTGGCCCCCGACCGCCTGGTCGTTTGGCAGCGTTTTGTCGATCCTGTTTGCGGCCTTGGGGGCCGGTCTTTTCGTCAAACAGTTCCGCGAGCTTGTCGGTCATGGCGCCACCCAGCTGCTCCGCATCAATGATGGTGACTGCGCGTTCATAGTAGCGGGTCACGTCATGGCCGATACCGATGGCGATGAGCTCAACTGGAGAGCGGGTCTCAATGTCTTCGATGACCTGACGCAGATGGCGTTCCAGATAGTTGCCGGCATTCACGGACAGGGTGCTGTCGTCAACCGGCGCACCGTCAGATATCACCATCATGATCTTGCGGTGCTCAGGGCGGGCGAGGAGACGATTGTGCGCCCAGATGAGGGCTTCGCCGTCGATGTTTTCTTTCAGGAGGCCTTCGCGCATCATCAGACCCAGATTGCGGCGCGCGCGGCGCCAGGGACTGTCTGCGGCTTTGTAGATGATGTGGCGCAGATCGTTCAGGCGTCCGGGGCTGCCGGGCTTGCCTTCGGAGAGCCATTTTTCACGGGCCTGACCGCCTTTCCAGGCGCGGGTTGTGAAGCCAAGAATCTCTACCTTCACGCCACAGCGTTCCAAGGTCCGGGCGAGAATGTCGGCACAAAGGGCAGCGACTGTGATCGGGCGTCCGCGCATGGAGCCTGAATTGTCGAGCAGGAGCGTTACAACCGTGTCGCGGAACTCGGTGTCGTTCTCCATCTTATAGGCGAGTGGCATCATGGGATCTGTAATCGCGCGGGTGAGGCGCGCGGCATCCAAGATGCCTTCTTCCAGATCGAACTCCCAGGTGCGGTTTTGCTTCGCCATCAGGCGGCGCTGTAGCCGGTTGGCCAGTCGCGAGACGACGCCATGGAGCTGGTGGAGCTGTTGGTCGAGATATTGGCGCAGGCGCGTGAGTTCTTCGAGATCACACAGGTCTTCAGCCCCAATCACTTCATCATAGGTCTGGGTGAAGACCTTGTAGGAAGGTGCGCGCGTGGCCTCTTCCATGCCGTCTGGGCGCCATGGCTGATTGCCGTCGCCCATATCTTCCATGTCTTCAGCGTCAGCGGGCATATCGTCCGCGTCCACTTCGACCAATTGTTCTTCGCCCTCTTCGCCATCCCCTTCAGCCATTTCGGCTTGTTCGGCGCTGGCGCCTTCTGGCTGTTCGGCTTCGCCGGCCTGGGCATCGTCGTCGGGCTGATCTTCGCCGCCTTCTTCGCCGTCTTGCTCGTCATCAGCGTCTTCTGGGCTGTCACCCAGTTCGTCGCCCATTTCGAGATCGGTCAGAACATCGCGCATGACCTTGGCAAAGGCTTCCTGGTCTTCCAGAACTTCGCCCAGGCGCTCTAGATCGCCCGAGGCTTTTTCTTCAATCCAGGGGCGCCAGAAGTCGACCAGGTTTTGCGCTGCGTCTGGCACCGGCGCACCGGTCAGCTTTTCGCGCGCCATCATGGCGACGGCTTCGGCGAGCGGTGCTTCGTCCTTGTTGGTGATCTTGTCATAGCCGCGGGCCTTGCAGCGCTTTTCAAGTGCAGCGGTCAGGTTTTCACCCATGCCGGACATTTGCGTGGCGCCGATGGCTTCGACGCGGGCCTGTTCAACAGCATCAAAAATGGCGCGGGCATTGCTGCCGTCCGGTGCCAGTCTGGCATCGACTTCCGCGTCATGGTGGGCAAGGCGCAGGGCATAGGCGTCAGAGAAGCCGCGGACTTCCGCAACTTCACTGGCTTCCAGGTCACGGCTTGGCAAGGGAAGGCGTGCGCGCAGTCCGCGAAGGCCTGGAGGTTCCGTGCCAAAGGTCACGGCCAGTTCTTCCTGCTCGGCGATGGTCTTCATGGCCGCCGTCAAGGCTCGCTTGAACGGTTCGACCGGACCTTCCTTATTTTGCATGGACGCGATCCTCAGATCCCGGCGCCCCTAAGCGTGTTGCTTAGGCCACCATGATGGTTGCAGCACTGTCTGGCAGATCTTCGCCAAAGCAGCGTTGGTAGAACTCGGCAACGGTTGCCCGCTCCAGCTCATCGCACTTATTGAGGAAGGTCACGCGGAACGCGAAGCCGACATCATCAAAGATCTCTGCATTCTCTGCCCAGGTGAGCACTGTCCGCGGGCTCATCACGGTAGAGATGTCGCCTTGGATGAAAGCCGCGCGGGTCAGGTCTGCAACGCGCACCATGGAGGAGACGGTTGCTTTGCCTTCTTCTGTCTTCGCGTAACTCTGTGCTTTCGCCAGAATGATGTCGGTTTCCACGTCGTGCTCCAGGTAGTTGAGCACTGTCACGATGTTCCAGCGGTCCATCTGACCCTGGTTGATTTGCTGTGTGCCGTGATAGAGACCGCTTGTGTCCCCAAGACCGATTGTGTTTGCCGTCGCGAAAAGACGGAAGTGATCGTTCGGGCGGATCACCTTGTTCTGGTCGAGCAGGGTGAGTTTCCCCTGAACTTCGAGCACGCGCTGGATCACGAACATCACGTCGGGACGGCCGGCGTCATATTCATCAAAGACGAGGGCCACAGGGTGCTGCAGCGCCCAGGGAAGAAGACCTTCGCGGAATTCTGTCACCTGCTTGCCGTCTTTCAGGACAATGGCGTCTTTCCCGATCAGGTCGATCCGGCTGATGTGGCTGTCGAGGTTGACGCGGATACATGGCCAGTTGAGACGCGCGGCCACCTGCTCAATATGGGTGGACTTACCTGTTCCGTGATAGCCCTGGACCATTACGCGGCGGTTGAAGGCGAAGCCCGCGAGGATGGCGAGGGTTGTTTCGCGGTCGAAGAGATAGTTCTCATCGAAATCCGGAACATATTCGCTGCGCTCTGAAAAGGCGGGCACTTCCATATCAATATCGATGCCGAAAGCCTCGCGGACTTTCACCGTTGTGTCCGGGCCTTCAACTGACAAATTGCCCTGTACTTCCGCTTCCATACTGCTCTTCTCTCTTTTCCGCTTCCTGATCCCAAATGTCGGGGCCAGTTTTTTTCATTATCTCACGTCCAAGCGTGTCCGCCCTACCTTGCAAATTGGCAAAGCGGCCTGCGTTCGCGGTGTGATCCGGCTGATCTAAAACCGCGCGAAATTTCCTACCCTGTCGCATTCGCGGACGGTGTCGCGTATTGCTCCACCTGCAAATGCTTCAAAAAGCGCGGCAGGAGATTAGCAGAAGCCACTCTTTTTAAGGTAGTCGTGCGCCTGGATGACTTTCTGGAGCCGGTCTTCAGCAGCCCGGTCGCCCCCGTTCGTGTCGGGGTGAAATTTCTTCACAAGCTCTTTGTAGCGAGTCTTTATGTCGTTCATCGTGGCGGTCTCGTCAAGACCAAGCTCCAGCAAGGCTTTTTTCTCTGCATTGCGGGGTGGCCGCTTGCGCGTCCCGTCTGCGTTTTCCTTGTAGGGGTCGTTTTCCCCAAAAAACCCAAAGGTGTCGGCGAACGCAGGGTCAGCCTGGAACCTGCCGCCGCCAGATCCTTCCGGATTCATGCCCATTTTCCAGGTTGGGCGGTGGCCGGTGCGGTTTTGCTCCTGATATCCGCGGACTTCTTCCTCGCTCATGTTGGCGAAGAAATTGTAGTTTTTGTTGTATTCGCGGATGTGGCTCTCACAGAACCAGGCATATTGGCCCTCCGAATTGCGGCCTTTGGGCGCGCGATGAGGCGCCGTTGAGGTGCAATCGGGCCATTCGCAGGGGCGATTGGCCTTTTTCTCTTTCTTCTTTTTCTGAGGCGCGATCCGGATCGAATCGAAATATTTTGACGTGGAATTCACAGGAGCAGCTCTCGTTTCAAAACTTCGGACTATATCTGTACTAAATCTATGCCAGCGGTGATCTTTTGCACTGTACCAGCACAGAGTTAAGAGGGTGGATGACTATAGCAGAACAAATCGAGGAAATCGTTAGTGAAGCGCTTCAGCCGGTGAGGCTCGAGGTCGCAGACAAATCCCATCTTCATGCGGGGCATGCCGGTGCGCGACCCGAAGGGGAGACCCACTTTCATCTGACGATTGTCTCGCCCCTGTTTGAAGGGGAAAACCGGGTTGCCCGTCATCGTCGGGTCAATGCGCTTCTGGCAGACCTTTTGGCTGACAGGGTGCATGCCATGCAGCTGAAAACGCTGACACCAGAAGAGGACCAAAATTAAGCAGCGGCGATGGTTTTAATGGGCCGCACGCGCAGTTTTGTGAGCTGATTGCGCTGCTTGTCTTCAATGGTGAAGCGAAAGCCGTGGAAGGTGAAGGCCTGCCCCTTTTCAGGGATGGTCTGTGCCTCGTGGATGACGAGCCCGGCAATGGTGGTGGCCTCCTCGTCGGGTAGTGTCCAGTCCATGTTGCGGTTGAGATCGCGAATGGTCACGGTCCCATCGACAAGCACGGAGCCGTCCGCCTCGCGATTGACGTCGATGAAGTCGATGTCATGTTCGTCGGCAATGTCGCCGACAATCTCTTCAAGAATGTCTTCCAGGGTCACAAGCCCCATCAGCCCGCCATATTCATCCACGACGAGGGCAAAGTGGGTCTTCTTACGCAGGAAGGCGTTAAGCTGACCCTGAACGCTGGTGGTCTCTGGCACAAACCAGGGTTTGGTTGCGAGGCTCAGAATATCGAGCGTGTCCGGATCGGCTTCGTCACCGGCAATGGCGCGCAGCAGGTCTTTGGCGTGAAGAACGCCGACAATGTTTTCCGGTTCTCCCTGCCAGAGCGGAATACGGGTATGCGGGCTTTGCATGACCTCGCGAATGATGTCGATGGCGGGCTGGTCGGCGTCCACCATGATCATGTTTTTCCGGTGCACCATGATCTCTTCGACTTCAAGCTCGCTCAGGTCGAGAATGCCGCCCAGCATGTCCTTGTCACGCTTGACCACCTGACCTTCCTGGTGGTGCAGATTGATAGCACCGCGCAACTCGTCATGAACGGAGAGCGCATGGTCAGCACCGTCGGTCGACACACCGAACAATCCGAGCGTTCGCTGCACAATAAAGGCGATGGTTGTGGTGATTGGTGCGAAGATGCGCACGACCATGCCGATAATAGGGGCGACGGCCAGGGCCATGCGGTCAGTATGCGAGATCGCATAGGTTTTCGGCATGACTTCCGCAAAGATCAAAACCAGCGCCGTCATTACCAGAGTTGCGTAGACAACACCTGCATCGCCAAAGAAGAAGATCAGGACGCTGGTGGCGAGTGCCGATGCGAGAATGTTGACCAGATTGTTGCCAAGTAGAATGGCACCGATCAGGCGCTCACGATCTTCCGTCAGGCGCTGGACGCGCTTGGCTCTCTTGTCCCCGTTTTCGCTCAGATGGTGCATGCGCGCACGGGACGCTGCCGTGAGCGCTGTTTCAGATCCAGAGAAAAACCCAGACAGGCACAAGAGCACGAAAATGCTGATGATTGTCAGAATGAGATCAATGGTGTCCATCAGACAGCCTTTTGGTCAGTCATAAACTCGAGCAGATCGCTGGCGCTCACGTCGCGGGTGATAAAGGCACCGCCGATGCTTTTTGCCAGGATGAAGGTAAGGGTTCCATCCACAACTTTCTTGTCCTGCCCCATCAGTTCGATAAGACGGTCTGCACTGGGGAGGTCGCCTGGAATGTCTGAGAGTTTTGTCGGCAGACCCGCCGCTTCAAGGTGTCGCGCGGCGCGGGTTGCGTCCTGTCCGGAACAGAGACCGAGCTTTGCCGACAGGTTGAAGGCCAGGACCATTCCAACCGCCACGCCTTCGCCGTGGATTAACCGATCTGAAAAGCCAGTGGCGGCTTCCAGCGCATGGCCAAAAGTGTGGCCCAAATTAAGCAGGGCGCGGACGCCGCCTTCGCGTTCGTCCTGCGCGACAATACGGGCCTTTGACTGGCAGCTTTTGACAATGGCCTGGGTCAAGGCTTGTGGGTCGCCTGCCATCAGCTTTTCGACATTTGCTTCCAGCCAGTTGAAGAAGGGGGCGTCATCAATCAATCCATATTTGACGACTTCGGCGTAGCCGGCCCGCAACTCGCGGGGAGGGAGAGTTTTCAATGCTGAAATGTCGGCAAGGACCAGTCTTGGCTGGTGGAAAGCGCCGATCAGGTTCTTTCCCTGTGGCACATTTATGCCGGTCTTGCCGCCGACGGAGCTGTCCACTTGAGCCAGCAGGCTGGTGGGGATCTGAGCGAAGTCGACGCCACGGCGCAACACACTGGCGGCAAAGCCTGTCAGGTCGCCAATCACACCGCCGCCTAAGGCAATAATCAGATCACCGCGTTCAACACCTGCATCAAGCAGGTCGCTCAAGAGGGACTGAAGCTGCTCGAAATTTTTTGTTTTCTCACCTGCCGGCAGCACAAAAGCCTGGGACGTGATGTCGGCTGCCGTGAGGCTTTTTTCCAGCGTGGCAAGGTGGCGGTCAGCGACATTCTCATCTGTGACGATCACAACCCTGCCTCGCTTCAGGAGCGGTGCGATGTGGGTTCCTGCATTGGCGATCAGGTCTGGTCCCACAAGAATATTGTAGGCGCGATCGCCCAAGTCGACCGTGACTTTCTCTGCTGTAAGACTTGTCATTTACTCTATGTCTCCGTCCCGCCGCATTTCAACTCGATGGCGAGTGCGTGGACAATTTCGTCAACGACCGCGTCGTGAGGACCTTCTTTGCTGTCGATGGTCAGATCAGCTGTCGCATATATGGGGTAGCGCTCGTCTATCAAGCGCTTCATGACGGCTTTTGGGTCGTCATTTTGCAGAAGCGGGCGATGAGACCGCTTCGATACGCGTTTCATAAGGACATCCAGATCTGCTTTCAACCAGATAGAGATGCCGTTCTCTTGCGCGTGTTCTCTCGTCTTTGGGTTCATAAAGGCGCCGCCGCCGGTTGCCAGAACCTGAGGTCCTTCGCCAAGCAGGCGATGAATGACCCGTTGCTCGCCATCGCGGAAATGGGCTTCTCCAAATTCCTTAAAAATATCGGCAATGCTTGATCCGGCTGCTTTTTCGATTTCAGTGTCGGCGTCCACAAAGGAAAGGTCCAGGCGGTTCGCAAGCCTGCGTCCCACGGTGGTCTTGCCTGCGCCCATTAGTCCAACGAGCACAATTGATCGGTTTCCGAGCGCGCTTGCGACGGAATTGGCTTCCTCAGACTTCCGCGCCGCGTTAGCGGCATGCGGCTTGCTTTTCAGCGGCTGGCTGCCGCTCATGTCATCACCTGTTGCTTGCAAACCGGCTGCGCTGGAGGGCGCGCTGGTCGTGTCGGTTTCTGTCTGCTGAAAACAGACCATTTGGCTCATCTTAGAGTAGTCTGGCGCAGGTTTCAGCCTTCTTTCCCAAATGCTCGAACTTGGCCCATATGCCCTAATTTGGCCAAATGTGCGCAGTAAGCCAAACTAGAAGCCAAAGTGCCTGTCGTTTGCCCGCCAAGCCTCTTTGAGGGGGGCGGGCATCTGTCAGGGACGTGGAGACCAGTTGGAGATGGGGCCGATGAAGAGTTTTGTCCGGGTGGTGGTGATGTTGGTGATCCTGGCGGGTGCTGGGTTCGCGGGCATGGTCTATTTGGCCCAGTCTCCGGTGCCGGCCCCAAGTCCTGTTGAGAAGACAATCTCCAACGACAATTTTCCCCGTTAGGCATTATCTGCGATGAAAAAAACTTGGCAGCCTCTGGCTTCTGGTCTTGTGTTTTTTGTGTCCTGTATGGGACCAAGCCTGGCGGAGGACCCCTCTAAAGATTGGCCGTTTGATCGCCATCCCCCCCGCGAGCAGAGCTGGCCCTTTAACCGTGATGACGCTACGGGCTCTGAAGGCATGCGTCCGGTCGCAGAACCAGGTGACCCGGATTTGGAAGTTCCTGCCGATTGGGATGCATCGGTTGATGTGCCGTCGGAGGAGTTTCCAGCCATGCCACAGGTGCAAACCGGTCCCATCCGGATCTTGCCACCAGGTGTTGGTGATGCGCCGGATGCGCCAAGTGAGTTTGAGGCACCAGCCAACGAACCGGTTACGCTTTTCCCGGCGGGGCCGAATGCGGGAAATCTCGGTGAATTGCCGACGCGCGCCGTAGGTGCGCGGCCTGGCGAAGCGGGAACCGGCATAGAAGTCGGTACGCTTGGTAAAGTCGATGAAGCAAGCGTGGGCCTGCTTGACGATAGTAATGGTGGTCTGGGAACGGCCATGTGGTCTGGGACTGAGCGCCGGGTTGTAGAACAGTTGATCGTCCAGGTGCCTGGTCCGACAGCCTCTTCCATTCTGGGAGCACTCTCGAAACGTTTGCTGCTTACGAGTGCACGTCCTCCACAGGGGACGAGCAGTGGTCCCTCCTTGCTAGCCCTACGATTGCAGCGCTTGAATGCAGCAGGGCGGTCAGACGACATCGCGCGGCTCTATGCGCGCGCAGGCGTATCGCAGCCGACGCCCGCAGCAGCTATGGAATTTGCGTTGGCGACATTGGCAACCGGCAACAGAGATGCAGCGTGCAATCTGCTTGGGGGGCTTCCCGTAGGCGGTGATCCAGGAACTGATCCGGTTGCGGCTTTTGCGCTTAAGCTTTCCATTTTTTGTCAGATCTCCGGTGGGATGACGGCGGCGGCGAACCTCACTGTCGACCTCGCCCGTGAGCAAGGGCTTGATGCCCCTTACTTCCTGTCCCTGGCGGCGGCTGCGACAGACGGGCTGTCTTTGGATGCGCCAAAGCCCCGACTGATTAATCCCCTCATCTATCGGATGATGGGCCTCGCAGGGCGACCTCTGCCGGGTGATGGGGTCGGTCGTTTGGTGCCTGCTTTGTTGGTCCCTGTTGCCGAGGATGGTGGGCTTGATCCTGAAGTGCGGATTGCTGCGGCCGAGAGGGCTGCTGCCCTTGGCTTGATTGATGGCGATCAGATGGCGGCTGCTTATCTCGCTGCACCCTATACACGCGAAGATGTTGCCGGCGTACGTGTCGGCGTTGAACCTGCATCGCCCTATCGTCGGCGCGCCCTGTTTCATCAGGCTGTCCTCGATGAGCGTGTGCCTGCTGGCAGGGCGGACCTGTTGGCCATGCTCTTCTTCCGCGAACAAGGTGGAGATGCTTACGCGGCCACGCTTGCGGCGCATCGTGGATCGCTTGCGAGTGTTCCCCCCTCAAATGTGCTGACGTCCTTTGCGCCATTGGCGGTCCGTGCATTTGTTGAACTGGGAGACCGCGTGCGCGCAGGCATGTGGCTTTCTGTTCTCGAGGGGGCTGCTGCTGACACCCAACAGGTGCGCGAACTGCAGGCGGTTCTGCGCCTGATCGATCCGAATATCGTGACAGGGTCGTCCTTGCCGCCACTGGTGAATGCGAACGCCAGTGCTGATGGTGAAGCTGTGCCATCGGTACCGATCCCGCCGTTTCTTCAGCCTGCCTTGAATGATCTTGCCGTGGGTGGAACAGCTCGCGAATTTGCGGCGCTTGAAATCGTCTTGTTGGATGCGCTCGGGCTGTCCCTGCCTGCGTCGGTCTGGGATGCGCTCCTGGTTTCAGGCGGTCTCCCAGGGGGCGAGGTTGCCCCAGTTGCGGTTTCCCAACGATTGAAGCTCGCCAGCGGTCAAAAACGTGTCGGTGAAACCCTACTCCTGACGCTGGCCGCTCTGTCTGACAGCGGTGTGGGGCAAGCCCATCCGCAAACGCTTTCTGAGACAGTGAAGGCGCTTCGTATAGTGGGGCTTGAGCAAGAAGCCCGCAAGCTGGCTGCGGAAGCGCTCATGGCTCGTGTTGGCAACGGGACTTGAGTTGATGCCCAGGCGTGGACCGAGTATCGACCCTTCCCACTTTCCGGCTGATTTTTATCGGTTGGAGGCGTTTTTGGAGATGCTCAGTGCTGAACGCGGAGCTTCTCAGAACACGCTCGAGGCTTACGCCCGAGATCTCAAAGACTTTGGCGCAACGTTGACGGCGCGCGGTAAAGTTTTCTCGTCCTTTGATAGTGGTGATGTGCGTGCCTATCTTGCCCTGATGGAACAGGCGGGGCTTGCTGCATCGACGGCGGCCCGGCGTCTATCTTCGATTCGTCAGTTCGCTCAGTTTCTAATGAGCGATGATGTGAGGGCTGATGACCCTTGCGCGATCATCGAAGGACCCAAGCTGTCGCGTCCACTTCCCAAAACGTTGAGTGTCGAAGAAGTCGATCTGTTGCTGCGGGCGACCGAGAGCTATGGAGACGCGATTTCTGATCCTGTGAAAAAGTCTTACCGCAGGGCCCGGACCCGGTGCCTGATGCAGGTTATTTATGCGACTGGTCTCAGGGTAAGTGAACTTGTCGGCCTGCCTGTTGCCGCGGTGAGCGGCGCTGAGCAAATGCTTGGTGTGCGGGGTAAAGGTGGACGCGAACGGTTGGTGCCACTGAGTGCACCCGCTGCCGAGGCGATCGCGCTTTATCTTGATTGCAGGAAAGAGGCCTTGGGTGACGTGCAGAGCCCCTTTCTGTTTCCGTCGCGAGGTAAATCAGGGCATCTAACCCGTCACCGGTTTGCCCAGATGCTCAAAGAGTTGGCTGAAATCGCCCAGATTGACCCCACACGTCTTTCGCCCCATACGCTCAGGCATGCATTTGCCAGCCACCTTTTGGCAAACGGGGCGGATCTTAGGTCCGTTCAGCAGCTCCTGGGCCATGCAGATATCTCAACCACTCAGATTTACACCCACATTCTGGAAGAAAGGCTGCGGGAGCTGGTGACCAATCATCATCCGCTTGGAAAGAACTAGATTGGTCGAAACTTCGTAATTTCGCCCTCATTTCCGCCATTAACCGGCATTTTGCCTCATGGTTGACAAGCGTTAGGTAGCAGGCCAGTGTGCCGCCGCCGACCGTATTTTGGGCGTTAAGTAAACTTAAGAGCGCATGCATACATATCTCGAATTTGAAAAACCGATTGCCGAGCTGGAAGGTAAAGTTCAGGAGTTGAAACTTCTGGCCCAGGAAGACCCGACCGCAGGCATTTCCGACGATGTTTCAAAGCTTGAGGCAAAAGCGGCTCAGCTGTTGAAAGACATGTATGCCAATCTGGATACGTGGCAAAAAACGCAGGTCGCTCGGCACCCCAACCGACCTCATTTTCTCGACTATGCAAACGCGTTGATTGAAGACTTTACGCCGTTGGCCGGGGATCGGAATTTCGGAGAGGATGAAGCCATTGTTGGTGGCTTGGGTCGTTTTCGTGGGCGCTCAGTTGTCATCATGGGCCATGAAAAGGGCAATGATGTCGAAACCCGCATGAAGCACAATTTCGGCATGGCGCAGCCAGAAGGCTATCGTAAGGCGGTTCGCCTCATGGAAATGGCCGACCGCTTCTCCATGCCTGTTATCAGTTTGATCGACACAGCGGGTGCTTTTCCTGGTCGTGAAGGCGAAGAGCGGGGACAAGCAGAGGCCATTGCTCGATCGATTGATACCTGCCTTAACATTCAGGTGCCCTTTGTCTCCCTCGTTATCGGTGAGGGGGGCTCAGGTGGCGCGCTTGCAATTGCGACGGCGAGCCGGGTCCTGATGCTCGAACATTCGATTTATACGGTTGCCTCACCCGAAGCTTCTGCATCCATTCTCTGGCGCAATTCAGACAAAGCTAAGGATGCTGCGGCTGCCATGAAAGTCACGGCACAGAGCCTGCTTGAACTGGGTGTTATTGATCGTATTCTGCCAGAGCCTGTTGGTGGGGCGCATCGTGAGCGTGCTCAAATGATGTCTGACGCGGGCGATGCTATCGAACATGAACTGCGTGATCTCTCCGGTCTGGACGGAGCGTCTCTGCGCCGTCAACGGCAGGAGAAGTTCATGGCGATGGGTCGTGGCGATCTTTCCTAACGAACTGGCTCTGAAAACCGGCTCATTCTCGCTTTTTTGACTTCCCGCTATCGGCCAAACCTCAAATAATTTGGGGTTTTTCTCTGCTTGCGCTTCCCTCAGGCGGGTGTAGACCTATCTATGTAAGATATTAGGGTTGGGACGCGGAGGCTGGGAGCAAGGCTCAATGCTGGAATTCCGGAATGAAGACAGCAAGGTCGTCTACGACTACTGGATGAGTCTGCGTAATGGCGCCATGCCGGCCGCCCGGGACTGGGATCCGATCCGGGTGCCAAAACAAATGCCCTGGTGCACCATTGTTGAGAGAGGCGGTCCCACCGGGTACCGCCTGAGGTTTGCTGGCACAGCCATCTGCGAATTTTACAATGAAGAAATGACAGGTCAGTCCATCGGCTATCGTATGGATGATGAGGCGCGCGCTTTCTATTTTGCTCGATTGGAAGAAGTGCTGACCCGTCCGTGCGGCATGTTTTTTACAAGTCATGCCCGTTCCGATACCGGCCGAGATTGTATATTTGAAACGCTTGCGCTGCCGTTGGCAGATGATGATGGCGTCGGGGTCCGACTGTTAACCCATCAAGTCATCATCGAAGACGCAACCTATGGCGACCCTTCGAGCAAGTTTTCTCTGCCGGAAATGACAGAATGGATCGACCTGGGTGCTGGCGTGCCGCTGGCAGGTGAACATGAAGTCCCTTAAAGAAGGGACGCAAGGGTGTCCCTGACGTCATCAGCAAACAGCTCCGGTTCTTCCATAGCCGCGAAGTGGCCGCCTTTCCCCATCACTTTAAACTCTTTCAGGTTGTAGCTGCGCTCCGCCCATGATCTTGGCGTGATGGGCAGAGTGTCCATCGGGTATTCCGAATAGGCGGTTGGCACAGTCACTCTTTGACCTGGCTTAAGAAGGCCTGATCCTTCGGCGGGACCAGCTTTGTACAGCGTGTTGGCTGAATTGATTGTGCCGGTGAACCAGTAGATTGAGAGTTGCGTAAGAATCGTGTCCATGGGGAAGCGGTTTTCCATGCCTTCCCAGGTGTGGGATTTGTCGGTGTCGCCTAAGCGGTAGTATTTATCTGCCAACCAGCCAGCAAGACCCGCGGGTGAATCCATGACCGCGTAAGCAAGTGCCATAGGTTTGGTGGACTGGATGGACCGGTATCCTTCCTCGCCTGCCCACCAGGTCTGCATCTCTTTGATCCAGGTGCTTTCCTCTTTGGTGACCGGTGGTTGGCTTTCGTGTTTGAGATGCGGGCGGAGCGGCAACATGGTGAGGTGGATCGCACGGACAGCATCTGAGTGCTGGAGCGCAAGGCGCGAGGTGACGAAACTCCCCCAGTCGCCCGCCTGGGCGCAGTATGTGTCATATCCCAATACGTCGGTCATCAGCTGATGCCAGAGATCTGCCATGATAGCCGGGCCTATTGGCTGTCGAGGCAATGATGAAAAGCCATACCCAACAAGCGAGGGAACGATCACGTCGAAGGCTGGACCTGAGCGACCGTAGTTTTCCGGGTGTGCCAGACGATCGATGACATCGAGAAACTCCCGAAAGGTGGACGGCCATCCATGGGTCATGATGAGTGGGATGGGGGTGTCGCCCGAACCGCGCTCATAGACGAAGTGAATTTCGTGATCCTGATCGGCCTCGTCGGTCAGAGCGACCTTGTATTGCGGGAAGGAGTTCAACCAGGCTTCCTGTTTGCGCCAGTCGAAGTCATCCCGCCAATAGGAGATCAGTCGCTCCATGTAGGACAGGCTGGTGCCATAGTCCCAATGCTCATTCCCGTCCGGCTCATTGGGTAGGCGCGTCTGTTCCAGCCTGTGCTTCAGGTCCGCGATCTCATGATCTGGAACATGAATTTTAAACGGATCGGCTGGAATGACGGGCCGGGTCATGGCTTATCCTTTCACCTGTTTTGCGAAGGCACGGACATCATCAGCAAAAACGGACCCAGTTTCCAATGCGGCGAAGTGCCCGCCTTTCTCAAACTCAGTCCACCGTTGAATGTTGAAGCCTTTCTCCGCCATGGAGCGCGGTGGGAAGACGAGAAACTCCTTCGGGAAATAGGCGATGCCGGTCGGAACCTCGACCTTTGTGTCCGGTGCCATGTCGGTGCCGCCTTCTTCGAACATGCCCCGATAAAACCAGGTGGCGGTGTTGAAGGTGCCGGTCACCAGGTAGATCATGATGTTGGTGAGCAATTGGTCTTTTGTATAGGTGTTCTCAATATGCTCAGTGCCATCAGGCCCGCGCGTATCTGACCAGGTGTTGAACTTTTCGGTGAACCAGGCGGCGACACCCACGGGACTGTCCATCATGGCGTAGGAGAGGGACTGCGGTTTGGTCATTTGCAGTCTTAGGTAGGCGCCTTCCATTTCGAAGTTGAAGGCGGCGGCCCCTGCCCACGCCTTCTCCTCTTCTGTTTCCGGCATAATGCCGCTTGGGCGCACGCCCCACATGTTGAGGTGCACGGCTTTGCATCCGCCGCCTTTGTTGGTTCCGTGGTTGTAGGCCAGAAAGCCTGAGACGACCGAGCCCCAATCGCCCCCTTGGGCGATATAAGTGTCGTAGCCCAATGTCTCACGCATCAGCTTGTCCCAAAGCTCGGCTGTGCGCTTGGGCCCCAGTGGTTTTTTGGGTTTGCCCGAAAAGCCATAACCAGGGAGCGAGGGGATCACGAGCGTGAGGCCATCTTCTGCATCTCCGCCATGATTTTCCGGATGCGCGAGAAGGTCGATGACGTCCAGAAATTCAAACACAGAGCCCGGCCAGCCATGCGTGAGGATCATAGGCTGTGGTGCACTGCCAGACCCTTTCACATGGTAGAAATGGATTTCCTGGGTCTCAATGATCGTTTTGAACTGGGGAAAGGCATTGAGTTTTGCTTCGGCGGCGCGCCAATCAAATGAGTCTGCCCAATAGGCGCAGAGTTCTTTCATATATTCCATGTCTGCCCCATAGGCCCAGCGGTCGGCGCCGGGATCGATCTCGGGCATTTCATGCCACTCATATGCTTTTACCTTTGAGCGAATGGCATCAATGGTGGATTGCTCAATCGCAACCTGAAAGGGGGTTGGGGTGCTCATCATCTCTCCCTGATTTTGTTTGGTTCATTATGGCAGGGCGAGGAACCGGCGCAACAAAAGGCGGTATTTGAGGAATTGCTTTGCTGCTGGCGGGCACCGCCGGTAGGGTGGCGAAAAGAAATTTCACTCCGGGGGGAGACATGGCTACAGAAGCGGTCGCGGACGCGACGGAATTCACGATGTCCAAGGCATATCGACGGTATGCGCTTGGCATTTTGTTGCTCGCCTATATTTCCAGCTATGTCGATCGGCAGATTATGGGCGTCGTTCTGCCCGCCATCAAAGAAGAGTTTTTGCTGGCGGATTGGCAGCTTGGGTTTTTATCCGGCATCGCGTTTGCGATTTTTTATGCCACGCTTGGTATGCCGATAGCGTTTCTTGCAGACCGGTCAAACCGCCGCAACATCATCGCCGCTGCTGTATCCATCTGGAGTCTGATGACGGCAGCCTGCGCGTTCGTGTCTGGTTTTGGCACGCTGGCTTTGGCGCGGATCGGTGTCGGTGTTGGGGAGGCCGGATCGAGCCCGCCATCGCACTCCATGATTGCAGATATGTACCCGCCAGAGGAACGCAGTGGCGCGCTCGCGATTTATGCACTCGGTGTCTATCTCGGCACCATGATCGCGTTTGCTGTTGGGGCCTTCGTGGTCGCCCAATATGGCTGGCGTGCAGCGTTTCTCCTCGTTGGTCTTCCGGGCCTCATAATTGCGCTTCTGGTGCGCTTTACACTCAAAGAGCCGCCGCGGGGCTTCTCGGAAGGGAGAGAAGCACCAGAGTCCGGTCCGGTAGATTGGAGCCAGGCGCGCGGGCAGATCGCTGCGGGCTTTCGGCATCTCTGGACCGACCGGGCATCCTTTCACACTGTTCTGGGTGTGACGATTATCTCGTTTGTGGGCTATGGCGGCGCTGTCTGGGGCTTCTCCTTTTTCATTCGCAGTTTCAAGATGAGCTACGAGGAGACCGGGATCTTCCTGGCGCTTACTGTCGGCATCTTTGGGGCCCTAGGTGCCATTCTCGGTGGCAAGCTCGCGGACCGGATGGGGGCAAAGGATGTACGGTGGACACCGTGGATTGTGGCTCTGGCCAAGGTTGTCGCAGCCCCCATTATTCTTGCCTTCTTTCTCGTTGAGAAAGAACTGGCGCTTTGGCTCTATGTACCGATGACGATTTTGGGCGCCTTCTACCTTGGGCCCAGCTTCGCGCTTATTCAAAGCCGGGCGCCGCTTCATATGCGGACAACCATCTCCTCAATCATGCTGTTTATTCTCAACATTATCGGCCTTGGATTCGGGCCGCAGCTAGTGGGTATTCTGAGTGACGTGCTTGAGCCGACCTATGGCATTGAGTCTCTGCGCTACGCACTGTTGCTGATGAGTTTCGTCAGTCTCTGGGGGGCGTATCACTATTACCTTGCGGGCAAAGCGCTCGGCCGAGAGGTTTCTGAGAGCTAGTATCTGGGGCGACTAATGTCTGAAATCACTCTCTATGGCCCAGCCTATAGCGCCTATACGCGCATTGTCAGGCTGGTGCTTGAGGAGAAGGGTGTGCCGTATGTGCTGGAGGAGGTGGACTTCATCTCCGCCGGCATGCCCGTGGCACATAAGGAGCGCCACCCGTTCGGCATGGTTCCCGCGCTTGCACATGATGGGCATATGCTTTTTGAGGCGGGCCCCATCTGCTCATATCTTGATGAGGTTTTGCCGGGCCCGACGTTCACGCCGAATGATCCGCCGGCACGGGCCCGCATGGCGGCGACCATCTCCGTTCTGGATAATTATATCTGGCCGGATCTTCGGGAGCTCGTGACGCAGACGCTTTTCACGGCGCTTGTGGGTGGCTGGCCTGATGATTCTATCAAAGAACGCATGGTGAAGCGGCTCACCGCATCGCTCGCAATCGTTGAAGAAAGATTTGTGGCTGTAGGTGCTTTGAACAGCCATGAGGTAAGTCTTGCAGACCTGCATGGGGTCCCCATGATTGCCTACATGGCTGACACGCTAGATGGCCAAGTGCTGCTTCAAGAGCTCCCTGCACTGTCTGACTGGTGGCAGGAGATGAAGAATAGACCTTCGGTGGGCGCAACCGCGTTTGACCTCACAATCTATCCCTGGGCGCAAAAAACCGAGGACTGAGGCGTGGCTCAGATCAGAGGATATATCGCCGTCAGTCTGGATGGCTTTATCGCAGATGCCGATCACGGTGTGGGCTGGCTTGATGACTTTGATGGCACCGACTTTGGCTATGAGCCGTTTATCGCGGACATCGGATGCGTGGTTATGGGACGCAAGAGCTTTGATTTTGTCGATTCCTATGATGGTGACTGGCCCTATCCGGGCAAGGACGTCATTTTGGTCACGCACCGGGATGTTGCCAATCCACCCCCTCAATCACGTATCTGGTCTGGAGACGATGTGCGCCCGCTGATTGAGGAACTCAGGCAGTATGAGGGTGGTGACATCTGGGTCGTTGGCGGGTCGGACCTAATGCATCAGTTTCGCCGCGGTGGTGGCCTGGACACGCTTGAGATCTTTACGATGCCAGTTTTGCTTGGGCGTGGCGTGCCGCTCTGGCTTCCCGGACCGGGAAAAGAAATGGCGACGCTTGTGGAAAGCGCCGCCATGGATCTCGGTGTTGTTCGGTCTGTTTACCGGTTTTAAGCAAGCGCGCCGTGGCAATGCTTGTATTTCTTGCCAGACCCACAAGGGCAGGGAGCGTTGCGTGCGATTTTGCCCCAGGTGGAGGGATCATTGGGATTCATCGCAACATCTGCGGGCTTGTTGCGTGCGGTGCGCGGGCGTTCTGCCAGAGCAACATCCCCATCTGCTTCTGCCATTTCATCCCGGCCGGTGAGCGGGTCCACATGGTGGGCCTGCATTTCTGGCAGATCCTCTTCGCCCAGTTCTGGCGGTTGCTCTGTTACAAATTGCAGGGTCATCAGTTGCCGGGTCACGTCTTCGCGCAGGCGTGTCAGCAGACTTTCAAATAGAGAGAATGCTTCTGTCTTGTATTCATTGAGCGGATCGCGTTGTCCATAACCACGCAAGCCGACGGACTGGCGCAGGTGGTCAAGCATTTGAAGATGTTCGCGCCAGCGCTGGTCAACGGTCTGCAAAAGGATTGCCTTTTCGATCTGGCGGAAAGTATCTGCGCCGACATCAGCAACCTTTTTTGCCATAGCAGCATCGCCAGCCTGATAGATGCGATCCTTAATCTCTTCGTCGGCGATGCCTTCTTCTTCCGCCCAGTCGTCCAGGGGTAAGTCTAGGCCGAAAATTTTTACCGTCTCTTCTTTGAGGCCCTCAATGTCCCATTGCTCAACATAGGCTTTCTCAGGAACGTGGACGCGAATGAGGTCGTCAATGCATTCATGGCGCATGTCCCGCACATCTTCGGACACGTCTTCTGCATGCATGAGGTCGATGCGTTGCTCAAAGATCGCTTTGCGCTGATCGTTCATCACATTGTCGAACTTCAGCAGATTTTTCCGAATGTCGAAGTTTCGGGCTTCAACCTTTTGCTGAGCTTTCTCCAGCGCCTTGTTGATCCAGGGGTGGATGATGGCTTCGCCTTCTTCCAGGCCCAGCTTCTGCAGCATGCCGTCCATTCGGTCTGTGCCGAAGATCCGCATGAGATCGTCTTCCAGGCTCAGATAGAATTTTGAGCGGCCTGGGTCTCCCTGACGTCCGGCGCGTCCCCGCAGCTGATTGTCAATGCGGCGGCTCTCGTGACGCTCTGTGCCGATAATATAAAGACCGCCTGCGTCGAGCGCCTGTTGTTTCTTCGCGGCAATGTCGGCTTCAATCTCGGCAATGCGCTTGGTGCGGGTTGCCTCGTCCAGGCTTTCATCGATCTCATCGGCGATGCGCATTTCCAGATTGCCGCCAAGCTGAATGTCTGTGCCGCGGCCGGCCATGTTGGTCGCGATGGTCACGGCGCCCGGAACCCCGGCCTGAGCAATGATATGGGCTTCCTGTTCGTGGTAGCGCGCATTCAGCACATTGTGCTTCACCTTCTTTTTCTTCAGAAGGGCTGCGAGATATTCCGACTTCTCAATGGAGGTGGTGCCAACAAGCACAGGTTGTCCGCGCTCTGCACAATCGGCCAGTTCCAGGATGATCCCGTCGAATTTCTCGCGGGTGGTGCGGTACACTTCATCATCCTCGTCAATCCGGGCAATGCCCACATTGGTCGGGATTTCCACCACATCGAGCCCATAGATGTCCATGAACTCTTCCGCTTCGGTCAACGCGGTTCCGGTCATGCCGGCGAGTTTCTCGTAAAGGCGGAAATAGTTCTGGAAAGTGACCGACGCGAGCGTCTGGTTCTCTGGCTGGATCTCCACCTGTTCTTTGGCTTCAAGCGCCTGATGCAGACCCTCTGAATAGCGGCGGCCCTCCATCATGCGGCCGGTGAATTCGTCGATGATGACGACTTTCCCGCCCTTGACGATGTAGTCCTTGTCTTTCTGGAAGAGCTTGTGTGCTTTCAGCGCGCAGTTGGCGTGATGGACGAGGGAGATGTTTTCTACATCATAGAGCGTGCCTTCTTCCATGATGCCTGCTTCGCGGAGCAGCTCCTCGACATGTTCGTTGCCTTCGTCTGTCAGGTTTGCTGTACGGGCCTTTTCATCCAGGTCGTAATCTTCTTCCACGAGGGATGGGATAATCTTGTCGACGGTGACGTAGAGCTCAGAATTATCTTCCAGCGGGCCGGAGATGATCAGCGGCGTCCGGGCTTCATCGACGAGGATGGAGTCCACCTCATCGACAATCGCAAAATGGTGGCTGCGCTGGACCATGGCGTCCAGCTGGTACTTCATATTGTCGCGCAGGTAGTCAAAGCCCAGCTCATTATTGGTGCCATAGGTAATATCTGCGGCATAGGCAGCGCGTCTTTCTTCGTCGCTGAGACCATGCAGAATGACGCCAGTGGTCAATCCAAGAAATTCGTAAACCTGTCCCATCCAGGCCGCATCGCGGCTGGCGAGATAATCGTTCACGGTGACAACGTGAACGCCCTTAGCGGGCAGGGCATTCAGATAGGCTGCAAGCGTGGCGACAAGAGTTTTACCCTCACCGGTCTTCATCTCTGAGATGCGACCTTCGTGGAGGGCCATACCGCCAATCAGCTGCACATCGTAGTGACGCTGGCCAAGGCTTCGCTTTGCACCTTCTCGTACGGTGGCAAAGGCTTCTGGCAGCAGATCGTCAAGCGATTCACCGGCTTCGAGCCTATCTCTGTACTCCTGAGTTTTTGCGCGGAGCGCCTCGTCTGACAGTGCTTCCATCTCCGGTTCCAGCGCATTGATTGCGCTCACCCGAGCTGTCAGAGATTTAATTTTGCGGTCGTTGCTGGAGCCAAAGATCCGCTTGGCAAATGCGCCCAAGCTAGCCATCAGGGTATGTCACCTTGTTGGGGCAATCAGTTCGCTTGCAGAAGGCCAGCGATGATGCCCGGTTAGTATGTCAGGAGCAGCCCTTCCGCTTCGCAAAAGCGCACAACCGAACCCAATTGATGTAAGGGGGGGCTTGGTGCTTGTCAACGCTTCCAAATGGCTCTGGCGGAGGGGTGCTCAGGAGCTTCTGATATTCGTTAATGTCTTGCATTCATTGCGAAATCTTAATGGCGGTCACCCTTGTGTGAACTGGCCCAACCCCTCACTATAGGAGCTCACCTGAAGCTTGGATGAACCGGGTTTCACAGTTCTCTTCAAGGTCCTCCTCTCATGATGTTTTCGATGACTTCTCTGGCCGCACGGATGTCGGTCTGGCTCCTCGCTGTTGCGCTGTTTGCGGCGGTTTCCCTCAGCTATTCGCCGTCTGCTTTGGGAGCCGAAGAGGATGATGCGGTTGTCGCTCGGGTCAATGGTGTGGAAATTCGGTTCTCAGACCTATTGCTGGCTGAGGAAGAGACCGCTCAAGCGCTCGCCAATGTGCCCGAAGACGTGAAGTTTGAGTATTTGCTTAGCCTGCTCATTGATCGGGTGATTGTTTCCAGCGATGCGCGCGAGAAAGGCCTCACAGATGATCCGGGTGTGCAGCGCCGGATGGCTTATTACGAAAACAAGGCTCTGCGGGACGTTTACTGGATGCAGCTCATTACGTCGCGCATTTCTGATGAAGCGGCAAAAGAGTTCTATGACGCCCAGGTCGGTTCAGTTGAGCCGCAGGAAGAGCTCAAGGCGCGTCACATTCTCGTGGCTACAGAGGAGGAAGCCCAGTCGGTCATTGATGCTTTGGAGGCTGGCGGCGACTTTGAAGAGCTTGCCAAAGAGCATTCAACTGGTCCAAGCGGGGCTGATGGTGGTGATTTGGGGTATTTCACGGCAGGAACCATGGTTGCAGAATTCAATGATGCTGCCTTCGCGCTTCAGGCAGGCGAGATTTCTTCACCCGTAAAAACCAAATTTGGCTGGCATGTGATCAAAGTGGAAGACCGCCGCGTTCAGGAAGTGCCGGGATTTGACCTTGTGAAAGATCAGGTGATTGAAGCACTGGCCCAACAAGAAGGCCGGACAATGATGGATGAGATGCGGGCAGCAGCGGCGATTGAGATCGTCGGCGCAGATGGCGAAGGCACCAAGCCGTTGATTGCGCCTCAAGAATAGGTCATATGAATTGTGTCGAGTGACATCAGTCTGCTTGGCCCAGTTCGTTTTGAACCCCATTTGATTTGAGGGCGTTTCTTCATGACCAAACCATCTGCAACGTCCGCAAAACCGGCCACGAAGGTTGGCGCGAAAGCATCGCCCAAAAAAACGGCCAAGAGTAAAACGTCGAAGAAGGCGCGCAAAAAGAGCACGCCAGAACCCATTTCGCCCTTGGCGCCCAAAAAACTTGCGAAGCTGCCCGCGCTTGCGGGCATTGATCTTGCGACGACAAATAGCGGCACAAAGTACAAAGGCCGCGATGATCTTCTTGTGGTTCAGATGGCAGAGGGTACACAGGTTGGTGGTGTCTTCACGACATCCAAGACCGCTGCCGCACCTGTCACCTGGTGTCAGAATGCGCTTGAAGGTGGTCTCGCACGCGCCCTGGTTGTCAATGCGGGGAATGCGAATGCCTTTACCGGCAAGGCGGGATTGCAGACCGTGCGGCAGACAGCATCGGTCGCAGCAGCCATGACCGGCTGCCGTCAGAAAGATGTCTTTATCGCTTCGACAGGCGTGATTGGGGAAGTGCTTGATGGGGATGCGATCGGTGCCGCACTGACCAAAGCGGTCAATGCGGGTGACCCTGGATGGGAAGCCGCAGCCCGGGCGATCATGACAACAGACACCTTCCCTAAACTTGCGACGAAAACTGTCAAGGTCGGCGATGTGGATGTGCGCATCAATGGGATCGCAAAAGGGTCTGGCATGATCCAGCCAGACCTTGCCACGATGCTGGTGTTCTTGTTTACCGATGCTGCTCTGCCAGCCTCAGTTCTCCAGACTTTGCTGATGCTCGGTGTCAGGGACAGTTTTAATTCCATCACCGTCGATAGTGATACCTCAACCAGCGATACTGTTCTGTTCTTTGCAACGGGCGGTGCCATGGCGGCGGCAGAAGCGGAAGGTCAGCCATCGCCCAAAATTTCGCGGGCAGGTGATCCTCGGCTTCGTGAGTTCCGTGGTGCCTTGAATGAGCTCATGCTTGATCTCGCCCATCAGGTGGTGAAAGACGGCGAAGGCGCTTCGAAATTCATCGAAGTGAAGGTGACAGGGGCGGCAAGCTACAAAGCAGCTCGGACCATTGCACTGTCGGTTGCCAATTCACCGTTGGTGAAGACTGCGATCGCAGGCGAAGATGCGAATTGGGGGCGGATTGTCATGGCGGTCGGCAAAGCTGGGGAAGAGGCGGATCGCGACAAGCTGAAAATCGATGTTGGGGGCATCAGTGTCGCCAAGAATGGTGTGGCTGTTGAAGGTTTTGATGAAAAGCCAGTGGCGCGTCACATGAAAGGCAAAGACATTAAGATCGCTGTTGACGTTGGCGTGGGCCGTGCAGAGGCAACGGTCTGGACGTGCGACCTTACCCACGAGTACATTCGCATTAATGCGGACTATCGCAGCTGACCCTGGTCAGCGCTGCTCTTGGGTGAATGAAGATTTGACCTATCAGTCGAACGATAAAGGAATTGTCACCGGTTCGGGCTTGCCTGGCGGCGGTTTGGGTGCGCGATCGCTTTATACGCCGCGCTTGAGCCTTCGCTGGATTGCGACGAGTGATGCGGAGCAGCTCAGTGTGTTTGCCGGTGACCCCTTGCTCCGCCAAAAAACTGAAACCATTCCCCACCCTTATGATGTTCCTGCGGCCCATGAGTGGATCGACGAAGCACAGAATTTGAGAGAACGCGGGCAGGCTTACCGGTTTGCGATCGAAGAACGCTCGGATCAACAGTTTGTCGGTGTTTCCGCTCTAATGATGCTTGAGCAGGGGGTTGCTGAGTTGGGCTATTGGCTTGGCCGCGATTTTTGGGGGCAGGGATTTGGTCGCGAGGCTGTTGCCGCAACTGTCGCTTTTGGTGAGGATATGCTGAAACTCCGATCGATCCAGGCAGTGGTCTATTCAGAAAATACGGCGTCGGTTTCCGTGCTCCGTGGACTGGGTTTTGAAGAACATGCTTTCGAAACCATTAACGTGCCTGACCGTGGGGGTGCGCGGCTGGTTCGGCGTTTTGTTGCTGACCTGCCCAAAAACTCTGAAGCCTCAATCGTTGTGCCTATTTCAGGCAGGGTCGCTTAATGACTGACGCCGATCTCCCAATCGTGCTCGTTTCCGCCTGCGCACTGGTGGATATTGAAGGGCGGGTGCTTCTGGCACAACGCCCAGAAGGTAAATCGATGGCGGGGCTCTGGGAGTTTCCCGGCGGTAAGGTTGAGCCCGGGGAAGCACCAGAGGTCGCTCTCATCAGAGAATTAAGAGAAGAACTTGAAATAGATGTGACGGCTTCCTGTCTCGCTCCGTTTACATTTGCCAGCCACACTTATGAAAAATTTCACCTGTTGATGCCACTTTATGTCTGCCGGAAGTGGCAGGGTATTCCAACTCCGGTTGAAGGGCAGACCTTGAAATGGGTGCGCCCGGTCAGAATGGGTGACTATCCAATGCCACCGGCTGATGAGCCGTTGGTCGCAATGCTGAGGGACTTTCTGTGACTATAGCGACTTCAGAGAACCAGCGACGTTACAGGCCTGAGATGGTCATTCGTTTCTTGCAAGACGCAAGAGGGGCAACCGCCGTGGAGTACGGCCTTATTACGTCTCTCATTGCCGTTGCGATTGTTGGGGTTATTGCCACATTGGGCGCCGACCTCTACGACCTTTTTGCAATGATCGACCTTTCCTAACCTTCAGGCGTGTCTTTGGTTTTGGGATGAAGGGCTTTTTCCCCGGTGCTGATTTCTTCTGTCTTTAGAGCATCAGCCAGGCGCATGGCCGCTGTGCCTGGGCGCATGGGTTTCTGCTGACTTTCGTGTGGCGCCCATCCCGTGGCGTATAAAATTTCGAAAGTGGCTCTAATGCGCTCGTCAGGATCGGCATATTTCTCCTGATAGATTTGGGCGGCCCGCATGAAGGTCGCTCGTTTCATTGGGGTTTTTCTGCGCTCGGAAATCGCGTTTGTTTCCCCCATGGCGCGCAGATCACTCATCAGATTGAACATGGTGTCGTAGCGCACAACAATCTGATCGGCATCAACCACAGGCAATGCGAAACCGCTGCGTTGGAGCAAGCCGCCCAGGTCACGAACATCGGCGAAGGGTGACACGCGCGGTGATACACCACCCTCACATTCAGCTTCAGCTTGCATCAAGACGTCGCGCAGTTCGTGAAGTGTTTCGCCACCAAACAGCGCAGTTATGAAAAGACCATCGGGTTTGAGCGCTTGTCTGATCTGCAACAGCGCTCCGGGCAGATCGTTTACCCAGTGCAGAGACAAGGCGCTGGTAACGAGATCAAGAGAGCCCGGCTTGACGGGTAGGAATTCTTCATCAGCGACAATGTTTGGCATTGGGGCCTGACAGGCCATGGCAGGAGAGATATCGGCGGAGATTATCGTTTCGATGCCAGCGGGCTTCAGAGTTTCGCGGGCAAGCAGGCCATTGTGGCATCCGAGATCAAGTGCTGTGTTAAATGCGCGGTTGGTTGTCTCAAGTCGTCCACCTATCTCGTCACCAGCCCGCCGAACCAGAAAATCTGCGGATGCGAAGCCTTGTGCGGCCCGAGAGCGATGACGGGCGACGAGGTGGCGATCAAATGGAGCAACAGCAGAGGTCATAAGGCGCACTATGGCAATCTGGGCTGCACGTGCAAGTTGCTTTCGTGCCGCGCTCCTCTCCGCGTATGCTTTGGCATGGCAATGTTTGGACATCAGGTTGCGATTTCTGGTCAGGCTCTTCGCGAGGCCTTGCGGTGGACGGCCGATTTATTGCTGCCGCCGCGGTGTGTTTCCTGTGCCGCGCCCCTTTGGGGCGAGACGCAGCTTTGCGGGACCTGCTGGAAGGGGCTTACTTTTATTGACGCCCCGCTTTGCGAGGTGAGCGGCATCCCCTTTCCCTATGATCCGGGGCGGGGCGCAATGAGCGCAGAGGTGCTGGCACGCCGGCCTGCATATGGGCGGGCGCGCGCGGCGCTCCATTATGATGAGGTAAGTGGGCGCCTGGTCTCTCGCCTCAAATATGGGGATCGGCTTGAAGCTGTGCCTTTGTTTGCAAAATGGATGGTCCATGCCGGAGGCGACCTGCTCAGAGACACAGATCTCATCGTGCCTGTCCCTTTGCACCGGGCGCGCCTTTTTCAGCGGCGCTTTAACCAATCAGCGGAGATGGCTCGTGCGGTATCGCGATTGTCTGGTGTGCCTTGCGCTCCCGAATTGTTGATCCGCACCCGGGCGACGCGGGCTCAGGTGGGCCTGTCTGCCTCGGCCCGGAGGCGTAATGTGTCTGGCGCCTTTGCATTGACGCCGGGAAATGGGGAGAAAGTCGCTGGAAAGCGGCTTTTGTTGGTAGATGATGTGCTTACAACGGGGGCAACCGTCGAAGCCTGTGTGAAGCGTCTCGCCGCCGAAGGGGCTGTGAGCGTTGATGTCTTAACGCTCGCGCGGGTTGTTCCTCAGGACCAAGCCCCTATATGATCCCGCGCAATCAAGAGACCGCCCCAGGAGTGACCCCGATGGCAAATGTAACCATATATACGACGATGATGTGCCCGTACTGCCATCAGGCCAAGAAGCTGCTGTCGCAGAAAGGCGCTGATTTCAAAGAAATTGATGTGGGCATGGACCCTGATCTGCGTCGGGAAATGATGTCCCGCTCAGGCGGTGGTCACACGGTTCCTCAGATCTTTATTGACGACACCCATGTGGGTGGGTGTGATGATCTTTATGCGCTGGATTCCAAGGGGGCGCTTGACCCTATTCTTGCCGGGTGATTTGTGAGCGGTCTTACAGACACGTTCACCGCCGCCTGTGTGCAGATGCGCACAGGCAAAGATATTGATCGTAATATTGCTGAGGCCACAGCGCTCATCCGTGAAGCGGCTGCGGCTGGCGCGGCGTTTATCGCAACACCTGAAACAACGGCTCTGATGGAGCTGGGAGCCAAGCCGCTTTTCGCCAATATTGTCGCTGAGGAAGACGACCGGGCACTTAGAGCGTTCCAAACCCTTGCCTCAGAGCTTGGCATTCATCTCCTGATTGGATCACTGGCGGTGAAGGTGGCTGAGAACAAAGCGGCGAACCGGTCTTTTCTGCTCTCGCCGGAGGGCGAAATCGTCGCGCGGTATGACAAGGTCCACATGTTTGATGTGGATCTGGGCAATGGTGAGGCGTACCGGGAATCCAAGAACTACCAAGCGGGAGAGATGTCGGTAGTCGGGGATCTCCCCTGGGGCCGACTGGGTATGACGGTTTGCTATGACTTGCGGTTCCCTCACCTCTATCGACAGCTTGCTAAAGCGGGTGCTGGTTATCTGAGCGTTCCGTCGGCTTTTACGAAGCCTACGGGGGAGGCCCACTGGCATGTGCTGCTTCGTGCGCGGGCGATTGAGACGGGGTGTTTTGTCTTTGCTCCCGCGCAAGGCGGATCCCATGAGAATGGCCGAGAAACCTATGGTCACTCGTTGATTATCGATCCCTGGGGTGAGGTGCTGGCAGAAGCCGGAAACGATCCTTGCGTGATCCTGGCTGAGATTGATCCGGCGCGGATTGATGAGGCGCGCAGCCGCATTCCAAGTCTTACCCATGACCGTGCTATCATGGCTCCAGAGAATTCACTGGTGCATGAGCAATGATCAAATATCGCCTTATCTGTGAGCAGGATCACGAGTTTGACGGCTGGTTTGCCGGATCCGACGCGTTTGATGATCAGGTTTCTGCCGGTGAAATTGCCTGTCCGTATTGCGAAAGCACAAAGGTTCAAAAGGCGCTTATGGCCCCCTCTGTTGTGACGTCAAAGCGCAAAACGAGTGGCGGCACGTCTCCGACAGAAGCCGTTGAACAAGTTCAGATGTTTATGAGCAAGGTCCGCGAGCATGTTGAAACCAATTTCGACTATGTAGGCGACCAGTTTGCCAATGAAGCCCGGCGCATTCACTACGGCGAGGCGGATGAACGCGAAATCTACGGCGAAGCCACCCTTGATGAGGCCAAAGACCTTATCGAAGAGGGTGTGTCTGTTGCGCCTCTTCCTGGGGAAGATAAGAGCAAGGCGAATTAGCGTTAGGCGACCCTTATGCTCCCTGGGCAAAGACCGGCCAGCTTTCGGTGATCTTCCCACCATCAAACACTTGAATGTCACCAAACTGCAGAAAGACAAATTCACTCTGCGTTGGACGCAGAACGACTGTGTCGTTTGGCGCAAGGTCGATGCGGTTGGAGCCGTTCAGCATTTCCTGATTGCTGGACCGACCAAACACGCCATTGGTGCGCAGGCCTGGCGGTGAGACCGGTTCGGCGAGCCAATTCCCGCCATAGATGAAAAAGGTCTGTGCTGTGTTGCGATCCCATAGGCGCGTTGGTCCTGTGAGGGCCTCGAGACCTGGAATGTCCGTGCGGTCTGCGGTTTTCACAACCGGTGTGGTGATGAAGCTTGCGGGCACGTGGTCTGCGAGTGTTGAAACATCGAAATGGGTTGGTTTGACCAGCGCGGAGCCAACGGCAACTTCATTTGCGTGCATTGTTTGTTTGTGCAGCTGATAGGTAGGGCTGCCGGCGGTGTTGAGGGTGAGCTCTTCTGGCTTCCAACTCTCTCCATAGTGGTCTGCCGCTGCATCAACAAACGCTTTGTAGACGTCCATCGAGGTCGCAATGGCACTCGCCTGCCATCCCATGATGTCTGGTACCGATGCAAGGTGCGGGTCATAGCCCATGAACCCGGAGAAAGTGAGCAGTGGATCTGCGTCGATGGTTTCCAGAATGGGTTTCAATGCGGCTGGATCGGTGAACCCTCCACGATGCAGGCCGACATCCAGCTCCAGGTTGATGCGCATTTCCTGCCCGAGCGTGTTGGCCAAGGCCTGATACTCCGCGAGCCTGTCAGGCGTGTCGATAAGCCATTGCAATTGGGTTGATGGATCAAAGGATGTCTCACCAAGCTCCTCATAGAAGCGGGCGGCGGCGGCAACCGGCATAGGCTTGCCTAAAAGCACATCAGCGCCGGGTTCTTCTTTTGCCACCAGGTTGACGAAGGGCTGATGAAACAGCATCAGCCTGTTTGTGTCTGCTGCTGCCATGACATGACGGATGAGTGGCAGGGACGGCAATGACTTCGCAACAATGCGATAGCCCATGCCTGGTCGCAGATGAGATTTCATAACTTCGATGTTTTGATCGAGGCGCGCGAGATCGATCACCAGGGTGGGGCGGGCCAGCCCTTTTTCGGCTACCGCACTTCCGAGCTTCTTGAAATAGGTCTCTACGGGTCCGCCTTCTTCCGCTGGGCGGGAGAGGGCCAACAGACCAAGCGTTGCGATGCCGCCGCCACCCAGTATAAGCGAGCGTCTGCTCAAATTGTTGAAGCGTGCTTTCAGCTGGTTGAGGAGGTCACGCAATGCCGAATACCTCCTTCAAATGGTCGTTCAGGAACGTGCCATCCGGGTCCATTGCCTCACGAACCGCCAAGAAGTCATTCCAGTTCGGATAGAGTTTGGCGAAGTCTGGGGCTTTGTACGTATGCAGTTTGCCCCAGTGCGGACGACCGCCATGCTTTTGCAGAATGGGCTCCACTGCTGAGAAGAGCGGTTTGTAGTCTTCTTCGTAATATCTGTGGATCGCAATGGAACAGCTTTCGCGACCCTGGAAAGGGGAGAGCCAGATATCATCCGACTTCACATAGCGGAATTCCCAGGGGAAGAAGAGATCAATATTCTCACCCTCAACCAGGCTGCGGATTTCTTTTAGCGCTTCGAGCGCGTTTTCCCGCGGTAGGTGATATTCCATCTCGTTGAAGCGTACATTGCGGTCGCTTGGATAGACCTTCCAGGACGTGTCCACGAAGGTTTCGTCAGGCAGGTCTTCAAGGGCAGAACGGATGAAGTATTCCCGAAGCGAGGGCGCCCAGCCTAAATAGTCAGCGAGGGCTTTTAAGGTCATGACGCCGTCATCGTCTTCTGCGATGGATGGCGCGAGCGGTTCATCTGTTTCGTTGTGGCTGATCCCCATGCACATGGATGAGAAGGGGATGTAATAGAACTCGAAGTTTCGGTTCTCTGCCGCCAATGTGTCAGCCTGTTCCACCATCTCATCAAACGGGGCGACCCAGGTACGCTTGTTGATGCGGTGGGGGGTGCGGTTTTGCAGGCGGATTTTTGTGATGATTCCGAGTGAGCCTAGAGAGACACGGGCGGCCTGGAAAAGATCCGGCTGTTGGTTCTTGTCACACCAGACCGTGTCGCCAGCGGCGGTCACCAGTTCAAGGCCGGTCACATAGCTTGAGAGCGAACCGAACTTCTCGCCAGTGCCGTGGGTCGAGGTGGCGATGGAGCCCGCCAGTGTTTGGCGGTTGATGTCGGGCATGTTGACGAGTGCCTGACCCTTTTCCTCCAGTGGAGCGCCCAGGTCGCCGAGCTTGCTGCCGGCGCCTACCGTTGCTTCCATGGTTTCGCCGTTTGTTTCCAAGACACCGCTTAGGCGATCGAGGGACATGATCGTCCCGTCGGTTGGCACCAGCGCTGTGAAGGAGTGCCCGGTGCCAACAGGTCGAATGGGCTTTGGACTTGATGTGATGATTTCTGCAACTTCAGCTGCATTGGCTGGAGCAAGCCGTGCTTCAGGCAGGCAGCTTTGGCCACCTGACCAGTTTTGCCACTTGATCCTCCGGTCTGGAGTTTCCGCAAACGCAGAGACGGGTTTGCCCGTCACAAGGGCTGCAATCGCAGCGCCCTGCATCATCATCTCACGTCGGTTGAGGCTCATTTCTCGTCTCCCGCCAAGAAGGCAATCAGGTTTTCAAAATCGTCTATGCCGCAATCGGGGCAGGCGCCGAGCGGCGGCATGCCTTCAAAGCCGTTGAGCGTGCTTTGCAGAAGGCCTTCTGCGCCGCGGGCGTCCATCCGTGGCGTCCAGGCTCTCACATCTCCGGAGAGCGGTGCGCCGTTTTCCGGGTCGGCATGGCAAGCCTGGCAGGCGCGCTCATATTTTTCTGCAAGGACAGGGTCGGCTGGAACCCGAGTTTCTGCGGCAGCGATGATCGCTGCCCGTTCCTCGGCTGTCTGCGGCTCCTCACCGCAGGCGGCAAGAGCGATGGCAGCGCTAAGCAATAGTGCTTTTGCGCCAAATTTGACCGTTTTCATGGTGTGCCCCCTATGTGCGGCGATCCTCTAGCTCGCACATAAAAGACCTTTTGGGCCTTGGGGTCAACAAAATAATAGTTATGACTATTATTTCTGGCTTGAGATGATTTCCTGCCAATAAGCGGTGATGGCCGAAGTGGCCTCCCGCATCACCGTCTCAGACGAGATTGCCTGCTCTTCCATCGCCATCTCGATAGCGGCATACCCAATATCCACAGTGAGGCGTGCTTTGATCCAGAGCTCGGTTTTGGGGATTTTCGGCACGAGTGCAGTCAGGTGTTCGACCCATTCGTTTGTCACTTGATGGTGAGACGCGAGACGAACCTGCTGCAGGGTGGGAACGGCGCGCAGGGCGCGCATGATCGAGAGACCGCCAGGGTGCTGTTCGGTGACCCGTAATGTTTCCATCAGGTTTTCGTAGGTTCCCTCAATTTGGGCCTCAATGCTGCCGCCGGCATCGGCCAAAAACCGTTCGAATATTTCATTCTGCTCTTGCATTAGCCGGTCGCCCAACGCACGCAGGACCGCATATTTGTTTGGGAAATAGCGATAGAGAGTGGGCGGGGTGATTTCAGCTTTTTCAGCGATCAGGTTGGTGGAGATGCGCTCCACCCCTTCTTCTTCAAGCAAGCGTGCGGCGACGTCCAGCACACGCTCATAGGTTTCTATGGCCCGTTTCTGACGTGGCTTGTTCTTTGGTTCCAGGTCGATGTTTGGATCGGTCATGGGGTGGGCTTTGGTTTGGTTGCCACCATCATATAGTTGACGCCCATGTCGGTTGAAAGCGACCAGCGGTCAGATAATGGGTTGTAGGTGACACCAGTTTCTTCGGTGACTTCGAGACCTGTGCGCTCAATGCTCTTGAAGAGCTCGGCAGGGGTGATGAATTTGTTCCAATCATGGGTTCCTCTGGGAAGCCAGCGCAGGATGTACTCAGCGCCCACGATTGCGAGCCCAAAGGCTTTCAATGACCGGTTGAGGGTTGCGCAGAAAAGAATGCCGCCGGGTTTGAGCATCTGGGTGCATGAAACAAGGAACCCGTCACGGTCTGCCACATGCTCGATTACTTCCATATTCAATATGACGTCAAATTGTGCACCGCTTGCTGCAAGGTCTTCAGCGGTGGTTACTCTGTAGTCAATATTGAGGCCCTGTTCCTCTGCATGGACGCTCGCGGTCTTGATATTTGCTTCGCCTGCGTCGGCGCCGAGCACGTTTGCCCCAAGGCGTGTCATGGGTTCGCTCAAGAGGCCGCCGCCGCAGCCAATGTCCAGCAGTGAGAGCCCTTCGAATGGTGCGGATTTTGCAGAATCGAGCCCAAAATGCGCGACGACGCGCTCTCTGACAAAGTCCAGGCGTGTGGGGTTGAATTTGTGCAGTGGCGCAAATTTGCCCGTTGGGTCCCACCATTCGGCTGCCATGGCGGAAAAACGGGCGATTTCGTCCTTATCGACGCTTGATGTCTGGCTTTGAGCACCGTCGATCACTTGAACGCTCCTTCTGCGGGCTGCGCGTGCAGCCAGTGTTGCGGATGGGGGGGCATCCGAGTATGTATGGCCCCGCAAAAGCGGATGGGTTGATGAGGGCCTTGCCTCAGAAGCACGCCGCTTTTGTTTATGTATATGTGCATGGCCTTGTCGCGCGGTCCAGTTTGCCGCGCCAGTTTAGCGTATGGGCCGCTTGCGTGAAGGTTAGGAATGATGGCCCGATTGGTCATGAAATTTGGTGGTACCTCTGTTGCTGATCTAGAGCGGATCCGCAACGTGGCGACCCATGTCAAACGCGAAGTTGAGGCTGGCCATCAGGTTGCGGTGGTTGTGTCCGCCATGGCAGGGACCACAAACCAGCTGGTGACGTGGACCAAAGAAGCGGCCGCCCTTCATGACGCGCGGGAATATGACGCAGTCGTTTCTGCCGGGGAACAGATCTCGGTCGGCCTTCTGGCGATTACCCTGCAGGAGATGGGGGTATCGGCGCGGTCCTGGCTTGGCTGGCAGATCCCGATCCTGACGGATGATGCCCATGGCGCGGCGCGGATTGCTGACATTGATGCGGCGAAGCTTGGTGAACGCATCGACCAGGGCCAGGTTGCTGTGATTGCTGGCTTTCAGGGCATCAGCCCGGATGGACGCATTGCGACGCTTGGTCGTGGCGGATCAGATACCAGTGCCGTGGCCGTTGCGGCCGCGCTCAATGCAGAGCGCTGTGATATCTACACGGACGTGGACGGGGTCTATACAACTGACCCACGCATTGTGTCGAAAGCGCAGAAGCTCGACAAAATCAGTTATGAAGAGATGCTCGAGATGGCATCGCTTGGCGCCAAGGTTTTGCAGACCCGGTCTGTAGAATTGGCGATGGTGCATAATGTGCGCCTTCAGGTTCGCTCAAGTTTTGATGCGCCTGATTCACCTCAAGGAACTGGAAGCGGATCGTCTTATGTTGGTCCGGGGACACTTGTCTGTGGCGAGGAAGAAATCGTGGAACAAGAAGTCGTAAGTGGCATTGCCTATACGAAAGACGAAGCCAAAATCACGCTGATCAAAGTTGCTGATCAACCAGGTGTGGCGGCGCGTATCTTTGGGCCACTGGCAGATGCTGCCATCAATGTTGATATGATCGTGCAGAACGTTTCTGAAGACGGTGAACGGACCGACTTGACGTTCACGGTTCCGGTTGCGGATCTGGAGCGAGCTGTCTCCGTGATTGAGGCGGCGTGTGACACGATTGGCTATGAGCAGATACTTAGCGACACGGATGTGGTGAAAGTCTCGGTCATCGGGATCGGCATGCGCTCCCACGCGGGTGTTGCACAAAAAATGTTCCAGACGCTTGCGGACAAGGGCATCAATCTCCAGGTGATTTCAACATCGGAGATCAAGGTGAGTGTTCTGATTTCTGCTGAATATACAGAGCTTGCCGTTCGGGCACTCCATTCAGCCTATGGTCTTGACGACGAAGCTGCGGCATAAAACGACACGTTTAGATAAGAAAGACAAGATGTCGGTTACGAAGGCGCATATCAATGCAGCCCGTTTGGCGGGTATGCGGCTATCCTTGCGGGGCGCGAACTGATGCCCGGGACGCAAGGCCCGCGCGTTCTCCTGCGTCGTTTGCGTGAAGCAATGGCGGAGGTGGGCGAGTCGCAAGCGCGCCTTGATCAGGTGGCGCATCTGATCGCTCAGAATATGGTCGCTGAGGTGTGCTCCATCTACCTGATGCAGCAAGGTGGCGAACTTGAACTGTTTGCGACAGAAGGTTTGAAACCCTCTGCTGTACACAAGACCCGTCTCAAGGTGGGCACTGGTCTTGTGGGTGATATTGCCGCTCATGCGCGACCGCTCAATCTTTCAGATGCGCAATCCCATCCAAATTTCGCCTATCGGCCGGAAACGGGTGAAGAGATTTATAAATCCCTTATGGGTGTCCCGATCCTGCGGTCAGGACGGGTCGCGGGTGTGCTTGTGGTTCAGAACCGGACCATGCGTCACTATTCAGAAGAAGAAGTGGAAGCCCTTGAAACCATCGCGATGGTGCTGGCGGAGCTTGCAGCAGCTTCTGACCTGATTGCTTTTGATGATGATGGTCATGACGCGGCCTTGCAGCAGCCTCACTACATTGAAGGCACGGCGCTTTCTGGCGGTCTTGCTCTTGGCCATGCCGTTCTGCATGAACCAAGGGTCCATGTGACGCGATTGATTGCGGAGAATGTTGAGGTGGAGTCGGAGCGGCTTGAAAAAGCTGTTTATGAGCTGCGCTCTTCCATCGACAAGATGCTGACCACCTCAGACCTCAGTCATGCGGGCGAGCACCGCGAAGTTCTGCAGGCCTATCGCATGTTTGCCAATGATCGGGGTTGGCTTAAACGCATGCTGGAGGCGGTGAAGACGGGCCTTACGGCAGAGGCGGCCGTTGAGCGCGTGCAGAATGATACGCGGGCGCGGATGATGCGCCAGACGGATCCATATCTGCGGGACCGCCTGCACGATCTGGACGATCTTGCGAACCGTCTCTTGCGTCACCTCACTGGTGTGGCTCTTTCGTCTGCTAGTGGTGATCTGCCTGAAGACGCGATCATCATTGCGCGCAATATGGGCCCGGCTGAACTCCTGGACTATGACAAAGACCGGTTGCGCGGTCTGGTGCTCGAAGAAGGTTCTGCCAATGCCCATGTTGCGATTGTGGCGCGTGCGCTTGGCATTGCAGCCATTGGTCGGGCTCAGGGCATTCCGGACCGGGTTGAAGATGGTGATGCCATCATTGTCGATGGGGATACGGGCGAACTTTATGTCCGGCCAAGCCAGGACATTGTTGATGCTTATTCTGAGAAGGCGCGTTTCCGCGCGCGGCGTCAGGCGCAATACAAGGCCATCCGTCATGAGCCGTCTATCACCCAGGACGGTGTAAAGGTTGCGCTCAATGTGAATGCTGGATTGATGGTGGATCTCCCGCATCTGGACGAAAGCGGCGCCGACGGGATCGGGCTCTTCCGTACAGAGCTTCAGTTCATGATTGCATCCAAGCTTCCAAGCCAACGTGAGCAGGTTGAGCTTTATAGCGATGTGATGAAGAGCGCAGGTGAGCTGCCTGTTGTATTTCGCACGCTTGATATTGGCGGCGACAAGATGTTGCCCTACATGCAGCAGGCGGAAGAGGAAAATCCGGCGCTTGGCTGGCGGGCGATCCGTATTGCACTCGACCGCCCTGCGCTTTTGCGGCACCAAGTAAGGGCCTTGCTTTCGGCGGCTGTCGGTCGCGATTTGCGGCTGATGTTCCCGATGGTCGCTGACGTATCTGAATATGAGCGCGCCCGGGCGCTGGTGGACAAAGAGTTGGCGCGGCTTGATCAGCATGGCCGGGAAAAACCCCGCTCCGTTGCGGTTGGCACCATGCTGGAAGTTCCTGCTCTGTTCTGGCAGATGGAGTCCCTGCTTCCAAAGGTCGATTTTGTCTCTATTGGCAGTAATGACCTGATTCAGTTCCTGTTTGCCAGCGATCGTGGGAATCCCCGTGTCGCAAACCGGTATGACCTTTTGAGCCCTGGCGCGCTTAACTTCCTGCGTCAGGTGGTGCTGATCTGCAGCCGGCACGACGTTCCGCTGTCGCTTTGTGGGGAAATGGCCGGAAACCCGCTGGAGGCAATGGCGTTGCTGGGCCTTGGCCTTCGGACAATCTCGATGTCGCCTGCCGCAATCGGCCCTGTGAAAATGATGGTTCGATCCCTCAATGTGGCTGATCTGGAGAGCTTCATGGAAGGTCTCTACAGTTTGCCTGACGCGAGTGTGCGAGATGCTCTCCGCGACTATGCAGATGCTCAAGGAATTGCAATTTAAGAAGAATTAGCCGTATGCAGAGCAACTCTTTATTTGCAGGACTGCACATCTTTTGATTTATTTAACCATCAGATAGGCACAATTGGGGAATAGTATTGTGCTGCGTCATACTTCTGACGAGATTTTGACGCATAGGATGTCTCCGGGTGAGGGGAATTCAGAGTTAGATAGCTGCAGAGTGGCTGTTTTGCTGGGTTTTCTGTTGGCCATGCATTGCGAAATTTGCGCAGGCCCCATCCAGAGTGAGAAAAAACGGATTGGGCGGTAGAAGCCGCCTGCTAGTGACGAGAAACTCGCACCAGGCTGCGAGACCGGGAAGGCCGATGAATTCGGAAACTGAAAAGATAAACGTGACCAAGTTTTCCGCTGCTGCCGAAGGTGGCGAGGAAGGTCGTCGTATTCACCTGCGTGATATCACTGCGGACACACCATTGGATGGTGAAGAGGCCGGGACCGTGCTGCGGAAAGCACGCCTGAAAACGGGTGAAGACCTTAAATCTGTCTCCGACAAGCTCCGCATTCGCCGTCCGTATCTCGAGGCTCTGGAAGAAAGTCGCCATGATGATTTGCCAGGGCGCGCCTATGCCATCGGGTTTGTGCGCACCTATTCGGTCTATCTCGGACTAGACGCGGCGGAGCTGGTCTCGCTCTATAAGTCTGAGACAGAACCGGAGACGGAGGACACAAGTCTCGGTCAACATGCCTATCAGGAGGTTCGCCAGGATGCGCGGCTTCCCAGAGGCTCTCTGTTCATTTTGGCAATCCTGCTGGGCGCGGGCGTCTATGGCGCTTGGCTGTTGTCTGTTTCTGCAGACCGGATGGTGACCGAACGGGTCCCCCCTGTGCCGGAACGCTTGGGCCTTGCCGCAACGACGGTCGATCAGCCGCCGGTAGCTGCTCAGGATGTTGCTCGAGCCGAACCTGTGGCCAGTCTTGCTGGCGACAGTGCGTCTGCGGCGGGCAGCCCCCGTGACATTCCAGCCGTCAGCCCGCCTGCGGCTGAGGCCCCGCTTGTTGCGCCTGAAGCACTCGCGCGGGTTGCTGAAGAAACTCCTGCCGTCGTTGCTGAAGAAGCGCCGGTGAATGAGGTAGAAGTCGCGGCTTTGACGCCGACAACACCTCCTAGTGAGGAACCCTCGGTCGTGATCGCTGATGATCTGGCGCTGGCAGTTGGTGGGGCGCGGGTCTATGGCCTTGAAAATGAAGGCGCACGGGTAACGGTTCGCGCTGTGAAACAGGCCTGGTTGCGCATCGAAGCGGGTGACGGATCTGTTCTTCTTAACCAGACATTGTCTGAGGGTGAGATGTATCGGGCACCGGTAGATGCTGGTGCGATCTTGGTTGCACGGGATGCAGGCGCTTTTGAAGTGTTTGTTGACGGCGCGCTTTTGGGTGCTGCTGGCCCGTCCGGATTGGTTCTGACAGGCAAGTCGCTCAATCCAGACGATTTGCTGCGCCGCTAAGTCCATCAACCGTTTGCGGGTTTAGGTCGGAAGCTGGATCGCGTGTCGCTTCGCGGCTCTTTGCCGCGCTAACAGGTGACCTGGCAAGGACACTTTTCCTGAAAATGGTTCTGGCATTTGCTATAGAAGCGCAATCTCTCTTTTCAGGCGAAATGGCAGACTGACATGAGTATTCGTCCCTGGCGTGATATCGAACGACGGAAATGCCGTCAGATCCACGTTGGCCCTGTGCCGATCGGGGGCGATGCGCCGATTGCTGTTCAATCCATGACAAATACACCCACTTCCGATGCGGGTGCGACGATTGACCAGATCCGGCAGTTGGAAGATGCAGGCGCAGACATTGTTCGAGTGTCTTGTCCCGATGAACCTTCGACCGCAGCGCTCAAAGAGATTGTTCGCGCCGCGAAGGTGCCGATCGTCGCGGACATTCATTTTCACTATAAGCGGGCGCTCGAAGCCGCAGAGGCAGGGGCCGCTTGCCTCAGGATCAATCCTGGCAATATCGGCTCTGCTGAACGGGTGCGCGAAGTGGTGCAGGCAGCGAAGGATCATGGCTGCTCTATTCGTATTGGCGTGAATGCGGGGTCTTTGGAGCGCCATCTGCTAGAGAAATATGGCGAGCCCTGTCCCGATGCGATGGTGGAAAGTGCGCTCGAGCATGTTCGGCTCCTCGAAGAGAATGATTTCCACGAATATAAAATCAGCGTCAAAGCGTCCGACGTCTTCATGACGGTCGCTGCCTATCAAGGGCTCGCGGACGCGGTTGATTGTCCGCTTCACCTTGGCATTACGGAAGCTGGTGGATTGATGAGCGGCACGGTGAAGTCTGCCATCGGTATGGGGTCTCTATTGTGGGCAGGAATTGGCGATACGATCCGCGTCTCTTTGTCGGCCGACCCTGTTGAAGAAATCAAAGCCGGTTTTGAGATCCTCAAGTCGCTCAATTTACGGCACCGTGGCGTGACGATCATTTCGTGCCCGTCCTGTGCACGTCAGGGTTTCAACGTGATCGAAACTGTTTCCATTCTGGAAGAGCGGTTGGCACACATTTCTACGTCGATGTCGCTCTCCGTTATTGGCTGTGTCGTCAATGGACCCGGGGAAGCGTCGCAAACAGATATTGGTTTCACAGGTGGTGGCGCCGGGTCCGGCATGGTTTACTTGCGTGGACTGCCGGATCACAAGATGGCCAATGACAAGATGATCGATCATCTTGTCGAGCTTGTTGAAGAGAAAGCGGCAGAGATTGAAGAGGCGCGTGCAGCAGAAGAAGCGCCCGCAGTGCTGGCCGGGGATTAGTTGGGGCCTGTCCGTCCTATGATTTCCTCCTCCAATTTGCATCGGCTGCCTTATCCATGATTCCTCACGAAAAACTCGCAAAAGTCCTTGATCGTTTCGACGCTGTGCAAGCGGAGATGAACGCAGACGTTTCGCCGGACCGGTTTGTTGCTCTCTCGAAAGAGTTTGCTGAGTTGCAGCCCGTCGCGGAAGCGGCGCGGGGTCTTGCGGAGGCACGTCGCGCGGAAGAGGACGCCAAAGAAATGCTTGGCGATCCTGAAATGGCGGAGATGGCTCGCGAAGAGTTGGACGATCTTGCGGAGACATTGCCGAAGCTTGAGCAGGAGATGCAGATCCTGCTGCTCCCGAAGGATGCTGCAGACGTGCTTAATGTGATCCTTGAAGTCCGTGCGGGCACAGGCGGAGATGAGGCGGCTCTTTTTGCTGGCGACCTCTACCGCATGTATGAGCGGTATGCGCAGTCGCAGGGCTGGAAGGTTGAGCCTGTGTCGATGTCCGTAGGGGATGTTGGGGGCTTTAAGGAGATCACGGCATCCATCAGCGGCAAGGGCGTCTTTGCAAAGCTCAAATTTGAGTCTGGTGTTCATCGGGTCCAACGGGTGCCGACGACAGAGTCCGGGGGGCGTATTCACACATCGGCAGCAACAGTCGCCGTGCTCCCGGAGCCTGAAGAAGTCGATATTGAGATTGAAGATAAAGACATTCGCATTGATGTGTTCCGAGCGAGTGGCGCAGGTGGCCAGCATGTGAATACGACAGATAGTGCGGTGCGGATTACCCACCTTCCAACGGGGCTTGTGGTGCAGCAGCAGGATGAGAAGTCCCAGCATAAAAACAAAGCCAAGGCGCTGAAGATCCTGCGGGCCCGTCTTTATGATGCAGAGCGCGAGCGGGCGGCGAAAGAACGCGCCGATGACCGTAAGGGTCAGGTGGGTTCTGGTGACCGGTCAGAACGCATTCGAACCTACAACTTCCCTCAGGGCCGTGTGACGGACCACCGGATCAATCTGACGTTGCATAAGCTTGATAAGATCATTGAGGGAGACGGTGCTGCCGAGCTCATTGATGCCCTGATTGCAGAAGACCAGGCGGCACGCCTTGCGGCGCTTGGAGAAGAGACAGAGGCGTGAGTGCCTCCGATGATTCTGGACTTCCCTCCGGTGCTATGGCCCGCGGTGAGGTTTATCGCAGCCTTCTTGATCAGTTTCGCGCTGCAAAGATTCCCTCTGCGGATCTGGATGCACGGTTATTGATGGCTGCGGCGACGCAAGTTGATGAAGTCGCGTTGATTGCCGATCCCCATAAACTGGTTGAGCCGAAATTTCTTGATGTGCTGCAGGGGTATGTGCGTCGCCGTCTGTCGGGGGAACCTGTTTCGCGGATCCTGGGTCGTCGTGAATTCTGGGGGCTCTCCTTTTCGCTCACTGAGGCAACACTTGATCCGCGTCCGGACAGCGAGACATTGGTAGAGGCGGTTCTTGCCCACGTGACGGAACGAGACGCGCCCCTTCAGATTCTGGATCTGGGGACCGGCACAGGCTGTTTGCTGCTGGCCTTGCTGTCTGAGTTGCCCCAAGCGCGCGGGCTCGGCGTCGATTGCGCTTCGGACGCGGTCAAGGCTGCCACGCGCAATGCAGACCAGCTTGGTCTGGCTGACCGGGTGGTGTTCAGGATTGGCAATTGGGGCGAAGGTGTTGATGGACCCTTTGATCTTGTCGTTTCCAATCCGCCTTATATCCCTTCGGGCGATATTCCTGATTTATCGCAAGAAGTGCGGACCCATGATCCGATGGCAGCACTTGATGGCGGAGATGATGGCCTCACGGCCTATCGGGAGATTGCCCTTGAGACACGGCGCTTGCTGACTCCTGAGGGGGTGGCCTTTTGGGAGCTGGGAATCGGGCAATCGGAGGATGTTTCGACTATTGCCTCAGACGCTGGCCTCAAGGCTTTTGGTCTTCATCCTGACCTTGCTGGTATTCCCAGGGTCCTCGCGGTGAAACGGTTGGTCTGACGCCCAAAAAAACATTTGGACATGGGGCGCTCAGAGGGTAGGTTCCTTGAAGAGATTCAAGCCTCTAGACACATCTCGCTGCCGGTAGGGACCGGTTTGGCTGGAGATGAGGGGCAGGGGCAAAATATGGTGGTAAGCCCCATTGGACGCCATATAGCTGTGAAAATTGTAGCTTGAGCGTCTGGAACATTCTTTCATGACTTCTGCCCCGTCTGTCGATGGGGCGTGTTGAGCATGGGTTGGGTCAGTGTGTAGGCCTTGAAAATGGGCACACATAGAAGGGCAATCGCTTAGTCCTGGCGAGATTTAGTCTTGTGGCTTTGTCTGCAGATGCGCAGAAACGAGCCGCTGGGTCGCTGTGGACGGTGTAATTTCAACTGGTAGACAGAGCCGGAGTGATATGAGGCAGGGCCAAAACCAGAAGCGCTCTCGTGGGCGCGGACGTAAACCACAAAATCCCCTTAGCCGGAGTATGGAAAGCAACGGGCCGGATGTAAAAATCCGCGGCACGGCAAGCCATATTTACGAGAAGTATCAGGCGTTGGCGCGTGATGCACAGTCGTCTGGTGACCGTATCGCGTCGGAAAGCTATTTCCAGCACGCGGAGCATTACCACCGGCTGATCGTTGCGGCTCAGGCGCAGCAGGAACAGAATCGCCAGGAAAGTCAGAACCGCCAGGAAAACCAGGGCCGTGATGGTCAGGGTCGGGGCGGCAATGGCCGGACGAACGGTGAAGATGCCAGCGCAGAAGACCAGCCTGCCGCCGAGGCAGCTGAGCAACCGGCCTCTGAAGAAGCCGTCGCAGAAAGCGAGGCGGCTGATGGGGACGGGGATGAAAAGCCCGCCCCACGTCGTCGGGCTCCCCGGCGCCGCCGCGCTCCTGCTAAAGCCAAATCTGACTCAAATTCAGATGGTGGCGATGACAAGCCTGCGTCAGAAGACGTACCTGCCTAGTTAGCATCCCGCGGGCCGTTTACGGCTGATTTCAGCGATTTTTTTGCTTTTGATCCAGGCGACCACTTGTGTTGCCTGGATGTCACACCCATATATTTCAAGTCGATCTGTTCTCGAACTGGGCCAGAACGGAAAAGGAAAAGTGCGATCAGGTCGAGCTGCCTAATATTGGGGCTCGGCACAGCGGTTTTCCGGCTAATCCCGTTCGTTCTTTTGGGAGCGATCACATTTATGAATTTGGGACTTTTCGTCCAAATTCATTGTGATCTTGGAAGGTCGTCAACGGTTTGTGCGGCATACTTGTGTTCGTGCAATCGCGTTTGGTCTTGATCTAGGCCATGTCGCTGGTGGGAAACTGGGTTCAGATTCCAGAAAGTGACATGTCTGAGGCGTACGTTTGTGGCCTGCCGGTTCGGCAAAACGGGGCAAGCGGTGCGTGCTTGAAATGGGGGTCCAGATGGATCTTGAAAAATATACAGACCGAAGCCGTGGCTTCGTTCAGTCAGCGCAGGGGCTGGCATTGCGTTCCGGACATCAGCGGTTCACACCGGAACATCTCCTCAAAGTTTTGCTTGATGATGAAGAAGGCCTCGCGGCCAATCTCATCCGTGCGGCAGGCGGGCGGCCCGACGCGGCGCTTGAAGCGGTTGAGCTTGAGCTCAGCAAAATGCCGAAAGTTGAAGGCGGCGGCGCAGGCCAGATTTATCTCGCGCCAGAAACCGCTCGTGTATTCGATCAGGCGGAACAGGTCGCCAAGAAAGCTGGCGATTCTTACGTGACTGCCGAGCGGCTCTTGTTGGCGTTGGCCATTGAACAAGGGGCCGCCTCTGCAGGTATTCTGAAAAATGCCGGTGTGACAGCCCAGGCGCTTAACGAGGCAATTAACTCTGTGCGCAAAGGACGAACGGCAGACAGTGCATCTGCGGAAGACGCTTATGACGCGCTCAAGAAGTATGCGCGGGATCTCACGGAAGATGCTGAGAACGGCAAGCTTGATCCGGTGATCGGACGGGATGAAGAAATTCGCCGTTCGGTGCAAGTCCTGTCGCGCCGGACAAAAAACAATCCGGTGTTGATTGGTGAGCCCGGCGTGGGTAAGACCGCGATCGCGGAAGGCCTGGCGCTTCGTATTGTTGACGGGGATGTGCCTGAAAGCCTTCGGGACAAGAAGCTTCTGTCGCTCGATATGGGGGCCCTGATTGCTGGCGCGAAATATCGCGGTGAATTTGAAGAACGCTTAAAGGCTGTGCTGAGTGAAGTGAGCTCGGCTGATGGCGGGATCATTCTCTTTATTGACGAGATGCACACGCTTGTTGGTGCGGGCAAGACAGATGGAGCGATGGATGCATCGAACCTGCTCAAGCCTGCGCTGGCGCGCGGTGAACTTCACTGTGTGGGGGCGACCACGCTTGATGAATATCGCAAACATGTAGAAAAAGATGCCGCGCTTGCCCGCCGGTTCCAGCCTGTCATGGTTGAAGAGCCGACAGTGGAAGATACGATCTCCATTCTGCGCGGCCTTAAAGAGAAGTATGAGCTCCACCACGGGGTTCGGATTTCCGATGCGGCACTGGTTTCAGCCGCGACACTATCGGACCGCTATATTTCGGATCGCTTCCTGCCGGACAAGGCCATCGATCTGATGGACGAGGCGGGCAGTCGCTTGCGGATGCAAGTGGACAGCAAGCCGGAAGAGCTCGATGAGCTTGATCGGCGGATCATTCAGCTCAAGATCGAGCGGGAAGCGCTCAAAAAAGAAACGGATGAGGCGAGCCAAGACCGGCTCGATAAGCTCGAGTCGGATCTCGCAGACCTTGAGTCCAAGTCGGCATCCGTCACCTCCGTTTGGCAGCGAGAGAAAGATAAGCTTGGCCAGGCGCAGAAGGTCCAAGAGGAGCTGGATGCGGCGCGCAACGAACTTGTCCAGGCGCAGCGGAGTGGCAACCTGGAGCGGGCGAGCGAGCTTTCTTATGGCGTGATCCCAGAGCTTGAGAAGCAGCTGTCTGAAAGCGAAGACGTGGACGCAGGCGAGGGCATGGTCGAAGAGACCGTGACCGCGCAACATGTGGCCCAGGTGGTTTCTCGTTGGACGGGGATTCCTGTCGACAAGATGCTCGAAGGTGAGCGTGAGAAACTGCTGCAGATGGAAACGGAGCTGTCGGCCCGGGTGATTGGACAGGCGGAGGCCGTGAGTGCTGTGTCGCGGGCGGTTCGGCGATCCCGTGCGGGCCTGCAGGACCCGTCGAGGCCGATCGGATCGTTCATGTTCCTTGGGCCTACCGGTGTGGGTAAGACGGAACTCACCAAGACGCTGGCAGACTTCCTCTTCGATGATGATCAGGCGATCTGTCGTCTCGACATGTCGGAATATATGGAGAAGCATTCTGTCTCCCGCCTTATCGGGGCGCCTCCAGGCTATGTCGGTTATGAGGAAGGGGGCGCGCTTACCGAAGCGGTGCGCCGTCGTCCCTATCAGGTTGTGCTTTTTGATGAGATCGAGAAGGCCCATCCGGATGTCTTCAACGTGTTGTTGCAGGTGCTTGATGATGGGCGTCTGACAGACGGGCAGGGCCGCACGGTCGATTTCAAGAACACGCTCATCATTATGACGTCCAATCTTGGTTCTGAATTCCTGGCTGACCAGGACGCAGGCGAAGACACAGAAGCTGTGCGTGGGCAGGTGATGGATGTGGTGCGCAGCCGCTTCCGGCCGGAGTTTCTGAACCGGCTTGATGAGATCCTGCTCTTCCACCGTCTCACACGAGAGCAGATGGATGGCATTGTCGACATTCAGATGCAGCGGTTGGATGCGCTGCTTGTTGAGCGCAAAATCGTGCTGGAGCTGGACGAAGCAGCGCGCAGCTGGCTTGCGGATAAAGGCTATGACCCTGTCTATGGCGCGCGACCTTTGAAACGGGTCATTCAGCGCAATGTGCAGGACCCGCTGGCGGACTTGTTGCTGGAAGGCGTGATCAAGGATGGCGAGACGGTGCCTGTTTCTGCGGGGCCCGATGGTCTTGTGATCAATGGTCGGGCGATTGCCGCGCAAGCTGCCGAATAACTTATTCCCCATTGGGGTGTGAAGAAGGGCTGTGCCGTGTGCACGGCCCTTTTTTGTTGGTCACATATCCCCGGGCGGCAATGCTCATGGTTCAATGAAACACGGTTCCCCGGATTAGATCGATTGGATCTTGGGTTTTGAGCGAAGCGGCGTAAGCTCAGGTAACGTGGGAGGTGGTAATCATGAATAAGGTTCTGTTGGCCCTGGGCATAATGCTGGCGCTTTGTGCGGGCGTGTTTGTTTATCTCGACCGCACCAGCAACGGCATTGTTGGTTTTTATGCTTGGAAGCTCGTGCCGGGAAATGTGCAGGCGGAAGGCCGTGCGGACATTAATGGTGTCTCGCTCTATTACGAGACCTATGGCGAGGGGTCCCCTGTCCTTGTGCTGCATGGTGGCAGTGCCTTTATCGAGACTATGCACAATCAGATCACGGCGCTGGCCACCAATCATTTTGTGGTGGCACCGGACAGCCGCGCCCATGGACGGACAAGCGATGCAGAAGGGGTGCCCCTCTCCTATGCGCAAATGGCAGATGACATGATTGCTCTGATGGATCATCTGGAGATCGATAAGGCGGATATTGTCGGGTGGAGCGATGGAGGCAATATCGGGCTCGACATGGCGATCCGCTATCCAGACCGTGTCAGCAAGCTTGTGACCTATGGCTCAAACTTTCACACGAACGGCCTGGTACCCGACGAGGAGGGGGAGGGAATCAATTCCTCGCCAGATGACCCGAGCTGGGAGGTTGTGCGGTCCTTCTATCAGTCTGTGGCGCCTGACCCGGACCATTGGCCGGTGTTTCACGGCAAGCTCATGGCCATGTGGGATACGCAGCCGACCTTCATGGTCGGTGATCTCGGCGGTGTCTCATCGCCGACGCTCGTCATGGCGGGCGAGTTTGATTCCATCAAAGAGGCGCATACGCGGGAGATGGCCAGCTCCATCCCAAACGGGACGCTTGTGATTGTTGAGGGGCAGGACCATTTCGCACCACTTATGGCGCCAGAGACGGTCACACCACACATTGTCGCGTTTTTGAAGTAGAGGGCCGCTCGATCCTCGTACGTTGTTGAAAGTCGCTGGCCCTCAGCTTCTGAGCGGCCTCTTGTTTGTCGTTTTCGCGGCCCTGTTTGACCTGAGTCAATGACCATTATCTAAACATAAAGATATCTTTATGTCTTTATTTTATATATGGAGGGGTGGTCATGAACGACAAACTCATTGGAAATGAACTGAAAGCGCCGGAAAGCAAGCCGGCGATCGAGTCGGAGGGAGTTGGGGTGTCCACACCCGCGGAACCGTCGGTGGAGGGTGCCAGTACAGCGGCAACAGTTGAGAAAAAGCCGAAGCGGACAACGGGCGAGCAGCTTCATGCCCTCTCCAAAATGCGCCATGACCCGGAGGCAATCCGGCACGCCTTTGAAACCGGTGCCTATCCATACAAAACAAAGATGAAGCGCCCGACCTATGAGCGCCACAAGGCCGAACTGCAGGTTGAGCTGTTGAAGGTTCAAAAGTGGGTCGAGGAAACCAACGAGAAGATTGTTGTCCTTTTTGAAGGCCGAGATGCTGCGGGCAAGGGCGGCACCATTAAGCGTTTTATGGAACATCTCAATCCGCGGGGCGCCCGGGTTGTCGCACTGCCAAAACCAACGGACCGGCAGAAATCCCAATGGTTCTTTCAGCGCTATATCGAGCATCTGCCTGCTGGCGGGGAAATCGTGATGTTTGACCGCTCCTGGTACAACCGGGCGGGTGTCGACCGGGTGATGGGGTTTTGTTCGCCTACGGAATATCTGGAGTTTATGCGGGAGGCGCCTGAGCTTGAGCGCATGCTGACCCAAAGCGGCATCCGACTCTTTAAATATTGGTTCTCTGTGACGCAGGATGAGCAAAAACGCCGCTTTGCATCCCGCGAAATCGACCCGTTGAAACAGTGGAAGCTGTCACCGATTGACCGGGCGTCGCTTGATAAGTGGAACGACTATACCGAAGCCAAGGAGGCCATGTTTTTCTATACAGACACGGCGGACGCACCGTGGACCATTGTTAAGTCCAATGACAAGAAGCGGGCACGGCTCAATTGCATGCAGCATTTTTTGAGTGCGTTACCTTATCCGGACAAGAACCACCATGTGGTGCGTGGTCCGGACCCCCTGATTGTTGGCAATACGGAACATGTGATAGGCCGGAACGAGCACATTCTTGGCGCGAGTCTGCACCCTGATCTCCGTAGGAACGGTGATCCCTCCCAATAGGCGCACTGAAAATCGCTTCCTTGGTTGCCTCTACGGAGCGTTGGTCCTAGCGTTTAGGCAAACAGACCAAAAAGCCGGGAGCGCAGACATGAGCATTACAGATACGGGAACAAACCATCTTCTCGCGGAGCTGAACGAGGGTGTGTTGACGCTCACAATGAACCGGCCAGAGGCGCGCAATGCCATGTCGGGAGAGATGACAGGTGCCCTGCAAGCCACGCTTGAGGCTGCGCAACTGGACACGGATGTGCGGTGCATCGTGCTGACAGGTGCGGGAAAAGGGTTCTGTGCGGGCGGCGATGTGAAAGGCATGGCCGCAAGTGGTGATGGGTCTCAGGATGAGAACACGATCGATTTCCGCATCCACCGTCAGCGGCTCAATCAGCGGGGCACATCCGGCAGGCTTTATGAGATGCCAAAGCCAACACTGGCAGCACTGCCAGGCGCGGCGGCGGGCGCGGGACTTGGGCTCGCCCTTGCGTGTGACATGCGCATTATGGCGAGCAATGCGGTGATGACGACGGCGTTCGCACGGGTCGGTTTCTCAGGTGACTATGGCGGTACGTTCTTCCTGACGCAACTTGTCGGAACTGCCAAGGCGCGGGAGCTCTATTATCTCTCAGAGCGTGTCTCTGCGGCAGAGGCGCTGGATCTTGGTCTGACGAACTGGGTGTGTGAGCCGGAAGAGTTGCAGGCCAAAGCGCAGGAAATTGCACGGCGTCTTGCAACGGGACCAACGGTTGCCTACCGCTATATGAAAGAAAATCTCAACCGGGCGATCTCGTCCGGCGATCTCAACGACTGTATGGACCTGGAGGCAACCCATCACATTCATTGTGGTCAGACAGAAGACCATCAGAACGCTACGAAGGCGTTTGTTGAGAAACGAGAGCCGGTTTTCAACGGTCGGTGATCAATTGACATCGTTATTCTCTAGGAGACGAAAGAGCAATTTGGTTGCCCTCTGTGTCCTCGAACTCGGCTACCCAAAAGTCCCCGACAGGTGTTTTTGGGTAGGCGACCTTGCCGTCCTTTGATAGGGCGCGGGCCAAACTTTCATCAATATTCTCGACGAAGAAATAAATGCGTGGGCCCGCCTTGGCGGGTACATAGCTCTCTCCTTTTACAAGAGCGCCAGACACACCGCGGCCATTTTCATCAAACGGAAAGAGCGCCATGTCGAGGCCGTCGACGACAGTTCGTTCGAGCGTTACAGAAAACACCGCCTCATAAAAATCAGTCGCCCTATCCATGTCATCGACGGGTATTTCGAAGTATGAAACTGGATTTTGAGTCATTGGCTGAAGCTCGCCCTTTGGTCAGGCATTTTTGCATCTCGTTCAGTGCTAGCCTGCTCAGGACGAAAAGGACAGTCAAGGCACAGACGGCATTCAAGTCATTTCAGCGGGACGTAAATGTCGGTGATGAGGTCTGTGGGCGGAGTTGTCTTGGGATCATTCATATTGATTTCAAAAAGGGGTGCGCCATTGCGGACCTCTCCTGACGCGGGGAGCCAGCTCTCAAAGAGTTGCGTGTAGGTCTTGCCAAGCTCCGTGTAAGGGCCGATGTGGCGGGCAATAGCGTGCGGCCCGCCGGGAATGGTATGGGCACGGGTTCCTTCGCCTGGTTCTTTCCCCTCAGGGCAGGGGATGGCTGCCAATGAGGTCAGCTCTTCCGGTGGTTTCTCCGTCGGATTATCGAAGAAAACCGCTATGCCTTTGGTCTCTGGTGTGATCATGCCTTCTGTCGTGCAGGCCCAAGCGAAGAGCCGATCAAAAGTGCGGCCGATTTCATAATGGGGGCCTTGATGATCCATGCCGATGAGTTTGATTGGTTCGATGAGGCGTTTTTCAATTTTGGTCATGGATCCTTTCCTTCCTTTGTCGCGGTAGCGAGAAGGCGAGCAGGTATACTGATTGGTAAAGGCACGGGAGAAGGCTGCTGTGCTTCCATAGTGAGCTGCGACAGCGATTTGTTCGATTGTATTTGATGTCTGCAGCAGCTGATGAGCCGCGCGCCAGAGGCGCCGTCTGCGGATGGTCTGAGAGGCTGTCTCTCCCATGATCTCCCGATAAATACGGTGCCAGTGGTGCGAAGACAGGCAGGCGACGTTTCCGAGCGTTTCCATATCAAGCGGCGTGTCTAGATTGGCGTGGATGTAGGTCACAACACGTTTGATGCGTTCTTTATGCGCGTTCAAGTTGGCTTGCTCTGACATTCGATCCTCTCACCTCAGCGCAAGTGTAGCTCAGGTCCATTTGATCGAACTTGCGAAATTTGCGAATTGGGTGGGGAGGAAGGGTGCCTCTAGGCTCCGTCAATCTGGCGGTCTTGGGCTTTGCGAAGCAGGCCGATGGTAACGAAGGCACCGATCAGAGCCAGCCCCATGTCTTTTTGAGCATCCCAAACATCGCCCTGCATGCCGAGAAACTCTTGTGCCCCGTCACCAAAGAATTCTGCGGCTATCCATTCAACAAGCTCGCAGCCGGCGCTTACACCAAGTGTTGCAAGGATGATAAGCGCGAAGAGGGTGGCGCTGCGGCGGACTTCAATGGTCCTGCGTGTGACCTCGCGCGCGAATAGCGCAACGGTTACGCCCTGCAGCACATGGCTGACCCGGTCATAGTGATTGCGGCTGAGGCTGAACTGTTCTTTCAACCAATCAAAGGGTGGAACACCGGAATAAGTGTAGTGCGCTCCGACCACCATCATGAGAAGGAGGGCATAGATTGCCCAGGTTGTGATGCGGGTCAGAGGGAATCGGCGGTGTGTGGCGACAAGGGCGATGAAAAGAAAAATGGCTGGAAGGGCTTCGAGCCACCATGTCAACGCGTCTGTGGGGTCAAGTGCAGACCAGAGAGTGACGCCAATAAAGATAAGCCCGAGCGCCGCTCTCTCGAGCGGCGCAGGGGGCGTTTTGACGTTAGTTATCAATGTCCACTTCGGCGAGGCGGGTCATGGTCGGTGCCTCGGCCATCATCGTATTGATGTTGGTTCGTGATTCCTGGAACGCGGCCAGTTGCTCCCCAGACAGGGTGCGTCCTGTTGGGACGCGAATGCGCTGCGGGTTCACCTTGTTGCCATTCCGGATGACTTCATAGTGCAGGTGCGGTCCGGTTGAGCGACCTGTGCTGCCTACATAACCAATGATCTGTCCTTGTCGTACCCTCACGCCTTTGCGGATGCCGCGTCCATAGCGGCTCATATGCGCATAGGCCGTCTGATAGCCATTGGCATGACGGATGCGGACATATTTCCCATAGCCGCCATTGCGCTGCGCCATTTCAATGGTGCCATTGCCCGCGGCGTAAATAGGTGTGCCTGTGGGTGCCGCGAAGTCTGTGCCCGAATGAAGGCGTGTGTATCCGAGGATCGGATGGCGACGGTTGCCAAAGCTCGATGAGATGCGGGCGCCGTCAATGGGTGTCTTCATCAGGAACTTGCGCATGGAGCGCCCCTGTTCATCGAAGTAGTCCCAATTCCCGCCGTCGGTCGGTTCATGCCGCCACAGGCGCCGCTCCTTGCCGCTGACATTCATGGAGGCGTAGAGCACATCGCCCTCGCGAACTGGGGTTCCGTCTTCGTCATACTCCCGCGTGAAGAAGACTTCGAATGTGTCGCCCTGGCGAATTTCCCGCTGGAAATCGATGTCATAGGAATACATGCGGATCATCTCGACGGTGATCGCTGCAGGAATACCCGCGTCTGCGGCCGCTAGGAAGAGGCTGGAGTTAATCGTTCCGCGCGCCTGGACATGACCGGTTTCCAGCTCGGCGATAATTTCCATGCCCGCATAGTCGCCCTCGTCGGTGCGATTGACGGTGACGTGGCGATCCACATCCGTCTTCATGCTGACGGTTGTCAGGCGGCGGGATATCTCACTCTCGCCTTCATCTGACTGAGTTACATATTCTTCGAAAGCGAGTTCTAGCTCCTGACCCGCGCGGACTTTGCGTGGATCCTGCAGAGGTGTCATGGCCGCAATGGCGCGATGGGCGTCAGCGCGGGCTGCGCCTGCATCTGTCAGTAAGCCCATTAGTGTGTCTCCGCGCCCAACAGACACTGTCTCTGTTGCGGTACGGCGAATGGTCTCCGTGACAAAGCTGTAAGCAGCGCCAAAGCTCAATGGCGCAGCTGATGTGGGTTCGACCGCTTCGTCCGCAAACGGATTGCTGAAGAGGCTTGCTGTCTGAGACCCGGCGTCAGCATCCTGTGTTACAGGAGCAGGCTCGGGTGTTTCGGGTTGCGCTGCCAGAATCGGCATGGTCGTCACGACACGGACGGAAGCTTCTCCGACGCTTTCTGAAACATCGACGCTCGTTTGTGGTGAGACAAGGGAACCGATGGCGACGGCGCCCATGCCAAGCGTCAGGGCGGCAACAGCCGTTGTCGCAGTGCCCCAGCGGCCGCGATACCCCATCGACCCGATTCTCGAGAATTCGACTCGATTTGATCCTGGAATAGACGCGCCCAGGCGTTTTGCGATGCCCTGAAGTCTCTCTCCAGCCAATGAGGCTTTCCTCATCAGGCTTTCAAGGCGAGATGTTTCTAACTGATTATTCTGCACTGACATCCCCAAATCGAACACTCAAACCCTCTACAACCCTCAACGGCGCTTTCAATCGTTACCGTCCATTTCCTTGGCCATGGCTGGTATCCTGCGATTTTCACGCCAATTTGCACGATGCCGCGTGGCCTTTCTGGTGTCAACGTTCGAGCCTTAAAAATCTTCCCGAAGTCGTTGAAAAGATTGGGTTTGTTGGCTTCCAACCTTTTCCCATAATCGCTCGCTCACCGATCTGTGCGTTAATGGTCCTGGCTTCTGGCTCAATATAGGACGTGCGGATTTAAGACCGTCTTAATCAAGTTCTGGGCTGCCTGCGGTTTCCGTAGAGTCAGCTTTGGGGCCAGCTTCCGGATCGTTTTCCCAGAGAGATTTGGTGTTGCCCATATAGAGTGGACTCAAGGCCGCAGAAAGCCGCCAAAAACTGCGAAATGTTCTTTTTTGAAAAAAGTTCAAAAAAGCGCTTTACAGGTCGAGGGCGACCCCATATAAACCGCGCTCACCGGCAACGGAGACCTGGCCAACGCCAAGCGGCAGCGGCCTAACAGACTAGAAGATTTCGGCAGGAATACGCGGTTATCTACTTGATCTGGAACGGGATTTGTGGCCTAGTAGATGATCCTCTGTTTGGAAAAGTTAACTGGCCTCCGACTTCAGGAGAAGGGGCGGCGGGTTATTTCTCGGGTCTGAGTACAAGTTTTGTAATCAGGTCAGCAGATTCCTTCGGGGTTTTCTATGCCGAGTATGGTTCAGCTTTTGTTGGGTCCCATGCTCACGCTCTTTGACATTGTAGTTTGAGAAAGAGAAACGTGGTCGGCAGTGTCCTGGCGCGTTCGATCTTTCCTCCTCGCGGAGGTGGCCCTAACGGGTTTGATCGAACACACAAGATACTGACTGGTGACGTTTCAAACACACCCTGTCATTCGCTTAGCAATAAGTGATGACATTTTGATGTTTGAAGTTTTGCGTCATTCCCGGATTTCCACCGGGAATAAAAATACAGTCGGATCAGCTCAACTTGAGAGTTTGATCCTGGCTCAGAACGAACGCTGGCGGCAGGCTTAACACATGCAAGTCGAACGAGAAGCTACCTTCGGGTAGTGGAAAGTGGCAGACGGGTGAGTAACGCGTGGGAATATACCTAGAGGTACGGAACAACGCCGGGAAACTGGTGCTAATACCGTATGTGCCCTTCGGGGGAAAGATTTATCGCCTTTAGATTAGCCCGCGTTAGATTAGCTTGTTGGTGAGGTAAAAGCTCACCAAGGCGACGATCTATAGCTGGTCTGAGAGGATGATCAGCCACACTGGGACTGAGACACGGCCCAGACTCCCCCGGGAGACTCCTACGGGAGGCAGCAGTGGGGAATCTTGCACAATGGGCGAAAGCCTGATGCAGCCATGCCGCGTGTGTGATGAAGGCCCTAGGGTTGTAAAACACTTTCAGTGGGGAAGATAATGACGGTACCCACAGAAGAAGCTCCGGCTAACTCCGTGCCAGCAGCCGCGGTAATACGGAGGGAGCTAGCGTTGTTCGGAATTACTGGGCGTAAAGCGCGCGTAGGCGGATTGATTAGTCAGAGGTGAAATCCCAGGGCTCAACCCTGGAACTGCCTTTGATACTGTCAGTCTAGAGACCGAGAGAGGTGAGTGGAATTTCCAGTGTAGAGGTGAAATTCGTAGATATTGGAAAGAACACCAGTGGCGAAGGCGGCTCACTGGCTCGGTACTGACGCTGAGGTGCGAAAGGGGGGGGCAAACAGGATTAGATAC
>JAAWWE010000047.1 GCA_021404525.1 Rhodobiaceae bacterium
AGTTTGTTATTTGTGGTGTGTTTTTTTTTTCAAAGCGAAGGCGGGATACGGGCCAGTGAAGCAGAATACGCAGCCCTGCAGAGGCGCAAAAGTAGTCTGGCGTGCAGCAAATGCCAGTGCGGCAAGGCATGGGACAGACGGGTTCCGGAGGCGGCACAGGATCCGCAGACTCGGGATCAAAAATGCTGGCGCAGCTGGCGAGACTGGGACGGCTTGGGCGACGGTGACGGCCCACAGCTGCCGTCCATCAGTAGGACTGATGCTGCGCCGCAGCTTCTCTAGACCGGCCATTCGTGCGACGTGCAGCATTTTTGGGATCCAAGTGGCGGCGATGCGGGACATAGATGCCGGTCGCTTATCTCCGCCTTGCCGATGCTATCGGCCCACTGCGGACCTTCAAGATAGCGCAGCACGCCTCGGCTGAGACGTCAATCAGCCTGACGAAATGAGCTGGGATCTACGGCTGCTCCCAGCTAATGGGGAGTCCGAGAATCTGTTGCTGCACGGCACGTCACCCAAGTATTGGCACTTATGCCTTTCGACAGTAACTGTGAACGAAACAGGAACCCGATGGGGTCAAATGAAAGAATTAAACTTTCAAGGTTAGTTGCCTGTTTTGCCGGATCGATTCCGGCGAATTGCTCGCTCATCGGGTCTATCTGGGCGACCGCATCCTGGCCTTCCTCGACCTACATCCGATCCGCGCAGGCCATGTGCTTGTCATTCCCAAAGCACATCATGTCTGGTTTGAGGGCCTGCCCGAGGATCAGGAAACGCGGCTTACCAGCCGCGCGCAACGTTTGGCGAAGCGGATGAAATCGATATATGGGGTTAAGCGCGTAGCGCCATCTCTTTCGCCGGTGTACCGCTGTTGCGGCGCATTGTCAGGCGCGCATCGAAGGCGCCTGTCGATGCCTTCGATGGTAATGTTCCGGCTTTCTATCGGTGGGTCCCGGCCGGGGCGCGCGACTCGCCCCGCCAGAATTACAGTGAAGCGTTACCCTGCCAATTCAGGCTTTGGGGACAGTTCCTCTGGCGATTTGGCCGACATGCCCAAAGCCTTGGCAACACCTTCCCCACAGTTTCGGTTCGCAGCGCCTAAAGTTGTCGATGTGACGCTGCTTTATGAAATCAGGAGCATCGCCCATGTTTCGCCCGGTGTTTTCAAAC
>JAAWWE010000059.1 GCA_021404525.1 Rhodobiaceae bacterium
CGTACACGGCTGGCAAAGAGGGATGCTCTCCCCGTCGCCAAGCTCTTCAGGGTCTACGGGTTTGACGTCAACCGGGTCTCCCGGCAACTCATTTAACCGGTTCGTCAGGCTGTTTTCTTCACGTTCTAACTCTGACAAGTCGAGTTTTGCCTGAGCGATCTCTTCCTTCAATTGATTGAGGCGGGCCGTCGCATCTCGCACATAGGTGTCGTTTTCCCTATTCCGTTGTTCTTTGCCTGCTTCATAGACATCAATCGGGACGAATATTTCGGCCACTCTCTCTGCGTAGTTCTCGTTGTAGTATTTGCCTGAATCGGCGTTGGTTCTGGCGATGGCATTTTGCAGGGCCTCAATTTGATTTTGTATATTTGTTATCTTGCCTTCAATCCCTGCCATGTCCGCGCGTACTAAACTCAGTTCATTCTCGAGATCGTTGCGTTCATCAATCTGCGCCTGTGTTGGGCCGGGCGATGTTGGGTTCAACTGAGATGCGCCGTCGATGATTCCGCTGACGACACCATTTTCGACAATGAGTGATGTCGTTGTGCTGTTGGTCGCGATGTCGGACTGCTCCAAGGAACCCGGGGGTGGTGCGCCTGGACCAGCACCGGGACCTCCGCCTGCGGGCGTGCAAGTAAATGTAAGAGATGCAGGACCGCCAGCTCCGCCAATGAGCGCGATGTCTATTGCTCTGTTCCCTCCCGTGGTCAGGGTGTGGGACCCCGATCCGTTGGCACCGTTCAGAAACAGCACGAGGTCAGGACCGGGCAATAGATCGACGGCAACGTTAAGGGGGTCACCTGTGGCTGAGCCAAACAGTGTGTCGCCGATATCGAAGATCCCACTTGGTTGGGAAAAGAGGTTGGTGTTGGCCGGGGTTGTTCGATTGAAGACCCCATTATTTGCGGCATCGCAGCCTGGTGAGGCACTTGCGGGGGTCGCTATTGTCAATGCACCACACAGCATTGCGCTTGAAAATACCCAGCTTTTCCAATGATTTATCGAAATTTTGCCCACGACTCACCCCACAGAATTGAATTTTGAGGGGGCATCGTGTTCTGCCGCCGCCAGACCGACATCACCAAATTTGGTGATGTTTTGTGGATTGTGATGAAATAAATCCGAGCAGTCAGTTTTGTCGGCGAGGGAGCGCCCGTGTCCACAAGTGCAGGTGAGATGCAGCAGAAGGTCCATATGTCGCCTGCGACAGCGCTGCCTGTCCCGGGGGTCTGGATTGACCGGCGCTCGGAGGCTCAGGATGAGGCCGTGGTGCTCTATGTTTACGGGGGCACCTTTGTGTTGAACCGTGGGCCCATGCATGAGGTGATTGCCGACAAGGTCGCTACGCACGGGCGCGCGCGGGTTCTGTTGTGTGATTATCGGCTTGCGCCGGAGAACCCCTTTCCTGCAGCAATTGAAGATATTGCGGACCTGTATGAGACGCTGCTCGAACAGGGGCAGGACCCTGGCAAGCTTGTGCTGATGGGTGATACCGCAGGCTGTGCTATTGCGCTTTCCGCGCTGCTTCTGATCAGAGAGAGGGACATTCCATTACCTGCTGGTTTTGTTGCGCTCTGCCCGATTATTGACCTCACCTTTTCCGGCGGTTCCTATGTTCGCAACTTCAGAGGCGGCGATAAGGTTTCGGAACTAGAGATCCTTGCCATGCTTGCGGGTGACTATCTGCAAGGTGAAGACCCACGGGCGCCGCTGGCATCCCCCCTGTTTGCGGAACTGGGTGGCCTGCCGCAGGCGCAGATCCATGTGGATGTGAACGAAGTTCATTGTGATGACGGGGTAATGCTTGCTGACCGGATGCGCGAATACGGGTGTCGCGTTGAGTGCCACCAGTGGGACGGCCTGCCCTCAACCTGGCAGAAATTGGCGCCGCTTTCCTCGTCAGCATCCGCGGCGTTGGTGCGGATAGGTCAATTCGTTCGGTCTCAATGCCGCCCGCCAGAGGTCATCCCCAAAGACGAAACCATCGCCGATGAGTTCGTGAACATCTTTGACGGTCATGTGCAGCCTCATATGACTGAGCGGGTAAAGCAGATCATGGACTGGTCTGTTGATCATGGTCCTGCCTGGGTCTGGCCGTTTATGGAACGGAGGTTGGGGCAGGGATCTCTTGTCACGCAGGAACAGTGCGAACGCGAGTGGCTTCACAAAGTGTTTAATCGAAGCTCAGATGCAGCGTTTCTTCTTAGCAGCAGTCGACACGTTCTGTTGATGAATGAAAAGGCCACGACGTTGTGCGAAGAGGGCGCCTTGTTTGTGAAGCGTCATGGTCGATTGCAGGGTGCTGGCGTCGAGGTCGAAAAAGTGTTGCACGGTGCTTATCGAGAGCTGGCAGGGGTAGGCGCTCCTGTCTCCTTTCCTCTGAACACCGTGAAAGACGAACGTCTGTTTGCGCGATTGGAGCGCCTGACCTCTGATGATGCAGATGTCATCGCGCCGCCTGTGATGCTTCTTACAGTTGCATCGCTCAACGAAAAAATTTTTATACCCGCGCAGTACCTTG
>JAAWWE010000017.1 GCA_021404525.1 Rhodobiaceae bacterium
TTTTGGGGGGGGGGCCGGGTGCTGAAGTCTTGGCCCCGCCAGGCAAGGCCGACCAGGGCCAACAGGCTTTCGACGAACCCGGTCGTCTGTCTGAATGGCAGTATCGCTGTAGGTCTGTTGGCGACCACGATTGCCTGTCGGCGCGGCCTCCCAGCACATCTCGGGATCGAACCAGATCGTCAGCGAGCCCCGGCGCTTGAGCGCTTCATTGTAGGCTGGCCAGTTCCTGGTCTTGTAGGTCGGGGATGTCGGTTTGCTCATGGAGCCCGGCTACCACGCTGGATTCACAAGATGAATCCCTCACGCGATTTGTGCAACAGAGCCTGTCTAAGTCAGAGATTTGTCATGCTGTACATGCGTCAGATGACATTGAAGGTGAGATTCTAGAGGGTATTTCAAGCGTCCCATTTGGACGTGCAGTAGCAACGATACGGGCCGCCACTATTGGTCAGTCTCTCGATGAGATGGTATCGCAGCTTGCGAATTCTCTTCGAGACCATTGCGCTATGTCAGGCGATGACGCATCATCGGTTGTTCCCAACCTCCGTCAGAGAAATCAAAACCAGCGATAGCATCCAGTTCAAAGATGCCGAAGCCACAGGTAGGCATAGGGGATGCTGCAAAAGATGATGCCAAAGAGGCCCCCTGCCCAAGACTTTGCTGCGATGAAAGCATTGAACATGATGCCAGCCCCGGCAGTAGCATCAAGTTGTGATAATGACAGCCAAGGCTCAACAAAAAGAACCAGTACCGAGAGCATGATGTAGCAGCCCGCCGCTGCTCTCACGCTCTGGCTGTTGTAGCTCTTGATTGCGCCTACCAACCATATGTCAACAGCCAATGCGGCTATTGCCATGATCAAAAAAGACGAGCCAGCAACTCCAAATATCAGCGGCATAGCGATTGCTTGACCTACACGATCAAAACTGCTTGCATCACCAAAATGGAACTGAAAGACTGAGAAGTATTTGAAAATTAGATAGGCATACAGAACGAGCATCTCTAATTAGCCCCAAAAATTCATCTGTCTAAATCCTGATCTTTGTCTTGTTCGTGTTCAATATCAGGGCTTTCCATGTCACGCCCATAAAGGTCATCGCGGCTGAAATCGTGTGGCCCCGCTATGCCCTTTTCTTGAGCATCGTCGCGGTTCCATTCATGCATCATGGCGGGCGTGACCCTTTCGCTAAACCAGCCCTTCTCAACGACCTCTTGCCGGATAGAATTGACGGCGAATCCCATCTCTTTTGCCGCAGCGTCCAGTATCTCACGGCCCACTGAACGGCTATGAACCTCGTCTGTCACCTGATCCTTTTCATCCCGGTTTGCCATGAATCAGCTCCTTACCAGCTCGCAGCACCTCACGCAGATCATGGCACATCCCCCGCCCTGCATCACCGGTTTAGATACCCCTTTGGTGCGGTTTTCCCCAATGCCGGGGGATACGTGGTCGTTGCGTGATGCTTTTGAAGGCACGGCCATCTTTGGGCGCTCTGGTTCCGGCAAGACGAGCGGCAGCGGCGCTGCCCTCGCCAAATCCTTTCTGCGCGCAGGGATCGGCGGGCTGGTCATGTGCGCCAAGCCTGACGAGGCCGACACGTGGGAACGCTACGCCGCCGAGACCGGCCGCAGCGCCTCGATCATTCGGTTTAATGGCGATGGGCATTACCGCTTTAACTTCCTTGAATATCAGATGCAGCGCGATGGCCTGTCAGCCGATGTGCTGGCGACGGAGGTGGTGAACACGCTGCAAACGGTAATGGATGTAGCGGGCCGCGCTGGCGGGCTGGAAGCCGCCAGCAAGGGCGATGAGTTTTGGCCCAAGGCCACACGCCAGCTCTTGCTGCGGGCCATTGACATGCTCTACGCCACTACGGGCCGCGTGCGGCTGGCCGAGCCGATGGATTTCATCGAAAGTGCACCGACCGACCGGGCGATGATGCAGGATGAACATTGGCGCAATACGTCCTTTTTTGCGCAGGTCTACCGCGACTATTACGCAACCGGCGGCGGAGCGAACCCGCCTGCCCCGCAAGATATCCGGCGGCTTGATCAGTTCTGGCGTACCAGTTTCCCGACCTGCCCCGACAAGACGCAAGGCAACATCCTAATCACCCTGCAAACTGATCTCGAAGACCTGCTGTGGCCCAAGCTACGCAAGATTTTCTCGACTGATACCAATGTGGTGCCCGAGCTGACCCATGATGGCGCGATAATCTTAATGGACTTTCCAACGCTTACTTGGGGCAATACCGGCGTGCTGGCGCAGATGATCATGAAATACCTATGGATGCGCGCTGCGCAGCGACGCGAGGTGCAGGCACACACCCGGCCCTTGTTCTTGTGGGCCGATGAATGCCAGTATTTTCTTTCTGGCGAGGATATGACGTTTCAGAGTACGGCCCGCAGCTCACGCACCGCCACGGTGCTCATGACGCAGAATTTGCCAAGCTTTTATAGCCGCATCGGCGGCCATCGGCCCGAACACACGATCAACGCCATGATGGGCAATCTGCGTACCAAGATTTTTCACCAAAATGATTGCATGACCACGAACGAATGGGCCGCCAATCTGATCGGTAAGACCAGTGTATGGCGGCGCAGCTTCGGCACTAACAGCGGCTGGAATGAGAGCCATACGAGTGGCAGCTTGCACGGCGGCTCGATCACTAGCAGTGACGGGATCGCTTCAGGCACCACGTCGAGCTTTGGATACAGCAATGGTGGTTCCAGCGGACAAACCGGCACGAACCGGGGTCAAAACACAAGCCACAGCGAAAGCGAGCAAAACAGCATCAATTGGGGCCAGTCGCAGGGCACATCCGGCGGCACCAATCAGGGCATGCAAGAGCAGCGCGATTACGCGGTGGAGCCGCAGGAGTTCGCCACCGATCTACTCAGTGGCGGGCCGCGCAACGACAATACCGTGACCGGCGTGGTCGTGCTGCCCGGGCGCAGTTTTGAGCGCAACGGCAAACATTGGATGCAGATCGGATTCAAGCAATGAGATGGCTGCTCGCACAAATTCTGTGGGTGCCGAAGCTGATCTTGCTCGGCCTCCTAGTCTTCCTTGGATATAGCTACTTCACTCGCATGCTATCAGGCATAGAAGCTGCGATGCATGCCGGAATTGTGGTTGCCATGATGGTTGCCGTGGATAAGTCCCAAGAGCGGCTTCTGAGGCGTCGTCCGCGCTTCCCGCGTGTTCGCCTGCCCAAACCCTCAAAGAAGGCCACAGCACCCCCTGTGGCAGCTCCTATGACCGCTCAGGCCTCTCAGGAGCGCCGCTTCGCCCCGGTGCCCTTGGCAGAGGCCATTGAGCACCAGACGAGCGCTCCTACGCCCGTTCTTTCCGATCGCATGCGCGCCTTCATTGAGCGTGGCGATCGTGCGATTCACCAATCTGGGGGACAGAATTCATGAGCAGAGTGAGAGAGCTTTCAGATATCAAGCTTGCGCTGCTTTTGGCAGCGGCGACATGCCTTGGCGGGTTTGGAGCCACGTTCCTTGATCATGTCATGCTTGATGCTTCGACATCCCGCGAAACCGATGTACAGATCGTGCAGCTCGCTATCGGTGTGTTGAGTGAAGAACTGGATCAATCAGACGAGGCGAATATTGCAAAGGACAGAGCACTTCGCACTTGGGCTGTCGATACGCTCAACGCAGTTGCAGATGTGAAGTTACCAGAAGAAGCATCGTGCGATGCTCATCGATGGGAACGTCTCATTTGATCTAAGCGCTAGGAACGCCTCGCTTGACACTGAGGCATTGGAGATCATCAGGCGGCGCATCGCCTCTGTTGGCGGCAGAGAGCCAATCATAGAACGGCAAGGCACGAGCCGAATCTTAGTTGAGATTCCGGGTGTCGGTTCCGTATCTGAGCTTCAGGACTTGATTGGCTCCACTTCTGACCTGACATTTGATGCCATTCCGCAAGCGCCCGACAACATGCAGGCAGATACGAACAGAGCAGATTAGTCTCACAACCTTCGGCAAACTGAAAGCTCGCGCAACAAAGCGCAAATATCTGGGAGTGGGCGCTATGTGAGCCGATCTAGGGTTGATCGGGCAAGCTCGCGTAAGACTTCCGGGATGTTCAAAGACAGCCCCCATAACAAGGCCACCAAGCACAGGCCACAGACCGCTAGCATTGCCAATGCCACCCCCGCTCCCGCTAATGTGTATGATCTGATCTTAAGGGGGCCAAGCTCAAATACAATTGGGTGTTCCCTCGACGGTTCCTGCATCGTTTGCCTCCATCATCCATAATTGACGAGCAGACTTGAGCTGCTGCGCGCCGTTCTGCGGTTGATCATGACTGAGCGGGGCAAAGTGCCCAATGCACGGCCACTTTCGTGCAGTTTTGGGGCTGAGACTAGCGGCTAACAACTTCCACTATCAGGGGGAAGCAGTTCCACCTTGACTTGCCCGAAACGATGGGAGAGAGGCCGCTTTGATTGGCAGACCGAAGCTACTTACAGTAACGAGAATTGGCCATTTCTCTTGTCAAGTAATCTACAACATTTAGCGGTTTAATTTGAGTCAACACTAATGTTCGGGCGCAATCCCAAGAATTGGCGTTGACCCAGTAGATCGGCATTCAGTAATTTGAAGAAGCAACGGACGCAGTGCTGCTAACACTGCGCCCAATGCTGGTACCGCCAATTGAAGACGGCGGCGTGTCGCATGGCTGTAAAACACAGCACTCACACCGTTTGTGTGCCATGCGACACGTCTTACCGTCAATCTCGGAATGAGTCGGACGGGCTAGCCTCAATCCTTTATTTACAGTGGTTTCAGTGGTTTGAGCAACTGATTTTCGCCTTGTTTTTGCCTAGCAAGGTGCTTGTTTTTGTTAGTATTTTTTACAATATGTATAAGGTGATCATCTTGTTCATGGTCATGCCGATGCTCAGCAAAAAACTTCACCAAAAGTGTACCACATGTTTCATTTCAGACACCTGTTAGCGGTGTTTTGGTGTGGCTGAGCCGATCAGGCAACGTCTGGGATAACGCAGCGATGGAAAGCTTCTTCTCGTCCCTCAAGATCGAACGCGCAAAGCGCAAGGTCTATCGCACACGGGACCAAGCACGCGCTGATGTCTTCGATTACATCGAACGCTTCTACAATCCGAGGCGACGCCACTCGACCATCGGATATCTAAGCCCTATGCAATACGAGGAGAGAGCGATGAAAGCTTAAGTTGCTGTCCACGAAACCGGCAGCAGCTCAATCAGCCCCTTCGCCACGAGTTGTTCCTGGGCGAAGGTTCGCGCCAGCTCCACCCGCTTTTCGTGGCTCAGTTCGCGCGGCAGCGCTACTTCGACCTCAAAAGCGAGCTGCGCATCTTTGCGGGGTGAACCCGCCTCGACCGTGTTCCATAGCGTCTCACGATTGGCGAGCTGCGCCGGTATGTTCTCCGGCAGCAGCACTTCCGTGTGCTCGATACCGCCCTTGCGGGTGTAGTCATGTGTGACCCCTGCCCGCTCATCGTGCAGCTTTTCACCTGCCCTGTAGGCCGCCGCTGCGACCGACGAGCGCCCCTCTGATCTTTTGACGAATTTGACCCGTAAGTGATACATAGCCATGCCGTCAGCATAGCACGTTTCCGGTTAGAAGATAATTGTTCACTTACGCATTGCTGCGCAATGCGAACAAATTCTTCTCCCTCCATCGCTCTTCACAGACACTCAATTACTCATTTGAGTAAATACTCAAAAGGATGTATGAGTAATTGAGTAAACACTCACAGGCAGAAATCATGGCAGTTCTATCCATTCTAAATCCCAAGGGAGGCAGCGGCAAAACCACGCTCAGCATCAATTTGGCACGCTCCCTACACGAAGCTGGCCAGCGGGTCTTGTTGGTTGACAGCGACCCTCAGGGCAGCGCTCGCGACTGGCACGCCGCCGATGAAGACAATCCGCTGCCTCTCATTGCGCTCGACCGGCCTAGCAATGTGAAGACGCTGGCGAGTATGGCGGCGAGCTATGATTGGGTCATCATCGATGGCGCGGCCAAGCTCGCAGACATGATGACGGCAGCGATCAAAATCTCTGATCTCGTACTCATTCCGGTGCAGCCATCGCCCTATGATATCTGGGCTGCAAGCGATCTTGTTGATTTCACTAAAGCTCGCCAAGACATCACCGATGGAACGCCAAGCGCCGCCTTCGTCATCACACGCATGATCGAGGGCACCAAATTGGGCCAAGAAGTCAACGCCGCTCTCTCTGAGTACGGTCTTCCGATCATGGAGACCCGTATCACTCAGCGTCAGATATACCCGCAGACTGCCGCAGAAGGTCTGACCGTGTTTGATGCAGCCAACGAGAAGGCGCTGCGTGAAATGAAGGCGCTCACCGCCGAAATTCTCGCTTGGGCAGCCGCACATTCTCAGGAGGTCGTTACACATGGCGCTTAGTGCAAAGAGGCCCAGCCGAGGCGATGCCACCAAACAGCGCTTGTTGCAGGATGTGACCGATACCCGTGAACCCAAGAAGCGGCTTAATGCGGAGATTGAAGAAAGCCTGTACCGGCAGATCAAGACGAAAGCGGCGCAAGAGGGCCGCAACATCTCAGAAATCACGCGCGCTCTATGGATTGAGTATTTGAGTAAATGAGTGATTGCTCAAATACTCAATCTCTCAATGAGTCTTTTCACCATATCCATTCGCTCATGCAGCGCTGCAATGATCACAATCTCATGCGCGCTCACGGTGTAAAACAGGAAATGGTGACGGCACCGGTAACAGCGGATGGCCTCTAAACCTTCGACGGGCCGGGTTGCCGCAATGTCGTCTGCGATACGCTGGCAGCCTTCATGGAGTTCATCAAGGTAGATGTCCGCTTGCTGTTCGCCCCAGCGTTCTTCGGTATCTAGCCAGATCGCAATAAAATCGTCGTCCGCATCAGCGGTAAATCTGTAGATGCGGTTCATACACCGCCATCACGTCGCTGCCTTGCGAGTTTCTTTGTTTCATCTGCTGACCGCGTGACGGTTTTGCCGTCCTGTACCTGTTGCAGCCGCTTTTGCAGAAACGCCTGCAATGCATGGAGTGCTTCTTCCTCGCCGATCTCGCCATTGTGAGCCGGATCGCCAAAGGCTCTATCCAGCACAAAATCCTTGATGGATTGGCCGTTGAGGGCTGCAACGACTTTGAGCTGCTGATGCTGCTGATCAGACAGCTCAATGGACAATCTGGGCATGGTACGCTCCTTTCAAGCGTTCTTAATCTAATTGATTGGCAACAACATTACAACAAAAGTTGTATTTCTGAGTAAATGAGTAATTACTCAAGTAGAGTTTGCTATACGTTTTTGTAGCCGAGAGATCGTAGAGGCGGCTACGCCCATATCCCGGCTGATTTCACGCGCGCTATCGCCGTCAGCAAGACGCTGCAACGCTCTTTCTTGTTGGTGGACAGTCAGAGCGCTGGGGCGGCCAAACTTCACGTTTCTTGCGCGCGCCGCTCTACGCCCATCTGCCGCGCGGCGTACAATGCGCTGACGCTCATCCTCGGCCATGGCAGAGAGCAAGGCCAGCAATCCTTGTCCTATGGGTGTCGTCAGGTCGAGATGCGGCTTGTCGAGCACCTTGATTGCCGCGCCTCGATCCGCGATCCTTTGCATCAGCTCAATGCCATCCAGCATCGAGCGTGTCGCTCTGTCCCATTCAGCGACGATGAGCACATCTTCACTGCCAAGTCGGTCAATTGCCTTTTCAAGTTCTGGGCGACTCCTGACGTTCTTGGCCGAAGCCTTTTCCCGGAAAATCAGCTCGCAACCCGCGTCTCTCAAAGCAGCAATTTGCCGGTCAAGGTTCTGGGTTGGGGTTGAGACTCTGGCATATCCGATCAGCATACCGCTAGTGTTCGGAAACCCATCTATTTTTGCAACAAGCTTTTGCAACAGGGCAGGGCGCTGATTTCATTCAGTTGTTGGGTGTGTTGCAAATGTCATGACTTATGCATCGCACTGAATTTGGGAGCGTGATTGAATCATCGGCCTGAGGTGGTTGTGCCTGTGGCGTTTTCGGTAGATCGTTGGATACAAGCGTCCACGGCGGGTTGAGCGGGATTTGCATGAGCGGTCTGATAGTTGAAATTCAGCGGAGTTGTTTGAACGAAAGCGTCCCTGTTGAATCGTTGTTGAGACGTGTGAAACTCGCCGCCACGAAGTTAAAGCTTGGTTCTTTAGAGAACTGGGTTGACGGTGAACTAAACGGGTACGCCGAGGATATTCCTCCACATAGAGTTCTTCATGGCCAGCCCGCAGCATGGAATCCAGTTCGTGGCTGGATTCCAGTTCAAACAGACAGCGCAACGATAGCAGACGCGCTTGGCACAGCCATGGTTGGGCAAGGTATTGGGGGCTTAAGAGACCTCATCGAGAGCAGTGATGGAGGCGTTTATCATTTCCCGATCCCTCCTGAAATTGTCATACAGCTCAACAAGGGGATGAGGTTCCAAACTTCCAAAATGGTTGTGCAGGTTCCCCGAGGTGGGATCGTAGGCATCCTAGATTTTGTGCGGAATATGGTGCTCGATTGGACAATCGAGATGGAGCGCAACGGTGTCATTGGGGAAGGTTTCTCCTTTGATGCCCAAGAGGTTGAGAACGCAAAGGCTGTTATGACGACGTTTAACATTGGAAAGATCGATAATTTTGCGGGTAACATGGGTACAGGAAACACAGCGGGCGACATCTCCCTGACCGCTAAAAATGTTTCTGAGATCAAAGAGACCATGCAAAAGCTGCGGGACGCGGCTCCGAGTTTGGTTGAAGCTGGCGCAGATGAAGACCTGCCAGACATCATTGATGCTGTGGTCATTGAAGCTGAAAAGCCTACGCCAGAAGTGAAACGACTAAGAAGTCTGACGCAAGACGTTCGAACCGCACTTGCTGGCGCTGCCGGTAATCTTACGGCGGAAGGAGCGATGGCTCTTATTGGTGGTGTCCTGCGCATCCTCGGCGGTGGATGACTTAAGTAGGGATTTCGAATCTGCGAGTGGGCGGTAAAAGCGCATAGGCTTTGTATGTTTATCGAGCCTCCCCCCGAAGCATTCTGCAGGGAAACCCTGAATCGTTCGCTACGATCCAGCGGCTTCTCTTGCCCGTTTCTTACAGAAGCCGAGAAAGGCCGCATCGATGCTGCGCGGCGGCTCTTTCTGTTCCAGCGCAAAACCCCGCCAGTCATTGTAGAGCATGTAGATATCTAAACCGGGTGCCGCGCGGCGCGCTTTCTCGATCAGGGTAGGGGAGGGCGTAGCAGGCAGTGAGCTGCCCCCCAAGTCGAGCTGGCCTTGACGCTTCGCATCCTGCCCGCCGCGTTTGGCAAAAATCACATTCTGATCGTCGAGCTGCATCTCATAGTCTGGCACGTTGTCGGCCTCAATCACTTGCTTGAGGAAGAAGCGGAACTTCTTGGCAGGGGAGTTGCTGCCCACCTTGTTTTGCAGCTTATCAATGCCGATGATGAAGGGCTTTCTCTGATCACCGACATGCTTGCGGGCCAGTTCTTACAGCCGCCGTTCTAGCGGCCTGCGCAGCCGAAAATAATCCCGGCTGATTGACAGCACTTCCATGCTTTTAACCGCGCGGAACGTCCAGTCAGACAGCTTGATTTCAACGCGTGTCATGCGGCCAAAGGCGCTTTCCTCGCCCTCTTCGTCGCGCCGGACGATCTTGAAACTGTCTATCAGGCCGAAGCCGCCGACAGCCTCGCCCAGATCGCTGAAAGCACCGTCGAGAGTTTTGGCCCGCGCCAGGCGGATCTTTGTGAGCAGGAGCTTCTCGACCGATGTGCGGCGATTGCCAACGGCACCGCGCAGAGCCGCGACTGTTCCGTTCTGGCACCACAGGGGCAGGGGATGTCCTATGCCTGCGCGGGTGAGCCTTTCCTGATCCATATCGAGACGGCCGAAACCTTTATCATTATCGACGTGCTGCATTCCCGCAGCGATCTGCCGACCCGGATCGCGCGTCTGACCATGCTTTGAGATGGGGAAAGGCGCGGCGCACTAAGCCGCGCGGCGGATGTTCTGGCCGATGTGATGGAGAACCGTCTCTGTGGGTCAGTCCCGCAGCTTGACCGGCCCAAGTTCTGCAAAGGCGTCAACTGGACAGGGGTTGTCGGCAAGGGACGTCCCGCCCAGATGCCGGATGATCCCGGCCACCGCATTGAGAGAAGTCTGCACCGCCCCCTCGACCCACGCCGGGGTCCAGCTCACGCCATCGCCCGCGATGAAGATACCACGTTCGGCCGGGGGCATGTCGTCCTGGACGAAATGGCCAAACATACGGTGGTTGTAGCGGTAATGACCCGGCAGGGCGCCTTTGAACGCGCCCAGGAAGTTCTGGTCAGCCTCCCAGCTGACGGTGATCGGATCGCCAAGGATATGGCTGCGGATATCGACATCCGGATAGATCTGTTTCAACGCCGACAGCGCCAGATCCACCCGGCGCTCGACCGGCAGGGGCAAAACCTTCAACGCGTCGGTCATCCAGGAATAGCTCAGACACATGACCGAGGGCTTGCCCGGCCCGTTGTCAAAAAGATAGGTGCCGCGCGTCATCCGATCCGTCAGGGTCATCGACATCACGTCGCGGCCCGTTGCGGGATCTTTGTCCTTCCAGAACGGTCGGTCGACCATCACGAAGGTCTTGGCCGCCTGCATATAGCGGGTCCGGTCCAGCGCCATCCAGAGTTCCTGGGCAAAAAGTGCCTCTTCGGTGTCGATCTGGGTCGAGAGAAGGTGGCTTTGACAAGTGGCCAGCACAGCATCGAACGCATCGGCGCGTCCCCACTGATCGGTGACCTCGATCTGGCCGCTTGCCAGGCGCCGGATCCGGACAGCCCCGGACCGTGTGGCGCCACCATTCAGTGCGCAAAGCGTCGTGCCTTTGGGCCAATGCACCAGCATCTCCGGCGCGTGGGTCCAAAGCTGGCGCGGCATCCGTTCAGCGCCGCCGATCAGATAGCGTTGGTGATCGTCGCACTCCGTGACATTGACCCGCAGGATTTCAAGCATCGAGTTCGGAAAATCGGAATCCCACCCGCCGGTGCCGAACCCGACCTGCCCGAACACCTCGCGATGATGGAAGGACAAGGCCTGAAAGGCCTCGGACGAAGCCACGAAATCATAAAAGGTGCGTTCATCCCAGGCGGCGACGAGCGGGTTCCAGATCCCTTTGATGCGAGCGGCATCGCGGTTGCGAATGGCCTGTTTCAGGGCCCCGAAATTCGCGCCATCCTCCAGCGCCCGATCATAAGCCTGCGCCACCTCGCGAAAAAGCGGCGGCAGATCGTCGAGGGTGCGCGCGTAATGGCTCTGACCCAACAGGTCGATGACCGTCGATCCCGCAGCGGGTGTCAGGGGGTTTGGAAAGGGCGCACTCTCGATCCCCAGCATATCGACATAGTGAAAAAATCCGGTGGAAGAGATGGGAAAGCGCATGCCGCCCAGCTCGGCAATGACGTCTTCGGCCCCCTCGAACGGTTGCGAGCGCAGCCGCCCACCGAACTGGCCTGCCTCGAAAAGGATCGGCTGCACGCCAAGCCTCATCAGCTCATAGCCCGCGATCACGCCTGCCGCACCCGCACCGATGATGGCCACCTGCACCCCGTGGACGCTGTCCGGCAGGGTGCCCAGACCGGCAGGGTGGCGGATCCAATCGTCATAGGCAAAGGGAAAATCGGGGCCGAAAACGGTAACTGGTCTGGTCATGTTATCCTAATAAAGGTCGCTGCGCCGATCATGGAGATGCGTCTGTGTTTCGCGCGTCTGGATCAGCGCGGCGCGGTCGAGCTCGGCAAAAAGGAGCGTTTGGGCCGTCCCATCCGCGCGGGCAAGATCGGCGCCGTCCGGGCCGCAAAGACATGACAGGCCATTATAGTCAAACCTGCCTTCGCGCCCGACGTAATTGCAATAGGCCACGAAAAGCGCGTTTTCCTCGGCCCGTGCGGGGACTAACCGGGTGGCGACGCTGTCAAACGGGGCCATGTTCGCGGTGGGAGTCAGGATAAGATCGGCCTCGTTCCGGGCCAGCGCGCGGGCCAGCTCGGGGAACTCGATATCATAACAGATGGCAAGCGACACGCGCCACCCGGCGAGCATGAATACGTCCGAAAGGGCCCGGCCGGGTGCGAACTGGTCCCTGTCCACCTGACCAAAGAGATGGGTCTTGTGATAGCGCGCCCGCTCCGCGCCGGTTGCATCTAGCGCCACACAGCTGTTGAACGGGCGCGGCGCACCGGGCAGGGGCAGACCCGCAACGAGGGCGATGCCCGTGGTCCGCGCGATCTCTGCAAGCGCTGCTAGAATGCGCTCGGCCTCCGAGGCGTGGGCCGCGACCGCCTCCGCGCCGATGTTATAGCCACCTATGGCCATTTCCGGCGTCAGCAACAGATCTGCACCAGCTTGCGCGGCCTGATCCGCCGCCTCGGCAAGCGCGTCGAGCGCGGCGGCCACATCCGAGCGGGGCCGGGTCTGCCACAGCGCGATTTTCACCCAACGGTCCGTCTGTCAGTAGGTTTCAGCATAGGCCGCACAGGTTGCCTCCAGATCCATATCGGCGGTATAGGCGATTTCCGCCGCTTTGTGGGCACGATAAACGGGCGCGAAGTCTTTGGGAAACCAGCCTGTCGCGATGCTGCTCTGCTCAAATGCATCCAGCGCTGCGGGCAGGGAGGACGGCAACCGGGAAAAGCCGCGCGCGGCGAGATCCGCGGGCGAGAGGAGGGACAGATCCTCCTGGCTGGCGGCAGGCGCGGTCAACCCATCCTCGATCCCCTGGCAACCGGCATGTACCACAGCGGCCAGCGCCAGATGTGGGCAGGCTGCGGCATCCGCCGCCCGGTATTCGATATTGAACTGCCGGGCGATCGCGGTGGGTTCCTTGGCTGTGACCGGGCAGATCCGCAGCGATGCTTCGCGGTCGCGAAAGCCCAGGTTGTTATAGGCCGCTGACCAACGATGCGGGGTCAGCCGCTCATATGAGATGACCGAAGGGGCGGTCAGCGCCACGATGTTGGGTAAATAGGCGAGGACACCCGCAGCGAACCCATCGGTGAGCTTGGACATGCCGCAGGGCCCGTCTGGATCATAGGTCAGCGGCTTGCCTGCGTCATCGACAAAGCTGAGGTGAATGTGAACCCCATTGCCCACCGAAGCAGTGTCGAGGATAGGGGCAAAGGTTGCCTCCTCTCCTGCCGCGCGCGCGGCAGAGCGGGTCAGCTCACGCAGGATAACAGCCGCGTCGGCGGCGCGCAGGCCGATTTCGGGAGCGATCACGACCTCGAACTGATTGGGTCCGTATTCCTTCATGATGCTGTCCGGCGTCAGCCCGGCTGCGTGCAGCGCGCCCATCAGGGTTTCTTGCAAGGCGCGTTGTGCTTCGAACCCGGCCCGTCCAAACCCCTGGTAGGGCAGGCCGCCGCCCTTGAGCTGAAACTCATGTTCAAAGGCAGACAGCAGCCGCGCGTCGGAAAGCGCATGCAGCCGTGCAAGCGCGGTGCGCAGAATATGCCGGGTGCAGAAATCCCAAGGGTCGCCGTCCAGGGTAACGATATCGCCCAGCATGAAATGCTCAGGCACTCCCGCGCCGAATGCCTGATGCACCTCGGCCTGGGGATCCGGCACCAACAACAGATCGCCAAGCGATCCGAACGGGCTGTCGCCAATACCGTCAAAGCAGTTGATCTGCACATTTGTCGGCACCCAACCGACACCCCGGGTCAGGCGCCGCTCCAACTGGTCGGCAGGGAATGCCTTGCCGCGCACTTTGCCCGCGATATCGCAGGTGGCGGCAAAGATCAGTGGCATGGGTGTCATTCTGGCGTATCCTTTCCAGTGATGCGGAGCCTGTCCCAAGTCTCGATCCGGGTGCGGGTCTGATCCCAGTTATGTTCGGCAATCTGGGTCACGATCGCCTCGGTCACCGCCAGCGCCGAGGAGTAGGTGTCCCAGAGCGTGCCGGATTCAATCGGCACCGCCAGCACCTCGGAGGCATGGCGCGCCACTGGAGAGATCCATTTGTCCGTCATCACGATAACGCGCGCGCCCCGTTCGGCATTTGCAACCCGGGCAAGCTCGGCCAGAGCGGGCTGGTAGCGGCGAAAATCCACAAGAAAGAAGACATCCCCCTGTTTCATGCGCAGCAGGTATTCGGGCCAGCCCTCTGGGTTCTGGGGCAGGTGAAAGACACTGGCGCGGGATTGGCGCAGATGGAACGACAGATGCGAGGCGATGGTGTCGCTGATCCGCCCGCCCAACACATAGACGCTGCGCTTGGGCTCAGAGAGCATCCCGCAGATCCGGCCAAACTGATCCTCGGTGATCGCGTCACCGGCAATGGCCATCTGCGCGCTGGCCTTGGCCAGGAAATCGTTCAGATAGCTGCCCTCGACATGTCGGCCACCGGCATGAACATCGACCGGGCTGCGGTCGCCCTGTTTCAACTCGGCGATCAGAATGCGCTGAAATTCCTGATATCCCGACAATCCGATCTTGGTCATGAACCGGGAAATCGACGGCGCCGACACCTCGGACCGGCGCGCAAGATCCTGGATCGAGGAGAGGCCCGCATAGGGGTAATCCGACAGGATCGCCGCAGCCAGCTTTCTCTCTCCGGCGGTCAGGGTCCCCGACGCGGTTTCAATTCTGTCCTTGACCAATGGTTCAGACATGCACCCTCCCGGATTTTGATAGACTGTTTATGAAATGAAATTTTCAGTCAATAAAAAATAGTTGACTCTGGAAAAAATTATTCGCTCTATTCGTGGGGTGAACGGAGGCCGCGAATGGACCGACCTGCCCCTGGAATGCTGGACATCGCGTATGTTTGAGACGGCGCTTGACCCCGCACTTTTGACTTCGGCCGACCCCGCGCCGGTGGAGTGGTGTCATCGCGACAGCCCGGCCCCTGTGATGCTGCTTTGCGAGCATGCCGGACAAGCCGTGCCCCGCAGCCTTGATCGGCTCGGCCTGCCCGAGGGCGCGCTAAACAGCCATATCGGCTGGGACATCGGCGCCGAGGCGTTGGCCCGTGCCATCGCGGATCATCTGTCGGCACCATTGATCCTTCAGCGCTACAGCCGATTGGTGATCGACTGCAATCGCCCTCCGGGATCGGATGCCTCGATCCCCCAGATCAGCGACGGCGTGCCGGTCCCCGCGAACCAGGGGCTGACAGCGGCGCAATACAGTCAGCGGCGCGAAGCGATCTTTGATCCGATGAACGATGCGATCACCGCAGCGTTCGCGGCCTATCCCCGCCGGGCAGCCTTTTCCATTCATTCCTTCACGCGGGAGTTTCAGGGCCGGATCCGTGCATGCGATGCGGGGTTCCTGACCCGGCAGGATGCCGATACGGCGGGGTTTCTGATGACCCATATCGCGCAGGCGATGCCGGGCGCGCGATTGGCGTTGAACGAACCTTACCGCATCGACGACACCAGCGATTGGTTCATCCCCCGTCATGCCGAACCGCGCGGGATTCGCCACACGCTTGTCGAGGTTTGCAATGATCAACTGTGCGATCCGGCGGGGGTGGCCCATTGGGCCTTGCTGATCTCGCGCGCAATCGCGGCCTTGCCGGAGGAGACAGGATGCGCCTGACCCGTGACGTGCCCCTCGTGCCCCGGCAGTCCGCGCTGCTCTTTATCGACGTACAGAACTTCTCGGCGCATCGCGACGGGGCGGAGTTCGCCGGTCTGAGCGAGGCCGCGTTTGCCGCGCGATATGGCTGGTTCTTCGATCAGCTTGCCGCGCGGGTGATCCCGAACATGCAGGCCGTTCAGGCGGCCTGCCGCTTGGCGGGGGTCGAGGTGATTTACACCACGATCGAAAGCCTCACACTGGATGGGCGGGACCGGTCGCTGGACTACAAGATCACCGGGTTCAATGTGCCCAAAGGGTCATGGGACGGCAAGGTCATCGATCAGATCGCCCCGCGCGGAGACGAGATCGTCCTGCCGAAATCCTCCTCTTCGGTCTTCGTGTCCACCCATATTGATTACGTGCTGCGCAACCTCGGGACCCGGCAATTGGTGATCTCGGGGCTGATCACCGATCAATGCGTCGAAAGCGCAATCCGGGATGCCTGCGATCTGGGCTATCTGGTCACACAAGTCACCGATGCATGTCTGACCTATACCCCCGAACGGCACGACAATTCGCTCAGCGCGATCAAGGGCTATTGCCGACAGATCACGACGGCGGAACTGGTTTCTGAATTGGAGAACGCAAATGACGGATAAGGCACTTGGGGCGGTTTTGGATGTGATCGAGGCCGACCGGGATCATGTGGTCTCGCTCACGCAGGACCTGGTGCGTATCCCTTCGGTGAACCCGAAATTCCAGGCCGAACAGGGGCTCAATCGCGAGGCTGACGTACAAGACCGGGTCGAGGCAGAGCTGCGGCCGCTGGGTTTTGACATCGAACGGTTCGAGACTTTTGAGGACCGTCCGAATGTCGTGGCGGATATCCCCGGATCGGATGAAAAAAGCCTGATCCTGTGCGGTCATGTGGATGTGGTGCCGGTTGGAAATGCCGACGCTTGGGACCGCGACCCGTTTGGCGGGCAGTTGGATGCGGGTCGCGTCTGGGGCCGGGGTGCTGTGGATATGAAGGGCGGGGTGGCGGCTTGTATCTCGGCCGCGCGCGCGATCCGCAAGGCCGGGGTCGAGCTTGAGGGGCGTTTGTCGGTCCACACGGTCGTGGACGAGGAGGCAGGCGGTTTTGGCGCGATCGATGTTGTCAACCGCGGGCACCTGGCCCGGCACGCCATCATCGCCGAGCCGACCTGGGGCGATGTCATCCCGGCCGAAGGCGGGCTCGACTGGACCAAGGTCACACTTTTTGGCAAGCAATCCCACGCCGGGTGGCGCTATAACATGATCTGGCCGCAACATGACACGCCGGGTCGGCTTGAGCCGGGTGTGAACGCGATTGAGCTGGCGACCCGGTTTATTGCCGCGCTGCGGGAGTTCGAGGCAAGCCGGTGCCGCGAAAACAACCACCCGCTGCTGCCGCCGGGATTGGCCACGATCAACCCCGGAACCATCATGGGCGGCGCCGGGATGGGCGAGGATGGCAACCCTGCTGTGATGACCAACGCGGCGATGATGTCCGACGTCTGCACGATCGTGCTGGATTACAAATTCATGCCGCAGGAGGATTTCGCGAATGTGAAGGCCGAATTCGAGGCCTTCGTGCATCATTTCGCCCAGATGGACCCCTGGATGCGGAGCAATCCGCCCAAGATCGAATGGAGCCTGTGGGACCTGCATTTTCCACCGATGAATACGCCGGTCGACCATCCGTTGACCCAGGCCACGCTGGCCCGCGCCTCGCAATTGCAGGCCAAGGCCCCTCGGGTCAAAGGGTTCGAGGCGGTGACGGATGCGGCCCATTACGCGGGCAAAGGCGTTGTGCCCATCATCTATGGGCCCTCCGGTGACGGGTTTCACGGCGACAACGAATGCGTCGAGGTCGACAGCCTGATCGAGACGACGAAGGTGATCGCCGCCACGGCGCTGGATATGTGCGGGGTCAGATCGTGACCCGCCCTACCGGGCAGCGTCGCCCAGAAACTCCGCCCATTTCCGGGTAAGATAGTTATGTTCGTCCATAAAAGCATTCCAGACAGCGACGTTGCCGAACCGCTCGGTGTATCGCGCCCCGCCCGCGCCAAAGCTTTCGACCCATGCGTTGCTGCTCAGGTGGGGCCGCAGGCTGGGCGGGTTGGTCATATAGGTGCCGTGCTTGACCATCTGCGCACCCGGCCATCCCGACACCCACCAATTGAGATAGGCATAGGCCGCGTCCAACCGCCGCGGGCTGAGGGCCGCAGACAGAAACAACCCGTCAACCCAGCCGCGAAACCCCTCTATCGGGTTTGCATATCTCAACGACCGGTGCCGCATCTGTGCCGCGCGAAACCCCTGGGCCCAAATGCTCTGGACGCTGCCCCCTTTGGCGCGCAGCAGTTTGACCGCTTCGTCCGAATAATGCCAGAAACCGCGAAAATGCCCCTGGGCCTTGAGACTGGCCAGCAGGTCAACCAGCGCATCGATTTCGGCGACGCTCAGGTTGCCGATATCGTCGAATTGCAAGCGTCCGCCTGCTCGGGCGGCCAGGGCCGCTTCGAGGGCCGAGATCGGCGCATGGGTCGACAAAGCGACCTTGCCGCGAAATCTCGGATCGAGCAGCCAGCCCCAGCTTTCGGGTTCATCCGGTGCCAGCCGCGCCTGTCGCAGCGTCTCGCAATAGGCAAAGCTGTCGCAATTATGGACCGTGGGCAACATGACCGCGCGACCAGTTTCCACCGCACCAAGCTGGCCGTTCTCTTGCACAAACAGCCGGGCTCCCGGCGCGGCGCCTTTGCCCTTGCCGATCAGGTCGAGGAACCCAAACCCCTCAGGGCCGGTCAGCGCGCGCCACTGCGGGATCCGGTTGGTGTCGACGGGCTGCACGGCCCCCGCCGCCCACGCCAGTTCGGCGGTGGTCGACCAATGGTCCACCACGTCAAAGCTCTCAGGGTCCAAAACGATGCGGCGTTGCAGGTCCAGCCCGTCCAGCGGCTCGAATGTCAGGTCAACTTCCAGCTCGGCGCGTGCCCTGCTGGTGATGTCGTCCGTCAGGGTATCGGGCGTCCCGATGACCCGAAGGGCGCCTTTGCCGCTCATGACGACGGGCCGGTGGGCGACAGAAAGGGCGACACGGTCGGAGGCGGCAGAATGGACAGGATCTTGAGCCGTATCACGGTGCGTTCAGCGGCCCGGTCCAGATGGGTCCGCAGCGCATCGCAGGCCTGGTCGGTCTGGCCCCGGACCAGCGCCGACAGCACAGCGTGGTGGTCCGCTATGATGGCGGCGCCGTTCTGGCGGGGCAGCGTTTCAAAGAAAAGCCTGTTTGCCGCATTGGGGAGCGTGTTCTGCCGGATCGTATCCAAAAGCCGCCCATTGGGGCAGCGTGCAAGGCAGGTCTCGTGCAGATCCCTTTCAAGACGGTCAAGCGCCGCAACGCTTAGCGGTTCGTCATGCTGATCGAGCGACGCGATAAAGCGCAACGCGCCCGTGAGCTGGTCCCGGTCGAGCATCGGGGCGGCAAGCCGAAGGGCCGCAGGCTCAAGAATGGTCCGCAGCGCGAATTGCGCGCGCGCCATCTCGGCCGTCAGCGGTCCGGCGATCCAGTGAGAGCGTGCATCTTTCTCGATCAGACCGCTTTTGAACAGATGAAACAGCGCTTCGCGGGCCACGGCGCGGCTGACATCGAATGTCAGGGCAAGGGCGGTTTCGTGGACACGGTACCGCCCAAAGGGAATATGCGCGACAATCTGGGTCCTGATCTCTTCCACGATCTTATCGGGGGCCAGGGTGGCGGGACGGCGGCGGATATCGGGCACCGCGTTGGCCCAGTCGATGGCCCGCAGGTCGACCCGGATCGGGGCTGTCCTCTGCCCAAGCAGGTAGCCGCGACCCTCGAAACGGTGAACGATGCCGTCCTCTGCCAGTTTCTGAAGCGCCATGCGCACCGGTGCGCGGCTCATCCCCAACCGGTCGGCGATGGGTCCTTCCAGCAAGACTGCGCCATCGGGCAGAACGCCGTTTTGCGCAACCGCCGTTATCGCAAGCCGCGCCAGATCGGACAGCGGCATGTCCGGCCCGGGGATCGGGCGCGGTCTGCGAGGGTCATGGGTCGGCATGTGGTGGATCGCTTAGGTTTTGATCGGTTGCACGAAATTTATAGTGAGACGCCTCGGAAGGTCCATCAGAATAAAATGACTATTGACGTCCAAATACATTCGCTGGTTAGCTTTGAACAGCGATGTTGCATTCTGCACGCCATCGCCCAGGACGGAGCACCGCAATGCTGACGACCGTTGAAACCACCCATGGGGTATTGGCCCTCCGCGAAAGCGCGGGCACAGGACCCGCCGTTTTGATGATCCATGGCAACTCGACCTGCCGGGAAGTGTTCCGCAATCAGCTCGACGGAGCTATCGGGGCGGCTTATCGCTGCATCGCGTTTGATCTGCCTGGTCACGGCGCGTCTGACGACGCCATCGATCCTGACCGGACCTATAACACCACAGGCTATGCAGAAGCGGCGATCGAGGTGATGCAGATGCTGGGTGTCGACAGATACGCCGTGCTGGGCTGGTCGCTTGGCGGGCATATCGCGCTGGATATGATGGCTCAGACATCCGCCTTGTCGGGGGTGATGATTACCGGCGCGCCTCCAATCACCCAGGGCAAGGGCGCTGTGGGGCAGGGGTTCACTGGCGATATCGAACACTCCACGGCGTCCAAACAGATCCTGACCGACGCCGAGATCGAGACCTTTGCCCATACAACCTGCGGTCCGAACGCGCCCTATGATCCGTTCCTGAAAGAGGCGGTTGCGCGCTGCGATGGGCGCGCGCGGTCGCTGATGGTTGCCAAGCTGGCCTGTGGCATCGGGCCAAATCAACAGGCGCTTGCGATCAACGCGCCGGTGCCGCTTGCCATCGTGAACGGGGCCGACGACGCCTTCATCCACAACGATTTCATCGCGAGCCTGCCCTACCGGACCCTTTGGGACGGCAAGGTGCATGACATTCCGGGCGTCGGCCATGCGCCCTTTTGGGAGGCACCCGACCGGTTCGATCCGTATCTGGACCGCTTCCTTGCACACGTGGCCTGACCCAAGACATCCAACAGGAGATCGAAACATGAAAAGAGTTACACAGCTTTGCGCGGCGGCCTCGGCGGTGGCCCTGATGGCAGGGTCCGCCTGGGCCGATGTCGTGAAAATCGGCGTGCTTGCGCCGGTGTCCGGTCCGCAGGCGGCGGACGGTCAGGAGATGGTCAATGGCGCCCAGCTGGCCATTGACGAGCTGAACGCAGCGGGCGGGGTGGCCGGTTATACCTTTGAATTGGCGGTCGGCGATGTGGTGGATGGTGCCGCCGACAAGGTCACCACCGCGGCCGAGCGTCTGCTGGGCGACCGCGCGATGGGGGCGATCATGACCGGCTATGCCTCGGGGTCCAATTTCGAGATCGATCTGATGGCCGAGCAGGAGATGATCTATATGATCTCGGCCAACTCGGCGCAGACCGAAGAGATCATCGCGCCCAGCCCGGAAGACTTTCCGACAATCTGGTCGCTGACGCCCTCGTTTGCCGGGTACAACACCGAGATCGTGCCCGTTATCCAGGGGCTTTCGGACGAAGGCAAGCTGAACCTTCCCAACACCAAGGTTGCGTTGATCGCCTCTGACAACCCCTATTCCAAGGGCATCGCCGACGGCATGGTCCAGGCGTTCGAGGCCGCGGGATGGGAGGTTACAACCAACGACCTCTTGCCGTTCGGAGAGATCAACGATTGGCGCGGGTTTTTGTCCACGGTGCGGGAGGATCCGCCCGCCGTGATCATCAACACCGACTACCAATCGGCCAATGCGGCGCTCTTTGTGTCGCAATTCAACGAAGATCCGACAGACAGCCTGGTGTTTATCCAATACGCGCCCTCGGTGCCGGAATTCATCGAGCTGACCAAGGAGCAATCTTCGGGGATCGTCTATAACCTGTTGGGCGGGATTTTGAACACACCGACCAATCCGCGCGCGCAATACGTGATGGACAAATACGAGGCCGCCTTCGGCAACGCACCGGGCACCTATGGCGCGGCCCTGTACGAGCAGGTTCTGATCTATGCCAATGCGCTTGAGCAGGTGGGCGATCCCACGGATCGCGTTGCCATCGGAGAGGCGATCGGTGCCAGTTCAACCCAGACCGCGATGGGCATGATCCAGTTTGATCCCGCAACCCACCTGGCCGTGCAATCCAATGATGGCGTGCCGCTGCAGTTCTATCAGATCCAGGATGGCGAGCGTGTGCTGTTCTATCCGCCGGTCTATGCCACCGGCAGCTTCGTCGAACCCACCTGGATGCAGTAATCTCCCCCGGGTCGCGCCTTACGGGCGCGGCCCACCTATCCCGGCCCAGGATCTTTCATGTCATCCAGCATTCTCGACATTCGCAATGTGACCAAGACGTTCGGCGGCCTCAAGGCGGTGAACGATGTCAGCTTTTCCGTCGCACCGGGCGAGTTTCTGGGCATTGCCGGACCAAACGGGTCGGGCAAAAGCACGCTTTTCAACGTCCTCACCCGGATCCCTTTTGGGCCTACCTCTGGCGAAGTCCATTTCAACGGGCAACGGATTGACCGGATGGCACCCCATAGAATCGCCGGTCTTGGGCTGACGCGCACCTTTCAGAAAGACGTCGAATTTCCCGATCTCACAGCGCTTGAAACCGTCTCGCTCGCGGCGCGCTATGGGCGCGGCATGGCGGCCGAGGCGTTGGACCGCGCGGCGGCGGAACAACTGGATTTGGTTGAATTCAACCCTGACCGGGCGCGGCTGCCGACGACCGAACTGTCGGTCTATGAGCGCAAGCAACTGATGATCGCGTCGGCCCTGATCATGGATCCGGCGGTGTTGATGCTGGACGAACCTGCCTCCGGCCTGACCCGGCCCGAGATTGCGGCCCTCGATCGGCTTTTGTCCAAGATCAACGCAGCCGGGGTAACGGTTCTGCTGATCGAACATGTTCTGAGCCTGCTGTTGTCGGTCTCTCAGCGTCTGATCGTTCTGAATCAGGGTGGGTTGCTGGCTGAAGGCGATCCGCAGGACGTGATCCGGGATCCCGGCGTGATCGAAGCCTATCTGGGCGGGCGCGCCGCATGAGCCCGATGCTGGAGGTTGAGGCCGTCACGGCAGGCTACGGCTCGGTCACCGTGCTGCGCGGATTGTCTCTGCATGTCGATGCCGGGGAAAATGTCGGTTTGTTCGGCCCGAACGGGCATGGCAAGACGACGCTTTTGCGGGTGTTGTCGGGTCTGATACGCCCCGCTGCCGGGGCCTGCCGTTTCGACGGCATGGACCTGACCTTGGCCAGCCCGTCCGAGATTGTCACGCGGGGCCTGGTGCAGTCCCAGCAAGGCAACACGCTTTTTGGCGATATGGGTGTGGCCGAAACGCTGGAAATGGCGGCCTTCACCAAACCGGCCCGGGCTCGGGCCAGGGTGACGCTGGATCATGTCTATGCTTTGTTTCCACGGCTTGCCGAACGGGGCGCGCAGCGGGCCAAGACACTCTCGGGTGGCGAGCGGCAGATGCTGTCGATCGGTGCCGCGCTGATGTGCGCACCGCGTCTTTTGCTGTTGGATGAGCCGACGCTGGGCCTGTCGCCCAAGCTTAAGGAGGAACTGGCCGTCGCCCTCAAGGAAATCTCGACCACCGTACCGCTGGTCGTGGTCGAACAGGATGTCGAATTGCTGCTGGCGCTGTCGGATCGTCTGTATCTGATCGAGCATGGCGAGGTCGCGCGCGAGATGGGCAAGGACAACTCCCCCGATCATCAGGAGATCATGGAGATGTATTTCGGGGAGCATGGCGCATGACCGATACGTTGATCTCGACCCTGCTGTCGGGGATCGTGCTGGGCTCGCTCTATGCGTTGATGGCCAGCGGACTGAGTCTGGTCTGGACAACGCTGGGTGTCTTCAACTTTGCGCATGGCGCGCTGATGATGATCGGTGCGTTCGTTGCCTGGACCGTGAGCGAGGGGATGGGCATGGGCCTGGCGGCGGGGCTGGTCGCTGGCGTGGGCGTGGCCGCCCTTCTGGGCGTGATCATCGAATTCCTGCTGGTGCGCCCGTTTTACGGCAAGCCCAACATGCTGCTGATCACCGTGATGACGACCCTGGCGGCGATGATCATCCTGGAGAAATCCGCCCAGATCATCTGGGGTGCGCGGCTCAAGCAATTGCCGCGCCTGATCGAAGGCGAGGTGTCGGTTCTGGGTGCTGTGATCTCGGCACACGAAGCGCTGATCATCGTGATCGCCCCGCTGATCCTTGTGGCGCTTTGGCTTTTTGCCACACGCACCGCGACCGGGCGCAGCCTTCGCGCGGTTGGTCAAAACCAGGATGCCGCGGCGCTTTTGGGGATCAACGTACCGCTGACATTCGCGCTGGCCTTTGGTCTGGGTGCTGCCTTGGCCGGTCTGACCGGCGTGTTGCTGGGCGGGGTGCGGTTCATCACGCCCAGTCTGGGCGTCGAGCCGCTCGTCAAAGCGATGATCGTGGTGATCTTTGGCGGTCTGGGCTCGCTGGGGGCGACGGTCGGCGCGGCCTTTGTCATCGGCCTGGCAGAGGCGTTTCTGATCCTTGCCTTGGGTCTTTACTGGACGCCGTTCGTGCTGTTTCTGGGGCTGATCATCGTCTTGATTTTCCGGCCCAACGGCCTCTTTGGGAGGGCGTGAGATGCGCGGATCCGTCATCCTTGCCCTTGGCTTTGCCCTTCTGGCGCTGGTGCCCGTGGTTGTATTGGACAGCTATACGCGCCACCTTTTCATTATCGCTTTCGTCTATGCGGTCGTGGCTTCGAACTGGGATTTGTCGCTGGGCTATGCGGGGCTTTTCAATTTTGGGCACCTGACCTTTTTCGCGACCGGGGTCTACACCACGGCGATCGCGGCCAAGACCTTTGGCGTGGACCCCTGGCTTGCGATCCCGCTGGGCGGTGTGACGGGCGCCTTGGCGGCGTTGATCGTTGCGTTGCCTGTGGCGCGGCTTAAGGGGATCTATGTTGTGCTCGTCACCTTCGCGTTCAGCCAATTGGTGCTACAACTGATCCTCAGCCAAAGCCAGATCACTGGCGGGGCGGGTGGAATGGTGCGCATTCCGCCGCTGGAAATCGGTGAGTATCGCTTCACCCGGGATTTCAAGTTCGGCTATTACTATGTCGCCCTCGGATTGCTCGCGGTCTCGACGGTCTATCTGCTGTGGCTGACAAAATCGTCCTTTGGCAAATCCCTGCTCGCGGTGCGCGACAATGAGGATTACGCCCGCGCGCGGGGGATATCCGTGGCCCGTCAGCGGGTCCTGGCCTTGGTCCTGAGCGCAATTTTTCCGGGCATCGCAGGCGGCTTTTTTGCGATTTATCTGCGGGTGGCCGCGCCGGATGTGCTCAGCTTTGGCACGCTCAGCCTGGCCTTGTCGATGGTTCTGATCGGCGGGACGGCGACGATCTACGGGCCGATCCTTGCCGCGATCGCGCTGACCTTTGCGACCGAGGCGATGGCCGGGATCCGGGGCATGGAGGAGGCGCGCTTTATCGTTGTGGCAGTCGGGATGATCCTGATCCTGCGCTTTGCGCCGGGCGGGCTGGCGCGTATCGCTCGATCCGTGATGCCTAAGGGAAGGACCTGATCTGGTCTTCGCCCAAAGGTCGGTTTGGGTCAGTTGCCCGACAGCTCCCTGGCAAATCTTAGAACTGCCGATCTGTGGCTTGCAATCGGGTCCTTGGCGTCGAACACCGGCACCTCAATGTCCGGTGGAATGCCCACCGCTTCCCAATGACGGCCCGCCGCGTCAAGATAGACCTCGTTTGAGAGGTTGAGGCGCCATCCGTTTGGCAGCCGGAGCGACAGCACGTCAGAGAGCGCACCGCGCGTCGCCTCACCTACATGTGTCACATGGGGTTGCATGCGCAGGGACAGGGTCAGCACTTCGCCCGCGCTGATCGTGACATTGCTGGTCATTACGATAACATCGCCCTCAAAGCGTGCGCCGTCGCTTGGTCGGATGACAAGCCGGGTTATGATCGGTGCCACCGCATCACCGGCATATTTGGTATAGGCATGTGTCGGACGCCGTATGAACCGGTGCGCGATTTCCCGGGCAACGTAATCGTCGCCTCCGAAATTCAGGCTGAGATCCAGGATCAGCGATGTCACTCCGGCCTGAGCGAAATCAGCCAGAATCAGATCCAGCAGGCGCCGCGTCTCCGCTTGTTCCCTTGCGGTGTCGGCGGTGTCGGACCCGAACCCGCCGATGGTCAGGAACGCGATGTATCCGACGCCCTCGGCGATCAGCCCGTACTGAATGCGCCCATTGCCGATCATCTGCCCGTCCCCTCCCAGAAGGTCGCGCTGAATACTGTCATGCCACAGCGCGCGGCGAAAACCGGCAACCGCCTGATCCACGGGGGTGCCTGCCTTGCGTGCGGCGTGTCTGAGTGTTTCGACGATCCGCCCGGGATTTGATGAAAAGACCTGTCGCGCGCCCTCTGTTTCGGCAACCAGTGACAGATGGCCATCCCGGAGCGGTCGAAGCAATCGGCTCAGCAGTTCAAAAAGCGTTTCAGGTCGCATGTCAGGATGTATCTCAGCGCGTAGGGTTGCGACATGTGTTGGCCAATCGACATCGTAGAGCGCGAAAAAGGGATAGCGCGCTGACAAAAGATCGACGGCGATGTCGAAGACGGCCAGAGGTGTATCCTCATTGGTCATGTCGCAAGGCGCTGGTCGTGCCGCAAGCCGATGCGCCCGGATGCGATGCGGCTCACGCTCGAAACCGATGGTCAAGACCTGCCCGTCCGGGGTCAGATCGAACTCCGCTTCCGCAAAGAGGTCGGCCAATGGCACCGGCGCTTCGGTCTCCGGCACACAATAGGATGCGCCCAGAGCCATGACCTGCGCCGACCCGTTCGTGATGGCCAGCACCGTCCCATACCCGTCGGTCGACCAGATACCGGTCAGGTCCGGCGTTTCGTTTGCCACCACACATTGCGGCCCAAGGCCGAAGCATATCATGATCATGCAGATCCTCACCGGGGTTTCTCCACGCTTGCGGTTGGGCCGGGCATGCCTTGGCTGGGCCGCCGGGGTCACGGTTGCCGACCTTGATCCAGGGGGTGTTCGATCTGAACTGGCCCCGGCACATCCGGTATTGCCTGCATCCAGCGGCCCACACCGGTCAGCACAAGGCCAAGCACCAGCAGCAGGTAGATATGCATCGGGGTCTCACTCCGAAGCTTACGACCAAACCGCAGGCGCTGCGGGCGCGGTCTGTCGGTGTTAGGGTTCGACACGGACCAAGCTCCACCCGGGGTTTGCGGACATCTCTGCCCGTCCGACAAAGGCCTGGGCCGCATGGGGGTCGTTCCTGAGCTGGAAGGACAGCCAGGCCGTCAGATATCCGCGCATCCGGCCCGCATCATCTGCCAGTTCGATATGATCTGCCCCATCGGCTACGCCCAGGACACGCATCGCTGGGCCGCTCAGGCCTGCGAACAACGCTTTGTTCAGCTGGATGGGCGAGATGAACTCATCCTTTGTTCCGGTCATGATGAAGACCGGCGCGCTGACCGTGCCTGTATCGTACTCGAGGTCGAGGCCAAAGAACGCGATGGCCTCTGGCGTTGGGGTGCCATGGATGGCCAGCGCCGTGGCCGCGCGTCCGGCGCTGTAATTGGTGTGCGCATTGATTGCTGAGACCGCACCCTGCGACGACCCAACCAGGGCGAACCGAATTGTGTCCACGCGCCGGTAAAAGGGATGGTCGGGCGTTTGCGACCAGAGCCGAGCGTTCTCCAACATCCCGATGGCGGTCTGGCCCGATCCCATCTGAGTGTCATAGCTGCCCAAAACCACCAACCCCCACGAGGCCAGATGGCGTGCGATCGCGTCGTAGGTGTCGATATCCACACCGGTTCCGTTCTGCCAGATCACCAGCGGCGCAGGTGCAGCGGGCTGGTCCGGCAGATAGGCAGCGCCCCGCGGCCTCCCAAACAGTGCGGGCGTGTCGATGCGGCTGACAGTGTAGGGGCCTGCTTGGCTAAACCTGTATTCGACCGGCTGTGCCGGGGCATAGGTGTGCGGGTCTGGGGTTGAGCAGGACGCCAGGATCACGAAGCCGATCAGCATCGCGATGTATCGGCTGACCTTGAGAGGGAGGGTGGTCATCTGGAACCTCGTTTTGTGACATGCACCCCGCAAGTGATCGGGAACGCGACGCGTGTCGTCCGATCCTATCGGCCCGGAACCCGATGCTGACCGGATTGGCGGAAACTCACCGCTTCACACCGGCACATGATCTTGCCAAAGCTGGACGCAGGGCCGGGCAGCAGGCCAAAGCCCGGGGCGGCTGGCGAGAGCCTGAATGCCCGGTCCCGCAGTCCTTGTGTCAGGCGGATATGCTCAGGCCCGGTCGGGCGTTACCCCTGAAAAGCTGATCGAGGCGGCGCTTTTTGCGTTCACATCTGCGCTCATTGCGACCTGGGTCGGGGGTTTTGTGTCGGAAGCGCTGCGATGGTGGCACGCCCGCTGTCTTCGGGCAGTGTTGCGCGCACAAAGCCGTCAATCGCCCGGCGAAGCTGCAACGGGTTGTCGGTGTGCAACATATGCCCTCCGGGAAGCTTGAGCAGACGGGCCCCTGGGATCGTCTCTGCCATCAGGGTCGCCCCGTGCAGGGTCGCGCCGGATTTCTCGCCCACGATCACAAGTGTCGGAGCCCGCACCAATGACAGCCGCGACCGGCCATCATAGTGCCGCGCGGCCTCAAGCGCGGCTCTGATTTGCCCGCGGTCGAGGCGCCGCATCTGTCTGCGCAGCTCGGCTTGGGTGGCCTGGGGGTGTCCGATCCCCGACAAAGCGGCAAACCAGCCGGGCGGTATCCGTGAAAACAGAGCCGTTGCAAGGGTGCCCGCGACGTGACCCGACAGGCGATCACGCACCGTTGGAACCGCTTCGATCAGGATCAAGGCCGCAATGCGTTCGGGCATCCGAGCGGCCAGTTCCAGCGCGACCATGCCGCCAAGCGAATGGCCGATCAAAACAGCGTCTTGCGGAATGGCCTCGCACAGCGCGTCGGCATAGCCTTCGACCCGGGGCGGATCTATCATCGGCGCCATCCCATGCCCCGGTAAATCCGGAGTATGGGCATCCGGCAGGTCAGCCGTGATCGCCCGCCAAGTGTCCCCTGAAAGGCCCGCGCCGTGCAACCAGACACTGGGGTGCCGCTTTAGAAGCGCGCCAGTCGGTTTGGCCGGTTGTCGTCCTTGGGGCGGCTTGGGTGTTTGGGGGATCATCCAATGAAATCTCCGTGCTGAGGGAACAACTGACACCGGCGCGCCGGATCGTCGCCGCACTATAGAGTGTCGCACCGGATCAGTCGTCCAGGTTGACCGTTCGGATGTCCACGCCGAAAGGGAAGGACATCGGGACGCTCGTAAAAGTGTTGAGCATATGTGACGCAGCGCGTATTGCGCGGATTGGATAGGTTCGCTTGAATTGGTCTGGCGGGTTATGACCTTTGATTTAGAGAATTTGTATACGGCCGCCGTCACTGGGGGCTTTTTGGTTGCCAGCCTTGCGGCGATCCTCAGTTGGACGCAGCGATCCAGTGTCACACTGGGTTTCTTTTTTGCTGTTTTCGCGATCAGCGAGGCAGACACCGCCGCGTCGGTCCTGCTGCTTGAGATGCCTCAGTCGTTGCGTGATGGCATGGAACTGGCAGGGTTTGCCGCGAATTTCTTCATCATGCCGCTGTTTCTGTTTTACGTGCGGGAACTGACCGCCGCGCCGGAAACAGGGAGGATCGGGTCCGGCGCGCATTTTATCATGCCTGGCATAGCTGTGGTCTTTGTCTGGGGTGTGCTGCTGTTGCCGGCAGAGATACGCGAAGCCTGGTACTCTGCGATCACGGGCCCGTCGAACCCTCCGGGACTGGGCGCATTGAGGGCGGGCTTTGACATGCTGACCATTGCGATGGTTCTGCAATGGTTGGTCTATGTGGTCTGGATCGCGCGCACACAGGCACAGCATATTGCCCGGCTCAAGGATCATTTCGCCAGTACCGAGGGGTTGGAACTGCGTTGGGTTGCTGTTCTGGCCTGTGCGATGGGGATCTATGCCGTTCAAAGCCTTGTCGGCGAGGTGTTGATTCTGCTGAGCCGTCATGACCCGATCGGCCCGGTTCTGGACAGTCTGATGGTTTTAATCATGGTTATTGCATTGTGTCTTTGGGGTCTGCGGCCGTCCCGCGCATTGGAGGTCGCAACACAAGCGCTGACAGTCACGATGGATCCTTCGATCCACAAATACGAGAAAAGCGCCCTGGGCCCCGAACAGGCAGAACGGATTGCGCGCAAGTTGCTGCGGGCGATGCGCGATGACCGGCTCTACCGGGATCCCAACCTGACGTTGGGAGCGTTGGCCCAGCAGGTCGGCGTCTCGCCAAACTATGTCTCCCAGACGCTGAACCAGCGGCTTGGCATATCGTTTTTCGAGTTTGTGAACAGTTGGCGCGTGAGAGAGGCGATACCCCTGGTCGCAGCAGGCGAGCAGACCGTGCTGGCCATTGCGTATGAGGTTGGATTCAATGCGCGGTCGTCTTTCTATACCGCCTTCAAGAAAGAAACGGGTCTCACCCCGTCTGCCTATAAAAAGGCGGGATCGGCGGGTCCGGTTGTGGTGCAGTCACGGGATCGGGCGCGGGTTTCATAGCGGCAGTCCTGAAGGCCGGTTCGGGTCGCCGCATCCTGTGTTTGTCCACAGCGGTTGACGATCGCTGCGGTTGCGAGCCTTGGTATGGGCAAGTTGACCCTCTGCTATTTGGCGGTCGTAGGGCGCCCATCCGCCCTTGACCGTGAACAACCGGGCCACGTTCGGCACCCTCCATGCGAGCTTGCGCATCAAATCCGAAGGGTGCACGTGGTTTGTGATCCCGGCCAGGTCACCTTCGCCGCAAGACCGCGCCTGCAAGGACATCAAACGCCTAGCCAAAGACACGCCCGAGCGCGCCATCAACTGCATCGGTGATGCGGTCAATGTCATCCGGTGTTGCAATCAGTGCGGGCGAAAAGCACAGCGTGTTGTTGCGCCCGGGCACCGACCGGTTCGTCACCCCGATGATCACACCCTGGGCCATGCAGTCGGCCACAACCGCCTGCGCCATCTTCTCTGGAACGGGGTCACGCGACGCACGGTCGCTCACCAACTCGGCCCCACAGAACAGGCCTTTGCCCCGGACATCGCCAATCACCGCATGTTTGTCCATCAGGGCATGCAGATTGCCCATCATCCGCTCTCCCATGGTCAGGGTGTTTTGCAACAGACCCTCGTCCTCGATGATGCGCATATTCTCGATCGCGGCCGCAGGACCCGCCGTGCAGCCGCCAAAGGTCGAGATATCTCGGAAATAGTTGAGGTGATCGTCGGGCTGGTCCTTGAATTTCTCAAACACGGCCTCGGTGGTGACCAGGCAGGCAATGGCGGCATAGCCGCTGGCCACACCTTTGGCCATCGTCACCATATCCGGCTCGATTCCATAGTGCTGATAGCCGAACCAGGTGCCCGTCCGGCCTATGCCGCACACCACCTCGTCGATATGCAACAGGATGTCGTATTTCCGACAGATCTCCTGCACGCGCGGCCAGTATCCTTCGGGTGGTGTGATCACGCCGCCGCCCGCGGTGACCGGCTCAAGGCAGAGCGCGCCGATGGTGTCGGGCCCTTCTGCAAGGATCACCTTTTCGATTTGATCGGCAGCCCATTCTCCATAGTTCGCCTCGGGCGCGCCGTCCTGCTCATGCTTGCGGTATTCAAGACAATGCGGCACCCGCACGAAGCCAGGGGCAAAGGGGCCGTATTGGGCATTCCGCTCATCCTGGCCACCTGCCGACAAGGCGCCAATCGTGGTGCCATGATAGTCGCGGTCGCGATAGAGGATCTTGTGTTTCTTGCCACCATACTTCGCATGCGCGATCTGACGTACCATCTTGAAGGCTTTCTCATTCGCCTCCGACCCGGAGTTGCAATAGTAGACCCGGCTCATCCCCGGCATACGCGCAATCAGCTTTTGCGCAAAGATCGCCCCCGGAACCGATCCGGCGGCTCCGGCAAAATAGTTCAGCTTCACCAACTGATCCCGGATCGCATCCGCGATACTCTCGCGGCCATAGCCGACATTGACGGTCCAGACCGCACCCGAGACCGCATCCAGATGCTCTTTGCCTTTCTGATCCCAGACCTTCATCCCCTTGCCCTCGACGATGATCCGGGGGTCGGAGGTTTCATAGGGCTTGTGTTGGGTCAGGTGGTGCCAGATATGCGCGCGGTCCGCTTCGACCACGTGGCTGATGTCATTCTCGTTAAACGTGCCGTCCATGGTGTGTCCCTTTGATATCGCTGCGCACAGGCGCGCGCGTATTCCTCTGACGACTTGAGCCAGAATCCACTGCTTGGATTAGCCCCAGAATGCAGGGCGATCTATGTCCAGTCCAGATGGATCATATCGGGCCGCTCGCGCTGGGCAGCGGCCATATGCAGCGTCGCAGTACAAATCTTGTAGTTTGTCACCTAATCACGACGAGATCTGGTTGAATTCTCTTCGCGTTACCGGTAGATGTGACCGTACAGGTGCATAGACGCGGCATTGCATAACTGACGATGAGGTTCGGTTGCCAACAGCGACCGAGCCTCGTTTTCGTTTGACAGGGTGTTGAAATAGGAAAAGACGTCAGGTGCTCAGACGCGGTCTTTGCACAGCGACCCGAAGATCACATCCCTGACGCCTTCCTGAACCAAGAGATCCGCAAGCGAATCTCAGGCCCAATCGCGGTGATCCGCTAGGGATCATCACGACAGCCTCATCCTGAAAGGCCCCACAGAGGTCAAGCATCTTTGAAAGCTGCCATCGATCCGTCGCGCCCCGGTCCCGTGGCCCTACGTCCTTGATCCGAAAATCACGGCCGCCAGTCTCGGTCACCAAAGGATGCTGCATCACGCCAACCGCCGACGCCGGGTCTGGTTCAAGCGCTGACCCAAGGGTCGGCGCATCCCCAGATTTGGAACGCGTTGGTCGCCGCGGTCACGCCAACTCCTAAGAACCTTTGTGACAGTCAAAGCTTCACAAACCAAACCGATTCCCGCAAGAAAAATAACGACTTAGGGCGGATTTTTCTGTGTATAACCTGTTGATATCCTTGTGGAAACCGCTTGGATGCTTCTGGATTTCAGAGCACCCACAAGCAGTTGTACAAGAAACCCAAGGCTCAGTAGACCCTTGTGCAGAGGGCCGATGGCCATTGCCAAATGGTCGCGCGAATCGCCGATCCAGGGGCTTTGGTCCACCGCTCGCTGGGACACGATGGACTCTCCTCCCGGTCGCCCGCTGACGTCGAAAAAGCACGCAATTTTCTGGGAAATTCCGCATCGGTTCATACTCTGTTAGAGGGTTCGCTTTAGATCCCGATCCCCAGACTGGCAGCGAATTCGCCGCAAGGAGATCACGATGAGCACACCCCCAACCGCGCCGATTGATCTATCGCTTCCGCAATGGCGCGATGATCCTCAGCTACTCAAGTCGGAACTTCAGGCCCGGCTGGGTGAGGCGGTCGTGATCGACGCGTCTGTGTCACGACCGGTTGAGACACTGACGGCGCAGTTGTTGCTGGCGGCCCGCCGCGCTGCCGAAGGGGCGAACAAACCCTTTGAAATCCAAAACCCATCCGAACCGTTTCGGGATGGTTTGCGCGTTTTGGGTCTTATCGACGAGCTACTTGGCAAGGGAGCAGCACAGTGACGACTTCAGTCTTGGCAATTGACGATTCTGCCACGATCCGCGCGTTGGTGACGCAAACGCTCAGCGATGCGGGCTTTGATGTGACGACAGCGGTGGATGGCCAGGATGGGGTTGAGGTCTTCAACTCCCAGCGATTTGATGCGGTCATCACAGACATCAACATGCCCAAACTTGATGGGTTTGGCGTTATCGAAGCAATCCGGCAGGGGGATGCAAACAAACGCGTGCCCATTCTGGTTCTGACCACGGAAAGCGGTCAGTCGCTGAAAGAACGTGCCCGAGGTGCCGGTGCGACCGGATGGATTGTCAAACCTTTTGAAGACACCGCGCTGATTAATGTGTTGCGGCGTGTGACGATGGGGGACTGATCAGATGAGCATGGACAGTTTACGAGCGACTTTTTTCGCGGAATGCGAAGACCTACTCGACGCCCTGAATGAAGGGCTGAATGCGATGTCGGACGGCACCGCTGACACCGAGACCGTAAATGCGATCTTCCGGGCAGTGCACTCGATCAAGGGATCGGCAGGAGCGTTTGCTCTCGATGATCTTGTCGAGTTCGCACATACTTACGAAAATGTCCTGGATCTGATCCGGTCAGAGGCTTTGGAAGTCACGCCGGAAGTTCTGAAGACCATTATCCGGTCAAGCGATATTCTGGCGGTCTTGGTTGAAGAGGCCCATGCAGAGACAGGAAACCGACCAGACTCGATGGACGGTGTTCTGCGCGAGTTGTCCGCGCTCAGCGGCAAAGGCGGCGACAGCGCCGCGGCAGATCCTCCGAGTGCGGAGTTTGTCTTCGACGCCTTGCCAGTTCAGCCGATCTCACTCGACATAGTACCGACTGACGCTCATTTTCGGATCTCATTTGCGCCGCACCAGGCTCTTTTCACAAACAGCCATGACCCGGTACTGCTTCTTACGACCCTAGTGGGGCTGGGCGAAGCCGTGATCGAATGCGACACGTCTGATGTGCCGGATCTGGATGAGTTAGACCCGTCCGAAAGCTACCTCTCTTGGGAGATCGCCCTGCATGGAGATATCGCGGAGGGTGAGATCAATGCGGTCTTTGAATTCGTTGACGGCCTTTGCACGTTAACTGTCGATCGCCAATTGCCCGATCAGCCGGATCCGCCCCCGTCTCCAAATACCGGTGCGACACCATCTGCGACAGAAGTTGCCGCACCGGCCGCTGCTGACTCCCCGGACGCAGCACCGGCCGCGTCTCCCAAGGCGCGTCAGGCCGGCCCCGCACAGACCAAACGACCGACCCTGCGCGTGGATCCAGAGCGCGTCGATCGATTGATCAATACAGTGGGGGAATTGATTATCAATCAGGCGGTCATTGCACAAAAAGTCGTAGCCAGCGGTATTGCACAGAACTCGGATCTGATGGGAGATCTCGACGACTACGGCTATCTTGCCCGCGACATTCAGGAAGCGGTGATGGCCATCCGCGCGCAACCAGTCAAACCCCTCTTTCAGCGCATGGCGCGTATCGCGCGCGAGGCGGGGGATGCCACGGGCAAGGATATAGACTTTGTCATGGAAGGGGAGATGACAGAGGTCGACAAGAGCCTCGTGGAGCGCCTTTCGGACCCGATGACGCATCTTGTCCGCAATGCAATCGATCACGGTCTCGAGCCGACAGATGATCGCTTGGCGGTGGGCAAGTCCCCCAAGGGAGAGCTCCGTTTGTCGGCGGAACATCGCTCGGGTCATGTGATGATCGAAGTGCGTGACGACGGGCGTGGGTTGAACCGGGAAAAAATACTCAAAAAGGCCGTTGAAAAAGGGCTGGTCGCCGAAGAGGCAAAACTCACCAACGCCGAAATTGACAACCTGCTCTTTGCGCCAGGGTTTTCGACTGCGGATGCTGTAACGAACCTTTCAGGTCGTGGCGTTGGCATGGATGTCGTTCTGACAGAGATCCAAGCCATGGGTGGGCGGGTCACGATTACAAGCGAACCCGGTTCGGGATCGGTTTTTTCTATTGCGTTACCGCTGACCCTCGCTGTGCTCGACGGTATGGTGGTGACCGTTGGCGGACAGACACTCGTGATGCCGCTCTCGTGTATTGTTGAGACGATCCGCCCTCGGCCCGAGGATATTCGCCCATTCGGTCGGGAAGGTTTCGTTTTGGCGATCCGCGGCGCCTATATGCCGGTCGTCAGCCTGGGGGCTTTGCTAGGTCTCGATCGCGGGCAGATTAGACCGGAAAAGAGTGTACTGGTTCATATCTCGACCGGAGGTGCCAGCCCAATCGCTGTCTCTGTCGATGACATCTCGGACCAGCGGCAGGTCGTTATCAAAAGCCTTGAACCAAATTATGGTTCAATTCCAGGCGTTTCAGCCGCGACGATACTGGGCGATGGCAAGATCGCGTTGATCATCGATCCTGATGCCCTCGCGAAAATGGCCTCAAAGCCGGGCCTCAGCCACAGCATTCGTGAATTGGAGTTTGAGCATGAGTGAAGCTACTGATTGGAACGATGAACAAAGCATCGAGTTTGTCTCGCTGATCGCAGGAGGTCAGGGATTCTGTATCGAAATCACAGAGATCCGGGAGATACGCCGCTGGTCGCCGGTCACCCCTCTCCCCTTTTCTGAGTCGGCGGTCCTGGGCGTTATGAACCTGCGTGGAGCCGTCATCCCGATCCTGGATCTTGCGGCAAAACTGGGTCTAGGCGCGATTGATCCCACGTCACGCCATGTGATCATCGTCGTCGCCCTGCGGGATCGTACGGTTGGTCTTCTCGTCGATGCCGTGTCGGAGATACTCACCATCCAAGGTGAGAACATCCGCAAGGCGCCCAGCACGGGCCAATCCGATGATACGCGGTCCATCCGTGGTCTTGTCGCGGTCGAAGATCAGATGTCGCGGATTATCGACCTGAATGTTCTATTTCCAGATATGGAAGACATGGTTGCATGAGTACGGCACCCCATTCAGTGCGGTCAGCGGATATTCCGTTTGCGGACAAAGACTTTCAGGTCATTGCACGCATCGCAAAAACCTCGTTTGGGCTGCATCTTGAGCCTTCAAAAAAGGCCTTGATCCAATCCCGACTAACCAGACGTCTGCGGGTCTTGGGGTTAACTGATTTTGGTGCTTATTGTGCTTTGGTAGATCAAGGCGATGCAGCCGAGCGTGATGTGTTTATCTCCGCACTGACCACCAACGTGACGCATTTCTACCGGGAGCCGCATCATTTTGAGCAGTTGGAGCAGGATATTCTGCCGAAGCTCATAGAGCGCGCCAAGGCTCGTGGTCGCGTACGTCTTTGGTCGGCTGGATGCTCCACTGGGCAGGAGCCGTACTCGCTTGCCGGTTCGATCTTCAAGCTCTGTCCTGATGTAGCGCGTCATGATCTTCGTATTCTTGCCACGGATATCGATTCAAAGGTCCTCGAAGCCGCACAAGGCGGAAGCTACCGCGCGGATGAGTGTCGGTTTCCATCGGATGCATGGCGCACGCGTGTATTTGGGGATAGAAAAGCCCCTGAAGGTATCCTGGAAGTGCATCCTGAACTTCGGAAGCTGATCACCTTTCGGCGCTTGAATCTGATGGATAGCTGGCCAATGTCCGGGCGATTTGATGCAATTATGTGCCGGAACGTCGCCATCTATTTCGACAAGCCAACGCAGGCCAGACTGTGGCAACGCTTCGCTGAGCAAATGGTGCCGGGTGGTATGCTGTTCATCGGTCACTCAGAGCGCATGCACGGCATGGCCGAAAGCCACTTTGAGAGTGTTGGAATCACAGCATATCAGTTGCGTCCGCACCCGGTCGATCCGTCAAATTCTTAAAATCCAGGGGTTCAACATGTCTTTGAAAGATTCACTGCGCGTCATGGTTGTTGATGACATGTCGGTCAGTCGCGGGTTGCTGACGCAGGCATTGGAAGACATCGGGATTTGGAAGATTGAGACCCAGAACTCCGGTGAAGGTGCGCTTGCCTTTCTCGCAAAAAGCCCCGTCCACCTTGTTTTATGCGATTACAACATGCCGGGGATGAATGGGCTTCAGCTTTTACATGGGCTCCGGTCCAATGCAGCGACACAGAAAATCGGATTTATATTAGTTACAGGTTCGCCCAATGATCAGATTATCGCGCAAGGTCGACAGCTTGGGTTGAACAATCTCGTCAAAAAGCCATTCACAAACGCAACACTGAAACAGGCCATTGAAGTGGTCGTAGGCCGGATCGGATGACTAGCTCTGTTGATCAAAACCAAGGGCGCGAGGTTGCTGTTGCGCATCTCGTAGACCTCTTGGCGAATAGCCTTGAGCAAGTCACAAGTCTGCTGCGCAGCTACGAGACGGCCAGACTTTCGACTGGTGACCAGACACTTGTTGCATCAAAAAACCTAAAGGATCTGCAACAGCTCGACCTTGGGCTGCAAATGCTCGCAGACGCCACAGCAGTTTCCAAGAGGCTTGCGCTTGCGCTCCCTCCAGATCTCGTCGTCGCATCTTGCGACCTTCACGACGCAGTGCAGCTCGAAGTGTATGAACACCTATTGCAAAGTGCGCGTTCTGATCGCGCTGACATAGGTCCGCAGCTCCGCCATCAGACTGCGGTGGAACTTTTTTGAAGCAACGCAGGACGGCTGAATTCGCAAGGAAGATCACGCAACACACATTCCTTCAGTGCGTCAACCCTTCTGAAAACGCGATGTAAACGGATGCGATGAGAAAGGATGGGCACATGATTAAGTGGTTCAATAGGATGACCATCGCAAAGCGACTGCCACTTATGATCATCACGATGATGCTACTTCTGTGTTTGGCTTTGTCCAGCTTCGCAGTGCATCACCTTTCCGCCAGTTTGAGTGCCCAGACCCAAGCTCAAACCCGAACCCTGCTCGAGGAGCATGCGCATTCGGTCCAGAATTGGTTTGAAGGCCTAAAGCGAGATTTACGGGCCGCCTCCGTAAGCCCGTCTATTGTTGAGGCAGTAAGTGCACTTTCGTCCTCCCGTAACATGATGCCGAACGACCCGAATGCCGAGTTGCGGCGCATCTATATCTCAGAGAATCCCTATGATGTAAGCGAGCGGCACTTGTTGGTGTCCGCTCCAAACGATGGATTCTACCATGCCGTCCATGCCCGAAACCATCCGCAATTCCAAAAAATGCACGAGGTGACAGGCTTTTACGACATTTACCTGATCGATCCTGATGGGAATGTGATCTACTCAATGTTTAAGCGCCCGGATTTTGGGACCAACCTGAGCGAGGGTCCTTTTTCCTCCACGGGATTGGGACGGGTGTTCCGTGACGCGCTTTCAGCACAGGCCGGGCAGGTTATACAGAGCGACTTTGAACCATATAATGCAGGAGGCGGAGAGCCATCAGGCTTTCTCGCAACGCCCGTCTTTAGAAATGGGTCCGATCTTATTGGCGTTCTGGCTGTTCAAACCCCGATCTCCCAGTTGAGTAATACGCTCCGGGTCGCGGACTATCTGGCGCAGCACGGGAATCTCTACATCGTAGGTGGAGATGGTCTGACTAGGACTCCCTCTCGTGGGCGTGGTGAGTTTGGCGTCCTTGACGAACCGCCAAGGTATCTCGAAAGCGGCGTTGCGCGAACAGAGCATGCAGCAGGTGTTTATGATGGAGGGTCGATCATCAGCTACCCACTGGATGTCGGTACTGACGGATGGACGCTGGTGGCGGAATTGGATGACACCTACCTCGCAGAGAGCATGTCGGTATTCGGTACCGCAATCGTGGCTTTTGGAGTCATTGGCATATTTGTCTCGACGCTGCTGGGGTTTGCAGTTTCTCGCAGCATCACCAGACCCCTAAGAGTCTTTGCAGACGCGATGGAACGAGTAGCATCTAAGGATTTCAGCTCTGATATTTCAGGCCAGGACCGAAGCGATGAAATAGGTAATATCAGTCGATCCTTGGCGGAGTTTCGAGATCAGTTATGCGAGAGAGAGGCGGATGAAATTGAAAAGGAAGCAGCTCAAAAGGAGCAGATGAGAATTGTCACTGTTCTCGGCGCTCATTTGCGCAGATTGGCTGACGGAGATTTGAGCGCAGAGATTTCCGAGGCGTTTCCAGAATCACAAGAACGCCTGCGACTAGATTTCAACTCCACGCTGCAAACCTTAAATGAAATTATGAGATCCGTTGTTGAAAACGCTGGAGAAATTAAAGCGCGCGCGGATGAAATTAGCGAATCGTCATCCGATTTGTCCAATCGGACCGAGAATCAGGCCGCAACCCTTGAGGAGACAGCCGCCGCATTGGATCAACTAACCAGCAGTGTCAGATCGGCTGCAGAAGGTGCATCGAAAGTTGAAGAGGTGGTTGGCACGGCTCGCCGCGATGCTGAGGAAAGTGGCACAGTTGTCCTGGATGCTGTCAGTGCCATGTCGGGAATCAAGCAATCATCTGACGAGATATCGCAAATTATCGGGGTTATCGATGATATCGCGTTCCAGACGAACCTATTGGCTCTGAACGCAGGTGTCGAGGCGGCCCGGGCGGGAGAAGCTGGCCGTGGTTTCGCGGTTGTTGCGTCTGAAGTACGCGCCTTGGCACAGAGATCATCAGATGCCGCCAAGGAGATAAAAGGGTTGATTAGCGCAAGTTCTGGACAGGTGGAAACAGGCGTTTGTTTGGTTGATCGGGCGGGGGAAGCCTTGACCACCATCGCAACACAGGTCGGCAATATTGCGGACCTCGTCAGTGGCATCGCATCTGGCGCAAAAGAGCAGTCGGCTGGACTTGGCGAGATCAACATCGGAGTGACACAGCTCGATGAAGTGACCCAGCAAAATGCAGCCATGGTCGAAGAATCGACCGCTGCCAGTCTGACATTGAAGCAAGAGGCTGCTTCACTGAGCGCTCTTGTGGCCCGCTTTAAGCTTACTGAGGAACCAGGCCTGTCCGGTTCGACACCTCCGCTGGAATTTCGTCACACCCCCCCTCCCGCCACCCGAGCCAGCCCGCTTCAGGCCGCACCACGCGTTGTCGAGCTGCAGCCGGTATCAAAACCAAGTCCGGAAACCATCGCGGACTCCGATTGGCCGTCTTCGCCCCCCAAAAAGGTTGTGGGCGGTAATGCAGGTACTTGGCAGGATTTCTAATCTGATAATCAGCGTCCAAGGCGGGAGAACGAATGCGCATTCTATTGGCAGAACCGGATCCACTGGCGCGAGCCCGAATGGCAGATCGGCTGGGAGGCACTCATGGGTATCGGCTGATTGCCGCAGTGGATGACTTGAGCGCGACATACACCGTAGCAGAACATCGCGTCCCCAATATCGCTTTGGTATCGACCACACTGGCGGCGCATCCAGAGTTCGAGGTTTTGTGCCTTCTTTTTCGTGCTCTCTCGATTCGATGTGTGTTGTTCTCCAATCAGGATAGCGCTTCTGGCAGGGACCGCGAATTGGCAGACCGTGCTGGTTTGGCACTGGTTTCCTCAACTGATCCGGTGAGCACGATAACATCCCAAAGGAGCGCGTCTCGACGCAACTCAACCGCAACTACGGATCGCGTCATTCCAGGAAAAGCGGGGGAATTTGATGATGGATGGATCCTCATCGGAGCATCCACAGGTGGCGTGGACGCACTCATCCGCGTCTTATCCTCCTTTCCACAGGATTGCCCACCCACTATGATCGTTCAGCATACTGGAGCCAAGTTTACCGCCGGTCTGGCTCAACTGGTCGATGGGCACGTGACGCCCGAAGTTCGGGAAGCGGCCATAGGCCTACGTCCCGCCCAAGGCCAAATCCTCATTGCACCAGGAGGAGACCAGCATCTTGTGCTCAAGCGATTTCCTGAACCGAGTTGTGGCTTTGAGGCGAGTGCCCCATGCCAAGGTCATAGACCGTCTGTCGACAGACTTTTTCTGTCGGCGGTCCCAGGTGCACGCCGCGTCGCTGCAGCAATCCTCACAGGGATGGGACGCGATGGTGCGGACGGTCTATTGGCGTTGCGACGGGCCGGAGCCATGACAATCGGACAAGACGAAAAGACATCTGTGGTCTTTGGAATGCCACGTGCCGCACACGAAATCGGAGCGGTAAGTAAGCAATTGCCACTAGATGCCATTGGACCGGCGCTTCTGCGCGCCCGTATGCGGAGAACGTGATGCCTTTCAATTCTCAAGATGCAGCCCGCAGCCGTTTCCGCGTTCAACCGGTTATTCAGGGAGAATATCGGATATCGGATCAACCCGACGTGGTTTTTTCGACGATTTTGGGATCTTGCGTATCCGTTGGACTGTTTGACCCAGTGGCGGGAATTGGTGGGCTCAATCATTACCTGTTGCCGGACGCTGGTGAAGGGGGGCGCAGCGATGTGAAATACGGTGCCATGGCCATCGAGCTCTTGATCAATGAGCTTCTCAAGGCGGGTGCGTCGCGCACGCGACTGCGCGCAAAGCTGTGTGGAGGCGCCAATATTATTTCGGCTCTTGGCAACATCGGTGCGCGAAACGCAGAATTCGGGCGGGATTTCATGCGCCGGGAGGGATTTCCCATAGTCGCGGAGGATCTGGGGGGCGTCAACGCACGGCGGCTTCAGTTCCAGCCAACGACCGGCAATGCCAAGGTCTTTTCTGTTCCCGCCGCGCAAAACCAATCGATTGCGGCCAAGGAACGGGCCCCACACAAACCCAAAAAACCGGACGTGACCCTGTTCTGATCACTTCATTTTTGGATGCTCCGATCTCTGAGTTGCCGTGCGGATTTGAATGGCAAGACCGACAATTCACGTTACAGCAAGAGTATGAGCCCGTTGTAGGCACTGCGGCTTCTGACTCATCGGTCGTGTTGATAGGCGCGCTGGCGGATGTCACGATCTCGTGCGGATATAGCCTGTGTATGCCTTCGGTCTAAGGCCAAAGCAACACCGGCCAGAAATGGTGGGTAGCGTCTGCCAGATAGCCAAAATCCAAGGCTTGACGCAGACCTAGAGGCGTCAGGTATCTGATCTGCCACTGAACCCTCACTCTTTCGGAACTGGCGCGATTTGGCATGATACGGCGAATGGCGCGGGTTGATCAAACGGCAGAAGCGCGGGGTTCGTCTGTGGCGCAGGCCGGTTTTGGATCGGAGCAATCTGATCCTGGGCGAATGCCTTGGGCGCCTGGTAGCCGAGCGCGAACTAACGCCTACCCTTATTGTGGTCTGCGGCCGAGGTTCGCGAGTTCGAATGAGTATGGCCAATGTCGCGAAACCTGTTTCGGTCAAAAGCCTAAAGCATCCGGCTCTAAACCTGAATCGTTAGGGAGTCCCATAGTCGTTGATTTGTGATTCATCCTGTTTGGGAGGATGGATCATGTCAGCACCTTTGCCGGATGCGCTGCGAGCGCGGTTTCGGAAGTTGATTGAGGAAGGGTTAAGCGGGCGCGCGGCAGCGTTGCGATTGAAGCTTTCACCCGCCACCGGAGCGGGTTGGGGGCTTGGGCTCGGCCCGAGGAGACAGAGCAGAGCCCAGGAGACCACCCACAACTCGCATGGCGGTGTTCCGATGAGAAAAAA
>JAAWWE010000032.1 GCA_021404525.1 Rhodobiaceae bacterium
CAAAACCCGGATACAGAAGGGAGAGCGGGTTTGTGGGCCCGGGAATGTGGAAAAGAGACAGCCCCAAAACCCCCCCCCCAAGCCTTTGATTTTCCCTCAACATTTCGGGAAAGCTAAGAATCCGGTTCAGCCTCCTTTTCACTCTTCATCTTCTCAACGGCCCGCCGCTCAGCGTGCTTCGTAAGTGCTGAAACGATCCCCCGGAGCGTGCGGATTTCCTGCTCGGTGAGCGCCGCGCGCTGGAACATATTCCGCAAGTTCCGCACCATAGCCGGGCGCTTGTCGACGGGCAGCAAAAAGCCGGTATCGTCGAGCTCGGGCTCCAGATGCTCAAAGAAACCATGGAGCTCCTGTTTTTTGGCAGGCCGCGTCCCGTTCATGGGCATGTCTTCTGCTGGGGTCACATCGCTGAGCTGGCTCCATTCATAGGCAAGCAGCAGCACCGCCTGGCCCAGATTGAGAGACGAAAAGCCCGGATTGAGCGCTGCCGTAATCACCGCGTCCGCAAGCGCCACATCATCATTGTGAAGCCCTGCCCTCTCCGCGCCAAACAGAACACCAGGCTTCCCGCCGGCCTGCATCGCCTGCTTGAGCTGGCCTGCCCCGGCTTCAGGCGTATAAACCTGCTTGGTCATGTCACGAGGCCGCGCCGTTGTGGCAAGCACATAGTCCAGATCTGCAACCGCCTCAGCCACTGTGCCGAACAATTGAGCGTTCTCAATCAACTCAACTGCGCCAGAGGCAGCTTTGAGCGCATGCTCATTTGGCCAGCCGTCACGCGGGGCGACCAATCGCAGCTCTGTAATGCCGAAATTCAGCATGGCACGTGCTGACGCACCAATATTGGCCCCCAATTGCGGGCGGACCAGAATTATTGCCGGCGCAGGGGGAAGCCCTGCCGTAGCGTTCGCCTTGGAACGGTCGGTTCCTGCCATGTCATTTCACCTTCATCTTCCCCCAAAGGATCAGAAGAATTGAGGGATATTAAGGGGTGATAAGAGATTGGCGTGCTTTTATCAACGTGGCTCAGGTGTTATACGAGAGCTAAAGGTGAGACGCGCTTTTGCCCCCGATTCTGCGAGTGCTGGCGTCTCCGATCCCGTTCATCAGGAACGGAAAGCAGCGCCCGTCCTGCCATTCGGGCATCTGCTGCGTTCGCAATGGCATAAGAGGTCCGTACGCATGTCCAAAATTAAGGTGGAAAACCCCGTCGTTGAGCTCGACGGCGATGAAATGACCCGCATCATCTGGGCGTTCATCAAGGATAAGCTGATCCACCCCTATTTGGACATTGACCTCAAATATTACGATTTGGGCATGGAATATCGCGATGAGACCGACGACCAGGTCACCATCGACTCTGCCGAAGCCATCAAGAAATACGGCGTCGGCGTCAAGTGCGCGACCATCACCCCGGACGAAGCTCGGGTTGAAGAGTTTGGCCTCAAAAAAATGTGGAAATCGCCAAACGGCACCATCCGGAACATTCTGGGTGGTACCGTGTTTCGCGAGCCGATCATCTGTCGCAATATCCCGCGTCTTGTTCCCGGTTGGACGGAGCCGATCGTCATCGGCCGTCATGCATTTGGCGACCAATATCGCGCAACCGACTTCCGCGTTCCGGGCGCTGGCAAGCTCACCATCAAATGGGAAGCCTCTGACGGCTCGGACACGATCGAACATGAAGTCTATGACTTCCCCTCTTCCGGCGTCAGCATGGCCATGTACAACCTGGATGACAGCATCCGCGACTTTGCCCGCGCCTGCATGAAATATGGCTTCGACCGCGGCTATCCAGTCTACCTGTCGACCAAGAACACCATCATGAAAGCCTATGACGGGCAGTTCAAAGATCTGTTCCAGGAAGTCTTCGACAAGGAATTCAAAAAGGAATTCGACAAGAAGGGCCTCACCTACGAGCACCGCCTGATCGACGACATGGTGGCATCCGCCATGAAATGGAATGGCGGCTATGTCTGGGCCTGTAAGAACTATGACGGCGATGTTCAGTCCGACACCGTCGCTCAAGGGTTCGGATCCCTCGGCCTCATGACCAGTGTGCTCATGACCCCGGACGGGAAAACCATGGAAGCAGAAGCCGCCCATGGCACCGTGACTCGCCACTACCGAAACCACCAGAAAGGTGAAGAAACGTCGACCAACTCGATCGCGTCAATCTTTGCCTGGACACGGGGCCTCAAGCACCGCGCCAATTTGGATGGCAATGAAAAGCTTGGCAAGTTCGCCACCCTGATTGAACAGGTTTGTGTCTCCACCGTGGAAAGCGGCTACATGACCAAAGACCTGGCGCTGCTTGTTGGGGCGGAGCAAAAATGGCTCTCAACCACCGGCTTCCTCGACAAGATTGCAGAAAACCTCGACAAGGCCATGTCCAAAGGGCTTTAAGGCGGCCGGTACGGCGGCGCTAACGCTCCTTCTTCTCTTCTTCGATCTCTCGCTCGAGTTCGTCGGTTCCGCCGAATGACATGTCCCGCGCCCGGATGGCATCAAATATCTTTGCGCGCGCCTCTGGATGACGGCTGATGAACTGCCGAAAACTGCGCGCATCCAGCTTCAGAACATGGCATTGGGTAAGCGCCACAATGTCGGCAGAACGACGGCGATGATCGAGCAGAGCCATTTCGCCGAAAAAGTCTCCCTCGCCAAGCTGCACAGTCCTTTCATCAAAATCCAGACGCACATCACCAATGACGATGAAATACATGGCGTCAGCAACATCGCCCTGGTGCGCGATGATCGTATTTGAATCGATGACCTGCGCTTCTAGCAGTTCAACAAGATCAACAATGAGCGCAGGTTTCAGCTCTTGGAAAAGCGGCACCCGTGCAACCATGCCCCAGGAAATGACAAAATCGCGGCGGTGAATTTCTCGGGCAAAGCCACTGGAGATAATGGCGACGGGCATGGCAAACATGCCGAGACCAAAGATCATCACCAGCCCACCAAAGAAACGCCCCATGGTGGTGACGGGAACGACATCGCCATAGCCCACTGTTGTGAGTGTTGCGAGCGCCCACCACATAGACTTCATGACCGAGCCAAATGCCTCTGGTTGCACCTTGTGCTCCAGCAGGTAAATCCCAGACGCAGAGAAGATCAACATGCCCAGCATCGCAATCATCGCCGCAACAATGGCTCTGCGCTCAGACTTCAACACCTGCCCGATCGTATAGAGCGCAGGAGAATAACGCGCGAGCATGAGAAATCTGAACAAGCGGAAGATGCGCAAAACACGCAAGTCGATTGCAAAGAGGAAACTCAGATAGAACGGCAGAATGACAATCAGGTCGATCAACATCTGTGGGTTGAGCGCATAGCCAACACGGACCCGCCATTTAGGAAGAGCCCTCAAGGCAGGATGGTCGACCGAAACCCAAAGCCGAAGAAAATATTCGACGGTGAAGATGGCAATGGAGACGGCGTTGAAGATGCGGAGTTCGTCACCCCAGACTGCGGCAACACGCACATCCGTTTCAGCAGCAAACGCCACCACATTCGCGAGAATGAGCGTGACCATGAAGGCATCGAAAATAGCGCTTGGCCTGTCGCCCGTCTTGCCTGCTTCAAGCAGAATGTAGAGCCAGCGTCGCACCTCAGAAAACCTGGTTTCCGAGGCAGTGCTACCGACCGGTGCCGGTCTATCAAGCTGCTCCGGCAAGGCCACCTACTGTCTCTTTGATCGCAGCCAAGGCGGCATCTGCCTTGCTGCCATCAGGCCCACCGGCCTGCGCCATATCAGGTCGACCACCGCCACCTTTGCCCCCAAGGGCTTCAGCGCCGGTGCGTACGAGGTCTACTGCGGACAGTCGATCTGTCAGGTCATCCGTCACACCGACCGCAATACCTGCTTTCCCATCATCACCAAGGGCGATCAGCGCGACAATGCCTGAGCCCACGCTCTTTTTGGCATCATCAATCATGCCGCGCAGGTCCTTCGGGCTGATGCCTTCCATGGCACGCGCGATCACTTTAACGCCGCCAAGCTCTTCAACTTCAGAAGCGCTGCTCCCACCAGATTCGCCGCCGCCCATGGCGAGCTTCTTCTTGGCCTCAGCCAGCTCTCGCTCAAGACGTTTGCGGTCATCCACGAGGGTTGCAACCCGCTCGCTCAATTGATCGGGTGTCACCTTCAAAACAGCAGCGGCATCGAGCGCAATCCGCTCCTGATCATTGAGGTAGGCGCGTGCACCTTCAGCGGTCAGCGCCTCAATTCGGCGCACACCCGATCCGACAGCCCCTTCACTTACAATCTTGAACATGGCGATATCGCCAACGCGACCAACATGGGTCCCGCCACAAAGTTCAACAGAGAAGCTGTTGCCATCATCACGAGGTGAACCCATGGACAATACGCGAACTTCATCCCCATACTTTTCGCCAAAGAGCGCAAGCGCACCAGCTTCAATTGCATCGTCAGGGGTCATCACCCGCGTGACAACCTCATTGTTGCGCTGGATCTCTTGGTTGACGAGACGCTCCACTTCAGCGATCTGCTCAGACGTCATGGCCTTAGGATGAGAGAAGTCAAACCGCAATCTGTCAGGGCCCACCTGCGAACCCTTTTGACTGACATGGTCTCCCAGCACCCGTCGCAGCGCTTCGTGCGCCAGATGAGTAGCAGAGTGATTTGCGCGGGTAGAGGTTCGCAAATGACCGTCTACCCGAAAATCAGCAACCTCACCGACAGCGAGCGTGCCTTTGTTAAGCGTCCCGATATGAACAACCAGGTCACCCAGCTTCTTTTGGGTATCTGTGACGGTGAACTCCGCACCGTTGCCCGTAAACAGTCCACCTGTGTCACCGACCTGCCCACCGGACTCCCCATAAAACGGCGTTTGGTTCGCAATCACCATGGCTTCGTCGCCGGCGGCAACACTGTCGACAAGGCCGCCATCTTTTACGAGGGCAACGATCTTTCCTTCTGCTGCTTCGCTTGTGTAGCCCAGGAATTCTGTCGCTCCGGCCTCTTCTTTTAGATCAAACCAAAGCGTCTCCGTCGCAGCCTCGCCAGATCCCGACCAGTTCGCCCGTGCTGCCGCCCGCTGTTTTTCCATGGCCGCATCAAAACCTGCCTGGTCAACGCTCATGTTGCGCTCGCGCAGCGCATCTTCGGTGAGATCCAGGGGGAAGCCGTAGGTATCGTAGAGCTTGAAGGCCACATCTCCCGGCAGCTCACCTTCGCCGCCTTGCTCGCCAACAGCTTCATCAAGCAGCTTCAGACCCCGCGCCAGGGTTTCACGAAAACGCGTTTCTTCCAGTTTGAAAGTCTCAGTGATAAGCGCCTCCGCCCGCCGTAGCTCAGGATAGGCATCGCCCATCTGATGAATAAGAGCCGGCACCAACCGCCACATCAACGGTTCAGCAACACCCAGAAGCTGCGCATGGCGCATCGCACGGCGCATGATCCGCCGCAACACATAGCCGCGCCCCTCATTGGACGGCATCACGCCATCAGCCAGCAGGAACGAGCATGAGCGCAGGTGATCAGAAATCACCCGGTGGCTTACGCTGTGTGACCCATCCGGATCCGTGCTCGATGCATGTGCTGACGCTTCGATGAGCGCGCGGAACAGATCCGTATCATAATTGTCATGGCTTCCCTGAAGCAGCGCTGCGATCCGTTCGAGCCCCATGCCCGTATCAATCGATGGCTTGGGAAGACTAATGCGCGCGCCGCCTGCCTGCTGATCAAATTGCATGAAAACCAGGTTCCAGATTTCAATGAACCGGTCGCCATCTTCATCCGGGCTGCCGGGAGGGCCGCCAGGAACTTTATCGCCATGGTCAAAGAAGATCTCGGAGCACGGACCGCACGGGCCTGTATCGCCCATCGACCAGAAATTATCGGACGTCGAAATCCGGATGATCTTGTCGTCTGAAAGACCAGCAACCTTCTTCCAGATTTTCGGCGCTTCTTCATCCTCAGAAAAAACGGTCACCAGCAACCGGTCTTTCGAGATGTCATATTCTTTGGTGATCAAATCCCAGGCGAAGGCAATGGCATCGTCCTTGAAATAGTCACCAAAGGAAAAGTTCCCCAACATCTCAAAGAAGGTGTGATGCCGAGCTGTGTAGCCGACATTATCAAGATCATTATGCTTGCCGCCTGCCCGGACACATTTCTGAGACGACGTCGCCCGGGAATAGTCACGGGATTCAACGCCGGTAAAGACGTTCTTGAAGGGGACCATGCCCGCATTGGTGAACAGCAATGTGGGGTCGTTCTGCGGCACCAGCGAGGCCGACGGCACACGGGCGTGCCCCTGTTTCTCAAAGAAATCGAGAAAGGTCTCGCGGATCTGATTAACACCGGTCATTGCGGTCTCACATTCGTCTGCTACTGCGGCCCAGCGCCCACAAAACGACGCCAAACCCTTGGAATTTGGTCTCTTTTTCTAAAGGTCACCGGCCCTTCTGTCTAGCAAAGCAACGGCCCTGTTCTCTCCAGGTTCGTTCTGCTGACCCGGTTTGTTAAACGCTTCCCCATCAGGTTCAGCGCCCCATCGCCCACGAAAAAGCGGCGCCCACCGAAATGCGCGCCGCTTTCAGGTCGAATATGGCGTTTCAGACCTAACCTGCAACTTCCTCCGGCAGACCATCATCATCGTCATCCGCATCAGGACCAACGTCGAGTGCCTCTGCAAGCCCGGCATCCGCGCGGATCGCGGTTTCAATGGCCAGTGCCATATCCGGGTTTTCCTTCAGGAAGGTCTTGGCGTTCTCACGTCCCTGCCCGATCCGCTGACTGTCATAAGAATACCAGGAGCCGGATTTCTCAACGACCCCGGCTTTGACACCCAGATCAATGACCTCACCCATCTTGGAGACGCCCTCGCCATACATGATGTCGAATTCAACCTGCTTGAATGGCGGCGCCACCTTGTTCTTCACGACTTTGACCCGGGTCTGGTTACCCACCACTTCATCCCGGTCTTTGATGGCGCCAATCCGGCGAATATCAAGACGAACAGAGGAATAG
>JAAWWE010000066.1 GCA_021404525.1 Rhodobiaceae bacterium
AATGGAGACCGTGATTAAGTAAGCCCCGTAATCGTATCATGGTCATGAATTACGTGCATCGCGGCTACTTTTTTCAAGGGACCTCGGAAAAATCCGTGCGGCCAATGAAGGGAGCCATTTCGCGACCGGGAAGCATCTGCGTTCAAGAGGGCAAAGCCCGTATGATCCAGCGCGTTTTTCCCATGACATTGCATCGAACACAGGCTTGAAATACGGCGTGGTCGCAAACGCACCTCCCCTCGCAATCTTGCGGCTCTCGTCCAAACTCAGGTCAGAGTGGAAGCTTCTCCGCAAGACATCTCCCAATGCAAGAACTTGTTTTTATTCTGACTTTTCACTTCGCCCGTGAAAATTATCTTTTAAATTGCTGGACCCCCTGACGCAACCTGCTTATAGATGGGTGTAAAGTCGCGATATGCATTTAATCATCAAGGATAAACTGAAATGGGCTCATTTACGTCAACGCACTCCATTACGTACAGCAGCGGCTCGCCCTCAATTCAGAATGGAAATTTTACCATCACGGATGGCGATGCAGACACGACATTCGAAATCGGTGACACCTATTTTGAGCCAACCAATTCTCTGAATTATGAGTACCCCGGCACGATGGAGGTGGACGGAACGGATCTGGCCGGAATTTGAGTTTTTGGAATTTCAAGGTTTCTTTGCCGTCTTTCTTGATCAGGAACCTGTTGTTGTCCCGCCTACTTTGGAACTGAATAGTGGTGAAACATTTGATCGGGCCTGCGTTGCCGAAGGGACGCGGATTGCGACGGCAAAGGGCCATATCAATGTTGAGGATCTGGAAATCGGCACACAGGTCGTCAAGTCGGATGGCACCCTGACCCGGGTGATGTGGGTAGGAAAGCAGACGACGTCCACCCGCTTCGGGGCTGCCGCGCGCAATGACCTTATCCGTGTGGACCAAGGCGCGCTAGAGAACGGATTGCCGGTGCGCGACCTGACCTTGACCGCAGACCACGCCCTTTTCATCGATGGTTTGCTCGTCAACGCCGGTGCTATGGTCAATGGCTATTCCATCACGCAGGTTCCGTTGGCCGAGTTGGGCGACAGTCACTCGGTTTACCATGTCGAGACTGAGAACCATGACGTGATCTTGGCCGAGGGTCTGCCGGTAGAGACGTATATAGACTACGTCGGGAGGCAAGCCTTCGACAATTACCAAGAGTATGTATCGCTCTATGGCGACGCCCGCTCGATATCCGAGAACTCTACCCCTCGGATCACGACGTCTCGGTATTTGCCTGCTACACTTCGCAAACGTTTGGGCATCAAAGACGCCGCCTGATATTCAGGGTAATTTCACGCGTCCAAAGTGTGTAGGCCGCCGTTTTGCTGTCAGAGGTGGTTCGGTTGATCCACCTGCACCAGTTGGTGTGTCAGGCGATCGGACACTGGTCCAAATCGGATGAAACTTCTATGACTGGCCATGGCTTGATCCTAGCCTTCGCTGATGCTTGCGATGATGTGGATCGAGCCACGCATGCCGGCCGGCGCTGTTCTAGCGCTCGTCACAAGCGTTTGGCTGTGGCTGGCCGGGGTCTGTCCTTTTACCACATCTCCGA
>JAAWWE010000010.1 GCA_021404525.1 Rhodobiaceae bacterium
TCACATCGCCGACAGCAATGGTAAAGGTCTCAGAGTAAGTTGCACCGGACGCATCGGTCGTGGTCACTTCCACGGCCACAGAGCTTTCCGCCTCATGATCGAGAGAGACACCGTCTTTGAGCTTCAGCTCGCCGCCGACCACTTCAAACCGCGCGTCGTCCACTGCGTATGTATGAGAGTCGCCTGCGTCGACATCCGTCGTCGACAGCGTGCCGACCACGGCACCGGCCGCGTTCTCATCTACAGACGCATTGCTCAGGGCAATATCACTTGGACCCTCATTCACATCGCCCACAGCGATAGTGAAGGTCTCAGAGTAAGTTGCACCGGAGGCGTCGGTCGTCGTGACTTCCACAGCGACGGAGCTTTCTGCCTCATGATCCAGGCTTACGCCGTCTTTGAGCTTGAGCTCGCCGCCCACAACCTCGAACCGTGCATCGTCCACGGCGTATGTGTGAGAATCGCCAGCGTCCACATCTGTGGTGCTGAGCGTACCGACCACGGCACCGGCCGCGTTCTCATCCACAGACGCATTGCTCAGGGCAATATCGCTTGGACCTTCATTCACATCGCCTGGTGTGACCGTGACAGAAGTTGTCGCTGTTTCACCGCCAGAGTCAGTTACAGTGACCGTTACAGGAACACCGCCCTGTTCAGCGTCCAGGCTTTCTCCGTCCTTCAGACGTAATTCGGTGCGCCCATTCTGCTCCACCACTTCAAATCGTGGATCGGAAACCGTGTAGGTAAACGTTTCTCCATTGTCCGGATCGGTCACATGGACAATCCCGACGGAAGCACCTTCAACATTTTCATCAAACGGAAGTGGCGTCCAATCAACAGATTCCGGACCCTCATTCACATCGCCAACTGCAAGCGTGAATTCCTGGGTGAAAGACAGACCACCCTCATCCGTTACGGTAACGCTCAGCGCAACTGATGGTTCCGCCTCATGGTTCAGGCTGAGACCTGGACGCAGTTTCAGCACACCGTCAACCACCTCGAACCGGGCGTCGCTCACCTCATAGGTATGTTCGCCCGCGTCATTGGTTGAGAGCGTTCCGACAACAGCGCCGGGTGCATTTTCATCGAAACTCTTGTTGCTGAGTTCGAGTTCATCCGGAGCCCTGTTAAACGCTTCTGGCGGAAGGTCTGGCTCCACGAATGAAGAGCCTGCACCTGCATTGCCTTGTGCGACCGCACCTGCGGAGATGTCAGCGCCATCCATATTGGACAGCTTCATCTCCATTGTGTCCCGATCCATTTCAGGTTCGTCGAGAAGGCTTTCTGAAGCCGGCGACAGGCCCATCGACTTATCGAGGCCATCGTCCGCCTGCAAAGTTGGATCAACATCTGCGGCGACCAGTGGGTCGCGCCCGCTGGACGTGTCAGAACGGTCGCCTGCCACCTGATCATTGGAGGCTGTGGATTTGGGATCTGTATCAGCTTCGACTGCGCCGCCGAGGGTGGCGCCCTCTGGCAGATCTACCTCCCCACGCTCAATGCCCATATGGATATTTGGATTGGTGACATCATCAGCTGCACGGGCGCTGTCCAAACCGGTCAGGTCTGCCTCAGTTTCCTCTCTACGCTTGCCGGTAGTGCGACCTTCATCAAAAACGAATAGATCATCATTGGGACCGCCACTTTCGTTGCCGTTCCTGACCTCAGTTTCGTCTTCACGATTCGTTTCGTCAGCCATGTCTACCTTCCTACGCCACATCAAAGGCGGCTGGACCTGAGTGAGACCCAGCGCAGAGACCCACCGCGCAATAGCGACGGGTTTTTCGGTTACTAGACAATTTGGGGGGGAGAAATTAACTCGTCGTCAAGAAGTCTGGTTAACACCCTGTAACCATCCAGCTGACCTCGTTTCACAGGCGGAATTTGGCCAAAAACCCCCGGAAAACCGCGAAAATTTTAATAAAATCGTCCGCCATATCGACGTAAATCTGCCGAAAACCCAACAAAAGGAAAAAATTAACCAAAAAACAAAAACTTCGAGGGATTCTGCAAGAAGGATGGCGGCATTTTCCGTCTGATCTGTTCCTGGGACACGCACGTCGGCATGAGTAAACAGCAGCCAACTGACGCACCGCGCAGCAAAATCCAGTCGGCGGTGGACTCGCTTCGAGTCTTCATCTCTGGTGGGCGCGACGAACGCTTTGCCGGCTTTACAGCGAAGGGTGCCGGTCCACTGAGCCCTCCCATCCTAATTGGGTCAATCTCAATCAACTTTTTCGCCCTGGCCACACCGCTGGCGCTGCTTCAGGTCTATGACCGCATCATTCCAAACCAGGCTGTCGAGACCCTCACAATTATGGTGATGGGCCTCATTGGGATCATGTGCATCGACGCTGTGTTCCGTTACTCCCGGTCCTGTCTTGTAATCTGGTATGCGGCGCAACTTGACCACGCGCTCAATGTCACCCTTGTCGACCGATTTCTTGAAACCTCTCCGCAGGAATTCGAAAAGGAAACTCCCGGCGGGTACATGGACAAGCTCGGAGCCCTGGAAACAATCCGAGACTTTGAAGGCGGACAGTCGCGCCTTCTGATGCTTGATCTCCCCTTTGTCGGAGCGTTCCTGGGCCTCATCTGGGTTATTGGTGGCTCGCTGGTGCTCGTGCCCATCGCTCTTTTCGCTGTCCTCGTGGTCGTTACGGCCATCAGCGGGAGTGCGCTCAGAAAAGTTCTGAGTGACCGCTGGGCATTTGACGACCGGCGCTACAGCTTCGTTGTCGAAACACTGAATGGCATACCAGCCATCAAGAGCATGGCGATGGAACCACAGATTCTACGCCGCTATGAACGACTATTGCGCACGGGTGCATCTGCCACCTACCGCACGATTGAACTTGGTGGCATTGCCCAGTCATTCGGCGCCGTCTTTGCCGGCGTCACCATGGTTGCTGTCGTCTCAGTCGGTGCGCTCCTGGTGATTGATGGCAGCCTGACAATGGGCTCGCTTGCTGCCTGTACGCTTCTGTCCGGGCGCACCATTCAACCGCTGCTCAAAGGCTTAAGCCTTTGGACACAGCTGCAAAGTGTCGACGTCGCCAGAGAAAAGGCGGCAAGCCTGCTTGACCTGCCGGGTGGCCAGGTGACACCCAGCGAAAACACCGTGCCCACTCTTGCCGGCCAGATCGATTTGAAGAAGGCCTCTTTCCGATATGCCCCCGACATGCCGGATGTGGTGAAACAGGTGAGCGCCAAATTTAGACCCGGCGAAATGATCTCAATTACGGGCATCGACAATTCAGGTAAATCAACTCTTATTCGCCTCATCACCGGCGAGGCGCGTCCCACTGAGGGCCATGTGATGATTGATGGGATGGACGTCACGGGACCTCATCAAAAAGCTCTCTCCAACTGGATTGCCTATATCCCTCCGAACCCAGTCTTGTTCCAAGGGACCATCCTTGAAAACCTCGCCATGTTCCGCACTGGCGAAGCGATTGACAATGCGCGGCTCGCCGCTCGTGCTATTGGCCTTGAAGAGGACATTCATCGTCTCCCGGAAGGCTACGACACGCGCGTCAATCAGGGGATAGCCGAACAACTCCCCGGCGGCTTTTTGCAACGCATGACAATTGCGCGGGCGCTCGCCATGAAACCGCAGGTGCTGCTGTTTGATGAAGCCAATAATACGCTCGATCAGAAGGGAGATCAGAAAGTGCTGAAGGCGCTGCAGGTCCTAAAAGGGGGACCCACGATCATTGCCGTCACACACCGTCCTTCGCTCATGCGCATTGCCGACAGACATTTTGAAATGAAGGAAGGCGAATTGGCGGAAGTCAGCCTCGCGACCAAAGCCCCTGCGTCCACTCCAGAACCGGTGCATACACCCGCAGAGGTCGCATCATGAGTATCACGTTCGACGATGCCCCCGAGACGACACCCGCAACAAAAACCGTCGAGCAAAAAGGCCGACCCCTGCTGTCTTCTCTGCTCCATGGCGGTGATATGGACCGTTTTGTGGGCGGCACCTCAGCAGGTGCCTGCCTTATGCCACTTCTCACCAAGCTCGGCTGGCGCGGTGAAGCACGGCATCTGGCGGAAGCGCTGCCTCACTTTGTCGATGATCTTGATTTCGATGATGTACGGACGATCCTGTCGAACCTCAACTATGCAACCACAGCCCGCAACATGCGCCTGTGTGATCTCCGTCCCAGCCAATTGCCGTGTCTTTTCTCGACCGACGGCGAACATATTGGTGTCATCTATTCACGCGAAGGCGACACGCTCTCAATCTTCGATGGCAAACAAAAGTCTGAGGGAACCATCGATGCCGGTAAGACCAAGGGCATTGCCTACCTGGTCAACCATGAAGACACGATTGAATCTGCTCCCATTCAAAGAGCGGCGGGCAGTTGGATCTGGAACGTTGTCGGTCGCTTCAAGAAACTCATCGCTCAAACATTTGCGATCAGTTTTATCACCAACATTACGGCTCTGATGGTGCCGATCTTCATCATGGGCGTCTATGACCGCGTTATCGGGACGCGGTCGGCGGAAACGCTCGCCTATTTTGTTGCTGGTATCCTGCTGATCATCGGCGTAGAAGCAGCGCTCCGCATCATTCGCGGACGGGCACTCGCCTATCTCGGCGCTCGGATTGATGCGCAAGTTGGTGGCGCGTCCTTTAAACAGCTTCTCTACATGCCGGTTTCCATGACCGAGAGCGCACCCGTTGCAACACAACTCAATCGCCTGAGGCAGTTTGAGGGTGTGCGCGAAATCTTCACTGGTCCGCTGGCTGCTGCTGCGTTTGACCTGCCCTTTGTAATTGTTTTCCTTGCTGCAATTTTTGTGATTGCCGGCTCGATCGGATGGGTCCCTGTGGCGCTCATTGCTGCCTTCGCCATCTTTGGGCTGATCATGGCGCCCATTATGAAAAAGGCCGTCGCTGAATCCGGAGAAATTCGAAACACGCGGCAGAATTTCCTGATCGAGCTTGTCAGCAAACAACGCACGCTAAAACAGTGTGCCGCTGAAGATGTCTGGCGCGATCGTTTTCATAGTATTTCGGAGCGCGCTTCTGTCGCCAATGCGCGCACCGCACGCATCAACATGTTCATTCAAACTGTCGCGCAGACCTTGATGACGATTGCAGGTGTCGCAACGCTAGCGATGGGCACGCTCTACGCGATGGAGGGTGATCTCTCTATTGGTGCGTTGATTGCCACAATGGCCTTTGTCTGGCGGGTTCTGGGACCGATCCAGTCCATCTTCCTAAGCTTTAGCCGCATCGGTCAGGTCAGCCAGAGCCTCAAACAGATTGATGGACTGATGAAGCTGCCGCTGGAACGGGACGCGGGAAAACTTCCCTCGTTCTTCCGCTCGTTCAAGGGTGGCATCACGCTGAACAATGTCTCTCTGCGTTTCTCTGCCGGGGCTGAACCGGCGCTGATGGGAGCTGCCTTAAAGGTCGAGCCAGGGGAATTCGTCGCAATCAACGGGTCCAACGGCGCTGGCAAATCAACGCTTCTGAAGGTCATTGCGGGTCTCTACAAACCCCAAGCTGGCTCTGTTGCCCTTGACGGTCTGGACATTCGCCAGCTTGATTCCGGCGAGATGCGCAATTCAATTGCCTACCTGCCGCAGCATGCAACTTTTTTCTATGGAACGATTGCCCAGAACCTGCGGCTGGCAGAACCGACGGCGAGCGATGCGGCGATAGAAAAAGCAATCGCGGATGCTGGGCTTGCAGACTATGTGAGTTCCCTCCCAGAGGGTGTTGAGACCCGTTTCTCTCAGGAAGATTTTGCCAACCTCGCTGGCGGTGTTCGTCAACGGCTGAACCTTGCGCGCGCTTACGTGAAGAACGCGCCTATGCTGCTTCTGGATGAGCCTGCGTTTGGTCTCGACGATGCGGCGGATGCTGCCCTTGTTGACAAGCTCATGTCCCTTAAAGGCAAAGCCACTATTCTGATGGTCACACACCGTCCGAGCCATATGCGGTTGGCAGACCGTTTGGTCTATCTGGATCAGGGTCGCGTCGCGCTTGATGGGGCACCCAGTGCCGTTCTGGACCGGCTTAACGGCCAAAATTAAGCCGCTTTTAAGGTTATTCCGTCAGGATTTGCCCCAATTCAGCTGTAGTGGTCGCAGATTCTTCAAAATGCGGACCGACCCCCTAGACCAGATGTCTAGCGGATGAGTAGAAGGGTAACGCCGGTGGCGCAGGAGAAAACACAGAGCTCGAAGAAAGCGAAGCGAAAAGCCGCGCTCTCGAAAAAGCTTGCACTGCCCCTGACATTGGAAGAGTCCGGTCCCCCGCGCTTCTACCAAAACCTTATGATTGTTGGTGGTGTCTTTCTGGCGCTTGCCATCCTCTGGGGATCTATCACCGAAATTAAAGAACTGGCGCGGGCTGATGGCGAAGTTACGCCCGCCGGACGTGTGCAGCTTGTCCAACATCTGGAAGGCGGCATTGTCGCTGAGGTTCTTGTCAACGAAGGAGAGTTGGTTGAAAAGGATCAGCCACTCGCACGCCTTCAGCCTATTGCTGCCGAGGGTGACCTTGGGCAGTTAGCTGCCCGTCAGGTTGCCCTCCAGCTAAAGATAGAACGTCTGAGCGCCAATGTTGAGGCGCGCCCCATGGACCCTGCGCTCGAAGAGCTTGATCCCAATCTCTATGCAAACGAGCTTGCGCTCCTGGAAGCCTCTCTCACAGCGGCTGATCGCCAGCGGCAGGGTTTCCTTGCCCGGATCGAACAGCGCAAGAGCGATATCGAATCTCTCTCAGATCAACGCACAAGTCTGAAAGAACAGGTTGAGTTGATGCTTGAGCAGGTCAACCTAAGGGGTGGTCTGCTTGAAAAAGGGCTTGTCTCCCGCATCGCCTTTCTTGAAACCAAACGCACCTATGAACAAACGCGGGTCCAACTTATTTCAACTGCTGGCAACCTTGCCGCTACGCGCGAGTCTCTCCGCGAGGAAGAAGTTGGCCTGGAAGAGTTGGATGCAACACTGATCAATGACGCGCTTTCTGAACGGTCAACAGCCACCGCTGAATTGGACGAGACGACAAGCGCCATTCGCAAGCTCACTGACCGCGTGGAACGGCTGACCGTCTTTGCTCCTGTCCGGGGCATCGTTCAGGACCTTCCTGCCAAAACCATCGGTGAAGTGATTGAGCCAGGCGGCCTTGTCGCCCAGGTGGTGCCCATGGACGATGAACTGGTGGCGGAAGTCCGCGTGCTGCCAACGGACATTGGCCATATCCAGATCGGTGATCCGGCAAAGGTGAAAATCACCACTTACGACACCGCTCGCTTCGGCGATATTAATGGTGAGGTTCGCCGTATTTCGGCGTCGACTTTCCGCGACGAACAAGATGAACCCTACTACAAAGTTATCATCGCGCTCTCCAAGGCGCATGTGGGACTTGGGGCGACGCATCACTCCATCCTCCCAGGCATGGTCGTGAATGCGGAGATCATCACGGGTTCCAAGTCGCTTGTTCGGTATCTCCTGAAACCTGTTTTCCGATCCTTGGACATCGCCTTTACAGAGCGGTGAGACCCGTCTGAATGGCTCCCCAACCATGTCCGAATCTGGCGAGTAATTTCGGCCCCGTCCGTCTATGCTCGGGCCATGGATATTTACTCACCATCGTCGTTCCCGACACCCGATGCCTGTTACGCAGCCATTCAAGCGCGCGATACGCGGTTTGACGGTCGCTTTTTTACCGGTGTCACGTCGACGGGAATCTATTGCAGACCGGTTTGCCCTGCCCGGTTGCCCAAGCGGGAAAACTGTACGTTCTGGCCCTCTGCCGCGGCGGCTGAGCAAGCGGGGTTCAGGGCGTGTCTAAGGTGTCGGCCCGAAGCGGCGCCTGGAACACCCGCCGCTCAAGGATCTGCGGCGACGGTTTCACGGGCGCTCCGCCTTATTGGCGAGGGCGCGCTAGATAGCGGCAGTGTCTGCCAACTTGCTGACCGCCTCGGGCTTGGCGAACGACAGGTGAGACGCCTGTTTAATATGCACTTAGGGGCCAACCCAGAAGCCGTCGCTGCGACACGGCGCCTGCTGCTCGCCAATCAATTGCTACGCGATACCAACCTGCCTGTCTCTGACATCGCCTTTGCGTCTGGCTTCTCAAGTCTCAGGCGCTTCAATGACGCGTTCGCCAAACGCTACGGTGAGCCCCCGACAGCCATTCGGCGTGCCGCTCGCAAGAAGGGCCATGGCGCCACAAATAAAGACAACGCGCTCCCCTTCGATCTTCGATTGCGTCTCGGATTCCGTCCTCCCTTTGACTGGCAAATGATCCTGGACTATTTCGAAATGCGCGCCATTCCAGGCGTGGAGGCGATTGACGGCAATCGCTACCGGCGCACCGTGCGGCTTGATGACAGCCACGCCTTTATCGAAGCAGAGCCTGATAAAAACCGCGACATTCTCTGGGTGCGGGTGATGAGTGACCGACCGTTCGCCCTTGCAGACCTCAGCATGCGCTTGCGACGGCTTTTTGACCTTGATGCCCAGCCACAGGCGATCGGCGCCCACTTTTCCGATGATCCGTTAATTGGGCCACTGGTCCAACAACGGCCCGGACTTCGGATACCTGGCGCCTTTGATGGTTTCGAGTTAGCGATCCGCGCCATTCTTGGGCAGCAAGTCTCCGTCAAAGGCGCGACGACCATCGCAGGACGGTTGGTCGAGACCTATGGCGATGAAGTGACCCCTCCCGGCGCCAACTGGCCTTGCTTCTTGTTTCCAGAACCCCAGATCCTTGTGAGGAGCGATCTGGGAAAACTGGGCATGCCCCGTACCCGTGGTGACACTTTGTCGACTCTTGCCAAGGCCGTTGACCAGGGCACAGTGACACTGCACCCCGGTGTCGATGTGTCGGAAATGGTGGCCGCCCTCACCTCGCTCAAAGGCATCGGAGACTGGACAGCCTCCTACGTCGCCCTGCGAGCCTTGGGGGACCCTGATGCGTTCCCGTCAGGGGACCTTGGACTTCAAAAAGCAGCAGCACCGCGTTCAGAAAAACTTACCGCAAAACAACTTGAGACACTTGCTCAATCCTGGCGCCCCTGGCGGGGGTATGCCGCCCTTTATCTCTGGTCGAGCCTCTCTTCGTAGGAATCTGTCATGCCAAAAAAACCAATACCCCTTGCCGTTGCCACTCTCGATACGCCAATTGGACCTGTTCGTGTGGCAGCTCATTCAGGCGGTCTCGCGCGGGTCTTGTTTGATGCTCAGAAAGATGAGGCACTTGAGGAGGACCCAAATCCATCCAAAGAGGCCACCCACCATCTTGAGGCGGCCCTTACAGCCCTCAGAGAGTATTTTGCCGACGAACGTCAAAGTTTTGAGGATCTGACGCTCGCCCCTGAAGGAACCGATTTTCAACTCAGTGTATGGCGGGCACTTTTGGAGATCGGCTATGGCGATACATGTGCTTACCGAGACATTGCCAATGCTATCGGCAACCCCAAAGCCGTGCGTGCCGTTGGCCTTGCCAATGGCAAGAACCCCATACCAGTTATCGTGCCCTGCCACCGAGTGATTGGCGCAGATGGCACGCTCACCGGCTTTGGCGGCGGGTTGCCGGCAAAAAAATGGCTGTTAGAGCATGAGGGTGCGCTCGCAGGCTCGCTCATTTAGCGATATGCTTATGCCCTGATTCTTTTTAGGGGAGTTGCGTCACATGCTTGATCTTCAGTTTAACGGTCTGTTTGGGCTGCTCATTCTGATCGCAGACATTTATGCAATCGTGAAGACCGTACAGAGCAATGCAGAGACACTCACCAAAGTCTTGTGGATTGTTGTGATCCTGTTCTTGCCGCTGCTCGGTGTGATCCTCTGGTACTTCTTCGGCCCAAGAGGCTAATCAGTCCACATAGCGTGTGAGGTCAGGCGCCTCGGCTTCGCCAAGACGAGGCACAATAGCGATAGGCACAACGCCTGCAAAACGCGCCATGACCTCAACGGTTTCTTCGACCGGCACCGGGTTTACCTCAGACGTGGAGATGACGATCACGGCTGGGGTAAGACCGCGGGCATTCAAGCTTTCAAGCGCCGTCAGTGTATGGCTGATGGTGCCGAGGTAGGATCCCACAACGAGCACCACGCGCAGATCGGTCTTGGCCTTTAGGGCCCCCATCCAATCAGCCATGGTGGCTGCTTCATTGATGGGCACCAAAACACCACCCGCCCCTTCCACCAGCACATAGTCCTGATCTTCCGGTGCCAAGCAGAAGTCAATGAGGCTATCGAGCTGCATTGTTATGCCCGCCCGCTTTGCAGCCATGTCAGGTGACAGCGGGGGATCAAACCGCCAGGGCGTGATCGCGGCGATGGCATCTTCACTTACATCTGCCCCCATGGCCAACAACATCCGACCTGAGTCGGTTTCTTCAAGCGGCACGCCTTCAAGGCCACTCAACACGGGTTTCAACGCCGCGATTTTCTTACCGTTGGCGATCAATTGACGGATCAGGATTTCACTAATCACTGTCTTGCCAATGTCAGTGCCTGACGCGGTTACAAACAGGTGGGTCATTCAGCAGCTCGTGGTTTTAGAATTTGGGTCCGCACAAGATCGGCCAGCCGATCAATGTCTTCATCTCGGTGAAGGGCGGTGAACGTAAAGCGCAGACGTGCTGTGCCTTGCGGCACCGTGGGTGGGCGGATGGCCGTTACCAGGAAACCTTGCTCTTCAAGAAAGGCAGACGCTTTGAGCGTCGTCTCGGGATCGCCCAGCACCAGCGGAACAATCGGGCTCTCGGCAGCTGGTAGATTGAGCGCTCTTGTAAAACGGTTCGCCTTTTCGACAGGCAGGGCTGCATAGGCAGGCTCCGCCTCGATAATATCGAGAGCGGCAATCGCCGCGGCAGCGCTCGCAGGCGGTAAACCCGTCGAGTAGATGAGTGTTCGCGCGCGTGTCCGCAAAAGATCGATCACAGGCTGGCTGGCGCAGACATACCCTCCATAGGATCCGATCGCCTTAGAGAGTGTCCCCATTTGCAACGGCACATCGGCTTTTGCGCCCGAGACAAAACTGGAGCCGCGTCCCTCAGCAAGCACGCCGATGCCGTGGGCATCATCGGTCATCAGCCAGGCATCATGCTCCTTGGCAATCTCTGCCATTTCAGCAACGGGTGCGAGATCACCATCCATTGAAAAAACACCGTCGGTGACGATGAGGCAGTTTTTAGCAGCGGCGCGATGTGTCGTGAGAAGGTCGATCAAGTGTTCCAGATCGTTGTGTCTGAACCGAAAGGCCGTGGCACCAGAAAGGTCTGTACCGGCGAGAAGGCAGGAGTGGGACAGCTCGTCGGCCAGCACCAGGTCGCCCGGCTTCATCAAGGTTGGAATGATGCCCAAATTGGCGAGATAGCCGGAGCCAAAGACCAGGCAATCATCGGTCTTCTTGAGCTCCGCGAGGCGGCTCTCCAATTCCGTAAAGATCGAATGGTTACCGGTCACAAGGCGCGAGGCGCCTGAACTTGCGCCGCGCTCATCCAGCGCCTTCTTGGCAGCCTCGAGTACACGCGGATCGTGGGCGAGGTTCAAATAGTCGTTGCAGCAAAAAGAAATAAGCGACCGGCCGTCGCGCTCCACATAAGCCCCTGCATTGCGGTCGGTCTCTTTTAGACGACGACGCAGGTTTCCAGCCTCCAACTCGGCCAGTTTCTGCAGTGCCATGTCATCAAGCGAGCCCATCAAACGAAATCACCTTTTTTCCTGGGATTTGAGGGTTTTCCTGCCGTTTCCACCGGTTTCCCTTGGGACACCCACATTCGCCCAAAATCGGCGGCAAACCTGCGCGTTGCGCTCCGTTGAGTCAACAAAATCCGGTGCCAAAAGGTCCTCACTCTCTTGCTTGCAAATGGCCCCGTTCTGCGGCCTCATTTTGTCGCGTTTCTGGGTGGTGAAGTGTTTCCACTTCACCTAGAAACGCTTATGCTCCCGCTCAAAATGCCCCCGACAGCCCGTCTTGAAACAGGGAAGAGTTCATGAATATTCAGACGCCCGTGTCCGAGCAGACCGCTGCTCCCCAGCCCTCCAAGGCTCAAGAGGCCACTGCCCTCCGCCATGATTGGACGCGTGAGGAAGTGGAAGCGCTGTTTGCCCTTCCCTTTAATGATCTCATTTTCCGCGCTCAGACGGTGCACCGTGAGTGGTTTGATCCAAACGAAGTGCAAAAGAGCATGCTCCTGTCGGTTAAGACCGGTGGCTGTCCCGAGGATTGCGGCTATTGCTCCCAGAGTGCCAAATATGACACCGGCCTCAGCGCCTCCAAGTTGATGGAAGTGGAGAAAGTTCTGGCGGGCGCGCGGCGCGCCAAGGAAGCGGGTGCCTCGCGCTATTGCATGGGCGCTGCCTGGCGCGAACCAAAAGAGCGCGACATGCCTGCCATCGTTGCAATGATTAAAGGTGTGCGGGAAATGGGCATGGAAACCTGCATGACCCTTGGCATGTTGAGCCCGGAACAGACGATCCAGCTCAAAGACGCAGGCCTCGACTATTACAATCACAATATCGACACGTCGGAAGAATTCTATCCGTCCATCATCACGACGCGGACATTCCAGGACCGCATCGATACGCTGGAACGCGTGCGCGAAGCGGGGATCAATGTCTGCTCTGGCGGTATTCTGGGCCTCGGTGAAGAGCGCCAGGACCGTGCCGGCATGCTTATGGCGCTTGGCAATCTCACCGAGCATCCGCAGTCTGTGCCGATCAACATGCTGATCCCGATTGAAGGCACGCCGCTCGGCGAGAATGCCAAGATCGATGCTATTGAATTTGTGCGCACCATTGCCGTTGCCCGCATCATGATGCCGAAATCCATTGTCCGCCTTTCCGCTGGCCGGGAATGGATGTCAGACGAGACGCAAGCGCTGTGCTTCCTGGCGGGGGCCAACTCCATTTTCGTTGGGGACGAGCTGCTCACCACCAAAAACCCTGGGCAGGATAAAGACGAGGCCTTGTTCGACAAGCTCGGCCTTGAGCCTATGCCTGCACATCGGTGCCCATCGGAAGTCTAAGCGCATCGCCTAGGCGGCAATCACTACTACTATCGTTGTTACCAGCTCGTCGTGGAACCTTTTGCGTTCGGCGCGCGACCCTCGTCCATGGGGTGCGACCTGGAAAAGAGATCCATCCATCAGAGTCGTAACGATCCGTGCTCTCTTTAATGCGTCGTCAGTTGATAATGTAGGGTTCAACTCTCTCACCAGGTCTGCAACCGCCTGATAGAAATGGCGGTAGTGCCTTTTGTGCAGATGCCGAAACCGCTCCTGATGCAAGGCCAGCATGAAGGTGACTGCATAAATACGTCCCCCCGTCTGGTTCCAATCCTCCAGCAATTGATGGACCATATGTGTCAGTCTGGTCTCCGCTGCCCCTAAATGCGCGATTGCTTGACGGACAGTGCTCAGGCTGCGCTCGAATTCCTGGCGCACTATTTCTTCCAAGAGGTCTTCGCGCACAGGAAAGTAATATTGGAGGTTGCCCAAAGTGATCTCCGCTCGCGCCGCAATGGTGCGCAGCACGAAAGCGTCATATCCCTCTTCAATCAAAAGGTCCCGTCCAAGGGAGATGATTTCAGCACGACGTATCTGACCCTTGGTCAGCTTAACATCTTCATCAGAAGACAGGGTTTGCGCATCCATCTTGGTACCCGGCCCTTGCACTTAATAGGTCAACAACCTATTTTTACTGAAATTATTAGGTTATTGACCTATTTTAGAAAAACACGTGGGAGAGAGCAATGGAAATCACCAACCCGGACCAATCATCTGCACAAGCGTTCGCTGATCAGTTTCCTGACCTCGTTCATCAAACCGGCGCCGCCACCTATAACTATCTTTTCGGGCCAGACCGCGTGTTGTTCAACGCCTACATGACAGCAAGCTGGACGGAGCCAAAAAATCTCTTCTCTCATTCCGAGACGAGCATTGTTGCCGACAGATCAACTCTTCTGGGCATTGAGCTCGGCTATGGGGGCAGCGACTGGTACAAATTTCACTCATCTGGTGGCGGTGTCATCGGCAAGCTCTTCGAAGCCGGTGCTCTCACAGAAGAAAATCTTGTTGCACTCGGGGAGCGATCAAACCTCATCAGCTACATGAACCCCCACATTCCCGATCACGCCTACTACATCACAGCGCTGTCGGTCGCGGCCTCAGCCCGGGGAACAGGTCTTGGCGCTAAACTGCTCACCAATGCCATCGATCGCGCGCGTGCAGACGGGTACAAAGAACTTCACCTTGATGTTTTCTCTGACAATCCCGCGGTGAAGTTCTACCAATCCATGGGTCTTACCTGCATGTCTGAAACGGTTGCTCCCATCCCGTGTCGTGAGCACAATATCCCCATGGAAATGCGCATGGTGATTGGCTTATGACGACTTCCGATATGCAATATGTGTTTGCAGGCGCGCAGACGAAACATGATCCTAAATTCTTTCTCGCCAGCGGGATCATCTCAGAGAATGAAGAGGTGCCGGCGCGCGCTGAAATTCTCGCCAAGGGCGCAGAGAATGCCGGTCTTGAACGGGTTGCGCCCGATGATTACGGCCTTGGCGTCATCAGCCGCTGCCATACGCCGGAATATCTGCAGTTTCTCAAAAACATTTATACCCGCTGGTCGCGCAAGCCTGGCGCGCCCAAAGAAGTGATCCCCAATATTCACCCACAGCGTCGTGACTTTGGCTATCCCGCGGCCGCGGACGGCCAAGTTGGGTATCACACAGCGGATACCTCAGCCCCCATCGGGGAACACACTTGGGAGAGCGCCTACTGGTCTGCGCAGACTGCCGCTCATGCCGCCGAACTTGTGCTCGGAGGCGCAGATAGTGCCTACGCCCTTTGTCGCCCCCCTGGGCATCACGCCATGCGCGATATTGCCGGTGGGTTTTGTTATCTCAACAATTCAGGCATTGCTGCCGAAGTGTTACGCCAACGCCATGAGCGCATTGCCATTCTTGACGTTGATGTCCACCATGGGAATGGCACACAGGATGTGTTTTATGAACGCTCGGATGTGCTGACGATCTCCCTGCATGTTGACCCCGTGCGATTTTACCCCTTCTTTTGGGGTCATGCGGATGAGCGAGGCGAGGGTGCCGGCCAAGGATATAATCTCAACATACCGTTGCGCCGCCGGACAGCGGATGATGACTATTTGGCAGCGCTTGATCAGGCTTTGGAGCGCATTGATGCGTTTGCGCCGGGGGCTTTGGTTCTCGCGCTCGGGCTCGATTCATTCGAAGGCGATCCCTTTGAGGGGCTTTCCATTTCCACGCCGGGCTTTGCCCGCATCGCCGATGCGGTTTCAAGGCGTGGCTATCCAACCGTGATTGTTCAGGAAGGTGGCTATATCTGTCCGGAACTTGGCGAAAATCTCACCTCGTTTCTTGCCGGCTTCACGGCGGCACGAAGCTGACCTAGAGCCAGGCGAGAGATTTTCTGAGGAAAGCCTGTCCGTCGCGTGATTGCCACTCTCCGTGCGCCATGACCACCTGCTCTGTGGGCCAATCCAAAATGCGTGCCTTGGCCTCCCTGGCAGGTTTGCGGAAGATGAACGACAATCGCCATTCCAGCGGCGCGTATCCCCAGCCTTCGACAATCTTCCATCGGCGGGCAATCCAGCGCGCCCAGGGCTTCCAGTGTTCTGCTAGAAAATCAGCACTAAAGTTTTCCGATAGATCCGCAAGGATAGTCGTTGCTGAGGCTTTGTGATGGAAGACAATTTCATCAAGTGCGGGTGACCCCTGCATCCAGACCTGGTCAATTTCATCCGCCCAATCTGTCGGCGGCGTGTCTGTGAGCGCGGCTTCAAATTCAAAGTCAGGACATTTTGCTATTGTCGATGCAGGCCCCCAAAGCTTAGCGTCAGGAAAGGCCTCTGCCCACTCACCTATAAACAGGTAGTGGATTTTGTTTGGACTCACTAAATGCTGAACCGCCCCGAGGGCGCTCACTTCATCCAATAGCTCTGGCGTCGGCTTGATGGGGGACCAAATCCACAACCCGCCACCCTTCAGTCGAATGATGGTGCTGCGTGTTGGGTATGGAAATCCATAGAAGCTCACGCAATCCCCATCTACCAGCCAGATCTCATCTCCGATTTTTTGAAGCATTGTAGGCTCCGTGCGCATGGGCATGTCCCTAGAGAGCCTATTCCATCTGACAAGACTGTCCAGAGTGCCGCTAGATAGACCTATTTAGGAGTTGCACCTTAGGCGGTGTCCCGCGACATTGCGGCTTCTGCTTACTCAGTGAGGTACCTTATGGCCAGCTTCCCGCCAATCAACCCTGTCTATCCAAGCCCGCCCGAATGGCTTCAGGAAAGTGCCTCTCACGTCTGGCTGCCTTATGCCCAAATGCAGACCGTGCCAATGACGCTACCAGCGGTTAAAACCGAGGGCGTGCGGATTACTTTGGAAGACGGACGGGAGCTGATTGACGGTGTGTCGTCCTGGTGGACAGCGGCCCATGGATACAACCACCCTCACATCCGCGACGCCGTGACCAAGCAACTTGAGCAGATGCCGCATATCATGCTCGGCGGCTTCGCTCATGAGCCTGCCTTCCGCTTGGCCAAACGCCTGGCGGACATACTCCCAGGCGATCTTAATCACACATTCTTCTCAGAATCAGGGTCTGTCTCAGTTGAGATCGCCATGAAGATCGCCGTGCAATATTGGATCAACCAGGGCGCGCGGGGGCGCCATCATTTTGTCAGCTTTCGGGGTGGGTACCATGGGGACACGCTGGGGACGATGGCTGTCTGCGATCCAGATGAGGGGATGCACACACTCTTTAAGGGCGTGATCCCGGAACATCTGCTGACGGACATTCCCCGGGGCGCTGAGGGAGAGGCCGCTTTTGATCAGTTCCTGAAGACCCATGCTCATGAAGTTGCGGCCGTCGTCATGGAACCGCTCGTGCAGGGCGCTGGCGGGATGATTTTTCACCCGCCTGAAACGTTGCAGATCATTCGCCGCTGCTGCGACCGACACAATGTGTTGCTCATTGTCGATGAGATTTTCACCGGGTTTGGCCGCACCGGCACCCTCTTTGCCTGCCATCAGGCCGATATTGTTCCCGACATCATGACACTCTCTAAGGCGCTCACCGGCGGCACGATGGCGCTCGCGACCACCACAGCGCGCGCCCATGTGTTCGAAGCATTCCTGAGTGATGATCCCGGCAAAGCTCTGATGCACGGCCCCACCTATACGGGCAATCCGCTAGCTTGCGCGGCTGCCAATGCAGCGCTTGATCTTTTCGAGAAAGAACCAAGGCTCGAACAAGCCGCCCGGATTGAGGCACAGCTCAAAAGAGAATTGGAACCCGCCCGTGCAGTAAAAGGGGTTCAGGATGTCCGAGTGTTGGGCGCAATCGGGGTCATAGAGGTAGACGACCTTAAAGACACGGAATGGTTGAAACGCCGCTTCATCGAAGAAGGCGTCTGGGTTCGTCCGTTCGCGAATATCATCTATACGACGCCACCATTGGTAATTGAGGAAGCCGATCTGAGGACACTCACAGACGCGGTGCTGCGTGTCCTGGCTGAATGGGCGCAAAAATAGGCTTTTCGCCAGAGGAAAATGGTCCGAAACCGGCTTTTCCGGGCGCTTCAGCCGCTCAGTGCTATTGAGGCCCCTTTGGGTAAAAGTTAATCTGACCGAGCAGTTGATTCGGAGGAATCAGCTGCTTTAGTGCCTTATTGAGCCTTAGGTCATGACGGGACCCTAAGACCGGGCACCTGGGGATTTCGGTCTCCCAATAACCCGTCAGTAAACAGGGGTACATGCGTTATGTACGTGATTGCGTTCGCGTCTCAAAAGGGCGGTTCAGGCAAAACCACCCTGGCCGGGCATATAGCGGTCGAAGCGGAGCGGACGGGACTTGGTCCCGTTGTATTGATGGACACGGACCCTCAGGGGAGCTTGTCCCAATGGTGGAATGTTCGTGAAGCTGATACGCCAGCTTTTGTTCGAACATCTGAAAATGGCCTGGCGTCTGATCTCGCAGCGCTCAGGGCCGCAGGAACAGGACTGGTTGTGATTGATACGCCTCCAGCGATTACATCAACCATCGGCCAGGTTATTGCCGAGGCGGACCTTGTTGTAATCCCGACGCGTCCAAGTCCGCATGATCTGCGCGCCGCAGGAGCGACGGTTCAAATCTGTGAAGATGTCGACAAACCCTTGGTGTTTGCCATCAATGGCGCCAGCCCACGCGCGCGCATCACGACAGAAGCGGCTATTGCCCTTTCACATCATGGCGCCGTGTCGCCTGCCATTGTTCATCAGCGTATCGACTTCGCGTCTGCCATGATCGATGGTCGTACGGTTATGGAACTTGGCGGCTCGTCTCGCTCCCCTGGCGAAATCTCCGAGCTCTGGAGTTTCCTGCGGAACCGGCTGACCGGCGAAACCGCCTCGCCCCTTCTGTCTCCTACCGAGACCAAAACAACCAAAGAACCGCTGTCACCTATGGGTGATGGGTCTTCCCTAAGAGGCGCCGCCTAAATGTCCAAGAAGCCTGCCCCGCTGACAAGCGATCTCCTGGTTCGGAAGGGTGATGCAACACCCTCCTCCATTGACCCGCAAGATCGAGCGACAGCGCCGGACGCGCCCGCGCCAGAGGCAAGTGAAGAGCCTACTGCGCCGGTGATGCCAGAGCCTGACATCGTCATTGCCGCAGATGAGGCTGAAGACGATACGAATGGTTCCCGCAGACGTCTCGCAGGCGTCTTGGCTCTGGTCGCCGTCGTAACCGCCGGCGTGTTGGCGGTGAGCATGTTCGGTACCGACAGCACGACATCCGTAGCACCGCTTGATGAAGACACAAGCACAGCAGCTGAAGCAGAAGCCCCAAGCGTTGCGCCCATCATTGCACCTCCTGGCCCTCAATCAGATGGTGCGCCCGTTCCGCCGGAAGCCGCTGAGCTCAGACTTGACCCAGCCGAGGCGTCGCCCGACAACGCTCCCGCCGAAGAAGCTCCGGCTCCCGCACCTGTGGAAACTGCGGTAGCAGCCGAGCCCCCCGCTGAAACACCAACACCGGCGGCGCCCGCCCGGGAAGCCGCTACAATCACCCCACCAGCGTCCGAGCCAGCACCAGCTGCCGCTCCTGAAGTTGCCGCATCGGCACCTGCATCTGCTGTGGCTCAAACCGGACAATATCTGATTCAATTGCTGTCCGTGCGTTCTGAGGCTGCGGCAAAGACGGCCTGGGCAAACCTGCAGACAGCTCATGGCGATCTGCTGGGGGGAGAGACGTTGAATATTGAAGCCGCCGACCTTGGCGAACGGGGTACTTTTTATCGTGTCCGTTTTGGTGCTTTCGATGGCAAAGCGGATGCAAACGCCGTTTGCACCGCACTGAAAGCTCAAGGTCAGGACTGCCTGGTAAAACGGGCACAGTGAGCCTGCTCGACCCACCTCATCCTTTGCGGTGAGGGCAGGTCTTTAGATTTGGCACAGGCCGCGTCGTCAGCAACCCAGCAATTGCCGAGATGTGCCGTTTTCCACCAGAAACATTGGTGTTTTTGGCCCACTCAGGTAGGGTCCGGCATCAAAATTGGAGACAAGACATATGGTTCAGGCGGTAATCTGGGATTTTGGCGGTGTGCTCACCACAAGCCCTTTTGAGGCATTCAATCGGTTCGAAGCAGAGCGGGGCTTGCCGGCAGATTTCATCCGGAAGGTGAATTCGACCAATCCCGACACGAACGCCTGGGCTCTTTTTGAGCGGAGCGACATCTCGCTGGAAGAGTTTGACGATATGTTCGCGAAAGAAGCAACGGCGCTGGGTGGCAGTGTTACCGGGCGCGAGGTGGTGGCTCTTCTCTCCGGCGACATCCGTCCGGAGATGGTCACGGCGCTCAAGCGCTGCAAAGAGAAATTCACTGTGGGATGCATCACCAACAATGTCAGCGCTGGCGAGGGTGCCGGCATGGCACGGACGGAAACAAAGGCCGCCGCGGTTGCAGATGTGATGGCCCTTTTCGATCATGTGATCGAGAGTTCCAAAATCGGCATTCGAAAACCGGACCCGCGCATCTATGAAATGGCTTGCGAAACACTCGGTGTTGAAGCGTCACAATCGGTCTACCTGGATGATTTGGGTATTAATCTCAAACCCGCCAAGGCGCTGGGCATGACGACGATCAAGGTGCTCAATGCAGAGCAGGCCTTAGCAGATCTGGAAACAGCTGTCGGCTTTTCGCTTCGTTAGAAACCTTCCCCTGACACAAAAAAAGGCCGCCTATCTAGGCGGCCTTTTCTTTGGGTGGTTCAGAAGCTCAGCCTTTTGCGGCCTCTTTCGCTGCTGCGGTGTCATCCGCGCTCAATCCAAGCTGCGTAGCCACATGATTCACCAGGTGCTCTTCAAACTTGTGGAGGCTCCCGTCAGACAAGGCAACGGACCAGAGCATTTTGAGAAGGTCTTTCTTCTCGCCTTCATCAAAGCTGTTCGCCACAATATTGATGAATGCCATGTCGGAATAGTTCGCCTTTTGACGTTTCTCAGCAACTTCCACAAGGTCGTTTGCCGCATCGTCGGTCAGCCCGAACTGTTCCTTCACTACACGCGTGATGGTTGCGCGCTCGCCGTCATCGAAATCACGATCAAGGCGCGCAGCCTCAACCATCAGTGCCGCCGCTGCGACTTGCTTTGCATCTCCACTGGCTACTGTCGCCGCAGGTGGTGCTTTTGGGCCGTCCTTTAACAGGCTCAGAATTTTATCGAGCATATGTGCCTCCCGTCTTCCCTGTCATGCGCACGCCGTCACCAGCGTACATCTGTTGTCTGAAACTATAACGCCGCCGACGGACAATGTCCCTCGACGGCGTCAATTTTGTTGTTCCCAACGCTTTTTAGTGAGCGAGGGCGCCTGAAGGCGCCTTCACTGGGCGTTTCCGTGGGAAGAGCATGTCGAGCACCACCGCGATAGAAGGCAGTGTTGTGATCGCCATGATCATGTTGATTGAGAACATGAAGGTCAGCAGGAGACCCATATCCGCCTGGAATTTCAGGGCGGAGAAGGTCCACGTTGACACACCAACGGCCATGGTGATGGCTGTAAACACAACCGCCATACCCGTTTCGAAGAGTGTCTGCTTGTAGCTGTCCGTGATGTTCAAACCTTCCGCAAGGTGGAACTGAACGCGGTTATAGATGTAGAACGCGTAGTCCACACCCAAGCCCACAGCCAGCACCATCACCGGCAGCGTTGCCACGGTAAGCCCGATTTCGAGCAGTTCCATGAACCAGTAGCCAAAGAAGGTGGCGAAGGTAAGAGGAATCGTACAGGCGATGGTCGCACGCCAGTCACGATAGGTGAGGACCACCAGCAGGACGATTGCCACATAGACCCAGAGCATCATTGGAAGCTCTGATGTTTCAATCTCCTGGTTCACCGCAGCGGCAACACCCATGTTGCCCGAAGCGAGACGGATCTTCACATCGTCACGTGCATTTGCGTCGCGCCATGCCACCACTTCCTCAACAGCTCTTTCGATCGTTGTCGCCTTGGCATCTTCCAGGAAGATCAAGAGGGACATAACCGAACAGTTCTGGTTGAGAAGACCGGTTGATGGTGGAACAGGTCCAACGGCCTGCACCAACGCAAACTGGTTACGTGGCAGAGCACGCCATTTGAGGTTCCCCTCGTTCCAGCCCGCTGAAGAGTTCTTCACCGCGTATGGAAGCGAAATCGCGAGCGATACGCCTTCGACGTTTTCCATGTGCCACGTAAAGCGGTTCAGGTAACGCATTTGGTCATATTTGATGCAAGCTTCCGTTGGTGTTTCCGTCACAACGGTCAACAAGTTAAGACCAAGGGAGAATTTCTCAGCAATGGTCGTACTGTCGACATTGTAGCGGGCATCGGGATGAAGCTCAGGCGACCCAGGGTGCAGAGCACCGACGTGACGATCCTGACTTTCGATGACCGCAGCAACAAAGAAACCAGTTGAAACGATCAGCGTGATCACCGCCGTTTTCGGGTTTGCAATGTTACCTAGGACACGCATCACTTTCAGACGTGTTTCACGCGCCCTTGCGACACGATCGGCAAATCCTTCGTCAAACGTGAAGTAGGATGCCAGGATCGGCAGCATGATCAGGTTGGTCACAATTTTCAGTGCCACACCGATAGATGCTGTGATCGCAAGTTCCTGGATCATCTGGATTGGGATCAGGATCAGCGTGCCGAAGCCCACAAGGTCCGTCACCAAAGCCATGGTTCCAGGAATGAGAAGACCGGAGAAACTGGTCCGAGCCGCTTCTTCAGAGGTGGCACCGTTGGAGATCTCAGCGGTGATCAGATTGATCTGCTGCACCCCGTGACTCACCCCGATCGCAAAGACCAGGAACGGCACCAGGATGGCGAGCGGATCAAGTCCGTAGCCAAGGAACGCCAGCACCCCGAATTGCCAGACCACCGATACCAACGAACAAAATAGAGGCAGGAAGGTGAGAATGATCGACCGTGCATAGAGATACACAGACAGAGTTGTCAGCACAAAAGCGATAAAGAAGAACTGAACAACCGATTGCGCGCCGTCGGCAATGTCACCAATCAGCTTGGCGAAGCCAATGATGCGGACCGTATAGTCGCCGCCTTCGGTTTCATATTTCGCGCGAATTTCTGATTCAAGCTTCGCTGCCAGGTCGAAATAATCGAGTTTCTCTTGAGTCTTGGGATTATACTCCAGCAGCTCTGCAGTGATCATCGCAGCGCGGAAGTCTTCGGCCACTAGACGGCCAACAAACCCACCGCGAATGACATTGTTTTCAATCTGCGCCAGAGCTTCCGGGTTCATCGTTTCTGATGTCACCGTCCCCGGGATCACATCGTCGGCTCGAATGCCTTCTTCTGTAATCTCAAGATAACGTGTGTTTGGTGTCCACAATGACGTCACTGTGTGACGTGCAACACCAGGAAGGAAGAAGATATCGTCGGTGATATCCTTGTATTCCTGGAAAAACTCCTTGTTCCAGATGCTTCCTTCATTGGCTTCCAGCACAATGATCACACGGTTCGAACCGAAGAGCTTCTCTCGATACTCTTGGAAGGTCTGAATATATTCGTGCCCCGCCGGCAACTGCTTGTCGAACCCGGCGTCCATCTTCAGCTGCGTCGCATAGTACCCCGCATAGAGAGTAAACACTGCGAGTCCTGCGAGAATAATGACGCGGGTCCTAAAAATAAGGGCTTCGAGTAACTTTACCATAGACCTTTTCCCGTCTCCCTGGTCGCCCCTCGACGACCGTCAACACTAAACGCAAATCACAACCACGCTTACTCCGTACACGGAAAAGCGTGGCGCATCTGCGCAAAACTATTTAGGGGGAAGATCCTAACAAACGCTGAGGCTCTCATGAGCATGCAGCGAGAATCTTGTTGGTCAGAACCTTTAAACTGGAGCAGAGCTCCGTTTGCCTGTTTGACCTCCACAAATGACGCAGTTTGCGTCTTTCGTGGCCTACCCCCTCCCAAGTCCCGCATTTTGCGGGTCGTCGACATTCAATTGCCGATCGAATTCTTATCTTTCTTTTTGGCTGGAGACTTAGAAGGTCAGCATCCAGCACCCCTTGCCGCAATCCGCGTAACCAGACAGGCAAATTGCCCCCTGATCTTACGTGCAACCCTTCTCCGATAGCACAGTTTTCTCCCCAATGTAACGGGAAAGGCATGTCTCTCAGGCGAATTGAACAGAAGAGATTAACGAGGCCCTCACAAGTTACTAAATACCCCTTGATCTAAAATGGTCGGCTCAGACCCGCCTCTCAGCTTCACACTGAGTCAGACCGCGAACTCATCCACCTAAACAGTTCATTTAGCAAAGGTGACGGAGGTGTCATTTTCTGCTTGATAGCCACCTAACCTCACCCTATCTTTTGAATCAAGATCAGTTTTTGGCTCTTTTTGGCCCTTTGGCGCGGAAACTCTCTGTTTCACTTTGCAATGCGCCTTTCTGGAGGAATAGATGACTGAAATTCGGCAGATTACGAAGGACGAGGCCTACAACGCCTGCGCGCCAGATGATTTCCCCGCGATGATGGATGTCGACCGGTATGGCAATCGGTCCAGTGCCTTCGACAAGATCATCTCCGCGACCCATGACCATTTCTGGGACCCGCTCGACACCAAATATATCGATTTCTCTGAGCCGTTCGACACGGATACTCAGATGATCATGCCGGAAGAGATGATACCGGAATTCAGGCTTCCCTGCTTCCAGGCACTTTCTGAAAAAGACAAGGTGCGTTTTGCCAACGAAACAGCACGGTGGAGCCTGTCAGCCATTCTTCATGGTGAACAGGGCGCGCTCAACCTTTCAGCAAGTCTTTGTCACATCCTTCTCGATCCAGGCGCGCAGGAATATGCAGCAAACCAGACACGGGAAGAAGCGCGGCACGTCACTGCATTTGCCAAATATGTGGAAACACGCTTCGGCAAACCACTGCCAGTTGGCGATACCCTTGGCACGCTCCTGACAGACATCGTGAATGCCCCTGAGGTCTACAAAAAGATCGTGGGCATGCAGATGCTGGTTGAGGGCCTTGCAATGGGAGCGTTCGCCACGCTTTACACAGGCTCCAACGACCCACTGCTGGTGAAGCTGACGCAGCTTGTCATGACGGATGAGGCTTTCCACCACAAGTTCGGGAAAATCTGGGCAGACCGCACCATTCCATCGCTGTCGGAAGAAGAGCAGCACATTATTGAGGATTGGGCCGCTCACTGCTTCCAGACTCTGCTCTTCAATCTGGTTAACCCAGAACAGAAGAAAGTGATCTATCCGCAATTCGGCCTTGATTGGGAAACCGTGCAGGCAGAAATGCTAGAGGCCTTTACCGATGATGATCGCCGGGAGCAGATGAAAGAAGGCACGAATATTTTCCGCGTGCTCATCAAAACTCTGCTCAAAGCGGGAATCATCACCGACCGCACCAAAGACTTCTACTCAACCTATGTCGACATGGACGAGTTGAAGAATGAGGGCGACCGTATGGTTGGGGACGATATCGCGGAAGACGGTATCAAATACCTCAAGACCATCAATTTCTCGACCAATGAGGATGCTCTCTCCGGCCTTTCCGCTGCAGAGTAAACTTCCCCCTGCGAAACCTGGTTTCGCACCCCCGAGGGCGGCTTTCCTCCAAAGCCGCCCTTTCTTTTTGCCCGAAACAGCACCCACTTTTCGGAAACATGCTCTGATCAGCTGGCGCATTTTCGAACCACAAAAGCCCGTCAACTTTTGTTGAAAAAAGTAAGGCTGTTCTTTTTCGTGCATGTTTTTGTCCGAAAACCGCGCACACTTTTCGGAAACATGCACTAGCATCGCGCTCATGACCCTAACCAGCATCGAAGACCTCACTCACGCAACGCTAGATGCTCAAGGAGTGACCCTTCCCCCACCGCCCTGGAACGAGATCGGCGAAGGTCTTTGGGGAATTGTTTATGACCTTGGTGACGGGTCAGTTCTGAAGCTTGTCAGAAAACGTGGTGGCCTTGGTGCTCCCGGACCTCTTATTCAGCGGGAGGTCGCTGCCTTAAAAGCGCTGGGCAACAGACGGTGTGGCGGCTTCGACATTCCCGAACTTCTTGGTCACGGCGATATTGACCTTCCTGCCAATCCCTTTGTTGCACCGCTTGAAGGCTGGCTGCGATTGTCGAAGCTTGAAGGCAGGCGCCTCGGCGAGGCCATCCCATCGACACCTGATGGACGACAAAGAGTGGGAGAAACACTCGGCGCTGCGCTGGCAGACTTTCACCATGACGCCATGACGATCAGCGAGACAGCAGGCCTGCCACAAAATGATCCAATCCTGCGCGCAGTAGGTCAATTGCGTGACGCGCTCGCCAAACCAGAGGACAAAGCGCTCTGCGACAGTCTGAAAGAGCGCTGGATGTCTTCGTCAGCATCACCTGTATTTTTGCATGGTGACGTCAATCTCAGCAATGTCCTTGTGACAGGCACTGGCAGCTTCAGCCTGCTTGATTTCGCAGAATGTGGCATGGGTGCGCCCCATGCGGAATTTCGACATTTCGAAGAACGACCTGAGATTAGAGACGCTATCTTCATGGGCTATCAAGCTGCGAGCGGGACGCCGATTGACCTAGATGTCTATTACCTCGCTGCAACGGTAAACGCTCTTGGTACTCTTTATCATGGGGGCACGGTTCAGCCGGGCGTTGCTGCCAACGACCCACGTAAAGGCATGCGTCTGCGCGGCATGGTGCGCCATTGTGCAAGCAAAGCAGGCCTAGAGGTTTGAGCATATGAGCGATGACGATGCCCTCTCCCATGCAACGACAGACGGTCGACAATCACCCGTCGCGGCAGCAGTACAGCGCGGCGTGTGTCGCATGCTCATTCACATGGGACATACACCGCTTACCGAACTCGGCCTCAAGAATGGGCGGCGTGTTGACGTCGCCTCTCTCGACAAAAAGGGGGATGTGATCATTGTCGAGATTAAGTCATCACTTGCCGATTTCCGCGTTGACCAAAAGTGGCATGAATATCTGGACTACTGCGATCGTTTCTTCTTTGCGGTCCCACCCGATTTCCCGCTGGATGTATTGCCGGACGATGCGCCCGTCGGGATCATCGTCGCTGACAAGTTCGGCGCGGAAATTTTAAGAGAACCCGAGCGCGATGCATTGGCTGCGCCGCGACGCAAAGCTGTCACTCTTCTGTTTGCCCGCGCAGCTGCTAGCCGCGTTCACCAAACCCTTGATCCAGGTGTAACCGCCCTGATTGGCAATGAAGAGCAGGACTAGTCTTGCTAGGCCGCCACGCTCCCGACGGATCGATGGATCTGGCTGTGTCGGCAGGTTAGCGCGGCGCGCGCTTGGCTAAAATGCGCTGCAAGGTCCGGCGGTGCATATTCAGGCGCCGAGCGGTCTCCGACACATTGCGATTGCACAATTCATAGACCCGCTGGATATGTTCCCAGCGCACCCGGTCTGCGGACATTGGGTTTTCCGGTGGTGGCGCTTTTTCGCCCGGCTGCGCCATCAACGCAGCCTCCACATCATCGGCGTCTGCAGGTTTTGACAGATAGTCTACGGCACCCAATTTCACTGCCTCAACGGCGGTCGCGATATTGCCGTAGCCCGTGAGAACGATGACTCGGGCATCTTCCCGAACCGTATGAAGCGCCGATACGACCTCTAGCCCGCTGCCGTCATCCAAACGCAAGTCGACGACGGCATAGTTCGGTTTGACTTCCTGGGCCAACCGAACACCTTCCTTAACCGTGGCGGCCTGGGAGACAGTGAATCCTCGATTTTCCATTGCCCGGGCCAGTCGGCCTAGGAACGGCGCATCATCATCTACCAACAGGAGGGTGCGTTCCTCGTTTGCCGGTTCATGTGCTTCATTCACTTCGTCTGTCATGGTGCTCCTGCCGACCGCGAGGATTGGCAGCGCAAATACGCCGCCGTTGGAGCGCGAATTTTACGCTGTTACGCCCGTCACGCCAACTCATGATCGCTTATTTGATCCTGTGCTCCGCCAATTGGTGGCGCTTCTATCGCGTCTCTAGGCCATTCGACAATAACCACAGCGCCAGTGCGACCATCTGTCCGGTTTCCGAACAAGACAGTTGCTCCACTTCGCTCAAGCAAAGTTTTCCCAATAAAGAAACCAAGCCCCATCCCTTCATGAGACCCGTCCCTTACCGATCTTGGCGTTCCGCGAGGGCGCGTCGTAACATAGGGCTCGCCTAGCCGGTCCACCATATCCATTGGAAAACCTGGGCCATCATCTGTGATTGAAATGCGGACCTTATGTTTGTCGAATTCACCGGCGATGGTTACCGTGCGACGCGCATAGTCTGATGCATTTTCAACGAAGTTTCCTAACCCGTAGAGGATCTCCGGCCGGCGGACCAGCGATGGTGTCGGCTCTGCTCCGTCGGTGGCCAAATCAAAGGACACGTCCATGTCCCGATGAGGGGCTACAATTTCACTCAGAAGAGCATCGACCTCTATGCGTGCGTATAGCGCATCGCGTGCGTCGGGTTGGTGGGTCAGCCTTGAGAGGATTTCTTTACATCTCTCTGCCTGCGACCGAAGCAGGTTGAGATCCTCGTCCAATTGATCACCTGTTGGCTTGTCACGTTGGAGTTCCCGGGCAACAAGAGCAATTGTGCCTAGGGGTGTCCCCAACTCATGGGCAGCGGCGGCGGCCAGCCCATCAAGCGCCGAGAGCCGCTGCTCTCGCGCCAGAACCAGTTCAGTCGCCTCGAGCGCGTTTGACATGCGGCGCGCTTCATCCGCGATCCGATAGGCGTACACGGCGACGAAACCCAAGCCCAGTAGGAGACCTGCCCAAATGCCGGCCTGATAAGTCCAAGGCAGGACGAGGGGCGCGTCAGGTGTCCATGGCAATGGCAAGTGATAGATGGAAAGAGCCGTCACACAAATGAAGGCCAGAGACAAAAGCAGCCCTGTCGATTTCGGCGACAGGGTGGTTGCGGAAATCGTCACGGGAACCATGAAGAGCAATGAAAAAGGATTGCCAAGCCCGCCAGTGAGGTACAACAAGGCTGCGAGCTGCAGCAAATCATAGGCGAGATAGGCAGCTGCCTGACTGTCTGGTAGGCGGATCGGTGTCCTATATCTCAGTGCCAAAAACACATTGAGCCATGCAGAGGCTGCAATAGCGGCAAGACAAAAGCCCAGTGGCAGTGGAAACTGAAGCCCGAAATAGACAAACAGCACAGCGCCCAGCTGGCCGGCAACTGCCAGCCACCGCAACAACATGATCGTTTGCAGGCGGATCCCCGCCTGATCGGAAATAAAAGAAGAACGCCTATTGGGTTGGGCCATCGCTAGTTCACCTGGAGCAATATTGTGCCCCTTGGAAATAGCCGATCAGGCGTTGGACGGCCAGCCTGCTGTGTCTGATGCGGCCAGACGCCGACTCTCCCCAATCTTCATTACCCACACATCGTCGTCCGCCAGACCAGCCGTTTTCCCTGCTTCAACAAAACGCTCAGGTGGTTCAAACGGAGGTTCCTGGGTGAGAACAACCGTCCCCCAATGCATGCCAACAAGGGTTTTTGCCTTTAGGTCCAGCCCCATTTGAACCGCTTCTTCCGGTGTGGCGTGCGACGCCTTCATCATTTCCCGCGGGGCATAAGCGCCAATGCCGAGCAGCGCTGTGTCGAAGGGACCGTATCGCTCTCCCGTATCTTTGAAGACGGGGCCATATCCAGAATCGCCGCCAAAGAAGAGATGATGGTCTGGTCCCCTGAAGGCAAAGCCCGCCCAAAGGGAGGTGTTATGATCAAACCCGACCCTCCTCGACCAGTGCACCACGGGCAAAGCCGTCACTTTCAAGTCGTTCACAACAAGATCGTCGTACCAGTCCATCTCAACTACATGAGCGAAGCCGCGTTTCCTGAAAAATTCCCCCAGATTGAGGGGAACCAAAACGGTCGTTCGGTTCTTATCAGGCAGCTGGGCCAACGCGCGCTCATCGAGATGGTCGTAGTGATTGTGGGAAACCACTAGGACATCAATCGGTGGAAGGTCGCGGATCGCGATGCCGCTTTTTACATAACGCTTCGGACCAAATCCGGCGGGGCCGGCATAGCTGGTAAGGTAGGGGTCGGTCAGAATTATCTTGCCCGCTATGCGGCACAGAAAGGACGCGTGTCCCAACCAGGTGATGAAGTCACCGGATTGGTCCAGAAACTCCCGGAGCTGCCGGTTCGCTTGATCGCGCGGCAAGACGTGGGATGTTGGCACCTCAATCTTATTGAAGCTGCGCCCAAACATTTCCGCAAAATAGGGAAGCGCCACCCGGAGCGGCACAGACTTCTTTGGGCTGCCCTCAGGGTTGCGGAATTTTCCGTCCGGCAGGTGGTGCCACGGTCGGCCGTCTGTAGGGGAGGCGTCGCTTTTTCGGTCGGTCTTCGTCTTGGTCATAGAAAAGAAGATAGGGCGCACTCACCCCTGATAAAAGGGCCGGGATGTGGGAATAGCGATCTCCCAAAGGGCATCCCGCCTAATAGGCGCCTGCTTCGCGCAACATATTGGCGATCACACGATCGCGGCGCTGCTCAGCAATGCCAAGAGCTGTTCGGCCTGTTAGGTCTGTGGCTTCATAATCCGCGTCCCAATCGAGAAGCAGACGAACCATTTCCGCCTGACCTGCGCGTGCAGCAATGATGATCGCGGGCTCTCGATCGGCGCCAAGCCGGTCAGGGTCTGCGCCAGCCTCCAGGAGTGCAGCGCTTATGTTGACCATTTTCGTACCCGCAAGAAGCGTTAGCAGCGTATCACCTGCCCTGTCTTTCGCCTTGATGCGGGCGCCGTTTTCGAGCAGGAAGTAAAATGCATCGTGTTGGCTAAATTGCAACGCCACAAAAAGCGCTGGTGATCCCATTTTGTCACGGGAGTCGAGAGATTCGCCGCGCACCAATGCTGCTTTTAGCGCGTCAATGTCACCATCACGCACAGCCTCGATGAAAGGTGTGTCTGGCGCGACGACTGAGGGTTGCTGGATGCCACTGGCGAACGCACCTCCTGTGTTTCCAAAAACCAGCAGTGTCGCGAAGAAGGCTAAAACCAGAGTCTGTTTGGATGTGAGAAAATGCTCACGTCGCTCATGTCTATGGATCATCTTTTCTATGCCAAACTCTCGGGTTGCGGCCTGCGACGAGAATCCGCATTGCTGCGGCCTGCTCGAATAAGCTACCTAAGGCGGGATCGTACTTGTAGGTTGTATCCGGTCCAAGGCAAACTTGCGTCTGTCACCAGTATGGGACGCTGAAATATGCCAATGCCTGCCTGAATACAACATGAATGCACATATTTGGAGCCCCCATGTCGCGATTAACTGTCTTTCTTGTTGCCATTGTCGGCCTTGCGATTGTTACTGCCGGGATTTTGTACGCAACTTTGCCAACCGACGAGGGTGACTACCCGCAACGCTCCAGCGGTGCAGCTCTGATTGGCGGCCCATTTGAGCTGGTGATGCATGATGGCAGTACGGTCACGAATGAAACGTTCAAAGGCGAACTGATGCTGATCTATTTCGGCTTCACTTTTTGCCCAGACGTCTGCCCTACAGAGCTTCAGATTATGAGCAATGCTCTGGACCTTGTCGGCGACGATGCTGAGCAGATTCGGCCTATATTAATTTCTATTGACCCGGAACGCGATACGGCCGAGGCGATGGCACAATATGTGAGCCATTTCCACCCTCGCATGACCGGCCTTACAGGCACGGCTGATCAAATCGCTGCTGCTGCTCGGGCCTATCGGGTCTATTACGAACGCGTAGAAGACCCAGGCTCCAATGCGGCCTACACAATGGATCATTCTTCCATTGTGTACCTGATGGACAAAGACGGTCAGTTCATCACTCATTTTGGTCCCGGGACAAAGCCAGAGAAGATGGCAGAGACCATTCGCAGCGCGTTGAGCAATAGCTAGAGCTGCTACCTTGCAGCGACCCTGATAGAGTTACTCCGTAGCAAATATCTGGGCGTCGTTCCGGAAGGCCTTAAACTCCAGCGCATTGCCCGACGGATCACAAAAGAACATCGTCGCCTGCTCGCCCGGCAGTCCCTTGAACCGAATGTGCGGCTCAATCACAAAACTTACATCTGTCTCTTCTAGTTTTTCTGCAAGCCTTTCCCAATCCTGCCACTCCAGGATCAGGCCAAAATGCGGGACGGGCACATCATCACCATCAACCGCATTGCTTGCATCCCCAATCGCTTTCGCCTCGTCCAGATGTGCAACGATTTGATGTCCAAATAAATCGAAGTCGATCCAGCGTGCGTCGCTGCGCCCTACGCCACATCCGAGAACACCCTCATAGAAAGATCGAGCGGCGCCCATGTCGTTGACAGAAAATGCGAGATGAAACCTTGGTATGCTTGACATAGACGCAGCTTACCCGCTTTCTGGTGCACATTGTAGGCTGAACACACTTCATGTGATTCGATAGAGTACAGCACCCCCATGACGAAAACGTCCCGTGCCTTGCACATGGATACATTGTCGCTTCGCGGCGAACAGGTCCCGTTGGTCGTGCGACACAACCCGCGCGCACGGCGCTTTATCGTACGCGTCGACATGACAACGGGCGCCGTCCATGTCACCACACCCAATAAGCGCAACGTGAAGGCCGCGATCTCCTTTGCGCATAGTCATGCTGATTGGCTCATTGAACAACGTCAACATGTCGCCCTCGCTGAACCGTTTTGTGATGGTGCGCGCATCCCTGTAAGAGGAACACCGCATCTTATTCGTCATGTAGAAAGTCAGCGCTGCGCGGTTCGGCGTGTTTCGCAAGGTGACTGCGACGTACCGGAGCTGCATGTGGGAGGCGACATCACCTTCCTACCACGGCGTGTCACTGATTGGCTCAAGCAACAGGCCAAGGCCGATCTCAATCAAAGCGTGCTGACCCACGCAGCCGCACTCAATGTGCGTCCTAGTCGCATTACGGTAAGAGACCAATCCAGTCGGTGGGGATCCTGCTCCTCAACCAGGGCTCTCTCTTTTTCCTGGCGGCTCATATTTGCACCGACAGACGTCCTTGATTATGTAGCCGCTCACGAGGTTGCCCATTTGGTTCATATGAATCATGGCGCTCAGTTTTGGCGGACAGTAGAGAAACTGGTTCCTACCTATCCACAGGCCATGAGATGGCTGGAAACTGAGGGTCCTGCCCTCCACAAATATGGCGTCGTGCCCCTTTCTTTGGACTAAGATTCGCTCACGCCTTTGTCTCGCCATTTTTGGCGGTCAGCAATAGGCTGGGTACAGATGAAAACTGGGAGAGCGCAATGGTGAGCGATAGAATAACGCCGACAAACGGGAACAGTGGCACATCAAATAGTGGTTTCAGCGGCGGCATGGTCGCTGCAAGCTTTGTGGGTGCTTTGGGCGCACTGCTTATCGTCATTGGCGTTGAAACCGCACTCGACACAGACACCCCCTCTGTAGAAAGCAGTGGCGAGGCTCTTTCTCTTAGTATTCCTGCTGACGGGGCGGAGCAGTTTGTGACCATCGGCACGGTAGCAACGACAGCCACGCTCACTTTTGAAGAAACCGGAACCTATCGCGTTGAGCTGCGCGGGTTGGACGGCACCTCTGATCCTGTTCTTGCCCTCTTTACGGCTAACGGCGAAACAGCCGTTGTCACAAATGATGATACGGATGGACTGGATGCCATGGTATCTGTCACCGTGGCGGAAGGAAGCGAGACGTGGCGGGTTGATCTCACCAGCTACGGAGAAACAGGCGGCCCCGGCGTCTTGAGAGTCTTACCTGCACCCGAAGGATTTGTTGCAGGCACCACCTTAACAGAAGGGGCTGGCGGTTTTCCTGAGGATGGCATTGCGACCCTCGAGCTCGACAACCCTGCTACAAGCAATTTGGACGCAGATGGCTCCTGGTATCAGTTCAGCCCCGCCCAATCTGGCCGACATGTTGTTTCGGTGCGGGCTGCGGATGAAAGCCTCGACACTGTCGCCCATCTCCTGCCGGTTCTCCCGGGTGCCGAAGCGCCCGCTGTTGGCACAGACATCACAACCATGACGGCGGCCTTCACATCAGACGATGACGACGGGTTCAACCCTCGTTTCGAGCGGTTTCTGCAGCAAGGCGCAACATACTATCTTTTTGTACGCGGCTTCGATGAGACCGCAGACGGGTCGTTCGCGGTTACGGCAACCTTCCTTGGTGATCAAGTGAGCGCCACAGACGCGCCGGTATCAGAAGAAACTGTTGTCGTCGAAGATGAAGTTGAAGAGCCCGTCGACCAGGATCTGCCTGCGGATTCAGGAAACACCGGGAACAGCAACAAAAACTAAAGCTCAGCTTTGCTTAGCGCCAGGTCGGGCGCCCGGGCCGTATGTTCGGGCGCCTCACGTCATCGTCTTCCTCAGATGCCGAGCGGCCAAACAGCCGATCAAAGAAACCGCGTTCCTCCTCGGGCTCTGCTTCGGGCTCATCGTCAAAGGGCCAGGTGCCAATGGAGCCAGTTGCCGCGGCCACAGGTGTATAGACACCAGGCAGTGCAGACACCCGAACGCCGCGCTGAGTGCTCTCCATAAATTCACGCCAAATGCTTGCCGGTACACCGCCACCGGTCACTTCCTTCATCGGCGTGCCGTCGTCATTACCCACCCAGACGCCAACAACGAGGTCTGCCGTGTAGCCCACAAACCAGGCATCCCGGAAGTCCTGGCTGGTGCCTGTCTTGCCGCCACTCGGGCGACCGGCAAGCGCCGCCCGGCGCCCGGTGCCCGTGCGCACTGTCTCGCCCAACATATGGTTCATCATGCCCAGTGTTTGCTGAGACATGATGGGCCCGAGGCCCGCTCCACGGCGTTGATAGAGTCGGTTTCCTGACAGGGTCTCAATGCCCTCAATCCCATGAGGGATCACGCTTGCACCGCCATTTGCAAACGCCGCATAGGCCGACGTGAGCTCCAGCAGCGTCACTTCAAAGGTGCCCAGCGCCAGTGAGGCGTGCGGCGCCATTTCGCTGCGGATGCCCAAGCGGCGGGCCGTGCGAATAACATTTTCACGACCCACTTCTTCGGAGATCTGCACCGCAATCGTATTTACCGATTTTGACAGAGCATGGGTCAGGGTCATGACACCATCATTTGTTTCGGAATAGTTTCGCGGTGACCACCCATCGACAATAACCGGCGCATCCACGCGAAGTGTGTCCGGCGTCAGACCACGTTCTAGGGCCGTCATAAAAACAACTGGCTTGAAGGCTGAACCTGGTTGGCGCTCGGCATAAACCGCGCGATTGAACTGACTTTGACGGTAGGAGCGGCCACCGACCATCGCACGGATGGCGCCATCTGGTGTCATGGCGACAAGAGCGGCCTGGGTGACGCCTAGGGCGCGCTCATTGCGCGCCAGCGCTGCATCAATCGCACGTTCGGCTGCCCGCTGCAGATCGGTGTCCAAGGTTGCCCGCACGACAAGGCTGGAGTTCGGTCGGCCTGCATAGCCTGGCACCTGGTCAACAATCCAATCTGCGAAATAGTTCGCTGATTGAGATCGGGCAGCGCCGCGGAGCACTGCGGGGTTATCGAATGCCCACTGACCATCCTGATAGTTGATGCGCCCATCGCGTACCATTACTGCGAGGACTGTCGCCGCCCGCTCCTGGGCGCGGGCGAGATCGTTGGTCGGGGCGTAGCGCGACGGTGCCTTGAGAAGGCCTGCCAACATGGCCGCTTCCGGCAAGGTGACATCACGTGCGGACTTGCCGAAATATCGTTGCGAGGCCGCTTCAATGCCGTAGGCGCCGCCGCCGAGATACACCCGGTTCAGGTAAAGAGTAAGGATCTCATCTTTTGAGAACTTCGCTTCCAGCCATAGAGCCAGAAGCGCTTCCTGTAGCTTGCGGTCCAGGGTCCGCTCGGGCGTCAGAAAGATGTTCTTGGCAAGCTGCTGAGTGATGGTCGAGCCACCCTGCACAATTGAGCCTGCCTTCAGGTTTGCAACCATCGCACGGGCGAGACCGATTGGGTCAATCCCGAGATGGGAATAGAAACGCTTGTCTTCTGTGGCAACCACCGCGTCTACAAGATAGGGAGGCAGGTCAGCGAGGCGCACCGCCGCACCGTGGCGACCACCGCGTGTCACGATGGGTGTTCCATCGGTGGCGGCGATGGTGACACTGGGAGAGGCGTCAATGTTCCAAAGATTGTCGGTGCTGGGCAGCGTGAGAGCGTAGTAAAGGACAATCCCGCCTGCAGCCACGATTCCCCATAGGCCTGCGACGGTCGACCAATAGGCGACTTTTGCGCCCAAGCTCTTATCTTCATCGCCATGCTTTTGGGAACGGGGTTTTGTACTTGCCTTCCGCCGTTTCTTTTTCGGTGGTTCCAGTTCCAGGCGCAGGGTACCCAGGAAAGGGAGACGACGAGACACAAGCTCGCGATTGCCGGCACTGCCCGCTTTGCCTTTGCGTCCGCTTTTTCGTCGTTCACTCATGCGCCTGCCATTTCGACGTCAGTCGATCCCCATGGGCCATCTTAGGGACTCCCAGGGTCCTGTTCTTGTGTGCGTTAACAATCTATGAAGCGATGGTTAACGAGGGGTGAAGAAGCTCATCTCGCACAGCCTGCGAGGGCAGCCTTTTGGCGGAGAAGTACGGCCACAAAGTGGCACCGCCCAACACGCCAGAATCTCACTTGTTTTTCAGGGACTTGACGCCTGCGCATCGGACCACTAGGTTTTCGGCCATGATGACGAACAGAACAGTTCTTCTACGACTTACCACCCCGGCCGCTTAAGCGCGCCGGTGGACGACCGCTTGCGGTCCCTGTTCTTCCCCTTCGTCACTTCAGAAAACCCGACAACATGACCAGACCTTCGACGACACGCTGCTGTCTTTTCGCGCGGGCGCGCCATATGGCCCGACTTAGAAGCTCCGCTTCCTAACACCTGATACTCAACAGAATTCGAACCGGAGACCTTCCATGACCAATCCAAACAACAAGCCATCGCCGATGCCGTTTCAGCGATACCGCCCCTATCAAACGATCAAGCTCACAGATCGCACCTGGCCTGATGTGACCATTGACCAAGCGCCGATCTGGTGTTCTGTCGACTTGCGCGACGGTAATCAGGCACTCATCGATCCGATGAACGTTGAAGAAAAGAAGCGCATGTTTCAAACGCTCTGCGATATCGGCTTCAAAGAAATCGAGGTCGGGTTTCCGGCCGCCTCGCAGACCGATTTTGATTTTGTGCGCGCGTTGATCGACGATGGGTTGGTGCCCGAAGACGTTACCCTTCAGGTTTTGACGCAGGCACGGCCTGAACTGATCGAGGAAACCTTTCGATCGCTCAAAGGGGCCCGCCGCGCCATTGTCCATCTCTACAATTCCACATCTGAGCTGCAAAGGCGTGTGGTCTTCGGATTGGATAAAGCGGGCATCACAAAGATTGCCACAGACGGTGCCAAACTCGTCCGCGCTTTGGCCGAGCAAGCCCCTGAGACTGATTGGGTTTTCCAATATTCACCCGAGAGTTTCACCGGCACGGAAATGGATTTCGCGGTCGACGTTTGCGAAGCGGTGATGGATGTCTGGGAACCAACGCAGCAGAACAAGATGATTGTCAATCTGCCCGCCACGGTGGAAATGGCGACGCCCAATATTTACGCGGACCAGATTGAGTGGTTTGCCCGTACGCTCAAAAATCGGGACAGCGTGATCCTGTCTCTGCATACCCACAATGACCGAGGCACCGGCGTGGCGGCGAGTGAGCTCGGAGTGATGGCGGGCGCCGATCGCGTTGAAGGCACGCTCTTTGGCAATGGGGAGCGCACCGGCAATGTCTGTGTTGTGACCCTGGCGCTCAATATTATGAGCCAGGGTGTCGACCCTGAACTCGACTTTTCTGACATTGATGCAGTGGCGAAGGTCGCAGAGGACTGCACCAAACTTCCGATCCCCGCGCGCCACCCCTATGTGGGTGAGCTGGTCTACACGGCGTTTTCCGGCTCCCACCAGGACGCCATCAAAAAAGGTTTTGCTGCGCTCAAGCAACGCAATGATGATTTGTGGGAAGTGCCCTACCTGCCCATTGATCCGAAAGATGTGGGACGCTCCTATGAAGCTGTTGTGCGCATCAATTCCCAGTCGGGCAAAGGGGGTGTCGCGCATATTCTGGCAGACCGCCACGGACTTGACCTGCCGCGGCCGATGCAGGTGGACTTTTCAAACGTCATTCAGGAGCTCGGCGATACGACCGGCAAGGAAATTGATGCGGCTACCATCTGGCAGGTGTTTCAGGATACATATGTGGATACGCCCGGGCCGGTTATTTTTCATGCATGCAAGGTGACATCCGGCGCCACCACCTGTCGCATCGAAGCAGATGTCACCGTGAACGGCGAGAAGAAGGTGATTAAGGGATCGGGCACAGGACCCATCGACGCCTATCTTGCCGGCCTTGAAGAGCATGCCGGGATTAGTGCTTCTGTTCAGGGGTTTCACGAACATGCAGTCACCACTGGATCAGGAGCAGAAGCGGCAGCTTATGTGGAAGTTGACGGCGCAAAGGGCACCGGCCACGGCGCGTGCATCGATGCAAACACTGTGACGGCCTCTTTGAAAGCCGTCACGAATGCCGTCAACAGATCACTTCAATAGGAATTGCGATGAGAGGCCAGCGCGCAAAAAGGGTGCTGGCCTACTTTGTTCTCTTTCTAGCGCGTTTCCGGACGGTGAACCGGTAGCCACTTCACCTGGAAACGCTCTAGACGTCCAGGTTCACCACTGAGAGGGCATTGTCCTGAATGAACTCCCGGCGCGGCTCCACAATGTCGCCCATGAGTTTGGCAAAGAGATCGTCTGCCTCGTCCAGCTCACGAATGCGCACCTGAAGGAGCGACCTCACTTCACTATCAAGTGTTGTTTCCCAGAGCTGTTCCGGGTTCATTTCACCCAGCCCCTTGTAGCGGCTGAGTGCCAGCCCCTTGGTGCCCGCATCAAAGATCGCCTTCAGCAACTGGCTCGGTGAGCGGATCTCGTGAGACACATCTTTGCGTGTCAGCGTTCCGGCCTTCACGTAGATCTCCTGCAGATGGCTTGCCATACTGTCGAGGCGTCGCGCATCAGAACTCGCGATGAGAGGGCCATCAATGGTCACCTCTTCCATCACACCTCGCACTTCGCGCTCAAAGCGCAAACCACCATCCTGTGTCGGACGACCGGTCCAGCCACGCTCTGTTTCATCGGACAGGAGGTCAAGACGGCGGGCGATATAGTCAGCAGCACCGCGCGCGGCTTCTGCTTCGGATAGGAGTTCGGGGTTCAGGGCCCCGGCAATGGCCGCCTGCTCTACCGCAAATTTTGGATATTTACTCGGCAAGCCATTCAGGATTGCATCTGCTTTCCGGGCCTGTTCAACAATCTCACGGAGATCTTCACCACCGCGCTGCGCGCCGTCATGGGTTGTAAAGACCATGTCTTCCAAACCAGTTGCCACAAGATAGTCCTGCAGGCTTGGCTCGTCCTTCAGGTAGGTCTCCGACTGGCCCTTACGCACTTTGTAGAGCGGTGGCTGGGCAATATAGAGGTGACCGCGCTCGATCAGTTCCGGCATCTGCCGATAGAAGAAGGTAAGCAGCAAGGTCCTGATGTGAGCACCATCCACATCCGCATCGGTCATGATGATGATTTTGTGGTAGCGCAGTTTCTCAATATCGAAATCTTCGCGGCCAATGCCGGTGCCCAATGCTGTGATCAGAGTCCCAATCTGGTCTGAGCCCAACATTTTGTCGAAACGGGCCCGTTCCACGTTCAGAATTTTGCCTCGCAGCGGCAAGACAGCCTGACTCTTTCGGTCGCGCCCCTGCTTGGCTGAGCCACCCGCACTATCACCCTCCACGATGAAGAGTTCAGACTTGGCCGGATCGCGCTCCTGACAGTCGGCGAGCTTGCCTGGCAGACTTGAAATGTCCAACGCGCCTTTGCGCCTTGTGAGTTCCCGCGCCTTGCGGGCCGCCTCGCGAGCGGCAGCGGCTTCCACCACCTTGCCAACGATCGCTTTCCCCGCCGTGGGGTTCTCTTCAAACCAGGTGGTGAGCGTTTCGTTCACACTGCTTTCAACAATGGGCCGCACTTCAGACGAGACAAGCTTGTCTTTTGTCTGGCTGGAGAATTTCGGGTCCGGCACCTTTACTGACAGAACACAGGTTAGGCCTTCACGGGCATCATCCCCGGTGAGGCTCACCTTTTCTTTTTTCGCAATGCCGGATGATGTCGCATAGCCATTAATCACGCGGGTAAGTGCCCCACGGAAACCCGCCAGGTGTGTGCCGCCATCGCGTTGCGGAATGTTGTTTGTGAAGCACAGAACATTCTCGTGGTAGCTGTCGTTCCACCAGAGCGCCAATTCGACAGTTACACCATCGCGCTCTTCTGACAGCGTGATCGGTTCTTCGATGAGCGACGTCTTTGTCCGGTCCAGGAACTGAACAAAGGCCTTCAGGCCGCCGTCATAGAGGAGTTCAATGGTTTTGGGCTCGGGGTTGCGGGCATCCGTCAGGGTGATGCGCACACCAGAGTTGAGAAAGGCGAGCTCGCGGAGACGGTGCTCCAACGTCGCATAGTCATATTCCGTCGTTGTGAAAATTTCTGACGATGCGTGGAAGGTAACTTGTGTGCCGCTTTTGTTGCCAGCGTCGCCGACGACTTCCAAGGGTGCGACAGACACACCGTTTTCAAACCGCACCACATGTTCGTCGCCATTCCGCCAGATGCGAAGCTCCAGCCAATCCGACAGCGCGTTCACCACCGAAACGCCCACACCGTGCAGACCGCCAGAGACTTTGTAAGAATTTTGGTCGAACTTCCCGCCCGCATGGAGCTGGGTCATGATGACTTCAGCCGCAGAGATACCTTCTTCGGCATGAATGTCTGTTGGGATGCCCCGTCCGTTGTCGGAGACAGAAACAGACCCGTCCGGATTGAGCGTCACGGCAACAGTGTCGCAATGACCGGCAAGTGCTTCATCAATCGCGTTGTCGACAACTTCGTAAACCATGTGATGCAGGCCTGAGCCGTCATCCGTGTCGCCGATATACATGCCGGGCCGCTTGCGCACAGCATCGAGGCCCTTCAAGACCTTAATGCTATCAGCGCCATATTCGGCGCCTATGTTGGCGTCATCCGCCATGCTCTCTCCTTGGGGTTCGCTCTTACGAGACGGAATTCATGCAAATGGCACGAGGCGCAGACCGCTGGCCTGCAGCCTCCTCACTAATTGCGGGTCCTAGCTGAGCTCATCAACAGATGTCACAATTTTACTGACCACACCGTACTCGACCGCTTCTTCAGCGCTCATCCAGAAGTCACGGTTCGTGTCTTCGACGATCTTCTCGTAGGACTGGCCTGTTGCCGCTGCGAAGATGTGGTTGAGGCGCTCACGCATGCGCAGTACTTCGCGTGCCTGAATGTCAATCTCGGACGCTGACCCACCAACGCCACCGCGCGGTTCGTGCAGCAGGAAGCGGGTGTTTGGCAGACAGAAACGATGTTCCTTTTCTGCAGAGACAAAGATCAGGGCCCCGGCACTTGCTACCCATCCGGTGCCAAGCACGCGGACAGTTGGCTTAATGAACTTGATCATGTCGTGGATCATGTCACCGGATTCCACATGACCTCCTGGTGAGGAGACCACTACCGTGATGGGATCGTCGGACTCACCTGCCATCGCCAGGAGACGTTCGCTTGTCGCGCGGGCGACGCGGTCGTTGATTTCACCGGTGATGAGAATGGTGCGGGACTTGAAAAGGCCGCTTTCCAGCAGCGGGTTCGCCATGTTTTTCAGAAGGTCTGTCGGGTCGGCGTCGTTCATCGAATGAGACATGTATCGGGGCTTCTTTGCGTTTTATAGATGATTCTTTTCAGCCCCAAATATAGGTTGAAAATCAAGAGGTTACAACGCAACCGCTCAGATTTTTGGGGCCGGTTTTGAGCTTAAATAGCTAAGCGTTTTCAAGGCCTTAAAGAGGGGCCATTTCGGCCCGATTTTCTCGAACGACAAAGCCCTGCGCGCGGGTGCCCAAAGATGAAAAAAGGCTCGCATCCGTGCCCGTCATCCAGGCCTGAATGCCCATATCGCAGAGCTCATCAAAGAGCGCAGCGCGGCGATCACTGTCCAGATGTGCAGCAACTTCATCCAGCAACAAGAGGGGCGATGTGCCGGTTGTATGCGCCAGGAGACGCGTATTGGCGAGGATAAGGCCTAGCAGAAGCGCCTTCTGCTCGCCGGTAGAGCAAGCCTTTGCTTCCATATCCTTGGGTGCATGGCGGACCAGCAGGTCGCTGCGATGAGGGCCATCGAGCGTGCGGCCTGCACCACGGTCGCGGGGGCGCATTTCTTCAAGAAGTCCGCGATAGTTGTCCTCAGCATCGGTCGCTGCTGTCCCGTTCGCGACAGCGCTTTCGAGCTCCCCTTCCAAGGCAAGAATGGCCTTTGGAAATGCGCTTTCTGCCGTCGCCTCGATCGCCCCTTTAAGCCGGGCTATGGTTTCCACCCGGGCTGCGGCCATGGCGACGCCGTACTCTGCCATTTGCTCTTCAATGGCGGCGTACCACATGGCATCGCGGACATCTTCGCTGAGCAAACGATTGCGCTCCCTCAGCGCCTTCTCAAATGCATTGGCCCGGGTGCCGTGGCTTGGATCAAACCCCATGACCAGGCGATCCAGAAAGCGCCTTCGGCCCGTGGCGCCATCCATAAAGAGGCGGTCCTGAGCAGGCGTCAGCCAGAGCACCCGCAGATAGTCGCCGAGCACCCCGGCGCTTGACTGGGTTTCGCCGTCAATGCGCACCATTCTGGACCTGGGCGCATCGCCAACGCTCGGCTCCTGGCCTGTGCCAATGACCGTCTCATCTCCGTCGCTCATCATGGTGGCCGCCACAGCCCATCCGTGGCGGGGCTCCGTCTCGCCTGTTGCCCTGAATCCAAGCTCGGTAAAGGGCGCGCCGCGCAAGCCACGGCCGGGCGAAAGAAGGGAAATGGCTTCGAGCAAATTTGTTTTCCCTGCGCCATTTGGGCCGGTCAGAACAACCGGGCGCCCGTCGAGCGCTAAGGCCGCGCGTTCATAGGAGCGGAAATGGGTGACAACGAGACGGGACAGAAACACGGTGGGTGCGCGCCCAGAAGCCAAGTCCTGACTTTCTGGCTGACCCGACATGCTCTGATCCTCCGATGGGGCGCCGGTCAAAAGCCGTTAGACACGCATCGGCATCAGCACGTAGAGCGCTGACTCATCATCAACATCGCGAATGACGGTAGGTGAGCCGCTGTCGGCAAGAGAGAAGACCGCCTTGTCTCCATCCAGCTGGCCTGCAATGTCGAGCAGGTAGCGGGCGTTGAACCCAATCTCAAGGGCATCAGAGCTATAAGCCACGCCGAGCTCTTCAGTGGCGCTGCCGCTGTCCGGGTTGGTGACAGTCAGGATCAGGCGTCCCTCTTCCATATTGAGCTTCACGGCACGAGAGCGTTCCGTCGAAATCGTTGAAACACGGTCCACGGCTTCGGCAAATTTCTTGCCGTCCACTTCCATGTCCTTGTCATTGCCCTCGGGAATAACCCGTGTGTAGTCGGGAAACGTGCCATCAATGAGTTTTGAGGTAAGCACAACACCCCCAAACTCGAAGCGGATCTTCGTATCCGATACACCGATGCGCACAATACCTTCTTCTTCTTCAACGAGCTTCTGAAGTTCCAGAACGGTCTTTCGCGGCACGATGACACCGGGCATGCCAGCAGCACCATCGGGGAGAGGAAAATCTGCCTGCGCCAGACGGTGACCGTCCGTTGCGACTGCACGGAGCATAGGCGCCCCATCTTCCACCATATGCAGGTAGATGCCGTTCAGGTAGTAGCGTGTCTCTTCTGTTGAGATGGCAAAGCGGGTTTTGTCGATCAAACGCGCAAGAGCTTCCGCCGGCATTTCAAATCGGTGTGGCAGATCCCCTGCTGACATGGCCGGAAAGTCTTCCTGCGGCAGCGCCTGCAGCGCAAAGCGCGAGCGTCCAGCCTGAAGGGCGAGCTTGCCATCTTCACCGTCAGTGATCTCAACCTGCGCGCCGTCGGGCAGCTTGCGGACAATGTCATAGAGCGTATGGGCAGAGGCTGTTGTACCGCCCTCCTGGCCAATGTCAGCGGTCGTTGCTTCGACAACTTCAATATCCAGGTCTGTCGCCGTGAGGCTCAGCTGGCCTTGGCCAGCGCGCATCAGCACATTTGACAGGATTGGGATTGTGTTGCGGCGTTCGACGACACTTTGCACATGATTGAGCGACTTTAAGAGCGCACCGCGTTCAATTGTGATCTTCATTGGTCCCCAAACTCTTCTTTCTTTTTCTCGGCCTCACAACCAGGTTGGAGCGCACCACACGGACGACAAAGTCCGCATTCTGCTCTCCAGCAGGCTCACTTATTGCTGGACGGTGGGTCTTTTCGACAGCGGGACATGGCAGGGCAGCCTCGCAATCGGCCCTCTGCCCCAGAAATGAAGGACAAATCGCCCGATAAGAGAGGCTGACTATACCAGAGGTGAGCCCGAGGGATAATGTTTTCCGCCCCTTCTAAGGGCAGATAATCCCCAAATTCTTTGCGGCTTCCGCCCTGAAATTTCTTCCCTGGGGGCTATCCCAGATCGGGGCTCGTGCCTTCCAACATCCGCTTCAGCAGATCCACGTCCTCTTCCATGCCGCTGTCTTCCCGGCAGAGTTCATCGATCCGGCGTACAGCGTGGATCACGGTCGTGTGGTCCCGCCCGCCAAACTTCCGGCCGATCTCAGGGAGGGACCGTGTTGTGAGCTGTTTTGACAGATACATGGCGATTTGGCGTGGCCGGGCAACGGTTCGAGCGCGACGGGGCGAGAGCATATCTGCCAGGCGAATATTGTAATATTGCGCCACCCGCCTCTGGATCTCCTCAATGGTGATCTTTGGCTCGTTGGAGCGCAGCAGATCGCGGAGGACTTCCTGCGCCATTTCTATGGAGATGGGTCGCCCAACAAGAGAGGCATAGGCCACCACACGGGTCAGTGCGCCCTCTAGCTCGCGAATATTGTTGGTGATCCGCTGTGCCAGAAGCTCCAGCACGCCTGGCGGCAGCTCAACAGCGCCCGCGCGCAGCGCGAGCGAATCAGCTTTGGCCTGCAAAATGCCAAGGCGCAATTCGTAGTCTGTGGCGTGAATGTCTGCGACCAGACCCCAACCCAAGCGCGATTTGATCCGCTCTTCAATGCCCTCAAGATCTGACGGCGAGCGGTCCGCAGAAATAATGACCTGATGGTTGTGGTCAATCAGCGCATTGAAGGTGTGGAAGAATTCTTCCTGCGTGGAATCCTTGCCAGAGATGAATTGCACATCATCAATCATCAGTACATCGACGGTGCGGAACTGCTGCTTGAACGCCATCGTGTCCTTGAAGCGGAGCGCCCGGACAAATTGATACATGAATTTTTCAGCTGAAAGGTAGAGCACCTTCCGGTCTGGATGTCGGCGACGGATTTCCCATGCGATGGCGTGCATCAGGTGGGTTTTGCCAAGGCCCACACCGCCATAGAGGAAGAGTGGATTGAACGTTACATCTGTTGCTTCTGCCACGCGGCGGGCAGCGGCATGCGCAAGTTCGTTCGATTTACCGACGACGAAGTTCTCAAAGGTGAAGCGCTCATCCAGTGGCGCGCCCATCGCATCCGGTGTCGCATCATCATAGGTGGTGCGTTGTGTCGGGGCGGCAGGAGATGATGCAGCAGGTGCTTGCGGCTTTTGGCTTATCACGTCAACGCTCTCATCACCCGGCAGTGGCGCTTCCATGCCGGTTGCCCTTGTGTCGGCGCTGACAAGCACCTCGACCCGCTCAATGCTCGGGTCTTCGTCCTGCCAAAGAAGAAGAAGCCGGTCTGTTTGGTGCGCAACAATCCAGGAACGAATGAAACGGGTCGGCGCGGACACCATTACCTGGCCATCACCAATGCCAATAAGCTCCAGGGGTTTGACCCAGCTATTGTAAGTCGCTTCCCCCAACTCCACAGACATGCGCGCTTTTACACGCGCCCACTGGCTCGAGAGATCTTCGCCGCCCATTACAGCATCCTCTTGTGAATACTGTTTGTCTGAGCGGTCACTCGATCCCACCTGCAAGCCATATTGTGCTTGATCGCCCCCATTGATCCCTCGTGCCGCATTTTCGCTATTCGACATTCTTTTTGCCCAAACCCCTTTTCGGCAATCCGCTGCAGCATCCCCCCGTCGCGCCGCATCTTTTGCCTTGTCCTCTTATGTCACATCCGATCAAGCTTTCGCTTGATCGTTCAAAATTCAATTCTGCCCTAGCTCTGGCGCCAGGGCAGACCCGCCGCTTTCCATCCATTCGAACGTCCTCGGTGACGCTCTCCATCCAAGTCACCCTCAAAGCCGCCCGCAACATTGTGCGCCGCTTTAAAGCCAGCCTTTGTCATTGCAATCGCAGCAGATCGAGACCGCACGCCGGAACGACAGAGAAAAAACAGGTTTGTTTCTTCTGAAGCACCGGCTTCTTTCGCAGCTTGCGCAACTGTTTCTGCAAACTCTTCATTGACGTTCATCGTCGGATAGGTCTGCCACTCAATGCAGAACAATTCTTTCCCCAAAGCCGATGTGTCGGGCACACCGACAAATGACCATTCCGCATTGGTCCGAACATCAATCAGAACTGCTTCTTTATCTTCCAGGAGAATGCGCCACGCTTCATCGACGGTAACATCACCTGCATAGTCCGCAGGGCGCTGCCCTTGAACCAATGCGGGTTGTGTTGAAGTTCCAGTGCCGCCCATGTGCTCCGCATCGCTCCCCTTAAGTCCAGGCCGACCAAACCTGTCACCGTTCCAGCACAACGGCGCTCTTCGACTGAGTCCGATCTTGGGTCGGACTGTCGCCTCTAAAGTAAATACTTTGGACGTCTCGAATTTTGGGAAACGAATACTTAAAAATAGGTAATCACTACTTACAAACCAAGTAATCATTGCCGTCAACCGAGGCTGATAACCATACTGGGAGACGGCGGGAGTGGCAAGTAGCCTGTGGACGAATCCATCAAAAAAAGTTTGCAAGAATTTCGATGCAGGACGATTAGCAAGTTGTCTGTTGCAAAACGCACACGCAATGTCACTTAGACGACAAAAAAATTCATTGCTCTAAATCGGCTTGTGTAAGCCGATTTATGGTGGTCACAAAATGTAGCGATTCAAGTTAGCAAACATACTAGACGCACCATCACGTCGTGATTGGCACGCGCGCGCGTGCGCGTTGGCGCAAAACAAAACCCCGAAACCTTCGAAGGTGCCGGGGTCGTTTTGGATCACGCTAAGCGCTCTATCCTTTATTTAACAGATACTTGGGGGAAATCCCTCATGCACCGAGTGCTTTAACACGCTGTGCCAGGCGGGACACTTTCCGAGACGCTGTATTCTTGTGCAGGATCCCTTTTTGCGCGCAGCGCATGATTTCCGGCTGAGCTGCCTTCAGCGCATCGTTTGCTGCTGACTGGTCACCTGCCGCAATGGCTTCTTCGACTTTGCGAACCTGCGAGCGCATCTGAGTGCGGCGGTTCTTGTTTACAGCGGTGCGACGCTCAATCTGGCGGATCGCTTTTTTTGCCGACTTTGTATTAGCCATCGGTCGTGTCCGTTTCTCGCAAACGCCCTGTCTATCGGTAGATCAGAGCTGGGTTCTGGCGGTGAATTCATGTCGCACGGCCTGGCAGCTTGAAAAGATGCCCGGTCGTGAGAGAGCGGGCGTTATACAAGGGCCTCAAAGGCCCGTCAACAGCCCATTTGCCGCCAATTTCCGGGGGTTTTTGGCCTTTTGCGCGGCACCCGCCGGTTTTAGACCTCTATCGGTTTTTAAATTGGGGCGCGCGCTTGTCAACAAAGGCCGCCATGCCTTCCGACTGATCTTCCGTCGCAAAGAGCGAGTGGAACACACGGCGCTCGAACTGGATGCCCTCATTCAATGTGACCTCGTAAGCGCGGTTCACCGCCTCTTTGGCCATCATCGCCACCGGCAGGGACTTAGAGGCAATCGTATCGGCCGCCTTCAGCGCCTCTTCCAAAAGAGACTCTTTGGGCACCACGCGGCTCACCAGGCCTGCCCGCTCTGCTTCGTCGGCTTCCATCATGCGGCCCGTCAGACACATCTCCATGGCCTTGGATTTCCCGACAAAACGGGTGAGACGCTGGGTCCCCCCAATCCCTGGAATAACGCCCAAATTGATCTCTGGCTGACCGAAGCGCGCATTGTCGCCGGCAAGGATAAAGTCGCACATCATGGCAAGCTCGCAGCCGCCACCAAGCGCATAGCCGGATACTGCCGCGACGGTTGGTGTCCGGCACTCCGCAATCTGACCGGCTTTTGCAAAGAGGTCTTCCTTGTACACATCCATATAGGATTTGGGCTGCATCTCTTTGATGTCGGCACCGGCAGCAAACGCTTTTTCCGATCCGGTCACGACAATGCATCCGATCGCCTCGTCGGCATCGTAGGCCGCGACAGCTTCCACCAGCTCATCCACCAGCTGATTGTTCAGCGCGTTCAGCGCTTCCGGGCGGTCCAACGTAATGAGACCGACCTTACTGCGTGTTTCTGTCTTGATCGTCTCATAGGCCATGGTGGCTCACCCTTTTCATTTCAAACGTTGTCGTCAGTTAGCGCTGGCAAGAGGGGCAATAGAAGCTCGACCGGCCACTCTGAACAATGCGCGCCACCCTAGCGGTGCAGCCCTTTGTGAGACAAGCCTCCCCTTCGCGTCCATAGATCTGAAAGCTGTGCTGGAAATAGCCCAGCTCACCGTCGGCTTGGGCATAGTCTCGAAGAGTCGATCCGCCCGCTTCAATGGCTTCATTGATGACGTCGCGGATGATAGGGGCCAACCGTTCAGCGCGCAGGGGAGGCTTTGGTCCCTTGCCCGCAATTGTCGCTGCGGTGCGTTTTGGCGAAATGCGCGCGCGGTAGAGGGCTTCGCAGACATATATATTGCCGAGCCCTGCCACGACACGCTGATCAAGCAGAGCTGATTTGATGGGCGTCTTCTTTCCGCGCAACGCGTCGGCAAGACCCGTGGCCGAAAATTCATTGCCATTTGGCTCGGGGCCCAACCCAACCAGGTGCTTTGACTGAGCTAACGCATCCTCTGCAATCAGGTCCATATATCCAAAGCGGCGATGGTCGGAATAGACAATGCGGGTGCCCCCTTCCATATGGAACACCACATGGTCATGCTTTCCTGTGCCATCCGGCGCAGCAGTGCTTGCCTGATGTGTAAAGACGCCAGGCACATTTTCCACGCCGTCAGGTGGGCAGATGGTGAAACGTCCCGACATGCCGAGATGGGACAGCAGAACGTGTCCGCTCTCCAGGTGAATGAGCAGATATTTTGCCCGGCGGCTGAGGCTCGTCACCTTTTGCCCGGACACCTTTCGCGCAAAACCTTTGGGGAAAGGAAAGCGCAGGTTTGGGCGCCGGACTTCAAGACGGTCGATCACCCGGCCCGCCATGGAGGGCTCCAGCCCTCTGCGGACGGTTTCGACTTCGGGGAGTTCCGGCATGGATGGAGGGGCTCGCTTGGCTTGAGAATGGGGCCGTTTCTGGTGGTCCTAGGACGCGTCGAAAGGGCACATTAAGAAAGAAGGGCGCAAAGTAGCGCGGTTCTGCCGCTTCCGCTATGGTCCGGCGCGAAGAGGTATAGATTTTATGACGTCCGCCGACCCAGACAAATATGCTGATGACAGCAGAGCCAAGCATTTCGGGTTCAAGCCAGTTACGGAAGACGAAAAAACACGTCTGGTTTACTCCGTCTTCGAAAAGGTCGCTGATCGCTACGATCTGATGAATGACCTCATGACGGTGGGTCTTCACCGCGCGTGGAAACAGGCCATGGTCGATAAACTGGGGCCACCCCGGAATGATCGACCCTGGCACCTGATCGATGTCGCAGGGGGCACAGGCGACATTGCCTTTCGCGCGCTCGACCGCGCTGGAGCAAACGCCAAGGTCACGGTCTGCGATATTAATGATCATATGCTTGAGGTGGGGCGCACCCGCGCCCAAGACCAAGGCTATTCAGATCGTACGGAATTTATCTGCGGCGATGCGGAGACACTCCCGTTCCCGGACCGGCATTTTGATGCCTATTCCATTGCGCTTGGCATTCGTAATGTCACCCGCATGCAAAACGCCCTGCGGGACGCCTACAGAGTTCTGAAACCGGGTGGCCGGTTTGTGGTCCTGGAAATGTCTCACATGGTCACGCCGGAACTGCAGCAGGTATATGATTTCCTTTCCTTCAATGCGATCCCGCCCATCGGCAAAGCGGTGACGGGCGATGCGGGGCCCTATCAATATCTCATCGAAAGCACACGCCAGTTTCCGAAGCCTGACATTTTCAAAACAATGATCGAAGACGCGGGTTTTGAGAATGTTCAGTATCAAAGCTTGAGCGGCGGCATTGTTGCCCTTCATTGGGGCTGGCGGATCTAGACCCATGGGCGCGCTTCGCAACATGATCCGACTTGTGCGTGCGGGACGCGTTATGGCGCGCTATGACGCTTTATTTCCGCCGGAGTTCGAAGACGACGTTCCAGCGGCGGTGAAGGTCGGTCGGTCCCTTGCCTCCATCCGTCTGCCCTGGGAAGCCAAGCCCGATGCGAGCGACGATGAGGCGGAACGGCTGTCCACCGCCTTGCAGGTTCTAGGGCCCTCCTACATTAAGCTTGGTCAGTTCCTGGCAACCCGCGCCGACATTATCGGCCCCGACCTTGCCGGTGACCTGGCGCTCCTGCGCGACAAGCTGCCCCCTTTCGATCAGTCCATCGCCATCAAGACGATTGAGGGCGATCTTGGCCAAAAGGTGGATGATCTTTTTGTCGACCTTGGTGATCCCGTCGCAGCCGCGTCTATCGCGCAGGTTCACAAAGCGACCATTGCAGATGCGGAACGGTCTGAGGGAGACCGCCCTGAAGGGCTTGCTTATCGTCCCGTCGCGGTCAAAGTGCTGCGTCCAGATGTCGAGAAGCGGTTTGCGGCGGACCTGGAAAGCTTCTTTTGGGTTGCGCGTTTGATTGAGCGGGTTCAACCCTCCGCTCGCCGCTTGCGACCTGTCGAAGTTGTGCAAACGCTCGCAGACAGTGTCGCCCTTGAAATGGATTTGCGCCTGGAAGCCGCCGCCATGTCCGAGATGGCACAGAACACGGCTGGCGATAAACATTTCCGGGTTCCAGAAATAGACTGGGAACGCACGGCGCGGCGCGTCATGACCATGGAGTGGATTGACGGCATTCCCGCGAGCGACGCAGAAGCGGTGGCGACAGCCGGTCACAATATGGCGGAGCTCGGCACAAGGGTCATCCAGACCTTCCTCACTCACGCCCTTAGAGACGGTTTCTTTCATGCGGACATGCATCAAGGAAACCTCTTTGTGGATAAGGACGGGTCACTGGTTGCGGTTGATTTCGGGATCATGGGTCGTCTTGATCAGCGGTCGCGACGTTTCCTTGCTGAAATTCTCTTCGGCTTTGTCCGCCGTGACTATCGCCGCGTTGCCGAAATTCATTTCGAAGCCGGATATGTTCCCGAAGACAAGAATGTCGACACTTTCGCGCAGGCGCTCCGCTCAATTGGCGAGCCCATCTTCGGGAAAGACGCAAAAGACGTCTCCATGGGTCGCTTGTTGGCGCAGCTCTTTCTTGTCACCGACCAGTTCGATATGGAGACCCGGCCTGAGCTGATCCTGCTGCAAAAGACCATGGTGGTGGTTGAAGGCGTCGCCCGTCATTTCGATCCCGAACATAATATCTGGGACAGCGCTGAACCCATCCTCGCCGCCTGGATGGCGGAACGGCTTGGACCTGAAGGCATGATCCAGGATGCAACGGATGGCGCGGCGGCACTCGGTCGTGTGGTGACGCACCTGCCAGAATTTATTGACCGGGCTGAAAAAACCGCACGCCTGGTCAGCGACAATATTGATGGGGACGGCATCCGCCTGCACCCCAGCACCGCAGATGCGATCGGTAAGGCGCAACGGACTGATGCAGCCTGGAGCCGCGGTGCTTTGTGGGTGGCGGCGCTGGCGCTCGTCGTCTTGGCCGTTACGCAAGTGCTTTAGGTCTAAGCGCCACCGCCCTTGCGGATTAGCAAGAAAAAACCCACGTCTTCCCCTAAGGTTTAATCTGACGTTCGGCCATTTGCTTGGGAGATGACATGAAGATCCTCGTTTTGGGTGCAGGCGGCATGGGCGCCAAAGCAGCGGAGACCGTCGCCCAATTTGATGGGGTTTCTTCCCTCACGATTGCAGATCTGGATGTTGCGTGTGCCGACAGTGTCGCAAAAAAGTGCGGACCAAAGGCCCGCGCCCTCCAATTGGATGTGACCGACACGACGGCCCTTCAAAGCGCGCTCAATGAAAGCGATGCGGTTCTCAATTGTGTCGGACCTTTCTTTCGTTTTGGCGTGCCCATTCTCACAGCCGCCATTGAGACCGGCACACCCTATTTCGACATTTGTGATGATCCGGAGCCTACGCTTGAGATGCTCGCATTGGACGAAAAGGCCAAGGCCCAAAATATGCTCGCCATTGTCGGCATGGGAGCAAGCCCAGGTGTTTCAAACCTGCTTGCCGCCAAAACCTGCACCTCACTCGACAAGATAGACCATCTCATCACTGGCTGGAGCCTTGATGATGATGAAGACGGCCCGATGGGCGATCTTGATCTCAGTGAAGAAGGCGGGGATGCGGCGTTTGTTCATTGGATGGAACAATGTTCCGGCGAAGTGACCAGTTGGGTTGGCGGCAAACTCACTCCGGTAAAGCCCCTGCAGCCTTTGAAGGTGACCTATCCGGGCCTCGGGAAACGAACCCTATGGACCGTCGGGCACCCGGAGCCGGTCACGCTTCCGCTCACCTTCCCTCATGTCACCACCGCGTCCAATGCGATGGTCCTCAACAGGTTGGATGCGATCGGACTGAAAGATCTGTCCCGCCGCATTGATGCAGGCCGCATCACCATCGATGAGGCTGCCGCAGAAATTTCCGGCTCCATCGGAAAAGACGGCGGCTCAGCCTTTCAAGCCTTTATGGGCTGGATCGTCTCCAAGCTGTCAGGGCCAAGATTTCCCTCGCTCTTTGCCCTCGCGGAGGGATATCGCGACGGACGACCTGCAATCGCTGCGGCGGCCATCACCGCGCTTCCGAAAGATGGCATGGCGGGCGTCACCAGCGTGCCGCTCGCTGTCGCCTTGAAGCTCTTCATTGACGGGAAAATCATAGGCACCGGCGTCAAGGCGCCAGAGGCCGTGATCGATCCAGACCTCTTTTTCCAGACCTTTCACCCTTATTGTGTGGTTCCTGAGCCAGTTTCGGCGGAAAAACTGGTCTCACTTGCCGTAAACTGAGCTTTTCTGGCAGGCATTTCCTCTAACGGGAAATTGATCTACACAAAGTCACCGTGAAACCCTATATTCTCCACTAACAGATTGCATTGGTCTGCTGATGTCCGGCAGCGCTCGTGTTTTCCAGGAGTTTCACATATGTCCTCAGCTGGCCAGAGTCTGAACGGTCGCCGTATCTTGCTGATCATTGGCGGCGGGATCGCAGCCTATAAGAGCCTCGAGCTTATCCGACGGTTGCGCGAACGTGGGGCCAGTGTCCGGGCCATCATGACCCAGGCTGCCAGTGAATTTGTGACACCGCTCTCCGTCTCCAGCCTTACAGAAGATGTGGTCTACCAGTCTCTTTTCGATCTCACCCAGGAAAGTGAGATGGGCCATATTCAGCTCTCGAGGGATGCAGATCTTCTTGTGGTGGTGCCCGCCACTGCGGATCTAATGGCCAAGATGGCGGGCGGGCTGGCTAGCGACCTCGCGACGACCGCGCTGCTAGCAACAGATAAACCAGTCCTCGTTGCACCTGCCATGAATGTGCGCATGTGGGAACATGCAGCAACACAACGCAACATCGCCACGCTCCGGGGTGATGGCATTCACTTTGTCGGTCCAAACGACGGCGATATGGCGTGCGGTGAATTTGGCCCGGGCCGTATGGCGGAGCCAATGGAAATTGTTCAGGCTATTGAAGAGCAGCTTGCAAACCCGGCTGATCGGCCGCTTTCAGGACGATCCGCGTTGGTCACGTCGGGTCCTACCCATGAGCCGATTGATCCGGTGCGCTATATTGCGAACCGCTCCTCCGGCAAACAGGGTCATGCTATCGCCGCTGCGCTCGCACGGCTTGGGGCGGACACCACCCTTGTTGCCGGACCGACGAGCCAGGCCGACCCTATTGGCGTGCATGTGAAACATGTGGAGACAGCCCGCGAGATGCTGGCCGCCTGCGAAGCCGCCCTGCCAGCAGATATTGCTGTCTGCACAGCCGCCGTCGCAGATTGGCGGGTCGATCAAAGTGCCAATCAGAAGATGAAAAAGGATGGCAGCGGCACACCCCCTGCCCTCGCCCTGGTTGAAAACCCTGACATTCTGAAAACGATCTCCCAGCATGCGAGCCAGCGCCCTGGGCTCGTGATCGGCTTTGCAGCCGAAACAGAGAACGTTGTCGACTACGCCCAAGCCAAACGGGCACGCAAAGGGTGTGACTGGATTGTCGCCAATGATGTGTCTCCTGGCACAGGGATTATGGGGGGCGACATGAACTCTGTTCACCTCATAACCGCAGATGCCCATGAAGACTGGCCTTCAATGTCGAAGGCTGATGTTGCGCAGCGCCTGGCGCTTCGCGTTGCAGATCACTTTTAAGGATTGAAAATGAGTTTCTCGGAAGTTTCCGTTCCCGTTCAGCGCCTGCCTCATGGGCGTGACCTACCGCTCCCGCAATATGAGACGGATGGCGCCGCGGGTCTTGATCTGCAGGCTGCGATCCCCGAGGGCGAGGAACTGATACTGGCTCCTGGCGCACGCGATATGGTTCCGACCGGTCTCGCGATGGCCCTGCCTCACGGATATGAAGCGCAAATCCGACCACGCTCAGGCCTGGCTGCAAAGAACGGCGTCACAGCGCTCAATTCGCCGGGCACGATTGATTGCGATTATCGCGGTGAGGTGAAGGTCATTCTGATCAATCACGGGGCCGACCCGCTGGTGATCACGCGAGGTATGCGCATTGCACAAATGATTATCGCGCCGGTAACCCGTGGCATTTTCGAAGAACATGACAGCCTGCCGGAAACCGATCGCGGCGCCGGCGGCTTTGGCTCGACAGGCACCGGCGGCGCTTGAGAGCCGCAAGAAGAAGGGCAGCAAACAGTGCGACTATCGAAAAAAACACTCCTAGCTCTCGAAGCGGTTTTGGATGTTGCCGTTAATGCACGGCCCGATCCGGTTCAGTCGAAAGACATTACCCGGCGCCAAGGCATCCCGCAGCGCTATCTCGAACAGGTCATGCAGCAATTGGTACATGCCAACATTCTCAAAGGGGTGCGCGGACCGAAGGGTGGATATCGCCTTGCGCGCGAACGCAGACGCATCTCGATGGGTGACATTGTTCGGATCGTTGGCGCGATGGAGCTGGCAGACGAACCGCGCGATACACCATCCGTCTTGAGCGAAAAGGTCATCGGCCCCATATGGGACGAGATACAATCAGAGATGATGGAAAAACTCGATGCGGTGACGATTGAAGACCTTTGCCGAAGTGCGGCCACTGTTGGCGCCGATGGCGAAATCAAGAGCGACGCAGACTTTACGATTTAGAACAACTCACGGAAGATGAGTGATCTTCTCACACAGGGAGCAAGACTATGAGCCAGGCAGACAGCAAGCCAGGACGCGGCCGCATCTACGACAATATTACCGACACAATCGGCAACACGCCTTTGGTGCGGTTGAATAAGCTCGCCAAAGAACGAAACGTCAAAGCAGACATTCTTCTGAAGCTTGAGTTTTTCAATCCCCTGGCCAGCGTTAAAGATCGCATCGGTGTCGCCATGATTGAAGACCTGGAAAACCGAGGTCTTCTAACGCCTGAGACCATCATCGTTGAGCCTACGTCCGGGAATACGGGTATCGCTCTGGCATTTGTGTGCGCAGCAAAAGGCTACCGCCTGATCCTCTGCATGCCGGAGAGCATGTCGATTGAGCGACGGAAGATGCTGGCCCTTCTCGGCGCTGAGCTGGAGCTCACCCCAGCCGACAAAGGCATGAAAGGGGCCCTTGCCCGCGCGGAAGAATTGCTCAACGAGTATCCCAATTCGGTGATGCCTCAACAGTTTGACAACCCGGCAAACCCAGCCATTCACCAGCGCACCACCGCTGAAGAAATCTGGAACGATACAGATGGCGCAGTTGACGTCGTCATCTCCGGTGTTGGAACGGGCGGGACCTTTACCGGTGTTGGCGGGACACTCAAGGAAAAGAAGCCATCGTTCAAGATGATCGCAGTTGAGCCGGAAGACAGCCCCGTTCTATCGGGCGGCGCGCCAGGCGCTCATAAAATTCAGGGGATTGGCGCTGGCTTCGTGCCAGGCAATCTCGACAGCGGGCTCATCGACGATGTGGTTACCATCGGCAATGAAACGGCCTTTGAGATGGCCCGTCGTGTCGCGAAAGAAGAAGGGGTACCGGTCGGTATTTCATCGGGTGCCGCTATTGCAGCAGCGCTTGAAATCGGCAGTCGCGTCGACATGGAAGGCAAGACCATTGTCGTGATCATTCCGTCCTTTGCGGAACGCTATCTCTCGACAGCGCTCTTTGACGGACTCTAAGTTCTTTCTAACAATCAGATGTGGAGACCAGGTCTGGCGTCAGCCGGCCTGGTTTTCTTTTGGCTCGCGAAAACCCTGCCCAACCTCAACGGCTATCTCTCTGGCATCCAACTCTTCGCCGCAATCGCCACAAACCATTTTCCCCTGAACGATATTGCCGCACTTTTCATGGCGTCGAACAATAGGCGCGCCGCGTTCGTCGGCCATATGCTTGTCACCCCACTGCACAATTGACAGCACGACAGGGTAGAGATCGAAGCCACGCTCTGTGAGGCGGTACTCTTCGCGCACAGGCGCCTCGCCGTAGGGCACCTTCTTCAATACGCCTTCGTCGACAAGCTTCTTCAGTCGGTCTGCCAACACATGGCGGGTGATGCCGAGGCTCGCCTCAAAATGTTCAAACCTGCGAAGGCCGACAAAGCAGTCGCGCAGGATCATCAAGGTCCACCTGTCTCCAATCACAGACAGGGTCCGAGCCACTGAGCAAGGTTCGTCTTTCAGGTCGCGCCACCGCATAGGTCTGATCCCTTTTTGATTCACTCAAGAAACTAGCTTGACAAGTTCTGAATTGGAACCCACTTTACATGCCAAGTTCTAAAAAGGAACTTAATTGGATGATCGAAACGGTGGGAGACAAAAAATGGCTGAAAAGAAAGCAATTCTGGTCATTGGGGCTGGTGATGCGACGGGTGGCGCCATTGCCAAACGTTTTGCTCAGGAAGGATTTGAAGCCTGTGTCGTCCGCCGAAATGGAGACCAGCTGGCCCCATTGGTAGACGAAATCACAGCCGAAGGGGGGACAGCGCACGCCTTCGGTGTGGATGCGCGCAAAGAAGATCAGATGATCGAGCTCGTTGAGAAAATCGAGACCGACATCGCGCCCATCGAAGTGGCGGTCTTTAACATCGGCGCCAATGTGAACTTTCCGATTACAGAAACAACGTCGCGGGTCTATTTCAAAGTCTGGGAAATGGCCTGCTTCTCCGGCTTCCTGATGGGTCGCGAAGTCGCCAAGAAGATGCTGCCACGTGAGCGCGGCACCATGCTTTTCACCGGCGCCACTGCGAGCGTCCGCGGCGGCTCCGGATTCTCAGCCTTTGCCGGTGCCAAACATGCACTTCGCGCCCTTGCCCAAAGTCTTGCGCGAGAGCTCGGCCCCAAGGGCATTCATGTGGCCCACCCGATCCTGGATGGGGCCATCGACACCCAATGGATCGCCGAGAACTTCCCAGAGCGTTACGCGCTGAAAGATCAGGACGGCATTCTAAAGCCCGATCACATCGCTGACGCCTATTGGAACATTCATTGCCAACCCAGAGATGTGTGGACCCATGAAATGGACCTGCGGCCCTGGATGGAAACTTTTTAACCTCTAAGGAACAACCGATGACCGGATCAGAGATAACAGGGACTGAGAAAATCAGTTTCGACATACGCGGCCAGGTGGCTCTTATTGGGATCAACCGGCCCGACAAGATGAACGCGTTTGACGCCGACATGCTGGCAGGGATCGGTCGCGCCTACATGCATCTGCACAGACATGACGATCTGCGTGCCGGCGTTGTTTTTGGACACGGCAAGGCCTTCACCGCAGGGTTGGATCTCATGTCGGTTGCGGGCTCACTGTCAGAAGAAGGCCGAGAACGCCCGGAAGACCAGCTGGACCCGTATGGTCTGGAAACCGAGCCCTGCTCTAAACCGGTTGTGATGGCGGCACACGGACGTTGCTACACACTGGGAATCGAACTTGCCCTTGCGTCTGACATCTGTGTCGCAGCAGAAGGTACGGTCTTTGCCCAGCTTGAAGTTGCGCGCGGTATCTTCCCTTTCGCTGGCGCAAGCTGGCGGTTTGCAGAACAATGTGGCTGGGGCAATGCGATGCGCTATGTTCTAACCGCTGATCAGTTTGATGCTCTCGAAGCGCACAGGATTGGGCTGGTACAGGAAGTCGTCGCACCCGATCAGGTGCTGGACCGGGCAATTGAGATTGCCACACGAATTGCTGCGATGGCACCGCTTGGTGTCCGCACCACGTTAGCACATGCTCGCAAAGCAGCGACCGACGGTGAAGCCGCGGCCTATGCTGATGTGGCTCCACAACGCGTGAAGGCATTTGCAAGTGAGGATGTTAAAGAAGGCATCACCGCGATGATGGAACGGCGAGAGCCTGAGTTTCAGGGACGGTAATAGAGAGGGGAAGAAAATGGGAAAGACAGTCGACTTTATTTTCGATTTCGGGAGTCCGAACGGATATCTGAGCCACAAGCTGGTGCCAGAGATTGAAGCGCGGACAGGTGCCACGTTCAATTACATTCCAGCGCTGCTGGGCGGCATTCACAAGATCACCAACAACCAACCACCGATGATTGCGTTTGGGGGTGTGAAGGGAAAACTTGAGTATGAACAGCTTGAAACGCAACGCTTCATCAAGAAGCACAAGCTCGACAAATTCAAATTCAATCCACACTTTCCAGTCATCACACTGCTGATCATGCGGGGGCTGATCGCGGCCGAGATGGATGGCGACAAAATGAAATATATCGACGTGGTGGCCAACGCCATGTGGGAAGACGAGCAAAAAATGGATGACCCGGAAGTGGTCGCCAAAGTGCTCGCTGCCGGTGGCCTCGACGCAGAGCGGTTGCTTGCACGGACCCAGGAGCAAGACGTCAAACAAAAGCTCATTGAGAATACAGAAGCAGCAGCGAACCGCGGCGTCTTCGGCATCCCGTTTTTCTTCGTCGGCGATGAAGGATTTTTTGGTAAGGACCGGCTTGACCAAGTGGAAGAAATGCTGATGGAGGGTTGATAGCCCTCGGTCATTGACCGGAACGAATGGGTGCGGGCGGTTCAATGGAACTGCCCGTTTCTCATTTTGGTCCCTAAAGAAGCGGCTGGCTGGACTGGTTTCAGTCACCTCCCTGTCCTATGTACACACTGGCTCGCGTAAAAAGGAATGACCCCATGAATGCTCCAACAAGTTCCGCTGTCTTCACGCCAGAGAACGGCAAGTGGCATCCCGCCCCCCAAAGCATGGGACCGTTCGGGGGCATGCATGGCGGTGCGGTTTCGGGTCTCCTGACCGGTGAGCTCGAAACACTCGCGCGCAAGGCGGGCCATGGTCCGGCGATTTCGGCGACGGCTTACTTGGTGCGGCCGGCGCCCGCGACGCTGGTTGAAACACGCCCGACAGCGGTTCGCGAAGGGGGCCGCGTTGCCGTCTACGAAAACGAACTTTGGGCGAACGATAAACTGCAGGCGAAAGCCTCCATGTGTTTCCTGAAAGGTGTGCCGGACGGCTCAGAGATCACGGGCATGCCAGCTGCGATCCAGGGAAGCGTTCCGAGCGAGCCGATGCTTGATCCTGCAGATGTCCCCAAGTGGCGATTCCCCCGTCAGCCCATGGCAGAGTCTTTTTTAAATGCCGTAGACATTCGTGAAGACAAAGAAGGCACCATCTGGATTCGTGCGACACGGCCTCTCTTCGATGAAGCCACACCGTTTGCGTCCACCATCAGTTTTGCCGACTTTTCGACGCTCTTTACTGTCGTTGCCACGGGCGACCGACCAAATGCAGGCGGCTGGCCCAATGCAGATCTTTCCATGCACCTCTCGCGGCTACCGGTCGGCCCGTGGGTCGGCATCAAAACACGCTCAGACTGGTTTGCTGATGGGCGCGGGGTTACTGAGTCTGAGATCCATGACGTTTATGGTCGAATTGGGCGCTCGACCCAGGCGGTTGTCCTTGCCCCCGCGCCTAAGGCTTAAGGCTTCTGCGATTGACATTTCATGCTGTTCGTGGCGGATAGAAACACGCCCGATCACCGGAGAGATAGATGGCCTTCAATGATGAACAGCTGGAGCGTTACGCGCGGCACATTGTGCTGAAGGAAATTGGCGGGCCCGGTCAACAAAAGCTGATGCAATCAAAAGTGCTTGTTGTCGGCGCTGGCGGTCTTGGCTCCCCTCTCTTGCTGTATCTTGCAGCCGCGGGTGTCGGCACGATCGGTATTGTCGATGATGATCACGTGTCCCTCTCCAATCTGCAGCGGCAGGTTGTGCATGGCACACAAGATGTGGGGCGCGCGAAAGTTGAGAGTGCGGCGGATGCCATTGCACGCATCAACCCGGATGTCTCCGTCATCACCCACGAAGCGCGCCTCAATGCCACCAACGCGACAACGCTCATTGGTCAATATGATCTTGTTGCGGATGGCTGCGACAATTTCCAGACGCGGTTTCTCGTCAATGATGCTTGCTACTTTGCGCGGGTTCCCCTGGTATCAGCGGCGGTCGGACGTTTTGATGGGCAGATCAGCACCTATAAAGGATATGAAACTGACACTGATGGTGTGCCGCTTCCCACCTATCGCGACTTTGTGCCCTCAGCACCTGCGGACGGGTCGGTGGCAACCTGCGAAGAAGCTGGTGTCCTCGGCGCCCTCACCGGTGTCATGGGATCGATGCAAGCGCTTGAGGTGATCAAGGAGCTGACTGGCACAGGCACCGGTCTCGCCGGTAAGCTTCTGATCTACGACGCGCTGGATGCGCGGGTCCGCACGATCACTCTGCGCCATGATCCTGCCAACCCACTCACTGGGGACAATCCGATGATCAAAGATTTATCGGCACACGCGGGCTAGCCCGCATTTTCTTGTCGCGTTTTCGAACCACAAACATCTGCAACTTTTGTTGAAAACGCTTGGGTTAGAGAATTGCCGGAATCACCCTGTCTGGCGGCTTGTGTCCGTCAACCCATGTACGGATGTTGATCAGCACCTTCTCGCCCATCTCCAGACGGCCTTCAATTGTCGCTGATCCCATATGCGGGAGCAGAACAACTTTGCGGTGATTGATCAGGGCTGGATTGACGGCGGGTTCCTGCTCGAACACATCGAGCCCTGCACCGGCGATCTGGTTGTTTTCCAATGCACGCACGAGCGCATTCTCATCAATCACCTCACCGCGCGCGGTATTCACGATATAGGCTTCCGGCTTCATGAGCTTCAGTCGCCGAGAATTGAGAAGGTGATAAGTGGCTGGTGTATGCGGGCAATTGATAGAGAGAATATCCACCTCTCCGAGCATGCGATCGAGGCTCTCCCAATAGGTGGCACCCAATTCTTCTTCGACCGCCGCGTTTACAGCATTGCGGTTGTGGTAGTGGATTTCCAGGCCGAACGCCTTTGCGCGCCGTGCCACCGCCTGCCCGATACGGCCCATGCCGAGTATGCCAAGCTTTTTGCCACCAATACGTCGCCCCAACATCCAGGTCGGTGACCAGCCACTCCAAGTAGCCGCTCGCTCCTGAAGATAGTCGACGCCCTCCACAAGGCGCCGTGGGACGGAAAGAATTAGTGCCATCGTCATGTCGGCAGTGTCTTCTGTCAAAACACTCGGCGTATTTGTGACCGTGATGCCGCGGGCAATTGCGCTTTCCACATCAATATTGTCAACGCCGGTTCCAAATTGCGCAATCAGGCGAAGCTTATCGCCCGCCTGTGCCATTAGCCGCCCATCGATACGATCTGTGACGGTTGGCACCAGAACGTCAGCCTCGCGCATGGCGTTTGCCAGCTGCGATTGGCTCATAGGCTCATCACTCTCATTCAGCCTCGTCTCAAAGAGTTCGCCCAAACGGGTTTCGATCGCATCCGGCAATTTGCGGGTGACAATAACTAGAGGCTTTTCGGGCGTTGTGGCCATGAACAGAAGACGCCTTTCTAAAGGAGTGAGACCCTTTATCTAGCAGAGCCCGCATATTGTCGCAAAGGCTCCCAGTTCTCCCTTCCCTCGTCTTGACCCATTCGGCGCCCGCTTGCATAAGGGTAGAAGTGATTCACAAAGTTGCTCAGAAACGAGGATTTCCCGTGCGCCCTGCGCAGCCCTTTTCTTCTCCTAAACGCGCCCTCTGGGTATGCGGCCTGGCGGTTACCCTAGTCCTCACCTCCTTTGGTGGGCGGGAGACGGGCGCGCACGCAGAGGAACAGCCGGTTGGCATCGAGACAGGCCTGCCACTGCCCCGGTTTGTGAGTCTAAAAGCCAATAAAGTGAATGTGCGGGTCGGCCCCAGCCGATCGCACCCGGTTCGCTGGGTCTACCAACGCAAAGGCCTGCCGATCGAGATTCTGGCGGAATTTGAAAATTGGCGCCGTGTCCGCGATATGGATGGGGATGTGGGCTGGATCTATCACACACTCCTAGACGGGCGACGTCATGGCCTCATCCGTCCATCAAGTAGTGAGGAAACCGCCAAGCTGTTTTACGGGCCTGGCGGGACAGGCGATACGATAGCGGCGGCGGAACCCGATGTCGTCGTCGCCCTCGAAGCATGCGGCAGTGACTGGTGCCTGGCACAAGCCGGTGGCTATACCGGCTGGATCGCAAAGCGTGATCTTTGGGGTGTGTACGCCGACGAACGCTTTGAATAAGCGCTGGCGGTTTTTTCTAACGCGTTTGCGGACGGAAAACCGCATACACTTTTCCTGCAAACGCTCTAATCCAGATCGCTACTCAGCGCGGACCGGACTGACTTATTAAGACCGGCCGCATGGGCATAGTTCTCATGTCCGATACCAACGGACACAACAACATCTCCATTCTTGAAACTCTCAGCCTGCGCATCGGTTAGATCGAAATGCAGAAAGTGAATGGAGGATGTCTTGCCATCATCCTTGGTGCGCTCCACATCTTCTTCGGCACGCGCCGTGATTTTCTGGTCACCCACCTGTAGATAGCATGTCTGTTCCACGTGAGAGAGCTGCCGCAACATGCGGTCACGCCGCACTTCATCATCAATTTCAAACATGAGCGTCGCCACCAGATCACGGCCTTGTGGGATCAGTGGATTATAGGCCTCGAGCTCATCCTTCATCTGTTCATCGCCGCCACCTTCAATGCGCAACATCTCGTGGATCTGGTGCAGCATGGTGTCATAGTTTTCAAAATAGAAAGTCGCGCACGGCCCCACCTCCACGCGGCGATCACGTTTGATATCACGCAGACGCGCACGACGGTCATTCCGTTCGCCTTCGTAGGTCTGCATATCAAGAATATCGTTGGGCGAAATAGATTTCCGGGCAGCACTCATTCTACGTCTCTCAGTCAATCAGGCCGTAAGCACGGGCCATTATTTCAATCGGGTGTTGGGCTTGCGGCAGAGGTTTAGGATCTGCGTCTCCGTTGAGCGTCTCTACTTCATGCACCAAATGTTTGGCCGCGAGTGGACAATCAGAGGTCACATATTTGTTTTCCGTCTTGGCGACATTGCGCGCCGCCGTCTTCCCGACCTTCATGGCGAGATCAAACGTCTCTTTCATCACGCCAAAAGTTCCGCCGTGACCGGAGCAGCGCTCAACCACGTCTATCTTTGTATCAGGGATGAGGCGCATCATCTCTGCTGATTTCGGTCCCATATTCTGAGCCCGAGCATGGCAGGCAAGATGCGCTGTTACACCTCCTTCAACAGGAGTCATGCCTTCGGGCAGGCCATCCTTCTTGGCAATGTCGACAACATATTCATCCACATCGAAGGTTGCCTCAGAGAGAGCTTTTACATTCTCGTCATCAGGCAGAATAAGCGGCCACTCAAATTTCAGCATCAAACCGCAGGATGCCGTGAGCGCGATAATGTCATAGCCCTCATCAATCAAAGGCTTCAGCTCTGTTGAGACCTTGCGCGCCTGCTCAGCGACTTTTTCTATGTTGCCGCTTTCAAGGTGTGGCATGCCGCAGCAGCCGGGATAGGCAGGCTGCGTGTCGACACCGATATGAGCGAGCAGTTTCCGTGCAGCTTCGCCAACTGTGGGATTGTTGTAATTTACAAAACAGGTGGCAAAGAGTGCCGCCTTACGGCCCGTGCCGGGCGCTTCTGTGTTCACAGTCAGAGTGCCCGCCGCATCCTCTGCCTTCGCGCGCATCATGAAAGTCTTGCCTGCGAACTTCGGTAATTCCGCGCGTGCATCAATGCCCGCGACTTTTTCCATCACAGGACGTGTCAATTTGTTGGAGCGCTTTGATCCCCAGTTTGCAATCCCGGCGACCGGTGCTGCGAGCTTGCCGTTGCGATCCATCTTCGCCAACTGACCCGGCACGAAGGGGGGACCGCCGGCTGCTTTGGTTTCGATCGCGCGGTAGCGCAGCATGAGATGCGGGAAATCAAGATTGAATTCGTGCGGAGGCACATAGGGACACTTGGTCATGAAACACATGTCGCAGAGTGTGCAGGCGTCCACCACCGGCCCAAAATCATCGCTTGAGACACTGTCCAGCTCACCGCTGTCGCTATCATCAATCAGATCGAAGAGCCGCGGAAAACTATCGCAGAGATTGAAGCAACGGCGGCAGCCGTGGCAGATGTCGAAGACGCGACGAAGCTCTTCATCCAGCTGGTCGCGATTGTAGAAGTCGGGGTTCTGCCAATCGATCGGATGCCGCGTTGGGGCATCCAAGCTACCTTCTCTGCTCATGCCAGGCTTTCTCTGTTTCTCTTGCGCATGAAAGAAAGAGGGCGGTCTATTTGTTTAGACCGCCCTGCACTTACTTTAGTCGTCGAGATTATCGAGGGCTTTTTGGAAACGACCCGCGTGGCTCTTTTCAGCTTTTGCAAGCGTTTCGAACCAGTCTGCGATTTCGTCGAAACCTTCTTCGCGTGCTGTGCGTGCCATGCCCGGATACATGTCCGTATATTCATGGGTCTCACCAGCAATCGCTGCTTTGAGGTTCAGATCGGTGCTGCCAATGGGCTCACCGGTTGCCGGGTCGCCCACAGCTTCCAGAAATTCCAGATGGCCGTGCGCGTGGCCGGTTTCGCCTTCCGCGGTTGAGCGGAACACGGTTGCCACATCATTGTAGCCTTCTACGTCTGCCTTTTGGGCGAAGTAGAGATAGCGGCGGTTTGCCTGGCTTTCGCCTGCAAACGCGTCTTTGAGATTACCTTCGGTCTTTGACCCTGCTAGCGACATTTGCGTTCTCCTCGCCTTTGCGCTTTTCCACACGCCTCCCAGGGCGTATTCACAAAGAAGTTAAGACGCGCCAAGAGGTTCGTCAACTCTTTATAATTCTTCTAAAGAGAATGAGTTGCAAAAACAGGTATCAGAAATCAGGAGCTATTGCGCACCCGAACAACCACATCAACGCGGGACAGCTCGGTGCCTTCTGGCACGTCCGGCAAGCCCGCGACATCAATCATCTGGCCTGAAATATCTGTCAGGCTGCCTTCATCTTCATGGAAGATATGGTGATGATCGGAGATGTTTGTATCGAAATAGGTCCGCGAACTGTCGACAACAACTTCACGCAGCAGCCCCACCTCTGTGAACTGATGCAGCGTGTTGTAGACAGTGGCGAGCGACACAGAGACGCCTATCTCCTGCGCCTGCTCGTGCAGGCGCTCAGCGGTCACGTGACAATCGCCCTCGTCAAAAAGCAGCCGTCCAAGCGCCAAGCGCTGACGGGTGGGCCGTAGTCCCGCCTCACGGAGCCGGGCCAAAGTCTGACTATACGGACGATCTGTCATGTCCAACCTGTCTGTTCTGTGCAACTGGGGCAAAAACACACCACCAGACGCCACGTCGCAGTTTGTAACGATTACAAACAATACTCTACCATGTGGGAATTGCGGGCGTCTTGTCAAGTATCAGGCTGACCAATCGTCAGGTAGACAGATTTGAGCAAAATGGCATTCTTGCCATAAAAATCAAGGGTTTGCGGGGCTTGCCGCGTATGTTACCAAGCGCTCAACAGATGCTGACCCGGTTAGAGCCGGAAAACACTAAGTTTGTCAGCAAACAAATGGGCGGGGTGATTGAACGGACATGGCTGAGCAAAAGTCGAGCTATTCATATGAAGACCTGTTGGCATGTGCGCACGGGGAGCTGTTTGGCCCCGGAAATGCGCAATTGCCGCTTCCACCCATGCTGATGATGGACCGCATTACCCAGATTGCGGATACGGGCGGTGCCAATGATAAGGGTCTCATCCGTGCTGAATACGACATCACAGAAGATCGCTGGTTCTTCCCATGTCACTTTGAAGGGGACCCGATTATGCCAGGCTGTTTGGGCCTTGATGGCATGTGGCAGCTGGTCGGGTTTTATCTTGGCTGGATGGGCGCCCAAGGTAAGGGCCGCGCCATTGGTGTCGGATCAGTGCGCTTTTCCGGCATGGTGACGCCAGAGGTCAAAAAGATTGAGTATGAGATTGATCTGAAGCGGGTCATCAACCGCAAAATCGTGATGTTGACGGCCGACGGTATCTTGAAAGCTGACGGTGAGCCTATCTACAAAGCAGAAGACCTGCGTGTTGTCGTGGAAGGTCCGTCTGACAAGTAACTGGGCAGACTAAAAACCGGACTGAGTAAATTCAGTTCGATTGCGATTTCTCAGAAAAGCCACTTTCGGGTTACAAAAGAAGTAACCGAAATTGATTGCGGGTTCCCCCCGCCCAGCCATGGAGTAGAACCATGAGGCGTGTTGTCGTAACCGGAATGGGCATTGTGTCCAGCCTTGGCAATAATGTGCAGGAAGTTGTTTCCAGCCTTCGCGAAGCCAAGTCAGGTATTGTTAAAGCTGAGAAATACACAGAGCTTGGTTTTCGTAGCCAGGTCCACGGGTCTCTGAAGCTTGACCTGGAAGAAGTGCTCGACCGCAAGACGCGCCGCTTTATGGGCGATGGTGCTGCTTACACCTATATCGCGATGGATCAGGCGATCCGTGACGCAGGTCTTGAAGATAACGAAGTCAGCAATGACCGCACAGGCGCCATTCTGGGCTCCGGCGGGCCATCGACAAAAGCCATCGTTGCAGCAGCCGACATCACTCGGGAAAAGGGCCCCAAACGGATTGGCCCAACCAGCGTACCAAAAGCCATGTCGAGTACGGTGTCAGCCAACCTGTCGACCCTCTTTAAGATCAAAGGCCCGAGCTATTCCATCAGCTCTGCGTGCACCACTTCAACTCATTGCATCGGAAACGCGGTTGAGCAGATCCAATGGGGCAAGCAAGACATGATGTTTGCCGGTGGTGGCGAGGAACTGGACTGGTCTCTCTCATCGCTCTTTGATGCCATGGGTGCCATGTCGTCCAAATATAACGACACACCCGCCGAGGCGAGCCGTGCCTATGACGTGAACCGTGACGGCTTTGTCATCACTGGCGGTGGAGGCACTTTGGTGCTTGAAGAACTGGAACATGCAAAAGCCCGTGGCGCGAAAATCTATGCCGAAGTCGTGGGCTATGGTGCCACCTCAGATGGCGCCGATATGGTTGCGCCGTCCGGCGAAGGTGCCATACGTGCAATGAAACTCGCGCTCGAAGGCGTGGGCGAAAAAGTCGACTATATCAACCCACACGCAACCTCGACGCCTGTTGGTGACATTCCAGAGATCACAGCGATCACAGAAGTGTTTGGTGATGACATGCCACCCATCAGCGCCACCAAGTCTTTGAGCGGCCACGCTCAAGGAGCGGCAGGGGTGCATGAAGCGATTTATTCTCTTTTGATGATGGAAAGCGGCTTTATTGCCGAATCTGCCAACATCAAGGAAATCGATCCGGAAGTTGCGCACGCGAATATCGTCCGGGAACGGATCGACAATGCAGAGCTTAATACCATTCTGTCTAACAGTTTCGGCTTTGGCGGAACCAACGGTTCGCTTGTTTTCCAACGCTATAACGGTTAACCGCCCGGGGGAGCAGCCGTCTTCGGGCGCCATCGAGTAAAAAGGCACGGCGCTTGCTCCGCTTACAAGTTGAGTGATCGGAACGTCTCATTTCGGCACACCCTGGTTTTACGGTGGCCGCAACAGATTATTTGAGGAGTGGCATCAGAGATGACACGCGGAAGTGCATTTCAGTCGGGCGACCTGCTTGCGGGCCGAAAAGGCCTCATTATGGGTGTCGCAAACGACCATTCCATTGCCTGGGGCATCGCCAAGGCGGCGGCGGCTCATGGTGCAGAACTCGCGTTCACCTATCAAGGGGAAGCTTTTGGGCGCCGTGTCAAACCTCTGGCAGAGTCTCTGGGGTCAGACCTATTGCTGCCCTGCGATGTGATGGATGAAGCAAGCCTCGACACACTATTTGATACGCTCAAAGAAAAATGGGGCGAGATTGACTTTGTCGTGCACGCCGTTGCCTATTCCGACAAGAGCGAGCTCAAAGGCCAGTACGTAGATACGACGCGGGACAATTTCCGTCAGACCATGGAAATCTCCTGCTACTCCTTTACCGACATTGCGCGCCGTGCGTCTGAAATGATGCCAAATGGCGGCTCCATGATCACGCTCACTTATGCGGGCGCTGAGCGAGTGATGCCGAACTACAATGTTATGGGTGTGGCAAAAGCGGCGCTGGAAGCCAGCGTGCGGTATCTGTCTGTCGACCTTGGCCGCAAAGGCATTCGCGTCAACGCGCTTTCTGCTGGGCCTATGCGGACACTCGCTGGCTCTGCCATCGGTTCTGCACGCTATGTGTTCAAGTGGAACAAATCCCACTCACCGCTGAAAGAGACCGTTGAGCTCGACGATGTGGGTGGCTCGGCTCTCTATTTGCTCTCTGATCTGTCAAAGCGGGTCACCGGTGAGGTCCACCATGTGGACTCCGGCTTCAACATTGTCGGCATGCCGCAATGGGAAGACATGAAGGCCGAAGAAGCACCAGCGCCAACAAAAAAGGCTGCTGAGTAGACCTTACCTGCCTGCCAGCTCCTCCAGGACCTCCGCTGTCACCTCTGGCATTGAGAGGAATGGGGAATGTGCTGCTTCCAGGGTCTTCACCTGCGTAAAATTTGAAAAGCTCTGCATTTTGCGTTGCAGCTCAACCGGTATTGCCTGATCACCCGTACATTCAATAAAGGCCTTTGGAACGGAGCCAAAACGTTCGGGTGTGATCGAGACACTGGAGAAAAGCGGACGTACAGGTTGTGGGATCAGCGCAGCCGTCGCTTCCTTCTGAATATCTGGTGCGCAGTCGGTGTAAAGGAACTCTGGCGCGGTGTCGGGACGCACAGAGTTCGTCCCACCGAGAATATTGAAATCGCTATGTAGAATCCTTCGGCGCAAAGAACGGTCCGCGATGATCATGGGCAGCAACCTGCCCTTCCTATTGGGCACGAAGGCGGTGAGGAAAATGAGTTTCTGAAAAAGCTCCGGGCGGCTCTCCGCCGCCATGGCAAGGACAAAGCCCGCCATGGAATGGCCCACGCAGATCGGCTTTTCTTCCAGGTCTCCTGCGACGTCGATGATCGCCGTCGCATATTTTTCCATGGTGATGGACCAGGGACTCAGATTATCGCCGCCATGCCCTGGCAGGGTAGGCGTCACAACATCATGGCCGCGAGATCGCAGACGCGACGCTAAATGCTCCCAGCACTCCGCATCGTGCCAAGCGCCATGAACCAGTAGGAATGTCGCCATATCTCAAGAACTCTAATCGGGACGCTTCAGTTCCAACACATCATAGGTGCTTTCGAGAACTGACCAAGGAAACACGACTTTCAGACGCCCGTCGGCCAGCTGGCTCAGAACGCCCACCTTGTCCTGTCGCTGAGGATTGGTAATGCCACCTTCAGGCCCCGAATAGGCACGCTGCGGCTCGTCATTATAGGTCGGTGCTGCCAGCAATACCCTCCGGTCGGGCCCATCCTGATAAAGGCGGCCGGACAGGCGCTGCGAGCCGGATCGTTTTTCGAAAAACAAGAAGCCGTCCCGCACCGTCACTTTGCAGTCAAACCAGCTGTAGACGACAAGGCCTGAGAACTTGCCGCCAACTTTGATGGTCCTGCACGCCCACCAGCCAAGCAGGTCAGCGTCATTAACGGGCTTTGTCTCCGCATCCATCACTTTGTGAAAGGCAGCACGCTCACGAATGGTCGCTGAGGCGCCATAGGATTCTTCGGTGCCGAGCGCCACGGCCTCCTCAAGACGGGCCAAGCGATCGCGGTCGAATTCTGTGACCACATTCGTCCACAAATATTCCGGCGGAATGCCCAGATTTTCCTCTGCCTGTGGCCCTTCAGCGGTGCTGTCTTGCGCCGCACTCTGCGGTGTTTCCGCGTGCGCTCCACTCATAAGAGCCATCGCTATGACCAGCGTAAGTGCGAAACCGGTCCTCATGCCCCACATTCCTCTCAATTCCCGAGCCACTCTGTCGTCACCATCTTCCATCAGGAACCGTTTCCAAATTGTCTAGAAAAGCGGTCCCGCATGAAAAAAGGGCCCCCAAGAGGGAGCCCTTTATCTTGTCGTGTTGACGCCAGAGCGCCAAGACTTAATCGGATTTTTCTTCTGCAGGTTTCCGACGGCGACGGCGTGGCTTGTCCCCATCGGACTTATCACCACCTTCGGCCTTATCGCCTTCTTCGCGAGGAATTTCCTCACCTGTTTCCTGGTTAACAACCTTCATGGAGAGGCGAACCTTGCCGCGATCATCAAAGCCCAAGAGCTTCACGAACACTTCGTCACCTTCCTTCACCACATCGGTCACCTGGGCCACTTTGCGTGGTTCCAGCTGCGAAATGTGAACCAGACCATCTTTTGGCCCGAAGAAGTTCACGAAGGCTCCAAAGTCCACCGTCTTCACGACCGTGCCTTTGTAGATCACGCCGACTTCAGGCTCAGCCGTGATACCGGTGATCCAGTCGATCGCCGCCTTGATGCTTTCAGCATCAGAAGACGACACTTTGACGATGCCTTCGTCATTAATGTCGACCTTCGCACCCGTTTCTTCAACGATCTGACGGATGACCTTACCGCCCGCACCGATCACATCGCGGATCTTGTCGGTTGGAACAGTCATGGTCTCGATGCGTGGGGCATATTCACCCAACTCTTCGCGACCTTCGGAAATCGCTTTCGCCATCTCACCGAGAATATGCAGCCGGCCGCCCTTCGCCTGGTCGAGCGCGGTTTGCATGATGTCTTTGGTGATGCCGGTGATCTTGATGTCCATCTGAAGCGACGTGATGCCTTCTTCAGATCCAGCAACCTTAAAGTCCATGTCGCCAAGGTGATCTTCATCACCCAGAATGTCAGAGAGAACGGCAACGCCGTCATCTTCCTTGATGAGGCCCATGGCAATCCCTGCCACAGGGCGCACCAGAGGCACACCTGCATCCATCATTGCGAGAGACGAGCCACAGACGGTCGCCATGGAGGACGAGCCGTTAGATTCCGTGATCTCTGAAACAAGGCGGATGGTGTAAGGGAAGTCTTCGCGTGTTGGCAGAACAGCGCGCAGCGCCCGCCAGGCGAGCTTTCCGTGGCCAACTTCACGACGGCCTGTGAAACCTACGCGACCTGTTTCCCCAACTGAGTAAGGTGGGAAGTTGTAATGCAACAGGAAGTTCTCTTTATAAGTGCCTTCCAGAGCGTCGATGAACTGTTCGTCGTCACCGGTGCCGAGCGTTGCAACCACAAGACCCTGCGTCTCACCACGGGTGAAAAGCGATGAGCCGTGTGTGCGTGGCAGGATGCCGACTTCCGACACGATTGGACGCACTGTTTCCAGGTCGCGACCATCAATACGCTTGGATGTTTTGATGATGGAGCCGCGAACGATTTTCTTTTCGATGCCCTTGAACGACCCACCAACCTTATTTGCAGGGTAGGCGTTCTCATCTTCTTCGCCTGCAAGCTCAGCCAGCGCTTTGTCGCGGGCTTCGGCAACCTTTGCCTGACGCTCCATCTTGTCAGCGATGGAGTAGGCAGCTTCGAGATCAGATTCGACAAGCGCGGCAACTTTTGCGTCCAGTTCGCTTGTATCTTCTTCTTCGATGGCCCGCGGCTCTTTTGCCGCTTTTTCCGCCAGACGGATGATCATGTCGATCACAGGCTGGAAGTTCTCATGGCCGAACATGACGGCGCCCAACATGATGTCTTCAGAAAGCTCTTTTGCTTCCGATTCAACCATCAGAACGGCGTCTTCGGTACCAGCAACCACAAGATCAAGTGAGCTTTCAGGCAGCTCGTCGATCATTGGGTTCAAGGAATATTCGCCATCAATATAGCCAACGCGCGCAGCACCAATCGGGCCCATGAAAGGGATGCCGGAAATGGTGAGAGCCGCAGAGGTTGCAACCATGGCCACGATGTCTGGATCGTTTTCCATATCGTGAGAAATCACGGTCGTGATGATCTGCGTTTCGTTTTTGAAGCTCTTATGGAAGAGCGGGCGGATCGGGCGGTCGATCAGGCGGCTGACAAGCGTTTCTTTTTCACTTGGGCGGCCTTCGCGCTTAAAGAAGCCGCCTGGGATCTTACCGGCAGCATATGTCTTTTCCTGGTAGTTCACCGTGAGCGGGAAGAAGTCCAGCCCTGGCTTTGGCTGACGGTCAGCCACAGCAGTTGCGAGCACTGTTGTCTCGCCATACGTCACCATCACGGCGCCATCCGCCTGACGGGCTACCTTACCCGTTTCGATGATGAGGGGCCGTCCGCCCCATTCAATTTCCTCTCGGACAATATCAAACATTTCAGTTTCCTAATTTGCGCCTTCATTTCTCATATCATCACCTCCGGATCGGTTTTGTTTAGCCGGAAGCGTGGCGCGTCGGTTATGCCGCTTTCGTGTCTGCGGCCGGATTGTGGACGAGGCCCAACCGAAATTTCATTTGCCCAGATGCTCAAGAGACAGAAGCGGTAGGGGCAATTTCGGAATGGTCCGCGTCAAACGGACAGAGTCTCTTTTACTCGTATCAACTAGACGTTGGAGAAACACGAAAAGCGCTCGGTCCCGTTTGGAGCGAACGCTGTTTCATGGGTCGAGAAGCCAAGGCCTCTCTCTTATCTCCGGATACCGAGGCGTTTAATTATCGCTTCGTAACGCGCCTGTTCTTTGCCCTTTACATAGTCGAGCAAACGACGGCGCTGGCTCACCATTTTCAGAAGGCCGCGGCGGGAGTGATTGTCCTTACCGTGGGTTTTGAAATGGTCTGTCAGATTGGTGATCCGTTCGGTCAGAATGGCAATCTGTACTTCCGGCGAACCGGTATCACCCTCACCTTGAGCGAATTCTTTGATCAGTTCTTGCTTGCGATCAGCTGTGATCGACATCGGCAACTCCTAAAAATTGGCCGGGGAAACTCCCGGGACCTTTCAGAACCCTTCGCCGGAAGCCGCATGCGACGTCCGAGTGAAGCCCTGATCGGTCAGGTTAAAAACGCGTACCGGCTTCAATTCGCCCCGGTCATATTCAGCCAAGGCAACCGGCGTTCCGCCTGCAACGGTGAGGGCTACGCCCTCGAGTACCGGTGCATCACGGCCGCGTAACAAAATCGCCTGTCCCTGCTTCAATCGAGCTGCATCCTGATCGCTCACGGCCACCGCCGGGATGTCGTCCAGCGCGGTCTCAAGCGGATGTAGATGCGCCCACAAGGTCGGGCGAGCGGCGGCACTATTGCCGAACTCCTTCAGTTTATCCAGCGAAATCGACAGATCTTCGCCAAAAGGTCCTGTTGAAAGGCGCCGCAAGGCCACAACATGGCCAAAACAGCCCAAAATCTCTCCCAAATCCCGGGCCAGGGACCGGACATAGGTACCTTTTGAGCAGGTAATCTCGAAAGTGGCATGGTCGGAATCGGGGAGATCAAGGATCTCAGCCTCATAGATGGTCACCGGGCGCGATTTCAGCTCCACGGTCTCACCATCACGGGCAATGTCATAGGCCCTCTCACCGTCCACCTTGATGGCGGAGAATTGGGGGGGCACCTGCTCGATATCGCCTAAAAACCCCTCCAATGCAGCCTCTATGGCGCCTCTGTCGGGCCGCTGGTCGCTAGAACGAACAACCTTGCCTTCAGCGTCGTCGGTCGTCGTTGCTGCGCCCCATTTCACGGTGAAGCGGTAGACCTTCTCACTATCGACAACAAACGGAATGGTTTTGGTCGCCTCGCCCAGGGCGATGGGCAGAATGCCCTCGGCAAGCGGGTCAAGCGTGCCGGCATGCCCTGCTTTCTGCGCATTGAACGCACGACGAACCGCGCCCACAACTTGCGTTGAGGTCGGCCCCACAGGTTTGTCGACAATCACCCAGCCCGATACCGGATCACCCTTCTTGCGTCGGCCCATCGTTTCAGCCCTCGCCGTCTGAGTCAGAGGAACCATCTTCAGGGTCTTTGGTCAGGTCGCGGGCGACTTTGGGCGAACTCAGCATGGCGTCGACGCTCTCCGCATAGTCGAATGTCGTGTCAGCCTCAAAAGTGAGATCGGGCATGTGTTTTAGAGTCACTGCCCGGGAGACCTCACCACGAAAGAACTTCTTCGCCTTGTTGAGTGCATCTACAACGGATGTGGGGTCACCATGTCCGAGCGGCACGACATAAGCGACGGCATTTTTCAGGTCCGGGCTTGCTCTCACTTCCGAGACGGTGATGATCGCATCCTGCAGCACGGGATCCCGCACATCGCGGCGTGTAAAGATTTCAGAGAGCGCGGCACGCAGTACCTCACCAATGCGCAGCTGCCGCTGGCTCGGTGCTTTCCCCGACGGGTGCTTGGTGGTTCCTTTACGGCGCTGGCTCATAGCTCTCTACTTCAAAAAGGGAGAAGACCGCCCGGTTTTAACCGGACAGTCCTCACTCAACTTCAAAAAATCAGGCTCAATAGCCCTGTTCATTTAGTCCAGGGTTCGGGCGATCTCTTCGACATCGAAGCACTCGATCACGTCACCAGGACGCATGTCCTGATAGTTCTCAAAGCTCATGCCGCACTCCTGGCCGTTGCCCACTTCCTTCACTTCATCTTTGAAGCGCTTCAGTGTGGAGAGTGTGCCTTCGTGGATCACCACATCGTCGCGAATGAGGCGCACTTTCGAGCCACGTTTGACGGTGCCTTCAGTGATCTTGCACCCGGCGATCCGCCCCACTTTCGAGATATTGAACACTTCAAGAATTTCGGCATTGCCGTTGAAGGTCTCGCGCACTTCCGGTGACAGAAGGCCAGACATGGCCGCCTTCACATCATCCACCAGATCGTAGATGACCGAGTAGTAGCGGATCTCAATCCCTGCAGCCCGCGCTGCATCCCGTGCCTGGGCGTTGGCGCGAACGTTAAAGCCAATGACCGGCGCGCCGGATGCATTCGCCAAGGTGACGTCCGCTTCCGTAATGCCACCTACGCCAGAGTGAATGACCCGGGCAGACACTTCGTCCGTGCCTAGTTTTTCCATCGCCTGAACAATTGCTTCGGAAGAGCCCTGCACGTCAGACTTCACGACGATTGGCAGTTCCTGACGATCTGCTTCCTTCAGCTGAGTCAGCATCTGATCAAGAGATGTGCGCCCTGAGCCGCCAACGCGCTTGTCACGTTGCATGCGCTGACGATAGTCAGCCACTTCACGCGCGCGCGCCTCGTTTTCAACCACCACAAAAACGTCGCCAGCTTCCGGCGTTCCGTTCAGACCCAGCACCTCTACCGGCTGGGATGGTCCAGCGCTCTCAACGCTTTCGCCGCGGTCATTTATGAGGGCACGAACTTTACCCCATTCGGCACCCGCGACGAGAATGTCACCAACCGCCAGCGTCCCGCGCTGAACGAGCAGTGTGCCAACAGGGCCCCGGCCCTTATCAAGCTTGGCTTCTACGATCACGCCTTCGCCTGGACGGTCGGCGTTGGCTTTCAGTTCAAGGATCTCCGCCTGAAGCACGATGGCTTCTTCCAGCTTGTCGAGACCCTCTTTGGTGTGCGCTGAAACTTCCACAGCCTGGATGTCCCCACCCATGTCTTCCACGAAGATTTCGTGCTGCAGTAGTTCGTTCTTCACACGCTGTGGCTCTGCTGCTGGCTTGTCGCACTTATTAATGGCGACAATGATCGGCACTTCTGCAGCTTTGGCGTGATTGATCGCTTCAATCGTCTGCGGCATCACGCCATCGTCGGCGGCCACCACAAGAATGACGATATCGGTTGATTTCGCACCACGGGCACGCATGGAGGTAAAGGCTTCGTGGCCTGGCGTATCGAGGAAGGTAATTTTGTCCCCGGATTCCATGTTCACCTGATAGGCACCGATATGCTGGGTAATGCCGCCAGCTTCACCGGCAACCACGTCTGTCTGGCGAAGGGCATCCAACAGTGACGTCTTACCATGGTCAACGTGGCCCATGACGGTGACGACAGGTGCGCGCGGGTTTTTCGCTTCATCCGCATCATCGTCGGTGACCAGACCTTCTTCAACGTCTGCCTCTGACACACGCTTCACAGTGTGTCCCAATTCTTCAGCAATGAGCTGCGCGGAGTCGCTGTCGATCACATCATTGATGGTGACCATCTCACCCTGTTTCATCAGGATCTTGATCACGTCAACTGCACGTTCTGCCATCCGGTTGGCCAGTTCCTGAACCGTGATCGCTTCCGGGATCACAACTTCACGAACAACCTTGGCGGCAGGGCCTGCCTGGCCCATCGCTTTCTTTTTCTCGCGTTCCGCACGACGGCGCATGGCGGCGAGAGACTTCTGCCGATCTCCATCAGATCCACGGAGCGCGCTATCAATGGTGAGCTTGCCCGCACGACGGCGAGGCTCGTTCCGACGTGTTGGCGTTGGTGTTGGACGCGCGTCGCCTGGACGGCCACGTGGTTTCTTGTCGTCCGACTTAGCCGCTTTCGGCGCCGTTTTCGCGGCAGGCTTTGTTTCTTCGCCTGGCGGTGGCGGCGGCGTGGCGTCGAGACGTTTCTGCGCCTCAACTTCAGCCTGTTTCTTGGCTTCTTCTTCCGCCTTCAGGCGCTTGGCTTCTTCAGCTTCGCGTTTGGCGGCTTCTGCCTCTTCCTTCGCGCGGATCTTCTCTTCTTCCGCGCGGCGGACCGCTTCTATCTCTGCGCGCTTGCGATCTTCTTCTTCACGCACACGCGCCATATCGAGCGCTCGCCCACGGGCTTTCTTTTCTTCTTCCGTCAGCGTGCGCAGTACCATACCGCTGCGGTCTTTTTTCGGCGCAGGAGCTGGCTCCGCTGCTTTCGGCGCGGCCGGTTTTGGCGCAGCCGGTTTTTTCACCGCCGTTTTGGGCGTTGGTGTCGCCACTTTCTTCTCTTCTGTCGCCGGCGCTGCCTTGCCAGTCGGCTTGATCGTGCGTTTCCGCTTTGTCTCAACGACAACCGATTTGGAGCGGCCATGCGAAATGTTCTGGCGCACATGGCCAGAGTCCACCGTCCGCTTCAGGCTGAGAGTTTTCCCGCCTGCTGGCTTCCGTTCGCCGTCGTCCGTCTGATCGCTCATTCTATTCCTTTACGTCGCCTGGATCTGTCTGATCGTTCCAGGCTGCCAGTCTGGCAAAGTCCGCCAGCACCTTTTCTTGCATGCGTCCCGTTTTCAGGGCTGCATGTACCACATTTGACCGCCCCAATGCCAAGCCCATTTGGGCAGAACTGAGACCTCGTACCACCGGCAGATCGTTCATATCCGCCGCTTTTAGCTTTGCACGGAGCCTGCGGGACCCATCTCGGCCTGCATCCACCGCTTCAATCATCAATGCGACCGGTTCTCGGTCGAGGGTCTCAAACGCCCGTTCGAGGCCCATGATCAGCTCTCCTGAGCGCCGCGCTAACCCCAGGGTTTCTGCTGCACGCGCCTCCAGAAGCCGTTTTACGAGGTCCGCCAGTCCGTCTGGCACGGTGACCTGCTGTTTTGCCGCCCTGGCAAACGCCTTCTTGGCAATTGCCTGACCGAGCGCTTCCTGGGTCCCTGTGACCCAAATGCCGCGCCCTGGCAACTTTTCTGCCAAATCCGGCCCAATCGTGTCGTCAGGCCCGACAACAAAGCGAATGAGCCCCGCTTTTGGCTGGCTCTCGCCCGTGGCAATACACCTACGCTCGGACTTTTCCTTACCGGCTTTATGCCTGTTCGGCCTGTCTTCGCCAGCTTCACCTGACGATGGGTCGTTAGTCGGGGTCGCAGTCATTGCCAGCGCCCCTCAACCTTCGACCTATGCCTCCGCCTCCGGTACGGTTTCGCCTTCGACCGCTTCATCGGCTTCTTCAGCTTCCGCCTCAGCTTCGGCAGCGGCCGCCGCTGCGAGCTCTTCTTCGGTCACCCACCCCGCTTTTACGCGGGCGGCCATGATCATGGCTTGGGCTTCTTCAGCGCCAAGGTCGAAGCCGTCCAAGATGCCATCCATCCTGGTGCGCTCACCATCGACATGCTCGTACCAGCCGATCAGGTCATCGGTGACACACCCAGCGACGTCTTCAACGGTCTTGATGTCATTCTCCCCGAAAGCCACCAGCATTGCTGTGGTTACGCCTGGGACTTCTGTGACTTCATCCTGCACGCCGAGCTCACGACGCTTGGTGTCGAATTCAGCGTTCTGACGATCAATGAAGTCGAGGGCGCGGTTCTGAATTTCCTGCGCGGTCTCGTCATCAAAGCCTTCGATTTCAGCGATTTCCTCAACAGGTACGTAGGCAACTTCTTCAACCGTAGAGAAGCCCTCAGACGCGAGCAGCTGCGCGATCACTTCGTCCACATCAAACGCCTGGATGAAGGTTTCTGAGCGCTGCAGGAATTCAGCCTGACGACGTTCAGATTCTTCCGCTTCCGTTAGAATGTCGATGTCCCAGCCTGTGAGCTGCGATGCAAGGCGGACATTCTGACCCCGGCGCCCAATTGCCAGCGACAATTGCTCATCTGGTACGACGACTTCAATACGCTGCGCGTCTTCGTCGAGCACAACTTTTACAACTTCAGCTGGTGCCAATGCATTGACGATGAAGCCCGCAAAATCATCCGTCCATTGGATGATGTCGATTTTCTCGCCCTGCAGTTCGTTCACCACAGCCTGAACACGGCTGCCACGCATCCCCACGCAGGCGCCGACAGGATCAATGGAGTGATCGTTTGAGGTCACAGCGATTTTCGCGCGTGATCCAGGATCACGGGCAACGGCACGCACATCAATGATGCCATCATAAATCTCCGGCACTTCCTGAGCAAAGAGCTGCGCCATGAATTGCGGATGGGTTCTGGACAGGAAGATTTGTGGTCCCCGCTGTTCGCGGCGCACATCATAAATATAAGCGCGGATGCGGTCTCCCGCACGAAACGCTTCGCGCGGCAGGCCTTCATCACGGCGGACAATGCCTTCGCCCCGGCCCAGATCGACAATCACGTTGCCGTATTCGGCGCGTTTCACGATGCCATGGACAATCTCGCCGATGCGGTCTTTGTATTCTTCGAACTGGCGTTCACGCTCAGCGTCCCGCACTTTCTGAACGATGACCTGCTTGGCGGTCTGAGCGGCGATCCGCCCAAAATCGACTGGCGGCAGCTCGTCTTCGATCAGGTCGCCGACACGCGCTGCCGGGTTGCGGCGCTGCGCATCTGTGACCGTGATTTCGGTCGCGTCATTGTCGATGACTTCGACAACGTCGAGAAGACGCACCAGGCGAATTTCGCCGGTGTTTGGATCAATCCGTGCGCGGATTTCATTTTCCGCGCCGTAGCGAGACTTGGCCGCCTTCTGGATCGCTTCCGCCATTGCTTCGAGAACCAGTTCGCGCTCGATCGATTTTTCCCGCGCAACCGCATCAGCGATCTGCAGAAGTTCCAATCTATTCGCGCTCACAGCCTGAGCCATTGTCTCGTCTCCATCTTAAGCCTCGGGATTTTGTATCCCATATGAAAGGCATTCGTTATGTCAGCTTCACCTGACCGTCAGGTGTCGGCTCCCGAGAGCCGTTTTCCGCTTTCTTCAATCAATGTGTCGGTCATGACCAACCGCGCATCACTCACAAGCCGGAAAGGCAGGCCCACAATCTGCGGTTCGTCGTGACCTTCAATCTCCATGCGCAGGAGCACTTCCTCATCTTCCATGCCCTGCAACACACCCCGGAACCGTTTGCGCCCCGCCAGCATTTCTGAAAGTTCGAGCTTCGCTTCAAAGCCTGCCCAACCCTCAAAATCTTTTTCCCGTGTCAGCGGGCGTCCAATACCAGGGGAGGACACTTCCAGCGTGTAATTATTCTTAATCGGATCTTCCACATCGAGGATCGCCGACGCCGCCCGGCTGACACTTTCGCATCCCTCGACCTGCATGGTTCCGTCCGGCTTCTCTGCCATGAGCTGTAGCACTGAACCGCCTTCACCTGTCAGGCGCACGCGCACAAGCTCAAAACCCAGATCAACAATCGCTGGCTCAACAAGGTCGGCAATTCTGGTCGCAACAGCGCCCGGCGCAACCAGATGGCTGCGGTCGCTTGGTTTTTCAGTGTTGCTCTCGCTTTGCACGGGTCAAATAACCTTGGCAGGCCAAAAAACGGAGGCCCAGATAACAAAAAAAGCGGGGCCCCGGTCTGGAGTTCCCACTTTCAACAATCAGGCTAGGCCTGCTATGTGAAAATTCGTGTGCACAATACTCCCAGAAAGGGAGCCTTTTCAAGCTGTTTATTGGGCGGTTTATTGAGGCGAGTCCTGTCTCTATTCAGCCGACAAAGATCGTTTTTTGCGTCGGAAAGTGAGATAGACCGGAACCCGGCCTTCTCTGCCCGCTTTTGCCTCGTAGCGCGTGCCTGGCCAATCATCTGGGCGGATCCGCCAATCATTGGCGCATTCTGCCTGCCACTCAAAGACCCCATGGGCTCTCACTTCGCGGAGCGTCCAAAGGCTATAGTTCTTAATATCGGTCGCCACTCGAAATTCCGCGCCATCTTTCATGATGCGCGCCAGCTGGTCCAAGGTTTCGGACGACACAAAGCGACGCTTATGGTGTCTTTTTTTGTGCCAGGGGTCGGGAAAAAGCAGGAAAACACGGTCTAACGAAGCATCTTCCAGCCGCTCAAGCACGTCGCGCGCATCATTGTGATGAATGCGTACATTTGTCAGCTCTTTTGCCTCAACCTCGGCCAAGAGCTTCGCCACGCCATTGATGAAGGGCTCGCACCCGATCAAACCCACCTTCGGGTTGGCGACCGCCTGGGCAACCAGATGCTCCCCACCGCCAAATCCGATTTCCAACCAGACCTGATCGACCGGCGGGTCAAATAATGAGGTTGGGGAAAGGTTGGGCTGATCGAGTGGGACTGCCAGCCTTGGCAGCAGGTTCTCCATCAAGCTTTCCTGATGGCTACGCAGCTTATGCCCTTGCCTGCGCCCGTAAAGAAGGCGCCGCCGACCGGTACTATCGGCAGGCGGCGCTTGTTTTTCTGACATTGGTTTTTAGCTCAGGGGCCTTAAGGCAATTCTGCCTTGATGGCATCGACGAGGTCTGTCTTCTCCCAGGAGAAGCCGCCGTCTGCATCCGGTTCGCGACCAAAGTGACCATATGCGGCTGTGCGCGCATAGATCGGGCGCGACAGATTGAGATGCTCACGAATGCCGCGAGGGCTGAGATCCATTGCCTTGGCGATGGCTGTCTCGAGAGCCGCTTCCTCGACATTGCCGGTACCATGTGTATCCACATAGATGGACAGCGGCTTGGAGACACCAATTGCATAAGCAAGCTGCAGTGTACACTTGTCCGCAAGGCCTGCAGCCACAACGTTTTTGGCTACATAGCGCGCAGCGTAGGCAGCTGAGCGGTCCACCTTGGTCGGGTCTTTCCCGGAGAAAGCACCGCCGCCGTGCGGGGCAGCCCCACCATAGGTATCAACGATGATCTTACGGCCCGTTAGGCCCGCGTCGCCATCCGGCCCGCCGATCACAAAGAGACCGGTCGGGTTCACATAGAACTCTTCTTCTGGGCACATCCAGCCCTCGGGCAGCACTTCTTCGACAACAGGGCGCACCAGTTCGCGGATGCCGGCCTGGTCCAGACCTTCATCATGCTGGGTCGAGACCACAACAGATGTCGCGCCCACAGGCTGACCATTCACATATTTCAGCGTCACCTGGCTCTTAGAGTCAGGCCCAAACCCTTTTACTTCGCCGCTATGACGCAGCTCAGCCATGCGCTTGAGAATAAGGTGTGAGTAATAGATCGGGGCTGGCATGAGTACCGGCGTTTCCTTACAGGCATAGCCAAACATGATGCCCTGGTCACCAGCACCTTCGTCCTTGTTACCCGCAGCATCAACGCCTTGAGCGATATGCGCAGACTGGGCATGCAGATGAACCGCTACGTCAGCGTTTTTCCAGTGGAAACCGTCCTGCTCGTAGCCAATGTCTTTGACGGCGGCGCGGGCAACATCCTCGATCTTCTCAGGTGTGATGCTATCAGGACCGCGAACCTCGCCAGCGAGCACAATCCGATTGGTTGTTGTCAGGGTTTCGCAGGCAACGCGTGAGAGCGGGTCCGCCTCCAAGAAGAGGTCCAACACGGCATCGGAAATTCGGTCGCAGACCTTGTCCGGATGTCCTTCAGAAACTGACTCACTGGTAAATAGATAATCTGATCGTGGCACGCTTCTACGTCTCCCATTTATGCCGACATAAGCTCTGGTAAGAGGCTTGCTGCAGGCGCGCTTTAGTGCGGTGGCTGTTCTTGCAAGGTTTTAGGGTGGGGTCAAGGTGAGACATGGACCCTTACATGTTTCAATGCTCGTTGGATGGGCTCCGCGCCAATACTTTGACCAAATCAAGCACCCGTTTCCGTACATCCACGTCTTCGATTGAAGAAAACGCTGCAATCAGCGCCACGCCTTCGGCAGTCGAGAGAAAATCGAGGTTGAAATCTGCCGCAGGCCCGTCGGAGAAGCCGGCTGCCGTTTGTTGACCATTTGCGGCCAGGCCGTCGTAAAAATAGTCCACGGGCACATTTAGTGTTTGCGCGATCTGATACAGCCTACTCGCCCCAATGCGGTTCGACCCTTTTTCGTATTTTTGGACTTGCTGGAAAGTGAGCCCCAATTGCTCCCCCAGCGCTTCCTGGCTCATCCCAACCAGCATTCGCCGCATACGCACCCGGGAACCGACATGGATATCGACGGGATTGGGAGTCTTTGGGGGCAATTCTGACCTCTTTGTTCTTGGTTTTTCGAACAATGGCGCTTGCCTTGAATGGCATGCTCCAAAATCGACTGCGTCACATGCAAACCGGTAACTCTGAATGAAGAACCGATGTTTTCTGCCGGTTTAGCACTGACTTTGGCAAAAAACGCATTGCACTCCAAATGCAACCATAGGTTAAAGCGTTTTGTGCTGAGCTAAAAGTCTTATTCTTGAGAAGGCCTCATCCAGCCCCTGCAGGTTTCACCCGTGTCAGAGCTGCTGCCAAACCCAGCAGAACAAAAAACAGCCAATCGCCTAAGCGTGCATAGAGTGTCGGCGGCAGCGCCTTTGGGAGTTTGGTATCGACGACCCCTTCTCGGTTCAGCGGAACCGCGTCCAAAACCCGCCCGAATGGGTCGATCATCGCTGAAATGCCTGTGTTTGCTGAACGGGCGACAGGAAGCCCCTGTTCAACTGCTCTGAGCCGAGCCTGTGCCAAGTGTTGATAAGGCCCTGCCGAACTGCCAAACCACGCATCGTTTGTCACATTGACCATCCAGCCAGGGCGTTCGGCGGCAACAACGTCGCTGGAGAAGATTACCTCATAGCAAATCAGCGGGCTCACGGGCGGCGCGCCAGGAACTGCGAGAGTCCGCGGACCAGCGCCAGATTGATATCCGCCGCGCAATTGAGTGAGCTGTCGAAGACCGATCGCCTCAAGCAGGGATTGGAAGGGTAGATATTCTCCAAAGGGGACCAAATGCGCTTTGTCATAGGTTTCCCGAATTACGCCGTCTGGCCCAATGATATGCAGGGAGTTGAAAAACTTACCAAGCTCGCGATCAGGCCTGGCTTCGTCGGGTTCACCGCGAACAGCGCCCAAGAGTAAAATTCCGCCCGGCGCCAGAACGCGGGAAATAGCAGACCTGAGGACCGGTTCGCGGTTCACAATGAACGGCAAAGCAGATTCTGGCCACACAATATGGGTTGGCATTATCCCCTGATCATCAAGCCCATCGCTCATGCGCAAAAACTGCCCCACAATCTCCTGGCGGTTTTCAGGTTTCCACTTTTCCCTCTGCGGAACATTTGGCTGCACAAGCCTGAGGTTTACCCCCTCAACCCAGGTGTTGCTCGAAGCCATAAGACGCACACCGCCGCCGAACCAGACAAGGCCCAATATTGCAAAAGCGACGGCGGTCGGGCGCCACACGCCCAGCTCCCTCATTCCTTGATCATCGCGGATTTTTCTACGACGCGGATCGAAGGATGCGATCGACAGAAACGTCACCAAGACGAGGAGCGTCGCGCCATAGGGTCCGAACAAAGCAACGCTCTGCATCAATGATTCAGATGCGGTTACTGTATGGCCTGGCAGGTTCCACGGCAGTCCTGTCAGAATATGACCGCGCAACCATTCGGCGACGGCCCATGTCACCGCGAGCGTCAGCGTTCGACGATAGCCCGCCCCCCAATGATAGCGCGCAGCCGCAAAGGCAGCGGCTGTGAAAAAAGCAAGACCAGCGGGGAGACCGGTAACCGCGAAAGGCAAGAGCCAGCCAAACATCTCAGCTTCGACCAGGAAGGCTTCACCGATCCAATAGAGGCTCCCAAGAAAATAGCCAAAGCCAAACCACCAACCAATTGCCGCGGCAGCCCGCGCGGGTTTCCAGTTTTCCCTGGTTGGCCTGTCGGTGCCGTCAAGCAGCCAAACCACACATGGCAGCGTGATCAGCAAAATTGCAAAGAAATGGATCGGCGCTTGCGCCGCAACACTCAACAGGCCCAAAGCAAATGCGGTGCCGAAACGTCGCCACCCAGTTAACGCCTGTAACCGGACCGCCAGCCTTTCCAGCAGGATAAATCCACGACCGACTGTCTCGGTCACTCTATTGACTTCAGGGTTTTTCATTGAGATTGCGTGCGGCTGTCCCCTGGTCGTCAGACGCGACAGATTCTGATGCAGCGTTTGCTTCTTCGCCTTCGTCGCCCGAGGCTGCGTTGGCGGCAATGGTATCCTGATGGATATGAAGGCGCTTAATCCGGCGCGGATCCGCATCACGTATCTCAAACTCAATGCCTGCAGGGTGAGAGATTAGCTCGCCACGTTGCGGGATGCGCCCCACCAGGGAAAAGACGAGCCCGCCAAGTGTGTCTGAATCATCGTCCTCGGTTCGGTCGACCAGCGTCAGCTGGAGCATGTCTTCCAAGTCTTCGATCGGCGCACGCGCCAGAGCATCAATGGAGCCGTCGCTCAGCCTAATAAGGGGCGCACGTTCGGCTACATCATGCTCGTCTTCAATGTCGCCTACGATTTCCTCTACGAGGTCTTCAATCGATAGCAAACCGTCCGTGCCCCCATATTCATCCACCACCAACGCCATATGAATACGTGAAGATTGCATCTTTAGGAGCAGGTCGCGGGCGGGCATTGAGGGTGGCACAAAAAGCACCTGACGACGGATCGTTCTCAGATCGAAAGATCCACGATCGTTCGGGTGCGAGGCCATCCAGCCGAGCACGTCTTTAATGTGCACCATGCCGATCGGCTCATCGAGCGTTTCCCGATAAACCGGCAAACGAGAATGCGATTTCTCGCGCGTGAGCGAGAGAAGGTCATCGAGCGTTGCTGAAATATCCACGGCCACAATATCAGCGCGTGGAACCATCACATCGTCGACCCGCTGTTCGGCGAAGCTCAAAATGTTCATCAACATATGGCGCGCCTGAGGTCCCAATTCCTCCGTCGCCTCATGGCCTCCAATCACCGTCTCGATGCTTTCCCGCAGGCTCTGATCTTCCGACCCACCGGGAAGTTTCTTTCTGATCCAGTTTACGAGGCGCGCTCCTGTGCTCGGTTGGCGCACACCATCCCCATCCTTGGTCCTCATTTGATGTTTTTGTTCACCCCCGGTGCGGCTCATTATGTCTCTTCCTCGGACCCTGTAGCTGGTCCGACAGAATAAGGATCTGCGATCTCAAAGAGTTTTAAAAGCTCTCGCTCCCGCGTTTCCATCTTTTCTGCATCCTCGTCCTCTATGTGATCATACCCCAAAAGATGCAGAACACCGTGCACGACGAGGTGCGCGAGATGATCGTCAAAACTCTTTTTCTGTGTCTGCGCTTCCGCCTTCACAGTCTCATAGGCGAGCGCAATGTCTCCAAGCGAGGAGGGTTCATCATAAAGTGCGCCGGCTGGCGTGGGCGCATTGGGGAAAGAGAGCACGTTCGTTGGCTTGTCTTTCCCTCGAAACTTCCTGTTCAAAGACTGGACGAAGGTATCGTCGGCAAGAAGCACGCTTAGCTCTGCTGCGGACGAGGCGCCGTCATGCATAAATACAGCCTGGGCCATGCGGAGCACGATCTCTTCAGACGCCGCATCCCATTCTCCCCCTGCACGAGATATCTCTACCGAAAGGTAGGGCGCATCGGCGCTCAACCCAGAATCGTCGTTCGTCGTCTCCGCGCTCACGATCAATCACCGGCCTTCTTGCCACCGTTGGAGAGAAGGTCTTTTTCCTCCGCTCCATAGGCCTGCACGATCCGGGTTACCAATGGGTGCCGCACCACATCGCGAGCGGTGAATTGAACGGTAGAGACACCCTTAACTCCTTTGAGGATGCGTAAGGCATCGCCCAGACCCGACTTCGCGCCCAAGGGCAGATCGACCTGACTTGGGTCGCCGGTTATGGCCATGCGGCTGTTTTCACCAAGACGGGTAAGAAACATTTTCATCTGTACCGGGGTGCAGTTTTGCGCTTCATCCAGAATGACAAAAGAGTTGGCAAGGGTTCGGCCACGCATGAAGGCAAGCGGTGCAACCTCAATTTCGCCGGACTCAAGTCCTGCCATCACCTGCTCGCCCGGCAGGCTGTCATAAAGAGCGTCATAAAGGGGCCGCAGGTAAGGATCGATCTTCTCGCGCATATCGCCCGGCAAAAACCCTAAGCGTTCTCCAGCCTCCACCGCAGGGCGCGACAGGATAATCCGATCGACCTTTTTTTGGAGCAGCATGGAAACCGCCACGACCACCGCAAGATAGGTTTTGCCCGTTCCCGCCGGACCAATGCCGAAGACAAGCTCATTGTCCAACAGAGACTGTAGATAGGTACCCTGCGTCGGCGAGCGCGGTGAGATGACGCGCTTGCGTGTCGTAATCTGTAGCTTCTTGTTTGCTCCGGACCCGCGTTCACGATCCGCTTTCGGCGCGTTGGCCATTCGTATCGCTCCATCTACTTCCGCCGGCGTCACTTCCAGACCCGATTTCAACCGCGCGTAGAGATCCTTAACGACAGCTTCGGCGCGTTCGCGACCATGCTCCGTGCCGGTCAATACCAGTTCATTGCCGCGGGATGTCGCCATGACACCAAGCTCTTGCTCCAGGCGAGCAAGATGTCGGTCATGCTCACCAAACAATTCGCTCAACAGCCGGTTGTCATCAAAATTGATAACGAGACTTCCCTTTTTTTCATCAGGGTGTCCTTCGGTCGATAAGGTCAAGCTTGGGTGGCTCCTTGCTTAAGGGGGGGTGATACAAGTGTTGCAGACAAGGAGTTTGCAAAACCACTGTCAATTTTCACTTCAGCGAAATGCCCAAATGCGTCTTCGGGCGCCTCAACATGAACGGACTGCAAATAGGGTGACCTGCCAACCAGCTGGCCGTCCTTTTTTCCACGCCGGTCCAGGAGAACACTCATTGTGCGGCCCTCACAGGATTTGTTGAATGCTGCCTGATCAATGTTCAATTTGTCCTGCAAACGGGCCAGCCGCTCGGCTTTGACGGCCTCTTCAACCTGCACGGTTTCGCCCGCAGCCGGTGTTCCCGGACGAGGCGAATATTTGAACGAATAGGCTTGTGCGTACCCGACCTCGCCCACCAGGGACAGCGTGTCTTCGAAGTCCTGATCGGTCTCTCCTGGGAACCCAACGATAAAATCAGAGGACAGAGCAATATCAGGGCGCGCCGCGCGAATGCGTTCAATCAGGCGCAGATAGGAAGCTGCATCATGCTGCCGGTTCATCGCGGTGAGAATATTGTTCGAGCCCGACTGTACCGGCAGATGCAGGTAAGGCATCAATACATCCACCTCGCCATGGGCGCGGATCAACTCATCGTCCATATCGCGCGGGTGGCTCGTTGTGTATCGAAGCCGATCAATACCGTCGATCTCCGCCAGCGCATAAATCAAACGACCCAGAGACCAGTCTTTCCCGTCAGACCCTTCACCGTGATAGGCGTTGACGTTCTGACCCAGAAGCGTGATTTCGCGAACGCCCCCAGCAACCAATTCTTTGGCTTCCTGAATGACCTTGGCAACCGGTCTCGAAAATTCCGCGCCGCGGGTATAGGGAACCACGCAGAAGGCACAGAATTTATCGCACCCTTCCTGAACGGTGAGAAAAGCGGTGCGCCCGCGTGCAATGGTTTTTTTCTTCTCCGGGGACGGCAGCGCATCGAACTTGTCTTCGACAGGGAAATCCGTTTCGACAATCCCGCGCGAGCCATTGTCGGTTCGTTTTAGGAGGTCAGGTAAGCGGTGATAGCTCTGGGGACCGAAGACCAAGTCAACGACCGGCGCGCGGCGCACCATCTCTTCCCCTTCAGCCTGGGCAACGCATCCTGCGACACCGATGGTCATTGACCCACCGTGGCGTTCCCGCTCTTCCTTCAGGGCGCGCAAGCGCCCGAGTTCAGAATAAACCTTTTCAGCTGCTTTCTCGCGTATATGGCAGGTGTTCAGAATGACAAGGTCGGCCGTTGCCGGGTCCAGCGTCTCGGCATAGCCAGCCGGCGCCAGAACGTCCGCCATGCGGTCGCTGTCATAGACATTCATCTGGCAGCCATAGGTCTTGATGAAAACCGATTTCTTTTCGATCCCCTCGGCAGGCTGCACGGACTCCTGGTCAGCCTGGCGTTCTGGGGTCTCACTTACATGCTCTGGCACTGTCGGCGCTTTCAACTCCGCTCGATTTTCATCTGTCCATGATAGGTCCGCCTTTGTAGAGGCAGTTCTGCCGAGGACACTCCACTCTGGATCTCTATTTTGTCGCGTTTTCGGGCCTTAAAACAGGTCAACTTCAGCCGGAAGCGCTCCAGATCGGATCATATAGAGCCAATTGGGCAAGAATACCATGACGGATGAGGTTTCGGCAGGCCTATTCAGCAGCAACCGTTGGCTGCCCCAATTCTTCGGATTTCCCAAGAGGCGGCGGATTTTCACCCTCTGGCTCGTCGTCTGCCTCTAGCGGCTCCCCCGCCAGCGCGCGTTTCATGCCGATGCTCGCCTGCGCCTCACAATAGGCGGCAAGCTTTTTTCGATTGCCATGGGTGTCCAAGGTCACTGGCTCATGGAACTCCACAACGACCTCAAAAGGCCCAAGGCCGAAGGCTTCCCAAAGGTGGGGACCTAGGTCCATATCGCCATACCAGGCGAAATAGGGGCGGAACTGGCGCCCCATAGGCATGCCACAAAGCTTGGTATAGGTGATGGAAACCGGCTGTACATGGACCGGTTTGGCATCCTCTCCTGCGCCGACTGCCATTTGGGCGACGGCCATGAGCGCGCTTTTAAATGGCAGGACACGGTTGCCATCGCTTGAGGTCCCTTCAGGAAAGAGGACCAGCGTATCGCCACCAGCAATTCGGTCATGAATTTCGTTGGCGGTGGCCGCAGCCTTGGTCCGGCGCTCCCTGTCAACGAACACGGTTTCCTGCAGACGCGCCAGCGTGCCGAAGAAGGGCCAGGCGGCGACCTCCTTCTTCGCAACAAAAGAAAGCGGGATAACTGAGCCCAGAACCGGGATGTCCAAATATGAATTGTGGTTGGAGGCGATGAGGCAGGGACCGTCCTTAAACGGGGTCCCACGGACCGTCACTTCAATGCCGATGATCCCGCAGAGAATCCGGTGAAAGCGAACAGGCAATTTCTTGGCATAGGGACGGTTGAGCTTCACGCCCAACCACTGGACCGGGGTCACTATCAAGGCGGATATGACAAAGAGGAAGAGTTTGCTTCCAGCGCGAACATTTTTCACGAGACCCATCCTCCCGCTCCCCTACCCATCAGGTGGCACGCCGCGCGGCACTTTCACCGCTTACTTGGTGCTGGGAGCCTTTTTTGAATCGGCGAGCGGAATGCCATAAAGCTCCAACCGGTGATCCACCAAGTTGAATCCCAGCTCACGCGCGACAATCTGCTGAAGTCGTTCGATTTCATCATTGTGAAACTCGATGACTTCCCCCGTTTGCAAATTGATCAAATGATCATGATGTTCTTCGGTGACCTGCTCATAGCGAGAGCGACCATCCCGAAAATCATGACGTTCCAGAATGCCTGCCTCTTCAAACAGACGCACCGTGCGATAGACCGTGGCGATGGAAATCTTGTTATCAATGGCAGCAGAGCGGCGATAAACCTCTTCCACATCCGGATGGTCGTTGGCCATGGACAGAATGCGCGCGATCACGCGACGCTGCTCTGTCATCCGCATGCCTTTTTTGACACAGAGATCCTCGATGCGCTGAGGATCATCGTCTGCAGATTTGATGCGTTCTGTTTCAGGCATCTCTTGTCGTTCCGGCCGCCACTGTTAAAGATCTTCCAAGTTTAGTCTTTCGGGTCATCCTTGTCACCCGAGGACACGCTTCATTGTCAGGGAATCGACCCGCGTTCCATCCGCCCGTTTGTAATAGGCCGAACGGCGTCCGACCACCTCAAAATCCCGGCTCTGATAAAGGTTGAGTGCCGCCTCATTGTCGGCTGCTACATCCAGAAAGACGGTCGAGATGGCCTCCTCAAGCATTATCCCTAGAAGGATTGTGCCAATGCCCCTTCCCCTTGCCTCTGGCAGCACGCCAATGGTGAGGATCTCAGCCTCCCCATCAATGACGCGCATCAGTACAAAACCGACGGGCTCGTCCGATGCATCATCTGTGGCAATGACGCCAAGCATGCCCGGGGTTGCAAAAAGGGAGGCCATGCTTTCAGGCGACCAGGGCTCCTCGAAACACCGGCCATGCAAGGCTGACAATATCTCAGCATGGGCGATACTCACCTGCTCTGTGCGCAGGGTGTCGCTCACGATGGCCCCGTCGTGGAGCCCAGCAAAGGCTTCGTGGGAAGCTTTGCATCAGGCGCGCGCAGATAGAGTGGCCCCGGCAAACCATCCGCTTCCGGTAGGCGGCCCGCTGCGATCTCCGCCACCACCCGTGCATCAGGCAGCGGAGCAGCAGAAGACAGACCAATAGGATGGGTATGTTCGCTCAATCGGTCGCGCACGAGCTCCGCGCCGGTCCCCACGCATAGGAGGGGCAGATCTGGGACATGGGCTGTTACGTCATCGAGAGACACCAAAGCCGGTTCTGTCAGCCCGGTACCATCGGGCGCAAAACATTGAAGATAGGCTTCGTTCCGCCGCGCATCGAAACTCGCCACGATGGCCGTGCCCTCCTCTGCCTCGCGCCTTACAGGCCAGGCAATCGCTTCAAGCGTTGTGACCCCGATCAAGGGCTTGCCCGCTGCGACGGCGAGGCCTCGCGCCGTTGCAAGGCCAACGCGCAGACCGGTGAAAGTGCCTGGACCAACTGTCACTGCCAGTGCATCCAGACCTTCAAAAGCGAACCCTGTTTCTGACTGAACCTCTTCAATCATGGGCACCAGGGCTTCCGCATGGCCCTTGGGCATCGGCAATAGGCGATGTCCTGCCACCGCGCCCTCCCGCCAAAGAGCGACGGAGCAGGCAGCCTGTCCGGTATCGATGGCAAGAAGCGTGGTCATGTTTTTGTGTTTAGCTGCAGCTGTCAGACAATGGAACAGGCGTCGTCGAATGCGAGGCGCGGCGAGCGCTCAAACAGCTCTCTGCTCGCATCCCCATAGCCAATATTACAGATGAAGTTCGCCTTCACCTTGCCATCTGGGAAAAACGCGTCGTTGACGGCGGCCGGGTCGAAGCCGGACATGGGACCACAATCGAGACCGAGCGAACGGGCCGCGATCATGAAATAAGCGCCCTGCAGACTGGAATTGCGAAAAGCCGTTTCCTGAATGAGCGGATCATTGCCTGCAAACCAGTTCCGCGCATCTGGATTGTGCGGGAAGAGCTCCGGGATCTTTTCGAAGAACTCGAGATCATAACCGATGATGGCGCAGGCAGGGGCTTCTTTGGTCTTGCCCTGGTTTTGCGGCAGGAGGGCTGGCATCAGCTTTTCTTTGGCTTCATCCGAGCGCACAAAGACGATCCGAGCAGGCGAGCAGTTGGCGCTGGTCGGCCCCATTTTCATGAGATCATAAAGTTCTTTTAGCGTTTCATCCGAAACGGGTTTATCCGTCCACGCATTAAATGATCTGGCATCCCGGAAAATCGTATCCAGTGCGGCTCCGTCCAGCGTCCCCATAGTCTTTCCTTGTTTTGGTGTAATCAGCGTCGGGTTTATACCGCGCGGACTTCTTCGATCTCAGGCACAAAGTGCTTCAGCATATTCTCAACACCATGCTTGAGCGTTTGCGTTGATGCGGGGCACCCGGCACAGGCACCAACCATGTTGAGATAGACAATGCCCTTGTCGAACCCCTGGAACGTGATGTCGCCGCCATCCTGCGCCACGACCGGGCGCACACGGGTGTCGAGCAGTTCTTTGATCTGACCGACGATCTCGGAATCACCTTCTGTGACCTCGTTCGGGTCCACATTCTCGACACTGTCGGTCATAAGCGGCGCGCCGGAAGTGAAGTGCTGCATGATGGCGCCTAAGAGTGCCGGCTTAATGTGCTGCCACTCCACATCACCCTTGGTAATGGTGATGAAGTCAGCACCAAAGAAAACACCGGCAACGCCATCCACGTCGAAGAGGGCCTTGGCGAGCGGCGAGCGCTCAGCGGCGGTGGCATTGGGGAAGTCAGCCGCGTGGCCATCACCCAACACATCCTGACCCGGCAGGAATTTGAGAGTTGCGGGGTTTGGCGTTGATTCCGTCTGAATAAACATGCGCCTGCTCCTTGAAGGGGACAAATCCGATAACCCCTTGGATGACATGGGATTTTGGACTGTTTCTAACCTCTAAATGGCCGAAATGGTACCGGGATTCAAGCCCAACCAGCGTACTCAGGTATTTCAGCGCCCAAATCAGCTGGAAACAGGCGAAAACTCACGCCAGATCGTGAATTTCGTCCTCTGTGAGCGACCCTGGAACCACGGTCACCGGGATGGAAAAGCCGGTCCCGGCCCCGCCGGCTGCCATTTGCACCAACGGACCAGGGCCTTCCTTTTTATCCGTCCCGGCCGCAAGCACGAGAATAGAGATCGCCGGATCTTCCTTGATCATGGCCTTCACAATATCGGGTTTTGTGCCTTCGCGAATTTCCAGCTCCGGCATAAGGCCCGAGACCTCGTTCACCCGGGCTGCATGACGATGCAGAATGCGTTCTGCTTCTTCCCGCGCCTCTTCTTTCATGAGGTTCTCAACACCAAGCCAATGCTCAAAGCCGCCGGGCTCAAGTGCTGCCAGCAGGACAAGGCCGCCTTTTGTGTGGCGGGCACGACGGGCAGCAAAGTGGATCGCCACTTCGCATTCAGAGGTCTCGTCGACGACGACCAGAAACTTCCGCCGTTTGATTGGGGCAGCGTCCGTGTCTTTCGCCATTTCTGTTTCTTTGGCTGTCATGGACGACATGCTGCCACCCTTTCAGGCAGCCCGTCTACGGCCAAAAACGCACCAATGCCGTATTTACTTAAGTAAGATATTCGTGATTTCGCGAAGTTGCGTGCGGGCGCGCAGCAGATAAAAGCCCTGCGACGCCAGATGGCTCGGCTGAATTTGCGCGTCAGGCGCACCGTTCACCACCACCATGGGCGAGAGCATGGCTGCTTTCAGCATGCTGTCGAGCATCTGCTCCCAGGCCGTGTTCAGCTCGCGCTCGGTGATGAGCGCGTCAAAGTCTTTGCCGAGCGCATCCAGCAAAAGATAGTAGGCGTAGAGCTGACCCTTCACATTGTAGAAATGATCGTCTGCGGATGTATCGATAAAGCTGCCGGAATTTTCAACGACAGCCTGGTCCAGCACTGCAGATGAAGAGCCTATATCCAGCGCAATGCGATCAAGGGTTGCCATGAGATTGTCGCCGCGGCGTTCAAAGACCGCCTCACCCGCTGCCAGTCGCTGATTGTATTTGAGCAACGCGCTGCGGGCTTCACGATATTGTGCTTCCGATGAGGCGCGCGGCATGAGCGAGACGGACGGGTCCCAGACCCAGACGTCGCCTGCATATTGCAACAGACCCGACGCAGACTGTAGATCCGGATCGGCCTGACTGGAGCCTCGCGTGCGGCCCAGTTGATCCGTCAGCTCAAATGAGAAACGTGCGAGCGCTGAGATCACGCCCTGCTGATAGTTCGGCATATTGTCGAGGAAAGCGGACGGCACAAACCACGGGTCGTTTGAGGTCCAGCGCTTATCATTTACTTCGCGCTGGATGAGCGCTGCCGTCATCGCCACCGCATGAGACCCGCCGGGCACCACATCTTCTGCTGCCGGGCGGAAGTTTGGATCGTCTTCAATGTCATTGATCCAGAGACCGCCGACCACATAGTAGAGAAACAGGAAGACAAGGACGCCGATGCCGGTCTTCCGCGCCGCGCCGCCTTTGAAAAAGCGTCCAAGATTGCCAATCTTGAATGAGGGGAAGGAGCCGCCTTTGCGGTACATCCAGCGGTGTTTCAGACGATCTTTATAACCACCGAGCGTATCGCGGAGGGTCATGTGGCTTCCTTTTTTAGCCGTTCTTCAACGGCCTTCTTTGGCCGCGTTTTCGAACCACAAAAGTTTGCAACTTTTGCTGAAAACGCTCTTGGTAGAAATGTGGGCGCTTTAACGCTTTTGTTCAAGCGCTGCCACTAAATGGTCAAAAAGCAGCTCAGTTGCCCGCTGTGATCGGCTTCACCAATTCATCCACCGCTTTCACCTGCCCCAGGAGCTTGGGGAGGTCCTCAAACGGCAGAGCGCTTGGCCCATCGCATTTTGCCTTGTCCGGGTCTTCATGCGCTTCAAGGAAAAGTGCGGCAACACCCACGGCAATGCCTGCCCGCGCCAGATCATAGATCTGTTCGCGCCGACCCCCGGACGCTTTTGATCCGGGCGCGCGTGTCTGCAAGGCATGGGTCACGTCGAAGACGATCGGTACATTGTTGTTTTCATTTTTAATGACGCCAAAGCCCAGCATGTCGACCACGAGATTGTCGTAGCCAAAGCTCGACCCGCGTTCACAGACCATGACCTGATCATTCCCACAGGATTTGATCTTGTCGACAATGTTCGGGATCTGCTGCGGGCTCAAAAATTGCGGCTTCTTCACATTGATCGGCAGGCCCGCTTCGGCGATGGCGCGCACCAAGTCTGTCTGGCGCGCAAGGAAAGCTGGGATCTGGAGTATGTCCAAGACTTCCGCGGCGGGCTTTACCTGCTCAATCTCGTGAATGTCGGAAATCACTGGCACGCCGAAAGTCGCTTTGATCTCCTGAAAGATCTTCAAGCCTTCTTCAAGGCCCGGTCCACGGAAGGAGTCTACTGACGAGCGGTTCGCTTTATCAAACGAGGCTTTGAAGATGTAGGGCAGTTCAAGTTTTGTTGCCTGCTCGATATAGATCTCAGCTGCCTTCATGGCCATGTCGCGGGACTCGATGACATTCACACCGCCAATAAGGGTGAGCGGCTTGTCATTTCCGATTTCAATGCCTGCAACGGTGACTGAACTCATCGATAATTCTCCTGGCTCACAACGCCTCTGGGCGTGTTGCATTTATTGGAGCCAAAAATTGCGTCAAGTTCACACATTTTTTGGCACTCAAACAAACCAAACACAACACTCCCTAAATAAACCCAACAATTTCTTTCACGCGGGAAACTACCGGCTGTGCAATCGCATCCGCCCGCTCTCCGCCTTTCTGAAGAACACTGTCAATGTACGCCGTGTCGTCCATCAGGCGCGCCATCTCACCGGTAATGGGCGAGAGCTTCTCATTGGCAAGCTCCGCAAGGGCTGGCTTGAAGCTTGAGAATTGCGACCCGCCATGCTCCTGAAGAACCGCTTCTTTTGTCGTCCCGCCAAGCGCCGCATAAATGCCGACGAGATTGTCTGCTTCAGGCCGTTCTTTGAGGCCATCCAGTTCTGAGGGCAGTGGCTCAGGGTCGGTGCGGGCTTTACGGATTTTCTTCGCGATGTCATCAGCTGAATCGGTCAGGGTAATGCGGCTCATGTCTGAGGGATCCGACTTGGACATTTTCTTTGACCCGTCGCGCAGGCTCATGACCCGGGTGGCCGCCCCCATGATCAAAGGTTCGGGCAGGGGGAAAAACTCCTCACCGCCGAACGCGCCAAAGTCATTGTTGAACTTCTGGGCAATGTCCCGGGCAAGTTCCAGGTGCTGCTTCTGATCATCACCGACAGGCACGTGGGTCGCGCGGTAGGCCAAAATGTCGGCTGCCATCAGAACCGGATAGTCATAAAGACCCACAGATGCGTTTTCACGGTTCTTGCCCGCCTTCTCTTTGAACTGGGTCATGCGGTTCAGCCAGCCCATGCGCGCCACGCAGTTCAACACCCATGTCAGCTCGCCATGAGCGGAGACTTTGGACTGATTAAAGATCACCTGTTTCTCAGCATCAACACCGGCTGCAATATAGGCGGCAGCCACTTCCCGGGTGTTGTGCGCCAGTTCCTTTGGATCCTGCCAGACCGTGATCGCGTGCATATCGACAACGCAATAGATGCACTCATGGGTTTCCTGCAGTCCGACAAAGTTTCGGATCGCGCCCAGATAGTTTCCCAGATGCAGGTTTCCGGTGGGTTGAACCCCGGAAAACACACGATTGGTTGGCTGTTCCATTGGATCTACTCTTTATTGTTGTTGCTGTCGCTTTGGACCACGACACGCGCTTATTTCGTCGCGTTTCCACCCCAAGTCTTTGGCGCTGAAGTCTGCAACTTCAGCTGGCAACGCTTCAGGACGGTATGCGCCGCCCGAGCGGTCCTTGCAAGACCCCTGGGGGCAGTTCACCGTTTTTCTCAGGGTTAACCGCGTCGGAACATGGCCTTCAGCTCACCAAGCTGGGCGGTGCCTGTGGCAATGATCGCGAGACCCAGAAGGAGCCCCCCGCCGGCAATCAGGACCCCAAGAGCAATGACGCCTTCCCAGAAACCTGCTGCGAGGTAGGGCGCAGCCACGCCCATCCCATACCAGAGCCCCAGCCCCATGGCCGTCGATGAGGCCAGAAGCCGTGGAAGGCGCGACTTCAACCGTGCATCCATCTGGTAATGGCCTTCGCTCATCAGCCGTCCGCCCAGAAGCCCGGCGTTCACCCAGGCCGCGGCAGAGGTTGCGAGCGCAATACCCACATAGCCGATCCAATAGAAGAGGATGAGCGAGCCCGTAATGTTTACCGCGATCCCGATCGCCGCATAGCGCATGGGCGTCACCGTGTCTTCGCGGGCAAAGAAACCGGGCGAGAAAACTTTGGTGAGCACGAAGGCGGGCAGGCCGATGGCGAAGGCGGATAAGGCGAGCGCCGTACCCGCCGTGTCATCGGCGGTGAAAGCACCGCGCTCGAACAGGACCTGAATGATGGGGGCGGGAATGACGGCAAGCGCCACCGAAGCGGGCACCGTCAACAGCATTGCAAACTCAAAGGCCCGGTTCTGTGCATTATTGGCACCGCTCGCGTCGTCGGCGCGCAGACGACGGGATAGGTCTGGCAGCAGCACAATGCCAATGGCGATGCCCACCACCCCCAGAGGCAGTTGGTAAATCCGGTCCGCGTAATAGAGCAGCGACACGGCGCCGTCTTGCAGGCTCGCAATGATGGACCCGATCAACAGGTTGATCTGGGTGATGCCACCAGCGATCACACCGGGGATGCCAAGGGTGATGAGCCGCTTCACTCCCGGCGTCATACGCGGCACACGCAGTCGAATGGAAAAGCCTGCGCGTTTTACGGCGATCATCATCAACGTAAATTGCGCCGCGCCGGCAAGAGCTACACCCCAGGAAAGAACCAGGCCCGGATTCTCAAAGTGAGGGGCCACAAACCAGATCGCCGCAATCAGCACAATGTTGAGCAAGATCGGTGCTGCTGCGGCGGCGGTAAACCGTCCAACGGAATTAAGCACCGCCGACAAAAGCGCCACCAGCGACATAAACATGAGATAGGGAAAGGCAACCCGGGTAAAGAGGATGCCCATCTCAAACTTGTCCGGCGTGTCCGCAAACCCCGGGGCGATCACATACATGAGCCAGGGCATGGAAAGTTGCGCTGCCAATGTCAGCAGGATCAGCGTTGTGAGGAGCACGGAGAGCGCTTCTTCTGCGAAGCGTTTGGCAGACGCTTCACCTTCTCCCTCCAGGCGTTTTGCAAAGAGCGGCACAAAGGCAGAGTTAAAGGCGCCTTCTGCAAAGAGACGCCGAAACAGGTTCGGAAATTTGAATGCAACAAAAAAAGCGTCTGCAATGGGCCCGGTGCCCAGCACGCCCGCAATAAAGATGTCGCGGATGAAGCCCAGCACCCGACTTATCATGGTCATGCCGCCCACGGTCATGGCAGATCGGACAAGGTTCATGACGGTACTTCAGCTCCGGTGCAGCGATTCGATTTCTTGAGAGTACCTGCTCTTTCCCCTTAGGGAAGAGAGACCTCTCAGGCCGCCGTTTCACGGCGCTGCGGGCGGGACTTTTTGATCGGGTTTTCCAAAGCTTCCAGCAGCTGTCGCTCCACCGCCTTCTTCTTGTTGGCGTTGGTCACTTTCTGACCGATCAGGTCCTTCACATAGAAGACGTCCACCGCCCGCTCTCCAAAGGTCGCAATATGGGCAGAGCCGATGGTGAGGCCCAAATGGAAGAACGTGCGGGTGAGCGCATGCAATAGGCCCGGCCGATCAAGGCCGTTCACCTCAATCACCGTAAATTCTTCCGACGCCTCATTGTCGATATAGACATTGGGTGCGATGGTGAAGGCATCCAGCATGGACTGGCGCTTGTTGCGTTGCTCAATGGCATCTGGCGGCAGGATGTCGCCCGCGAGGACCTTGCGGATCGTGTCCTCGAGCCGCTCCAATCGGCGCGGTTCGCGCAAGGCTGTCTTTTGATCGTCCTGCACCGACAGCGTGTCGAGCGCCATGCCGTCGCGGGTCGTGAAGATCTTCGCATCCACAATCGTGACGCCGCCGGCCGCGCACGCACCTGCAAAGCGCGAGAAGAGGCCCGGGTGGTCCTGCGTAAAGAGGGTAATCTCCGTTACCGCCCGTTCTGTATCCGGGCGCGCTTCCACCACCAGCGGCTCATCGCGCCCCTCCCACATGAGGTTGGCGTGGCGCACATGGGTCTCTGTATCAAAGCCCAACCAATAGCCCGGCGTGTGTCGGCGCAACTGATTTTCGAGCCGTGTTTTTGGCCACTCTTCAGCGAGGGCCTCAGAGAGGGCGTCTTTTGCCGCCGCAATTCGGCCCTCACGGTTCACGCTTGTCTCACCAGAGAGGACGCCTTCTGTTTCGAAATAGAGTTCACGCAGTAGCTGCGCCTTCCAGCCATTCCAGGTGCCTGGTCCCACCGCTTTGATGTCGGCCACGGTGAGGACCAGCAAGAGTTTCAATCTTTCGGGACTTTGCACAATGTTGGCGAAGTCATGAATGGTTTTTGGATCAGAGAGATCGCGCTTCTGGGCGATGTCGCTCATCACCAGGTGGTTTTCAACAAGCCAGGCAACCGTCTCCGTGTCGCCTTTGCTCATGCCGAGCCGCGGACAGAGTTTGCGAGCAATGGCAGCGCCCGCCTCGGAATGATCTTCCGGGCGACCTTTGGCAATGTCATGCAGGAACATAGCGACAAAGAGCACATCTCGTTTGCCCGTCTTCGACTTGAACACATTGGCGAGCGGATATTCCTCCGCCAAGTCGCCGCGCTCAATTTCTGAGAGAATCCCGATCGCACGGATGAGATGCTCGTCAGCGGTGTAGTGGTGATACATGTTGAACTGCATGAGCGCCACGATGCGTCCAAAGTCCGGCACAAAACGGCCCAGAACGCCTGCCTCATTCATCTTGCGCAATGTGCGTTCCGGATTTTTACGCGAGGTCAGAATTTCCAGGAAGAGACGATTGGCTTCGTCGTTCTTGCGCAGTTTCGCATCAATCAGCTTCAGCGAGCGGGTCAACAATTGAAGTGCGTTTGGATGGATCTGGAGCCCGTGCTCATCGACCACATGGAAGAGGCGGAGAATATTGACCGGGTCTTCCTCGAAGAAGGAATCGTCTTTCACAGACAGGCGGCCTGCGGCCACCTCAAAGCCCTGTACATCTTTCTTCCGGCGCAGCACGCCCATGAAACGGCCAATGCCTGGCTTTTTCTTCTGTTCCTGATCCTCCAGGATTGAGCACAGGATGCGGGTGAGGTCACCCACATCTTTCGCCACCAGGAAATAGTGTTTCATGAAACGCTCAACACCACGCAGGCCGCGATGTTCCTGATAGCCTAAGAGCTCGGCCATTTCTGTTTGCACATCAAAGGAGATGCGTTCTTCAGCCCGACCGGTCACAAAGTGGAGTTCGCACCGCACGGCCCAGAGGAAATCTTCTGCCTTGCGGAAGAGGTTGTATTCCTGCTTTGAGAACACGCCGGCCTTTACCAGATCGCCTGGCTTTTTGACGCGGTACACATATTTCGCGATCCAGAAGAGCGTGTGGAGATCACGGAGACCACCTTTGCCCTCCTTCACATTGGGCTCAACCAGATAGCGGGACATGCCCGTGCGTTCATGACGATCATCCCGCTCGGCGAGCTTGGCTTCTACGAACTCATTGGCGGTGCCTTTGACCACATCCTTGTCGAACGCCACTTCCATGTCGTCGAAGAGCTCCTTGTCGCCGCAGAGGTAGCGGGACTCCAGGAGCGCGGTTCGAATGGTCATGTCTTCTTTGGAGAGGCGAATGCAGTCGGCGATGGAGCGGGTGGCGTGACCCACCTTGAGACCTAAATCCCAGAGCGCATAGAGGATGAACTCCGCGAGGCTTTCCCCCCAGGGGGTCTGCTTGTAGGGCAACAAAAAGAGAAGATCGACGTCAGATCCTGGTGCGAGGGCACCCCGGCCATAACCGCCGGTGGCGACGATGGTCAGGCGCTCAGATGAGGTGGGATTTGTTGCCCGAAACTGGGTCCGAGTTGCAAAGCCAAACAATTCCCGGATGATGGTGTCCTGGAGATAGGAGAGGCTTTCTGCGCAGACACGGCCCCGATGGGCCCCCTGTTCCAGCCGCTGGCGTGCCTTTGCCCGACCCTCAGTCTGGGCCGTCTTCAGGATCTCCATCATGGCCTGTCGGAGGGCGGTCTCATTCCCCCCGTGGGCTTCATAAGCGCCGTCCAAAGCGGCGCTAATAGCCGCCGGGTCAGCAATCTCAAGCATGCTTGGCAGGCTTCGGCCCATGGACGTTCCCTTCAGATTGTCTGCTGGCGCCGCATTTGCGCCATTGGTCTCACTGTCGTGATTTATTGCAGGAAACTCCACCCGCAACCCGTGCCTTTCACTCTATCAGGTCAGGCGGTAATTTCGATCTAAATGAGTCAATATTGCTGACCAAAAATTATCCTTAAGTATCAGTAGGTTATCCCAGTGTCCGGATGTTCGCTTTCAGCAAATATTAACAGGCGTAAACCTTTAGCTAGCCTTAACCATGTTAAGTGCCTGACTCTACTGGCGAATCTCGTTTCAGGTGAAAATAAGATTCTGGCGAATCTTTCACCTCTAAGCCCTTGATTCAGCTACCCGAGTCAGGAATTTTGCCCTTCAGGGCATAAATCAGCTCCAGCGCCTCTTTCGGGGAAAGGTCATCCGGATTGAGTGCGGCGAGTTCCAGCTCCACCGCACTTGGCTCACCAGAGCGCCCACTTTGAGGTCTAGGGGCGGCTGAGAAGAGGGGCAGATCCTCAACGAGCGTCGCAGCGCCGCTGCTTTCAGATCCTTCTTCGAGGGCCGTGAGCACTTCATGGGCCCGGTCAATCACTGCCGGGGGAAGACCCGCGAGTTTTGCTACCTGAATGCCATAGGAGCGATCCGCTGCACCAGCCGCCACCTCGTGCAGGAAAACGACATCGCCCTGCCACTCCTTTACCTTCATCGTCGCGTTGGCCAGATGGGGCAATTTCTCGTTGAGCGCGGTCAACTCATGATAGTGGGTCGCGAAAAGCGCCCGACACTTGTTGACTTCGTGAAGATGCTCGACCGCTGCCCAGGCAATAGAGAGCCCGTCAAACGTCGCCGTGCCGCGCCCGATCTCATCGAGAATAACAAGCGCGTGGGCGCCCGCCTGATTGAGGATCGCTGCGGTCTCAATCATCTCCACCATAAAGGTGGAGCGGCCGCGTGCGAGATCGTCGGCTGCGCCAACACGCGAAAAGAGCCTGTCTACCACCCCGATGGAGGCTTCATGTGCGGGTACAAAACTCCCCATCTGGGCAAGGATCGCGATGAGTGCGTTTTGGCGCAGGTAAGTAGACTTACCCGCCATGTTTGGGCCGGTCAGCAACCAGAGCCGCCGTGCCTCTTCTGTGTCGGCTGAGAGATCACAGTCGTTTGCCACAAAAGGCCCATCTCCTGCCTTTTCGAGCGCTGCCTCCACCACCGGGTGGCGCGCGCCCTTAATGTCAAAGGCGAGAGAGCCGTCTACCTTCGGTCGCGTCCAGCGTTGTTCTTCCGCCAGTTCGGCAAGGCCCGCGGCAACATCAAGAACGGCGAGGGCATCGGCTGCCACCGCGATCGTTTGGGTCTCATCCAGGACGCGGGTGGAGAGCTTGCCAAAAACTTCAAGCTCCAGCTCCAAAGCCTGGGCACCAGCGCGGGAAAGCTTCTCCGCCAGCTCGGAGAGTTCCACCGTCGTAAAGCGGACAGCGTTCGCCATGGTCTGGCGATGAATATAGGTTTCGTTCAAGGGGGCCGACATGAGCGCGTCTGCATGACGAGGGGACACCTCGATGAAGTAGCCCAGTACGTTATTGTGCTTGATCTTCATGGCGCTGATGGATGTCTCTTCGCCATATTTTGACTGCAGGCCCGCGATGACACGCCTGCTTTCATCGCGCAGCAACCGCGTCTCGTCCAAGGGCGGATGGTAGCCTTTGGCAACAAAGCCGCCGTCACGGGCAAGTAAAGGCAGATCCACTCCGAGCGCCCGGGAGAGCTCATCTTTCAAAGCCGCGGCACAAGCCTCCAGCGACCGGCGGGCCTTTTCAATCTCCTGCGGCAGCTCGTCAACTCCGCCCACCAAAGCGCGCAGGCGCGATGCAATCTCATGTGCCTGTGCCAAGCCGTCTCGAATGGCAGCGAGATCTCTCGGCCCCCCACGTCCCACTGACAGACGGGAAAGCGAACGGGCCATATCCGGTGCGGCGGCCAAATCACGCCTTAGGTTGGCGCGCAGTTCACGGCTCTCATGCAGAAAGCTGACGGCGTCCTGCCGGGCGCGAATGGCAGCAACATCGGTAAGGGGTGCGGCAAGCCTGCTTGCCAGTTCCCGCGCGCCTGCGCCTGTCACTGTGCGGTCGATAGTGGCAAGCAGGGAGCCCTGCTTTTCGCCGGAGAGCGTTTTGGTGAGTTCCAGATTGGCGCGGGTCGCTGCGTCCATCGCCATGGCAGCGCCCTGCCCCACCTGCGTTGGCGGTTTTAAGGCCGGCATCTGACCCACTTGCGTCAGATCCAGATAATCGACAAGAGCACCCGCAGCCCCGAGCTCAGCGCGGGTAAACGTTCCAAACGCGTCCAGCGCGCCGACATTCAATGTTTCTTTTATGCGCCGTTCGGCTCTCGTTGAGTCAAACCGTTCGCCGGGCAGCGGCGTCACCGCCTTCTGCATGGACAGTGTGAAGGCGATCTGCTCATCGGCAAGCAGGGCCTGGGGTAAAATCAATTCGCTGGCGTCAAGCCTTGCAAGCTCGGCACCCAGGTTTTCTGCGCCCACCTCGGTGACGGAAAAATCACCGGTGGAGACATCAGCGTAAGCCAGGCCCAACACGCCACCCGCAGCCGTGCGCGACAGGGCAGCAAGGTAGTTATGCGCGCGAGCGTCCAGCAGGGTTTCTTCAGTCAGTGTGCCTGGCGTTACCAGACGCACCACCTCACGGCGGACTACGGATTTAGAGCCGCGCTTTTTCGCCTCTGCCGGGTCTTCCGTCTGTTCGCAAACAGCAACCCGGAAACCTTTGCGGATCAGCCGCTCAAGATAGGCGTCAGCCGCATGCACCGGCACGCCGCACATGGGGATATCTTCCCCCAGATGTTTGCCGCGTTTGGTGAGCGTAATGTCGAGCGCAGCGGCTGCATCCACCGCATCGTCAAAAAAGAGCTCGTAGAAATCGCCCATCCGATAGAACAGGAGGGCATCTTGCTGGCTGGCTTTCAGCTCCAGATATTGCGCCATCATAGGCGTGACAGCATCTGCCTTCTTGGCGGTCGGCTTTTTGTTTTTCTCAGGCGTGCTCATGGGCGGCGAAGGTATCAGATAGCGATCTGATCTGAAACGTGATCCGGGCCAAAATCCTTATTCTGGTCATATTCACGCGGTTTAAAGCTCCCCATGAAAACCAAAGCTCTTATGACCCTCACCTTTCTGTCAGCGACATCTTTCGCGTTACCGCTTCAAGCTGAAGAGGCCGTCATCCCTCAAGACACTGCGGTTCCCCTGCTCCTCGACCTCGACGCCAACGCGCCCCTGGAGCATGACTCTAGTTCTTATGGCTTGACCCAGGATGTGGCTAAACCCGGCGTGGCGCCGGAGGAGACCACGATCCTGCAGCGGAACGGCCTGGATCCGGACGTCAGCGCAGACGCAAACAGTGTCGGCGCATCCCAACGGCTTGACCTGGGCGCCCACCAAGCTGCTGATCAGTCTGTGAACATTCAGCCTTATGTGGAACTGGGTGCTGACCTGGAAGCCCGCGACGATCACCTCATCAATGGGGGCGCCGGGCTTGCTGCCGATACAAACGCCTCGCTCGGCGGCGGGACGACGGTCAATGTGAATGAACAGATTGACCTGCGGGTTGGATATACGCGCAAAGAAGCGATCAGCGGCACCAATCGCGACCTGGACGGCGAGGACACTGTGGAGACCGGCGTCTCTATCAAGTTCTGAGCCGTTCTCAGTCTTGGCCTACAATGCACGCCAGTATCGGTAGCGATAGAGCTCAGTCTCAAACCCCAACTTTTTGTAGAGCGCCAGCGCGGGAACATTTGCAGCCTCCACCTGCAGACAGGAGAGGGCAGCGCCTTCCTTTGCTCCCCAAGCCATAAGGGATCCAACAACCTGTTGGGCTAGCCCCTTTCCCCTGTAGCCCGGGTCTGTCACCACGGACTCAATCACCAGGATGCCATCGACAATGGCGCCATAAGCAAGAGAAAGCCCTTTGCCGCTTTCTGAAATAGACGCAAAGCGGGCAGGAGCAGATATCCGGTCCAACATGGCGCGATAGGCTTTTTGCTGCGGCGGCGCCATGGGGCTCAACCGCAATTTGTCAGCAATCCACTCCGGCGAAGGTTTGGAGTGTGACTCTACCAAGGCAAAATCATCTGCATTGCTTTGAGACAGAGGTGCCTGCACTGTGCAGGTCTCTCCTTCAGGCTCAAACCCCATCGCCAGGAGCTCCCGCTCAACCGCTGACATGAAAGAAAGCGTCCGAAACAGGAACGGCTGGTCTCTCTCAGCGTAAAATCTCGCAATGGGGTCAACGATACCTTGAATAGAGCATGACTCTAGGGTCGCATTGGCCGAATTGGTCCGTCGGGTTTCTCCGCCCGAGGCACGGCAGAGCCAGCCGCCGATCATCTTGTCCTCGGCCGATGGCCACGCGGTCCAGCACGCGTTTTCCACGCGCCAGCGAAAGTCGTTTTTCATGTGGGAAGCCCTCAAAACCCGAGGATAAAGCGACATTTTACCCTCAACAAGGCGAAAACGGCGCCGTTTTTGAGGCGTTGTCGGACGGTGAACCGGCCCCACTTCACCTGACAAGGCCAGAAAAGCCCCACTTTCTGTCGGAATTTTGGATTCAGGGCTAGCCAGCTTACGCAATATGAGGTACGCCTACGCGCCGTTTGAGTTCATTTATTGCGCGGAAGGCCCGAAATGGGAAAGAAAAGACAGCTTAGTGACGAAGAAGCCCTGCGATTCCACTCGCGTGGCAAGCCCGGCAAGCTGGAGGTCACTCCCACCAAACCTATGGCGACGCAGCGCGATCTATCGCTTGCTTATTCGCCAGGCGTGGCCGTTCCCGTTCGCGCCATCGCCGAGTCCCCTGACTGCGCTTATGACTACACATCCAAGGGCAACATGGTCGCTGTGATTTCCAACGGAACCGCGATCCTTGGCCTTGGCGATCTCGGCGCCCTGGCATCAAAACCCGTCATGGAAGGGAAAGCCGTCCTCTTCAAACGGTTTGCCGATGTGGACTCGATTGACCTTGAGGTCGACACAAAGGACGTCGATGAATTTGTCAACGCGGTCCGTTATCTCGGACCCACCTTCGGTGGCATCAATCTCGAAGACATCAAAGCACCGGACTGTTTTATCATCGAAGAGCGTCTGCGCGAGTTGATGAACATTCCTGTCTTTCATGACGATCAGCACGGCACTGCGATCATTACCGCTGCCGGGCTTGTCAATGCGCTGCACCTCACCGGGCGCGATATCAAAGACATTAAAGTTGTGGTGAATGGTGCAGGCTCCGCCGGCATTGCCTGCCTAGAGCTTATCAAGGCCATGGGTCTGCCCCATGACAATGCGCTGCTCTGTGACACCAAGGGTGTAATTTACAAAGGTCGCGCTGAAGGCATGAACCAATGGAAGAGCGCCCATGCCGCGGTGACCGACGATCGCACATTGGAAGATGCGGTGCGTGGTGCCGATGTCTTCCTTGGTCTCTCCGTACAAGGGGCGCTCACCGGACCGATGGTTGCAAGCATGGCGGATCAGCCGATCATCTTTGCCATGGCGAACCCTGACCCGGAAATCACACCGGAAGAAGTCGCCGCCATTCGCGACGACGCCATTGTTGCAACGGGCCGGTCTGACTATCCCAACCAGGTGAATAATGTTCTGGGTTTTCCCTACATTTTCCGCGGTGCGATGGATGTGCGCGCGACCACCATCAATGATGAGATGAAGATCGCTTGTGCAGAAGCGCTCGCCGCTCTTGCCCGCGAAGACGTGCCTGATGAGGTGGCCGCTGCCTATCAGGGAGAGCGCCCACGCTTTGGGCCTGGCTATATTATTCCCGTGCCGTTCGATCCACGTCTCATTCGCGAGATTCCGCCTGCTGTCGCGCGCGCTGCCATGGATAGCGGTGTCGCCCGCAAACCCATTGTGGATATGGAGGGCTACCGCCATGAGCTTTCTGCCCGCCTTGACCCTACCGCCGGGTCTCTCCAGGTCATTCATGAGCATGTGAAACGTGACCCCAAACGTGTTGTCTTTGCTGAAGGCGAAGAAGAACGTGTGATCCGGGCCGCACTCAGTTTCCGCGACAGCGGGCTTGGGACGCCGATCCTTATCGGTCGGGACGAAGTCATCCGAACAACAATGAAGTCCATCGGCCTTGATGCCTCAACCGATCTTCAGATCATCAATTCGCGGCTGTCCGACCGCGCGCCTGTCTATGGTGAGTTCCTTTACAAAAAGCTTCAACGCAAAGGATATCTGCTGCGCGACTGCACCCGCATGGTGAACAATGATCGCAATGTGTTTGGTGCGGCCATGGTGGAAATGGGCGACGCCGACGCGATGGTCACCGGTGTTACCCGGAACTATGCGGTCGCCCTCTCAGAAGTGCGTCGGGTCATTGATCCGCTCCCTGGAAAATGTGTCATGGGGCTTTCCATGATCATTTCTCGCGGACGTACCGTGCTGATTGGTGACACGAACGTGCATGACATGCCGGAAGCAGAAGAGCTTGCCGACATTGCCGTGCAGTCCGCGGAAGTGGCACGACGCCTTGGCTATGAACCGCGCGTGGCGATGCTTGCTTATTCAACCTTCGGGCATCCTACCGGTGAACGCTCGACCAAATGTCGTGAGGCGGTTGAGATCCTGGATGAGCGGCATGTCGATTTTGAATATGACGGCGAGATGGCAGCTGATGTGGCACTCAACCGCGAAGCATTAGCCATGTATCCGTTCTGTCGCCTGACCGAGCCGGCAAACGTTCTCATCATGCCCGCTATTCATTCCGCATCCATTTCCACCAAGATGCTGCAAGAACTGGGCGGTGCTGATCTTGTGGGACCCCTTCTAACGGGTCTCTCCAAGCCTGTTCAGATTGTGAATATGGGGGCAACGGTCTCAGACCTTGTCAATATGGCAGCTATTGCTGCCTATGATCTCGACCAAACTTCCAAAGTGGTTCGGTAAAACTCGGGTATCAACGCTCTGATCAGCTGTGCAGTATGAAAGCGCTTGAGTTGTTTCAACACTTGTGTGTCATACTAGCAATGAGTCTTGGGGGGATCTCTTATGCGCGCAATCATCGCGCCAGCAGCTCGTTTGACGCCGCTGGTGGACAACCGAAACAATTTTTTCTACATGCCGCCGGTCGATCGGGGCGGCAGTGCAAAGATGGGTGTATAGACGCCCATGTCTTTTTTTGGGAAGTGGTGGGCGAGATTCGATATCGCTAACCGGTCTGCTCGAATGCTTCGGCAGAGTGAAGAGGGCAAGGGCGAGATAGAGCTCAGTCTCCTAGGGTTGTTGACCCGCGCCGGCTCACTCAATGTCGATATCGGCGCCAACAAGGGTGTTTACACCTATCAGCTGGAGCGATGGGGCAATGTGGTTGCTTTTGAACCCATTCCGCAGCTGGCTTCGAGACTGATGAAGGCAGCCTACCCCTCTGTCACTGTTCATCAATGTGTTCTTTGTGAAAAGCCAGGAACACAAGTGCTGCATGTGCCCTACCACACGAAAAAGAAAGGGCGCCTCAACACGCCCTCCGCCTCACTTCGTGATCAGGACAATGGTGACATGCTCGCCATCGACGTGGAAGCACGCACACTGGATTCGTTCAGGTTGGAAGAGGTCGGATTCATAAAGATCGATGTTGAAGGCTGGGAAGAAAATGTTCTTCACGGTGCCCGCGAAACACTTCGCCGCAATCAGCCCGTTGTCATGGCCGAGTTTGTGGACGCTTATGCGCCTGGTGTGCTTTCCCGCGTGCCTGCTTTTTTTGATGAATTGAATTACAAAGGGTTTTCAATCGACGCCCAAACGTTGCGAGTCCTGTCGCTTGATGAGATCGACCCGGCCGCCCCGGTCAGCGAAAACTATATCTTCGTTCCGGCCCACGACGCAGCAGCGTTTAAGGCGCGATGTTCTGCCAACCTCAGACGACGGACGCAATAGCGTTAATCTTTTTTGAATTTGGATGAATAGCGTTCATTGATCTGCGACACCGGGAACAGGATCAGCACATCCGTTGTGCCAAACTGTTCGTCGACTACGGCGCCATCGCCAATGAAGCAACCGGCACGGATATACCCTTTAATCATGGGTGGCATGGCACGCAGGGCTGGACGCAGCTCCACGTCATCTTTGGGCAGACGTTTCATCTCAACATATTGGTCATCACGCGCCCGCACGTACCACTCTTCCGGCGTCTTGTGTTCATAGTAGAGATAGGACAAGGGCATATCGAGCGCTGTCGGGTCCGTCGTCTCGAAAGACGCGCAGCCCAGCATCACATCCATGTCGTAATGGGCGACATAGTGCATGATGCCATGCCAGAGAAGCTCGACGGTTGGCTTGTTTCGATATGGTTCCAACACGCAGGAGCGCCCCAGTTCCAGAAAGCGTACGTCTGGCCCCGCCCGCTTCAACAATGGCTCTATTTCAAATTCACCTGCTGTATAAAAGCCACCATTCTCTTCCGCTATCTCCTGACGCAACAGACGATAGCAACCTACGACAGCATCAAGGGGTGGTGTTTCCTCCTGACCCTCCGGTACGAGATTGTGGTCAATGACCAGGAGGTGGTCGCAAAAGGTGTCAAAGCGATCAGCATCAAGCTTCGTCGCCAATGTCTCAGCATCTGCTTCTGCCGACATTTCTTCGTAGAAAACGTGATAGCGCAGCGCCTGGGCCGCTCTTACCTCTTCTTCTGTGCTTGCAAGGCGCACTTCGAGGTTTTTACGGCGTCCAAAACTCAATGGACCCGCTGGAAAGCGTTCGCTCTCCCCTGCCGTTTTTGTTTTTGTTGTGCTGTTCGTCATGCGCGGGTTGTCGCCTATTCTTCTGGCCGGGCGGGCTTCTGATTTAATACCCAGTGGCATCATCCTTGCCCCGTCGCGGGCCGTTTCGCAAGCAAGATCGCACTTGTGGCGGTGCATTATGACCGCAGTGTGTCACATTCAACCTATTGATTTTCTTACTATTTTCGGCCTGCGCTCAAGGGATTTGCCCCATCAAGCAGTTTTTTGTGACCAAGCCAGGCAAGCAGAATGAGCCCCGGGACGGCCGCGAGCGTGGTCAGAATGAAAAACGGTACCCAGCCAATGGCAGCGGCGACGAAGCCGGCGCTTGCCGACAGGACAGTTCGTCCAACCGCAGCCAAGGCCGACAGCAAGGCGAACTGTGTCGCTGTAAACTCGCGTGACGCACAGAGGCTCGACAGGTAGGCAACAAAGATCACCGTGCCCATGCCGCCGGTGAAAGCCTCAACGCCCACAGTGATCGCCAGCGCTTCGGTCTCTGGCCCAACCCAGGCCAACCAACAGAATGCCAAATTCGACACCATTTGCAGAATACCGCCCACCCAAAGTGCATTCCGCATACTGATCATACGACCGAGAAATCCACCTGCGAACCCGCCTATCAGTGCAGCCGGCAGTCCAACACCATTAGCGACATAGGCATAGATGGTCTTCTCAAACCCAATCCCGATTGCGAAAGGCGTCACCATGGCGCCGGCGAATGCGTCGCCAAACTTAAACAAAAGAACAAAGAGCAGAATCAGGAGCCAACCAGGCTTCGCCATAAAATCAACAAAGGGGCTGACGGTTGCGTGGTTAAACCGCTCACCCCATGAAAGTGTAACGCGCTCATTATCAATTTTTGCGCTATCGGCAGGTTCCTTAGCAAAGAAAGAGGCTGCAAGCCCGACGCCCATGAGAGCCGCCATCAAGCCATAGGCCCAAGACCATAGAGTCGGCGCCGGTGCACCCAGCCCTTCAAAGATGCCGAGAGCGGCAACAGCCCCAGCCCCTGCAACCAACAGGGCAACACGATAGGCCGCGACATAGTTTGCCATGCCCGCGGCATATTCAGTTTCGTCGAGCGTCTCGACGCGAAAGGCATCAATAACAATATCTTGTGTCGCTGACAGGAAGGCGACGATGACGGCAGCGAGCGCCATCAATAAGGGTGCCTGAACGGGGTCAACAAGACCCATGGCCCCAATTGCCAGCGCCAGAGCCAGCTGTGTCGCTACCAGCCATCCCCGCCGCCGTCCGAGCCAGCGCGTGAAAAGAGGAACGGGCGCCGCATCAACCAATGGTGCCCATAGAAATTTGAGAACATAGGGCAGGCCAACGAGCGAGAAGAGGCCAATGGTGCCAAGATCAACGCCCTCGTCCGCCATCCAGAGGGACAGCGTGGAGCCAGTCAGCGCCAGCGGCAATCCTGATGAGAACCCAAGCAGCAGAATGATCAGCACATTGCGCTCGGTGTAAACCTGCCAAGCTGCATTCAGTTTTTGCAGCAGCGGCGCGCCCTCTCCATTTTGTGTCTGGTCGCTAATCGAATCGGCCTCTCACTATCCCATCTCATTTGCTATCATGGGCGGCAAGACGACCCAACCACATTGGACGTGAGAGAATGCCGCCGTCGGTTAGCTCAAGCAACGCGTTTAGCCTGCGTCCCGCTGTGCCAGAAGATGCGGAAGCGCTCACTGCGCTGGCGCTGAGGTCCAAAGCCTATTGGGGGTATGACGACGCTTTCATGAAGGCCTGCGCCGCGGAACTCACCATCACGCCCGCGCGGATAGCGGATGAAGATGTGATTGTGGCGGAAGCTGACAATGTGATCGCGGGCATGGTCGCTCTTGCGCCGGGAGACAGCGCCGATGTCCGTGAGCTGGAGGACATGTTCGTTGACACGCCCTTCATTGGATCGGGCCTTGGCGCACAGTTGATGGCCCATGCAGAGGAGATCGCCAGGGCACACGGTGCTGCCCATATTGACGTTGATGCCGATCCCAATGCGCAAGGTTTCTATGAAAAGTGCGGATATCAGCTCACCGGGTCGTCACCCTCAGCGTCTATCCCAGGGCGGACCCTGCCGCGTCTCAGATTGGTTCTTTAGAACCGCGTTTCCGAACCACAAAAGTCTGCAACTTTTGCTGGAAACGCTCTAGGCTGCCACCTTGTCAGATTTTTTGCCGCGCCAGGCTTCCAGCATGGCCGCAAGGTCAGACGGGTCAACGGGCTTGGAGAGATAGTCATCCATGCCCGCCTCCAAACAAGCCTGTTTGTCTTCAGCCATCACGTTGGCCGTCAGCGCGACGATCGGCAGGGCTCCCTTTGCTGGCCCCAGTTTGCGAATTTGGCGGGTCGCCTCATAGCCATCCATGAGCGGCATATGAAGGTCCATGAAAACAAGATCGTAGGTACCCGGTGCCGCGTCTTCGAGGGCGGCCAGGGCCTCCACACCGCTTTCCACCATGTGGGGCATATGGCCGGCGCGCTCCACCATCATCCGTGTCAGTGTTGCGTTGAGTTCATTGTCTTCTGCGACGAGGACCGCAAGTGCGCCTGTCTTGTCTTTGATTTGTGGTTCGGGCGCGCTTCCGTCTTCTTCTTCAGCGAGACTTGTTTCTGCCCCGTTGGCTGAAACCGGAGATGTCAGTGCCTCCGGACGGGCTTCTGGCTGTGGGGATGCAATACGGTTTGCGAAAGACTCCGCTCTCACAGGGCGGACCAGATAGCCCGCATAACCGGGGCCCAGTTCATCTGCCAGCGTGTCGCCAGGGGAGGTCAGCAAAAAGATGGACGCGCCATCGACCTTCCAGCTTTCTTCAGCGAGCGAATATTGCGTTACAATAACATCTGCTCCGGGCAATGGCGTGTCGGTGATTTTGACGTCCGCGCCCATGTCTTTCAGCATTGAAGAGACCGCGCGACCACTCATTGGTGCAGAGACAGTGACGCATGCTGTCTTGCCCTCGAGCAGGCGCGGTAAACGCGGTGTCTCGTCTGCCACGGTTGCAAGACTGAGGGACACTGAGAAGCAGGACCCTTGGCCGAGCTTGCTGCGCACTGTGACGTCCCCGCCCATCGCCTGGGCCAGACGTTTGGTGATCGTGAGCCCGAGGCCCGTCCCTTCAAAACGGCGGGCGTGGCCCTGTTCGGCTTGCGCAAACTCCGCGAAAATGGACTGGCAGTCTTCCTCTGAGAGGCCGATGCCGGTGTCTTCCACATCAATGACAAGGCTCTCAACGTCGCCATTCTCATCTTTGGTGCCAACACGCACTGAAACAAAGACACCTCCGTCGTCGGTGAACTTGACGGCATTGCCAATCAGATTAATCAGAATCTGGCGTAGGCGGGACTCGTCGCCAATCACATGTGACGGCACGTCTGCGTGCACATATCCTGCAATATCGATGTGTTTTTCAAATGCACGGGGTGTCATCAATTCACACGCCTGCTCAATGAGCGCATTGATGTCGAACGGCGCTGTCGCCAAGTCAAATGTGCCAGACTCGATTTTGGAGAAGTCAAGAATGTCGTTGATGATCGTGAGCAGGGCTTCGGACGACCGTTGCACTGCCCGCGCATGAGATCTCTGTGCTGGCGATAAGTCTGTGTCCAGGAGAAAACGGATCATGCCGAGTACACCGTTCATCGGTGTACGGATTTCATGACTCATGGTCGCCAGGAACTGGCCTTTCGAGCGGTTCGCGGCTTCCGCCTGATCCAGCGCTTCGCCGAGACGCTCTTCTGTTTCTTTGCGGTCGGTAATGTCCCGACCAACCGTCTGAACTTCACTCAGACGTCCGTCATCGTCGCGGATCGCAAATTCTTCCCAGACAAACCAACGGGGTCCACGCACGGTTTCCACACGCTGGTCATAGCGCACGCGATAGGGGGGAAGTGCCAGGCCCGCAAAATCACCGAGAAGACGTGGCTTCTCGCCTTCCGGGAGCTTCGGGGCGAAAGGATTGCCGAGTGCTGTTCCACGGGTTGTGTCAAACGTGTCGCAGAAGACCTGATTGACGAAGGTCAGCCGTCCATCAAGATCCTTGCGCAGGATGATGTCGCCCTGATTGGCCACCAGATCGCGATAGCGTTCTGCGCTCTCTTTCAGTTCCCAGTTTGAATCGTTCAAGAGCTCTACTTTTTCAAGGAGCTCGTTTACCTCGATGCTGCTTTCCCTGAGCCGCCGCCAGAGAAAAAGGGCGCAGCCTATTGCAGCGCCGCCGAGAACCGCGGCTACAGCCAGAACAGGAAAAACAATCGACGCGGCAAACATAAGCGGTCCAGACAATCTGAATTAAACCGTGCCTTGATTGTCGGGGCCCAAGCTTGAGAAAGGGTTACCTCAGAGGGCTCACATGGTGGAAATTCGAGGCTAAATCAGGCTTAAGCTGCCGCCCCAAGGGAGTTGCCATTCTGATTTCGGTAGGACAAGGCTTCAGCGATATGCAGTCGCTCAACATTGGGCACCTGATCCAGGTCGGCGAGGGTGCGCGCCACCCTTAAAACCCGGTGGTAGCCGCGCGCGGTGAGGCCCGCGCGATCCGCTGCCTCCATCAGGAGGTCCCGTCCAGCACTGCTCAAATGAACAGTGGTTTCAAGCAGGTCGCCATCCGCATGGGCGTTGAGCAGAATATCGCTGCGCTCATAGCGCTCTGCCTGAAGAGCCCGCGCGGCTGCAACCCGCGCCGCAACCTCGCTGCTGCCTTCTGCCGGCGGCGGGAGCGCCAGATCCCGGGCACTTACCGGCGGTACATCGATATGGAGGTCAATCCGGTCGACCAGAGGACCGGAGAGTTTTGCCTGATAGTCCAACACACATTTTGGAAGCCGGGCACAGGCGCGACCGGGGTCCCCCGCCTGCCCGCAGCGACAGGGGTTCATGGCAGCGATCAACTGAAAGCGTGCCGGAAAAGTGATGTGGGCATTGGCCCGTGCGACCACCGCCTCCCCGGTTTCGATCGGTTGGCGCAGACTGTCGAGTACCTGCCTTGGAAACTCCGGCAGCTCATCTAGGAAGAGAACCCCGGAATGGGCGAGTGAGACTTCCCCCGGACGAACGCGGAGGCCGCCACCGATCAGGGCCGCCATAGAGGCCGAATGATGCGGGGCACGATAAGGCCGCCTTTGTGTCAGCCGCCCCTCTGACAATTCCCCTGCAATGCTTGCAATCATGGAGGTGTCGAGCATTTCCCTTGGTGTGAGTGGGGGCAGAATGCCCGGAAGGCGGGCCGCCAACATGGATTTTCCGGCACCGGGAGGACCGACCATCAGCATGTTATGGCCACCGGCAGCGGCCACTTCCAGCGCACGCTTCGCGCTTTCCTGCCCCTTAATGTCTTTCATATCCGGCAGCGCATCGCCCAGTATCGCCTTCATGGGGACCGGCTCTGAGAGAAGCTGATTGCCTTTCAAATGATTGATCAACTGGATAATGGTCGCCGGGGCCAAGACACCCGGGTTGGTTTCATCAAAACCCGCCCAGGCAGCTTCTGCTCCACAGGAGGCGGGGCAAATGAGGCCTTTGTCGCGACCATTTGCTGCCATGGCTGCGGGCAGCGTGCCTGCAACCCCCGTGAGGGTGCCATCGAGAGAGAGCTCCCCCAACACCACGAACCGGTCCAGGTCGACGCTTTGCACCACATCCATCGCCACCAACAGCCCGAGCGCAATGGGCAGATCGAAATGGCTGCCTTCTTTCGGCAAGTCGGCAGGTGCGAGATTGACGGTGATCCTTTTCGGCGGCAGGCCCAGCCCGATGGCGCTTAATGCGGCGCGCACCCGCTCCCGACTTTCGCCCACGGCTTTGTCGGGCAGACCCACAATGGTGAAGTTCGGCACCCCGCCGGAGATTTGCACCTGCACGTCGACGGGCTTTGCGTCCAGCCCCAGAAAGGCAACGGTTTCAATATGCGCCACCATGGGCGTGCCCCGCCTGATTGTGATCCCCACACGCACCCCTCGGGCACGCGAAAGAAACACTGTCTGAGTTCACGGTTTCAGTCAAGAACAAAAAAGGAACACGTGCGCAAACCTGCCAGGTCTGCTATGGAACTGGTCGCGTTTTCTGTTTCAGTTTGGGGAATTTGTCTCATGCCGTTTCGCCTGCCCGCCCTCGTCGCCACGTTTGCTCTCAGCCTTCTGGCCCTGCCTGCTCAGGCCACAGATGAATGGGAAACGATCACGCCAGGTGGCGAAACATCCTGCGCGCTCGGCACGCCCTATAGCTTTCACGCGCGCAAGGCCGACCCGGAAAAGCTGGTGGTGTTCTTCAATGGCGGCGGGGCCTGCTGGGCGGGACAAACTTGTGACCCCACCGTTGAGCCAACCACTTATGTGCCTTCAGCACAGATGGGCCACAATGACCCGCGGAACCACAAAGGCATTTTTGACCTCGGCAACACGGCCAATCCCGTTGGGGATTGGAGTATGCTCTTTGTCTCTTACTGCACGGGCGATGTGCATCTTGGCGAAACAGACAAGACCTATGAAAAGCCTGATGGCGGTGAGATTACGATCCGCCATCGCGGGCATGTAAACGCGCACTCAGCCCTTGCCTGGATGAAAGAAAATATTGGCGATGCGAAACAGGTGTTGGTCGCGGGCAGCAGTGCCGGTGCCATTGCGGCGCCTGTCTATGCGGGGGTGGTCTCCAAAATGTACCCCAGCGCAGCCGTGCAGCAGCTCGGCGATGGGGCGGGTGGCTACAGCTCGCCAGAGATCGGCGGACTTCTCACCAATTGGGGGGTCACCCACATTCTGCCCAGCTGGCTTCCCCCCGAACCAGACACCGTTACCAATTTCAATGTGGCTTTATGTGGGGGGGGGGAAACCTT
>JAAWWE010000003.1 GCA_021404525.1 Rhodobiaceae bacterium
TCCTGAAACTGGATGCCTACAAACAGTTGGAGCCCAAGGTTCGTCCTGGGTGACAGCGTACCTTTTGTATAATGGGTCAGCGACTTAATTTATCGAGCAAGCTTAAGCCGTTAGGTGTAGGCGTAGCGAAAGCGAGTCTTAATAGGGCGCCTGAGTTCGTTGAATTAGACCCGAAACCGAGTGATCTAGGTATGAGCAGGTTGAAGGTGCAGTAACATGCACTGGAGGACCGAACCCACGCCTGTTGAAAAAGGCGGGGATGACTTGTGCCTAGGGGTGAAAGGCCAATCAAACTCGGAAATAGCTGGTTCTCCGCGAAATCTATTTAGGTAGAGCGTTAGACGAATACCATCGGGGGTAGAGCACTGGATGGGCTAGGGGGTCTCACCGACTTACCAAACCTAACCAAACTCCGAATACCGATGAGTAATATCTGGCAGACACACTACGGGTGCTAAGGTCCGTAGTGGAAAGGGAAACAGCCCTGACCGCCAGCTAAGGTCCCTAAGTTATGGCTAAGTGGGAAAGGATGTGAGAGTGCATAGACAACCAGGATGTTGGCTTAGAAGCAGCCATCATTTAAAGAAAGCGTAACAGCTCACTGGTCAAGCGCTCTTGCGCCGAAAATGTACCGGGGCTAAAGCCATACACCGAAGCTGCGGATGCACATTTATGTGCGTGGTAGCGGAGCGTTCTGTAAGCCTGTGAAGGGTGACCCGCGAGGGCACTTGGAGGTATCAGAAGTGAGAATGCTGACATGAGTAGCGATAAAGAGGGTGAGAGACCCTCTCGCCGAAAGACCAAGGGTTCCTGCGTAAAGCTAATCTGCGCAGGGTTAGTCGGCCCCTAAGGCGAGGGCGAAAGCCGTAGTCGATGGGAAGCAGGTTAATATTCCTGCACCTGGAGGTAGTGACGAATCCCGTGTGTTGTTCATCCTTATTGGATTGGATGGGCCGCGAAGGGGTTCCAGGAAATAGCTCCTCCATTATAGACCGTACCCCAAACCGACACAGGTGGTCTGGTAGAGTATACCAAGGCGCTTGAGAGAACGATGTTGAAGGAACTCGGCAAAATGCTCCCGTAAGTTCGCGAGAAGGGAGACCTCCACTTAGGCAACTAGGTGGGGGTGGCACAGACCAGGGGGTGGCGACTGTTTACTAAAAACACAGGGCTCTGCGAAGCCGCAAGGCGACGTATAGGGTCTGACGCCTGCCCGGTGCTGGAAGGTTAAATGGAGGGGTGCAAGCTCCGAAATGAAGCCCCAGTAAACGGCGGCCGTAACTATAACGGTCCTAAGGTAGCGAAATTCCTTGTCGGGTAAGTTCCGACCTGCACGAATGGCGTAACGACTTCCCCGCTGTCTCCAACATCGACTCAGCGAAATTGAATTCCCCGTGAAGATGCGGGGTTCCTGCGGCTAGACGGAAAGACCCCGTGCACCTTTACTACAGCTTCACAGTGGTGTTAGTGACGGCATGTGTAGGATAGGTGGTAGGCTTTGAAACTTGGGCGCCAGCTCAGGTGGAGCCACCCTTGAAATACCACCCTTATCTTCATTGACATCTAACCGCGGCCCGTTATCCGGGTCCGGGACCCTGTGTGGTGGGTAGTTTGACTGGGGCGGTCGCCTCCCAAAGAGTAACGGAGGCGCGCGATGGTAGGCTCAAGCTGGTCGGAAATCAGCTGTTGAGTGCAATGGCATAAGCCTGCCTGACTGCGAGACTGACAAGTCGAGCAGAGACGAAAGTCGGTCATAGTGATCCGGTGGTCCCGCATGGAAGGGCCATCGCTCAACGGATAAAAGGTACGCCGGGGATAACAGGCTGATGATGCCCAAGAGTCCATATCGACGGCATTGTTTGGCACCTCGATGTTGGCTCTTCGCAAACTAAAGCGGGTACGTGAGCTGGGTTTAGAACGTCGTGAGACAGTTCGGTCCCTATCTACCGTGGGTGTAGGAGAATTGAGAGGATCTGCCCCTAGTACGAGAGGACCGGGGTGGACGTACCTCTGGTGGACCAGTTGTCGTGCCAACGGCACAGCTGGGTAGCTATGTACGGACTGGATAACCGCTGAAAGCATCTAAGCGGGAAACCAACCTCGAAACCAGTTCTCCCTTGAGAACCGTGGAAGACGACCACGTTGATAGGCCAGGTGTGTAAGTGCAGCAATGTATTGAGCTTACTGGTACTAATCGTTCGATTGGCTTGATTACTCTCATTTACCAATGCCCATCCCGGGCTAGCGCAAGCTGGCCCAATTGGATGGCGGTGAATGTGGTTCAGATCAGAATAGATTGTCGTTACTTCAGAACTTCTGAAGGTTTTTGCCTTTTGCCGACCTGGTGGTTATTGCGAGGGGCCTGCACCCGATCCCATCTCGAACTCGGCCGTGAAAACCCTCAGCGCCGATGGTACTGCATCTTAAGGTGTGGGAGAGTAGGTCGCTGCCAGGTCTGCTAAATGCAAAAACAAACGATGATCACTAGCTTACAAGCAATTGTCTTAGGTCCCTTCTTTACCTGACTTCCAAAACGCCGCTTGAGCCTCATCGCTCAGGCGGCGTTTTTGCGCTTGGTCGTGCGGTCCAGGAGGAGGATGCGGCTACAGTTTCGCTGACCGCTTGTATGTCGTCATTGCGCGGCCATCGCGGATGTTCAGGCCCATGAGCGTGAGGTTGGTCGCGCCAGCGATGAGTTCAATCGTCTGGACCGTGTAGAACATGGTGTCAAAGCTGCCACTGGTGGCTTTTGATTGCAGGTAAATTGCTGCGGGCACAAGGATGAGAAGACCGTTTGCGGCGATGAAGGGCATTCTCTTTTTCTTTGCAGCGATCAAAGGATCGTTGCGCTTCTGGCCCAGGTTCATGCCCGAGGCTCCCGCGATGATCATCGCGGGGATCAGAACGCACATGCCCCAGAGCACCAGGGTCTTTACGCTGGCGATGGTTTCATAAGAGGTGAACAGTTCACTGATGACCGTCGACGACCAGAAGGTCAATATGGTCAGGAATCCAATGACGCCAGCAGTTGCATGTATTTTCGTCTTCATCTTTTGGTCTCCCTGGCTGGTTACGCCACACAATGGTCGTCGACCGCGAGCTTCTTGAAGAGGTGAGGCTTTGCGATTGCGGTGCTCGGATATTTCGAGATGCGATGCTGAAACTCTGGATGGGTGAAGGCGTTTCTGAAGCTCTCAACGTCTTTCCAGACAGCGTAGTTCAGAAAAGTTGAGCTGCCTGCGATGCCTCTATGAAGCTGCGTTGAGATATAGCCTGGCTGTGCTTCCATGAAAGCTGCGTCGTGACTCCAGGCCTTTACAAGTTCTTCTTCTTCGCTGGCGTCGACGGTGAAGAGGTTGATCAAAACAACCGGTCCCTCTTCAGTCTTAAACTGGTCCGCCAAAGTGACTTTTGGGTCGAGTTCCTCAAATCCGGGCATTTTCTTTCCTTTCGCGTTAAAGCATAGCATGCTATATATAAGTGCATAGCAAGCTATACAAGTGTAAAATGCGGCATGAAATTCGAAAAAGAAGATTCGGCCGGCTATCTGATCAACCATATGGCCCGCTTGTTTGCCAAAGAGCTGCAACAGCGGATCCAACCATTGGGTATCGTGACCGGGCAATTCCCTATCCTTTTGGAATTATGGGAAGGCGACGGCCTCACCCAGCGGGAGCTGTTGGAGAAGCTCGATATCGAGCAGGCGACGCTCGCCAATACACTGACCCGCATGCAGCGCGACGGATTGATCAAAAGAACCAAGCACCCGACCGATGCGAGGGCCCAGCAAATTTGGCTGACCAAAAAGGCGGCTGACATCAAGGAGACCGCCTATCAATTTGCCTGGCAGATTAATATGGAGTCGCTGTCTGCCCTGGATGCAGAGGAGCAGGCAAAGTTCATGGATTACATGCGGCGTGTTATTGGGAAGATGCGGTCAGACTGACGCCGCGCTGGGCTTGCTCATGACCGTTAAGCGCGCTTGAGTCGGGTACTCGAAGAGTGGGAACTGAAAAACCGCTTGCGGTGGTGCATCACCCCCTATATATCTCCGCGCCCTGATTAGCATGACATCAAAAGACGAACTGGACGGTGAGCGGTGAGTAACTGGCTCGGGGTGGATTTCGGCACTTCAAATTCGGCCGCGGCCTACATGGCAGGCGGGCAGGTTGTGCATGTGGAACTTGAGGAAGGCCGGGAGACGATCCCGACCGCACTCTTTTTCGATCTCTATGAAAAACAAGTGCTGTCTGGGAGGCCTGCAAACCAGGCGCTTCTCGACGGTGTTGAGGGACGCTACATGCGCTCGCTCAAAAGCGTTCTCGGGACGCCTTTGATGAAGGAGCAGCGGGTGTTGCTCGGGCAGCGCACCGATTTTTCCGAAGTGATTACAGAGTTCTTGCGTCAGTTGAAGGCGCGGGCTGAGCATTTTGCGGGCAAGGCATTCGACCATGTGGTGGCGGGGCGGCCCGTTTTTTTTCATCGTGTGGATGCTGACCGGAACAGACGCGCGGAGCAGGACCTGGAAGCCTGCTATCACAAGGCGGGTTTCACGCAAGTGCACTTCATGTATGAGCCGGAAGCTGCGGCGCTTGAAAGTGCGCGGGACTATCAGAAAGGCAGTGTCGGCCTGGTGGTGGATATTGGTGGTGGTACGTCAGACTTCACCCTGTTTGAGGCGAAAGAGCAGGGTGTGCGGATCATTGCATCCAATGGTGTGCGTGTCGGCGGGACCGACTTCGACCGGCAGATTTCCTATGATCATTTCATGCCGCTTCTGGGACGCGGGGGACAGCTCACACGGCGATTTGCTGAGGGAACAATCCAGGCACCGGCGCATATTTTTTCAGAGCTAGCGACCTGGGAGAAGATCCCTTTCCTCTATGACGAGAAGACACTGCAATTGGCGAAGGGCATGGAGCGGGATGCGGTCGAGCGGCCCCTATTTGCGCGTCTGGTCAAGGTTCTGGAGAGACGACTTGGGCATGACCTTGCCTTTGACGCGGAGCGCACCAAGATTGCGCATAATGAGGGCAGCAATCACTCACTGGTGGACCTCAGTCTGATTGAAGCTGGCCTGAAAACTGAGCTCACAGAGGAGGGCCTCCAAAACAGTCTGGTGCGTTATGGCGAACAGATAGCGGAGGCAATTCAGGAAACCTTGGATGCGGGAGGCATTGCTCCGCAACAGGTTGAAGCTGTCGTCAGTGTTGGCGGGTCAAGCTCTATGAAGATTGTGACAGATGCCATCCAGGGATGTCTTCCCAATGTAGCGGTGCAGCAGGGTGATATGTTCACATCCATTGTCGACGGACTGGCGATTGCAACGCAAAACCGAGCCTGATCTCTTGGATGGCCGCGTGCAATATCGGCCGATCTAAATCTATCGGTGGTCACAGATGCACCATTGTCGCACCTAAATATCCCTATAAAATAAATGGTTTAGTATTTAAATATAGAAGCCCTTGTTCTTTCTTTCTGTAACTACGATTTCACCAGAAAATGGTATTATTTGAATTAGTACAGATTTTATAAATGAACAGTACTTTTGACTTGGGTGGTCTTCAAATTGATGCGCTTGGCTCAACGCAACTGATTGGCTTGTCTTCTTCGCGGTGGCGAATGGGAGAAAACCTGGGGCGTTAGGTCTGCATCAAAAGGGGGATGAGATGGAGACCACCAGTAAGGAAGTTTTCTTCGATAAAGACAGTCTGATTGTCAGTAAGACCAACCTCAAAGGTCATCTTACATACATGAACGATGTGTTCTTGGATGTCGCGGGATACCGCGAACAGGAGCTTGTCGGGAAACCTCACAATGTCATTCGGCACCCAGACATGCCGCGATGTGTCTTCAAACTTCTTTGGGATCAGCTACAGCAGGGCAAAGAGGTGTTTGCCTATGTGGTCAATCTGACAAAAAGCGGTGACTATTACTGGGTCGTTGCCCATGTCACCCCGAGCTTTAATGCGGATGGCGCCATCATTGGCTACCACTCCACTCGCCGTGTGCCCAATGCGGATGTGGTGAAACAAACGATCATCCCGCTCTACAAAGACCTGATTGAAATTGAGCAAAGCCGCGAAAGTCGCAAGGCTGGGCTTGAAGCATCCTATCAAAAACTTCTGGATGTTCTGGAAGAAAAAGAACTCGGTTATGACGAATTTGTAGCCCACCTGATGCTAGCGGCTTGAGGGGAAATGATGATGAAACTGTTTTCAAAACTGACAAAAGACCATGCGCCGATTGTTTCTCGGCCTACAGATCAGAGTGAGAAAATCGAGGAAGTGATCGCCGTATGTAAGCAGGTCAGCCTGGGGGACTTTGAAGCTCGGGTCAGCGATGTCCCCGAAGAAGCGGGACCTTCCCGAGACCTTTGTGTGCATCTAAATGAGCTAATCGACAGGACTGACGCCTATATAAGAGAATCGACAGCGTGTCTTGGTTATATGGAGCGCAATCAATACTTCCGGAGGATTTCGGAAGTGGGTATGTTGGGTGCCTTCCTTGTTGCCTCCAAGACGATCAACGCCGCTGCAGATGGTATTGAACAGAAGATGGAGAATTTCGAAGCGCTGGCCCTGTCTCTGGAAAAGGCAGCGACCACTCTCAATGCCTGTGCTGGTGAAATGCGTCGCTCCAGTGGGACCTCCGAAGAGCAGGCCACGACTGTGGCTGCAGGCGCCGAAGAAGCGTTGACCAATGTCCAAACTGTGGCAGCTACTGCGGAGGAATTGAATTCCTCGGTTGTTGAAATCAATCGACAGATCAGTCAATCCACTGAAATGACAGCAAACGTAGAAGTCGAGAGCCGCACAGTAGGTGAGGCCATTGGCGAGCTGTCGCAAACCTCGGAACAGATCGGAGTGATTGTTGAGCTGATCAGCGGTATTGCAGCCCAGACAAACCTGCTTGCCCTCAACGCAACGATTGAAGCGGCCCGTGCTGGGGAGGCGGGCAAAGGTTTTGCTGTGGTTGCAAGTGAGGTGAAGGCGCTGGCGTCACAGACGGCGAAAGCAACCGAGGAAATTGAAACCCAGGTGGGCGCTGTTCAGGAGGGTACTGGAAGGGCGGTTTCTTCCATTGAGAGGGTGTCTGAAACTGTTGCGACGCTCAATGAAGTGTCGAGTGCCATCGCGGCAGCTGTTGAAGAGCAAGGCACAGCAACCACCGAGATTGCGCGGAGCATGTCGGAAGCTTCAAAAGGCGTCGGTGATATCTCTGAAGGGATAGCTACCGTTTCGCAGAAGGTTCAAGAGGTGAACCAGGGCTCCAACGACGTTCTACAGATTTCTGAGGAACTCTCCTCGCATGCGCAGCAGCTTAAGGAGAGTCTTGAAAGAAAATCAGCATGAGGGTGACAAATAGACTTTGACGGTCATGTGTGTCGGGTATGGTGCCTTTGTCACCACCTGACACCGGATCCAACGAGATGGCCGCCTATTCTTTGCAATCTGATTGTACAAACTGTGCAGCGCTCTGCTGCATGACCTTTGAGTTTGAAGTGTCAGACGACTTTGCGATCAGCAAACCAGCGGAAGCCGGCTGTCCCAACCTAGACGCGTGTGGTCAATGCAGGGTGCATGAAAAGCTAGAGGATCTCGGGTTTCGTGGCTGCGCGGTGTTTGAGTGCTATGGCGCCGGGCAGCGTGTGACACAGGAGCTGTTTGGAGGACGAACTTGGCAGGAAGATGAATCGCTGATGCGGCCTATGGCGCGGCGCTTTCGGCAAGTACGGCGTCTTCATGAGTTGCTGATGCTGCTTGAGGCGGCTGCCGTTCTTCCTCTTTCGCCTCCGGATGAGGCTCGTCGCAAATCCCTCGCGCAGGCGGTTGATGTTATCGCCGCGCAATCCTCAGAAGACATTGCTGTCGATGAGGTATACGCCCAGGTGCATGACTTTCTGCAATCGTTGAAGCCATATGCTGCGGCTGCGCCTGCCTCAGCGCCTAGGCGTAAATTCTAGAAACGGCTTCGCTTTGAAAGCTGATGCCCGCCGACCGGGTACGTCCTTCAACATAGTGCTGACGGCCGGGGGTTGTGGTCGACGGGCATCATACGGCTGGTTTGCCGCATTGGGTGTGCATCCGGGAAGATCAGGATGCTTGAGTTAGAACGCATAGCTACCAGACATGTTGAGGGGGTATGCCCGGGTTAGGCTGGTGTCTGCGTGAATGATGAGGCTGATGTCTGATTTCACGGGTTTCAGGAGTAAGAGGGAGAAGCACCCGGTTGCTATCGCCAGATAGGTAGTTGTCCCCACATTGTCCGTCAGAACCAGCGTTACAAGCACAAGGGCGGCAAGTAGGAAGGCACTTGTTGTTACAATCATCGATCCGCCAAACCAGAGCAGAAAGTCTTTGGAAGAGGAGAAGCGTGCGATCAATGTGTCATTGGCAACATTCAGGAAGCCGAGACATGTGCTGCCGAGCAAGGTGAGAGCAGTAATCCACACAGTTGTTTCCCACACGTTTTTCGTGGCCGCGAGCTGAGTTTCACCTGGGAGCACTGAGTTGAGGCCAAGAAGGAGCAAGATGCCGAGAAAGGTGCCAAACCCTAGGGCGGCGCGGGCTCCAGTCCTTGAGTCTGCATAACCTGCGCATGCTGCGCCCACGGCCCAGCTCGCTCCAACGCCAAGCGCCAGGCATGCGATCTGAAAATAGGTCCAGCCAAGGACGTCAATGACGATGTTAAGAACAAGAAAGCCCGTTAGAGAAAAGGCGAACGAACAGAAAAGGCGAGAGAGAAGCAAATATCTCAGGGAGAGGGTTTTGCGCAGCTCCCGTCCTGCATGGGTCAAATTTTTCCAGAGAGCCTGTGTTTTACCTTCATCGCTGGTTGGCGTTTCGTTGTTTCTGCTTAGATGACAGGCTGCCAACGCAATCAATACCGTCACAGCGCCCGTGCTCAGCGGCACAATGTGGCATAGGGTATTGAACAGATTTTGGTTGGTCTCTGGCGACCATGCCTGGGTGGATATGTAGAGAAGGGCAATGATTGCTGCGACAATCGACGCTCCGCAGTGCACCCCCAAAAACAAGCCGACATTCTGCTGTGTTGTGAAGTGATGCAGGTAGCTTTTGATTACGGCTGAGACCAGACGTGCCCCCGCCATAAGCAGCGCACCGCCGATGACGAACCACAGAGTTTGAGGGCCGCTCAGCGCAGGGGTTTCGCTCAGCCAGAGGGCCAGAATGCCGATCAGCGTGATGCCTGCCCCTGTGAATAAGCTTTGTTGTTTGTAATGGCGGGTAGGAATGCGTCCGGTCGCATAGGTCGTGACGAGAACATATGTCGTGAGGCCAAGGATCAGAGTCACCGGCCAGGTAAGGTCGAACGTTAACCAGTTCAGCCGAGTGGACAGTGTGAGAAATGGAAGAAGAACAAAAAAGCCGGCGCTGAAAAATGCCAATTCCAACAAGACGCTTGCAGTAATCCACAACCGTTTAGGGGTTATCAGCATGTTTTCGTGAATGCTGATTTCACCAACTTGTTCTCTGTTCACCATAACACTCAGCAGTACTTACAATTCTACGTCTTTGTGTTTAGATGTTGCTGTTGTTTCGGAGAGGGGTCTTCTTCTAACTGGAATAACGAAGAGAATTTTCGGTAGCGCGAAGGTTATTTTCGTTAGGAATAAGTGATGGTGCTTGGAATCGGCTCGCGAACCATTCCGTTCTTTTCAATCCAGCACTTGAAGAAGTAAACGGTGTAGCCCGAGGCTGGGGCGCGGGGGGCTTCATGGACGGTGTTGGTGTCACAGACGAATTTCTGCGCCAGCTCGACTTGTGTTTTCGGGCGGGACTTTCGGCCCTGACCCTGCTTGTTTGCCTCGCCTTTTTGAAAGGGCCAAGCACTGCGAGCCGCACTTTCCTCATTCTTACTGTTGCGGCCCTCTTGCCGATCTTTGCCTTGCAACAACACTTTTTTGATGGGGGTGTCCCTTACGCGGCAATTTTCGCAGAGGCGGTTCTGCCGGGCGCCATCTGGTTGCTGGTTCGTTCAGACCTTCGCCAGAATATTCCGCTTGATGTCATTTCCTGGGGATTGTTGCTCGGTTTTGTGCCGGCCATGCGGCTCATTTGGGTTTTATCTGACTATTATGGCCTTCCCCTGGTGGGTGAGGTGAGCTGGTGGGCGGGGTACATCTTCCTCATCGGCTTGATCGGTGTTGTCGTTAAAGTCGCCGCTTTTGGTCTCAAGAATGAGCTGGTAGATGGTCAGCGTCTTGTTAAGCGGAAATTTCTTTTTGTTCTTGCGGCGGGTTTCTTTGCTGGGCTCGTGAACCAGGCAGCAGTTGGCATCCCTCCCTATGAGCCTGTTGATGATTTTTTCTGGAGCCTCTTATTCTCCGCGCCCCTGTTTGTTCTGGTCCTTGGGGCTGCCAACCTATTGCTGAACATCAATGTCGACGGCTTCACCGTCTTTCAAAGAACGACGTTCCGCCATCCTGAAAGAAAGATTGTCCAGGCGGATGACAGGCGGGATGTCGACAGGCTGAATGCGGTAATGCTGGAAGATCAGGCGTTTCTTACCGCAGGGCTCTCTGTGCCCAGTTTGGCAAAACTTGTTGGTGTTCCTGAACACCGGTTGAGGAAGTTGATCAATCGGGAGCTGGGCTATCGTAATTTTTACGATTACCTGAATTTCTACCGCATTGCGGAAGCTGAGAAGCGATTGTCAGACCCCGAGCTCAGGCGGACTTCTGTGCTGAGCATCGCTATGGATGTCGGCTATCGCTCTATCGCGCCTTTCAACAAAGCTTTTAAGGAACGCACGGGACAGACGCCAACGGAATATCGCCGAGCTGTGTTTGAAGAATCGGCTGCCTGAGTTGGTTTCGGGCGGCTAATGTACCCGCACATCCTGACGGCTGAGCTCCTGTTGTATCGCGCTCACATTCACATCCTTTAGCGCGGTGTCCTGCTTAACAGACAGAGCTGCTGCAATGCCGGCTCCCTGACCCGTTACCGCACAGCAGGACATGTTGCGGGTGGCTGCATGCGAGATTTTGTCGCCGCCGATTGCCCGTCCAGCGACAAGCAGATTGTCCACCTTTTTCGGCAAGAGGGAGCGATAGGGGATGTGCATATAGCGTCCCGTCGTGGGCAGGATCAGGATCCCATAACCGTCGATGAATTCCGGGTAGATGCCAATCGAGTCTTCAAAGCGTCCTTCGTAGCGTACGTCTTCCTCGGTCATGTTGTAGACGGCGTCGATCTTGCGTGTGTCACGAATGCCAATGCTCATGCCGAAATTGCGCAGGCGGGCTTGTTCGCAGCCCGGCGTGTATGTCCGCAAGACGTCGATGGCCGTTTGTGTCTGTCGCCGTCCTTCAATTTCAAATTTCGTGAGGCTATCGGGGTCTGTGCCGTCACATGCGTTGAGATGAATGAGGTTCATATAGGTGAGCTCGCCACTGTCATGGACGGCGCCCCATGTGCCCCCGATGGTTTTAAGCTCGGCTGGTATCGCGCCATCTTTGATGGCCTGATCGAAAGGTTTGCCGAGGAAGGGTGAGAACATCTCATCCTCTTTGCCGTCGGTCTCCATGTGCCAGGTGCTGTTTTCCCAGTCTTTGTAAGTTTGAGGGTCGTCGCGGACGCCCTTCAAGAAAGCCTGTTTGTCCACGCCTGCAAGGTGGAACATGACAGACGCCGCCTGCATCTCTTCAAGGGGTGTCTTGATTGTCGGCGCGCCTGCGCGATGCGCCACGTCGGCATCTCCAGTTGCATCGATCACACGTTTTGCAAGGATCGCCTCGCGGCCTGCTTTTGATTCCACAATCACGCCTTCGATGGCGCTTCCGTTCATGATGGGCGCGACGAACTGGCGGTGCAGCATGGGGTGAATGCCCGCCTCTTCGACCAATCGGTCAGCGACAAGTTTGAATCCTTCCGAGTCGAGTTCGTAGCTGAGGGATTGGCTTTCTGGTACAGCGGCGCCCATTTCCTTTGCGCGGTCTTCGAACTCTCTACCGATACCGCCTGCTTCCACGGTTTGTTCGTGGCGGTACCAGGCGAAACCTTCCACGCCGACAACGGTGATGTTGCCGCCAAAGCACCCAAATCGCTCCAATAGCGCCACACGCACACCGCTTCTTGCGGCTGACAGAGCTGCGGCGAGGCCGCCAGGTCCAGACCCCACGACAAGCACGTCTGTCTCATGCACGACAGGAGTTTCGCGTGCCGGTTCGTTGATGGTTTTGCTCATGATGTCGCCCTCACTTTGACTGCCAGTCTGCGCTGAACCATGATCCATGTGAAGAAAGATCTGGTGGATCAGGAGTGGGGTCGGCGATGAAGCCTGCAATGGATGGGATGTCGGTAGATGCTGTCAGCGGGGGCAAAACACTGCCGCCGGAACAGGAGCGCATGGCGTTAGGCCCGCATGAACAGAATGGGCCGTTTAAAAGTCGTGATCTCGGAGCGCCTTTTGGCCTTACACAATTTGGGGTGATGATGGAGACGCTTCCCCCCGGATCCCGCTCTTCCATTCGGCATTGGCATACAAAGTCAGATGAATTTGTCATGGTGTTGGAGGGGGCGTTGACGCTTGTCACCGATGAGGGTGAAACAGAAATGAGCAGCGGCATGGTGGCAGGTTTCTCTGCAGGTCTGGAGAATGCCCACCACCTCATCAACCGATCAAACGTTGATGCCCGCTTTCTCGTGGTCGGTACGCGGGTGCCGGGCGATGAAGTTCACTATCCTCATGATGACTTCAAATGGGCTGTCGCTGGCGATGGTACCTGGTTCGCTGCTCATAAAGATGGCACGCCGTACTGAAGTTGGAGGGCGAGTCTGTTGAGGACCTACAGCACCCGTCGCGCACGCATTGTCCGCCCAAGGTGCCAGGTCTCTCCATCATCCAGGCTGCTCTCCAGTTTCCATTCAAAACTGTTTTTCTCCACGTTCGTGAAAATCACTTTTCCGAGGGCTGTTCTGTCTGGTGATATCTCAGCCCTCACTTTGAATATGCCTTCGCCATTCTCAAACCGGCCATTGAACTCCTGAACATTCTGACGTTGCTGTGAGAACAGAAATACCATCTCCCATTGATCCGTCTCTGGGCAGAACGTTCTAAGCGTGGCGGAATAAGAAACCTCTTCCTTGTCCGGGGAGAGCCGCGTGAACTCATCAAAAAGCACTCTGCCAGCGTTTTTGTATTCAGCACGCCATACACCATCATACTCAAGGCCGATGCCGCCATCTGACCTGTAGCTGGTCAAGTGTACATCCCATATGCCGATAAGAAAGGCGAACTCCTGCATCTCAGGTGGGGCCGCCGCGAGAAGTGGGGTGGTGGTTTGTGTGTCAGTCATTGAAATGTTCTCCAAGTTTTCTCAAAGCTTGGTGGTGTCTGTGCTGACAAGCAATTCCCGAATAGGGAGTTGTGTTTGGGGCTGTCTCCTTCAATAGTTTGCTCATGGAAGATTATCTGCCAGTGAGCGGCCCTCCCTTCGGGCGTCTTCTGAAAAGATGGCGAACGGAAAAAGGGTTTAGCCAGCTCACCCTTGCGACGGCGGCAGGAACAACCGCGCGTCATGTCTCATTTGTCGAAACGGGTAGATCGCGCCCGGGCGCTGATCTGATTGCCCGGTTGGCCGGTGCGTTGGAGCTTTCCTTGCGACGTCAGAATGCCTTGTTTTCAGCCGCCGGGCTCGAGCCGCCTTTCCCGGAGACAGCGATCGACGAAAAGGAGATGCAGGATTTTCTCGCGCCGTTGGAACGATTGTTGGCGGCGCATAACCCATTTCCTGGCTGTCTGATAGATGTCTGCGGAAAGATCCATATTGCAAACCGGGCGCACGGGCTTCTGATGCCGGGTGCTAAAGAGAGGGATCCGCTGGACGGGGCGGAGATTTTCTACCGCGAGACCGGTCCCAAGCGGATTGAGAATTGGGCGGAAGTTGGACCGGTTATGGCGCGGCGTTGGACAGATAGTGCGTCGCGCTACGACAATCCGCGAGTGCGGGAAATTGCAGACCGTGTGAGGGAGCTGGTAGATGTTTCATCTCACGCGCCGCGATATGACGCGCCGGCACTCTGTATTCGCTTTCGAGCACGCCAACAGATCGTGAGTGTTTATTCCGCGACCACGCTGCTCGTCGATGCCCGGGATGTGTCGCTGGAGGAAATGCGGCTGGAAATGCTGTTTCCTGCAGACGATGCATCGCGTCAGTTTTTTGAGAAACTCTCGTCAGCGTGAGCTTTTCACTCCGCGGCATCCTCTAGAAGCGCGTCGAGAGCTTCCCGGTCAAAAACAGTCCCGCGGGTGACAACAGTGTCGATAGTGCGTGTGTTGGTGATCTCGTCGAGGGGGTTGGCGGTAAGGAGTACCAGTTCACTGCTTTTGCCGATGTCGATGGTGCCCATTTCATCCTCCAGTCCAAAGAACTCGGCCGGGCGCAGCGTTGCGCTGGCTAAGGCTTCCTGAGGTGACAGGCCTGCCTTGACCAACATTTCCATTTCCAGGTGCAGGCTAAAGCCAGGTGTGAGCAAGCCGATAGGGGTATCGGTACCAGCCATGATGGGGACACCTGCCTCATGAAGCTGGCTCACCATACCAAGTGACCAATCGGCAAAGGCGATGTAGGCCGGGTCAATGGGTGTGTCGGCTGCCCCATCTGCGAAGGCGTCCCAGCGGTCTCGCACAGCTTTCGGCAGGTGCTGGAATGGTTCACGCTGCCGCAATTCGAGGAACTGTCTCAAGGCGCCACGTGTATTCAGGGCGAGCGTTGGTGTCTGAAAGACCTTGGCTGCCCCAAGCGCGGCGATCACGGCAGTGCAGCGCTCCGCATCCTGCGACCCAAAGGCGATCGGGCGTTGGGCTGCGTGGATTGATGAGCGAAGCGTGCTTCCTTCTTCATTTGCACCGTCGCGCAGCATTGCTTGCCTCTCTGCGAGAAGTATTTCTGATTTGTTGGAGCAGGCGAGACCGATATTGCGGAGATGTTCCATGCCTTTGACGCCTGCCGAGATGACGGCTTCAGCGTCCATGCTGAGCGGGATGTGAGAGGTGACGGGCAGTCCCCGTTCTGCAGCGCGGGCGACCAGCGCCCGGAAGACGTCTGGTTGCAGCATCTCGTAGGATTTGATCAGGCTTGCGCCAGCAGCCGCAAGTTCATCGACAATGCGCTCCGCATCCTCCGGAGACGAGGCGCCGTCGGAAATATTCGGGAAGCGGGCAGGTGTGCCGTCATAGACCCTTGGCATGCCGTCAATGAGCGGGCCTGCAAAGTAGATGGCGGGAGCTTCCGAGCCTCTCTCTTTTGCAACTTCTTGGACCAAGAGTATTTCGGAGAGAAGGCCACCGGTATCGCGCACGCGGGTGATGCCATTTGCAACAAAGAGGGGAAGGGCGGCATTGCCGATTTCTTTATCAAAGGTGAGGTGGACATGGGCGTCCCACAAGGCGGGGATGAGAAACTTGCCGGTTCCATCTAACGTGTCGACGGGTACAAATGTTGCGATGCTGCCATGGTCGCCTATAGCAGCGATGGTGCCATTGCCAATCAGGATATCCTGGTTCTGGGTTTCGCCGGCGACCGGGTCGATTATGGTCACATTCTGGATCATCAAGTCGGCGCTGGCTGGCTGGGTTAGCGTCACAAGGCTGATGGCCGCAAATACCACACCCACGACTCGATTGATGATCTTGATGCCCATGACGCCCTCCCTGCTGCTGTATCAGCATAGTGAGAGGGAATGATATTCGGCGCAATGGGCAGTGCGGTTAGATCCAGCGGCGGGTCCGCTTTTTGTATTCGAGATAGTCCGACCCGAACGTTTCCTCCATGTTCTTCTCTTCGAATGGGATGTACCAGAAGTTGGCAGCTACAAAAAACAGGGTGACCATCAAGAAGGGGGCGAGAGAGCCCAATCCAATCGCTACACCGAGCAGAAGCAAAAAAAATCCCAGATAGATCGGGTTTCTTGAAAAGCGGAAGAGGCCGCTTGTGACCAGCTTACGTGGCTTCTGGAATGTATGAATTTCAGTGTCGATTTTTGAAAACAAACGCGCGCTGGAAAGAATGAAAAATAGCCCCGTCAATCCGACCGCCCCGGCGAGCAGCGGCTGATCAACAATGGACGTAATCGGGAAGATGATATGGAGCGCGACCATCATGAGGATGCAGATGGCGACAAGGATGGGGGGGATGATTTTCTGCATGGCGAATTCTCCGGTGATCGTTCAAGTATGCCCCACTCTCGTGTCTGGTTCTTTGCCCATCTGTTGCGGTCTGTAACAGCCTGTTTCGCCCAAATGCGTTTCATTGAGAGCGTTGCGTTGACGCCGCCGAACCCGGTGCATAGCGCGTGTTCGTTATCTCTTTTGGTCACCATTATGAATGAAAGGAAATCATGCTGGGTGAATATTGACCATTTGCCCGGCAGGGGCTGATGAGGTTCAGTCGCCGCTAATCATCAAACAGAGAACCCATGTCGCAGATTCCAGATGGCTTCGAGCCGCATTATCGTAAAAGCCCCCTCACTGATCCGTGGGAGCCGCTCTACTCCAAAACAACCGAAAAGGCGGTCCTGTTAGGGTTCTTCGCTGCGGATCAGCACACGAATTCCCGTGGCTTCGTGCATGGCGGGTTGTTGAGTGCGCTGGCGGATAATGCCATGGGGCTCTCCTGCGCAGTGCAGCATGATGCGGTTGGTGGCCTCGTGACCGTCAATCTTAATGTCGATTTTCTAGGAACGGCGCGGCTTGGCCAGTGGATCGAAATCAACTCGCCATTCACCAAGACCGGCCGCACGCTTGATTTTGCCCAAGCGTTTGTGACCGCCGATGGTACGGTGTGCGCTCGGGCGAATGCGACCTTCCGCGTGTTGCCCTCGAGCGATAGCCGGAAGAGCTAGGTCACCTTTTTGCGTTTTGCCTTCGCGGGCGCTTTGCTGGTTTTCTTTTTGGCAGCCGGTTTCTTGCGGGGTGTGGTGGCTGCCGCTTTTGTCGCCTTTTTCTTTTTCCGCGCTTTGACCTTCGCGCTTACACGGGCGACTTCTTCCTCCAGAAGGGCCGTCGAGGCTGCATCCAGCTCTGCGAAGGCTTCCTGCATATAGGTCGAGATTTTTCCCAGGTTATCAATTGACTCGTGCGCTGCAATGAGACCGAAATCGAGACTGTCTTCGCGCGAGAGAACCGTGATGTTGAAAGCCTGATAATCGATCAGGACAGAAACCGGGAAGATGGCGGAAAGTTTTGCATCACCGAGATATAGCGGGTGCCGCCAGCCGGGAACGTTTGAGATCACTACATTGGTCGGGGGCATAGAGAAGTCACCCGCACCCACCAGCTGCGGGATCAAGGCAGACAGCCCGAAGATGGTGGCGTAGTTCTGCGCCGCGGTTGAGGTCAGGCCGCTGATCTTCTTTTTCTGCGTCGCCGACCAGACGGATACGGCTTTCAAGCGCTGTATCGGGTCTTCGATGTTGGAGCCGGTAGTTGCGGCAAATATGGAAACGTTGTTGCCTTCCTGCTCTGCGCCTTCTGGACGTACCGATACGGGTACACCCGCGAGCACAGGCTTGTCAGGAAGCTCGCCAATTTCTTCCAGGTAGCGCCTGATGCCCGCACCGCTGATGGCGATGACAACGTCATTGACGGTTGCGCCGAAGTCTTTCGCAATTTCCTTAGTGCGAGAGAGTGGCAAGGAAAAGACATCCAGATGCCGGTGCCGGGTGATGGCCACATTGAACGGAGTTTTGGGCGCCTGGGAGCGTCCAAGCGATGGCATGTTGCCGTGGGTGAGTTTGTCCAGTTCTCCGCGCAAAAAATTGCCGGTGATCTGGCGCAGAGAGCTTACCTGTTCAAAAGCATCCTCCATTGTGTGGCGGAGCGCGGCGACGAAGGATTCCTTGTCCGGCGCTGGACGCTTCTTTTTCGGGATCTGCCAGATAGGGTGCAGTGGGCCTGATGCGCTCTTTTCTTTTGAGAGGGCGCTTTGCACAAGCGCCATGCCCGCAACGCCGTCGATCAGGGCATGATGGGTTTTGAAGTAGATGGCGATGCGATTGTCTTCCAGGCCATCAATAAAATAGAGCTCCCAGAGCGGGCGGTTGCGATCGAGAACCGGCTCGTGCAGGCGCTCGACAAGCCGCATAAGCTGGTCCTTGTCTCCGGGCGCTGGCAGGGCGACAAAACGTATGTGGTAATCGAGATCGACCTTGTCGTCCTCAACCCAGCTCGGCCATACATCCAGCTTGCTCCAATCCGAATGAAGTTTTTGATTGAAGGGGGGCGAGACGGACATGTCGCCAAACCGTTTCATCAGGTTGGGTACGAAGTCGCGGCGTTTTGCGTATTTCTTCGGAAGGTCAAATATCTGCACACTGGCAATGTGCATGGGGCATTCGATGCTCTCTGCCTGCAAAAAGGCGGCGTCCTGAACACTTAGTCGTTTCATTTATTCCCTCCCAAAATGGAGCGGATCCGCTGACGGTCCGTCCCAGTGCTTGAAGTATGAGTGAGGAATAGGGGCCCGTCAGCTTTAAATCGGCGTTTTGCCTGACTTCCGTTTGCGATGTCAGCGCTTGTTGACCTCAACGTCAGATTTGGCCTAAAATCTATTTTGCGTATTAAAACTACGCAAAATAGAGGGCGCTCTTAATCAGAGCGGTCTTTGACGCAGATGGCTTTGGGAGGGGACATTGGTCCAGGTTACTTATATCGAGCATGATGGGACGACCCATGAGGTGGACGCGACTGAAGGTCATTCCTTGATGGAAGTCGCGATTGAAAAAATGATCCCTGGCATTGACGGAGATTGCGGTGGCGCGTGCGCCTGCGCGACGTGTCATGTTTTCGTTGATGAGGCCTGGCTCGCCAAGACTGGTGAGAAGGACGACATGGAAACCAGCATGCTGGAGTTTGCAGAAGGCATAGAAGCGAACAGTCGCCTTGCCTGTCAGATTAAGGCGTCGGTGGAGCTGGACGGCATTGTCGTCCGTCTGCCTGAATCACAGCACTAAAGGTTCCTGGGGAGGAAACTATTATGAGCCAAGCTGCCGAAACACCCAAAGCGGGTGCCATTCCTGATCCCTATTCCCTTCCGCTTGAGGAGATTGATGTGGGGAAGGCCGCGCTTTATCCGGCACAGGCGCATTGGGCCTATTTTGAACGCCTTCGGAAGGAAGACCCGGTTCACTTCTGCGAGTCAGATGAGTTTGGGCCTTATTGGTCGATCACCAAGTTTAATGACATCGTTCATGTAGATACGCACCACAACCAGTTTTCGTCTGAGCCACAGGTTCTGATTGGGGATGCGGTTGATTTTCAACCGCCCATGTTCATTGCGATGGATCAGCCAAAGCATGATGTGCAGCGCAAGGTTGTGACGCCAGCCGTGTCACCGGTGCAGTTGTCAGAAGTTGAAGTGTTGATCCGCAAACGTGTGGGAGAGGTCCTCGATAGCTTGCCTGTTGGAGAGACATTCAACTGGGTGGACCTTGTGTCGATTGAACTCACAACACAGATGCTTGCAACCCTGTTTGATTTCCCGTTTGAAGAGCGCCGTAAACTGACCTATTGGTCCGATGTTTCCACTGGCGGCTCTTGGACCGGTGACGATACAATGACGGATGAGTTCCGATTGCAAGAACTCACTCAATGTCTTGAGGAGTTCAACGCGCTTTGGCAGGAGCGCAAAGCGCAGCCGCGCAAGAATGACTTCATCTCGCTCATGGCGCATCATCCCGATATGCAGAACATGGACCCGATGGAATATCTCGGCAATCTGATGCTGTTGATTGTCGGCGGAAACGATACGACACGGAACTCCATATCCGGCGGCGTTGTTGCGCTTAATCAGAACCCAGGTGAGTATGACAAGCTGCGGGCTGACCCGTCATTGATCCCGAACATGGTGTCTGAGATTATTCGCTGGCAAACGCCGCTTGCCCACATGCGTCGCAATGCGATTGAGGATGTGGAGCTCGGGGGCAAAACGATCAAGAAGGGCGATAAGGTCGTCATGTGGTACGTTTCGGGCAATCGGGATGATGAGGTGATTGACCGTCCGGATGAGTTCATTATCGATCGTCCGAAAGCTCGGCATCATGTGTCTTTCGGGTTTGGTATCCACCGCTGCATGGGGAACCGCCTGGCGGAGATGCAGATCAAAATCCTGTGGGAAGAGATCCTGAAACGCTTCAGCAATGTCGAGCTGGTGGGTGAGCCCGTGCGTGTGACCTCAAACTTCGTCATGGGTTACACGGACCTGCCTGTCAGGTTGCACGCGAGGTAAAGGCGCCTCAGTATGTGTTCGAAACGCAATATTGTGCTTATTTGGAGGAGACCGTTATGAGCCAAGCTGCTGTAAAAACAGAAGAGACTGGTATCCCTGATCCCTATTCTTTGCCTCTTGAGGAAATTGATATGGGGAAAGCCGCGCTCTATCCAGCGCAAGCGCATTGGGCCTATTTCGAGCGCCTCCGTAAGGAAGACCCTGTCCACTTCTGTGAGTCAGAGGAATTCGGTCCTTATTGGTCGATCACCAAGTTCAATGACATTGTGCATGTGGATACGCACCACAAGCAGTTCTCCTCCGAGCCACAGATTGTGATTGGCGATGCGGTTGATTTTCAACCGCCCATGTTCATTGCGATGGACCAGCCGAAGCATGATGTGCAGCGCAAGGTGGTCACACCCGCTGTGTCTCCGGTTCAGCTTTCAGAAGTCGAGCCGATGATCCGGAAACGGGTCGGCGATGTGCTGGACAGTCTGCCGATTGGCGAGACATTCAACTGGGTGGACCTTGTGTCGATTGAGTTGACCACGCAAATGCTCGCAACTCTGTTTGACTTCCCGTTCGAAGAGCGCCGCAAACTGACCTATTGGTCTGACATTTCTGCGTCGGGTCCTCAGGTGGGCGATGATTCCATGACGGAGGAATTCCGCCTTCAGGAACTCACGAAGTGCCTGGAAGAGTTTAATGCGCTTTGGCAGGAGCGGAAGGCGCAGCCGCGCAAGAATGATTTCATTTCGCTTATGGCGCATCACCCCGACATGCAGAACATGGACCCGATGGAATATCTCGGGAACCTGATGCTGCTGATCGTTGGCGGCAATGACACGACTCGGAACTCCATGTCTGGCGGTGTTGTGGCGCTTAATCAGAACCCGGCTGAGTATGACAAGCTGCGGGCCGACCCTGCTTTGATCCCGAACATGGTGTCTGAGATCATTCGTTGGCAGACGCCGCTTGCCCACATGCGCCGCAATGCTCTTGAGGATGTTGAACTTGGCGGCAAGACCATCAAGAAAGGCGATAAGGTCGTGATGTGGTACATCTCGGGCAATCGGGACGATGAAGTGATTGACCGTCCGGACGAGTTCATCATCGACCGGCCGAAGGCCCGGCATCACGTTTCTTTCGGGTTTGGTATTCACCGCTGCATGGGCAACCGCCTGGCGGAGATGCAGATCAAGATCCTGTGGGAAGAGATCCTGAAACGCTTCAGCTCTGTTGAGCTGGTCGGCGAGCCGGTGCGCGTGACGTCTAACTTCGTCATGGGTTATTCAGACTTGCCGGTTCGGTTGCACGCGAAATAGCTCCCTGAGAATCCCCAGCCGGACGGCGTATTGGTCCGGTCTTGCGCCTTTTCATAGAGGCGCCGCCGCCGCTCATCCCCCATGAGCGGCGGTTTTTCTATGGTTTAGCGATTGACCTTGCGGAAAAACTCCCAATATGGAAAGTTGACGCTAACGTCATTTTGGCCCCATCGCTTGTGGGGTCTGGTCTTTGGAGGAACCATGTCGCAATCGGCCGTGCTTGATCGGGAAACCACTGATTTTGATCCCAATTCCATTCCGCTTGATAAGCTGGATATGGCGAACGGGGACTATTACCAGAACCAACAGCATTGGGCGCTGTTTGATCGCCTTCGGAAAGAGGACCCTGTCCATTTCTGCGACAGCGAGATTATTGGCCGGTACTGGTCGATCACTCGCTATGAAGACATTGTTGCGGTCGACACCAACCACAAACAGTTTTCCTCTGAGCCATCCATCTTTCTGACCACATTGGAGAATGAGCTCCGGTCCGAAGAGACAAATTTCCAGCCGGAAACTTTCATCGCGATGGATCAGCCAAAACATGATGTCCAGCGCAAAGCTGTGACGCCTGCTGTTGCGCCTCCAGCGCTTGCTGAACTCGAGCCTCTCATCCGTGAGCGTGTTGGCAAAGTGCTCGACAGTCTGCCTGTCGGTGAAACATTTAACTGGGTGGAGAAGGTCTCTATTGAGATCACGACCCAGATGCTGGCGACCTTGTTTGACTTTCCGTTCGAAGATCGCCGCAAGCTCACTTTCTGGTCCGACATCACAACTGCCGACCCAGTAACGTTGGAAGAATACGGCCTGACAGAAGACGAGCGCCGGGAACATCTTCTGGAATGCCTGGAAACGTTTGGTCGTCTCTATGCAGAGCGTGCCGAACTGCCGCCAACCAATGACTTCATTTCGCTCATGGCGCACAATCCGGCGATGAAAGATATGGACCCGATGAACCTTCTCGGGAACCTTATCCTTCTGATCGTTGGCGGCAATGACACGACACGGAATTCCATGTCCGGTGGTGTATTGGCTCTCCATAATCATCCAGAAGAGTTTGCGAAGCTGAAAGCGGATCCATCGATCATTCCGAATATGGTCTCCGAGATCATTCGCTGGCAGACGCCGCTTGCTTACATGCGTCGGACGGCGCTCGAAGATATCGAGTTCCGCGGCAAGACCATCAAGAAGGGCGACAAGGTCGCCATGTGGTACGTCTCAGGTAACCGCGATGACAGTGTCATTGATCGTCCGAACGAGTTTCTGATCGATCGTCCGAAAGCGCGTCAGCACCTGTCCTTCGGCTTTGGCATTCACCGCTGCATGGGCAACCGTGTTGGTGAGATGCAGGTGCGAATCCTTTGGGAAGAAATTCTGAAGCGCTTCGACCGTGTTGAAGTGGTTGGGGAGCCAAAACGGCTTCACTCAAGCTTCGTGATGGGAATCACCGACCTTCCTGTGGTGGTGCACCCGCTCTAAGCGCTCTTTCGGAACAAAATGATTTGGTGAAAAGGCTCGGGTTTCCGAGCCTTTTTGCGTTGTTAGCGGCTGTTAAGGTGAGTTTGGTAGCATTTACGCTATCTTGACCCTGCGTGAAGAGAGCCTATATGTAAAGTTGACGCATGCGTCATTATTGACCTAATGTAGATGAAAACAGGCGCTTTCTAATTGGAGGAAACATGTCCCAGGCTGCTGTGAAAGAAGATCAACAGGCATTTGATCCCTACGCGATTCCGATTGAGGAACTCGATATCGCGCAGCCGGAATATTTCTCTAATCAGCAACATTGGGCTTTGTTTGACCGGCTTCGGAAGGAAGACCCGGTTCACAAGGCACACTCCGAAGAGTTTGGCGAATACTGGTCGGTGACGCGCTACCAGGACATCATGCATGTGGACACAAACCATCAGATCTTCTCGTCTGAGCCGACCATCGTGCTGCCTGACCTGGAAGAAGATTTTGCCCCAGAAATGTTCATTGCGATGGATCAGCCAAAGCATGACGTTCAGCGCAAAGTGGTGTCCCCAGCTGTTGCCCCGCCTGCGCTTGCAGAGCTTGAGGGTCTGATCCGAGAGCGGGTCGGCAAAGTTCTCGACAGCCTGCCTGTTGGTGAGACGTTTAACTGGGTCGACAAGGTTTCTATTGAAATCACCACTCAGATGCTCGCCACTCTCTTTGACTTCCCCTTCGAAGAACGTCGGAAACTGACTTTCTGGTCTGATGTGACCACGGCTGGCCCCGATGGTGGTGATACGGGTCTTGATGAAGATGAGCGCCGGGCTGAGCTGCTTGTGTGCCTTGAGACATTCTCCAAGCTCCTAGCTGAGCGTGCTGCGCAACCGCCGAAATCAGACTTCATTTCGATGATGGCCCATGATCCGCAGATGTCGAAGCAACAGCCGTTTGAGCTTCTTGGTAATCTGATGTTGTTGATTGTTGGCGGCAATGACACGACCCGGAATTCCATGTCTGGTGGTGTGCTCGCGCTTAACCAGAACCCAGCCGAATATGCCAAGCTCAAAGCTGATCCTTCGCTGATCCCGAACATGGTTTCAGAGATTATTCGCTGGCAAACACCGCTTGCCTATATGCGCCGGACGGCGATGGAAGACACGGAACTTGGCGGTAAGACCATCAAGAAAGGCGACAAGCTCGCCATGTGGTACATCTCCGGCAACCGGGATGAGGCGGCGATTGATCGTCCAAATGAATTCCTGATTGACCGTCCGAATGCGCGGAAGCACCTCTCTTTCGGATTTGGCATTCACCGTTGCATGGGTAACCGTCTTGCTGAAATGCAAATCCGGATCCTGTGGGAAGAAATTCTGAAACGTTTCGACAAGGTAGAAGTCGTTGGTAAGGAAACCCGGGCGAACTCTGTTTTCGTTCATGGCATTACGGATCTGCCTGTTCGGGTCCATCCGAAATAAGTTTAGTTGTCGCGTTTCCGCTGTGGGTTTTGGCGTAAAACCGCTGTACACTTTTCCTGGAAACGCTTTCAGACACCTATATCTGAGACTGACAAGGCCCGGCAGAAATGCCGGGCTTTTTGTTTATGGGGTGCTAGCGCAATGCGGAGAGCGCATGCCGTGCGAGCGTTCTGGGACTCCGCGCAATCGGCCCAAAGAGAGGCGATGGGTCGAAATAGGCGATCCTCTCTTTTACGCGGCCGTCAATCAAAGTGACCTTGTCGATCACGGGCAGGCGTTGTTCTCCGCGGCCAATGGGTACGACCATCGTCCAGTCGATAAAAACAAGATCGTCGTTTCCGAGGCCCCCATGGACGTCACCCTGCAATCCGGGGAACCGCGTCAGGATTTTGCGGAAGGCCTTGCGGGCTGCTTGCTTTCCCTGGAGAGGTTTGGACAGGGGCTGGATCAGCGTTACGTCTTCACGCAGAGGTGCCATAAGGTCATCAAGCGTTGGATTGGCCCAGATCTCCCGAAATTCCTGGATAAATGGATGGTCGCGCGGTGGGGAGCTGGTCATGGTTCTATCCTCCTGTGAGAGCAGAAGGTTGGCGGCTCGGTATCTAAATGAGAGGAGCCAGCTGAATAGATGAGGGGCAGACCAATTTTTTTCAAATAGGGGCTTTACCGATTCCGCCAAATCAGTTCATGCTCACGGTGTTTTCAACCATTGAAAGGAGGTGATCCGATGTCCAGTGAGATTTCGTCGCTAGCTCGGAAGAGAAAGTGTGGCCAGGGGAAGATGGAGCAACCTTCACCTACCTCCTAAAGCGCTAGGCCCCTTCGGGTGGGCCACTCGAGCGAGTTAGCGCGCTCACGTTTAGGGATCGTTCTTTAGCGAGAACGATCCCTTTTACGTTTTGATGGCTGCCTGGTCAGGCAGGCAGTAGCAATTCGCCATTGGTGACAAAGAAGCGATCAAGCATCTTATCGCCCAAGCGGCTGACATTGCCGCCCATGCGACCAATCGGGTCGCGCCCGCCTTCTTCATGTGGGAAGTCTGTAGAGAAGGCATAGACATCTTCTAAACCGTATCGGTCAATTTGGGTTGCGATGTCTTCCATGAGATAGGGGGTTACGCGCACCTGGCGGCTTAAATATTCCGATGGTTTCATGGAAAGTGCCGCGCGGGGCGTTTTGGCGAAGGACTGGTCAATGAGCATGTCCATGAGGTCCGCCATCGGACCGACCCAGTGGGAGCCCAGCTCAATGACACCCAGGTTTAGTTTTGGGTGACGCTCCAGAACGCCGCTCAGGATCAATGTCTGAACGAAATTTTGCGGTGCCATGTGCACCGTCGACATGAGGTGCGTATCGACAGGTTCACCCGCGCCGAAACCACCTGTCTTAAAGGCCTTGGCATGGCCCCAGACTGGGGAATTGAAGAAGCCTTGTTGACCGCCAATATGCAGCAGCAGCGGAATGTCTGCTTCAGCAAGGCGCGCCCAGAATGGATCAAGCTCTGTATCGGCCGGCGATAGTCCTGCCGGTGCTCTGCCTTCATTGATGAAAACTGCCTTCGCGCCATTGGCGATGACACGGTCTGTTTCTTCCAGCATCTCTTCGAGTGTGTTGGTGCGCAGCACGGCTGCCGCGCGGATGCGGCCGCCGGATTGCTTGGTCCAGTTGCAGACATGGTCATTATAGTTGCGCATGGTCAGCTGGGCGTTTTCATCCTTGCCCCAGATCATGAAGCAGACAATGACCTGCGGGAAGACGAGTTGCCGAGAGACCCCCATCATGTCCATGACATGCAGTCTGTTTTCCAGGGTATAGGCGCCAGGAGCTAAAACGCCTTTGACTTTCCAGATGCTCTCTTCGGTCGCTTCGACTTCGCCATCGCCGGAATTGAAATAGGCAATGTCCTTGAAGTCAGCCGCAATCTTCTCTCCTGCGGGCCCCAATATGTCTGGATACAGGTCAGTTGGGATTTGCAGGTGGGCGTCGAGGTCGGTGATCCGCCCCTTGTAAGCATCAAATGTCATGTGTCGCTCCTCTCTGATTGCTGCGGGAGACTAGCGCATGGTTTTTGATCGGAAAAATAGATATATTCAATCATAAGAATTGGAAATATCGATGTATCGTTTATGAACCTGCGCAACGTCAATTTGAACCACCTGGTAGTGCTGCGAGAGCTTTTACGCACTTCCAACGTCACGCGTGCGGCCAACAATCTGGGTCTCACGCAATCGTCTGTGAGTGGCATCCTTGCTCAGCTGAGGGCGACCTTTTCTGATGATCTGCTTGTTGCCTCTGGTCGACGGTTGGTTTTGTCTGAGCGGGCCGTTGGACTGATCGGCCAGGTTGAGGCGCTTTTGGCACAAACAGAGCTGCTTTATGAACCCGACGAGTTTGATCCGCATGTCGCCAATGGTGTGTTCACACTTGGGACCGGGCTCGCAGCCCTCGTTGTCCCCTTTATTGAGCGGCTGGCGGAGGAAGCACCCAATGTGCGTGTGCAGGCCATTATCCCGGATGCGGCCTCGCTTCGGCGACTGCGGCAAGGGCAGATGGATGTCTTGATTGCGCCACCGGGCAATGGGGAAGGGCGTGATATCCGTCATGCCTTTCTCTTTTCCGATGAATTGGTGTGTATCGCCTCTCGAACCAATGCGCAGGTGCCTGAGCGGATAGATGCTCGGGCCTATCGGTCACTGCCGCTCGCTGCCTATTGGCCGGGGGCGAACCACCCGGATGTGTCTGAGCGTTTGGGGGGCAACGCATTGCCGACCCATGAACCGCCGGTTGTGCGTGTGCCTTCGCTTGCCTTGCTTCCTTCTGTCGTCGCACGTTCGCCCTATATCGCTCTGGTGCCTGCGGGTGTCTTGGCAAAGGCGAGCAATGCAGCAGACATTCGTGTCGTAGAAACCGCCTTTAAGGTGCCGCGGGTGCTCATGAATATGTATTGGGCGGAACGAACACATTTAACGCCTTTCCAGATCTATGCCCGTCAGGTGCTTCAGGCAATTGGCGATGGTCTTATGGCCGAGCAGGGTTAGGCGTCAGGCGGTTATCTTCTCAATGTGAGCCTGGAGAAGCCCGCGCGCACGATCCAGATTTTCTTTCGTCGGATTGACTGCTGCGTGTAACCCCACGCCATTGATTAGACCGATCAGAAGATCTGCTTCCTGCTTTGCATTCGCCAATGGTGCGGCCTCCTTGATGAGGTCGGCAAGTTCGTCGGCCCAGGCTTTGTGGCGGGCGTCATTTTCACCGGCGAGAGTCTTGTCGACGGTTGCGGCACTCCAGAAGGCAATCCAGACTTTCCATTCTCGCAGTCGCTCATCATCAGCCGGAAGCATTTCTTCCGCAAAGCGGAGCAGCTTTCTTTTGTTGTTGGTATCGTTTGCCATGCTCGCTCGGGCGCGATTGCCGGTCACATCATAGGATGTTCTGAGGGAGGCGAGAATTAGCGCTTCCCGGTCTGCAAAATAGTGCGTGAGCCGCCCGGTCGTGCAGCCGGCTTCACTCGCGATTTTGCGCATAGTGACGCCCTCCAGGCCTTCGGTGGCGATTACCTGCCAGCTGGCCTCTATCAACTCCCGTCGTCGCTTATCATGGTCAACTATTTTTGGCATTGGCGGAAATTAGCCGATTTTTCGGGTTTACACAACAAATGTTTTGTAATAGATTTTTACAGAACAGATGTTTTGCAAAAGGAATTCGACATGTTGGACTTTCTGCAGGGATTATTGGCCATCCGCGATGTTGACCAGATCGGGATTCTTCTGGTGTTGCTTTTGGGCGAGGTCGCGTTGACATGGGTGCTGCGGCGCAAGTTCTATGAGATGACTGACACGCTATGCTCTGTTGCGATGGGTCTTTTTTACGCGGCGAGTATTGCTTTGGCGGCTGGAACCGTGCTGCTGACCTTTTATTGGGTTCATCAGTTCGCCTTTTTCGAGATCGACTGGACGAGCAGTGTCCTGTTGATCGTTGCGGCGTACGTCTTTGTCGACTTCCTGTTCTATTGGTATCACCGCGCGATCCATGAAGTGCGCCTGGGATGGGCGGCGCATGTGAACCATCACTCCAGTCAGCAATATAATGTGGGCACAGCACTCCGTGCGTCGTTTGCGGAAGCCTGGATTGAGCCGGTCTTCATGATTCCTGCGCTTCTCATCGGTATCAATCCGATCATGGTGATCGCGCTTTTGTCGCTCAATCACCTCTATCAATATTGGTTGCACACGCGGCATATCGGAAAGTTGGGGCCTTTGGAATATGTGATGAACACACCCTCCAACCACCGCGTGCACCATGGGTCCAACCTGCAATATTGCGATCGAAACTATGGCGGAACTTTCATCATCTGGGATCGTCTCTTTGGGACCTACGAAGTGGAAGATGAAGAGGTTGTGTATGGCATTCGTCATCAGCTGGACACGCACAACCCAATCAAAGCAACTTTCCACGAGTGGATCGCGTTGGGCCGTGACATCCGATCATCCGGGTCCCTGAAGAATGCGCTGGGGCACCTGTTTCAACCACCCGGGTGGGCTCCCGACGGTAAAGGGGAGCTGACGCGTGATCTGCAGGCACAGATGCGTGCCACGGCTGACAAATAGAGACAAAATGGTTCTTTAGTCTTCTTCCTAATGGCCATTTTGGTAGAGCCAAGCCCATGCATGATGAGCTTGGGATGGATGTTTAGAGGAAGAGATGATGGGGACAGATGTCACTGCGGCCTATAGCAGAGAGCATGGGGTGAATGAGTTGGGGCAGCCGATAGGGCAGGCAGTCCCGGATTGGTCCGCAGCTTCATTCCCACCGCACACCTCAATGGAAGGGCATTTTTGTCGACTCGACCCCTTGGATGAGGAGGCACACACGGGTGATTTGTATGACGCCTTTGCCCTAGACCGCGAAGGGCGCAACTGGACTTACCTTCCTCACGGACCCTTTCCGGAACGATCGGCCTTTGAGAAGTTCATGGCGGCGATCTGTCGGCAGGACGACATGCAGTTCTATGTAATTGTTGATTGTCGTACTGAGAAAGCGGTTGGCATTGCAAGTTACCTGAGGATTGATCCAAAAGCTGGCTCGATTGAGGTGGGCCATCTGGTTTTTTCCCCCCTTCTGCAAAGGCGTCCGGCAGCGACAGAGGCGATGTATCTGATGATGCGCCGCGCCTTTGTGGAGCTTGGGTACCGGCGCTATGAGTGGAAATGCGATGTTTTGAACGAAGCTTCGCGGCACGCTGCGCTGCGGCTGGGCTTTCGCTTCGAAGGCCTGTTTCGCCAAGCACGGATTTACAAAGGTCGTGATCGCGACACGGCCTGGTTTTCCATTCTGGACAGGGAATGGTCGCAGCTCGAACCTGCCTATAATGAATGGTTGGAAGGTGTGAGAGACTCGTCTGATGAGCAGCAGAAAGAGTCGTTGAGACAGATAATCGCCAGACACTCTAAGGAGACCTGAGCTGGACCCTGTGGGTCTTGTCCCTTGCTGAGAAGGGTGTGTGTCGGCAGACTGGGCATTCCTTTTTGTTTGGGAGTGTTCCTTTAGTGCGCCGCTTTTTGCTCTATTCCATCATTGGCCTGTTTGTTGGCGTCTTCCTGATAGGTCTCGCGTTTCTGCGTGGGCTCTCAGACTTTGACCTTTCTGCTTATGCGCAGCAGGAGATCACCTTCGAGACTGACCAGGGCGTCTTGTCTGGCACGCTTATTCTCCCGGAAGGCGTGCTCCGTCCGCCTGTCGCCTTGTTTGTTCATGGAGATGGACCGCAGGATAGGTTTTCAAGTGATGGCTATCTCATTCCCATGCGTCTTCTTCTGGAGGCGGGTGTCGGAGTGTTCTCCTGGGACAAACCGGGTATTGGTGCGAGCGAAGGAGACTGGCTTTCCCAATCGATGACGGACCGCGCGGCAGAAGTGGTTGCAGCGCTCCGCGCTGTCCAGCAACTCGACACTATCGACGCGAACAAATTGGGGTTTCTGGGTTTCTCGCAAGCGGGTTGGGTTGTGCCCGAAGCCGTAGGGCCTGGCTCGACCGCTGCTTTTGCCATTCTCGTTGGGGGCGCGGTGAACTGGGAAGAGCAGGGCGCTTATTATGCGCGTCAAAGACGCGCGCGGGAGATTCCGCGCGCACCAATGTCGCCGGAGCGTTTGGCCTTTGTGGAGCGAAACCGTGGATCGGATGCCAGGGCTGCGCTTCCTGAAATCAGTGTGCCTTTCCTCGCGCTCTATGGGGCGGGGGATTTGAATGTTGATCCTGACGCAGATTCAGCCACCTATCGTCAACTTGTTGCGCCTTTACGGCAAGATAATGAGGTTGTCGTCGTGCCGCACGCGACCCACGGCCTTTTGCGTGCCCCGCTCTTCAACTATCAGCTTGTGTCCCAATGGCCGGAATGGCTTCCGGCCGTCTTTGTGATGGCCGGGCGCTATGCGTTTGCGCCTGATGTCTGGCAGCAGATGGCCGACTGGATTTACTCAGTGGTTCCAACTGATCCTTGATGTCTCCCTTCAGTCAAAGGCGAAGGGGGAGTTGAGTGACAGGTTTGCCAGTGAAGGCTGCCACTGCATTCGCTATCGCTGCGCCTGCGGCGACAATTGCGGCTTCACCGGCGCCCACTGGCGCAGCGTTTTCGGGTTCGATTAACTCGATCGAGATATCGGGCGCATCGGCGATTGTCGGGATCTGATAGTCACCCAGGTAGTCGGCGCTAAGGCGCCCGTTTTTGACGGTTAGCTCTTCACTTTTGACCATGCCAAGACCCCAAATGAGATTGCCTTCAATCTGCGCGCTTACCTGGTCTGCGTTTATCACCCGCCCGCAATCATGGGTGCATGTCAGGCGTTTTACCTGGAAGGTTCCCGTGTCCCGATCTATGTCGACATCTGCAATGACGGCGACATAGGTCACGCCCTTGTAAATCCCGCAGGCAACGCCCCTGGCTGACCTGTCTGTCCTTGCCCGACCCTGCCAGTCGGCTTTCTGGGCGACATTCGTTAGGCAGGTCGACAGACGTTTGTGGTCAGATTGCAGATTGGCCAAGCGGAATTCGAGAGGGTCAATACCTTTGTTCGCTGCCAGTTGATCAATGGCTGTTTCAATGGCGAAATTGTTGGGAGCCGCCCCAAGTCCCCGCCAGGGCCCGGTCTTTACTGGCATGCGGACATCAGAGAAGGCCACTTCGCTACGATCTGCAGCATAGGGCAGGTGAGCTCCCCGAGCCGTTCCAGGGTCACTTGCGAAGCTCGTGAGTGCCTGCATCCAGGGAGGCATGGCTGCAGATGTGAAAATCACATGTCCGGACTTAAACCCGTGGCTCCAGTCTGTGAGGATTCCGTCTTCGGTCGCGGTTGCTTTGATCTGGTGCCTGGATGGCGGGCGGTGAAAGCCTTCCTGAAATTCATCTGGGCGTGTCCACTGAACTTTGACAGGGCGCTGGGCCTGTTTCGCGAGCAAGGCTGCTTCGAGTTCGACTGTACATAAGGTGCGAGCGCCGAAGCCGCCACCGACGCGCTGGCTATAGACGACAACCTGGTCTTCGCCCAGCCCGAAATGTTTTGCGATATGGGAGCGCACGTAGAAGGCATCCTGTGTGCCTGTCCAGATTTCGAGAGCGGGGCCCGCGGTGTCGTTCCATCTTGCAATAGCAGACCTTGGTTCGATGGCCGCGTGTGCCGCAAAGGGGATTGAGATTGAAAGATCAAGGTCGCTGTTATCATGCGGCTTGTCTGAGGTTTCAAGCACGCTGTGCTCAAGGTCACTGACGGGTTCTGTCAATGCCAGGGAGGTGTCGATGGCCTTTTGGTCTGCAGTTGCCGTCGCATCCCAGGTAGTTTCTACGGTCTCCAAGGCGTCGGTGAGGCTCGACTGTGTCGTGGCCACCAGTCCTGCGCGCTCACCGTCAAAATAGTTCGCTAGGATCTGCTCTTGGGGAACCGCGGAGAAACTAGCCGTTGAGAGGGTTGCGCCAAGTTGAGGTGCTCGGACGAAGGCGCCGTATGCAAGGCCTGGCAATTTGATGTCTCCGGCGAAGAGGGGGGTGCCGGTGACAATGTCTGTGATGCGGTCTGTAGGGATGCTGTTCGGCAGAGCGGTGCTGGGCTTTGGATGAGGGCTGACCGCAACCTCACTTGGGTCAAGCAGAATGGCGTTACCCGCCGCGAGTTCTTCCAGCGAAAGGCTGGCACCGCCTTGCGATAGAAACTCAGTGCCGTTGAAGGTTACCTCTGAGTGTGGCGTCTCCAATCGTTTTGCCGCACGTGCGTGCAGAGCAGATGACATGATGTGCCCAATCTTAGTGACAGGCTCTAGAAAATCCTTGATGGACTCACTTCCCACGGTGGATTTTGCTTGCGCAATCATGGAGGTGTCGGGAGCGATGACCTCTATCTGTTCCAGCGCCACACCGAGTTCACCTGCTAGGACCAGCTTGAACGTGCTTGATATGCCCTGCCCAATTTCCTGTCTGGGGGAGCAAAAGAGAAACCTGCCATCGGGTCTGAGTTGCAGCCAGGTGAAGGCATCTGTTTCTCCCAGTTCATTTCTGGAGGGCAAAGCCGGAACGAGACTGCAGCCGGAGACAGTTGCAGCAATGGTGAGCCCTGTAGCGGTCCAGCCGGTGCGGGCCAGGAAGGCTCTGCGGGACAGTTGGCGTGTCATGGTTCAGCTCGCCTCCTGATTGATGCCTGATTGAATGTCTTTTGCCGCTTGTTTGATGGCGCTTCGAATGCGGGCATAGGTCCCGCATCTGCAGAGGTTGCCGGACATGTCGCGGTCAATGTCCGTGGCGCTGGGTGTGGGGTTTGCGGCAAGGAGGGCGGCGGCGGACATGATCTGACCAGCCTGGCAATAGCCGCATTGGGGAACCGAGTGATCGACCCAGGCCTGTTGCACGGGGTGTAGGCTGGCGCCTGGTGTTGTGTCGGCGAGACCTTCGATGGTGGTTATGTCGGTCCCTGCGACGTCTTCGGGTGTCGACTGACAAGCTCGGACTGCTTTGCCAGCAACATGGATGGTGCAGGCACCACAGGTGCCGATGCCACACCCGAATTTCGTGCCCATGAGCCCCAATTCGTCGCGCAGAACCCAGAGCAGCGGGCTGTTGATAGAGGCCTCATCAATCTTCCGGCTGCGTCCATTGACGGTGATTTCCATTTCGTTTCTCCCTTCATTTGCCTGAAGAAAGATTTGGGTCATTGGCGCGATGCTGCTTGAACAATCGCGCCACGCCGCCGTTTATTTGGGGGCCGACGCATCTGCTGGACTGACTTTGGGAAAATCCCAGAAATCTGCCAATTCTTTTCTGAGAAAAGGTCGGTTTGGAGGTTCACAAATCTGACAAAGCTGATATAAAGCGCGCTCTCCACACGTGAGTGGAGGCTCTGACGCGGGGTGGAGCAGTCTGGTAGCTCGTCAGGCTCATAACCTGAAGGTCATAGGTTCAAATCCTATCCCCGCAACCAAAGAAAAGCCCTTGGTGCTTAATGCATCAGGGGCTTTTTGCTTTTTGGTATCTCCTAGCATTGGGTGAAAAACCTGATGGTCGTGTTTCTATAGGTGATCACTGCCTACCTATCTGATTGAAAACACGCTGACATTCGCGGAATGAGTTTTGAATTCCAAGGTCGTGAAGAGCTACACATTCGCTACACAAAGTGAATTCATTGCCTGGTTTGCAAGCTACGTTCTCAGTCCTTGATCTATTCCCACTCGAAATAGTCTTGACTTTCGCGGTCCACCATTCTTTTCTCCACACTACTGTGGAATAATGGGGTGCGAAATGGGAAGACCGTCTAGGGCTGAGGAGCGCAGAGAGGAGATACTCAGAGCACTGCTTGTTGCGATCGAGAAAGATGGTTTGGCGAAAACGTCGATGAAGTCTGTGGCCGCTTCTATCGGGATAGACCGGACAACCCTGCATCACTATTTCAACTCCTGGGAAGACCTGATGTTTGCCGGTCTTGACCGTGTTGTTGAAGCCTACAGCGCTGCGTTTGATCAGGAAGTCTCTGCAACCGACCCGCGGCAGCGACTTAGGCAATTGATCGGGTCGGCTTTCGGCGCGCCCTTCACCGATCAGACACGGTCCAGAATACTGAATGAATTTCTGGTGGTTGCGCAAAAAGACGAGCGAACTCACCGAGCCATAAAAGCCGCCTACACAGAGTTCGAAGACAGGGTCATTCAGGCTGTCTGTGACGCTTTTCCCGATGTGCCCCGAAAAAGATGTGTGAGTGCGGCTTTCGTCCTCGCGCAACTGATGGAGGGGAGTTCCGTTTTTGCGGACCTGGGGTTTGACGCATCGCGGAGGACCGCGGCCCGGGCCGCTGCGGAAAACATTCTATTGGAGCTGGATAAAGGATTGAAAAATGGCCGAAATTGATCGACGAGATTTTCTGAATGGTGCCGCCTTTTCCGTGGGTGTGGCTGCCGCAACTTCTGGTTCAGCTGCATTTGCGGCTGCACCCAGTCAGAGCGATACCACCTATCCACCTTCCCTCACGGGCATGCGCGGGTTTCATCCCGGCTCTTTTGAGGTCGCACACTCAATGGCCTGGGAGGGAGAGGTTTATGGTCGCGCGGAAACTTTGGTTGATGAACCCTACGATCTCATCGTGGTCGGGGGTGGCCTGTCAGGCCTCTCAGCAGCTCGTTTTTTTCAGCAGAAGAAACCTGATGCGCGGATTTTGATCCTCGACAATCACGACGACTTTGGTGGTCACGCTAAACGGAATGAATTCACCGTTGATGGACACCATCTCATTGGGTATGGCGGAAGTCAGACCATCGATTCCCCCGCAAGCTATTCGGCAGAGGCGCAAAACCTGTTGAGCGATATCGGGATCGATACAGATCGGTTCTACAGGTACTTTGACCGAGATTTTTACAGAAGGAAACAAATGGGTACGGGCGTCTTTTTTGATCGCAAACATTATGGTGAGGACCAGCTGTCGCGCGCACCGTCATCTCTGTTCGGTGCAGCCGCTCTCATTCTCTTTGGAGGTGGAGATGGCCAGGATGATACCTATATCGATGCTCTGCCGCTTCTTCGCTCCGACAAGGAGATTTTTCGCCATCTCGCACTGGGTGACAAAGATTATCTGGAGGGGAAGAGCGACGAAGAGAAGACCCAACTCCTCAGCGCGATATCCTATTCTGCCTACCTCAGGGATTACACGGGTGCGAGCGAATCTGTCATCCGTCTGATCAAACGTAACCTGGCGGCGCTAGAAGCCGTTTCCTGGGACGCCGTTCCCGCGATATATGCTGCTCAGCTTCTGATGCCCGGAACACGTGGCCTTGGTCTTGAGGGGAGCACAGTTATTCCTCTCCTGACCGGCGCTCAACGTTACCTTCCGACCGGTGTGTGGCGTGGTATGAGCGACGCAGTTTTGGGCGCTGCTGGGGTTGAACCCTATATCTTTCACTTTCCTGATGGGAATGCAGGGATTGCCCGCCTCTTGATAAGGCGACTTATGCCGCATGTGGCAAATGGCCAGACAATGGAAGACATGATTGGGTCTGAAGTCCACTATCGGAAGCTCGATAGTGCAGTTGCCAAGGTGCGATGTCGGCTTGAGAGTACTGTTGTTGATGTTCGCCATCATGACGATCGACAGCGCGTAGACGTCAGCTATGTGCAGAAGGGGCAGCATCTCAGGGTAACCGGAGACCATGTCATCCTTGCCTGCAATCACAAAGTCATTCCCTATGTATGTGGAGAACTGCCTGAAACGCAACGGCTCGCGCTTGATGAGGCAGAACGGGCGCCGCTTTGTTCCATCAATGTGGCACTGCGTAACTGGCAGGCTTTTCATGCAGCGGGTGTCAACCAAGTTTACGCGCCAGAGGCTGACTTCTCTACGTTGATGCTTGATTTCCCAGTTTCGATGGGCGACGTCGAGTTCTCTGCTGACCCTGACAAACCGATCTTGTTGCACATTATCTATACTCCGTCTGCTCACCTGGATGCGGAAGGCAAATCGCTCCGTGAGCTTTTCCGCGAGGGCCAGCACGTGATTTACCGCCGTAGCTTTGAGGATTTTGAGATCGAAATCAGGGCTCAGCTGAATGCAATGTTGGGGAAGCATGGCTTCGATGCGGACCGAGATATTGCAGCTATCACGGTTAATCGGTGGCCGCATGGTTATGCCTATTTGCCCGTGTGGCCGGATGAACCCGGTACCGACGATCCAACCTCGCCGCATTTCACTGCGCGTGCCCAACACCACAGAATTTCGATTGCAAACTCCGACGCGGAATACAAGGCCTATGTGAATGGGGCGATGGATGCCGCATGGAGAGCCGTTGAGGAACAGATCGCGATTGCAAATGGAGAGGTAAATTTATGAGAAACGCAGTCATCGTTGCTTTCGTGGCGCTCAACGTCGCGATATTTGGGTCCATCGGATATGAGGTCGCATTCGCCTCAGCTGAGGATGCTGCCAAAGAAGGCCTTGCGCTGAACATCTATCGATCATTTCTCTACATTGAGATAATTATCGTTGCCTCTTGGGTGCTCATCGGCTGGAGCGCTCTCAAGGGACGGCTCGAACTGTTTAAAGCGTCGAGCTGGTTTTATCTTGGGTTCATTATCTGTGACGGGATTATTTCGCATCAGATGTCGGTGGTTGCGGGGGACGTTTTGTTCACGCCTGCATCCCTCGTGCTCGTAGCACTACAGTGTGCCTTCCTCGTGTGGGCTTACAAAAAAGTTGACTTGCGGTGATAGCAGGCGATTTTCCATGTTTCGCTGAAGTCGACAAATTTGCCCAAAACTTACACACTTTGCTACACAGTTAAATTTTTGGATCGAAATACGTTATATAAATCAATAAGATAGGGTGGGTGCCTTTCGGCTCATAACCTGAAGGTCATGGGTTCAAATCCTATCCCCGCAACCAAAGAAAAGCCCTTGGTGCTTAATGCATCAGGGGCTTTTTGCGTATGAGAGATCTACAACGTTCGATTGATAGACCTGATGGGTGTAGGTTGAAACTGTCTGATACTCATCCAGTCAATAGAAGAGGAAACGATTTGCCGAGCTGGATGCTGGCAAACATCTGACCCACGCACTTCGCTCGCATCCTTGTGTGCAGAACTGCATTAGATATGCCTGTCTCTTGCCCGTTTCTTGTGCAGTCTTGATTGCCACGAGTGGCGAAGGATCTGGTGGTCGTGGATCGCCGCTACATATTCTTTGATGGCTTGAAACTTGCTGTGAGTAACGACGGTTGGATGCCATTGTCTAACCATCGTCGCGCGCTGGCAATCGTTGGACCCCCTGTTGAGTGAACCTATCGTCCGCATTTTGATCTTCGACGAAGATGCACTCCGTGCGTCGGTGCTTGAGGAAGGGCTGACCGCCGCAGGCGGAACGGAGGTCACGATTGTCTCAGACCCTCATGGTTTGTTGGCAGCGATCAGCAATGCAGATCCAGATGTGATTTTTATGGATCTGCAGAGCCCCAACAGAGACAGCTTTGAAAGCATGCTTGCTGTTTCAAGGGCAGTGGCGCGGCCAATCGCGGTCTTCGTTGATGATGGCGATGCGGCCCGGATTGACGCAGCGATGGACGCGGGCGTGTCGGCCTACATCGTCGATGGGTTGAAGAAGGAACGTGTTAAGTCGATCCTCGATGTCACGATTTCCCGTTTCAATGCCTTCAGCAGTCTCCGCCGTGAACTGGAAGAAACCAAGGCAGAGCTCGAAGATCGAAAACTGGTTGATCAGGCCAAGAGATTGTTGATGAAGCGGCGGCAGCTCACAGAGGACCAAGCCTATGCGCTGATCCGCAAGACGGCCATGTCGAAGAATACCAAAATAGTTGAGATCGCGCGGAGCATGATCGCGGTCGCCGATCTTTTGGGGGAAGAATAAGCCTATGACCGCTGATCGTATTACCGCCGGGTTCATTCCACTTATCGATGCGGCTCCCCTGATCGTTGCCCATGAGCTCGGATTTGCAGAAGATGTGGGGATAGAGCTGGCTCTTGTCCGGGAATCATCCTGGGCGACATTGAGAGACCGGGTCGCAGTCGGTCACCTGGAGATTGCGCACCTTCTGGCACCTATTGCGATTGCGGGGTGCCTCGGCTTGCCGCCGCTGCCCGTCTCCGTCATTGCCCCCCTGGCGCTCGGAACTGGCCGTAATGCCATTACCGTTAGTCTGGCGTTGGCTGAGACTCTTGGGAGATATGGCGAGCTCGAGGGAAACGCTACCGTGACTGGCGATGCTTTGAATGCGCTGACCAGAGACCGCGGCCCCAGCAATCAAGTCACGATTGCGGTCGTTCACCCTTTCTCTGCTCATGCTTACCTTCTCAACTATTGGCTACGTGGAAGCGGCATTCGCCCGAACGAAGATGTTGTCGTGGAAGTGTTGCCTCCTTCGCTGATGGTTGACGCCCTGAAAAGCGGCCGCATTGATGCTTGTTGTGTGGGGGAACCCTGGAACACAGTTGCACAGAATGAGGGTGTTGGCCGCGCGGTGGTGGCTTGTGATGATATCTGGGGCGCGAACCCGGACAAAATCTTAGGTGTGAGAAAAGTTTGGGCTGAAGAGCATCCAGATCTCACCCGAAACATAGTGCGGTGTGTTTTTCAGGCAGCTAAATGGTGCGATCAGCCAAGGAACAGAGACAGGCTGATCGATATTTTGTCGCAAACGCAGTATCTGAATTTGCCTTCTGATCAGGTTGGCCAGAGTTTAGGCGAAGACTATTTGCACTTTGGGCAAACGGCTGTTCGGGCGAGTTTTGCACGTCGCGGCACGACCTTTCCCTCGGCACAACATGGTTTGTGGTTCTACAGTCAGATGATCGAGAATGGCCAACTCGTCCATGACGAACAACATACTCAACGTATCAAAGACATGTACCGCCCGAATATATATCGAGAGGCATTGGCGGAATTCGACGATGCCGATGAGGCGGAAATAGGCACGTCTTCTGCTTTTTTCGACGGTCAGGATTTCGGACCTTCGTTCTGATTGCACGACAGGCGTCTGCCACAGCTTGTGTGCAATGCACAAAAAGAGGACAGGTTGTCCCTTGCGACGCTTACGAGGTGAGCAGGGTGCATGTGCCATATGCTGTTTGCTTAGGATTTCTTTAGCTCGGATGTTGGCACACTTGCTGCAGGTAGAGGTTAGCCGCATGACGGCGAAGGCGAGCCAACATGGGCTCGCCAGATGGCAACGCTGCCGAAAGACTCTTCAGAAGGGAGTCTTCGTGCAGCGTTTTTTTTGGAGTTTTTGCGATGATGAAAATCAAACTGGGGTCGCGCATTGTGTCGGGTGTCAGCCTGGTGGCTCTTTTGAGCGCTGCGCCAATGATGTCGGGGGCTCTCGCAGCTGACAGCATTCTGGAGGCTTTGGATGAGTCTAAGCCGATACTGAACACCCGCCTGCGGTATGAATTTGTGGATCAAACAGGGCCGGCAGATGATGCAAACGCTGTGACAGCACGCATCCGGGCTGGTTTGGAAACCGGCAGCTATTTGGGGTTCTCTGTTCTCGGTGAAATTGAGGTCGTGAAGGGCTTAAACAATGAGTACAACTCGACGACCAATAGCCGGACCAACTTCCCTGTCGTCGCAGATCCGGACTCACAGGAAGTAAACCGGCTGCAGATCAAATATACCGGGATTGATGGTGTGGCATTGACGGTTGGGCGGCAGCGTCTGGTCTTAGACAATGCGCGGTTTGTCGGTGATGTCGGGTGGCGGCAAAACCAGCAGACATTCGATGCTGCGGTGGCTGAAGTCAGCGCCATCGACGACCTAAAAGTCACGTATGGATACATCGACTCTGTTCAACGCATATTCGGTAGTGAGAGCGTCAACGGCTCGTTCGAGAGCGACAGCCACATTGTTAATGCAAAATATAGTGGTCTTGATTGGGTAACACTGACGGCCTACGCCTACCTGTTAGACCTGGAAGAGGCACCGGTTCTCTCAACAGCAACCTATGGCGGCAGCATCTCTGGAAGCATTCCGGTTTCTGAGGACATTCCGCTGAACCTGTCTGCGGAATATGCAATCCAATCAGACCGCGCCAATAACACGGCGAATATTGATCTGAGCTATTACAAAATCTTTGCGGGCACGAAACTGGGTGGTTTCACCGGCGGCGTGGCCTATGAAGTTCTCGAAGGTGATGGAACTAATGGCTTCAGCACACCTTTGGCCACTCTGCACGCATTTCAGGGTTGGGCGGACGGATTCCTCAATACGCCCGCCAATGGCATCGAAGACCTCTTCGCTGAGGTCGGATATGTTTTTAAGGATGTCGGGCCATTGCCGAAGATCGTCACGAAGGCGGTCTACCACGACTTTAGTAGTGAGCGCACAGGCACAGATCTGGGGGACGAACTCGATCTATTGGTCAAAGCTGTGATCAATCCGCATCTCTCAGCGACCGCGAAATTCGCCACGCTTGATGGAACGTCAGCGGGTCCGGCTGATCGAGACAAATTCTGGTTCCAGATTGATTTTAATCTTTAGTGACGGTGGCAGGCGCTCTTGTGCATTGCACAATAAATGAGCGCCTCCTGCCACGCTTGATGAAAAAGGGGGCGGCGGAGCAAGCGGGTAGATAGGTAAACCCCTGAAATTCGCCGGAACCCAGCGAAAAGACCAACTGGCACAACCTTCGCAAAGAAGGTTTCAAACCGCGCTCTCAGGAGCGCACCCATACGAAACTCCAATGGCGGGGTTTCTCGGCAGCGCTGCCAATCAGGAGGAACGCATCTTTGCCTCTTGATGAGCAGCGCTTTTTTTTGCCTTCACGCCGGAGCTTGATCCGGCAGCAGGAGTGAGAAATGAAGATCAAACTTGCCAATACCTTCCGCGACTTTACGCGGCGACATTTCCTTCGGTCGGTGGCCGCGCCCCTGGCGGCTTTGGCCGTCGCGACCACGCCATTGGCCGCTGAGGAATTGATCCCTGAAAAAGACGAGCTGAAATTTGGCTTCATCAAGCTGACGGATATGGCGCCGTTAGCGATCGCGTATGAAAAAGGCTTCTTCGAAGATGAGGGTCTGTTTGTTACGCTGGAGCCTCAGGCGAACTGGAAAGTTCTGCTCGACCGCGTCATTACCGGCGAACTGGATGGGGCGCACATGCTCGCCGGGCAGCCATTAGCCGCGACCATTGGTTACGGCACCGAAGCGCACATCATCACCCCCTTCTCGATGGACTTAAACGGAAACGGTATCACTGTCTCAAACGAAGTCTGGGAGATGATGAAACCGCTCATCCCCAAAATGGAAGACGGACGACCGCAGCATCCGATTAAGGCTGACTATCTGAAGCCGGTGATTGAGCAGTTCCAGGACGAGGGACGCCCATTCAACATGGGCATGGTGTTCCCTGTTTCGACCCACAATTATGAGCTTCGTTACTGGCTCGCGGCCGGTGGTATTCACCCTGGCTACTACTCCCCGGCGGACATTTCAGGGCAGATTGCCGCCGAAGCTTTGCTCTCCGTCACGCCCCCACCACAGATGCCCGCGACCCTTGAGGCAGGCACCATCAGTGGTTATTGCGTTGGCGAACCCTGGAACCAGCAAGCTGTGTTTAAGGGCATCGGTGTGCCAGTGATCACGGATTATGAAATCTGGAAAGACAATCCTGAAAAAGTCTTCGGAATCACAGCGGAGTTTGCCGAGCAGTACCCCAATACAACGATCGCCCTGACAAAGGCTTTGATCCGTGCAGGCCAGTGGCTCGACGAGAATGACAATGCCAACCGTGCTGAAGCGGTAGAGATCCTTGCCCGGTCCGAATATGTGGGTGCGGATGCAGAGGTCATTGCCAACTCCATGACGGGTACGTTCGAATATGAGCGGGGTGACAAGCGCGAGATCCCCGACTTCAACGTATTCTTCCGCTACAACGCGACCTATCCCTACTATTCCGACGCCGTCTGGTATCTGACGCAAATGCGGCGCTGGGGGCAGATTGCGGAACCGAAGTCTGACGATTGGTATGCAGACGTCGCTGCAAAGGTGTACCGGCCCGATCTCTATCTCACGGCTGCGAAAATTCTCGTGGACGAAGGGCATGTGAGTGCGGCTGACTTCCCTTGGGACACAGACGGATACCGCGAACCTGTGTCTGAATTCATTGACGGCGTCACCTATGACGGCCGGACTCCTAATGACTATCTCAAGCAGTTCCCCATCGGTTTAAAGGGCGACGATCTGGTCGCTCAGCTTTCCGAGCTTGAGTAAACGTGGTTGCTGGCGGGTCCGTTCCTGCCTGCCAGCATCTCCATCCTTTTCAATTCTCTAATTTGAAAGTTTCTTCTCGATGACAATGGTCTCCACACCATCGGAAGTTCCGACAAGCGCCACGAAAGAAGAAAAACGCCAAGCGCGACTCGCGAAGATCAACAAAATCTCAATCTATATTGAGATGATTGGCCTCGGATTTCTCGTTCCAATTCTGCTCATGGCTGCGGGTGACAGCGTGAAAGAGCAGCTCCGCAATCTCTGGCGGGCGCTGCTGGTTCCCCTGATCGGCATCAGCCTGTTTCTAGTCGCCTGGGGTTGGCTGGCGCCGCAAGTACAAACCTCCCTTGGCGCCATCCCAGGTCCTCCACAGGTCATGGAGCAGGTAGGTGTCCTTGTGGATGACCATTTTGCCGAACGGGCAAAAGCAGATGCTTTCTATGAACGCCAGGACGCGCGCAATGCGGAGCTCTTCGCCAATGGTCAGGGAGACCGGGTTAAATGGCGCACCTATACAGGTAAGCCAACAATCATTGACCAGATATGGACCAGCCTGAAAACAGTCGCCCTCGGCTTCATTGTGGCAACGGTGTTCGCCGTGCCACTCGGCATCGTTTGCGGCCTTTCACCTCTGGCCAACGGGGCCCTTAACCCGCTGATCCAGATATTTAAACCGGTGTCTCCCCTCGCCTGGCTGCCGATTGTGACCATGATTGTGTCAGCGGCCTATGCAGGCGGTGACGGGGCGGTCTCGAAATCCATGCTGATCTCGGCGCTTACTGTGACGCTTTGTTCGCTTTGGCCCACCTTGATCAATACGACCTTGGGTGTGGCGTCGATCGACAAAGATCTGATCAATGTCGGTAAGGTTCTGCAGCTCTCACAGTTGACGACAATCCGGAAGGTTGTGTTGCCTTCCGCCCTGCCGCTGATCTTTACAGGCCTCCGTCTCTCCCTCGGCGTCGGATGGATGGTGCTGATCGCAGCAGAGATGCTGGCGCAGAACCCGGGTCTGGGGAAATTCGTCTGGGATGAATTCCAGAACGGCTCGTCTGACTCCCTCGCCCGCATCATGGTCGCGGTCCTAGTGATCGGCCTGATTGGTTTCTTCCTTGATCGGGTGATGTACGCGCTGCAAGCCGCATTCACCTTCAGCGCACAACGGTGAGGGCGTTATGAGTTTCCTGGACCTAACAGGCGTTTCAAAACATTACGGGGAAGGCGACAAGCGGACCAGTGTCCTGACCGACATCAATCTGTCGGTTAAGGAGGGTGAGTTCGTCGCCATTGTTGGCTTCTCCGGAAGTGGCAAGACAACACTCATCTCATCAATCGCCGGTCTGATTAAGCCCGATGGCGGCGAGATTACGTTGCGCGGAGAGGCCTTGCGCGGGCCGGGGCCTGACCGCGGAGTCGTCTTTCAGTCTTACTCGCTTATGCCGTGGCTCAGTGTCTACGGGAACATACGCCTTGGCATTGACGCGGTCTTTTCCTCTGAAGGCGAAGAAGAGCGAGACGCGCGCGCGACAAAGTACATTTCCATGGTGGGTCTCGCCCATGCAAGTGACCGGAAACCCGCAGAGCTCTCCGGGGGTATGCGCCAGCGCGTTGCCGTCGCCCGCGCCCTGGCGATGGACCCGGACGTTCTTTTGCTGGATGAGCCACTTTCCGCTTTGGATGCGCTGACGCGGGCAAATCTCCAAGACGAGATTGAGGCGATCTGGGAAGCGGACCGCAAGACCGTCATCTTGATCACGAATGATGTGGATGAAGCCATTCTGCTTGCAGACCGGATTATCCCGCTGACACCTGGTCCCTCGGCAACTTTGGGACCCTCGTTTGAAGTCAATCTTCCGCGTCCACGGGATCGGACGGCGGTAAACAGCAACCCGGTTTTCAAAGCCCTGCGTGCAGAGGTGACCGGCTATCTGCTGGAGGCAAGCAAGGCAGAACGGGAAGCGCGGAAGGCCGCCGAAAGGGCGGCCCCTGATCTGATGCCGACAGCCCGCATCGAAAAGACACCCCCGCGGGCCTATCTGGATGCCGCCCGAACCAAAAATGAAAACAGGTTCGTGGAGCTGTTTGAGCTGAAGAAAATCTATCCCACGCCGAAGGGCCCGCTGACGGTGTTGGAAGATTTCAATCTGAAAATGGACAAGGGCCAGTTCGTCTCGCTGATCGGTCACTCCGGCTGTGGCAAATCCACGGTCTTGTCGATGGTAGCCGGCCTCAATGAAATTTCGGGCGGTGGTGTGGTTCTCGACAATCACGAGATATCGGGTGCCGGCCCTGATCGGGCAGTGGTGTTCCAGGCTCCGTCTCTGATGCCCTGGTTGACGGCTCGGGAAAACGTGGCGTTGGGGGTGGACCGGGTTTATCCGAAAGCATCTCCCGCCGAGCGCCGTGAAGTCGTGGAGTACTATCTGGAGCGTGTGGGGCTTGGTGACTCCATGCACAAACAGGCCGCAGAACTGTCCAATGGCATGAAGCAACGCGTTGGTATTGCCCGCGCATTTGCCTTGTCCCCAAAACTGCTTTTGCTCGATGAACCTTTCGGCATGCTTGACAGTTTGACCCGCTGGGAGCTGCAGGAAGTCCTGATGGATGTCTGGAAGCGGACCCAGGTTACCGCGATCTGTGTGACCCACGACGTTGATGAAGCAATCTTGTTGGGGGACCGCATTGTCATGATGACCAATGGTCCGCACGCGACAATCGGAAAAATTGTCGACATTGACCTCCCACGGCCCCGCACCCGCGCGGCACTGTTGGAACATCCGGACTATTACCGGTACCGCGAAGAGGTTCTAACCTTCCTCGAGGAATATGAGCATGGCGCAAAGCCAGCAAAAAAACCTGACATCAACCCAGCTGCTGAAGCGGCAATTGCGTGAGGAGGAAAAATGTCACCTGATGCAATAGAAATGCCGCAGCGAGAGCGGCTTGTCATTGTCGGCAATGGCATGGCACCGGGGCGCATGCTTGAGGAACTATTCAAGCGCGCGCCCAACATGTACGACGTGACCATCTTCAACGCCGAACCGCGTGTGAACTATGACAGGATCATGCTGTCGCCCGTCTTATCTGGTGAACGGACATTCGATGACATCATCATTCACGATGATGCCTGGTATGCCGAGAACCATGTCACCCTCCACAAGGGTCGCAAGGTAACGGCGATTGATCGACAGGCTAAGAGCGTGACAGCCGAAGATGGCACCGAGACAGTCTATGACAAGCTTGTGCTGGCGACAGGTTCTGCGCCCTTTATCATTCCTGTGCCGGGCAAAGATCTAGACGGTGTTTTGGGATATCGAGATCTCGACGATGTGAACCAGATGCTTAGTACCGCCAAACAAGCCACAAACGCTGTGGTGATTGGCGGTGGTTTGTTGGGACTTGAAGCGGCAGCTGGTCTGCAGCTTCAGGGCATGGAGGTCACCGTGGTGCACTTGATGCCAAGTTTGATGGAGCGCCAGCTGGACGGGGCAGCCGGAAATCTGCTGCGCAGGTCTCTTGAAGAGCGAGGCATTCGGATCCTGACGGAAGCCAACACTAAGGAGATCATGGGAACTGACGGCAAGGTCCGTGCGGTCTTGCTGGATGACGGGACAGAGCTCGCCGCCGATCTGGTCGTAATGGCTGTGGGGATCCGACCCAATACACTCCTGGCTGCAGATTGTGACCTTGAGACAGATCGTGGGATCGTCGTAGACGATCATCTGATGACCAGTGACCCGGACATTTTTGCGCTGGGGGAGTGCGTGCAGCACCGCGGTGTGTGTTATGGCCTCGTGGCGCCTCTCTACGAAATGGCGAAAACGCTGGCGAGCGGCCTTGCCGGGGAGGAAGCGATCTATGCCGGGTCGTTGACGTCCACAAAACTCAAAGTCACCGGAATCAATTTGTTCTCTGCGGGTGATTTTGCTGAAGCCGATGCCCGAGAGGAAGTTGTTTTGCGCGACGCGCAGGCTGGGGTCTATCGGCGCCTTGTGCTGGAAGATAACAAGCTGATCGGCGCGGTTCTCTATGGAGATGTCACGGATGGTGCCTGGTTCTTTGATCTGATCAAAAACGGTGCCGATATCAGCGAGATGAGAGACACGCTGATCTTCGGCCAGGCCTTTGCAGGGAGTGCCCCCCTGGACCCTATGGTGGCCGTTGCAGCCTTGCCGGATAATGCAGAAATCTGCGGCTGTAACGGCGTGTGTAAAGGAACAATTCTTGAGGAAATTGGTACTCAAGGCCTGAAGGATGTTGAGGGCGTGAGAGCTCACACCAAAGCATCTGCATCCTGTGGCTCATGCACGGGGCTGGTAGAACAGCTGCTGACACTGTCTTTGGGTGACGCGTTCAATCCGGCGGCCATTCAGCCCGTGTGCGGCTGCACGGACCTTGGCCATGGAGACGTGCGCCGGTTGATCGTTGCCAAGGAACTCAAAACACTTGAAGACGTGATGCAGGAACTGGAGTGGAACACCTCCTGCGGATGCGCCAAATGCCGCCCGACGCTGAATTACTATCTGCTCGCAACCTGGCCCGGTGAATATGTGGACGACGCGCAGTCGAGGTTTGTGAATGAGCGCGTTCACGCCAACATTCAGAAAGACGGAACCTATTCTGTTGTTCCTCGAATGTGGGGCGGCATCACCAGCGCCGATGAGCTCCGCGCTATTGCGGATGTTGCCGACAAGTTTTCCGTGCCAACGGTAAAAGTCACCGGCGGCCAGCGCATTGATCTTCTTGGGATCAAAAAAGAGGACCTGCCCGAGGTCTGGGCGGATCTCAATCAGGCCGGTCTTGTCTCAGGGCATGCTTATGGGAAGGCGCTGCGCACTGTTAAAACCTGCGTCGGCACCGACTGGTGTCGTTTTGGAACACAGGACTCGACCGGATTCGGGATCCGGATTGAACGCTTCATGTGGGGGTCCTGGACCCCGGCAAAAGTGAAGATGGCAGTCTCCGGTTGCCCGCGAAACTGCTCGGAGGCAACCTGCAAGGATGTCGGCGTCATCTGTGTGGACTCCGGCTATGAGATCCACTTTGCAGGTGCGGCAGGCCTCGACATTAAAGGTACAGAGGTGCTCGGTCATGCCGTGACGGAAGATGATGCTCTGGAAATGATCGTGGCCCTTGTCCAACTTTACCGAGAACAGGGCTATTACCTCGAACGCATATATAAATGGGCGCGCCGGGTTGGCGTCGAGACCATCCAACAGGCGATTGTCGAGGACGCGGAGCAACGCGCAGCGCTGTTTAACCGGTTTGTATTCTCTCAGAAGTTCTCACAATCTGATCCCTGGGCAGAGCGCGCGCAGGGAGGAGAAGCTCACGCCTTCCGACCGATGGCAGACCTCACACTTGAGGCCGCCGAATGAGTCAGACATCAAAATGGGTCGACATAGGTAAGGTCTCCGATGTGCCTGTTAGAGGCTCGCGTCTTATCCAGATTTCTGGCGGCGGGATCGCGCTCTTTCGGACAAGCGATGATCAATTCTTCGCAATTGATGATCGCTGCCCCCATCTGGGTGGTCCTTTGTCACAAGGTATTGTGCACGATCAGCGTGTGACCTGCCCTCTGCACAATCTGGTCATTGACCTCCCAAGCGGTGAAGGGCAGGGACCGGATGGCGGATGTGTGCGAACCTACCCTGTCGACGTGCAGGGAGACAGGATCCTGCTGGACATCAGCAAACTCACGCGCCAGAAGGTCGCCTGAGTATGCTGGCGGGCGCGACCGTGAAAACCACCTGTCCCTATTGCGGTGTTGGATGCGGTGTCATTGCTCGACAAAATGACGATGGCGGGGTGGAAATTTCCGGTGACCCGGATCACCCGGCGAATTTCGGCAGACTGTGCTCCAAAGGCTCCGCCTTAGGGGACACGTTTTCCTTAGATGATCGATTATTGACCCCGAGAATCCATGGGCAGATGTCGGACTGGAACGAAGCGTTCGATAGAGTGGCGCGAGGGTTTTCAGAAACCGTGCGCGCCCACGGTCCTGACTCGGTTGCCCTCTATGTGTCCGGACAGTTGTTGACCGAGGACTATTATGTCGCCAACAAGCTGATGAAGGGGTTTATCGGTTCGGCTAATATCGACACCAATTCCCGGCTCTGCATGGCATCGTCAGTCGCGGGCCATAAACGCGCCTTTGGCAGTGATACCGTACCCGGCGCATATAAGGATTTGGAGGAAGCGGATCTCGTTGTGCTCGTCGGGTCCAATTTTGCTTGGTGTCACCCGGTCTTGTTCCAGCGGCTGGCAGCGGCAAAGCAGGACCGCGGCACCCGGGTCATTGTGATTGACCCGAGGGAGACGGCCACGACTGAGCTGGCCGACATGCACTTGCCGCTAGACCCGGGTTCAGATGTCGCACTGTTCAATGGTCTGCTTGGATATCTTGCGGAAACAGGTGCGATCGACCACGCCTTTGTCTCCAACCATACCGAAGGTTTTGATATTGCACTGGAGAGTGCAAAGGCTATGAGCCTCTCTGGTGTTGCTGAAGCAACGAGTCTTGATCCAATCCGCCTTACCCAATTCTATCGGGCGTTCAGTGAGACCAAGAAGGTCGTGACGGTCTATTCCCAGGGCGTCAATCAGTCGAGTGTGGGGACGGACAAGGTCAACGCGATCATCAACTGTCATCTCGCCACCGGGCGGATCGGCCGCGAAGGCATGGGACCTTTTTCCATTACCGGTCAGCCAAACGCCATGGGTGGTCGGGAAGTTGGTGGGTTGGCAAACCAACTTGCCGCTCACATGAGTTTTGAAGACCCCGACCATCGAGACATTGTCGCACGGTTTTGGGAAGCGCCGAACCTGGCGGCGGCGCCTGGCTTGAAAGCGGTTGATCTGTTTGATCGGGTTGAAAGTGGTCAGATCAAGGCGCTGTGGGTGATGGCGACCAACCCAGCGGCAAGCATGCCTGATGCGGACCGGGTGTCCGCTGCAATTAAAGCCTGCCCCTTTGTTGTCGTCTCCGATGTGACCGATACAACGAAAACCGCATCGCTCGCCCATGTCCTACTTCCAGCAATGGGGTGGGGAGAAAAAGATGGGACCGTCACAAATTCGGAACGCCGAATATCACGGCAGCGATCCTTTGTGGCGGGCGCTGGATCATCCAAGCCGGACTGGTGGATCATCTCTCAGGTGGCGCTACGTATGGGCTTCACTGGTTTTTCCTACGAGAAACCCGCAGAGATTTTTCGCGAGCATGCGGCTTTGTCTGCGTTTGAGAATGACGGGACGCGCGACTTCGATTTGTCGGGTCTCAAGAGCCTGAGCGATATCGGGTACGAAGAGCTGACCCCTGTTCAATGGCCGGTGAGTGAGAAAGCAGAACAGGGGACACAACGTCTTTTTGATCAAGGCGGCTTTTTTACAAAAACGAAGAAAGCAAATTTTGTTTCTGTTGTGCATAAGCCACCGGCGAGCAATACCAGTACTCAATACCCGTTGGTCCTGAATTCCGGGCGCATACGAGATCAGTGGCACACCATGACGCGAACGGGGCAGTCGGCCCGCCTGTCATCGCATATTGCGGAGCCCTTTGTTGAGGTGCACCCAGATGATGCATTGTCGTTCGGTATAGCGGTTGGCGATGTGGTGCGCGTCGCAAGTGCCCGCGGGAGCATTCTTGCAAAAGCGTCGGTTACCGCCCGTCAGTCCAGGGGCACCGTCTTCGTGCCTATTCACTGGACCGCGCCCTATGCGCCCTGTGCGGAAGTCGATGCTTTGGTGGGCTCCAACACAGATCCCATATCCGGTCAGCCGGAGCTCAAATACACTCCCGTCAGGATCGAGCGGGCGGTCATGCGGTGGCACGCCTTCCTTGTCTCTGATTGTAAGCCAGACCTGGCTTCTTTTCCTTATTGGGCGTTAGCGCGCACCAAAAGCGGCTGGCGCGCAGAGGTTGCAGGAGATGATCCTATTTCTTCGTTCCCCGAAGGTCTGAAAGGTCTTCTCAGCAATGGTCAGTCGGCTGAGGTGGAAACATTCTTCTACGAGGATGGATTGGGTGGCGGAAGTCGCATGCAATGCAATGCTGGAAAACTCACCCATGCCGTCTTCTGGTCGCCTAAGCCTGTCGAAGTTGCTCGTGCCTGGCTGGTTGATCAGTTGGGTCGAGAGCAAGACCTGAAGTCGCGATATGCGCTTCTGGCAGGGCGCGCTGGCGCCGACCAGCCAGACAAGGGAGCCATAGTCTGTTCCTGTTTTGAAGTGGGCGCGAACCAGATCACCCGGGCGATGCGTGACGGAGCGGATTCGATTGATGCAGTTGGTGTTGCATTGAATGCGGGGACTAATTGTGGCTCCTGCCGCTCCGAGATTGGTCGCCTTCTGGTGGTAACAGAGATGAAAGAGGCGGTGTAAGATGACGAAAGTATCCCTTGTTGGCGCGGGGCCGGGCGACCCGGACCTTCTGACGATCAAAGCGCTGAAGGTGTTGAAGCAAGCAGACGTCGTTCTTTTTGATGATCTGGTGAGCGAAGAGGTTCTTGATGCGATTGGGCCAGGGCCCACATTGATTTCTGTGGGTAAGCGGGCTGGGCGCCCCAGTTGGGCGCAGGGGGATATCAATGATCTGATGGTTAGATTGGTCAGAGAGGGGCGGGCAGTCGCCCGCTTGAAGTCCGGGGACCCGTCTATATTTGGACGATCCGGCGAGGAAATTTCTGCGCTGGCTGCTGTCGGCATTGAGGTGTCAGTGGTGCCGGGCATAACCGCCGCCTCAGCAATGGCCGCTGGTCTCCAAGTGTCCCTGACCCATCGCGCCTGCGCACAGTCCGTGCGCTTTGTCACTGCGCATGGTGCGAATGGGCAGCTTCCCGCCCATCTAGATTGGGCTGGTTTGGCGAATGATGAGACCACTTTGATCGTCTATATGGGCGGGCGCATGGGCGGAGAGTTTGCTTCACGTCTCATCGCGCATGGCCGGTCCGGGCAGACTCCCGTTGTCGTTGTTAAAAACGTTTCTCGCGATAGCCAGGAGGTGGTCGCGGGGAGACTGGCGGAACTCGATCAATTGCTTGCCCTGTGCCGTGCCGAAGGGCCGGTGACGATTGCGATAGGAGAGGTGTTTATGGGCCATGCTCTTTCTGGCAGCGTTGGGTCTCAAGAGACGTTGGAAGGCAGGGCGGCGCGCCTTTAGTCGGGCTCACCACTACCATTGCGCTGGGTGGGTAGAATGGTAATGCGAGCGAAATCTCCTTAGCTGCTCCCATTTCTTGTTTGCGATTTTGCCTACCTGCACATGGATGAGGTAACGGCTAATGACTGTTTTGCGGCCTCATCCAAGGGTCTTCAGTCCAGCAGGAGGCGTGTTGGTTCCAAAAGCGCTTCGCGACCGGTCATCAGGGTGAGAGATGAACTTCTAAGGGATGCTGTTGCTTACCCTGGAAGGTGGCGCTTGTGCCGTCTACCTTTATGCGCGGAAGTAACAATCGACCTGCATCGGTTTCCCCCAATGGGCTCGTGCGTAAAAAATGCAGAGCTCATTTAGCAGGCATCTCAGAAAGTTGGTGACTAAATCGCAGGCAGTGACACGCCTTGTCCGTCGGTTATTGAACGAAATGCAGCACAAAGGAACTGGCACGCTTCTTGAGTTGTAGTGGGCATTAGCAGCTAGGGTTCCGGCTGGTGTCCGATCACATCGGATTAATCGGTGACTGGTCCGAGAGCTGCGGCTCTGTCGGTTTACAGCGGCAGGGTACACGGCGGGAAAAAAGCCCGGGAGGTCTAGCGCGTTTGGTAAAACAGCGTCCGTACCGCCGTGACCACCAGACTCCAAGACCGACAATGGAGTACTGGTTATGAAACTATTTTCCAAAACACTGGTCGCTGCGGCGACTTCACTCAGTCTTGTCTTTGCTGGCGCGACTTCTGTGAGCGCAGAAGAGAAGACAGAGTTTAAACTTGCCTGGTCAATTTATGTTGGCTGGATGCCGTGGGGATGGGCCGCGGACCAAGGGATCGTCGATAAGTGGGCGGATAAATACGGTATCGACATCGAGGTCGTGCAGTTCAATGACTATATCGAATCGATCAACCAATATACGGCTGGTGCCTTTGATGGTGTGACGGCGACAAACATGGATACGCTTGCCATTCCATCGGTCGGCGGTGTGGACACCACAGCGCTGATCGTCGGTGACTTTTCGAATGGCAATGATGCTCTGATCTTGAAAGGCGCTGACTCGCTTGACGCGGTTCTGGGGCAAAACGTCAATCTCGTGGAGCTTTCGGTGTCGCATTATCTCCTTGCCCGCGCGCTTGAGACACTTGGTAAGGCAGAAAAAGACGTCACTGTGGTCAACACATCTGACGCAGATATGATTGCTGCTTATCAGACCGATGATGTGACAGCCGTTGTGACCTGGAACCCGCTGGTCGCGGAGATCCTTGAGATTCCTGGCGCAAACAAAGTGTTCGACTCTTCTGACATTCCAGGCGAGATCATGGACCTGACCGTGGTGAATACAGAGACGCTTGCCGACAACCCTGCCTTCGGGAAAGCGCTTGCAGGCGCCTGGTATGAAACCATGTCGATCATGCTGTCGGATACGCCTGAAGGAGCTGCGGCCCGCGCCGCCATGGGCGAAGCATCTGGGACCGATCTTGCTGGATACGATATGCAGCTTGCCTCGACGCAGATGTTTGCAAGTGCTGCTGATGCGGTGACATTCACCACCTCTGACAGTGTCACCTCCACCATGGAATCTGTCCGGACCTTCCTCTTTGAACGAGGCCTGCTGGGAGAAGGGGCATCGAGCCCTGACATTGTTGGGATTGCCTTTCCAGACGGCTCGGTTCTTGGCGACGAAGGAAATGTGAAGTTCCGCTTCAATGCCGACTATATGAGCATGGCGGCAGACGGTTCTCTGTGATCCGTCACCGGTGACCCTTCCGCAACAGATCCACACATCGAGGAAAGATAGGCACACGTATGGCTCTGTCACGTAGCGGACGGCTCATCAACAAACATCCTGGACCGGCGGCTGGGCGGCTGCTCGCAATGCTTCCCTTTGCAGTTTTATTGCTCGCCTATGCTGTCGGTTCAGACATTAGGCTGTCTGAAAACCCCAACGACAAATTGCTGCCAAGTTTTGCCTCGCTGGCGGACGCTGTCGAGCGCATGGCGTTCGAGCCTGATAAGCGCACCGGCGATTATCTTCTGTGGGTTGATACGGTCGCCAGCCTGTCGCGTCTTGGGGGTGGCGTGTTGCTGGCGACGCTTCTTGGCGCCGGCATTGGCATTACGGTTGGTCTCATTCCCTACGCCAGATGGACCATGTCAGCCTTTATCGCCGTCTTTGCGATGATCCCGCCTTTGGCGGTGCTGCCAATCCTCTTTATTACCTTTGGCCTCGGTGAGACGTCCAAAGTTGCACTCATCGTCTTCGGGATTGCGCCTTTCATGATGCGGGATCTTGCCCTTCGGGTTGCAGAGCTTCCCTCAGAGCAGATCGTCAAGGCGCAGACACTTGGTGCTTCCACCTGGCACATTGCCTGGCGCGTCGTTCTGCCCCAGATGATGCCACGGATCATTGACGCGCTGCGTCTCTCGCTTGGCTCTGCCTGGTTGTTTTTGATCGCCGCAGAGGCCATCGCTGCCCAAAGCGGCCTCGGCTACCGAATTTTCCTGCTGCGGCGCTATCTGGCGATGGATGTGATCCTTCCTTATGTCTTCTGGATCACGCTCCTGGCCGTTGTCTTTGATTTCATCCTGCGACGCTATCAGGTCTGGGCCTATCCCTGGTTTGCCTCAGAGAGGGCGCAATCATGACCGCAGTCAGTGTGCGCAATCTCTGGATGGAATATGGAAACCAGATCGTGCTGGAGCGCATCGACTTTGATGTCGCCCCTCATTCTTTCGTTTCGCTGGTGGGACCATCGGGCTGTGGGAAGTCGACCTTCCTTCGCCTGTTGCTCAGTCAGGAGCACGCAACACGAGGCGAAATTCTTGTTGATGGCGCGCCGCTGGCGCCCAACCCGGAGCCTGACCGGGGGGTTGTCTTTCAGAAATATTCGGTCTTTCCGCACCTCACCGCCTTAGACAATGTGATGCTCGGCCTTGAGTTTGAGCGTGGTGGCTTGTCTGGTCGTCTTCATGGTCGCGCCCGGCGCCGTGCCCGGGAGGAGGCCATGGAATATCTTGAAGGTGTCGGGCTTGGCGACGCGGCGTCCAAATATCCTTCGGCACTTTCTGGGGGTATGCAGCAACGGCTTGCGATTGCTCAGGCCTTGATCAAAAAACCGCGCATTCTTTTGCTTGATGAGCCCTTTGGCGCACTCGACCCCGGCATCCGTTCAGAGGTGCATGACCTCATGTTGCGTTTGTGGTGGGAGACCAAGATGACCGTGTTCATGGTGACTCATGATTTGCGGGAAGCTTTTTATCTTGGCACGCGGGTGATTGCGTTTGATCGGGTGCGCAAGAGAGAAGAAGAGCTCGAGCGGTATGGTGCGACGATTGCGTTTGATACGCCGTCCGATCCTGCACCGTTCGTAAAGGAGTTGGCCGCGAAGGATGTGGCGGCATGATGTTTGTTTCTCGCCGGGACGGCCCGGCGGCTGGTTGTGAGCCAGCCCATGAGACATGGCCCAGGACGACCTGGTGCGTAGAGAGGCGGCAAAAAGACCGGCCTCTGCCAGATGGAGATGTCCATGAAAGTCGACAAAGAGACCCATTTTAGCGAGGTGTTGCCTGGAGGCGCGCATTGGTCAATGACCATGAAGGCGGGGCTTGCCCTACGACTGACCGACCTCGAAGGGGGCGCCAATGTGGGGATGCTGTTTTACAACCCGCTCAATCCACTTGAACGGTACAACGCGCCAGATAGCCTTAAGTGCCAACACACGTTCAAGCTGACGAAGGGCAACTGCCTCTATTCGGACATGGGGCGCATTTTTTGTTCCATTGTTGAAGATAGTCTTGGCTGGCATGACACCGTCTGCGGAAATAGTACCCGTCAGATCATCGAGGATCGATGGGGCGCGACAAGCTACCAAGCCGCCCGCAATGAGCGGACGCAAAACGGGTTAGACAGTTTTCTCGTTGAAGCTGCCAAATATGGTCTCGGGAAAAAGGATCTCGCGGCCAATGTGAATTGGTTCAGCAAGGTAGCACCGAGTGCCGAGGGAGACCTGGCGTTTTGTTCTGATGCCTCTGCGGCGGGCGCTCAGGTAACGCTCCGTTTTGAGATGGACACGCTGGTGCTTTTTCATACGTGCCCCCATCCCCTGGATCCATCGCCGACCTATGAGCCGAAGCCTGTGAAGTTCGACGTCTTTGCCGCCGACCCCGTGGGCGAAGATGACTATTGCCGCACGTTCCGACCGGAAAATGGCCGGGGCTTTGAGAACACGGAGTTTTTCCAGCAAACATCCCCTGCGACTGCGTAAGGCAAGGAGAGCAAAATGATCAAAGAAAGTGACCTTGATGTTGCTGCCGCTGCTTATCGTGAAATTGTCGAGGCGGGTGCTTATTGGATGCACACCGTCAAGAAGGGTGAGGTTTTCCGCATCTTAGACCTTGAGGGAAACCAGGCGGCCGATACGCTGTTCTACAACGCGCATGACCCGGCCGAGCGTTATAGCGCGGTCGATACCATCCGAGAGCAGGGCAATGTCTACCTGACGGCCGGGACGAAGCTCCGCTCGACGGAGGGCGCCGTTATGCTTGAGATTGTTGCCGATACGTGTGGGCGTCATGACACGTTGGGGGGTGCCTGTGCCACAGAGTCCAACACAGTGCGCTATGCCCACGACACAAAATGCATGCATGCCTGTCGGGACAGCTGGCTGCTCGCGGTCGCGGAAAACGATCAATATGGCATGTCTAAGCGGGACATCACTCACAACATCAATTTCTTCATGAATGTCCCTGTGACGCCGGAAGGTGGATTGACCTTCGAGGATGGCATCAGTGCGCCGGGCAAATATGTCGAAATGCGCGCTGAGATGGATGTCCTCGTGCTGATTTCCAATTGCCCGCAGCTGAACAATCCCTGCAATGCCTATAACCCGACCCCGATCGAAGTTCTGATCTGGGATGGCGTGTCTGACTGACAGTTTTGCGAGTTAAAGAAGTACCTCATCATGTTCAAAACAGTTCTTGTCGCCAATCGAGGCGAAATCGCATGCCGGATTATCAAATCACTCAAAGCCCTGGGCCTGAAATCCGTTGCCATCTATTCAGAAGCGGACCGGCATTCACGGCATGTGCGCGAGGCTGATGAAGCCTATTGTGTGGGCCCGGCCGCTGTCTCTGACAGCTATCTTAACATCGAGAACATTTTGGTGGCCTGCGAGAAAAGCGGCGCGGAGGCGGTGCACCCGGGCTACGGGTTCTTAAGTGAAAGCGCTGACTTTGCTGAACGCCTTGCTGAAAAGGGCATCACCTTTATTGGGCCCAAGCCCAAACAGCTGCGTGAGTTTGGGACAAAACACACGGCGCGTGCACTTGCAGAGAAAGCGGGTGTTCCCCTCTTGCCAGGGACAGGCTTGCTGTCTGATCTTGCTGAGGCGCTCTCTGCGGCTGCAAAGATTGGCTACCCCGTCATGTTGAAGAGTACCGCTGGTGGAGGCGGTATTGGACTCCAGTTGTGTGCGTCGGATGCTGAACTGGAGAAAGCCTTCGATACGGTTCGTCGCATGGGCGAGAATAATTTTGGCAATGCAGGCGTTTTTCTTGAGAAATTTGTCAGCGAAGCCCGTCACATTGAGGTGCAAATATTTGGTGATGGTGCGGGCAACGTTGTCACGCTTGGAGAGCGGGATTGTTCGCTTCAGCGCCGCAATCAGAAGGTTGTCGAGGAAACGCCCGCGCCCGGTCTCTCTGAAACGCAGCGTGACGCTCTTTCTGATGCGGCGCGGCGTCTGGGAGAGCTGGTTGAATATGCCTCAGCTGGCACCGTCGAATTCATCTACGGCACGCAAGAGGGCAAATTCTACTTCTTGGAGGTGAACACCCGGCTGCAGGTGGAGCATGGTGTGACCGAAGAGGTCTTCGGCGTCGACTTGGTTGAATGGATGGTCAAGCAGGCAGGCGGCACGATGCACCCCCTCAAAGAGTTTGATCTGGTGTCGAGCGGCGCGGCCATTGAGGTGCGGATCAATGCGGAAGATCCCGCCCGCAACTTCCAACCCAGCGCTGGTCGCCTGACAGATGTGACGTTTGACAAGAATGCCAGGGTTGATGGTTGGATTGAGACAGGGACGGTGATCACCTCCCATTATGACTCTCTGATCGCCAAGCTTATTGTCAAAGGGCGTGATAGAGAGGCGGCTTTGGCGCGCCTTCGCGGCGCACTTTCGTGCACCTCCCTTTATGGCATTGAGACCAATCTGGATTATCTCGCGACCATTGTGGACACGGACATGTTCTCAGAGGGGCGTGTGAGCACAAAGGTGCTGGCAGATTTTGACTATCAACCGCCGCGTATAGAGGTTCTATCGCCGGGTGCGCAGACAAGTGTGCAGGATTTTCCGGGTCGTATTGGATATTGGGCGGTGGGTGTGCCGCCAAGCGGGCCCATGGATGACTTCTCCTTTCAACTTGCAAACTGTCTGGTGGGGAATCCGAGCACTGCAGCAGGGCTAGAATGCGCGCTGTCCGGTCCCAGCCTGCGCTTCAATGCGCCGGCGGTGATTGCGCTTACGGGCGCTGAGATGACGGCGACACTTGATGACCGTCCGGTGCCTTATTGGGAACCTGTCCAGGTTTCGGCTGGGGAGACATTGCATTTGGGGGCGATCGACGGTGCCGGCAACCGTACCTATCTTGCGGTCCGCCATGGGCTGGATGTGCCCCTGCATCTTGGGAGCCGTTCGACTTTTATTCTTGGCGGGTTTGGCGGTCATGGAACGGGGCCGTTGAAGACAGGTGACGTCCTGCGCATCAATCGCGATGGGGCAAGCGATGCGCCGCTGGCGACAGTGGAGCCTCAGAACCGTCCGGCGCTTACCAAGGAGTGGGAGATCGGTGTTCTTTATGGCCCGCATGGCGCGCCAGACTTTTTCACCGAAAAGGATATCGAGACTCTCTTTCAGTCCTCCTATGAAGTGCATTTCAATAGTGCGCGAACCGGGGTGCGGTTGATTGGGCCCAAGCCGGACTGGGCCCGTGAAGATGGTGGTGAGGCGGGTCTCCACCCATCCAACATTCATGATAATGCCTATGCGATTGGCACAATCGACTTCACCGGCGATATGCCCATCATTCTGGGCCCCGATGGTCCAAGCCTTGGCGGGTTCGTGTGTCCGGCAACCATCGCAGATGCAGAGCGCTGGAAAATGGGGCAGCTTCGTCCCGGCGACAAGGTGCGGTTTGTTTCCCTGTCCGCCGACGAGGCCGCGTTGCTGCAGGAGGAACGGCGGCAGGTCCTTCGAGCGCCGCAGACTGGTTCAGGTACGCGCGGTGTGTCCCCGGCAAAAGCGCCAACGACAACGAGGCGCCCCTCGGCCATTCTGGCGCGTGGCCAGACGAATGGCATCGATATTGTCTATCGACGCGCCGGCGACTCCTATTTGTTGGTCGAGATGGGCGCGCTGGTCCTGGATCTGAAGTTACGTTTGCAGGTGACGGCGTTGATGTCCTGGTTGGAAGCAGAAGCGCCCGACGGCATTGTCGACCTCACACCAGGTATTCGTTCCTTACAGGTGCATTATGACCCGACATGCCTCTCGACGACGCGATTGCTGGATATGTTGCGCCGGGCCGAAGGTGAAATGGAGCGCGCTGAAGATCTCACCGTGCCGAGCCGTGTGGTGCATTTGCCGCTTAGCTGGAGAGATGAGCAGGCGGAACTTGCTATGCGCAAGTATCAAGAGCTTGTCCGGGAGGATGCACCTTGGTGTCCGTCTAATGTTGAGTTTATCCGTCGCATAAACGGCCTGCCGGATGAGCAAGCGGTCAAAGACATTATCTTTGATGCAGATTACCTCGTGCTGGGTTTGGGCGATGTCTATTTGGGGGCCCCTGTTGCCACGCCTATCGATCCTCGCCACCGGCTCGTTACGACAAAATACAACCCTGCGCGTACCTGGACGCCTGAGAATGCGGTGGGTATCGGCGGCGCTTATATGTGTATCTATGGCATGGAAGGACCCGGCGGGTACCAACTGTTTGGCCGTACACTACAGGTTTGGAGTACCTGGCAACAAAGAGGGAGTTTTGCAGCCGGTAAACCGTGGCTTCTCCGTTTCTTTGACCGGATCAAATTTTTCCCTGTCTCACCGGAAGAATTGACTGAAGCACGGGACGCTTTTCCGCATGGGGCCTACAAAATTGATGTCGAAGAAGACAGTTTCAACCTCGCACAGCATGACGCCATGTTGGCAGACGAACAGGAGTCCATTCTCAAATTCAAAGAAACACAGCAGTCTGCTTTTGAAGCTGAACGGCAACGATGGCGCGATCAGGGCATAAATGCAGAGGTTATTGAGGAAGCTTTTGCGCTGGAGGAGCCTGACATCAATATTCCCGATGGGGGCTCTGTGGTGGAAGCTGCTCTTCCAGGCAGCGTTTGGAAGGTTTTGGTGGAGCCGGGACAGTCCGTTGAAGCGGGCGAGGCTGTCATCATCCTGGAGAGCATGAAGATGGAGCTTGAGGTTGCCGCGCCGCAAGGCGGCGTTGTGCATGAAGTGCTCTGTAAACCAGGCCAAACGGTTGATCCGGGACAGGCTGTGCTGGTGATGGCCGGCGTCGCGGAGGCAGGTTGATATGGATGAGGTTGATCTCCAAATTGATGCTTTGCGTGAAGCCTATGCTCAACGCGCACTAGACCCCGAACGGGTGATTGAAACGGTCTATGATCGAATTGAGGCATGCGCCGACAAAGCCGTATGGATTTCGCTGGTACCCCGCGCTGACGCGTTGGCGGCGGCTGTTGCTCTCAAGGACAGAGACGGGTCTGACAGGACACTCCCGCTTTATGGCATTCCCTTTGCCGTCAAAGACAATATTGACTGCAAGGACCTTCCGACAACGGCGGGTTGCCCGTCTTATGCGTACTCGCCGGCACAGGACGCAACAGTCGTGGCACGGCTGCGCGCCGCAGGGGCGATCCTGATCGGGAAAACGAATTTGGACCAATTTGCCACCGGGCTTGTTGGCACGCGGTCGCCCTATGGAGCGCCGCGCTCAGTCTTTAACGAGGACTATATTTCCGGTGGATCGAGCAGTGGCTCGGCCGTTGCCGTGGCGCGGGGTCTTGTTTCCTTTGCGCTCGGTACGGACACAGCTGGGTCCGGTCGGGTGCCGGCCGCCTTCAACAATCTGGTCGGGTATAAGCCAACGTTAGGACTGGGAAGTACCAGAGGCGTGGTGCCTGCCTGTCGCACATTGGATTGTGTGAGCGTGTTTACGGCGTCCTGCGGTGATGCGGCGATCGTTAAGGGTGTTATCGAAGGGTTCGATGCAGGCGATCCTTTTTCCCGACGGTCCGTTGTTCGACCCCTCGCTGGAAAGACCTTTCAATTTGGCGTCCTTGATGATCAGAGCCGCGACTTTAAAGGTGATGCCGGTGTTGCGGCGCTCTATGACCAAGCTGTTGAGAATATGCGTGAGCTTGGCGGCACGCCGGTCCCGATTGATTACACGCCGTTTCGAAAGGCTGCCGAGCTCTTATATGCGGGACCGTGGGTTGCCGAACGATATGCAGCTGTCGGGACCCATATTGAAACAGGTGGCGATGACATTGATCCCACGGTCGCCGGCATTGTGCTTGGGGGAAAAGTGGCGTCGGCGAGTGATGCTTTTCGAGGACAGTATAGACTTGCCGACTACCGGCGGGTGATTGATGAGATCTGGCGCCGAATTGATCTGCTGCTTCTGCCCACAACGCCGACGACCTATCGCATTGACGAGATAGCGACAGACCCTGTGGGTCTTAACGCCAACCTTGGGCTCTATACCAATTTCGTCAACCTCACTGATTGTGCAGCGGTCGCGGTTCCTGCCGGGTTTCGAGAGGGGTTGCCAGCGGGGGTCACGCTTATTGGCCCGGCGTTCACAGATGATGGATTGCTCTGGCTTGGCGACAGGCTGCACAAGACAATTGGAGAAGGATTGAAAGCGGGCGCGACCGACCATCTGCTCTCTTCCTACCCTGTTGAATCGGTACAGGGGGTTGAGCTTGCTGTCGTTGGTGCACATTTGTCGGACCAACCACTTAATGGGCAATTGACGGATCGCGGCGCCAAACTTGTTCAGTCTACGCAGACTGCTGCAACCTATGGCCTGTTCGCTCTTGCTGACACGGCACCGCCAAAACCTGGATTGGTGCGTCGGGTGGAAGGCGGCGGCCCGATCGACGTTGAAGTCTGGTCTTTGTCAGAAGAGGCGTTTGGTTCTTTCACCGCCGAGGTGCCTGCGCCTCTCGCGATTGGCAATGTGGAACTTAGTGACGGACGGTGGGTAAAGGGATTTGTTTGTGAGCCTGTTGGGTTGGAAGGTGCCCGTGACATTACGGCATTTGGTGGTTGGCGTGCTTATCTGACAGCGTGTGCCTAGGAGAGGTGGTGCCGCACTTTGTCACCTAGCTGTGGTGTGCGGTGCTGAGCAGTAAGGTCAAAACCTGCATGCTTTTCTACGCACTCTCATATTTCAATCCAAATACCCTATATAAATCAATTGTGTAGCAAAGGTGCGTTTCGGCTCATAGCCTGAAGGGCCGTGATGATTGGGAAATCATCCAGTGGATCATTTCCCCGAGGGGTGATTCAAACCCACTCCCCGCAACCAAAGAAAAGCCCTTGGTGCTTCACGCATCAGGGGTTTTTTGTTTTCGCAAGCAATTCTATTGGTGGTAGACAAAGTGACCAGTCTGGGGGGAACCACTGCTTTCCAGTGGACGTGCGGCGCGCGGGGCTGGCCAAGGAAATACGAGTAATATGGTCAGCCTTTCTAGGCGCTTGGGAGGTCTCCCGCAGGAGACTACAAGCGGTAATTCGACGCGTGCGCACTTACTGAGTTTTCAGAAAAAGTTGATGCTGAGTACGGCTCTCTCTGTGCCAGCCATCTTTGGGTATGGCGGCAATCGGGCTTATGCAGCTTGTGCCAATGCTGGCGGAAGTACCTATCTCTGTTCCGGCGTTGAGACGGTGACTCAGACAATCACAGCCGATAATGCGGCTGTCACCATGGCGCCCGGCGCGTCGGTGGATACAAGTGCAGGCATGGGCAGTGCGATCGTCATTACTGGCGACGGTGCTTTGTCGTTCACCAATACCGATGGGGACCCGGTTCGCGGTGATTTGCGAGGGCTTGATATTCAAGCTGGCAATGGATTGCCTGCAGCATCCATCGATGTGCACTCCAGGCAGGACCTGATCGGCAGGGTCGGTGGCATCTATGCCCTAAACGCGGGTATTGGCGCGACCACAATAAATGTGGCGGGCGCATCCAGCACGGCAGGCAGCGGTATCGTCTCGCGGGTGACCAATGGTGCGAATAGTGGTGATCTCCGCATTACGTCGACGGGAACGGTCAGTGGCGGCAATACAGCTGTCTTCGCTGCGCATTACGGCACGGGCGCCGTGGTGATCAATACAGCTGCTGTTGATGCCACTGCAGGCGGTAATGGCATTTTTGCGCGGAGTTATGGCACAGGTCTGAGTGTCACCGCCACAGGGCCGGTTGCGGGGGTGACCAACGGTGTTTACACGGTGCATCATGGGTCCAGTGATACCAACATTGATGTCACGGATGTTAGCAGCAGCACCGGAAGTGCGATTAATGCGCGCCACCAGGCAACGGTTGTTGGTGGGGGCCTCAATATCACTTCAACCGGAACGCTGACGGGTAATCTAAACGGCATCTATGCTCTGCATAGCGGAACGGGTGCGATCAATATTAATGCGGTGGCGGCCACTGGCACGGTTGCGACAGGGATCGTTGCGCGCAGCACCAACGCTGCCAACATTGATGATATCAGTGTAACTACGACGGGTGCCGTTAGTGGCGAAACCGGCGGCATCTCGGTATCCCACTATGGCGGTGGGGGCGTGACCATCAATACCGCTGCGGTGTCCTCAGCCAGTGGCAATGGGGTTTTTGGACGGACATTTGGAACTGACCTCTCCATCACAACGTCCGGTGCCGTTGTGGCTGACGGCGTTGGCGTCTATGGATTCAATGGAGGCACCGGGTCGTCCACCGTGAATGTGACGGATGTGACCAGTACGGCAACAGATGGTGTCCTTGTTGTGGCCAATGGAGGGGATCTGAACCTCACTGCGACTGGAGCGGTGAGTGGGTATACCGGCCTTACGGCATTGAGCACCGGCGCGGGCGCTGTGACGATTGACGCGGTGAATGTGACAGGCACCACGGGCAATGGTCTTTTTGCCAATATTGTTGGCACCACGAGCGATGCGAACATCACTGTTTCAGGGACGGCGACCAGCGCGGCACTCTACGGCATTCGCGTTCGTCACGTTGCCCAAGGTGGTGCCCTGAATGTCAATGCGGGGATAGTGACGGGTGGCGTGGTCGGCATTCGTGTTGATAGCCTTTATAATCTAGGTACCGACGTAAACATCACATCGTCAGGAGCTGTGCAGGGTGGCTCCTATGGGATTAAGGTGAGCAGTCTTGGTACTGGGTCCCTTGTGATTAACGCCACGTCTGTAGCCGGGACAAGTCGCAACGGGATCCGCGCCGTTACCAATAACGCCGCCAGCCAGGACTTGCGTATCACTGCGACCGGGACGGTCAGCGGCGGTAGAGACGGTATTCTTGCGCGTCACGGCGGCACGGGCGCGCTTGCCCTGAATGTTGCAGATGTCTCCAGTGCTACAGGGATTGGCGTCTATGGGGGCAGTGGCGGTGCAGGGTTCTCGATTACAGCGTCTGGAAGTGTGACCGGGGAGACTGACGGTATCTTTGCAACTCACACCGGTACCGGCGCGCTCACCATTGATGTGGCGTCTGCGACCGGCATGACGGGGAACGGCCTGGTTGTTCAAAATTACAACGCTGCGAGTATGGGCGACGTTGTGGTCTCGTCCTCTGGTCATGTCAGTGGTGCTGATTTCGGTATTCTCGCGACAAGCCTCGGCAGTGGGGCGATGACAATCAATGCGGCGTCTGTTGAGGGGAAGTCGCAATACGGTATTGCTGCCCAAACGGTTTTCGCCACAAGCACAGGCCTTTCGGTCAGCGCGTCGGGGCCTGTCGCGGCAGAGAAATTCGGCATCAATGCCAGACATGGCGGCACCGGCGCAATCACCGTCAATGCAACAGATGTCACTAGCACGCGAGAGAGCGGGATCTTCGCACGGGGTGGCGCGTATGTGACGTCTGGCGCAAGCGTTACCGCAACGGGAACCGTTGCGGGCTATGTCAATGGCGTTGAGGCGCGTCTTTATGGTGCTGGCGATCTGACGGTCAACGCCGTCAATGCATCAGCTGATCTTTATGCAGGGGTGCGAACCTTGCAGGGGCCCGGTACAGCGGGTCGTACGCGCGTTACCACGTCCGGTGATGTAAGTGGCGGAGCGTGGGGGATCTTCTCCCGCAATGATGGAACAGGTGGGGCGGAGATTTCTGTAAGCGGTTCTGTGAACGCAAATGACATTGGCATCAGGCTTTATGCGCAGGGCGCCAACCAAATCAGGATTGCCAATGGCGGGTCCGTGACTGGGGGTGGTCACGCCATCTTTACAAGCGGCACGACCGACCGAAACAGTGATGATGTGGTCACGAATGCAGGGCTTGTGACGGGCCTTGTCGACCTTGGGGGTGGGGCCAATGTGTTTAACAATTCCGCTGGCGGTGTCTTCAATACAATGGGGACCGTTATGGTTGGCGCAGGCAATGCACTCAACAATGCGGGGACCGTGTCGCCGGGTGGCGCGGGCACGATCCAGACGACGGCGCTGACGGGCAATTTCGCGCAGACAGCGGGCGGGGTCTTCGCGGTTGATGTTGATGGAGGTGCTGCCAGCGCTGATCGGCTCAATGTTGCAGGCACCGCCGATCTTGCGGGCACTGTTGCTCTCGATTTTACAAATCTGGGGACCAATCAGGGTGTGGTCACGATCCTGTCCGCAGCGGGGGGGTCAACAGACAGTGGCGTTACGGCGACGGGCGCGCCCGTTGCAGTCAATGCGACGCTTTCCTATCCGAACGCCAATGATGTTGTCTTGACGTACGGGGTTGATTTCACGCCCGCGACGCTCGCAGTGGGGCTTACGCCTAACCAGGCATTGGTGGGCGAGGGGCTGAATGCGCTCTTCGCTGCGGGTGGTGGCGGTGCGATCGCGACTGGCCTTCTCGGCATTGCGGACCCAGTTGCCTATAAAACTGTGCTGGACCAATTGCAGGGCGAGGTCTTTCTTGACCAGGTCGGCAAGCTCTTTGGCAGCAATCACCTGTTTGTCCAAAACCTGCTCTCCTGTCCGTCACGCCTTGACGGCGCAGAGGTTCAAGTGGCTGGCGAAGAGTGTATATGGGGCCGTGTCGAGGGGCGTGCCGTAGATACAGAACGGACAGCCACCAGCGTGGGTGGCCGCGAAACGGTGTGGGGATTCTCAGGGGGCTTTGAGGCGCCTGTTGAAGAAAATGTTCGTGCTGGTATTTCTGTTGCACTGGAAACCAGCGATGCTGAGACGAATAACGGAACTTTCTCCGATGGCACCCGGGTTACGGTCGGTGCCAAGATCGAAAAATCATTCGGTGCCTGGGAGACAAGTCTGGGCATCTTTGGTGGGCTTGCGTTTTACGATACAACACGGTTGATCGGGATTGCTGGTGTTGGCCCGGCTCTCAGCGACCATGATGTTGGGTCGGTTTCCTCAGTTGCGCGTCTTTCCTATTCTCATGAGATGAACGGTGTGCGCATTGTGCCCATGCTTGATCTGGCAGCTACCTATGTTTCCTTTGGTGGCATTAATGAGACAGGCGCGGGCGCAGCCAACCTTGTTGTGACGGACTCTGATGAATGGATCTATTCGGTGACGCCAGCCCTCGGAGCTCTTGGCACGCTGGTTACGGCGGAAGACTACAAAGTGAATGTAAGCGCCAAGGCAGGCGTCAGCGTGTTTTCCAAGAGCGGGTTTACATCAGCTGCACGATTTGCAGGAGCTCCTGCCGGGACCGCAGGCTTCTCTACGACGAGCCGTTTTGATGATGTGGTCGGGAATTTCTCAGGTGCGGTTGAGTGGCAGGCGAGCGACAATGCTTCCATCAAGGTTGGCTATGATGGCCGCGTTGGGGAGACGTCTCAGAGCCACGGCGGATCTGTTCGAGCGGTGTTGCCATTTTGAGATTGGCGCAGATACAAGACACGCTGAAACCTACACATATTGCTGCACCTTCCAAGCCTTGAAGTCGCAACCAGTGAAGCTAATCCAAGCTGATTGAGGGAAGGTCTCTGCTTACGATTTTTGCGGCCTTCTCTCCGTCTACCCCGAGGGCCCGCAGGCAGAGTAAGATCGCCTGGTCTATGGCTGTTGCGCGCTCATTGTCATCCAGGCTTGAAACCAGCACATTGATGAAGCCGCCAAAGGTGAAGCTCGCCGTGATCGACGGGTCTAGTTCTACGAAATCACCAGTGGCGCGTCCTCTTTCGTAGTCGCGATCTCGGAATTGTCCGAAGGCGCGTTGCATCTCGTCGATCGGAACGCTTGAGTTCCGCAACACCCATCGCCAACGAGGGTCTTCGGCCACATAGCGCCCCATGATGCGTCCAGAGGTTGCCAGAACAACAACGGGATCGTCCGTGTCCTTCAGCGCGGCTTGCATGGCTTTGTCTAGGCGGGCAGCGTCTGCCTGCATGATCGGAATCAGCACTTCGTTTTTTGACTTGAAGTGAATGTAGAAAGTTCCCTGACCGACATCTGCCGCCTCTGTGATGTCTTTGATTGAGACGTCATCCACCGAGCGGTTTCTCGTCAACTCATCTGCAGCTTCAATGATGCTGTTTCGTGCCCGCGCTTGCTTTTGGGCGACGCGTGGGGAGGGGGTGCGGGCTGCAGCTGTTTGACTCATGAGTTGACTCTGATTTGAACGGATGCAAATATGAATACATTCAAAAATGAAAAAAGTCAAGAAAGCCATGGGAAATCAACCGTTTGACGTCGCGATTGTTGGACTTGGGCCAATTGGGTGTGCTGCCGCGATCCAGTTTGCAGAGGCTGGGCTTCGGGTGGCTGCGATAGAGCGAGATACTGATGTGTATCAGTTGCCCCGTGCCGTCATGATGGATGGTGAGATCGTTCGTGGATTTCAGCGGATCGGCTTGGGAGAAGAGGTCGCAGCTCTGCTTCAGCCAACGAGAGAAGGAGATCGCGCGGGGTTCAGCAACTCAAAGCGGGAGTGGCTTTTCGGTCAGGATTTCGTTCCCTTTGGAAGCAATGGGTGGGCGCCAGCCAATATGTTTGATCAGCCGCAGGTAGATGGTTATCTGCGGAAGACGGCAATCGAGCACCCTAACGTGACGTCCTTCGTGGGCTTTGAAGCAACCGCCATTGATAATGGGGACGCGGCGGTCACCGTCGACCTCAGGAACCTGGAGAGTGGTGACGCCACTGAAGTCACGGCCTCCTATCTTCTTGGCTGTGATGGTGCTTCAAGCTTCGTCCGCAAGAGCATGAACGTGGGCTGGCATGATCTTGGGTATGATCATGATTGGCTGGTGGTCGATATTGAAATCAAGCCCGGCCATACACTCACGAACACAACCATCCAAGTGTGCGATCCAGACCGTCTTGCAACCTATGTCTGTACGAAGGACCCGTATCGCCGGTGGGAGTTTAAGCTCAACGAGGGCGAGACCTGGGAGGAAATGCAGCGTCCCGAGAAGATCCAAGAGCTACTGGATCCATGGACGCCACGTGACACATATTCCATCCGGCGAACGGCTGTGTACCAGTTTCATGCCGCGGTTGCGGATCGGTGGCGGATTGGCCGTGTATTGCTTGCTGGTGATGCCGCTCACCAGACGCCGCCCTTTTTGGGCCAAGGATTGAATGCGGGCATGCGCGATGTGTTCAATCTGGCGTGGAAATTCCCGCTCGTTCTGTCTGGCACGGCGTCGGAAGCTTTGCTTGATACCTATCAAGATGAACGGGGTGCCCATGCAACCGATCTCGTGCAATGGGCTGTCTCGATTGGGCAGCTGATGGAGCATTTGGCGGCGACGGAAAAAGCAGAGCGGGAAGGTGCTGCGGCACCCGGCATGCCGGGTGCACTTGAGCAATCGGGATATGGGCAGGGGCGGGAAGCGCCGCCGCTGCGCGCTGGCGCCATCTGCATGTCGCAAGTCAGTGACACGGGGTCGACAGGTTACTTATTCAGTCAGCCGATTGTGCGGAATGGCGCGGGCAAAGAGTTCTTGTTGGATGTCCTTCTCGGTGATGGTTTTGCCCTCGTGACCAAGGGTGATGTCACACTCTCGCAGGCATCGCAAAACATTCTTGATCGGCTTGGTGCGCAGACAGCATCGCTTGCCGGATTGGAGACGGTGAAAGGGCATTTTGACCCGCTCTTCGAGAATGCAACGGCTGCGATTGTGCGTCCAGACCGCCATGTCTTTGGTCACACAGATGAAAGCATGTCGGTTGATGACTTGATCCACGAGCTTGGGGTCAAGGTCGGCCTGCAATAAGAGCAGTGGTTTTAGAAGAAGTTTGGGGTGGAGCGATGAAATCGCTCGCCTATTGGGAGGAAGATAGATGCGTTTGATCACATTCACTCAAGATGGTTCTACTCGTATTGGACGCCTGAATGGCGACGAGATTACGGATCTCAGCCAGTCGAACCCGGAATTGCCGACAGATTTGGTGGCGTTTCTTGAGGCCGGCGACGCGGCGATGGACGCTGCGAGAGCTGCCGACGGGAAGCACTATTCGCTGTCAGATGTGAAGCTTGAGAGCCCCGTATTGCGGCCCTCAAAAATGCTCGCAGTGGCGCTCAACTATCGTGATCATCTGGAAGAAGTACAGGAAGCCCGGCCTGAGTTCCCGACGCCCACCGTGCCTATCCTCTTCACCAAACAGAACACGTCGATCAACGGTCCTTATGACCCAATCTATCTACCTAAAGAGTCCGAGCAATTGGACTATGAGGCGGAACTCGCCATTGTGATTGGCAAGCGCGCGCGTCGTGTGCCCAAGGAGCGTGCGATGGAAGTTGTTGCCGGAAGCACGATCAATAATGACGTCACCATCCGCGATTGGCAGTTGGCATCGCCCACCATGACTATTGGTAAGTCCTGGGACAGTCACTGTCCTCTCGGACCATCGCTTGTCACTCTGGATGAAGTCGACCCAACCAATCTTGAATTTACCTGCACGGTCAATGGCGAGGTTCGTCAACAGTCAAACACGTCGAATCTGATTTTCGATATTCCCACCCTCATCGAACATGTCTCGACGGCGCTGACGTTGATGCCCGGTGACGTGATCTTAACGGGCACCACGTCTGGTGTTGCCCTTTGGATGCCCGGACAGCCGTGGCTCAAAGAGGGAGACAAGGTCCGTGTGGAAATGGACCAGTTGGGCGCGATTGAAAATGAAGTGGTCGCAGACCCTGTCGGCACAATAATCGGGTAGATGACTCATGACCATTGAGCACACCGACGAATTTGAGCTCTATCACTATGGGGAGTCGCTTTGCTCTCAAATGGTGCGGCTTGCGCTTGAGGAAAAGCAGATCCCCTACAAGTCGCACCATATGCATCTGGAGCTGAATGCGGGAAACCTTACAAAGGAATTCCGCAAGATCAATCCAAGTGCGGTGGTTCCGGTCCTCGTTCACAAGGGAACGCCGATCTATGACAGCTGGGAGATCCTCAAATATCTCGATCAGTGTGCGCCTGAGCAAGGGACGCCTCTTTGGCCAAAAGATGAGGAAAGCCAAAAGGTGATCGATGCGGTCATAATGGAGAACGCGCTCGATCGTGACGTGGAGCTTGGTGAGAATTTCGGCACCTCGGTTGCCGGTGCCAGTACCTACATTCTTGCAAACATCCTGCGGCGGCGCCCAGCCCTGGCGGTGATCTGGGACTATTTCGTCAAACACCCGATGAAGGAGAGGGCTGTTGCCTTCACTATCCTTCGGTTGCGTGGCGGTCTGCCCGACAAGCTCTACAAAAAATTTATCCGGCGTTTGGCGATCGGTCTGCTTTCGACCGAGAAGGCGCTCGACCATGGCAAAGACTATATGTTCGGTGACTATTCCATGATCGACACGATGATGACGGCTCATTTCCACCGGCTGGAAGATGTGGCGCTGGGAGACATTCTTCAATCAGATGAGCTCCCGAACATCAAAGCCTATTGGATGCGGCTTCAGGCGCGCCCGAGCTATGAGCCTGCAATGTTAGCTCAACATAGTTGGGAGTGGCGGGAGGCGATGGAAGAGGTGTATGGCGGCAAGCCGTCTCCCTACTTTCCCTATCTGAAAGAGACGCTCACTGAGAACAGATCCGCGGCGTAAGCCGATTGGAAAAGGGAAGGAACAGGCCATGGCGTATGATGCTGATGACGTGACGTTTAAAAAGGGTGTTGCGATAGTTGAGAAGCTCGGTTTGCTGGCGAAGGCAAATCCTGCTTTGGGCGATGATCTTCGTGCGCACACAATAACCGCACTGTTTGGCACGATTTGGACGCGGGAAGGGCTTGAGTTGCAAGAGCGCAGCCTCATCACGCTCGCCTCTCTCATTAGTCTTAATCGGGAACATGAGCTACGGCTTCATTTTCGCGGGGCGCGCAATCTCGGTATTTCAAAAGAGAAGATCGAAGAGGTCATTCTTCATCTTGCGCATTATAGCGGTTGGCCGACGGCGATTACGGCGAACACTGTGCTCACGGAAGTATGGGACGAGATGGACCAGGAAGAGGAGGGCTGAGCGATGGCTGACCCAATTTGCAAAGTTGCTGACATTGTTTTTGTTCGATTTGAACTCACCGATCTAGAGGCGCAGAAGGAATATTTGCAGCATTTCGGCATGCACTTGGTCGCTGAGGTGGATGATGCAATCCATTTTAAGGGAACAGGTGCCGACCCCTTCATTTATGCAGCGACGAAGGGACAGCAGAACCGATTTGTCTCGGCGGGCTATCGTGTGGACGCTCGTGCGGATCTGGAGAGGCTTGCGGAGCAGTTTAATGTCGACATTGTCCCAAGCACGGAACCTGGGGGTGGCGAAAAGGTTGTCTTGAGTGACCCGGATGGTTTGGGTGTTGAGGTGTTTTTCGGGATGGCGCGTACTGCCGCACCGAAGCAGGATGCTCCAGCTCTCAATTCCGGATTTGATAAGCCACGCCAAAACCGTCTGCAGCGGTTTGGGAAAGCAGCTGATGAATGGCAGGCCCATGATGGGAAGCTCGTCTATGAGCTGACGTCAAAGGTTATGCGCCTTGGTCACACGGCCATCAATGTGGCTGACCCCAAAAAATCCATGGATTGGTATGCGAACACTCTGGGATTTCTCATCTCAGACAATATCGTACTACCCGATGGCATGGTGATGGGGGGCTTTATGCGGTGCGATTTGGGCGACACGCCCGCTGATCACCACACGATTAACATCACAGCCTTACCACCTGAAAAGTTGGAGGCTCATGGCTCCTTTGGTCATGCTGGGTTCGAGCTCACTGAGTCAGTTGATGACCTGATGGCAGGACACTTCCACATGAAGACCGTCGGAAAATATGCCCATGAATGGGGTATCGGGCGGCATCTCTTAGGCAGTCAGATGTATGACTATTGGCGGGACCCGGCTGGATTTATCCTGGAACATTGGACAGATGGTGACCTGCTGGATGCCTCTGTCCCGGCGGTCGATGCGTCTGCGCGTGACGTCATTCTTGCGCAGTATGGACCCGTTGTTCCTTCGAGTTTCAATCTGACAATGCCACATGAGAAAGCCGAAGAGGTTCGCGAGACTGAGCCCAGCATGTCGACGCTCTTTCTATAAGGCAAAGGTTGTTTAGGTCTGCGGCGTGGGCGGTCCTAGCGACCCGCCGAGCCACATTCATGCTGGGCCGAACACTGTGTTTGTTCGGGAAGCTTACTGTGGCATTCCAAGCTTCTTTGACCGCCTCTCCAGCGCGGCTGTGAACTCTTTCCTCGCTGATGCTGTGAGGCAGGGAAGAAGTACGGTGAAATGCTGTTCGATGCCTCGTTCCTGGTCCTCCCAATCGATGACGTCCAGCTCTTCGGTTTCTCGCAGGTAATCCATCCAATAGCGGCTCACGATCCATAGTGACCGGGTCAGCTTTTCTATGTTGATCTCATAGTCGCGACGAAACATGCCTTCCTTTTCGATGCGATAAACCAATTGTCTAAGCTCGTCGAAATCAGCGCTCAGTTCCGTGTCCTGTATCTGAACACCTATCGCTTCTTTAACCTGTCCACGGTCGCGAAGGGCGAAGCGGTGGTTCCAGGTCATATCCATCGCAAACAAGAGGTGCTCTACATAGTCGTCGGCAATGTCGCCTGGGCGTTTTGTGGCGCGACGGTTTTGTGAATGCTGCCTTGCATCTGAAATCAGGCGCAAGGCCAGGTCGCTCTTGGTTGGGAAATGATACGTCAAATTTCCCTGCGAAATACCGACGACTGCCGCAATCTCCGTCAACGTAGTGGCTGCATACCCTTTATCATTAAAAAGGGTGCGACCCGCCTGCAGGATCCTGTCAGCTGTTGTCGTGCGGGACTTCATAGATCTATCCAAAAATAAGCTGGTTTACATCAATACTTGACAATTAGGTTCTACTACCTAAATTTAGGTTATGAAACCTAATTATGCGTTTGATATGGCGAACGAGGTGCAGACATGGGTACGACATCAAAGCGAATTTTGATTGTAGGTGGGGGGACGTCTGGTTCGGTGCTGGCAGCGCGCCTGAGTGAGGCCCCCGACCTACACGTTACGCTTCTTGAGTGTGGGCCTGATGATGACACTTACGGCGCCGATGTTCTTGAACCGTCGCAGGCAGCAAATGCCTGGTCGGGAGATGCTCCTATTGCTGTCAATGTGATGGCAACTGAAACGGGCGCAATCCCCATGCTGCAGGGCCGTCTGATGGGCGGAACATCAGCGGTAAACGGTCTTGCCACGCTTCGAGGGCTACCTGCTGACTATGATGGTTGGGCGGCGGCTGGTCTTGAAGGATGGGGCTGGAGTGACGTTGTCGACACATTCATAGCGGCTGAAAATGACATGGATTTTGGTCGGACGCCTATTCATGGGGACAGCGGACCTATGTCTGTGCGCAGATGGCGTGATGAGGAAATGAGCCATGCGCAGCGCTCTTTTTATGAAGCCATGCTTGAGCGGGGCGAGCCTAAAGTAACCGATATTAATGACCCGACACAGCTGCCAGGCATGGGCGTCTTTCCAGTGACGATTGACCGGACCGGAAAAAGAATGACGACAAGCCGTGGCTATCTCACTGCTGAGGTGCGGGCCCGCGACAACCTTACCATTCGAGTGAACGCAGACGTGGCGAAGGTGGCTGTTGAAGACGGACGTGTTCAGGGAGTTGTCCTTATAAATGGCGAGCACGTGCCTGGAGATGAAGTAGTGTTGGCAGCGGGTGCTATTTCCTCTCCGACGCTTCTGATGCGCTCGGGAGTTGGACCTGGTGACCATCTGAGAGACTATGGTGTAAATGTTCTTGCCGACCTGCCTGTCGGTTCAACCATGAGCGATCATCTGGGTCCTGGAATTCCCTATCATCATGATGGCCCAAGAGGAGGTGTTGGAGGACCCGCGCAGGTATTGTTTGTTGGCGCATCCAACGGTGTTGACGTTGACTATCATGCGTTTCCTGTTGCACCTGCTCCAACAGAAGAGTCCACGGAGTTCATGATGGCGGCTTTCCTCCTGCGTTCTAGTGGGAGGGGTAGCGTGCGACTTGGTGAGACACTTGATGCAGAGCCCATTATCACAGCGCCACCTCTTCCAGAAGATGGCATTGACCGACTTCGGCATGCTTTTGAGCGGATCGCCGCATGGGAGCGTTCGGACGCTGCGCGCGCTCTTGGCTGTGAACCTGCTGAACCGCATGACTTGTTGGCGCCAGATGCAGTGAGCAAAGCTCTTGAGCGGTTGACCATCAGTTACTACCACATGACGAGCACCTGCCCGATGGGGTCTGTGCTTGATGCCGACTGCCGTGTTCTGGGCATAGAAGGTCTGCGGGTAGCTGACGCATCTGTTATGCCAACGATCCCCCGGGGTAACACCTATCTTGGCTGCGTGATGATTGCGGAGCGGGTCGCCCGGAAAATGATGGCGGCGTAGCCCGGCCTTGTTGCGGCTGAAGAGCATTCCCGTCGCGCGCCACCTTTACTCTGGAGAATTGAAATATGCCTACAAATGTCGATGTCTTTTGGTCGTTCAGAAGCCCCTATTCTTATCTTGTGACCCCTGACCTGCTGCGTCTGCGTTCGGACTTTGATGTCACGGTGACGCTGCGGCCCGTTCTGCCAATTGCCCTGCGTGCCAAAGCGACCGTTTTTGATGCGTCAGACAAAAAACGCCCTCGGTACATATTCATGGACTCTATGCGGCGGGCGGAATTTCTAGGGCTCCCCTTTGTATGGCCGAATCCTGATCCCATTGTTCAGGACCGCGAAACTTTTGAGGTGTCGCCGGATCAACCGTTGATCTGGCGTCTAACCTCTTTGGGCATTGAAGCGGAGCGTCGCGGCAAGGGGATTGATTTCGTTCATGCAGCTGCCGCCGTCATTTGGAATGGCACGATCGGTTGGGATCAGGGCGACCACCTGGCAAAGGCTGCAAAGAATTGCGGTCTGGATCTGGCCGAGATGGAAGCCGAAATCGACCTCGATAAGGCAAAAACCATAGTTGAAGAAAATCATCAGGCGTTGGAAGACGCCGGTCATTGGGGCGTGCCCACAATGGTTTTCGAAGGAGAGCCCTTTTTTGGCCAAGACCGGATCGAAACCCTTCGCTGGCGGCTAGAGAAAAGCGGGCTGGCAACCAAAGGATGAGGCTTGGAGTTCATTTCTGAGCAGGGATTAGAGGAGAGGAAAAATGGATCTACAGATCAAAGGAAAAAAGGCGATCATGGCAGGCGGCAGCGCTGGCATGGGGCGCGCGACCGCAGAGCGATTGGCCGAAGCAGGTGTTGAGCTTTACATCACAGCCCGTCGCGAGGAGCGACTAAAGAACGCCGCTCAAGAAATTTCCGAGAAATACGGCGCTAACGTCACACCTGTCGTTGCAGATTCCTCAACAGAAGAGGGACGGCAAGCTCTCTTTAAGGCCTGTCCCGACCCGGATATCCTGGCAATCACGATCAAGCCACCTGCTCCTAATGGAGATTTTTTGAAGGTCACGCCTGACATGTGGCGTAACTCAATTGAAACGACATTGATCGGCCCCATCGAGATCATGCGCCACTACATTCCAGGCATGAAGGAACGCAAGTGGGGGCGTATCGTGAATATTGCGACCTTCTCGGCCAAGAACCCTATGATCTGGCGCTTGATGTCGGGACCGGCGCGTTCTGCGTTGCTCAATTACACCGCGAGTGTTTCCAGAGAAATTGCTCAGCACGGGGTGACCCTAAACAATGTTCTTCCGGGCATGTTTCAAACGGAGGGCGCTTCTGAAATTATGAAGGATTATGCAGAGGCATTCGGTCTGGAACCTGACCCTGAAGTCGTACGGCCTCACTTCCTCGCAAACAATCATATTCCGGCTGGCTTTATCGGTGATGCAGATGACCTTGCGCCGATGGCTGCTTTCTTGTGCAGTCCGCTAGCCCGTTTCATTGTTGGGCAGAACATTGTGATCGACGGTGGTCAGCACGCCTCTATCTTCTAGTGGTCGGCGCGTGTTGCCAATCGCACAAAGAGTCTGCGAGGCGACATGGCTTAGTCCATGGGCTTCGCGGGTTCCTAAAGCAGACTGCCCAGGTTGATTGATCCTAAGAGGTTTGAGGTGCGGCCCTAACCTTTATTCCTTCCTGCAAGCTGATCACGTTGCTCCGCGATGAAGGCACGTAGCTCTGGGGCAAGTGGTTCGTCTTCTTCCATGGCGTCCATCAGGAGAAGCGGGTCTGCGATTTCTACCAGACGACCGCGGCGATATATGATCCCCTCTTGCTCCATTTCTTTCATCAGGCGGTTCACCTTTTGACGTGAGCAACCCAGCATGGCTGCAAACTCGTCCTGGGTGACATCCATGGGAACCGTCTCCGTGCTCATTTCATCGGTCGTAATCGTGTGGAAGGAAGTCTGGGCGTGGTAGAAGATGTAAAGGGCGAGCTGGCATCTTAGAGAAAACACCGTCTTCATTTGAACGGCGATCATCTCATGGCGAAGCTGGTTGCAGACCAGGTTCATCATTTGGATTAGAAGGTTTGAATCCTTGTTCACAACCTCCAGGAAGGTTGACCGGGGAATGAGGACGGCGACACATTCTTCACGGGCGGTGAGCCCGTAGGGCACTTCCAAGCCGTCCCAGACCGCGTGAATTTTAAGTGGCCAGTGCGTTCGTAAGACCGCAGTCATCATGTGTTTGCCGTTCGGCCATGTGCGGTCATTGGTAACGGATCCGGTTGCAAGCACAATGACTGCGTCTACATTTTGGCCTGCGGGAATAAGCGCCTCGCCTTTGTCATAACGCCAAAGTTCTGCTGCGTTTTGCAGGACATTCATTGCCTCGGCGGGCCAGGACGAGAAGAATAAAACCTGCGCCAGCGTCGACGCGATGATATTCGATTGGCCTGAAAGGCGTGTTCCCAACCTGCTTCTCCCCCCAAAAGCCGCCGCTTGTCTGTTTCCCGACCCTATGCCTGGCGATTTTCTGTTGTGGACGGGTGCAAATCTACCAGAGATTTCTTCAGTTTCCGGGCTTTTTTGAAGGCCAGCATTAACACACATCAAAAATCTGCGCGGTAGCGACCGCATTTGTCACCTTGGTGACATCGCCCATTTTGGCTGTTTGCTAAATTGATTCTGCGGCTTGGCAGCAAGCTTCCCACTTTAGGCGCCTTGGTCTTCCGGTGGGGTGTGGGCCGCAAGAGGGGGTGACCATGAATGATAGGGCAAACAGCAGCGACGTTGGATCTCCCCTGGGGTGGACAAAGCAAAGAGTCTGCTACGAGGTCGGATTCCGTGTCGCGCTGTTCTGTGTCCTTGGTGGTTTGTCCTCTGTGATCTTTTTCGCCTCCGGTGGTTTCGGGTGTGCTTTCGGGGGTTCTTTTGACATGACGGCAGTCCTTCTGTCGTCAGCTGGCTAGACAACCTTCTCTTTCTTTCTGCTTTTGATTTCTGTAAATGCGGGTTTTTTGGACCCTCACGCAGAGATTTTGTCCTGGCTGTTGGTTTTTGGCGTTAGCGGTGTGCGCATTCTTTGATTGCCGTTCCGCGCGCCTTGGTGGAAGCTCTCGACTAACAAACTAACACCATGGATATGTGCAGGAGCGGCTTGGATGATCAATTTGGAACGAGATGCAGACGTTTTCACCCTGACAATGGATGCCGGGGAAAACCGTTGGAATACAACCTTCGTTCGTGAAATCGCCCAGGCGCTCGACGAAGTTGAGGCGTCGGAGGGTGCCGCCGCACTGGTGACGCGGTCATCAAACGAGAAGTTCTTTTCAAATGGGCTTGATCTCGACTGGGTGCAGGCGCCAGATGAGCATCCTGGCGGGGGAGATCGACAGGTTTTTGGAGGTGAGTTTATGGCGCTGATGGGACGCATCATCACGCTCCCTGTTCCGACTGTTTGTGCCATCAATGGTCATGCCTTTGGTGCGGGCTTCATGGTGTCGCTCTGCCATGATGTTCGTGTGATGCGTGTGGACCGCGGATTTATCTGTGCCAATGAAGTGCAGTTGGGCATGAAAATCCCAGAGCCGGAACTGGCGCTCTTCCGGCATAAAGTTCCTGCAAATGCTTTCTTCGAAACCGTGCAGCTTGCGCGGCGTTGGGCAGGACCGCAGGCGCTTGAGGCGGGTATTGTGCAACATGTTGCAGCGCTCGATGAGCTGTTGCCCCTAGCGCAACAAAAGGCGCAGGAGTTAGCACCTTTGGGGGCAAACCGAGAGATTTATGGTGGTCAGAAAGAACGCCTGTTTGGTGAGAATGCCGCGCTCAACACCCCACATGGTGCCGCCTACATGCTCAAAAATTCAGGCAAGTTTTCACACTAGGTTTTTTGGAGATGCTCTAGAGGCGATAGACGCGTTTCGCAGTGCCAGAGAACATCTGGTCTTGCTCTAGATCGCTGAAGCCGCTTGCGATTTTCTTCAGTCCGTTCCAAAGAACCGGGTAGCTGATTGACAGGCGGTCGACAGGGAAGTTGCTTTCGAACATGCATCTGTCTGGTCCGAAACAGGCAATCATGTGCAGATAGTAGCGTGACTGGGCGTCGACAAATTCGTCTGAGGAAGGCGGCGTCGCGCGCGTGTTCCAGCCAAAGCCATTGTCGGGCATGGCGAGGCCCCCGATTTTGGCAACCACATTTGGGCATTCTGCGATGGCGGCAGCATCATCCTTCCAGGCGGCGAAGATTTCTTCCCTTTGTCCTTCATAAGGGCCGACGCCCAGCGGGGTGCCAAAATGGTCCAGGATCATGGTCGTACCCGGCACAGCTTTCGCGAGATCAAGGAATGCCTGGTTTTGATAATGGTAGTGCCAGGTATCGTAGGTGAGGCCGCGTTCGCCCAAACGTTCTACGCCTGAACGAAAGGCTGGGCGCTCGTAGAGGTCGGCGGGCGCCCCGCCGGGAATGGAGAGAACTTCAGGGTGATGTGCGTGGGCGCCGGCGTGGCGGATGCCTTTGAAGAGATGGCCGCCTGCCTCTTGGTGCGCGTCGAGAATGGTGTCGAGATCGTCATGCTCAAGGTCGGCGCGGGCGACAATGCCAGAAATGGTCGCTCTAGAGTCTGTTTCCGCGGAGCGTTTGGCACGGTTTGCGACATATTCGGTTTCGCCCACCGGCTTTAGATGATCGGGGCCGGTGTCCCGATAGCTGGAGCCACATTCGACGAAGACGGTTTGAGTGATGTTGTGCCCGCTGCTTGTGTCGGCCCACAGGTCCTCAAGGTCGTAGAGCGTTGCTTCCTGGTGCCAGAGGTGATGATGCGGATCGACGATTTCGCGACCAGGGTCGACAACCTCTTCATTTAGTTGACTGAGCCACTCATCATTTTTCCACATGGACATGGTTTTTTTTCCCCGGTTGCCCCTCGTTTTATCTGCCGAGGGTTTGGCAGAGAGACTAACCGCCCTGCGGGCTCATCGCCAATAGACCGTTTTTAGGTGCCGGTCATTGCGGTTTTGAAGTTCGCATCGGTCTGTTTCAATTCAATGATGGCTTGCGTGCCGTGTGTCACCATGGGGTGCATATGGTTAGCGATGCCCGCCTGATAGCTCGGCCGCTCTTGAAGGGCTGTCCAATAGGCACGCACGTTGGGACGGGCATCAATGAGGAACTCATCCAGCCAGTCTCCCTCCCGCAGGCGGTCGAAAATCACCATGACGCCGACATCGGCGAGCGTGAACTGATCCCCAACGATCCAGGGTCCGCCGGACTTTGCGAGGGCGGCTTCCAGCTCATCAAAATGTGCCTGCATCGCCTTTTTGGAATTGTGAAGCAAGGCGATCACAGGTTTCATCTTAGACAGGTTCTTCAGCCCAAAGAGTTTGAGCGCCAAAAAGAACACGGCGCGCACCTTCAGCCTGTGAAACAGCAGACCCGTCAGTATTCGGTGCGTGGGGATGTGCTTCACCATGGCCGCGAAGATCGGCGTCGTGAGTCCCGGCACTGCATTCCCGGCCGTTTCGTCGACGGCGGCAATTGGGTCATCGCCAATGAGGGAAGATTTGTGCACCCAATAGTCCATCACCTCACGCTTGGCCGCGTCCTGCGGCACCAGAAGATCGGGGTTGGCGGAATGGGCGGCGGCATATTCAAGCTGATCATGTGACTCGTAGATAGGGTGTCCGTTGTGCACCAGAACGGGAACAATGGCTCCGGGATTTACTTTGAGGTAGTGCCGGCTAAGTGTTTCGTAGGAGCCGGTCTCAATCAGGTCGATATGGTGGGATTTGTATGGGATGTCGAGTTCGGCGAGGCACACACGGCTCTTTTTGGAACAGAGGGAGAAATCATTGTGATAGAGCTCCCATTCCTGTTCATGGCGGAGCGTGATATCAGCATGTAGGCCGCCAGACATTGCGCGGGTTTTGCGGTGCTGCGACTCCCATAGGTACCAGACCACCAGTACTGCAGCTAAAACTAAGGCGAATGTCCCCATGAGCATGTCCTCTTGCGCCGCCCTCTTCAAAAGGTGCGCACGCTGTTTGCGCTCTTTCCTCCGTAGAGGGAACGCTGACCTGTCTTGATCACCCGACTATCTAAGAGTTGGGCTCAAAATCAAGGCAAGACTGGATCGACCGCGCAATCATTTTTGACTGAAGCTTCGCTGATGCCCCGTGATCGGAAACTCAGGACGCGACGTTTAATTCCGGCGGGCGGCGGAGGTTCTGCGGAAGACCTTCCCCCATTAGGTCAACAAAATTGTCGACGTAAAACCGGTCCCGCGCTGCGGCTGAGACACTTTCCAGTGACTGGTCAAACCGTTTCAGGGGATTGCGTCCCCCTTCGACGTGAGGGAAGTCGGAGGAGAAGAGGCACATTTCTTCGCCAGAGTTTGCAATGATCCAACCCGCGTCTTCATGAGGGTAGGGTGCAACGCGGAGTTGTCGCCTTGCGATGTTCGATGGCTTGTCTGACAAATTCTGCAGCCGCTCCTCGTTTCGAACAAAAGCGTGGGCCGCAGAATCGATGGCCTTCATCCAACCTGGCAACCAGGAGGCCCCGAGTTCAATGGCACCCCATTTCAGTTTTGGAAAGCGATCGAGGACACCATCGAAAATCAGCGTTGCGAGCGTTTGCATGACAGCGTTGGGAATGGGAAGGTAACTCACGGATGTAAAATTGTCGTCGCCGCCGTGAAAGTCTGGAACCGGTGGCAGGCCATTTTCCTTGTAGATGCGGTTGAGTTTTTCTTCGCCGCCCACATGGAAAAGAACCGGAATGCCTGCCTCTTCGGCCATGGCCCATACAGGATCAAGGGCGACGTGGCTCGGACTATGGTTTTGCGGGCAGAGGGAGGGAACCATAAGTGCTTTGGCTCCCATCTTGAGTGCCTTCGCCGTGGAGGCCTTCGCTCGATCGAAGTCTTCCAAAGGGATGTAGACCGTCGCAAGCAGCCGCGGGTCGACGGAGCAGAAATCGGTCATCATGCGATTATGTGCATCGGCTGCCCCATAGCAGAGCTCCATGTCCTTGCCCTGATCCAGCCCGAAATTCCCCAGGCAGAAGGTTGTGAAGACAAGTTGGCTTGCAAAGCCCATGGCGTCGAGAGCTGCCGGGCGGTCCTCTGCGAGGAATGAGCCTTGAGCATCAAAATCTTTGCGCAACATGATCTGGTCGCCCATGTCTGCTCGAAACTCAGCGTCTTTGTGTTTTTTGCGCGCCGCTTCTGCCCATGTCTCTTGGGCGACTTTTGCTTTGAAGGCAGGAACATCATGAAACCGCTGCAGGAGCCCTTTTTCGAAATATAGATCCAGGCAATCGCTCAATTCCATTAAGTGGCTGTCTGCGTCGTGGATAAAGCGGCCTTGTGCATATGTCATATCTCTTCCCCCGTTTCAGGAAAGGTTAGCGCTGAAGGGGGCTTATGAAAAGTCCAGCGGGATCGTTGCTTAGAAGCGCAAATAACGGCGAAATTCAGGGGTGCGTGACCTCATCTTTCACGATCCGGCCATCCTCCATGGTGATGATCCTGTCAGCCATCGCCAGCACCTTATTGTCGTGGGTGACCATCAATGTGGTCGTGTTGCGCTCGGTGCCGAGGCGTTTAAGCAGGCTTACCACCTGGTGACCACTTTCTTTGTCGAGGGCAGCGGTGGGTTCATCGGCAAATACAATGTCGGGATTTCCCACCAGTGCGCGGGCTACAGCGACGCGTTGTTTCTGGCCGCCAGACAGATTGCCGGGCAGATAATCCAATCTGTCTCCCAGACCTACGAGATTGAGAAGATGGGAGGAGGGCGTTTTCCAGTCTTTGCGCGCCTGCGCCCCATGGACATCCAGACCCATGCGGACATTTTGCACCGCTGTCAGGCTTTCATGAAGATTATGCGCCTGAAAGATGAAACCAAGACGCCGTCGGCAAGCTACGAGCAGATCTTCGTCCGCACCGTTCAATTCTTGTCCCAGCAGCTGAGCGCTTCCGTCTTGAACGTCGCGTAAACAACCTGCCAGCGTGAGCAGTGTTGTTTTGCCGGAGCCTGATGCGCCCATGAGGATGACGAGCGACCCACGTTCTATGGTCAGGTTGATATCGAAGAGCGCCTGCTTGCGTGCCTCCCCCGTTCCAAACCAGTGATTAAGACCCCTGATTTGAATGGGGCTCTGCTGGCCGCTCGAGGTGGTGTTGGCCGAGGTCTCTGCTATGTCCTTATTGAACAGCTTCATGAAATCCTCAAAACAGGTCAGCCGGGTTGGCCCCGGCTAGCCTTCTCGTGGCGATGGCACCGGAGATGAGGCACATGGCGCTGGTGCCAAATAGAACTGCCACGGCTCTTGTGCCTGTCATTTCAACGGGAAGGCCGGTCGCGCTTGTCAGAACATCATAAAGTCCGAGCGCAAATAGAACGCCTGGAACGAAACCAAAGACGGCCAGGATGAGAGCCTCTTCAAAGACGATACTGAGAAAGAAGCTCTGTTTGTATCCGACCGCCTTCAGTGTTGCATATTCGCTTAAGTGATCGGCCACATCTGTTGAGAGAACCTGGTAGACGATAATGAGCCCGACGAGCACACCTATGATCACGCCGAACCCAAAGATCACTCCGACGGGGCGTTCGGTCGTTTGATAGGCTTCGTCAGCTGCTGCCGCTTCTTCAACTGATCGAATGATGACGTCTTTTTCCGGGATGGCGTTCCGCAGGTTTTGCACGACTGTTTGCGGTGACGTCCCGGGCGCCACAGTGATCAGAATGTGCGTAGGTGCCCCTGCCGTGCGCTGAGGAAACATCTTTAGGAAGGTCTGGTCGGAGACGATGAGATAGCCGTCCGCTTCGAAGCCAGCGCCGATGGAAAAAGTTCTAACGGCGCTCAAGGTTCTTCCGTTGGCTTCAAACCGGTGAACTGACCCCCCGTCGATGCCGCTTGCGAGTGCGGTATCGATATTGCGGGCGGACCTGTCCAGGAGGGCCGTATCGAGAAGTTGCAACTCTGCTCGGGCATTGTCGATCTCAGGGTCGTGGAAGACCGGTTTCGTGGGATCAATGCCAAAGACCTGGAAGTTGACGGTGGTTCCATTGTCTCGTTGCCAGTCGAATTTCCCAAGATAGAAGGGGCTTGCGTCTGCGACTCCAGGAACAGATAGCGCCTGAAAAAGTCTTTGGCGTGGTACGTTGCTTCCGTCGGACAATGTGTTTGCGTCGGAAGCGGAAATCAGAATGTCTGCCACCATGGGGCGATAGGGAAGCTTGGTGGTCTCAACGAGGGCGCCGAGAAAACCCAACTGCATAAAAATCAAGATGTTGGCGAAAGCGACCCCGGCAATAGCCGCAGCGAGGCGTGACCTATTGTGCTTTAGCTGCAACCAGCCAATAGGCAGCCTGCCGAGGAGTGCTGTGAGGAAAGCCGTCATGAGCCGTTCGCTGTCTGAATTGTGGCGACCACCTGAAGGTTTGTGTAGCGCGCCGCGATTTTCGATGACGCGTCGTCGAGCAAAACTGTCACTTCTACAATACGGGCATCTGTGTTAGCTGCAGGGTCATCATCGATCAGAGTCTGACGCTCGACTTCCAGACCGATATGCGAGACGGTTCCTTTCAAGGCTGTGGGCAGAGCATTCGCCGTGATGTCGACGGTGTCGCCTAGTTCGATGTTGCCAATCTGAGTTTGATAAATTTCGACCTCTGCCGTCATGCGCTCAATATTGCCGATATTCATGACGCCCTCACCGCCTGGCTTTTCACCTGGACGGACGTGGATCTTGAGAACAGTTCCAGTGATGGGTGCACGCACATAGGTTTTTTCCAGATCGCGTTGTGCCTGAATTAGAGCTGCTTTAGCGGCGTCGTAATTTCTCGCGGCAACAACGACATCGACCTGTGTGTCTATGTCCCCAACATCATAGCGGGACAGTGTGGCGCGCGCCTGGTCGACTGCGCGTGCCGCCTGGTCACTGCTGGCCTGTCTTTGGTCCAGTACAGCTTCAGAAATGGTGCCGCGCTCAATGAGGGACTGCGCGCGCTCATAGTCTTTGCGGGCACTCAGCGCTGCTGCTTCAGCGCTGCCAAGGTTTGCACGCGCTTCTTTCAGGCTTGCCTCAATGGAAGTGCGCGTCTGATCCAGGTTTGCTTGGCGGAGTGCGACATTTGCCTCTGCGGCCTCCAGCGCTGCTTTGTACTGCGCTTCGTTGTCCAGAATGGCCAGGGTGTCGCCGACGGTCACCTGGTCACCTTCATCAACTATCAAGGTTGTTACGCGGGCATCTCCCGATCCAAACGGCGGGGCGATGGTTGTGACATCTCCATCTGGAAGGAGTGCTCCCAAACCAATGACAGTGTTCGGACCGGGGGTGGCTGAGGGATCAATTTCCGCGATGACCGTGTGATTGAGAGGGACCGCAATGGGACTTGAGGTGCCCGCACCTGGCTCGAGGTCGAGGGTGCGCATCGCGAGTTGGAGGCCTGGGGGTTGAAAGTACAGGCCCATGATGCCGCCAAAGGCGACGCAAAGCATGAGAATGGGGATGATCCGGAAGCTTCTGACCTTTGCCCAGATGTTGCTGAATTCGCGGTCGTCTTCGTCTATGGATCGATCCACGGCCTCAAGGGGCAGGTCAGTACCTTCGGTCGAATTTTGGGGCGGTTGCGCCATTTTCTTCATCCCTATGGTTGGCTTCAATATGTGGCCTTGACTATTAATGACTCACCGGTCATTAATATATAGGTGAAGTGAAGATGAAAATCCAGACCTGAATATGGCAAAAGCAGAAACAGCCTCCCGAGAGGCGGCGCCAAAGAAAAGACAAAGGCGGAAAGACGCACGGCCGGCTGAGATTATTGAAGCGGGGCTCGCCGAATTTGCTGACAAGGGATTTGCCGGGGCCCGTTTAGCGGATGTGGCGACACGAGCCGGTGTGGTCAAAGGCACGATCTATCGCTATTTCGAGAATAAGGAAGCGCTGTTTCAAGCCGCGGTGACGTCGCGGATCATCTCAACGCTCGATAATGTTGAAGAGTTGGTGGAGAGCTATCCTGGTCCAACGGATGAGTTGTTGAAGCTCGTGCTCAAGATCATCTATGAGAAAATTGTTGCCTCTGATGCGCGTGTACTTCTGCGGATCATCATTGCGGAGGGGGCGCGTTTCCCGGACATCCCTGCCAACTATTACCGTGATTCAATTTCGAAAGGCATGGCTCTGATTGAACGGATTGTTCAAAGAGGTATTGAACGAGGTGAGTTTCAAGACGGACCAATGAGTAAAACGCCGACCATCATTATGGGTCCGGCGATCTTTGCGGCTGTCTGGAAAATGACGTTTGACCCCGTTGCGCCGCTTGATCTTGAAACATTCATGGAAGCCCATGTGGACATGGCCTTGAATGGGTTGTTGCGGTAGCGTCACCGTGTGATGGACCATACCCGCCTCTATAAACTCATTGCTGAGATCCCAGCCGGTCAGGTTGCGACTTATGGGCAGCTGGCCAAGATTGTCGGGTGCGGCCCGCGCCAGGTGGGACAGGCGCTGGGAGCGCTTGATGGAAAGACCGCTAAAAAAGTTCCGTGGCATCGGGTGGTGAATTCACAAGGCAAGATCAGCGTCCGCTCTGAAGGTGGTGGCGAGACGTTGCAGAGTGATTTGCTGCGCAAAGAAGGCATTATCTGGCGGGCGAGTGGGCGGATTGATCTGAACACCTATGGCTGGGCCGGTCCCTTTGACCCGGATGGCTGGAGATAGGCGGCTATTTTCCTGACGTGTCGGGTATGGAGCGCCGCATGCGTCCTTAGGACTGTCTTCTAACCGTCGAAGGATGTTTGCATGCCCCATGATCCACACCTTGCTGACCTGATGCGTGATGCATTGAAGCGCCGCAAGGGTGTTTCTGAAAAGAAGATGTTTGGCGGCTATTGCTGGATGTTGAACGGCAATATGCTGTGTGGCGTGGAAGTTGGGAGGTTTATGTTTCGTGTCGGCAAAGATCTTGAAGCCGACGCGCTGAAGCGGCCAGGTGCTGAAGTGATTGACTTTAACGGCCGCCGAATGGGCGGCATGATCTGGGTGGAGGCGGATGCCTGCCTGGAGACTGGGCTTAAAGACTGGATCGCATTTGCTGCAAAATTTGCTGGCAGCTTGCCGCCGAAATAGGGACGGACAGTCGCCCTTCGCGGAAATGTGATCTGCCTAATCTGTTGCAACTGCCCAGCAGAGACGCAACATGTCGCCCATGGATATTCTCGATGACATTCTGGATACGCTCAATCTGAAGGGTGTTCTCTATTTCCGCACGGATTTTTCCAACCAATGGGCAGTTACAGTGCCAGACCTTGACCAGGCTGCGCGGTTTCACCTTGTCGTTCAGGGAAGTACACATGTGCAGTTTGCTGATGGGACGTCTGTCACGCTTGGTCCAGGTGATCTGGTTCTTATCCCCCGTGGACGTTCTCATGTTCTCGCCGATCAGGCCTGCACCACGGCTCCCGATTTAGAAACGGTTCTAAGCGATGTCGGATATGACGGGCAGGGGGTGCTTGCTGTTGGTGCTGGAGATAAAGATGCTTCAACTCAGATGGTCTGCGGACATTTTGTGTTCCGACCTGGGGCCGACCACCCCTTGTTAAGAGCGCTGCCCGATCATCTTGTGACGACAGCTGCTATGCGCGCGCGCGAACCCTGGCTGGATGAGATGCTGCGCGTGCTTGTGCGTCGTGCTTTCTCCGGGGAGATGGGATCTGCGGCATCTGTCACCCGGCTTTCTGAGATTGTGTTTATCGAGCTTCTGCGTGTCGGGGTTAGCCATAGCCCTGAGTTGGCCTCCATCCTAGAGGCTTTTCAGGATAAGCAGATCGGTCGAGCTCTTCAGATCATTCACGGTGCGCCAGCAGAAAACTGGACTGTCGAACGTCTGGCGTCAGAAATTGGTATGTCCCGAAGTCGATTCGCTGAGCGTTTTAGCCAGCTGATGGGGACCGGGCCCATGGCTTATCTTTCTGACTGGCGGCTGCAAAAAGCATTGTCCCTTCTTGAGGGCTCCCAATGTAGCATGCAGGAAGTGGCGAGCCGGTCCGGCTACCAATCATCCGCCGCTTTCAGTCGTGCTTTCTCGGGTAAGTTTGGCGTGGCGCCCAGTGCCTATCGGCGCGCGCAGGCCTGATCCGGCGGAGCCTGTGCTCCTCAAAATCTCTTCTGATTTAACAATTCGTCCCAAGTGGTTTGCGGTCAGTCCCAAACACTTGGAGCTTGATTGATAATTCGTCCTGCGGGGCGCACCTAGTTTCTCGTTGAAGTCGAACCCCATTCAAGGAGATTCTGGGATGTCTAAATCACTCACACTCGCTGCTGTTGTGTTGGCTGCCATGGCCACAACGGCTCCTGTTCTTGCTGCAGATGAAAACAATGTGGCCGCCGGTCTGACTGCTGCTGGTGCGCCGCTGGGTCTTCACGGTGTTGACCCTGTCGCCTTCATCGAACTGGGCAACCGGTTGGATGGTGCAGCGCCATACACAGCGGTACATGATGGCGTTGCGTACTACTTCTCTTCCGAAGCCAACATGAACACGTTCTCAGCCAACCCTGAGAAGTACATTCCTCAGAATGGTGGCTTTTGCACGTTCGGTGTTTCTGTCGGTAAGAAGTTTGATGGTGACCCTCAGTTTGCCGCAGTTGTTGACGGTAAGCTCTATGTCTTCTTGAACGAGGAAATCTTCCAGGCGTTCAACAAGGACCGCGCGGGCACGATCTCCAAGGCTGCGACCAACTGGACCAAGATCGAGCACACGGCTGCTGCTGATCTTTAAAAAAATGAGGAGCGGCGCCGCTGCTCCTCCCTTCCCCCTTTTTTCAGGAATAGACTAATGAATATTATCGACCACCTTAGCGTTGGCGTGCCCAGCATCGACCAAGGCAAACAGTTCTACGATGCCGTCATGGCAACCATAGATTGCACATGTCTCGCTGCAACAGATGGCTTTGCGGCCTATGGCAATGGCGCTGTCCAGTTTCTCATCATGCTGCCAAATGATGGCGCTGCAGCGACCGCTGGCAATGGTGTGCATATTTGCTTCAAGGCGGCTTCAAAAGAAGCTGTTGATGCCTTCCACGCGATAGCCATGAAATCCGGTGGCACCTGTGCAGGTGAGCCTGGCCCACGGCCAGACTACCCTATGCCGGATGTCTACACGGGCTTTGTTCGCGATCCTTTCGGCAACAAGCTCGAAGTGATCCATGGCGGCTTCGCCTCCTGATTTCATCCGCTCATCTGGGAAAAGATCATGCAAGACGTATTCATCTATCTCGCCTTAAGTGGCGTCCTCACAGTACTTTTGTGGACACCCTACATTCTGGCACGGCTGTTTGTTTGGGGACTCCCCACCTTCCTGAACAATTATCCGGAAGGCTTTCCGGCGCACCAGCCAGAAGCACCCCTTTGGGCGCAGCGGGCACAGCGCGCGCATCTCAATATGGTGGAGACCATGCCCGCCTTCATCGCGGTCGTTGTGGCCGCAGCGTTGCTGGAAGCAGGCTCTGCTGCTGTTGCTGAGTGGGCAGCTGTGTTCTTCTACTCTCGGGTGGGGCATGCGATTGTTTATATCGCAGGCGTGCCTTATCTCCGGACACCGGTCTATCTTGTGTCCTGGGCCGCGATCTTGATGATCGGGGCAGAGATTCTTCTCTAAACCTCCCAATGCGGCGCGAAACCCGGCGGCTTCCTCCGCCGGGCTTTTGCGTTTTTCGCGCTTGATCACGCTGGTTGTCGGATTTCAGAAGACGGGGCCGTCTTTAGGTGAATGATGGTGCTGCATTGCCTAGGAGGTGATTATGGGAAGCGGATTTGAGGGATTTCCGAAGGCCGGGATCAAGTTCCTGAAGGATCTTGAGAAAAACAACTCCCGCGACTGGTTTAATGACAACAAACAGATCTACGAACAGAACATCAAAGGGCCTGCAGAGCATTTCCTGAGGGAAGTCCAGTTTGAGCTTGAAAGGAAACTGGGCGGGGAAGTTGTGCCAAAGCTTTTCCGCATTCATCGCGATGTTCGCTTCTCCAAAGATAAAACCCCCTACAACACTCATGTGCGCATGGCATTTTTTGGAAAACCGGGGAAGACAGGTCAGGGAACCCATTCCGGCTTCTATTTCTCTCTGGATACCAAAGGGGTGATCTATGGAGCCGGCTCAATGAATTTGGAGAAGCAGGCTCTGGAAAGCTATCGGCGGACGGTGTGCGATCACACAGGTGGTGCTGATCTGGACAAGATTCTGAAAGGGCTCGTCAAGAAGGGCTGCCGGCTGAGCGATCCTGATTTGAAGCGGGTGCCTTCTGGCTATGCTGTTGAGCCAGCGTATGCTCACCTGCTGCAATATAAGGGCCTTGCTGCCTGGATCGACAATCAGGGACATGCCAAGGCCACCGGTGAGGGTGCAGTCAACCAGGCCATTTCTGGATTCACAACCGTTCGCCCGATCCACGATTTCCTGATGGGACTCTGAAGATTGCCAGCAGCACGGTCAGCGAGGGTGTTCTGCGGCAATCCAACTGAGGATTGATTTGCGGTCGTCCTGTCTTTCGGTCTCTGCGATGCTGAATCCGGCCTCTTCAAGTAATATTTTAACGTCCTCAATTGTGCGGAAAGCATAGACGTTGTCGGGAAAAATCGACGCCGTGCGAGTGTCGTCGCCCGGACGAAATCCGATCACGAAGCGGCCGCCTGGTGCCAGTACACGGAAAACCTCTGCAAGGTGGGTGGCAGCTTCCTCCCAGAAATAAATCGTGTGCATGGTCAGGATTTTATCGAAGCTCTCGTCGGCATAAGGCATGACGTTGCTCGCGCCTTGGTGGAGATGAAGTCGGCCTGATCTTAGGAGTGCACTGTTTCTCTTTCGGGCGATCTTCAAGGCTGTTGGTGAGAAGTCCAAACCGTCCAAGGACCCTGGATCGTTCAGTGCCGCAAGGGTGGCGAGTGCGGCGCCGTGGCCTGTGCCGACGTCCAGCACCCGATCGCCAGGCGACACTTTGAGCAGCGCAATCGCGATATCGTTCGCGGCGGCGGTTTCTTTTGACATGATGCGGCCAATTATGGAGCCCAGCAGGCCTGATGGCTGGCGGCCCTGGCGAGCGATGAACTGGGGTTTCTTCATCCGATGTTCCTATTCCTTGTGTGTTTGGGCGATGGTTGCTGGACAGACAGAATGTGGTCGACGCCAGATCTGGCTCTGGCAGAAGATGCCCAGCACGCAACCGGTTACGCTCAGAGTTCCGTCCGAGCTGGGCTTTAACGAAGCTGCGTAGGTGTTTCCGTCTTCCGGGTTGTAAATACCGTCACCCTGCCAGCGGCCGTTTTCATCACTCACAAAGTTCCGAAAAATGGGTATCCCGACCAGTGGCCGGTCTCGGTGCCTTGCAACAGGGTTTTGTTCGTCCCTTAGCAAGTGCCCATCAGAATCGCGGTCCGTCCAAAGCCAGGTGATCTGTCCGCACAGCTGTTCACCGGCTCTGCCACATGGGGTAATGAGAACCTGTGCGCCATACCCCTGAGTTGCCCAGGTGCCGATGAGCTTTTCATGGTCTGGTGAATTTGCCTGCGCGGGAGTTAGGCAAAACAAGCTCATTCCCAATATTGGGCCGAGCCATTGCATGGGGTGCGTCATCGCGGTGTCTCCTTTGGTGTTGCGGTCAAAGGTGGTGGCCCGCTGGCCCAAGATCTTGCCGATTTGTGTGATGGGACCGGAAACTGCGAAAACGCTCAGCTTTTTCAGAAATAGGCCATATGTTTAGGCAGCTTCTTGGCGAAGTTTGCCGTGATGTCGGATTTCGCCGTATCTGCCCGTCCTAGGAGCTGGCCATATCTGGAGGGACCATGCTGTATTCAATTTTGATCTTTGGGGATGATGGGGCGTTCGACCAGCTGTCTGAGGATGAGCAGGCAGCTGTCATGAACAAGCACTACGCCCTTCAGGACCGTCTCGCTGGTGGTGCACAGAACGGACCCGCCGCCAAACTTCATGCAACGGCGACAGCCGTGACCCTACGTGAGCAAGCGGGCGTACCGGTCGTCACCGATGGCCCGTTTGTGGAGACCAAGGAACATTTGCTCGGTTTCTACACCATTGAGTGCGAGACGATTGAGGAGGCGATAGAGGCGGCGAAGCTGTTACCGCTGGATATTGCCTCTGTCGAGGTGCGTCCGATCAGCTGGTTTGGCCCGGGGCAGGTGACTGCCTCTGAAGATGACTAAATCTTCCCCGCTCACCCGTCATTTTGTTTCGGCGCGTCCGCGCGCTATGGCGGCTCTGACGCGCTATTTCAGGACCGTCGACCTTGCTGAAGATGCCTATCAAGAAGCTTGCATGCGCGCCGTCAAATCCTGGTCGAAGCAGGGCGTGCCAAAAGACCCCACGGCCTGGCTCATTCTTGTCGGGCGAAATGCGGGAATTGATGCGCTTCGTCGCCGTGAAACTGAACGTGCTGCGTTTGAAGGACTGGAAACGGGGCAGAACCTTGATGATGTTGAAGCGGATTATGCGGATGCGATTGATACGTCAGACTATCGCGACGATGTGCTGAGGCTGTTGTTCATGTGCTGCCATGATGAGTTGACAGTTCAGGATCAGTTGGCCCTGGCGCTTAAAGTCGTTGTCGGGTTTTCGGTTGAGGAGATCGCGCGGGCTTTCCTCGCGAAGCCGAAATCCATGGAGCAACGGATCACGCGAGCAAAGAAAAAGGCGGCAGCCGTGGTAGCCGCTCTTGAGACGCCGTCCCTCCATGAGCGGTCCCAACGGTTAAACGCGGTGCTGGTGATGCTCTACCTGATGTTCAATGAGGGATATACCTCCCATGGTGGCGGCGATCATATCCGGCATTCACTTTGCCTGGAGGCAATCCGCCTCGCGCGGTTATTGTTGCAGCTCTTTCCCGCACAGCCGGAGGTCATGGGCCTGCTTGCTCTTTGTCTTTTGCATAATGCACGCCGCTCGGCGCGGCAGGATGTGGCGGAGACGCTGGTGCCACTGGATGAGCAAGACCGCAGCTTGTGGGATCGATCTGCGATCGCCGAGGGTCAGGTTCTGGTGGAAAAGGCGCTGCGGCGCGGACGCCCCGGCGCGTTCCAAATTCAGGCGGCAATTGCTGCGGTCCATTGCGCCGCCTCGCGGGCCGAAGAGACAGATTGGGCGGAGATTGAGCGCCTCTACAGGGCGCTGGAGCAAGTGCAGCCTTCACCGGTTGTCAGTTTGAACCGATTGGTCGCGGTTTCCAAGGTGCAGGGTGCGGTGGAAGCGCTGCAAGGCACGGAGATGATTGCGGAGGCGCTGCAGGGCTATCTCTATTTTCATACAACCTGCGCAGCGTTTTACGTCGAAACTGGCGATGAGGGGGCCGCTCGAGAGGCATATGAGAAGGCGCTCACGCTTGGACCCTCTGATGCGGAGCGCGCCTATATAGAAGGTCGTCTTTCAGCTCTCAAAAAATGATGATCGGTGTCGGGTAGGATGTCTGCTGCACGTCCTTGGGGTGATTGAGCACTTGCTCGCAACAAACCAGGGAGAGAGACATGACAACGAACCCCACAACAACTCATGGCATGCCGAGCTGGATTGCCCATAACAGTGCAGACCCGGCGACTGCCCGGAAGTTCTATGAAAATGTTCTTGGCTGGAATGTGGTCGACATGCCCATGCAGGATGGATCCAGCTATCCCGGCATCATGGTGGGCGAAGGCCCGATCGGCGGCATTCCAAATACACCCTCCAATGACCCAGTCTGGGTCGTCTACATCACCGTTGATGATGTGGATCAGCGCTTCGCGGCGGCATTGAAAGCGGGCGCTGAAGAGGTGAGTGCACCTGCAGATGCGCCGGGTGTTGGTCGCATGGCGACAATTCGTGACCCCTTTGGCGCAAGCATAGCGTTCATTGCTTATGAAGCCGCACAGAGCTGAGCCTTTTGCAATTTTTCATCAGGGGCGGGCGCGTCTGTGCGCACGGATCTACCTGATGCTTAGGAGATTCCTATGACCCTCCATCTGACTGCCCTGTTCGCGGGCGTATTGATCTTCATCCAAATCATCCTGACCACGTTGGTTGGTGTGTATCGCGGAAAAGTTGGGATCAACTTCATGCATGGTGATGACGATGTTTTGTTACGGCGCATGCGGGCCCATGGCAATTTCACGGAAACGGTCCCGATTGTCTTGATATCCATGGCATTGGCTGAGCTGGCGGGGGCGCCTTCCTGGCTCCTGCTTGCGGGCGGCGCGAGCCTCGTCCTTGGACGGGTTGTTCACGCTGTCAATTTTGTGGGCGCTGGGGGTGGCGTTGGCGCAGGGCGTGCGATTGGCATGGCCTTCACCACGATTTCAATGGCGGCCTTTGCGATCTATGGATTGATGATCTTTGCAAATGTTGCCTGAGGGCGCTGCCTAGACTTGAGAAGGCGGTGGCGAACCTTGCGCTGCCGCCTCCTCTGGCTTGAAAAACATGCCGAGTTTCAAGCTTTCTGCGACGCGCTCTGCCTTGTCGATGAAGACGGCAGCGGCCGGCGGCGGGCAGACTTCGTTTGCTGTCTCGCGAAACAGGGACAGCCATCTATCGAAATGCTCCGGTTGCACCATCTTCAGTTTCATATGCGCTACCATGGGCTGGCCTTTGTAGCGGCCTGTCAGCATGGTGAGGGATGACCAGAAGGCAAACATCTTCTGCAGATGCGGCTCCCAGTCTCCTGTGATCACCATGCCAAATATCGGTCCGAGGTCCTTGTCGGCCCGGATTTTTGTGTAAAACGCCCGCACGAGTTTCTCGATCAGTACCTCGTCGATAGAGGGGTGAAGCGGTTCTCGAAACGGTTTGCGGTGTTCGGACATGGATTTGGTTTCCTGAAAACGCAATGACCCCTAGCATATAGATAGTTGCGAGCCTGTATGTATGCGGCGGGACGCCTCAGGGGGAAATTCATGAATTTTGCAAGTGACAATGGCAGTGGTGTTGCGCCGGAGATTATGTCGGCGCTCGCCGCTGCAAATGACGGAGCGGCTCCAGGCTATGGGGTGGATGCTTACACAGGGCAAGCATGTGACCGCCTTTCTGAGGTCTTTGAAAAAGATGTGTCCGTGTTTCTGGTGGCCACGGGGACGGCTGCCAATGCGCTCAATCTGGCCGCGATCACACAACCTCATGGAGCGATTTTTGTGCATGAGTGTGCACATGTCCATACGGATGAGTGCGGGGCGCCTGAGTTTTTCATGCATGGAGCCAAGCTGCTGCCGCTCGGGGGAGACCATGGAAAACTGACGCCGGAGGCGATTGAGCAGGGTCTCGACGGGTTCGCACAAGGCGTGGTGCATCACCCACAAGTTCAGGCCATTAGTCTTTCACAGGTCACGGAATGTGGGACTGTTTACTCGGTTGCCGAGATTGAAGCTTTGTCAGCCCTTGCAAAAGAGCATTCGCTTCGCCTTCATATGGATGGTGCCCGGTTTGCCAATGCATTGGTATCGCTCGGCTGTAGCCCTGGTGAGATGACCTGGAAGGCAGGCGTTGATGTCTTGTCTTTTGGCGCGACAAAGAACGGCGCCATGGGGGTGGAAGCTGTGATCGTCTTTGATGAGGGTCTTGCGTCGGACCTCCCTTTCATGCGGAAGCGATCCGGTCAGCTTCTTTCCAAAGGGCGGTTCCTGGGTGCGCAGATGGCGGCCTACCTTGAGGATGATCTTTGGCTCGATATGGCAACGCATGCGAACCGGATGGCGGCGCTGCTGGCGACGGGTATCGACAAGCTGCCAGGTGCACGTCTGCGGCACCCTGTGCAAGCCAATCAGCTGTTCCCTGTGCTTCCCAAGTCAGTGCATAAGGCACTTATTACAGCGGGCGCTGTGTACTATCCCTGGGAACGCGAGCCGGATGGTGTCGCGGTGCGCCTGGTGACTTCCTTTTCCACAACGGAAAAGGAAGTAGAAGCGTTTCTCTCTATTGCTGGCAGTGCTTTGTGAGCAGGATGCTCACCACTCTTCCTTAAACGGGCGCAGATCGAGTTCATGGGTCCAGGCACTGGGGTGCTGGACATGGAGTTGCCAGAAAGCTTCTGCGATGGCGTCAGGTTCCAAGGCGCCATTATTGCCTTTGGCATCGAGATAGTCCGCGAAGCGGCTGCGAACCATATCTCCATTCACAACACCGTCGATCACAACGTGTCCGACATGAACCCCTTTGGGTCCGTAGTCTCGCGCAAGGGATTGGGTGAGGTTTCGGAGGGCGCCTTTGGCTGATGAGAAGTGCGCAAAGTTTGGCTTGCCACGCATGGAGGCTGAGGCGCCGGTGACGAGGAATGATCCCGATCCTTGAGCCGACATGATCTTCAGCGCCTGCTGAGCGACCAGAAAGGCCCCATAGGCGCCTGTCCGCCAAAACTGTTCGAACTGCTCCGGTGTGACTTCTTCGAAAGGAATGATGGCATTGTTGCCCGCATTGTAGAGCACCGAGCCAAGAGGTCCGTGCTCTTTTGCGGTTTCAAAAAGCGCTGCGACCTGGTCCGGACTCGTGACGTCGCAGACCTGCGTAAAGGCAGTGCCGCCGCTGGCTGTCACTTCTTTTGCGACGGCTTCAATTTTTTCCGCTGTGCGCCCGACAATCAGAACCGGTGCGCCGCCGTTGGCAAAACGATGAACGAGGGCGCCGCCCACTCCATTTGATGCACCGACGCCGATAATGATGCTGAGGCCTTGAACTGCGTTTTCTGCGGTCATGCGATCTCTCCCTTTTGGTTCAGCCCAATGTAGGGTGGCCGCCGCGACTTACAAGACTGTCGCTTGCGGAACCTCTTGCAAGAGGCTGATTGCTGTGCCAGCGTCCCGAAAACAGGAGACGGAACCCCATGTTACGACCCATTTTTCTCATCATTACAGTGCTCACCGTTCTTGTCGGCCTCGGCTGGCTGGCCTTTGAACTGGTGGATGAGGCAGGGGAGACCAGAGGGTTCACCAGGGTCCATGGTCCTGTCCTCACGCTGGACACACATGTTGATATTCCGCCGACCTACACGACGCTTCCGGAAGTCGATCCTGGTCTTGAGACCCAGCTTCAGGTGGACTTGCCCAAAATGGAAAGAGGGGGACTCGATGCTGCTTTCTTCATCGTCTATGTGGGGCAGACGGCGCGCACGGAAGAAAACTACACGGCTGCCAAAGAGGCGGCCCTTGTGAAATTCAATGCTATTCACGCGATGACCGATGCGCTCTATCCGAGTCGCATCGGCCTCGCGTCAACACCTGCAGACGTGCTGGATATATATGGCTCCGGGCGCAAAGTGGCCATGATCGGAATCGAGAACGGGTATGTGATCGGCAAAGACCTGTCGCTGGTTGAAGACTATTATGACCGCGGCGCACGCTATATGTCGCTCGGTCATGTCGGCCACAATGATATAGCCGATAGTTCCATGCCGCGCATTGATCTGGGTGATGCACCGGCGGAGCATGGGGGCTTGAGCGCGTTCGGGCGCGACGTCGTGAAAGAGATGAACCGCCTTGGTATGATGGTTGATATCTCTCATGCGTCTCACGACGCCATGATGCAGGCGGTTGAATTGTCAGAGGCTCCCGTTATTGCCTCTCATTCATCAACTATGGCTTTGGCGAACCATCCTCGGAACCTCACAGATGAGCAGATGCGTGCGCTCGCAGCCAAGGACGGCATTGCTCAGATTGTGGCCTTCTCAACATATGTGAAGGCGGACCCCGGCCGCACAGCTGCCGGTATGGCACTGCGCAATCGCATTGCACAGGAACAGGGCGCTGCGCGGTTCAGCTATCTGGCGCACGGCAAGCTGCCGGAATTCCGCGAGGGGATGGCGGAGATCAATCGGCTTTACCCGCGCGCGACACTTGCTCAGTTTGTTGATCACATTGACCATGCTGTCAAAGTGATGGGCATCGATCATGTGGGAATTTCCTCCGATTTTGACGGCGGTGGGGGTGTCATCGGTTGGGATGATGCCTCTGAGACGGGGAATGTCACGGCTGAGCTCCTCAAGCGTGGCTATACTTTTGAGGAAATCGAGAAGCTGTGGAGTGGGAACTTCCTGCGTGTCTGGGCAGAAGTGGATGCAGTTGCACAGCGGCTGCAGACTGCGGCCGCAAACTGATCTGTTCTGATTTCGGTTATGATCGGTTTCTGGGTTCGTCAATCAGGAAAGCGACCATCATAAGTGCGATACCCATGAATGCCATGGCGCACCAGAAGACAGCTGTGTAGGAAAACCAGAGGGCCACAAATCCGCCCATGAGGGGCCCAAGGCCCATCATGAAAGAGTTGCCCATATTGGAGATGGCAATTCGCATGGGCAGGTCCTGGCGATCACCAAATTCCAGCACCATGTTTTGGGAAGAAATCTGGAAGCCACCCAGACCTGCACCGAGACCTGCGAAGACGAGTCCCAGCAGAATGATATCGGTTGCAAAGAAGAGCAGGACTGTCGATAGCATCCATGTGATGAGCGTTGCCATGAAGACAAATCGGTTACCGGTTTTGTCTGCTAAAGCTCCCCAGCCCAGATTGGTGGCCGTTTGGCTCAAGAGAAACGCGAGGGAGAGGATGCCCAGATTGGTTCCGCTTAAGCCGACGACTTCACCTGCATAGAGCACATAAAAAGGCACGGCGATGGTGCCGAGCGCTCCCAGAGACCGCGCAATAAAAAATCTCGTAAAACCCGGGTCTGCCCGCAACAGGGCGGGAAGTTCCTTCATGCGACCAAAGAAACTCGCCTGAGCACGAATGACTGGTGGGACCGGCTCGCGGATGAAGGCGAGGAGCCCGAGGCCCACGCTTGTCAGGATGAAGGCGGTGAGGAAGGTGGCAGAGTAGCCGTTCCCCAGAGCATTGGTTTCGATGAAATACTGGCCACCGAGATAGGCGACGCCGGAGGCCGTGAGTCCTGCCATGAAGTTGCGCAGCCCTGTCAGGCGACCACGCAGGCTGACCGGAATCACTTTGGACATCATGTAATTGAAGACAACGGCCTGCATGCCATTAAAGAAGCCGAACAGGGCGAGAAACAGGCAGGAGGCGATGAAAGCGACCTGTCCTTCCAGGAAAAGCCCTGCCAGTGCGAGACCCAAAACCTGGACCCGCATCAGGCCGCCGATCACAAATCCGATCGGGATGACCTTTTTGCGGTGTTCGATCAGGGTTGCGCCTAACAAAGACGAACTCGCTGCACCGAAATGCTGCGCAGCCAGGGCCAGGCCCACGGCCAGCTCAGATCCGGACAGGATATAGATGAAGGCGGGCACAAAGGTCGGGGCGTGAACCAGACGAAAGCCTGTCTGGCCGAGCAAGCCGTGTACCAGATTGACGGCGTAGTTTCGGGGCAGGTCGCGTCGAACCTGCTCATCAAAGGCTTTTTCGGCTTCGGCGAGGGACTTTTGGGGGGCAGCTTCTGTCAAAAAAACTCCGGTGGCCGCCTGCGAAGGCAGTCAAATGCGATTTGGTCTGAATGTCTGAACGCTCATTATAGGGCGACTTCGCAGAAGTCTGAAATTTCCGACAAAACTTTATCCCCGGGCGCTTTGGGTGCTTGTACGCTGAGCGGTCCCGAGTCACAGTCCTTTCAGTCTAAGTCTCGCGAATCTGCGGGCGAAAATGAGGGTTAGAGATGCGAAGCTGGTCACTTCTGTTGCCGATTGTGGTGTCACTTGGTCTTGTGGGGTGTGACGGGGAGGTCGAAGACACGGTCGCTGCGCCGCCGCCGGTGGTGAAGCTTGAAACAGTCAGCGAAAGGGCAACCGGTCAGGTCCGCAGTATTTCAGGTGTTGTCGAGGCTTCTGATCAATCCGCGCTTAGTTTCCAAGTAAGTGGGCGAGTGACTGAGGTGAATGTCTCTGTCGGGGAAACCGTGGTCGCCGGACAAGTGCTCGCTCTTCTCGATCGAACCAATTATCAGATTGCGCTTGATAGTGCGCGATCCCAGCTCAGCAGCGCGCGGGCGAAGCGATCTGAAGCGAAAGAGGATCTGGATCGGAAACTTGCTCTGGTTGACAAAGGCTTTGTGACCCAGGCCGCTGTAGACAGCGCTCAGGCCGCCTATGATGGAGCGGCTGCGAGTGTGAGTGTGTCCTCGAGTGATGTGGAACGTGCGCAGAAAGATCTTGATCGCACGGTTCTTTCAGCCCCCTTTGCGGGCACGATCTCCAGCCGGGACATTGATCCGTTTGTGGAAGTGAATGCCGGGACGACGCTCTTTGAGATTCAGTCTGCTGGAAACCTGGAAGTCCGTGTCCTGGTGCCTGAAACCATCATCCGCGAAGTAGATTATGGGCAGCCGGTGTCTGTTTCTTTTCCCACTCTGAAAGGCGAAGTGTTTGGCGGAGCTGTCTCTGAAATTGCCTCACGTGCAGAAGCCGGAAATGCCTTTGCTGTTAAAGTTACGCTGGTCGAGTTGGGCGACGCTGATGTGCGCACTGGTATGAGTGCCAAAGTAACTTTCAACTTCCAGTCTTACCTGAACGGACGTGAAGCCTTCCTTATTCCGCTGACGGCCATCTCCATTAAGGATGCTGATCTTGGTGCGCAAGGGGTGCAATCGGCAGATCAGAACAAGGCACCTGTTTTCGTTTTCGATCCCACAAAAGAGGCGGTCTTTGAACGTTTCGTCAGCCTCGGCGACATTCGCGGCAATGATATCGAGATTTTCTCGGGCTTGAGCGAAGGGGAGCAGATTGTGACGGCAGGTGTCGCCTTCCTGCATGATGGTATGGCGGCGCGTCCCTGGCAGCAGAACCAATAGGCCGCCATCATGGGAAACATTGCCGCTTACGCCATACAGAATGGCCGCTTCACGCTTTTCGCGCTTTTCGCTCTCGTGATGGGTGGAACTGCAATTTACTTTAGTCATCCCAGTCAGGAAGACCCGGAAATTACCATCCGGACGGCGGTGGTGACCGCTTATTTCCCAGGCATGTCGGCCGAACGTGTCGAGCAGCTGATTGTGAAGCCGATTGAAGAGACGGCGAAACAGATTTCCGAAGTGACAGATATTACGTCTACGGCTTCCACAGGTTATGCAACGGTGAAGGTCGAGCTTGGAGACAAGTATTTCAACTTAGACCCCATCTGGACCGATCTGCGCAATAAGATGCGCGACCTTACCCCGGATCTTCCCTCCGGCACGTCGGGTCCATTTGTAAATGATGATTATGGACGGGTCTCGGTTGCAACTCTGGCTCTTACGGGTCCTGACTATTCTATGGCGGAGCTGCGCGAAGTTGCGCGGGATCTACGCGATGTGATCGGCGCTCTGCCACTTGTCAGCCGGGTTGATCTTTATGGCATTCAAGATGAGCAGGTGTGGCTGACGGCTGACCAAACTTATATGGACCAATTGGGTCTGTCTCAGCAGGCGGTTATCGCGGCATTGACGGGACAGAATGTGATCCTGCCAGGCGGATCGATCGCCGCCAATGGTCAGCGTATTACAATTGAACCGTCGGGCAGTTTTACCTCCGTTGAGGAAATCAGCAATGTCCCGCTGGAGCTTCCAGAAGGCGGACTTGTCTATCTCAGAGATATTTTCCTGGTGGAGCGGGGGTATGTCGATCCGCCCAGCCGTCCCGCTTACTTCAACGGCAACCCTGCCGTGACACTGGGCGTGGCGATGGTGACGGGATCGAACATCGCTGAGTTTGGTCGCGAGCTTGAGGCGTTACTTTCAAGCGAACGCTATGGTCTGCCGCTGGGCATGAGCCTCGACTTTGCAACCTATCAGCCTCCGTTGGTCGAGGCATCGGTCGCGGATGCAACCAGCAACCTGTTGCAGACGATCGCGACCGTGCTGGTTGTCGTGATCCTGTTCCTGGGCGTTCGAACCGGCCTTATTGTGGGATCCATCGTGCCGCTTGCGATCCTGGCGGCGCTTGTCGGCATGAGCCTCTGGGAAATACCGCTTCACCGTATTTCAATTGCAGCGATCATCATTGCGCTTGGGCTTCTTGTCGATAATGGCATCGTCATTGCTGAGGACATTAAGCGGCGAATGGAGGAGGGCGTTGACCGGTTGGAGGCCTGCATCGGTGCGCCCCGTGAACTGGGCATGCCGTTGCTGTCATCGTCGCTGACGACCATACTTGCCTTTATGCCACTCTATCTTGCTGAGGATGTAACTGGTGAATATGTCGGTGCGTTGGCGCAGGTTCTCTTCCTGGCACTCATCGCATCCTGGTTTCTGTCCATCGCTATTACGCCAACGCTTTGTTTCTGGCTGCTCGATGGAGAGCTTGCGCGCCCAGATGCGGATGTTGCCTATGATAGTGCGCCTTATCGGTTCTACCGGAAAGTGCTGACGTTCATCCTTGCGCAGCGGCTTGTTTTTATGACTGCGATGGTTGGGCTCCTAGCCCTTGCGGTCTTTGGTATGGGCTTTGTGACATCCAGGTTGATGCCGCCGTCTGACCGGGCGCAATTTGTGGTGCATATCGAATTGCCGACTGGCTCAGATGTGAATGAGACCATTCGAATAACCGAAGAATTCTTGGGCTGGCTCTCTGACGAGCAGGTTAATCCGGATGTGCTGAGCCACACGGCTTACATTGCTGATGGTGGACCGCGTTTCTTCCTGGCCATGTCGCCGACAGACCCGGTCCCGCATAAGGCGTTTGTCTTGGTGGATGTGACGGATCTTGATGTGGTTGGCACCATGATGGACAAGTCTGCCGCCTATTTCCGCGACGAGGTGCCAGAAGCGCAGGGGAGGCCCGAGACGTTGTTCTTTGGGGCAACACCACCTGGGACTGTTGATATTCAGATCACGGGGCCGGAAATCGGGACGCTCTATAATCTTGGAAATGATGTAGCAGCAGCGTTTCGCAGTGTCCCTGGGACTGCTCACATCAGAACGAACTGGGGATCGCCGGTTGTAAAGGTCCTGGTCGAGATTGATCAGGAGCGTGCCCGCCGCGCGGGTGTTTCCAGTGAGGATGTTGCGAATTCGCTGGCGAGCTATTTTGAAGGTCTTTATGTCACCGATTTCCGGGAAGGGGACACGGTGATCCCGATCAAGATGCGCGCAGCTGAAGATCAACGGGATGAGCTGGATAAGCTGCGTTCCATCACCGTCTATTCATCCGCCAGCAATGTGGCTGTGCCGCTTATTCAGATCGCTGACATTGATGGCGTGTTGGAGCCCTTTGAGATCCATCGGTTCAACCAGGAGCGTGGCTTAAAGGTCTCGGCCATATTGCCGGGACGACAGGCCTCTGAACTCTATGCGGCTCTGCTCCCGGCGCTTGACGCGATTGAGCTCCCCCGCGGATATGAAATTGAGGTGCAGGGGGAGTTGAAGGATTCTGGTGAGGCAACGGGCGCGCTCTTTGCTTACCTGCCGCATTGTGCCGCTGCCATATTGGTGTTGTTGGTATGGCAGTTTAATTCCTTCCGCCGCCCTGCCGTGATCCTGCTCACCATTCCGTTGATCATGATTGGCGCCGCATCAGGCTTGCTGCTTACCGGTGCCTTCCTCGACTTTAACGCCATGCTCGGCCTTCTCAGTCTTGGGGGGATTATTATCAATAATGGCATTGTGATGATTGAGCGGATCGATCTGGACCGTGCTGAGGGCAAGTCTGTGCATGATGCCGTGGTTTCCTCTGCGCTTGTGCGCGCAAGGCCGATCATCATGACCACGCTTACGACGATTTTGGGCTTGATGCCTCTCATGTTGTTTGGCGGAGAACTCTGGTTCGCAATGACCATTGTCATCATGTTTGGCCTGGCGGCAGGGACAGTGCTTACATTGGGCGTGGTTCCGGTCCTCTATTCGCTGTTCTTCGATTTTGCCCGGTCTGACAAAGGTTCTTCGACAGTGTCCGCGCCAGCTTGACGTCGGGTTTTGGCCGTAAAGGTCGGCTTCCTGTCCTAAACTGTATGGCCTGACTGTTTGACGGGAGATGTGGCTCTTTGGTTCCTCCATGGAGGCCAGGCCGCACGCGAAAACGTGTCCAATTTTGCCAAATATTCACTCGATCCCCTGTTCACATCGTGGCTCAGCCCCTTATGATGTCCGCCAAATGCGGAGCGCTACTCCGCTCAAATAATGTGAAATGGGCCCTGGTTCTCTGGGGCCTGCCTTATCTCAGGAAGGCCTCAACGGAGGAAGCCATGAAAGACACAACAAAATTCTACATTAACGGTGAGTGGGTTGCCCCAACCACGCCAAAGACAATGGACGTGATCAACCCGGCGACCGAGGAGGCATTTGCCACAATTTCTATGGGTAGTGCTGCTGACGTTGATAAGGCTGTCGCTGCTGCAAAAGCAGCTTTCCCAGCTTTCTCTCGTACTAGCCGTGAAGAGCGGATCGCTCTCATGGAGAAAATCATCGAGGTCTACAAAGGCCGCTATGCCGAAGTTGCTGAAACCATCTCGAAAGAAATGGGCGCACCAGCATGGCTTGCGCAGGTCGCTCAAGCAGCGATGGGCCCCGCGCATTTCGCGACGGCTCTTGAAATCCTCAAGAAGTATGATTTTGAAGAAGATCGCGGTGCTACCCGTATCGTGAAAGAGCCTGTTGGTGTGTGTGGTTTCATCACACCGTGGAACTGGCCGGTCAATCAGATCGCTTGTAAAGTCGCTCCCGCGCTTGCCGTGGGCTGCACAATGATCCTGAAGCCTTCTGAAGTTGCGCCGCTCAATGCACACCTTCTGGCAGAGATTTTTGATGAAGCTGGTGTGCCGGCAGGCGTGTTCAATCTGGTGGACGGCGATGGCCTTGAAGTGGGTGCCCCACTTTCCTCTCACCCAGATGTGGACATGATGTCCTTCACTGGATCGACACGCGCTGGTGTCGAAGTTGCTAAAGCGGCGGCGCCAACAGTTAAGCGTGTTGCTCAGGAACTGGGCGGTAAGTCAGCTAACATCATTCTGGAAGATGCCGATCTCACGGCTGCCGTCTCTGGTGGTGTTCAGGGCGTGATGAACAATTCAGGTCAATCCTGTAATGCACCAACACGTATGCTGGTTCCAGCTTCCAAGCATGGTGAAGCGCTGAAGATTGCTGCAGCAGCGGCTGCGGAAGTCAAAGTGGGTGATCCAGCGGCTGAAGACACGAAGATCGGCCCAGTTGTCAGTGAAGTACAGTTCAACAAGATCCAGGATCTGATCCAGAAGGGTATTGATGAAGGTGCTGAGCTTGTTGCTGGCGGTACAGGTCGTCCGGAAGGTCTGAACAAGGGCTACTATGTGCGCCCAACCGTCTTTGGTGGTGTCTCCAATGACATGACGATTGCTCGGGAAGAGATTTTTGGCCCTGTGCTCGCGATCATGCCGTATGAGAGCGAAGAAGAAGCGATCGCGATTGCCAATGACACTGTCTATGGCCTTTCAGGCTACGTGTCTTCTGGCTCGATTGATCACGCACGTGATGTCGCATCTCAGCTTCGGACCGGCAATGTCCATCTGAATGGCGCAGGGCCGGATTTCAATGCACCATTTGGTGGCTACAAGCAGTCAGGCAATGGCCGCGAGTGGGGTGAGTTTGGTTTTGAGGACTTCCTCGAAATCAAAGCGGTCATGGGTTACACGGCTGCATAAATCCTACCAAGATCGAATTTGGAAAGGGCGTCCTTCGGGGCGCCCTTTTTTGTTTCAGAATGCGTCACCATCGGACGCGCATTAAGGAGGCTTTAACCGTTTCGGCAAGTGTTTAGCGGCTTCCTCCATGGTGTAACGAAGTTTTAGATCAGGTCCCTCAAAACTGATGAAAATCAGATCCAAATGTCCAGAAGTTGGCATGGAGGGGACAAGGAATGTCCGGAGCGCGCAGATATTACCTAGCTTTTATTGGGCTTGTGGCCGCTTTCGCCCTGACGGCGTGTTCAGAAGCGCCGAGTCAGCCTCTGCGGGTCGGCATTAACCCCTGGCCCGGATATGCGCCGCTGTTCCTGGCCGCTGAGAAGGGTTTCTTTGCAGAGGAAGGCGTTGATGTTGAACTCATCGAGCTTTCATCTCTTGCTGACGTCCGCCGCGCTTTTGAGCGAGGGCAGACCGACGGTATGGCGTCGAGTCTCGTGGAAGTGCTGGATGCGGATCGAAACTCCGACCGGGCTCCAGTTATTGCCCTCATGGCCGACTATTCCAACGGTGCGGACGTGATCCTTGCCAAAAAGGAACTCACCAATGTGGCCGCTCTCAAAGGCCAACGGATAGGTTTGGAACCGAGTTCTCTCAATCGGTTCATTCTTGCCCGCGCGCTTGCCCAAGGCGGACTGTCGATGGATGACGTAGAGATTGTCAGTTTGCCGCAAGTAGGCCTTCGAGAGGCAGTGGAGGCGGGCGCTGTTGACGCTGTGGTCACCTACCCTCCCATTTCTACAGATATTGCAAGAACAGGGCTCTTTTCTCAGATGTTCTCTTCGGCGGATATTCCCGGTGAGGTTTCTGATGTGGTGTCGTTTGATCGTGAGACGGCGTCCCGACGGTCAGCTGATTTGAACGCCTTTGTCCGCGCGTGGGGGCGGGCTGTCGAGTCCATTCGGTCGAACCCGGAAGAGAGCTATGCCTTGATTGGGCGACATATCGGTATGGCAACCGATGACCTTGAGAGTGCCTATCAGGGTATCGAGCTGATTACGTTGGAGCAGCAGACAGCTTTCTTGAGGACCGATGGGCCGTTGGCCGACGGTATTCAGACGCTCAGTGCAATCCTGTGGCCCGAGGGAGAGGACGAAGATTCCCACTCGGTCGGTCGTTTCTTCCGAGAGTCGGCGCACGCCTCTTGGTCAGGTGTGGAATAGACACATGTCAATCGACACAGGGTCCTGGCTCGATAATCTGTCTGTAAAGTGGAAGATCCTTGCGCCATTCTGCTTTCTTGCAGCCGTGATTGGGCTCTCGCTCATTGCGCTTTTCTTCGTGGCATTCAGTCGATATCAGGACTCTGTTGTTGAAGACCGCGCAGAGCATCTGTCCAACAGCTTGGTCTATGCCCTGGAGACAATGCGGTATCACACTGAGTTGGAGAGATATGTAGCGATCCTTGGGGCTGAGCCCGATGTCGATCTTATTCTCATCGTTGATCCCACCAACGAATATGTGTTTGTGAGTAACCGTCTCGCTTTCCGGGAAAGCACGGCGCGGGATCTCACAGACGATGCACTGGTTTCAGAAGTTCTCCGAAGCATCAACGAACCGGCGTCGCGCAGAACGCTGATGTGGGGAGGTAATACAGCGAGCTACGCTGTGGTTGCGCCGAGTTTGCGGCTTGATGGGGCAGCCTCTCGTGAGCTTGTCGTTTTTGTGCGCTTGAAAACCAAGAGTGTGACCGCGCAGTCCAGCGGGATGGCGCAACAATTGGCGATCGGTTTCCTGGCTGCACTCGCGCTTGCGATGCTTGTGGCATCGAAGCTTCTCTATGATCTGGTGATCTCTCCCTTGTCCAAATTGTCGGCGATCGCACATACTCGTATGGTCGATCATGAGACCATGGCTCCCTTTACACGTCGCCTTGATGAGTTTGGCGAACTTGCGCGCAGTGTTCTTCAGTCCTTTACCGAGGCACGCGAAAACGCGAACCGGTTTGAACAGCAGGCACAGAGCGACAGTCTGACGGGGCTTGGAAACCGTGTCCTGTTTAAAGAGCGACTGCATCTCGCTTTGGCCCATGCGGAACGGTCAGGCAAGATTGTCGCGCTCATGATCCTTGATCTCGATAACTTCAAGGATGTGAACGACACGCTTGGACATGATGTAGGTGATCTGCTCCTCCAGCGTGTCGCGACAATTCTTAAAGAGAGTTCCCGGCAGGTGGATACGGTCGTTCGCTTGGGCGGCGACGAGTTTGCGATCATCGTTGACGATCTTGATCGCATCGATGGTGTGGTTGTGCATGCAAACCGGATCCTAGAGGCCTTGTCTGAGCCTCAAATGATTCACGGTCATCAGGTCCATCCGGGGGGCAGTATTGGCATTACCAGCTACCCGCAGGATGCACGAGATCCTGAGGTTCTTCTAAAGAATGCTGATTTGGCGCTCTATCGTGCGAAAGCGGAGGGCCGTGGAAACATTCAGCTATATCGTCATGAGCTGCATTTGAAGGTGATTGAACGCAATGCCATTGAGAGGGACCTGCGGACCGCCATTACTGAAAATCAGTTCGTGCTCTACTATCAATTGAAGGTTGATACTGAAACCGGCGGGATTGTCGGTGCTGAGGCACTTATTCGCTGGCGTCACCCGGAACGGGGCATGATCCCGCCGGATGTGTTTATTCCGGTTGCGGAAAAAAACGGCAGTATCTGCAAGCTCACGGATTGGGTGCTTGCCGAGGCATGCGCTGAAATTCGACGTATGATGGACATGGGATTGCCCCCGGTAAGTGTGGCGGTGAATGTGTCTGCGCTGGACCTGCGCCGGCCAGACTTTACAGATCAGGTGGCGGCCACCCTTGTTCGCGCTGGCGTGTCTCCAAAGTATCTTGAGATCGAAGTGACAGAGAGCACGGTGATGCATGATGTTGATCAGGTGATCGGCACTCTGCGGCGCCTTAGAGCGCTGGGTGTCAGCATCAGCATTGATGATTTCGGTACGGGCTATTCCTCTCTTGCTTATCTCAAGCAATTCCCCGTTCAGACATTGAAAATCGACCGCAGCTTTGTGTCCGATATGACGGATGATTTGAACAGTCACGCTATTCCGCAGCTGATCGTTGATCTTGCCCGCAATCTGGGTGTCAGCGTGATTGCTGAGGGTGTGGAGACTGAGGAGCAGCGAGAGCTCCTTTTGTCTATGGGGTGTGGTCAGGCGCAGGGCTATCTGTTCAGTCCGCCGGTCCCCTCTGCTGCCTTTGTTGAGATGCTCGAAGAGAAGGTTTGTTTCCCGCGGGAAAACAAACTTGGGGAAACCACCGAATCTCCTTTGCCTGTTTCCGTCGCGTAATCTGCCCCTCTCTCGGCAGAAGATGACGCTATGCTCTCAGGCTGCTAGTAAACCCTCCAAAATGTCTCACCTATAGCGGTCTGTTGTCAGTGCCGTGTTGCTTGGAGGGTGTCTTATGGATCTCGCATATGGTGCGGAATATGAAGCGTTTCGCGAGGATGTGAAGCGTTTCATTGAAGAGAATAAGGAAGCGTCGCCTCGTCAGAGTGGCACAGGCCGCCCGAACGCGGACCAGCGGAAGTGGCAGGACCTTTTAATCAAGAATGGCTATGCCGCGCGGACGATTCCTGCCGAATATGGTGGCTATGGTGCCGAACCAGATATTCTGAAAAGCCGGATCATCGCTGAAGAGTTCACTAAAGCCTCCCTCCCGTTGGGACTCGCCAGTCAGGGTGTGTCCATGCTGGTTCCGACACTGTTGGAGTTGGGAACGGAAGAACAGAAGAAGCAATGGATCGAACCGACCATTCGCGGGGACGTTGTTTGGTGTCAGGGCTATTCAGAGCCCGGCTCCGGGTCTGACCTTGCTAGCCTCCAAACCAAAGCGACGGAAGATGGTGATGATTTCATCATCAATGGTCAGAAGATCTGGACGAGTACGGCTCAGGTTTCTGACATGATTTTCTGTCTGGTGCGCACCGAGCCAGACGCCCGCAAGCATGAGGGGATCAGCTACCTGATCTTCTCCATGGACACACCGGGCATTGAAGTGCGGCCTTTGATGACGATGACGGGGTATGCAGAATTCAACGAAGTCTTTTTCACCGATGTACGGGTACCAAAAAACCAGATTGTTGCTGAGCGCGGGCAGGGCTGGTTCGTGGCCAATGCGACGCTGAAACATGAGCGGGGCATGCTGGGTGATCCCAACCAGGCCGGGACAAGGCTGGCTGCGATCATCGACCTGATGCACGAGGAAACTGTGTCGGGAGAGCGGTTGATCGATAACCCGCTTTTCAGAGATCGTCTGGTTCAATTGCAGGCGCGCGTGTCTGCGATGCAGTTCCATGGCATGCGGTTACTCACGGCAAGCGCCAAGAAAGAAGATCCGGGCATTGCTCGCCTGGTTGTGAAGTTGATGGGGTGTGAGCTCAATCATCAGCTGGCGGCGTTGGCGATCGATGCGCTGGGTGAACTTGGTGTGCTTTATGAGCGAAGTCCTCATCTGCGCGCCGGTGGTCGCTGGCAACGGTCTTACATGTTTGACCTCGGGCTTATCATCGGTGGTGGCACCGCGCAGATTCAAAAGAACATTATTTCTGAACGTGGTCTCGGCATGCCGCGCGAACCTAAACCCGCCCGCAAAGAAGGAGCTGCATAATGGAATTCGCTCTCTCCGAAGAACAAAGAATGTTGCAGGATACAGTGGGCCGGTTTCTCGCGGATGCTTCTGAACTGGACATCGTCCGTAAGTCCGCAGAGGCTCACGAAGCCTATTCGAAGGCGATTTGGTCGGGCTTTGCCGAACTTGGCGTCGCGGGCATTCTTATCCCAGAGGAATTTGGTGGCCTGGGCCTGGGTATGCTCGAAGCTGCGCTCATGTCTGAGATGACCGGGCGGCATGTGGCGCCGATCCCGTTTGTCGGAACCGCTGTCATGGCGCCGCTGGCGCTGGTCTTGGCGGGCAGCGATGAGCAGAAAGCCGCCTGGTTGCCGCGTCTTGCCAGTGGCGAAGTTGTTGCTGGTGTTGCGGTGACGGAAGCCATCGGTGCGCGCGATGGCGCTGGCGTTAACGTACAAGGCGATGTGCTTTCCGGTTCTGCTCTGTTTGTGATTGATGGGCCCGGCGCTGACATTTTTATCGTCGCTGATAAGGAAGGAGCCCTCTTCTTGGTTGAGGCTTCCGCCAAAGGCCTGGAGCGTATTGATCTCACAACAATCGACCTGACACGGCCGGTCTCAGAACTGCGTTTTGAGAATGTCACTGCAGAGCGTTTGCCAAATAGTGGGCCCGCGGTCGTACAGCAGATAATTGATGCGGGACGCACCATGGTTGCTGCGGACACGTTGGGTGCCGGCCAGATGATGATCGAAAAGGCGGTCGACTATGCCAAGGAGCGCAAGCAATTTGGCCGGGTGATCGGGTCGTTCCAGGCTGTGAAGCATCTGTGTGCTGAAATGGCAGCGGAGCTTGAACCCTGTCGGTCGCTTGTCTGGTATGCGGCCTATGCTCAAGACGCGATCCCAGAGGAAGGGGCGCTTATGTCCTGCCATGCTAAGGCACATCTTTCAGAAGTCGGGCGGTTTGTTGCGCGTACCTCAACAGAGGTGCATGGCGGTATGGGCTTCACCGACCTTGTGGGGCTTCACTATTGGTTCAAACGGATCGGTCTGGACCGGCAACTGCTGGGCGGTCCTGAAAGGGTGCGTGAAGAAGCCGCGCGTCTGCAAGGCTGGGCGGCTTAGCTAAGCGCTGCTTTTCGCACTTGGTTCTTTTCTCCCGGGGCGCTTGAGGCTAAGGTCTAAGAAAAATAGACCGAAGTCTAGTTTTGGGAGAAAGAGACATGCGTGCAGCAATTTTCAGAGATGGCGACATGGTCGTCGATACATTGCCGGATCCAACCCCTGGCGAAGGTCAGGTCGTGGTCAAAACACTGGCTTGCGGCATTTGCGGGTCGGACCTTCATGCCTTTCATCATGCACCGAAGATGGTCGAAGTGGCAGAACGCTCCGGCGGCGGGTTCGGCATGGATCTGAAGCGCGACATTGTCTTCGGGCATGAGTTTTGTGCAGAGGTGCTTGATTATGGGCCAGGGGCTCAAAAAACACTGAAGCCTGGAACGCGCGTTTGTTCCATGCCCATTGCGTTTGGGGCTGATGGCGTCAGCGGTGTTGGCTACTCAAACGATTATCCTGGTGGCTATGCGGAACAAATGGTTCTGAATGAGATGATGTTGTTGGAGGTGCCCAACGGGCTTCCAACAGATCAGGCAGCCCTTACTGAGCCTATGGCGGTCGGATGGCATGCCGTCAAAAAGGCAAACATCACTGAAGAGGATGTGGCGCTTGTCATTGGCTGCGGGCCTGTTGGGCTGGCGGTTATTGCAGGTCTCAAGATTGCGGGCGTTAGTCCCATCATCGCATCTGATTTTTCGCCGGCGCGCCGCAAACTGGCTGAAACAATGGGCGCGGACATTGTGCTCGACCCGGCGGAGACGTCTCCTTATGAACGATGGAAGGATGAAGCTGCGCCAGAAGGGTATGACCCCAAAAACTGGATGACCATGATGGGGATTGGACCGCAATTGCGCCCAGGTGTGATCTTTGAGTGTGTGGGAGTGCCCGGTATCATCCAGCAGATTCTCGAAGGCGCGCCGAAAGCTGCCCGGATTGTTGTTGTCGGTGTCTGCATGGAGCCCGATCATTTTGAACCCTTTTTTGGGATCAATAAGGAACTGAATGTGCAATTTGTGCTCGGCTATTCGCCGGAAGAGTTTGCAGAAACACTCGGGTTCCTGGCAGAGGGAAAAATCAAAGCCGAGCCTTTGGTCACCGATAAAGTGGGTGTTGAGGGGGTCAAAAACGCTTTTGAAGAACTGGCAAACCCGGAGAAACACGCGAAAATCTTGGTTGAACCCTGGCGGTAGGTTTTCCTTATTATCTTCAAAGAGTTAAGGTGTTTCGGCGTGGTCCATTTGTGGGCTGCGCCGTTTTTTTGCCATGATCTCGGCACGCGTGCGCCTTTCACATCGCCTATATTCATTAGGAAGAAATAATAATCAAAAGGAGGTTCTGTCCCATGTCCGGTGGAACAATTTTCGTTCTTGTGCTGCTCGCTCTCGCCCTTGTGATTCTGATCAAGGCGGTTGTCATGGTGCCGCAGGGATTTGTCTACACGGTAGAACGGTTTGGCCGCTACACGAAGAGCCTTCAACCTGGCCTGTCGATCATCACGCCCTTCATCAACCGTATTGGGAACAAAGTGAATGTGATGGAGCGGGTTCTTGATGTGCCCAGCCAGGAAGTGATTACGCGCGACAATGCGATGGTCACGGCCGACGGTGTTGTCTTCTTTCAGGTGATGGATGCTGCGCAGGCGTCTTACGAAGTGAATGACCTTGAATATGCGATCCTCAACCTCACCATGACAAATACGCGGACGGTGATGGGGAGTATGGATCTGGACGAACTTCTGAGCCAACGAGACAAGATCAATGCGCAACTTCTTGCCGTGGTTGATGAGGCGACCAATCCCTGGGGTGTGAAAGTTACCCGTATTGAAATTAAAGACATTAATCCGCCTCGCGATCTGGTGGACGCGATGGCGCGTCAGATGAAGGCGGAACGTGATAAGCGTGCGACTATCCTTGAGGCTGAGGGTGACAGGCAATCGGAGATCCTGAAGGCGGAAGGTCAGAAGCGTGGCGCCATTCTGGAAGCTGAAGGGCGTAAAGAAGCGGCCTTCCGCGACGCCGAGGCTCGTGAACGCGAAGCCCAGGCGGAAGCCCAGGCGACGGCTGATGTAAGTAAGGCGATTGCCGATGGGGATGTTCAGGCCATCAATTACTTCGTGGCAACCAAATATGTGGAAGCATTGCAGGCAGTTGCTTCAGCGCCTAACCAGAAACTGGTGATGATGCCGCTTGAAGCATCGAGCCTGATCGGCGCGATTGGTGGCATCTCTGAAATTGCCAAAGATGCTTTTGGCAAGGATGGTGACGGGCCACAGGGCGGCGGAAGTGGTTCCAGCGGCGGTTCAAGCTCCGTTCCTCGCGTCACGCCGGGGGCATAAGTCATGCAGGAATTTTTCACTAGCTGGGGCAGCTGGACCTGGCTCATCCTTGCGGTTGCACTGGCTGCGCTGGAAATGGTTGTTCCCGGCATTCTGCTGATCTGGCTGGCGGGTGCGGCAATGGTGGTGGCGCTGATTGATCTGTTGTTGCCGCTTGATTGGCAGGCTGAAGTGGCTTTGTTCGCTGTCCTGTCGGTTCTCTTCGCCTATGCTGGCTATCGCTGGTCAAACCAGCCGGGTCAGCAGGCGTCTGACAAACCGAACCTCAATATGCGAGGCCAGTCTTATGTGGGCCGCACGTTTGTTGTTGCAGAAGCGATCCAAAATGGGCGGGGTAAGGTGAAAGTTGGCGATACCCTATGGGCGGTGTCGGGCTCTGATGCGGAAGTTGGTCAGTCGGTGCAGGTAACAGGCGTGGACGGGACCATGTTGGTCGTTGAACCTGTGTGAGGTTTGTTCATGCAGAACAAAGCCCGGCGCAAGCGCCGGGCTTTTTTATTGGTGCTGAATGGAGTGGCGCTTAGGCGGCGCGGATACTCTCCAGGAAGCGTCTTACTTCGCCATCGAGGCTTTCGGTATAGCTGCTCAGTGACTGGAAGTTCTGCACGAGGTTTTCTGCGGCTTCACTGGTTTCGGTGATCCCGGTCTGGATACCACCTGCTTGACGCGTCATCTCTTCTGCCCCTTCGGCAGCAAGCTGTGTTGCCCGGGTGATCTCCGCAGTGGCTGCTGACTGCTCTTCGATCGCAGCAGCAATAGCGCCACTCACCGTACGCATCTCGTCGATGCGCCCACGGATCGCCGATATGGAGCTCACCGTGCCATTTGTTGCCGCCTGAATTGAGTTGATCTGAGATGTGATCTCCTCCGTCGCTTTGGCGGTTTGACTTGCCAGGCTCTTAACCTCAGAGGCGACAACCGCAAATCCCTTCCCGGCATCACCGGCGCGGGCTGCTTCAATGGTTGCATTCAGAGCCAAAAGGTTGGTCTGTTCGGCAATGTCAGTGATGAGGCTGATAATCTCGCCGATTTTGTTTGCCGTTGTTGCCAATTCCTGAACCCGGCTATCGGCTTCTTCGGCGTCGCCAACAGCAGTTTCTGCCACATCGGTGGAGTGACCAACTTGTGTGGCAATTTCGCGAATGGACGCGGACATTTCTTCCGCAGCAGAAGCAACCACCGTAACGTTTTCAGACGCCGTGGTGGATGATTGGGCTGCGGCACCGCTCTTCTCTGCCGCGCCGGAAGCTGTGTCGCTCATGATCCCAGCGACATTTGCCATGGCAGATGTTTCTTTGGTGACTGATGCGACAAGGCCGCCCACTGTTTCCTCAAACCGGGTCGCAACCTGGCTCATTGCCTCGGCGCGCTCGATTTCGCTTTTCTGCTGAAGTTTTTCGGTTTCGTCAGAAAGCAGTTCTGTCTGGGCCAAAGCTTCTTCTGCTTTTTCCAGGGATGCATCTGCGCTCTCAAATGCATCGCGCATTTGTTTCACGGCCATCACCAGCACTGTCGTCTCGATGACAACGACGGCTGCGTGAACGGCAACGCGACCGAAGTCTGCACCGCCTGCCCATAAGAACTCTGGCACCAAAAAGTTGAAGCCAATGTGGTGAAGCGCGACGACACCAGCGGCTGCAAGCAATGCTCTGAAGTCGACAAAAACAATCAGGGTTGCTAGAGAGGCCATGAAGTAGAGATGTGCATCAATCTGCAATGCTGTGCCCTGAAGCTGAGCGACACAAAGCATCGCCATAACCATCAGGGAGACGGCGAAAGCATTTCTCACCATGGGCGAATTGCCGACCGTCTTCCAAAACGCAGTTGTTGCCCCTGCAAACAAGACAGCCGCTGCCGTTGCGATGAACCAGCCATTGCCCGTCCACATGCTGATTGCTGCGATCACCGGTACATGCGCCCACAAGTAGGGGAGCATGTAGGGGTATGACTTTTCCCGAATTTTGTCCGTCGTTTTCATGTTTCTCGTCCCGCTTTAAGAGTTTTCTGTCGTTGTTCCCCGGCCTCTGGTCCACCCACCAGCCGTGCAGAGCTCCGGCGCCGTGGCTGATAGGATGAGCCATGCACCGACATCTCTGAGTGATTGTGTTTTGGAGTGTTCGCCGAGACGCGCAATAACCACATTGCCGGCAAAGCCAACGTTCAAAACCGAAGCGCCTGCATCGTTCACACGGGCGGCAGCTTCATCGAAGGAAATAGAAGGAGCGAAAATCGCGGTTACATCGCGATCAGTTCGCGCGGGCAGCGATTGAAGGAGACTGACAAAGCCAAGGCCGCAAAGTGCCATCACGCACGGGACGGCTATGGTTCCGCGCGCGTGACTTTTTTCTTGCCCATGTCCTGTCTGTTCCGCCACCCAGATATCCCCTTTTTCTGGTTAGCGTTACTTGTAGGCGGGAAGTGCTAATAAAATGTTCGTTTGAGAGGAGAATCAATGGTTTAGGCAGAAGGTTTATATGTACCCAAACCTAAGGGACTAGGAGTTGAACTCCTTTGAGGCCGCTTGAGCGGTTTGGAAGTTGCTGGAGAGTTGGCTTTGGTCCGCATCGGCATAGCTCACGGCTCTGTGGAGTGCATTTGCTGTCGCGTTAACTGCTTCTTTGACCATCCGGACGGCAGGTGCGGGCATGCTTGCTGCGGTCCTGGCCATTTCAAGAGCAGCGTCTACAACCTTTCCGTCTTCAGCAATCTCTTCGATGAGACCCCAATCAAGAGCATGCTCTGCATTCATGCGTTCGCACAGAATACAGATGCGTTTGGCGCGTGCCGGGCCAACCAGAGTGATAAGACGCGGCAGAGCGCCCCATTGCAGATTGATGCCGATTTTTACTTCCGGGACATAGAGGAAAGCCTCTCGTCCCATCACACGCCAGTCGAGTGAGATTGGGAGAGCCACACCAGCGCCGACGGCCATGCGTTCAATCGCCGCGATGGTAATTTGGGGCATGTCTTCCCATGCCTGGCAGAGTCGTACACCGGCGTAATATGTCCGGCGAAGCTCAAGATCAGATTGGGTTCCCGTGAAGCGCTGCTGGCGTTCTTTGAGGTCAATACCGGCGGAAAAGGCTTTGTCTGTGCCCGTGAGAACAACGGCCTGGGTCTCCAGGTCATCCTGAAACTGGCGGGCGATGTCTGTCAGGTCTGAAATGGCTTGATCATTGAACGCGTTGAGATTGCCTCCGCGGTCAAAACGGACCAGGGCGACGGGGCCTTGTTTCTCGACTGTGGCGGTTTTCCAGCTCATTTCTTTTCTCCCTGTTTTCTTTCAGCATGACCAGGCGCAGGTGGTGGCATCAATCGCGATTATGATCCAGGAGGCTCACAGATAGGGTGAGAGCAGCCGCGCTGCGTTATCTCTCAGCTTCACGGAAAGTGGGCGTCCACGCAATGTTGCAACGGTTTCTTGTCGGGCAGTCGCGATTTTTCCATCGATGATTGTTTCGAGCGTGCCCACGAGATCGGGGCTGAAGCATTCAAGATTGAATTCGAAATTAAGGCGCAGGCTCCTGGGGTCCCAGTTCGCCGATCCGATGGAACACCAGATTCCATCGACTGTCATCATCTTTGCATGGTCAAACGGTCCGTCGGTCATCCAAATCTGACAGCCGCTTGATGCCAGTTCATCTAGCAAAGCTCTGCTCGCCCAGGCCATGTAGAAGAGGTTGTTTTTCTGAGGCAGAACAATATCGACCCTCACCCCCCGCATCGCGGCCAGGGAGAGAGCGGTGATGAGGTCGCTGTCGGGAAGAAAATATGGTGTGACGATACGGATATGCTGTCTTGCTTCAGACAGGCCGCCAAGAAATGTCCACCGAATGGAGTTGCGGCTCATGTCTGGTCCCGCCGGGAGACCGCGTGCAATAACACTCCCCTTGCTTGTCAGTTCGGGCCGCCAAAACTCTCCTACAAGAAGCTCACCCGTGCTGAACCGCCATTCGTGTGCGAAGGCGGCCATCAGATGGGCAACCACCGGCCCTTCTACGGCATAGTGAATGTCCCGAATGGGGTGTTTGGCGTCGGGACGCTGCAGATTGCCTGCTGCAATATTCATAGACCCGGTAAATCCGACCTTCCCATCGACGACCAGGATCTTTTGGTGATTGCGCAGATTGAGGTAGGGCATCTGCCAGGGAAGGAATGAATGAAGAAAAAGGGCATGGGGAATTTCTGCATCCCGCAATTTCTTGATCATGGATGGAAATGAATACCAGGATCCAACACCGTCAATGAGGACCCGGATCTTCACACCTCGCGCGTCCGCCCTTGTGAGTGCGTCTAAGAATTGCCGCCCGGCTTCATCATTGTTGAAGATATAGGTGGACAGAGCCACGCTGCTCTCAGCCGCTTCAATCGCCGCAACCATGGCGGGGTAGGCGTTTTCGCCATTTCGGAGCACGTCAATGCGGTTCCCGTCGGTGTAGGGAACTTTGGCGATGCGGCGCCCGAGCCGTGCCATCTCCACAACCCGTTCGGTGATTTTCCCGTCACTTTCATTTCCAACCAAACCGCGATGGTCAGCAATTTCTACGTCGCCTGTTATATGGCCGCTGCCGCGAAGTTCTTCGGCGCGGCGGGCAATGCGGTTGATCCCGAAAATGAGATAGATGGCCCAACCGAAGATGGGCAGCAGAATGATGACGCCAATCCATGCAACCGCCGCCCGCACATCCTGTTTTGTAACAAGGGCATGGCCTGCTGCCGCGATTGTCGCTGCGAGGTTGATGAGCCCGAGGAAGACGGGCCATAGTTCAAGACTTGCTTGTGGCTCCATGTCTCTAACTTAAGCGTCGGAGACAGGAGATGTCATGCATTGAGTTAAAAGCGCACAGATGCGCCGATTTGCAATGCACGGTCTTCACCCGGAAAGAAGCGCTCAACGGCATTTCCGCCGCGCACAATGATATCTGCGCGATCGGCAAACCGGGTGTCTGCGAGGTTGGTCACGCTTGCATAGAGACCAAGGGCATCCGTTACGTCAAATTGGCCACGGAGGTTTAAAAGGTCATGTCCCTCATATGTTGAGGTGTTGCCAGGGTCCATGGCGTAGCTTCCGACATGAACCCATTCCAGTTCCGCGCGGGCCCGGCCCTCGAGGAAGGTGTAGCCAAGGCGGATATTGGCAAGCGTTCGGGGGGCCGTATCGACATCGTCGCCGGATGCAATGGCGTTGGCAGGGTTGGTTGCTGCTCGGTCAAATGCATATTTGTGGACGGCGTAGGTGGCTGAGCCTGAAAGGTCAAAGCCCGCGCCCAGTGGTGCGAAGGCTTCAAGTTCGACTCCATAGTGTTTTGTTTCGCCATTTGGCACGTTCAGGCGGGCAGAATCTCGAAAGAAGAAGTTGCTCTTCTCCATATAGTAGCTGGCAAGTTCATAGCTCACCCCATGAAGATTGCCGCGTGCGCCCAGTTCAATACTGTCGGTGCGTTCGCTTTCCACCTGACCGGGAATTTGATTGTCCTGGAGGCGATAAAGATCTGTGGTCTGCGGTGCGCGTGCACCGCGTGCCAGGTTTGCAAAGCCAGTGACATTGTCATTGAAAGCGTGGGTGATCCCGAGTTTGGGGGTCACGTCAAAAAATTCGTCTATGCGATCAGGAGTGCGCTGAAAGCGCCCGACCGTGTTGTCGGGTGCGTTGTTCGTATAATCGTAACGCGTATATTCAACACGTGCGCCAGCGGTCAGCTTTGTCGCGTCAGACAGTGACCACACAGAGTGAATGTAGGGTGCTGTGACCAGAGCTTCGACGTCATAGTCATAGTGCAGCCCTTGCACAAAAGCCCCGAAGACGGTTGGGCCGGTTTGAAACTCTCGGAGCGATCCTTGCGTATATTCCAGGTCTGTTCCGAAAATGATCTGATGTCCCCCATCCAGGTTCATGAAATAGGCAGATTGTACCCCAGTGCTCCAATGCCTGTTTTCTTCAAGCGCGTCGCCTGGCAGGAAGTGCAAGAGAAAGTCCATATCGTTGACGCGTGCATAGGGTGTTATGGCGAGTGAATTTCCATTGTCCAAACCACGCTCCCAACGTACGGCCATACGAGTCGACCAAGTGTCGCGGAAAGCTTCCGGGTTCGGGTTGGTTTTGCGCAACGCGTCTACTTTGTAGGCATCGTTGCCTTCAACGAAACCAGCTGTTTCCTGATTGAGGTTCTGTCCCGACAGTGTTGCGCGGATATAGTCCCGCGCGCCACTATAGTCGTATCTCATCTGGAACTTCTGCTGTCCGTAACTTGAATTGGCGCGGAAGCCGTCGCTGTCTTCGGCGAGCTCGAAACTTGTCCGTGCCGCATGATTGCCTTCACCGCCGCTTGCGGTTCCAAAAACATTCAGAAGGCCGTGTGGGCCGACCCGGGTGCGCAACTCTCCTTCAGGTTCGATTGTCGGCGCTGCGGAGAGCACGTTGATCAATCCGTGGACAGCGTTTGAGCCGAAGCGGGCGCTAGCAGGGCCGCGAACAATTTCCACGCTGTCGGCTGCCGCAATGAAACTGTCAAAGAGGCCATTGACGTTTGCAAAGCCAGGTGCGCGATACGGAATGCCGTCTTCCAGATAAAGGAAAGACCCGGCCCCGGCGCCACCTGTGAGAACGGGAGACCGGATCGCGGTCAAATGCTCCTGCCCGGATCCATGCTGTACAAAAACACCCGGCGCACGGTTGACGACTTCGCTCGGATGGTTTGGCGCGAGCAGCTCAATGTCGCCGCTGTCGATTTTGGAAATATTGCTGGGGTGGGTGGCCCGTCTGGTGCCTTCGCCGGTGGACGTGACGACCAGCTCGTCCATGAGAATCGGTTCTTCTGCAGCGTTGACCGCGAGGGGTACAAGCGCAGAGATAAGAAAACTCACTGCGGTGGCTGACCCACCGAAACGCAACTTTGATGACATTTACTCTCCCCCAAGCCGCCCAAAAGCGCGGCTTTTCCCGCCGCTGCAGCTTTCTCCTTGCCTTTTGTTAGAGGATCGGCGGACTCTTTTCAAATAGGACACTTAATGGATCTTGCCCATGTTTCCGATCGCAGACGATAACCCCACCCATTCTTCGCCGATTGTGACGTGGTTTCTTATCGCCACCTGTATCGCCATCTTTGTCTGGCAGTCATCGTTACCAGATAGTGCGGTGGAAACTGTTTTCATTACTTATGGTGCTATCCCGGCCAATATTTTTGGCCCGCCCACGGGAGCGGTTCTTCCCTTTCCGCCAGAAATGACCCTTCTCAGCAGTCAGTTTCTGCATGGCGGGCTCATGCATCTGGGGGGCAATATGCTCTATCTCTATATTTTCGGGGATAATGTGGAAGCGGCCATGGGGCATTTGCGATTTTTGGCCTTCTACCTGGTCGCGGGCATTGCTGCTGCGCTTACCCATGGGGCGCTTGCTCAGGCGTCCGGCATTCCGATGATCGGGGCCAGTGGCGCAATTTCAGGTGTGCTTGGCGCCTATCTGTTGCTCTACCCGCATGCGCGGGTGCGTATCTTGTTTCTTCCTCTGCCCATTCCGTTTTTTAAGATTTTTGCCGTTCCTGCGATCATTGTACTGGGGATCTGGTTTGCCATTCAATTTGTCAGCGCTGCCTATAGTTCACCCGAGGGTGGGGGTGTTGCCTTCTGGGCGCATGTTGGCGGGTTCATCGCTGGCATGGTTTTACTGCCGCTGTTTAAGCAGCGGGGCGTTCCCTATTGGCAATCGCCGTCAGCCGAAGTGATTGATACGCGGCGAAAACCTGGTCGCTGGACGCGGATCGGCGCTGGTGAAAATCGCTCAGATGAAGTGTCATCCGATGCGCCAATCCGTCGGAAGCGGGGACCTTGGGACAGAACGAGCGACGACTAAATGGTCTATTCGCCGACTTCCATCTGTGATTGCTGGTAGTTCTCCAGGCCAACACGATTGATCAGATCAAGCTGGGTTTCCAGGAAGTCGATATGTTCCTCTTCATCTTCGAGAATGCGCTCGAAAATCTCGCGGGACACAAAGTCGGACACACTCTCACAATAGGCGATTGCCTCTTTATAGAATTTGTGTCCGTCATGCTCAGCCGCCAGGTCTGACTCCAGACATTCCTTTACATCTTCGCCGATGCGCAGGCGGTGCAGATCCTGGAGATTGGGAAGGCCCTCAAGAAAGAGAATGCGTTCTATCAGCGTGTCCGCATGCTTCATCTCGTCGATCGATTCTTCATACTCGACCTTACCGAGCTTCTTTAGGCCCCAGTTGTCGAACATGCGCGCATGAAGGAAATATTGGTTGATCGCTGTGAGCTCCAGCTTGAGGGCGCCATTGAGAAATTCGAGTACTTTTTTGTCGCCTTGCATGAGGGTCTCCTTCAGAACGAGCATGTCCAGTCGGCCACGTTTGGAACGTGGGCCTGTCCGGCACAATCCCGGATTACATTTAGGAAAACAAGGCTTTAGGCGACTTGTTAGTCAGCCGCGATTGCAAGGTCCGGAGAGGATGACGCGATGGCCTGCAATTGCGATGCGGTGCGAACTTTGTCGCGCATGTGATTGACGCATGAGCCGCACCTTGGCGAGCAGCCATGATGCTTAAAGACGTCAGAAACAGTTGTGGCACCCTGAGTCAGAGCGTCATCCACCTTCTCATCATTTAATGCGTTACAGATACATGCGTACATGCGAATGCCTGTCATTTTCGTCTGACAGGAGTTTTACGGACTTTAAGAATGATTGTCAATTACATTGGATATTTTGTGCGGGAATGGGTGCCTACGCCGTGCCTTCGATCGAATCACGCATTTCCCTATGAAAAACAGGGGTTTAATTGGCGTTTGCGGCGCTAAATTACGCCGGCACGCAGGAAATCATGGATATGAACAAGGCCCACCGGTTTGGCTTCATCCACGATAAAGATGCTGGTGATCTGGCTTTCGTTCAGGAAGCTCAATGCTTCTGACGCCAGCGTGGATGGTGCGAGCACTTTGGGATCAGCCGTCATGATGTCAGAGACTGGTTTGGATAGCAGATCTGCCCCCATATGACGGCGCAGGTCGCCGTCCGTAATCAGACCGATCAAGGCGCCATCCGGGCTGGTGACGCCAATGCAGCCCAATCCTTTGCGTGTCATGATGACCAGAGCGTCGCTCATGAGCGTGTCGGGTGAGGTTACGGGAAGCTCTTCGCCGCTATGCATGATGTCGCTTACATGCGTGAGCATTGCGCCCAGTTTTCCGCCGGGATGGAAATCGCGAAAGTTACCTGTGTCGAATCCGTTGCGCTCCAACAAGGCGGTGGCCAGGGCATCCCCGAGTGCCAGTTGCATTGTGGTGGATGTTGTGGGCGCCTGGAGGCCGTTGGGACAGGCTTCGGCGACCTTCGGCAAGAGGAGTGCGATATCCGCAGCTTCTGCCAGCGCGCTCTCGCTTCCGGATGTCATGGAGATCAGCGGTATGGCAAAGCGTTTGGTGTAGCTGATGAGATCGCGGAGTTCGGCTGTTTCGCCTGACCAGGATAGCGCGAGCACGACATCATTTTTGGTGATCATGCCCAGATCACCATGACTTGCTTCGCCTGCATGAACGAAGTTGGCCGGTGTGCCGGTTGAGGCAAGGGTCGCTGCGATCTTTTTCCCTATATGGCCGCTTTTGCCGATACCTGAAACAATGACCCTGCCTGTAGCCGTGCCCATTGTCTCAACGGCGTTAATAAATGGCTCGCCCAATGAGGCGATCAGGGCCTCAATCCCCTCGACTTCGAGCTCCAGCGTTCGACGCGCCGTTTGAAGATAGGGGTGTGGGTCTTTGCTCGCCATTTTCTGCTATCCAGGGCCAAAATCGGCCTCATCTGCGGTTTCTTTCCGTTGTGCTGAACTCTTGCACCGGTCCTCACGGCTTATAGCAGAGACGCGGGCGGGCTGTACAAGTGCAACATTTCCTTTCCGGTAACCATTTGGGCGCATGATTAATGAATGCGCCACGGAGCAGAAAATCGCTGGTCTTCCAGGATGTCGAGCAGGCCCACTCGGGTGGCTGCTTTCGGCTCTTTTGCTGTTGTCATGTTGCTGACCGGTGGTGCGTATGCTGAAGACATTCGGGGCCAGGGTGTTGCCGAGCGGCAATATGATGCTTACACGGCACGCGGAGTGCGGGTCGGGAGCTTTGTCCTCCGTCCGTCTCTTACGGTTTCAGAAACCTATGACAGCAATGTCTTCGCCTCAGATACCGCCGAAGTCAGCGACTTCGTAACGGAGATCAATCCCAACGTTGTTTTTGAGTCGGATTGGGCCAATCACGCTTTGAGGCTGGAGGCTGATCTCGAACAAAGCTTACATGCGTCAGAAGACAGCGAAGACTCCACCGATTGGAGTGTCGGCGCGTCGGGGCGGGTTGATGTGCTCAACAATACGCAGCTCAGAGCAGGTGTGCTCTATGGGTCGTTGACGGAAGACCGTGGCGAACCAGAAGATATAGGCGCTGCCGCTGAGCCGACCGACTACAGTCTGTTCGAGGTTTCGGCGGGTGTCACGCAACGGTTCAACCGATTGTCGGTCGATGTTGGGGCGGAATATTCCGAATTGGATTTTGATGATACCCCGCTCATTGGTGGTGGGTTTGATGAGAATGATGATCGAGACCGGAGCGTACTCGAGATTGCCGTTGAAGTGGGATATGAACTGGTCGCCGATACGATCGTCTTCCTTCGCGGGACTTACAATGAACGTGACTATGATCTCGACACGCCAACGGTCGCTGTCAATCGAGATAGTGACGGCTATGAACTTGTTGCTGGGGCTTCATTTGAACTAGGGAGCCTTGCGACAGGTGAAGTGTTTGCCGGGTATCAGGAACAATCCTTTGATGACCCGAGTTTCTCGCCTGTCTCGGGGGTCGCCTATGGCGCGTCTATTGACTGGTATGTGACGCCGCTGACCACCCTACGCTTCAGCGCTGATACTGCGATTGAAGACACCACATCTGGCGGTGCGTCTGCCTTTGAGAGCCAGACGGTGGGCGTTGGGGTTGATCACGAATTCCTTCGCAACTTGGTTGCCAGTCTCGACATTGAATATACCGAAGAAGATTTCGCCAGCTCTGCCCGCAAAGACGAGATTTATGATGTCGAGGTTGGGATTGATTATCTGATTGATCAGTTCTTCTCCGTCGGCGTTTTTGCCGGTTATGAAGAACGTGACTCGAGCATTGCCGGAGACAGTTTCTCGCGTGAGATTGTCGGCGTCCGATTGCGCTCAGCTCTTTGAGCAGCCACTAATCTGTGGCATCAGCTCAATGAGCCGCGGGCCGATATCGTCTCTTGCGAGACCATATGCCAGGTTCGCTGCCAAATATCCTGCCTTGTCGCCACAATCAAACCGTTCGCCCTCGAAGCGAACTGCGTGGAAAGGGACATTGCCGATGGTTTCAGCCATGGCGTCGGTTAGCTGGATTTCCCCACCTGCACCCGGATTGCCTTCTTTCAGTTTTTCAAATACTTCAGGTGAGAGAATATAACGCCCTGTCATCGCAAGGTTTGACGGCGCTGTTCCTACGGCGGGTTTCTCCACCAGCCCTTTCACTTCGGCTACTCGACCGTCATCTTTGCCTGGTGCAACAATTCCGTACTGAAAGGTCTGGTCATCCGGGACCTCGGCGACAGCGACGATGTTGCCGCCTTTTTCCTTCCAGGCATCCACCATCTGCGCGAGACAACCCCGTTCGTGGCGGACCATCTCATCTGGAAGGATGACAGCGAACGGGTCATCTCCGATGATGTCGCGCGCACACCAGATCGCATGTCCGAGGCCTAGCGGTTGTTGCTGGCGGACAAAACTTGCAGCGCCGTGCCGGAGCTGGGTTGTCGAGAGCACGTCCAGTGCTTCGTTTTTGCTTCGCTCGCTCAAAGTCGTTTCGAGTTCAAAGGCATGGTCGAAATAGTCCTCGATCGCCCCTTTGCCGCGGCCTGTGATGAAGATGAAATGCTCAATTCCGGCTTTGCGCGCTTCCTCGACTGCATAGTCGATCAGAGGGCGGTCAACAATCGGCAGCATTTCCTTTGGGATGGACTTTGTTGCTGGCAGGAAACGGCTTCCCAGACCGGCTACAGGAAAGACAACTTTTCTAATTTTGGACGTCACTTGCCTTGGCCTCATATTATCCTGTCGCCTGAGGGCGTCATTCTTCCTCGCCGCCGCACGCGGTTCGCCAAAGCTTATATTCAACGGCCTACCAAATTGTGACGGAAATGGGTGTTCACGCCGTTTTGCAGCAGAAAATGGGCCGAAATCCGAACAGATAGCCGGTGAATTAACGACATTTGCGACGAGACAGCTCAAACCGGGGCAGAATTGCCGCTTGGGCTTCCCGTTCATATAAGGGATGAGGTAGTGTGCGCGGCGGTCTGGAAGGGCCTGATTTCTGTCCGGTATGGAGAGTTCTGACGATGAAGGTATTCCCGGTCATTCTGTCTGGGGGCGTTGGGTCACGGTTGTGGCCGACGTCACGTGCGCTTTATCCAAAGCAGCTGCTGCCTTTGGTTTCTGATCGCGCCATGCTGCAGGAAACCGCGGACCGGGTGACAGATCGTTCCGTTTTTGCGGCGCCAATGATCATTTCCAACGAAGAGCATAGGTTTATCATCGCAGCCCAGATGCAGGAGCTGGGTATGGAGTCTCTCGTGCACGTTTTGGAGCCGATGGGGCGCAATACGGCGCCGGCTGCAGCAGTTGCCGCTGAGATCGCGCTTTCCCATGACAAGGATGCGGTGCTGCTGATCCTGCCAGCTGATCATCATATTGGCGATCAGGCTGCATTCCGCTCGGCAATTGACGAAGGCAGCAAGCTTGCGGCGAACGGCCGTCTTGTCACTTTCGGTGTCATCCCGACGGGTCCTGAAACCGGGTATGGGTACATCAAGGAAGGTGATGCTTTGGAGGGTGGCCGTGGGCGCGATGTTGCGCGCTTTGTCGAGAAGCCGTCTGCTGAGAAAGCTCAGGAGTACCTCACTGAGGGTGGCTATTACTGGAATGCTGGGATTTTCATGTTCCGGGCAGATCAGATCCTTGCTGAAATGGCGGAGCATTGCGCTGACATTCGCACCCACGCTGCGGAAGCCGTGAAGGCTGGTGCGAAAGACTATGACTTCTTCCGATTAGATGAGACTGCGTTCGGCAAGTGTCCGTCAGACTCGATCGACTATGCGGTGATGGAGCACACGCAATCTGCGGCGGTGATCCCTGTGGATATGGACTGGAGCGACATTGGCAGTTGGTCGGCGCTCTGGGAAATTGGCCAGAAAGACAAAGCAGGGAATGTTCTCTCAGGCGATGTGCTGCAGTTGGATGCTGAAAACAGTTACATTCGGGCCGAGAATAATCTGATTGCGGCGGTTGGTGTCAAAGACCTGGTGGTGGTTGAAACTGGCGACGTGATGATGATCTCTCCGCGCGACAGGGTTCAGGATGTGAAGCTGCTCGTCAAAGACATTGCCTCTGCTGGCCGCAGCGAACATCACGCGCATACGAAGGTCTATCGGCCTTGGGGCTTCTACGAAGGCCTCGACCAGGGCGAAACGCATCAGGTGAAACATTTGATGGTGAAGCCTGGCGCCTCTCTTTCTCTTCAGATGCACCACAAGCGTTCAGAACATTGGGTTGTTGTGAGTGGGGAAGCTGAAGTGACTGTTGGCGACAAGGTGCAGACACTGCGGGCCAATGAGTCCGTCTACATTCCTGTTGAAACGAAGCACCGTCTGAGAAATCTCACGAGTGACCCGCTCAGCATTATTGAGGTGCAGACCGGGGCCTATTTCGGAGAAGACGATATTGTGCGCTTCGACGATGTGTATGGGCGTGTTGCCGAAGAGAACTAGGCGCTCATCTCTCTCAAAATCTGTTTGAGAATGGGCCGTGCCAGCAAACCGGCGCAGGCGCCAAAGAGTGCGCCACTGAGATTGGCCGCGGCGTCCAATAAAGAGGGTACGCGCCCTGGCAGCAGGGCCTGCCCGCCTTCAAGCCCCAGACCAATGACGCAGATCACAGCCACAATGAGAGCGGCTTGGCGCATTGTTTTGGCAAACAAGGTGGGTAGAAAGGCAAGGCCCGTATAGGCGAGGAAGTGTCCCACCTTGTCGAGATGATAGTGATCCGAGACTACACCCTGGGGCCAAAGCGACAGGGCTGTAATCACAAGCATCATCACGCTCCATCCGATCAGCGCGATGCGCCGTTGGGGGCTCAACCAGGGCTGAGCCAAACTCGGCGCCTGCGCGATACCAGCTGGCAGGGTATTATCTCGGTCGTCTTCCAGGGTCATAGGCGGTATTGTCTGAGGAAAGCGTTAGCGGTTCGTATCATTGCAACGAGGATATGTGCATGTTTCGGGGATTGTGTCTTCTTTTTGCGGGTTTTTGTGTCTCAATTGTGGCTCCGGCGACCGCGTCTACGCCAATCCCCAATCCGCCGCCGGGGTTTGTGGATGAGGCCTTCGCCAGCTGGTTGACAGAGTTTCGTCGTGAGGCGCTCGCTCAGGGCATTTCCGGCCCGGTGTTTGACCGCGCGATGCGGGGGGTGCGTCCTGACCAGAAAGTGGTCGACGCGAATAATAATCAGCCAGAATTTGTGCGCCCTGTCTGGGACTATCTGGCATCTGCCATTTCGGATACGCGGGTGGCAAATGGTCAGGAAAAACTCAGAACCTATCCGACCCTGCTTGGTCGCCTGGAAGAGCGCTATGGCGTGGACAAAGAAATCCTGGTTGCCATCTGGGGCCTGGAGACAGGCTATGGCGCTTTCATGGGGAACCACCGGGTGACACAGGCGCTCTCGACGCTCGCCTATGATGGTCGGCGGACAAAGTTTGGACGCGAGCAGTTGCTTGCAGCGCTGAAGATTTTGCAGCGCGGAGACATTACGCCCGAAGCCATGACCGGCTCCTGGGCGGGGGCCATGGGCCACACGCAGTTTATCCCTACGACCTATAACGCACACGCAGTCGACTTTAATGGCGACGGAAAGCGCGACATCTGGAACACGATTGGCGACGCGCTGGGGTCTGCCGGGAACTATCTGGCGGCGTCCGGCTTTCAGACCGGCGCCACCTGGGGGGGTGAAGTAAAGCTCCCCCGCAATTTTGACTATGCGTTGGCTGACGCGCGGGTTGAGAAGAGCATGGGTGAGTGGGCAGCGCTTGGCATTACCGGCGCACAGGGCGGGGCACTGCGTCGCGATGACCTCAAAGCTCGCCTCATTTTGCCGGCAGGACACAAGGGTCCCGCCTTTCTGGTGCGGAACAATTTCCGCACGATCCTTCGCTACAATAATTCTACGTCCTACGCATTGGCGGTGAACCTGCTTGCGGATCGCTTTCGCGGGAAGGGGCAGATTGTCGGCAGTTGGCCAACGGATGACCGGCCTCTTGGGCGCACGGAGCGGCAGGAACTTCAGCGGCTCCTCACGGCCAAAGGCTATGACACAGGCGGCGTCGACGGGATTATTGGCGGCAATAGCCGCAAGGCGCTCCGGAACTGGCAGTTGGCGCAGGGGCTTCCTGCCGATGGCTATCCAACGGCGGCACTATTGGCTCGCTTGCGCCGGTAATTAGGGACGACCCCGTCCAAAATTGATCAGATTCCTTGTCAATTACGGTCAGGGAAAGACTGGCGTCGTCCCTTGTCTTTGACCATAATCCCGGCCAAACAGATCATAAGTTTTGGCAGGGAGAGCCACATGAAAACGAAAATCACTGAAATGTTCGGTATCGAGCATCCCGTCATTCAGGGCGGCATGCACTATGTCGGCTTTGCCGAAATGGCAGCGGCCGTGTCCAATGCGGGCGGCCTTGGCATTATCACGGGTCTCACACAGAAGACACCGGAGGATCTCGCCAAAGAGATTGAGAAATGTAAGGGCATGACGGACAAGCCGTTCGGTGTGAACCTCACTTTCCTGCCTGGCTTTGCAGCCCCTGATTACCCTGGCTATATCAAAGCGATCATTGATGGCGGTGTGAAGATTGTGGAGACCGCTGGCCGGTCCCCTGAAGCCTATCTGCCTGCGTTGAAAGAAGCGGGTATCAAGGTCATTCACAAATGTACGTCTGTGCGTCACTCGCTGAAAGCCGAACGCATTGGCTGTGATGCGGTGAGTGTGGATGGGTTCGAATGTGGTGGTCATCCGGGCGAAGATGACATTCCAAACATGATCTTGCTGCCGCGTGCTGCAGAAGAGCTCAAAATCCCGTTCGTCGCGTCAGGCGGCATGGGCAATGCTCAGCAGCTGGTGGCGGCTCTCGCGCTTGGTGCCGACGGCATCAATATGGGCACGCGCTTTATCGCGACCAAAGAAGCGCCTGTGCACCAGAACGTGAAACAGGCCCTGATTGACGCGACTGAGCTCGACACACGTCTTGTCATGCGTCCGCTGCGGAACACAGAGCGGGTGCTCACCAACCCGGCCGTTGAGAAGATGCTCGCGGTTGAAAAGGAAAAGGGCGACGCAACAACCATTGAAGATGTTGCGGAGTTTGTTGGCGGTGTCTACCCGCAGATTATGCAGGAAGGCACGATGGAAGCCGGCGCCTGGTCCTGTGGCATGGTCGCTGGTCTTATCCATGACATCCCAACCTGCGAAGAGCTTGTGGGCGGCATGGTGAAAGAAGCTGAAGAGATCATCAAAGGCCGGATGCAGCAGTTCGCGTCGTAAGGCATTTTTGACTTAAGTTAGAGCCCGGGTGCGACAGCGCCCGGGCTTTTTCTATGGGGGAACAGATGTCGGACAAGTGGCTTGAACTTAACAAGGCGAGCTGGAATGAGCGGGCGCCGATCCATGTGCGGTCGTCCATGTATGATCTCGATGCGTTTAAGGCGGGCCGCACGACACTGGTGAATGGGGAGCTAGACGCCATTGGCGATGTGACCGGCAAAGAGCTTGTCCATCTGCAATGCCACTTCGGGTTGGATACGCTTTCCTGGGCGCGCGCTGGCGCGAAAGTCACCGGGCTCGACTTTTCTGAGACCGCAATTGCGGCGGCGCGGGAGCTCGCCGCAGAGGTCGGTGTTGAGGCAGAGTTTGTCGTCTCAAACGTCTATGACGCGCCAACGGTTCTCGGCCGCCAATATGACATTGTCTATACGGGGATCGGTGCGATCTGCTGGCTGCCGGACATTGACGCCTGGGCCCGCGTGATGGCCGACCTCGTGAAGCCGGGTGGTGAGTTTTATTTCGTGGAGTTTCATCCCATTGAATGGATCTGGGATGAGCATCTGAAGCCTGGCGATGAGCGCCTGACACCGGCCTATGACTATTTCACCCCGAAAGAAGGCCTCGCGCTTCATGAGGCGGGGTCCTATGCCAACCCTAACGCGGTGACGGAACACAATGACACGGTGCAATGGAACCATGGGTTAGGGGACGTGGTGACCGCGCTCATTAAGGCGGGGCTTCGCATCACCGAGCTTACCGAGCACGACACCCACATGGTAAAAGGCTGGGACTTTCTGGAAGAGGCGGGCAACGGCCTCTACAGGATGCCTGCGGACCGCACCAACCTGCCGTTCATGTACACGCTCCGGGCTGTGAAAGAGTAGGCTGTTCGCAATGGGTAGCTACTTATTGTAATGTAAGTTTTAGTTCTTCAATTTGCGGGTGTGGAGAGGGGGAAAGCTATTGTCTGTTTACGCCATTGATAATCGGGTTGAAGTGTTGAACGAATTGACGGCCGAGGATCAATATCGGTTGACGGCCTCTATGCATGCGATAGTTGAAAAAAAAGGTTTTCAAGATGTCGTCATTGACTTTAGTGGTTGCACGAAAGCGTTCGCTCCGCAGATGCTACCAATCTGTTCAAGGTGTCAGCTTTACTGGAAACAAGGTGTGGACATCAGCCTGCTGCTTCCTGCAGACAAGAAACTGGAGCGCTTGTTTCTAAATACCAATTGGGCTCATTTTATAGATTTTCGAAAGTTTGAGTTGAGTCGCTATCGCGGTTATACGCACTCACCTGCATTGAAGTTTTCTGACGGTTCGGAGCAACACAAGGTCGTTGACAAAACGATGGATGTTCTGCTCGCAGCGATCAGACAGTTTAAGCGAGATGACATCAGGTATATTGAGTGGGCAATCAATGAAATTACTGACAATGTTATCAATCATGCTGAATCATCAGTAGGTGGTTTCATTCAAGTGACCAATCATAGGCAGCGCGAGCAAATAGAGATTGTTGTATGTGACGGCGGCATAGGCATTCCTGAAAGCCTTAGTGGATCGTTTCCATCTATGACTGACTCTGAGAGGCTATATGAGGCAATTAAGGAAGGGGTTACCCGAGATAAGTCATTTGGACAGGGCAATGGTCTCTATGGAAGCTTGACGATAGCCGGAAAGAGTGGAGGTGAGTTGAATATTGCCTCGGGCTACGCTTCGCTAAAGTCCTCGGATCGAACAGGTCTGACCTCGGAAACACAAGCCATACCGGTGAATGGTACGGTAGTCGCTTCACGTTTTGGATACGGCGATAAAGTTGATCTCTCCGATGCTTTGGTAATCTCCGGTCGAACGTTTGTTCCGGTCGATTACATCGAGACACATTTTGAATCTGACCCGGATGGGAACATCCAATTTTTGATAAAGAACGAGTCGGAAGGATTCGGATCGAGAGCAGCGGGCGAACCAGTGAGGCGAAAGCTGGGAAACGTGATTAACGCCCAAGAGGGTGATGGGGTGGTTATACTTGATTTTTCTGATGTGCCGCTTGTTTCGAGTAGTTATGCAGATGAAGTTGTCGGCAAATTGTTTGTTGAGCTCGGGCCGTTGGAATTCATGCGTAGAATAAAAATCCAGAATGTTGACCCTCTTGTCAAAGGGTTGGTTGATAAGGCGGTAATGCAACGCAGTGCCAATTGAGTTTTCATACTATCTATATTTGTGGCGCCGAAATCATGGCGTTTGGTTTCCCAAGCGCCCTGATTTCGTCAGCGATGTGCTTCGTTTCTTTGTTCTTAAACCGTCACCCTCGGGCTTGACCCGAGGGTCCATAGGGCTTCTCAGAATGTTGTGAGGCTGTAATGGATGCTCGGGTCAAGCCCGAGCATGACAATGGTAGGTAACGAAAAAGGCGCCGGGGGATCCCGGCGCCTTCTGTGTTTCGTCTTTTGGTCAGTGAAAGGATTAGAATCCCATCTCTGCGTAGCTTTTGCCTTCAGCGACCATGCGTTCCAGAAGCGCAGATGGTTTGAATTCCGGCCCGTGGGCTTTTTCAAACTCCTGCATTTTGGCGAGCACTTTGTCGAGGCCGATCTGTTGGCCATAGAACATGGGGCCGCCCCGATAGACAGGCCAGCCATAGCCGTTGATCCAGACAATATCGATGTCGCTTGCGCGGATCGCTTTGCCTTCTTCGAGGATTTTAAAGCCCTCATTGATCATCGGATAGACGCAGCGTTCCAGGATCTCATCGTCTGAGACATCCCGGCGGGTGTGCTGGGTCTTCTCAGAGAACTCGATGATGATGTCTTCGACTTCCTTGGACGGGGTCGCTGTGCGGTTCTCGTCATAGTCGTAGAAGCCCTTGCCGGTCTTCTGGCCGCGGCGTTCCAGTTCCACCAGACGGTCACGCAGCACGCCATCGGGGTTAGAGGTTTCTTTCCGCCAGCCAAGATCCAGACCTGCAAGGTCAGACATGGCGAACGGGCCCATAGGCAGACCGAAGTCGAAGAGGACGCGGTCCACATCCCACGGCATGGCGCCTTCCATGATGAGCTTGTTGGCTTCGCGCTGGCGCTGAGCCAGGATGCGGTTGCCGACAAAGCCCGGGCAGACACCAACGAGAGCGGCGATCTTGCCGATCTTCTTGGCGATCGCCATCGACGTGGCGATGACGGCGTCAGAGGTTTTGTCTGCGCGCACAACTTCCAGCAGGCGCATAACGTTTGCTGGTGAGAAGAAGTGGAGGCCGATGACGGCTTCCGGGCGCTTCGTCACGCTTGCGATCTCATCAATGTTGAGCGCTGACGTGTTGGTTGCCAGGATCGCGCCGGGCTTACAGATTTCATCAAGCTGTTTGAAGATGTCCTGCTTCACGTCCATGTTTTCAAACACGGCTTCGATGATGAGGTCGCAATCAGCAAGCGCCTTCATGTCCGTATCGCCTGAGAGAAGACCCATGCGGGTTTCTACGTCAGCTGCCGTGATGCGGCCTTTGCTTGCTGTCCGCTCATAGTTTTTGCGGATAACGCCGAGACCCTTATCCAGCGGTGCCTGATCGCGTTCTACGATCACCACAGGAATGCCTGCATTCACAAAGTTCATGGAGATGCCGCCACCCATGGTGCCCGCACCGATGATGCCGACTTTCTTCACTGGGATCTGCTCAATGTCTTTGGCAATGCCGGGGATCTTCCAGACCTGACGCTCTGCGAAGAACACGTGGCGCTGTGCTGCAGACTGGGGGCCGGTCATGAGTTCCATGAAGAGCTTCTGCTCGACCTTGATGCCTTCATCGAAGGGCAGGTTCACGGCAGCTTCAATACACTGGATGTTATATTCCGGTGCCAAGAAACCGCGGGTCTTCCGCGCAATGGCTTTCCGGATGTTGTCGAAGATTTCCGGCTTTCCGCGGGCAGCTTCCACTTTTTCGTTTGAGTCGCGCACTTTCTTGAGCGGGCGACCTTCTGCAACGATCTTCGATGCGAATGCGATGGCGTCCGCGCGGAGGCTGTCTTCACCGGCGAGTTCGTCAACGAGGCCCACTTCCGCGCACTGCTTGGCAGGCATCGGCACGCCAGAGGTCACCATCTGAACGGCTTTTTCTGGGCCCACGATGCGTGGCAGGCGCTGTGTGCCGCCGGCACCTGGCAGGAGGCCGAGATTGACTTCCGGCAGACCACATCTGGCAGATGGAACCGCAACGCGATAGTGGCAGGTGAGGGCCACTTCGAGACCGCCGCCAAGGGCTGTGCCGTGAATGGCTGCAACAACCGGCTTTGGTGCGTCTTCGATCATTTTCTGAGCGTCGAACAGGCTTGGGCCTTTTGGCGCTTTGCCGAATTCTGTGATGTCGGCGCCAGCAATGAAGGTGCGGCCGTCGCAGATCAGGACGATGGCTTTGACGCTGTCGTCGGCAATCGCTTTTTCGATGCCTGTGTGGATGCCTTCACGCACCCCGGCAGACAGTGCATTCACCGGAGGTGAATTGAGGGTGAGAACAGCAATGTCGCCTTCATTTGATAGATCGGCGACGTCATTTATCGCGGCCATGGAAGCCTCCCGGTTGTTATCGCGTTTATTGTCTCGATTGTTGGGCGCGATTTTACCTAGAATCTGCCTGAGCGCCAGTTCAGGTTTGAACAGGGTGTGAAGATTTGTGGCTCCTGTCCGGGGCGGTCTTCCCTGCGAGAAACCAAGTGTTTTTGGGGTATATCGGTGTTGCATTCCCCAGGGGCAGCGGGCGATTGTGTCTGAAATCAGAGCCACAACAGAATAGGGTCCCGTCTCATGCCGTCAAACTCCTCTCCCGTCTGGTTAGAAGTCGCCCTTAACGGTGCGGCCGGCAGGCAGTTTCAGCCCAAAATCCCGATCACGCCTGATGAGATTATTGCCGAAGGTGTGGCGTGCGCAGAGCTTGGCGCCGCGATCCTGCATCTCCATGCCTATGACGCGGATGGCGCGCCCACCGAAGATGCGACGATTTATGAACGGATCATCGAAGGCATTCGGGAAAAGTGTGACGCGATCGTCTATCCGACCCTGGCTCTGCACGGAGAATTGGCAGAGCGCATGGCGCCGTTGGAGAGCCTGGCGGCGAAAGGTCTGCTGGAAATGGGCGTGGTTGACCCGGGAAGCGTCAACCTCACCCACCGCATGCAGGTGTCTGCTGAGGTAGGCGGTTTTGTCTATCAAAACCCGGATGCCCACATTCAACGTGGTTTAGAGCATGCGCAAGCGGAGGGATGGCGCCCGGCTTATGCGATTTATGAACCGGGTTTCGCGCGGCTTGGAGCCGCTTGGGCGGAGAAATACCCTCAGCTTAAAACACCAGTCTACCGGTTTATGGTCTCTGACCATCTTCTCTTTGGACTGTCACCCAGTGTGAAAGCCATCGATTTTTACCACTGGCATATCGCCGCGACGGCGCCTGACGCGCCCTGGATGCTCTCGGCCCTGGATGCTGACATTACCGGCGTCATGGACCATGCGCTTGAGCTTGGCGCGCATCTGCGGGTAGGTCTGGAAGATGCGCCCTTTGGCTCTGAGCAGAGCAATATGGACCTGGTCGAGTACGCGCTTCAGCGCATTAGTGCGTCGCAAAGGGGGCTTGCGACCCCCGCCGAGATTCGGGCTGCTGACTAGCGCCGTTTTGGGCGGCTTTTGGCGGATCTTGGGATCAAATGCACTTGACCTGACCAATTTGAGGCTGGCCAGGCAATGCGACTTGCTCTAGGAGGGCGGTTTCCTTCCTCTTGCTGGACGCATTCTCATGGACCGAACACTTTCGCCCCTTCTCATCACGCCCGGCCGTTTGCTTTTGGGTCTCTACTTTTTCGGGCCGGGGCTCGCGAAGTTCCTGGCCCCCGGTCAGCAGTTGGAACTGATGGTGCGCCATGGGGTGCCGTCACCGGAACTGCTGCTGATTGTGGCAGGGATTGCCAATGTGGGCGCGGGTATCTTGCTGTTCACAAACCGCTATGTGCGGCTCACGGCGATTGGGTGCGCGCTCTACATTCTGGTGATCAACCTGATGTTGCACGATTTCTGGAACTTCACCGGTATCGAAGGGCAGCATGAGACCCAGAACTTCTTCAAGAATTTAGGCATTCTCGCAGGGCTCTTGGTGCTGGCAGGTGCCAGCCCCTGGAGACGGATCAGCCTCCAGGGACTTAAGCGCTCAGACGCTTCAGTTTAGAGGTATGGAGAGCGTCCCCCCTGCGGACCAACCGTCGAGATCGGCGCCGATGCCGAAATAGGAGCCGAAGAGATCAAGGCTCGCGCCATTCTCAAACTCCATGGAGAGCTGGGGCGAGATGGAGAGTGAGAGATAATCATCTTCGCTCGTCGCCACCGTTCCAGCTTGCGTGTCCTGATCAGAAAAGGTGTAGGTCGCCTGCAGGCCAAGTGCGGGCTCCAGACGTTTGAAGCCGGACGGTGGCGTAAGGCTTGTGCCGATGGTTGGTCCTGCGGTCACATTGCCGGACCATGTGGTATTGCCGCCAATGTTGGTACCAGCTGAGTTTACATAGTCCTCCCGGTTGACCCAGGTGCCTGTCACGGAAACAGCCGGGCGCATCCAGACATTGTCTGCCAGTTGTTCCTGGCCTGAAATGCCAAGCGTCGCGGAGGCGAGCCTCGTGTCGTAGGAGCCGGTGGTGCCGCTGACGGCGATGTCATTGTCGGTGAGGCCAATCCGTGTGGACGCATTCACATCAATCTCGCCCCATTTGTAGCGGCCATAGGCGCCCAGCGAATAACCGGTCGTGTCAATGTCGAGACTGTTCACCGGCGAACTCACGTCGCCCCAGGTGGTGGTCGCAAAGAGGCCGATGCGCAGATCATCATTGATGTCTTTGTGAGCACCGAGCGCGACAAGGATGTTGTCGCCTTCTTGGCGTGAGGCATCATCCTGCTCATAGTCCGTATAGACGGCGCGAACCCAACCTACGATGGTCGATGAGAGTGTGCGGGAGAAGGAGAGGGGCTTCACGCTGTCTGAAAAGCCTTCGCCTGTGTCTGCAACATCAAGCCGGAAGCCGCGATAGCGCATCAGAGCGCGGGCAAACGGATCACTGCCGACGAAGAGGATGCTCTCTCCGTCGCCGCTACCCAGATCATCCAGGTCCAGGTCGGGGTTGTAAGCTGGCTGGTCTGCGTCGGGGTCCTTCTCTCCGAGGCGGTCTCTGATCTCCCGATTTCTTGCATCGATTTCAGAGAGTCTTTGCAGTTTGGATGGGAGTTTTTCATCGAGTTTTTTATCGAGTTTTTTCATTTCGGCTTCGAGTCGAGTGATTAAGCGCTCAAGATTGTAGGGAGTGGCTTCACCAATGTTGATCGGGGAGAGAAGGGTTAGCCATCCAGAACCTTCTGTGGCGCCTGCTATGTCATCACGGGTGTCTGGATCAGACTCTTTTTCATAATTTTCTTTGGCTATTTCTAAGTCATAGGCGAGTTCGTCCCGCTCATCCTGCAAAGTATCAATTTCTTTTTTGAGCTCCTCGCGTTCATTGTTTAAGCGGGTTCTTTCTGCCTCCAGAGCAGCGCGTTCTTGCGGACTAATCTCCGGTGGGCCTTGGGGTTCTGGATTTGTCGTGATGACTCCATCAAGGATGCTGTCGACAACGCGGTTTTCGACAATCACGGCTGTTGTGGTGGCGTTGGTTGCGGTGTCTGCCTGATCATCCGCGCTGGAACTCCCCCCGCCGCCAACCATCGGTCCGGGCGTGCAGGTGAAGGTCAGGGTGCCGCCATTGGCGACGTTGGCAGATAGTGTGCGCGTTAATGTGAAAGTTCCCGCTGAGGGTATTGTTCCAGACCCGGTCACGTCGGCAAAAGACGCATTCACGATCGAAATGGAGGACATGCCCTGGGAAAGAAAGGCCTGAGTGCCTGTCGGGGTACCGGTCGTTGTTGCGGTGATTACGTCGCCTGCAGCGAAGGTCTGGGAGACTGAGCCGCCAAACTGCAGTGGGTTGCCCACTGGGATGCTCAGATCGAAGGTTCCGGCATTTGCAGCCGCGCAGCCAGCTGAGGTTGCCGCTACGGCAGGCTGGACCCCGATGGTCCCAAAACCGCCAATTGCGACGACCACACCCAATGCGGCCTTCAGACCTGTTTGCCCAATACCCATCACGCATCCCCTCTTGATGACTCGCTATGACTTGTTGGGGGCGAGTATTTCCGGGGATAAGGCATCGCACCTCATCAAAAGTGATGAGTTGCCAAAAGTTCAATTGCCCTAGATATTTTGTCTCGTGGTGGGGGCCGAGTGATGAGTAAAACCGAACTTGATGAGCTTGGGACCGTGAAGGTTGAGGCCGAGGGGCTGCCGGTTTCCGGTCTATGGGTGATGCAACCCGAGGCAAAACCGGATTCACGCGTAATTCTCTATGTTTATGGTGGCACGTTCGCGCTTAATCGGGGGCCGATGCATGAGGTTATCTCCGCGCGGTTGGCGACCCATGCGCGGGCGCGTGTCCTTCTGCTCGACTATCGGCTCGCTCCTGAACATCCTTTTCCTTTGGCGATTGAAGACATTGTGGCGACCTATGACGCGCTTCTGGAGCAGGGTCAGGACCCCGCGAAGATTGTTGTCATGGGGGACACCGCAGGGGCGGGCATCGCCTTTGCCGCCATGCTCTCTTTGAGAGATCAGGGAAAGCCGCTGCCTGCGGGGATCGTCGCGCTTTGCCCGCTTGTTGATCTCACCTTTTCTGGTGGGTCCTATGTCGCCAATATTCGCCCGCGCGAAACGACATCAGATGTTGAACTGATCATGACGCTGGCGTTTGAATATCTGCAGGGTGCCGACCCGCGCCATCCTTTGGCATCCCCGGCGTTGGCGGATTTGAGCGGCCTGCCGCCTGTCGAAATCCATGGCGATGTGAATGACGTTCTCTACGATGATGCAATCTTGCTGTCGGAGAAGCTGCGCGGTGTTGGCGGCAATGTGAATTTCCATCAATGGGATGGTCTGCCAGAAACCTGGCAGGAGCTCGCGCCCTTATCCAACCAGAGTTCAGCCTGTCTCGCGAAGATCGGTCAGTTCGTACGGCGTCGGACCAGCAATCCGCTGAGCATGACGCGAGAGGAGTCCGATCAGCTGGTTGATGCCTATCAGGAGCACATCAAAAGCTATATCCAGCCCCATACAGCAGATCGGATTGATCAGGTGTTTGAATGGGCGCGGGTGCAAGGGCCGGATTGGGTCTGGCCCTTTATTCAACGGCGCTTAAAACACGGGGCATTGGTCACACAGGACCAGGTGGAGCGGGATTGGCTTTCCCTTTTGTTTACGCAGGCTGCGGACGCCATGGTTTTGCTGAGTGCCAGCCGGCACATCCTCCTGTCGAATGAACAAGCGCGACTGGTGCTCGAGCAGAAATCTCCGTTGGAATTAAAGAGCGGGCGTCTTGTGGGCACGAATGAGGCTTCGGAGGAGCTCTTGCAGCAGGCGTTAGACACGCTCTTCTCTCCTTCTGAGACCGATGATGGGCGGGCCTTGCGTCTCTCTACGAATGATGGTGACACCATGCTCGTGCGATGTAAGCGCCTGGCGGCACTGCCGGAGGATCGAGGCGCTCCGCCTGTTGTGCTGCTTCGGATTATCGCGGACCCGGACAAGATGCCGATCGATATCGAATCCCTTCAGGCCTGGTACGATCTCTCACCGCGTGAGGCCGCTGTGGCGGCGGCTTTCGCAGAAGGCATGTCGCTCACCGACTATGCAGAAGCGACCGATGTCGCGATCACAACGGTGCGCACGCACTTCGCGAACGTAAAAACCAAGCTGGGCGCTTCCGATCAGGCGGCCGTGGTGCGGAAGGTACTTGTGGCGGCAGCCTCAAACAGATGGTTCTGAGGCCGCCGCTATCTGGTTTAATTGAGCGGTATTGAGAGCGTTCCCCCGACGGACCAACCATCGAGGTCTGCGCCGATCCCGAAGTAAGAGCCGAAGACATCAAGACTCGCCCCATTGTTGAACTCCATGGAGAACTGCGGGGAGAGTGAGAGGGAAAGATAGTCTGTCTCGCTCGCTGTCACGGTCCCTGCCTGGGTGTCCTGATCTGAATAATTGTAGGTAGCCTGCAAGCCAATGGCGGGCTCCAGACGTCTCAGGCCTTCAGGCGGTGTGAGGCTCGTGCCAATGGTTGGTCCTGCAGAAACATTGCCGGTCCAGGTGGTGTTGCCGCCAATGGCCGTGCCGGCGGAGTTCACATAGTCTTCCCGGTTCACCCATGTGTTGGTCACAGAGATGGCTGGACGCATCCAGACATCATCCGACAATTGCTCCTGGCCGGAGATGCCAAAGGTGAAGGAGGCGAGCCGTGTGTCATACGAGCCTGTGGTGCCGCCGACGGCGATATCGTTGTCGGTGAGACCGATCCGGGTTGAGGCGTTCACGTCAATGGCGCCCCACTTGTAACGGCCATAGGCGCCCAGCGAATAGCCGGTGGTGTCAATGTCGAGATTGTTGACCGGTGAGCTCACATCCCCCCATGTGCTTGTCGCAAAGAGACCGACTCGCAGCTCATCATTAATGTCTTTGTGGATGCCCAGCGCCACCAGAATGTTATCTCCTTCCTGCTGGGATGCATCGTCCTGCTCATAGTCCGTATAGACGGCACGCACCCAGCCTACGATGGTGGAGGAGAGGGTCCGTGTGAAGGAGAGGGGCTTTACGCTGTCGCTAAAGCCTTCGCCTGTGTCTGCCACATCGAGCCGGAAGCCACGATAGCGCATCAACGCACGGGCAAACGGATCACGGCCTGCAAAGAGGATGCTCTCCCCGTCTCCCAGATCTTCGGGATCAGCTGGTGTGAAATCTCTTTGATTGTTGGGTGTTGGCAAACGCTCAAGTCTTTTCTCAATCTCCGCCTGGCGTTCTTTATTGACCTGTAACTCCCGTTCAGCGCCCAACAACCAATCGCGCTCAGCAGCGTTTGACTCCGCAATACCCTTGGCTACACCCAATGGGCCCGCTACCCCTAAGAATACTCCCATACCCGTAGCTTTCCCTGTTTTAGTGAAAGACTCAGGGTTCTCTTTGAAGTGTTTAATGTCTGCTTCTAGTTCGGCTTGACGTTCCTCCAATGCAATCTGTTCTGTTCGCAGTCTGTTTGCTGTTTCCTGCGCTTCAATGTCGATGCTGGAAGGACCAGGGTCTTCCTGCGCAGCACCATCGATGATGCCGTTCACAACACCATTCTCCACAATTACCGATGTCGTTGTGCTGTTGGTGGCGGTATCGGCCTGCTCGGTTGATCTGGGGACGCTTGCTCCCGGGCCACCTGTGCCGACTGGTGTGCAAGTGAAGTTGAGGAAGGCCGGTCCACCAGGGCCGCCAGCGAGAGTGATATCAATTGTGCGGGGACCGCCTACAGTTAGCGTGTGTGACCCAGACCCGTTGGCACCGTTGAGGACGAGCAGTGTATCAAAACCAGGCAGCAGATCGACGCCCACACCCAATGGCGTGCCGGTGGCAGTGACAAACAAAGTGTCGCCAACATCAAAGGTGCCGCCTGTCTGTGTCAGCAGGTTGGTGTTCGCGGGCGTTGATTGATTGAAAGCCCCCATATTGGCAGAATCACAGCCAGGGGACGCCTGAGCAGACGTGCTGGCAATGAGCGCAGCTACCCCAGCACCACAAAATACCAGCTTTTTGGCCAAATTTTTTTGCATGACACCCCCGCGCGAAAATCAGATTTCGCACAAGGTTTCACTTTCTCGGTTTTCTGGCATCATCATTAGTGATGATGGTTCATCAAATGTGGGGATGCATGAGGCTGGTGAGGAAATGAAGTGGATGTATCAAGTGTGAGCCAGACGAAGGATGAAGGGCCCCTTTTGGCTGCGGGTTGGTTCAGCAGCGCTGAGGCGACGGACACGTGTCCTGTGGTCCTTTATGTATATGGCGGCACCTTTGTTATGAATCCGGGACCGTCCCACAAGCGCATTGCCGAAAGACTGGCAGCTGAGGTGAAGGGGCGGGTCGTGATGCCGGAATATGCTCTTGCGCCTGAACATCCTTTTCCGCTGGCAATCGAAGACATAGTCGCAGTCTACCGCTCCTTACTGACCAAAGAGATCGCCGCCAATCGCATTGTGTTTGCCTGTGACACCGCGGGGGCGGCCATCGCGCTTTCTGCGTTGGTTTCTCTGCGTGACCAGGGAGACACGCTGCCGGCAGCGGCTGCTGTGATTTTTCCGTGGGTTGATCTCACCATGATGGGCGGCACCTATGTCAGCAACATCAAGGATGACGGCCGGGTTTCGGATCTGGAATTGTTGGCAACGTTACTCAGCGACTATCTTCAGGGAGCTGATCCTCGTGATCCCCTTGCGTCCCCTGTGTTTGCTGACCTTGGTGGGCTGCCGCCTATGAGCATCCACGCTAATGTCACCGACATTCTTGCCGATGATGCGCGCCTTCTCGCGGAGCGGGCGAAGGGGGCGCAGGTTCCCGCGCAACTGAGTTATTGGGACGATGTTCCAGAGACACTCCAGAAAGACCAGCCCTTCTCTCCTCAGATGGAGGCTGTTTTTTCAAATGTCGGGCAGTTTGTGCGCAGTCAGACGGGCCGTCGATCTTCCGCAAACCGGATTGCCGCTGACGGGCTGCAGGAAGACTATCTGGAAATTGTTGAGGACAATATTCAACCGCATATGCGTGAGCGCGTTGAGGAGATGTTTTCCTGGGCTAAGGAGCATGGACCTGATTGGGTCTGGTCGTTCATTGAAAAACGATTGGCGCACGGGGCGGTCGTTACCCAGCACCAGCTGGACCAGGATTGGTTTGCTCGCATTTTCTCAGACTACGAAGAGCCAATCATTCTGCTTACAGCGAGCCGATACATCTTGCATGCCAACAGGCGTGCGGAGGCATGGCTGGATCAGGGGACCTATCTGCATCGACGAAACGGCCGATTGGCGGGTGTGTCACCGGAGGCCGACGCTGTGTTAGAGGAGGTTCTTCAGAAGCAGTTTCTTGGGCGAAGGGAGAGCGAAATCTCTGGAGCTCAATCGTTCGGGCGCCTTTCAGCGGACCCGCATGTTCCACTCTTTCTGCGTTGCTACCGACTGGAGGCGCTGAGCGATGATGATATTGCACCTCCCGTCGCGGTTCTGAGGTTGGTGTCGGATGATGAGCCGATGGTCGAGATCGATGAGTCTGCACTTTGTGCCTGGTACAAATTGTCACCACGGGAGGCAGAGCTTGCAGCGCGCTTTGTGAGCGGTACGCCTCTTGCGGACTATGCCTCAGAGATGGGTGTGTCCATGGCCACGGTTCGCACTCAGTTTTCCCACATCAAAACCAAGCTTGGAGCGTCAGATCAGGCTGCTGTGGTGCGAAAAATCCTCCGTGTCGCTGCGTTAAATCGCTAAACGGTGGTTCCCTGAATTTGCTGTCAATCAGAGCGTGCGTGTCAGAACTCCTGTGATATTGTCCGCCCCAACCGATATTGACTGATGACAGTGAGACGTGACGTGACAGCGCCAAGAGTAGAAATAACAGACATTCAGGATGGCTTTGCGAAAGAGGGCTATATCTGCAATGCCCATATCGCGACCGCTATTTTCCTTGCCCGAAATCTCGACAAGCCGATCCTGGTCGAGGGTCCTCCCGGTGTTGGGAAAACCGAGCTTGCCAAGGCGACATCGGAATATCTCAATCTCGAGCTTATCCGCTTGCAATGTTACGAGGGCCTGGACGAAGCCAAGGCCTTGTATGAATGGAAATACGGCAAGCAGCTGCTTTACACGCAGGTCCTAAAGGAGAAACTCGGTGATCTGATGGAAGGGGCGCAGGGGCTTGCGGCTTCCATGGAGCGTCTGCATGAGTTTGACGACACGTTCTTCTCAGAAGAATTCCTGGAGCCGCGGGCACTCTTGAAGTCGCTTTGGTCAGAGGACGGGTCAGTCCTGCTTATTGATGAGATCGATAAATCCGATGACGAGTTTGAAGCGTTCTTGCTGGAGCTCTTGTCTGAATATCAGATTACGGTGCCGGAGCTTGGCACTATCAAAGCAAAGAGCTCCCCGATCGTGTTTCTTACGTCAAACAATACGCGTGAGATCGGGGACGCACTTAAGCGTCGGTGTATCCATCTCTACATTCCGTTCCCGGATGCGGATCTTGAAACCAAAATCATCACCGCCCGCGTTCCAGAAGTGGAAGAAGGGTTGCGCAAGCAGCTGGTTTCCTTCGTCCAGAACCTGCGTGAGCTTGAATTGAAGAAGGTTCCTGCCGTCAGTGAGACGATTGACTGGGCGCGAACGCTTGTTTTGCTCCACGCGAAGGAATTGGATTCTGACCTTGTGCGGAATACGCTCAATATCCTCCTGAAATTCCAGGACGATATCGACAATATTGATAGCGACATCAATGCGCTGACAACGAAGGCGCGCTCGGCTGCTGAGTGATAGGGGCGGAGTTAAGTCATGAGCCAAGTCCTCTCCAATTTTGTCCGAGCGCTGCGTGCTCAGGATGTCCGCGTCTCCATTTCCGAGAGTGTGGATGCTGGGCGCGTGGCCGAGCTTGTTGGGTTTGAGGACCGGCAGGTTCTGAAAGATGCGCTGTCTCAGGTACTTGCCAAAACGGACGATGAGAAATTCGCGTTCAACGAATGCTTTGATCAGTTTTTTGCGTTTGATCAGTTCAAGCCACCCAAACCCGCCAGCAATGAGAATGAAGCGGAAAGCGAACAATCTGCTGAAGGCGAAGGCCAGGCAGGTGAAGAGGGCGAAGAGCAAGACGGCGAGGGCGACGAGAGTGAGGGGTCTGGGCAGCCAAGTGATAGTGGTTCTACGCCGGGCTCAGGCGGCTCTGGCTCTGATGACCGTGAGGGTGCTGCAGAAACGGCAGAGGCATCTCCTGACCGCGATCTAACCGCCCTGCTGGAAAGTGGTGATGATGTGGAGCTGCAGGCACAGCTTGCGGCAGCTGGGCGTGAAGTTGGCGCGGATCGTATCCGGCTCTTTACCCAACGTGGGCTCTTTACCCGGCGCATCATGGAAGCGATGGGCCTTGATGGGTTGAACGAGACCATCTCCCAGGAACAAAGAGCAGGGACACCTGAAGGAGAGGCGCGCGCCGAGAACCTGCGGGAGCTTCGCGAAGCGTTTCGTTTGGAAGTCCGCGACTATGTTGAACGGCAATTGGAGCTCTATACGGCCAATGCAGGTCGGCAGCTCAGAGAAGAAGTTCTCTCCAAGATCAATATTTCCAATGTCGATCGCCGCGACTTTAAACTGATGCAGGCTTTGGTTCGCAAAATGGCGAAGCGCCTTCTTGCGCTTAACTCACGGCGAAAGAAGAAGGCCCGGCGTGGACAATTGGATGTTCGACGCACGATCCGTCAGAACATTGAGTATGACGGTCTGATGTTCGACATTGCGTGGAAGCAGACCAAGGTCGACCGGCCGAAGGTCGTTGCCATTTGTGATGTGTCTGGGTCTGTCGCGCAATATGCGACCTTCCTGCTCATGTTCCTTTATTCCCTGACCGAAGTGCTGCCAAAAGTGCGTGCCTTTGCTTTTTCCAATCAGTTGGGAGAGGTGACCGACCTTTTCGCAGATAAGAAGATTGAAGAGGCGATTGCCGAGGCGCTCTCTGTTCATGGTGGCGGATCGACGGATTATGGCCAGGCGTTTGAGGATTTCGAGGCCATTGCCCTTGATGATATTGATCACCGAACAACTGTTCTAATCCTTGGTGATGCGCGGTCCAATTTCGGCGACCCGCGCGCAGATATTCTGGACAAAATTCATGATCGTGCCCGGCGTGTGCTCTGGCTCAATCCAGAAGGGAAAACCTTGTGGAACACTGGGGATTCTGAGATGAAGCGTTTGAGCCCCCATTGTGACCGGGCAGTGGTGTGTTCATCTCTCAACGATCTCGAGCGCATTGTGAGTGATATTCTCCGAACTGCCGTGTGACCCGTGTCCCGACGAAATCGGATTGGCAGCGGCGCGGAACCCTCCTACTATTGATCTAGCGGCCTGCGGGTTTCCGGCATGGCTGCTGCACCAGTCCCTCCCAGAAGGGCGTAATGCTGTCTCAAAATGGGACAGGCTGGCCGAGAGTTTTTGTGAGGGATGGGGCGTTGCGCGCGCAAGGTATTGAATTTAAGTGGTTTTTCAGATTCGCTCTGGCGCTGTTTGTGGTTTTGGCGGCAGCACTTTGGGCATGGCCCTCCCGCGCTGAGTCGGGCGGATTTGGGACGGTTTCGGCTCCTATTCCCCTGCCCAGACCCTCCATTTCCCAAAATGCAGCCCTAAGGCCCACGGTCCCGGCACCGAACGCGCCCGTGTCGATCATGCCGCCCATTTCTGAACCGGGAGATCGAGGCTCGCCGCCGCTTCTTGATCGGATCATGAATGTGGTGATTTTGGGCGATTCCTTGGGTGATGGCCTCTGGGCTGGCCTTTATCGGGAACTCAAGTCTGACCCGCGGTTCAACATTATCAAGCGCTCGAAAGTGTCGACGGGTTTTGTCCGGAAAGATTATTTCGATTGGAATGCTGAAGTCGAGAAGGTGCTTGCTGAAGAGCAAGTCGATATCGCCGTTGTGATGATCGGGACGAATGATCGGCAAGTTCTGGTTGATGACCAGGGACGCCGACACCGTCTGCGGGCACCTGGCTGGGAAGCAGCCTATAAACAGCGCGTTGATCGGTTTACTCAGTCTCTGACTGACCGCGGCGTGTTGGTGTACTGGGTTGGATTGCCGGTCATGCGCAGTCCGCGCTTTGGCGGTGACATGCGCTATTTCAACACGATCTATGAAGAACGTGCTGCGGCGAACGGAGTGCCGTTCATACCAACATGGAACGATCTTGCGGACGCGTCGGGTTCCTATCAGGCTTATGGGCCAGACACGAATGGTCGGCGAAGATTGCTGCGAGCAGATGACGGCATTCATTTCACGCTCGCGGGTTATCGAGTCCTTGCGTCAGTGGTCGCAGAGGATCTCGTCCGGGATAGAAATGCGGGCATTCTTCCGGGTGAAGCGTTGCCGATTGAACGATCGGCTGTGGAGAGTCCGACATCCTTAGAGCAGGCCGCAGTCGGACAGGGTCAGACTGCGCCCGCTGTGACATCTTCGAGCCCACCTGCAGAGGCTTCACCGCTTGTGGCATCCTCTGTTGAGGCGGAAGCAGCTGAAACACCAGAGCTGCGTCCAGGACGGGCGGATGATTGGCGTTGGCCCAGACTCTGAAATCAACATTGGTGGCAGCGCTTTTTGCTGTAGCAGTCTCCGGCTGTTCGACAGAACCGTGCGATCCCTCTCTTCCCGCTGACCCGGCCCTCAGCGCCTTCTATGATCGGCTCTATGAACTTGAAAGTGGCGGCACAGACACGCTGCGTGTTCTGCATCTAGGTGATAGCCATATTGCGGGTGACCGATTTTCGGGATCTCTACAAGACAGATTTGCTGCACGGTTTGGAGAGGCTGGACGAGGGCAGCTGCCGCCTGGCTCGCCCTTTCCCTACTATCGCCGTCAGGGCTTTAGCGTCGAGATGAGCGAGGGTTGGACTATCTTCTCTAGCCTTTCAGGGGCAGGTGTTGGGCCGTTCGGGCTTAGCGGTTTTCGAGCCGAGGCTGCGTCTGACAAAGAGTGGATGAGCTTTTCTGTCGATGAGAGTGTTCCCCTGAACCACATCGCCCTCAATCTGCTGCAGCAGCCTGGAGGCGGTTCCATATCGCTCATGGTTGATGGTGAAGAGCAGGCAGCGTTCCAAACCAACGGCGCTTTCTCTCAGTTGATGCAGGTGTCGGTTGAGGTAAGTGCTGCCCGGCGCGTGGTGTTGCGCCCTGAAGGAGATGGACCGGTCGCTCTGCTTGGCTGGGGCGGCGAGGGCAGCGCTCCAGGGGTTGTGTATGAAGCTCAGGGTATTCCAGGCGCGACGGTTCGGGTGATGGATGCCTGGGACGAAACAATTGTGTCTGCTGAGCTTGCAACTATGCAGCCTGATCTCATCATTCTGGGCTATGGCACCAATGAAGGCTTTGATGATGCACTCAATATTGACCTCTATCGAGCGCACCTTGAATCCCAAGTTCTGCTGCTGAAGACGCAGGTGCCAGGAGCCACAATTCTGTTGCTTGGGGCGTTTGATGGGGCTCGATTGCCTGCCTGGGCGGAGTTGCGACCGTCGCAGCAGGCCGCCACACGCGCGGCCTTGCCGTGTGAGCCCTTGGCGCTTCATGAACGCGCGACCTATGCCAGTCTAAATGAAAATAGGGATGCCGTATTGGGACGCTGGCATGCGCCGCCAAACCTGCGTGCCGTCAGGTCTATGCAGCGTGAGGTGGCCCGGTCTGAAGGGCTGGTCTACTGGGACGGCGCGGCAGCTATGGGCGGTGCCTGCGCCATTCATCGGTTCGTCTTCCAGGAGCCCCCGCTCGCCTATGGTGATCATGTCCATTTGACACCCGCTGGTGCAGACCATCTAGCCGCCAATTTGTGGGATCGATTGATCACCCCTTATGAGGCGCTTGTCTGCCGTCGTCGGTTGGCTGGATAGCTGGGTTTTTCGGTCGCTCTGTTAAGGTAAATATCACCCTAACGTTGTGGTTTGGGGCCGTTCGCGGGACACTCACCTGTCATGCTGAGGTGCATATTAACCTTCAGCTGCGTGGGGCAATAGGCTTGGGAGCCGAGGCGGCGGAATGCTTTTTCCGACTTTCGAATTCGGTGTGTTTTTTCTGATTGTGTTTGTTGTCAGCTGGGAGCTGCGACGGACCGTCGACCTGCGCAAACTTTTTCTCCTGGCGGCTTCCTACACGTTCTATGGCTGGTGGGACTGGCGTTTTGTCGGGCTGTTGGTTGTTTCGTCGCTCGCCAATTATCTCTTTGGCCGCGCTTTGGGGAGCCTCGAGCGGGACGGGCTCCGCCGCACCATTGTTGGCCTGGCCGTTGTCGCCAATTTGGGTGTTCTAGGTTTCTTCAAATATTACGGTTTCTTTCTGGAAAGCCTTGATGACATTCTCATCACGTTGGGGCTGGAGCGCGACTTGCCCTTCCTGGAAGTCATTCTGCCGGTGGGTGTGTCTTTCTTCACTTTCCAGGGCATCTCCTACATTGTTGATGTGTACCGTCGCGATGTCGCCGCCCAGCGCTCTGTGGTGGATGTCTGCCTCTACATCTCTTTCTTCCCGCAACTGGTGGCGGGTCCTATTGTTCGTGCCGCGCACTTCCTGCCGCAGCTTGAAGGAAAGCCGACGCTGACACCCGCCATGGTGGGGCTTGGCATCACGCTCATTCTTTCCGGGCTGATCAAGAAGATGGTGATCGCGAACTATCTGGCGACAGAGCTTGTCGACCCGGTGTTCTTCGATCCCAGTGTTTTGGGCGCGGTGGATCTGCTGATCGGTGTCTATGGATATGCAATCCAGATCTATTGTGATTTTTCCGGCTATAGCGATATCGCGATCGGGATCGCGGCGCTGCTTGGTTATAAGTTCAATGCGAACTTCAATCAGCCTTACCGATCGGCCTCATTGCAGGAATTCTGGCGGCGCTGGCACATCTCCCTTTCAAGCTGGTTGCGCGATTATCTCTACATTCCCCTGGGAGGCAGCCGGAAAGGCGAGTGGGGCACCTATCGCAACCTGTTCCTCACCATGTTCCTTGGTGGCCTGTGGCACGGGGCGGCCTGGACGTTCGTGTTCTGGGGCACATTTCATGGTGCGATGCTCGGGATTGAACGGTATGTGCGTCGGCGCTTCGCCTCGCTTGCGCCACCGGTGGATGGAGAGCCGCAGGCTGTCTCGCGGATATCGGATGCGGCCAGCTGGGTTGTGGGCGTTGTCTTCACCTTCCACATGGTTTGCTTTGCCTGGATCTTCTTCCGCGCGGAGAGTTTCGGCCTTGCTTTTGACTATCTCGTGGGCTTTGGCGACTGGAGCACGCCTGTTCAGCATGCGACGCCGTTCCTTGCCCTATTGATCGCCGGTGCGCTGGCATTCCACTTCACACCTCCGTCGCTTGGCCGCTGGATTGGGGAGGGCATGAAATGGCTGCCTTCACCGGCACTTGGCCCTGCTTTTGGGGCGGCGGTCTTCTTCATCTGGGCAGTGGTGCCCGAGGGCGTTGCGCCCTTCATCTATTTCCAGTTCTAGGAGGTGAGACATGAATGCAATCACTCCTATTGAACTAGAAGGCGTTGTTGAACGCTTTGATGACCTGGGCGAGCTTGAGGAAGGCTGGACGACGGTTTCCAAAACAGAGCTTCGGGATGAGGAAATAACGCGGAAGAGCGTTACCAGAGTGCGCCGTGCATTTCTAACAACGGTCCTGATCCTGCTTCTTCTCAATAGCGCCGGGCTGGTCCAGCTCGTTCAGGGATTATCCATCGGTCCTGTACAGGATACGATCATTGTCATGTCTGAAACCTGGCATGAGGAAATGGAGCGTCACGGTGTAGCTGACGTGCTCTCTGATATTCGTGTTCGGGTCGCCGAGTTTGTTCAGCGGCCTTGGGAGGATGCTCAAATCGCTGAGCCTGACCTGCGCTTGGGCGAGGTAGAGACGGCCGCAGAGCCGCATGAAAAAGACCGCACCGGCATATTGCGCGGCGCGGTCTTGGAAACGTCTGGTTCCTGAAGTTTAGCTGTTACCTTGGCAGGTCGCTGGAGCCTGTGAGGAAAACGTCTACTTCTCTTGCCGCCTGGCGCCCTTCGCGGATTGCCCAGACAACGAGCGACTGTCCGCGACGCATATCGCCACACGCGAAGACTTTTTCATTACTCGACTGATAGGTGCTCGTATCGGCAGCCACATTGCCACGGCCATCCAGTTCGAGGGCGAGTTCTGAGAGCAGGCCTTCGTGGATTGGATGGACAAAGCCCATGGCGAGCAGAACAAGGTCAGCCTTTAGTTCAAACTCAGTACCGGCAATGGGCTGCATCTTTTCATCAACGCGGATGCAGTGGAGTTTTTCCACATTGCCGTCTGGACCGGTGAATTTCTGGGTCATGACCGCAAATTCGCGCTCGGCGCCTTCCTCGTGGCTTGTTGAGGTGCGTAGCTTCAACGGCCAATCCGGCCAGGTCATCAGCTTGTCTTCTTTTTCCGGCGGCATCGGCATGATTTCCAGCTGTGTCACTGAAAGTGCGCCATGACGGACTGATGTGCCGATACAGTCAGAGCCTGTGTCGCCACCGCCGATAACGATGACATGTTTCCCGTTTGCCATGATGGGCTCCACGGTGCCGAGTGCTTCACCGCCTACGCGGCGGTTCTGCTGCGGCAGGAAGTCCATGGCGAAATGAACGCCCGCCAGATCTCGTCCTTCAATGGGAAGATCGCGGGGGTGTTCTGCGCCACCGGAGACCACGACCGCGTCGTATTCGTCCATCAGATCTTTGGCAGCAACGTCGACACCCACATTGGAGTTGTAGTGGAAGGTGACACCTTCGCCCTCCATCTGCTCAACCCGTTTGTCGATATGGTGCTTTTCCATTTTGAAGTCTGGAATGCCATAGCGCAGCAGGCCACCGGCTTTTGCTTGTTTCTCATAAAGGTGCACGTCATAGCCGGTGCGGGCCAATTGCTGGGCACACGCCATACCGGCAGGGCCAGCGCCGATGACGGCGACTTTCTTGCCGAGCTTGCGCTCAGCCGGCTGAGGTGTGATCCAGCCTTCTTCCCATCCGCGATCGACAATGGCGCATTCGATCGTTTTGATCGTGACCGGTTCATCGATGAGGTTCAGTGTGCAGGATGCCTCGCAAGGAGCAGGGCAGATCCGGCCTGTGAACTCGGGGAAGTTGTTGGTTGAGTGCAGGTTTTTGAGCGCTGTCTGCCATTCATCCCGGTAGACCAGGTCGTTCCAATCAGGGATCTGATTGTTGACCGGGCAGCCATTGTGACAGAAGGGAATGCCGCAATCCATGCAGCGCGCTGCCTGTTCCTTTGTGCCTTCTTGGCCCAATGGAATGACAAACTCTTTGAATTCACGAACGCGGTCCGCGGCGGGGCGTGTTGTCCGGTCGCGGCGGTCGATTTCAAGGAAGCCAGTTACTTTACCCATTTTTATTCTCCTGCCACTGCGAGCTGAGGCTGTTCCGCCCGCTGTGCTGCCAATTCCTGAAGGGCACGGCGATATTCAACCGGCATGACCTTTCTGAATTTCGGCAGATAGTCTTCCCAATTTTCCAGGATCGTCTGCGCACGTGACGAGTTTGTGTAATGCGCATGATTTTCGATCAGCTGGCGCAGACGTTCCCCGTCAAAGCGGGTCATGTCTGCCATGACATCAACGCGGCCATGGGTCTCAAGGTCCCCACCCTGGTGGTGACGGTCCTGATTGACCTCTTCTTCGGCCAAAACAGGCTCAAGGTCGACCATGGCCATGTTGCAGCGGCGTTCGAACTGACCGTCCTCGTCCAGGACATAGGCGATGCCGCCGGACATGCCCGCGGCAAAGTTACGACCGGTTTCGCCAAGCACGACAACAACACCGCCTGTCATATATTCACAGCAGTGGTCGCCTGCGCCTTCAACAACGGCGATGGCGCCGGAGTTTCTGACCGCAAAACGCTCACCTGCTACACCGCGGAAATAGCATTCGCCTTCAACGGCACCGTAAAGAACGGTGTTGCCGACAATGATGCTTTCTTCCGGCACGATTTTCTGTGCTTCTTTTGGTGGGTAGACAATCAGCCGACCACCGGAGAGGCCTTTGCCGACATAGTCATTGCCGTCGCCTTCCAGCTCCATGGTCACGCCGCGTGTCACCCAGGCGCCAAAGCTTTGACCGGCGGTCCCTTTGAGTTTGATGTGGACCAGGTCGTCGACCAGGCCTTTGTGACCATGCTGCTTGGCAATTTCGCCACCGAGCATAGCGCCTGCCGTGCGGTCTGTGTTTTTGATTGGCAGGTCGATAGATACTGCCTTGCCGTCCTTGATCGCGGGCTGTGACAGCTCGATCAGTTTCCGGTCCAGGATCTGATCAATATTATGATCCTGCGTCTCAGTCTGATAGATGCCGACGCCTTCCGCGGCGACTGGCTTGTCAAAGAGGCGCGAGAAGTCGAGGCCCTTCGCCTTCCAGTGGTCTACAACGCGACGCTTATCGAGCATCTGCATCTGACCGATCATTTCGTTGAAGGTGCGGTAGCCAAGCTCTGCCATCATTTCGCGTACTTCTTGTGCGACGAAGAAGAAATAGTTGATGACATGTTCAGGTGCGCCCACGAAGCGCTTCCTCAGTACAGGGTCCTGCGTTGCAATGCCGACAGGGCAAGTGTTGAGATGGCATTTGCGCATCATCAAACAGCCCGCAGCGATCAGCGGTGCTGTTGAGAAGCCAAATTCATCAGCGCCGAGGAGGGCGCCGACAACCACGTCACGTCCTGTGCGCAAGCCACCGTCAGCCTGAACCGTGATCCGGTCCCGCAGGCGGTTCAGCACAAGGGTCTGATGGGTTTCGGCAAGGCCGATTTCCCACGGGCTCCCCGCATGCTTGATAGAGGTCAGCGGGCTCGCACCCGTTCCGCCTTCATAGCCAGAGATGGTGACATGGTCGGCGCGGGCTTTGGAAACACCTGCGGCCACCGTGCCCACACCTACTTCCGACACAAGCTTCACGCTGATGTCGGCTGCAGGGTTCACATTTTTCAGGTCGAAAATCAGCTGCGCCAGATCTTCAATGGAGTAGATATCATGGTGCGGTGGCGGAGAAATTAGACCCACGCCTTGGGTGGAGTGACGCACTTTGGCGATCACGGCATCCACCTTATGGCCTGGCAGCTGTCCACCCTCACCTGGCTTCGCGCCCTGCGCCATTTTAATCTGGATCATGTCGGAGTTGGCGAGGTATTCCGCCGTCACGCCGAAGCGTCCGGAGGCGACCTGCTTAATGGCTGAGCGCATGCTGTCGCCATTTGCCATTGGGGTGAACCGATCCGGCTCCTCGCCGCCTTCGCCTGTGTTGGACTTCCCGCCAATGCGGTTCATCGCAACGGCAAGCGTTGTATGGGCTTCGCGGCTGATGGAACCAAAGGACATGGCGCCTGTGGCGAAACGCTTCACAATTTCCTTGGCATCTTCCACTTCGTCGAGTGGAACGGGCTTCCGACCATCATCTTCTGCCTTTTTGATGTCAAAGAGGCCGCGGATGGTGAAGAGGTGTTCGTTTTGAACATTCACCGCTTTGGCAAACGCTTTGTAGTCTTCTTTCGAGTCGCCACGCACCGCATGCTGCAGGTCGCGAATGGAGTCCGGTGTCCAGACATGTTCTTCGCCGCGAACCCGGAAAGCGTAGTCACCGCCGACGGCCAATGCGTCGTCGAGAACAGGCACGTTTCCAAAGGCGTCACGGTGACGGCGAACTGTTTCTTCTGCCACTTCTGCGAGACCTACACCTTCGATGGTTGTTGAGGTGCCGGTGAAGTATTTCTGCACAAATTCTGAGCTCAAGCCCACTGCGTCGAAGATCTGCGCACCGCAATAGGACTGATAGGTGGAGATGCCCATTTTGGACATGACCTTCAGGAGGCCTTTGTTCACCGCCTTGATGTAGCGGCTGGTGATTTCATCAGCCTCCAGGTCTGCTGACAGACGGTGCTTCGCGTCGATCAGCGTTTCGAAGGCGAGATAGGGGTTCACGGCTTCTGCACCGAAGCCTGCCAGGCAGGCAAAGTGGTGCACTTCGCGTGCTTCCCCAGTTTCAACCACAAGACCTACCGCTGTCCGCAATTCTTTGCGGATCAGGTGATGGTGCACGGCTGCGGTCGCAAGCAGTGCAGGAATGGCAATGCGCTCAGCTGAAATCTTGCGATCAGAGAGGATGATGATGTTGTCGCCTGCACGGACCTCTTTTTCTGCTTCTGCGCAGAGCTCTTTTAGAGCGGCTTCCATGCCTTCTGCCCCTTTAGAGGCGTCGTAGGTCATATCGAGCGTGAATGCGCGGAAGTTATTGTCCGGAATGTCTCCGATGGTACGGATTTTTTCCAGGTCGCCATTTGTCAGAATTGGCTGACGTACTTCCAGGCGTTTCTGATCGCCCGCGGAATGCAGTTCGAGCAGATTCGGGCGCGGTCCGATAAGGGACACAAGGGACATCACCGTTTCTTCCCGGATAGGGTCGATAGGTGGATTGGTCACCTGCGCAAACAGCTGCTGGAAATAGTTATAAAGCGGTTTGGACTGTCCAGAGAGGGCGGCAATGGGGGTGTCTGTCCCCATGGAGCCAATGGCTTCCTGGCCGGTCTCGGCCATGGGTGCCATCAACAGGCTCAGATCTTCCTGGGTGTAGCCGAAGGCCTGCTGGCAATCGAGCAGTTCTGCGTGAACACGTGGTGTTACAGCATTCTTTGGATCAGGCAGGTCTTCCAGAACCATCTGACCTCGGTCCAACCACTCCTGATAAGGATGGGAAGCGGCAAGTTCTGTCTTTAGCTCATCGTCGCCAATGATCCGACCTTCTTCGAGGTCGATCAGCAGCATCTTGCCAGGCTGCAGGCGCCACTTCTGGGTAACGCTGCTTTCTTCTGGGGGAAGCACGCCCATTTCGGATGCCATCATGACGTCGCCATCGTCGGTGACATAGTAGCGCGCAGGACGTAGGCCATTCCGGTCAAGTGTTGCGCCAATCTGACGTCCATCTGTAAAGGCAACGGCAGCCGGGCCATCCCATGGCTCCATGAGGGCAGCGTGGTATTCGTAGAATGCCCGACGATCTTTGCCCATGAGTGGATTGCCAGCCCAGGCTTCCGGGATGAGCATCATCATCGCGTGGGACAGTGAATAACCACCCGCGACAAGCAGTTCGAGTGCGTTGTCAAAGGCAGCTGTATCGGACTGGCCTTCCGGGATCACCGGATAGAGCTTTTTCAGATCATCGCCCAGAATGTCAGATGCCATTGAGCCCTGGCGCGCAAACATCCAGTTTTCGTTGCCGCGCTTCGTGTTGATCTCGCCATTGTGGCAGATCAGGCGGAACGGATGCGCGAGGCTCCATGTGGGGAAAGTGTTCGTTGAGAAGCGCTGATGGACGAGAGCGAGGGCTGAGACCATCTCTTCGTCTTGCAGGTCTTTGTAATACTCTCCAACCTGGGCGGCGAGCAGCATGCCTTTATAGTTCACGGTGCGTGATGAAAAAGATGGCACGTAGAAGAAGCTGGCGGCTTCATCATCACCCATTGCAGTGACACCCAGTTCGACGCGTTTGCGGATAACATAAAGTTTCCGTTCGAACGCGTCCTGGTCTGCTGTATCTGCGCCCCGGGCAACAAACACCTGACGATGAAAAGGTTCTGTTGGCAGAACCGAGTATCCGAGATCTGAATTGTCGACGGGCACGTCGCGCCAGCCCAGAAGTGTCTGGCCTTCTGCCGCGATCATGTCTTCAACAAGCGCTTCGATTTTTGCGCGGCCAGCGTTGTCTTTTGGCAGGAAGAAGAAGCCAACGCCATAGGCGCCTTCCTCTGGAAGGTCGATCTGCTCAGCTTTGGCAGCTTTGCGCATGAAGGCGTCAGGCATCTGGATGAGAATACCCGCACCATCACCGGCCTTTGGGTCTGCACCCACAGCACCACGGTGCTCAAGGTTCTCAAGAATTTTGAGACCATTGGCAATCATGTCGTGGCTTTTGCGGTTGTGGATGTTCGCCACAAAGCCGATGCCACAGGCATCATGTTCATTTGCGGGGTCATATAGGCCTTGCGCAGCTGGAAGACCTGCAGGGCGCACGGTTTTTGTCTGTACGTTGTCTGTCAGTGCTTCTGGAGCTGAACCTGTGCTTGTCTGGTTCTTTTTCATACGCTTTGCCATCCCAACCTAAATTCGTCGTCTGATCCTGCTTGCCGCTCCGAGAATGAGGACCAGCAGGCATTTTCATGATCCACTGTCGAGTTTCTTTGCGCTGACTGCGCTCAGAGGCTCAACCATTTGCCGTTCCACGGCGTACATCCCGCGAGAAACGCGCGACAGGGGGTTGGATCACAACGCTCTGCCACGTGTCCGGTGCAGTGCCGCCACCTGGCGGGCCTTTCTGCTGGACGCCCTCTACTTAATTGCGCCCGGGCCAGGCGCTTTACCCTTGGCGCGCCGCCGCTTGACTGAGCGCTAGGAAGCTCCGTCCGCAGGTCCGGAGCGGAGGGGATATTGCCAGATAAGGGGGGGATGGATCAAGAGAGTAAGTCAGTCTTGTTGACCTATAAAATTCATATGTATTTCAAATGGTTAGAAGAATCTGCCGGTCTAAATCGCAAATAGTTAAAGATGCCGCAGGGTTGATGGCGCTCAAATGAGCGTGAGACTCGTCTTTTCACCTCTCCAAAGCGAATCCTCGAAACCGTGTCCTGAGGTCCAATGCGCTGGTGCTTGCCATTTCGGGCGTTCGCAATGGTCCCACACTCGGGCTGCGAGGTGTCCTCAATGGATCTCACAAGCTTTGTTGCCGACCTGTCCTTTTGAATAGGCATTCCGCCGATTTTTGGGTTCACAAGACGGTGAACGAGAAGGTCGCTTAGGGCGCGTATTCGTGATTTCCAGTTGAGAGGTTCCGTCCCCATTCTCTTAGCCACAAGGCCGAGCGCACGTTGGTGCCTCAGCCCGGGAAATGTTTTGAACCGAAACTGCAAACCCAACTGGAGAGAATTTATGAATAAGTCAGCTACCTCAGCTCTCGTTCTAGCCGGTGCCATGAGTGCCGCTTTGACACTTGCAACTGCACCTGTTTCCGCAGCAACGCCCTCAGGCATGGAAAAATGCTACGGCATCTCACTTGCCGGCGCGAATGATTGTGCTGCCGGGCCAGGTACTTCATGCGCCGGTACGTCCACCATCGACTATCAAGGCAATGCCTGGAAGTTGGTGCCTGCAGGGACATGTACCTCGATCGATACACCTCACGGCAAGGGTAGCCTTGGCGAAGTAGAACGTCCGTAAGTGCTGGCTGGATGAAAGGTGCCGGGTGCCCCTCCCGGTAACGTCCCCAATGACCAATCATCTAGCATTTCAGCCCGACCCGATCCTGGCCCGTGCCGGGGTCGGGTTGAAGGCTGATCACTACAAGACGATCCTCGAGACCAAGCCGGATATCGGGTGGTTTGAGGTTCATCCTGAAAACTATATGGGTGACGGGGGCAGCCCACACGCTTATCTCAGCGCGATCAGGCAAGACTATCCTTTGTCGCTTCACGGCGTCGGCATGTCGCTTGGGGGTGTTGATCCACTCGATCAAGCCCACCTCTCACGTTTTGCATCGCTGGTTGAGCGCTATCAACCGGCACTTGTGTCAGAGCATCTTGCCTGGGCGACGCATAAGGGCGACTTCCTCAATGATCTGCTTCCTCTGCCGCTCACGCAAGAAGCGTTGGATGTGATGGCCGAACATGTTGATCAAATGCAGTCGGCGCTGAAGCGACAGGTTCTTGTGGAGAACCCATCGACCTACCTGAGCTTCGAAGGTGAGGTGATGGAAGAGCCAGAGTTTCTGGTTGCGCTTGCAGCGCGAACAGGCTGTGGCCTCCTGCTTGATGTGAATAATGTTTATGTCTCCGCATGCAACCATGGCTTTGACCCGGTTGCCTATATAGACGCAATTCCCCCTGGCCTGATTGGCGAGGTACATGTGGCTGGGCATGCTGTTGAAGAGATCAATGGTACGCAACTTCGCATTGATGACCATGGATCCGCGGTTGTTGACGAAGTCTGGAAGCTTTTTGGTCGTCTGATTGAGCGTGTTGGTCCAAAGCCAAGCTTGGTCGAATGGGACACGAATGTTCCCCCATGGGAAATCCTGAAAGCAGAAGCAGACAAGGCGGACGCTCTGCTGATGCAACATGACCTCGTGTTGGGCAGGAGGCATGCTGATGCTGTCCCTGCGTGATTTTCAAGACTCATTTGGTGCCGCCGTTTGTGGCGCTCCAGTTGTCGCCCAAGGCTTGCAGGCTGCGGACCCAATTCCCCTTGAACGCCGGGTGGATGTGTATCGCAATAATGTGCACTCAAGTCTGATTGACGGTCTGGCGCAGGCCTTTCCCGTCGTCTTACAGCTTGTTGGCGAGGAATTTTTCCGCGCGATGGCCCGCGAATATCTGCGCAACCATATGCCAGACCGAGGAACGCTTGTCGGGTTTGGTCACGGGTTTCCAGATTTTCTGGACACCTTTCCACCGGTTTCATCGCTGTCCTATCTGAGCGATGTTGCGCGTTTGGAATTGTTGTGGCTTCAAACGTATCACGCAGCGGATGAAATTGTTCTCACTCCGGAGGGTGTTTCCACAGTGCCGCCCGAAGAGCTGCCGGAGGTAACGTTCGCCGTTCACCCGTCACTTCAGGTGTTGCAGTCAGCCTACCCCGTTTTATCGATTTGGCAGGCCCATCAGCCGGGCCAAGACCCTGAGACAGCTGCTATCGGGAAAGAGGGTGAGTCGGTTCTTCTTTTCCGAACCGATCTCTCAGTGTTTGTACACAAGATAGAGGTGGGGGGTGTTGTTTTTGTCGACGCCCTTCGATCCGGTGACACTCTTGGTGCTGCAGCGAGCGCTGCCCTCAATGTTCAGAGCAATTTTGATCTTAGCCAAATTCTACATCTTCTTCTCAGCGGTGGCGGTTTTTCCCGCCTCATCCGCTCATAACGCATGGACGACAAAATGAGTGAAACACAGATCAATGCAGGGCCCATGGGGCAAGTTACTTCTTTGGTTGAGTTGGCCGTCGGTCTATTCGACCGTTTTCCCTCTTTCGTTTTTGAACTCGCAATGCGGGTGAGTATTGCGATGGTGTTTTGGACATCCGCGCGAACAAAGGTGGAGGGGTTTCTTACCTTGAAGCCAAGTACGTTCTTCCTCTTTGAATATGAATATGCCCTGCCTCTTATCCCGCATAACATTGCGGCATACCTGGCCACCTATGCGGAGCACTTCTTTCCTATTCTGATCGTGTTGGGGTTTGCAACACGCTTTGGAGCGGCGGCCTTGTTGGTGATGACGTTGGTCATCCAAGTTTTTGTTTATCCGGGGGCGTGGTCCCTCCACCTGCTTTGGGCCAGCATCCTGATCTACCTTGTTGCTCGCGGTCCCGGCGTGGTTTCAATCGATCATCTGATCAAACAAAAGTTGTCCTGAATTTTCTGGGCATTGGGCGTGTCGCACCAATGCCCATTTATCCACGTTTTCTGCCGTATTCCTTGTTCAGAGCTTCTTAAGAGGGCGCTGTTTAAACTGGTGTTGCACACAGATTTGGCTTTTGAAGCGGTAGATTTATGGCGGACGCCAATACAACAGACTCACGAGCAGACCGTTTGGCGCAAGCTGAGGCGGCGATCAATGCTCTGAAGGGCGAATATGCCCAACAGTTGCGCGCTGATGCCGATCACCTGTCCAGAGTATTTGCCTCCGTGAATGCCGAAAACCCAGAAGCGGATGCTCTGGAGGAGCTCTTTGGTATTGCGCATAACCTCAAGGGGCAGGCTGGATCGTTCGGATATGATCTTGTGACATCAATAGCTGCCTCTCTGTGTGATTTGCTTCGCGGGCAGAGTGGATCCACAAGTCCACGTGACCTGAAAGTCATCGGGCAGCACGTCCAGGTAATGGAACGTGTTGTAAACAAGGGAATTGTCGGTGATGGCGGTGAGACAGGTCAGAAAATCGTACAGTCGCTGCGCGATCTTCACCCCCATTCCTAACCTCTAGTCGGACGTTTGAAGGTGCGCTAGGCAGCAGTTTGATCGTCGTCTTCAATCAAGTCGCTGAGCATGTCTTCAAGAAACGCTTCTTCGTCTTCACTGGGCGAAGAGGTTGGTGCATTTCGTAGGGGGTCCGAAGTAGGTTCCTGATCTGTTGGTTCTGAGGTGTCGTCCGTACTACTTGTTGCCGGATTCATCACGATGTTGATCTCATGAACCAATGCATCAATGCTGATTGGTTTTGAGACAAAACCATTCATACCTGCCTGAAGATACGTGTCACGCGTACCAGCCATTGCATGCGCGGTGAGTGCAATGATCGGAATGTCATGCCAACATTCATCTGAGCTTCGAATGACCTTCGTTGCCAAAATTCCGTCCATCTCCGGCATTTGAATGTCCATAAGGATGAGATCGTATTCGCCTTGACGCAGTTCTTTGATGACCTCAACGCCATTGGGTGCGATCGTCAAGGTATGGTTCAACCGGCCCATAATCGCGGTCATCAGTTTGGCGTTGATTGGCTGATCTTCAGCGACCAGTATGCGCCAACTGTTGGTTTCGTCTCCTACTAATCGTTGCTCGCGAGAGAGTTCAGTGCTTGCAAGACTGGATGCTTCTTCATCTGGTCTTGCGAGAGGAACGGAGATGGAAAATTTACTGCCTTTGCCAAGTGTGCTCTCAACTGAGATTTCACCGTTCATGAGCCGTGCAAGTTCCCGGCAGATTGCGAGGCCAAGGCCGGTCCCGCCATGTGTTCGAGAGATGGAGCTGTCGGCTTGAGAGAAGCGTTCGAACAAACGCGCCTGCGCCTCTTCTGATATCCCGATACCGGTATCTGTGACGTCAATCCGGATGAAGTTTCCGCCCTTGTTAGAGTCGGGGCTCACAAATACACCGACGCTCCCGCGATCAGTAAACTTGATTGCGTTGCTGGTCAGGTTGAAGAGAATCTGGCGGAGCCGAGTCGGGTCACCCATAACGGTCTCTGGCGCATCCGGAGATATATCGGTCTTTAGCTCTAGCCCCCTGTCATTAGCATTCGCCCGCATGACGTCCGTCACAGCGGCAACAATGTCGGCGAGGCGAATGGGGACTGTTTCCAGCTCGAGGCCCTGCGCTTCCAGGCGTGAGAGATCAAGAATGTCGTTAAGCAAGACAAGGAGACTCTCACCTGAATCTTTGATGGCAGATGCGTGATCTCGCTGTTCAGGGTCAAGATCACTGTCGATTAAGAGCTCCGCCATGCCCAAGACACCATTCATGGGGGTGCGAAGCTCGTGGCTTACGGTCGCAAGAAATTCTGATTTGGCTCTGTTTGCCTGTTCGGCGGCATCTTTGGCCGCGGACAGCTCGTCGGCTGAGGAAGCTAGTTTTGCACGTTCGGCTTCGAGCTCATTTTTGGCATTCTGGAGGTCGATGATGCGCTGCTGCAGTTCGACGCGGTTTGCTTCAAGTGCGGCCTCGGTCCGCTTGTCTTCAGTGATATCGCGTTCGATGCCAATAAAGTTGATTACCTGCCCATCAGCGCCAAAAACGGGCCGGATCTCCAATTGGGCCCAGAAACGACGTCCATCTTTGGTCATGTTGAGGACTTCTGTATCGAACCCTCTGTGATCGCGAATGTGTCGGTCAATAGCAGCGGTGGTCGAGGGTTCGCTTTCTGGCGCCCTTAGGAAATGACCAGGCTTTCGACCAATAACTTCTTCCAAAGAATAGCCTGTCATTTCGGTGAAGCTTGGATTTGTCCAAACCAGAAACCCGTCTGTATCGGTCATGAGTACCGAGTGATCAATTGCCTCAGCTACCAAACGAAAACGCTCGGCTTCGTCTCTCGCACATTTCGATTGGGCAAATGCGTTTGCCAAGGTCTGTGCTGTGGTTGTGAGATTTCCGTTGGAGAGTGAGGCGATCTCTGCCTCGTCTAAGTCTCCATTTCTAATGAGCAACTGGTTTATCTTGCGAATGGGAGCGAGAAGACCCTTGTTCCAGTAGTGGATCAGAAAGCTGGCGAAGGTGAGTGCGAGTATAAAGCTTGCCGCTGCAATCAGCGCTGGCGAGTCAGATGCTACGGATGCACCGCTGCTCTCGTGTGACGCAAAATGGTATTCCGCCATGTGGACGACCGCTAGAGGCACCAGCGTTAGCAGGAGGACAGCGGAAAATGCGATTCCTGCGAACGCAAGCAACAGCGTGCGTGGCGCAAATTGCGTTTTTTGTTTTTTACTCATGGATAACAGCCACCATCGCGTTTATCTCAATTTCCCTGAGATTAGGTAGCGGCTGTGAAATATCTCTTAAAACAGCGCTTGCAGCCTGCATTTATCTGGCCGTGAGCATGGTGATTTAAGTTGATGGTAGGGCTTTGTTAACGCTCACAGATTGGAGCAACACCAACCGGGATGTCGGCGCAAAAAAAGGCGCCCCGTGAGGGGCGCCTTGATGATTTGGCCTGGGCGACGTTAGGCCCTAGGCGGCTTCTGAATCGACCTTGCCTTCGATCGAGGGTTGGCCCGATGGGGATTGAGTGATCGCTATGGTGCGCGGTTTCATCGCTTCTGGGATTTCCCGCGCGAGGTCCACATGGAGTAGGCCATTCTCGAGCGCTGCCCCTTTTACTTCGACGTAATCGGCCAGCTCAAACTGGCGCTGAAAGCTGCGGGTCGCGATGCCACGGTGAAGAAATTTCGCCCGGTCGTTGTCGCCTGCTTCCTTTTTGCCTGTGATCGTGAGCTTGTTTTGTTGGGCTTCGATGGAAACCTCGTTCTCGCCAAATCCTGCGACAGCCATGGTGATGCGGTAGGCGGCGTCGCCCGTGCGCTCAATATTGTAGGGAGGATAGGCATTACCTTCGTCACTCGCAGCGGCATCCAGGAGAGATGCCATCCGGTCAAAACCCACGGTGGAGCGATAAAGAGGGGAAAAATCAAACGTACGCATATCAATACATCCTTTCATAAGCGATGTTGTTGTCGGGCATCTCGTGCCCCAGCGGCTCCATTTCAGTGGCAGCTCGCCAGTTGGTATTGGTCCGGAACCCAATCGATGGCATCCCGGTATAGTTGACATAGGAGAGGATTTTCGTGCTTTCAACCCTCTCCCCGCTTGAAAAAGCGGCCGATTGATGCTCTGAGGGGGGTGGTTAATATGGCGCATGGTTCGCGTGTTTATGGAGATCCACACTATGATTTTGGGGAATTTTCTGAAGAGGCTGGGTGTGGTTCTAGCGGGGGCTACCGTCTCAGTCGTGACCGCCTTTGGTGCGGCCGCGAAAGTTGAGGGGGATACCGTCTATTTGGGTGCGGCTATCTCGCTGACAGGAAAATACTCAACCAACGGTGCCCACACGCGGAAGGGATATGATCTTGCGATTGAGCAGATCAACGCAGCTAGTGGGGTCACGGTCGACGGGGAGAGCTACAAACTCGAGATCGTTTATTACGATGATGAGTCGACGCCTGCGCGCGGTGCCCAGCTGGCAGAGCGGCTAATCCAACAGGATGGAGTGCAGTTTATTCTGGGGCCATACTCATCTGGTCTTACCAGGGCCATGGCACCCATTACGGAGAAGTACGGTATTCCCATGGTCGAGGCGAATGGGGCTTCGATCTCGCTCTTTCAGGAAGGCTATAAATATCTCTTCGCTGTACTCTCTACTACGGAGCAGTACCTGCAAGGGGCTGTGGCGCTTGCGGCGGAAACAGCTGCTGAAGGTCAGACCCTACGTATTGGTCTTGCAATGGAGAATGATCCCTTCTCCCAGGATGTGAGGACTGGCGTTATCGCGGATGCAGAAAGGCTCGGCATGCGCGTTGTGATAGATGACAAACTGCCGCCAGAGCTGAATGATATGTCTGCGACACTTGCAAAGGTGCGCGCCCTTCGTCCGGATCTTCTTGTGGTATCAGGCCATGCGAAGGGAGCGGCGCTCGCGATCCGACAGATTGCTGATAGCCGTATTGATGTTCCAATGCTTGCATTGACTCATTGCGATGCGGCGCAGGTCATTGAAAAATTTGCGGAGAAGGCGGAGTTTGCGCTCTGTGCCTCTCAATGGGCGCCGGGCCTTTCCTATTCTGACGAGCTGTTTGGGTCTGCAAGAGACTTTGCTGATTTGTTTGAAGCGACCTATGACTATGCACCGCCTTATCAGTCAGCTGAGTCAGCGGCTGCCGTTATGGTGTTTGCGGATGCTTTTGAGCGGGCGGGGTCCTTTGATCCTCTCGCCGTTAGAAATGCGCTGGCCGAAACAGACATGATGACCTTTTATGGTGGCATCAATTTTGATGAGACGGGGCGCAATATCGCAAAGCCCATGGTTCTCTTTCAGGTTCAAGATGGCGAATACCGGGTTGTTTATCCCTCTGACGCATCGGAAGCTGAGTTGCGTCATCCAACTCCCCGCTGGTCGGAGCGTTGATCGGTTCCCATGCTCGAAAATCTCCAACTTCTTTTTGATTACCCATCTCTCGGGGCGGACCTGATCGCTAACGGTCTGATGATTGGCGCCATCTTCGCGCTTGCCGCCTTTGGCATGGCCCTGGTCTGGGGTGTTCTTGGCATCATCAATATTGCTCAGGGTGAGTTTGTGATGCTGGGCGGTTTTGTTGCGCTGACCGCTGCGGGGCTCGGCGTGCCGCCGCTGCTGACCATCCCACTTGCCGCTCTCGCCCTGTTTGTCCTGGGGTGGGGTCTCTATCGTCTTGTTATTTTTCGGGTGGTTGACCGCGACCTGTTTGTGTCGCTCCTTGCGACTTTCGGTCTCTCTATCATCCTGCAACAGCTTTCCAATGAGATTTTCGGCGCCGATGTGCGTACGCTCGAAACGGGACTTGGAACTTTGGTTCTGTTTGATGGTCAGATTGTCCTCGCGGAAATCAAACTTGTGTCGTTCGTGACGGCATTGGCAGTGGGGCTTGCGCTGTGGGCTTTCCTAAAGCGAGCCCGTTTGGGGCAAGCTATTCGCGCGACGGCGCAGAATGCCCGTGCCGCACGTATTCTTGGGATTGATACGGACAGGGTCTATGCGGCGACCTATGCACTCAATGCGGCTTTGTGCGGCGCTGCGGGCAGTCTGGTTGTCATGGCCTGGACCATTCACCCCTATATTGGCTTGCCCTATACCGTACGCTCTTTCTTGGTGGTGATTGTCGCAGGGCTTGGCAACATTGCAGCAGTGATCACGGCTGGGCTTGGGCTGGGTGCGCTCGAAAACCTCGCGGGCTTTGTGCTCGGTGCGGAGTATCAGATCGCTTTTGTCTTCGTGCTGATGGTGATCCTCCTGGTGGGCCGGAATTTCTGGCTTCGGCGTAAGCGGGAGTACCTGGAATGACGAAATTGCAAAAGGTCTCTCTTATTGGAGGCGGTCTTCTTCTATCGTTGATCGCGCCGTTCTTGATGCCGCAGTTTGCGACACAGCTCACGATGCTCTGGCTGATGGTCGTGTTTGCGCTGACCTGGGATACGCTTGGCGGACAGATGGGCTACAATTCGTTCGGCAATATTCTGTTTTTCGGCATTGGTGCATATGCGTGCGCCGTCCTTCAGCGTGACCTCGGTCTCGACTATTTTGCGGGGTTGACGGTGGGGTTGATCTTCGCGGCGCTCCTATCCTCGTTTGTCGCCATTGTCCTCGGGTTCGGAATGCTGGGTTTGCGGGGGCACTATTTTGCCATTGGCACGTTGGGGCTGGGCATTGCAGCGGGAGAGATTGCTGGTGGATGGGATTATGTTGGCGCCGGGTCAGGTATGGTGCCGCCGCTTTATCCGACCGATCTGGCAGGCCGCGAGCTGTTTTTCTATTTCCTGATGTTTGCTTTGGCGCTGGTCACGTTTTTTGTTCTCCGCTCGCTCTATGCAACAAAGTTTGGTTTGGCTCTCAATGCCATTCGCGATGATGAAGACAAAGCAGAAGCGATGGGTCTGCATACCACGCAGATCAAGTCTTTTGCCTGGGCGGTGTCAGCTTTGTTTCTTGGGATTGGCGGCGGGCTGGCCGGCAACCTTCTGGGTTTCATTGATCCCCGCGATGTTGCTTTTGCGGGCGCCACCTTCGGCGTCTGGATGGTGTTGATGGCCATTCTTGGGGGCAAGGGGACCCTGTGGGGACCTGTTATTGGTGCGGTGGTTTTCCACATCACTCAAGAGTTGTTCTGGACCTATCTTCTGGGATGGCAGCGGGTTGCTCTCGGTCTTTTGATCGTGGGGATCGTGGTGTTCTTTCCCAATGGGATTTTGGGGACCTTGCGCGAGCGACGTCCGGAATGGTTTGGGGAGAAGGTGGAGGAGCGGGCATGACGGCGCTCCTGAAGGTTGAGAACGCGACCAAAACGTTTGGCGGCGTGGTGGCGAACCGAAACGTCTCCCTCGAGGTGAACCAAGGGGATATTGCAGGGCTTATCGGGCCCAATGGATCGGGGAAGACCACGCTGTTCAATTCGATAGTTGGCGCGCATCCGATTGACTCCGGCTCTGTTCAATTTGAGGGCGAAGAGATATCCAAGCTGACAGTCCCGGTGATTGCGCGGCGCGGTCTTGTCCGAACGTTTCAACAAACCCGTATCTATGCAGAAATGAACTGTGTTGAGAACATGCGGATCAGTGCGCCGGATGCACGAAGTTCCGTTCTGTCATTGCTTTCCGGTTTCTCAAATCAGATAGATGTGCGTGCAGAGGAACTGCTCGATTTTGTGGGGCTTGCCTCGAAGCGGTTTCTCCGTGCGGGGTCTCTCAGTTTCGGGCAGCAAAAGCTTCTGGAATTTGCCATGGCGCTAATGAGCGAGCCGAAGCTTCTCTTGCTGGATGAGCCAACAGCGGGCGTGAACCCCACGCTCATCAATGGCTTGATTGATCGCCTGGTGCGGGCGAACAAAGAACTTGGTGTGACACTGCTTGTGATTGAGCACAATATGCGCGTGATCATGAACCTTGCGGAACACATAACCTGCCTGGCCCATGGGGAGGTTTTGGCGCAGGGGAGCCCGGCGGAAGTGCGAGATAATCCGAGGGTTGTCGACGCCTATCTGGGGGCAAGTGCATGAGTGGCAATGATACACCCGCTGTCAGCGGGTATGGAGATGGCACAACGGATACTGTGCTGTCAGTCGACGCGGTTTCTGAGGAAGCTGAGGCGCTTGGCCTTACTGTCTCCGGGGATCAAATCCTGACGCTTGCAGGCGAAAGGCCATTGGTAACCATCGATCGGCTCACAGCGGGCTATGGGAGGATGGAAATCCTCCATGAGATCGATCTTGCTGTGGGTGCAGGACAAAGCCTTTGTCTTGTCGGTCCCAATGGGGCCGGCAAATCGACCATTCTTCACTCCATTTTCGGGTTTACAGATATTTTTGGTGGCAGCATCACCGTTGATGGCAATGAGGTCACAAAAACAAGTCCGAGCGAGCGATTGAGGGATGCGGGCATCGCCTACATTCTTCAGGATAACTCCGTCTTTCCGGATATGAGTGTTGAAGAGAACCTCCTGATGGGCGGTTATCTGCTTCCAGACCCTGCTTTGGCGAAAGAAGCGGCGGAAGGTGTGTTTGAGCGCTATGACCGGCTTGCGCAACGGCGCGCCGACAAGGCAGGGGTTCTTTCAGGCGGTGAACGGCGACTTCTCGAAATCAGCCGTGCCCTTATTATGGACCCAAAGGTGTTGCTTGTGGACGAACCCTCCATCGGTCTGGAGCCGCGCTATATTGATATGGTCTTTGAGATTTTGGGCGATCTTAAAGATCAAGACGGCAAGACCATCATCATGGTTGAGCAGAATGCGAAAAAGGGACTGGCTTTTGCGGACATTGGTTACGTGCTGGTGTCGGGGCGCGTTGCCATGGCCGATCAGGGGCCAGCGCTTTTGGAGAACCCTGATGTGGGTCGGCTTTTCCTTGGTGGCTAGCTCATCGCGGCTATTGCGCATGAACAGCAGATGAATGCGCCTGTCAGCTTCGATATAGAGAAGGCTGCCTATCTTTAGTGTCATAGGGGTGATTGAAATCTAAGGATTGAGATCATGAAAAAACTTATGGCCCTGGGGGCTGTTGCACTTCCACTACTGACTATCGCTCCTGCAGAAGCACGGCAAGCGTCGCCATTGCATGGTGTCGCGGCCGCTAAGGCGCCGATCGTCTACGTTCATGGCCGTGGGCATGTGCGTCATCATAGGTCGCCCGTCCGTGAGTTCGCCCATTGGCGCCGCGCGCTGGTAAGGTCAAATTACTCGTATTTTGGAACCCCGGTATTGCGTAACGGGTTTTATATTGTCCGGGCCCGGCAGGGTGCGGGTCCCTTCGTGTGGCTGCGGGTGAATGCCAACACGGGCAAGTTTGTGCGGTTTCATCATCGCCCATACTGATGTCTAAGAAATCCGTGACGAGTTATTGGTTAGGCCCCGATTTTTCGGGGCCTTTCTTTATGACCATCAGGTGAACAGCACCTAAACCTCAGATGAATCTTCCTCCCAGACTTGGTTCAGCGCCAATCTGCAGAATGGACTTCACCGTTTGGTTCTGTTCTTTCTGTTCTGGAGAAGTCACATGAAAAAGTTCCTTGTTGTTGCCGGCCTTACCGCCCCCCTCCTTCTAGCTGCCCCTGCTCAAGCCGGGCACGAGTCAGCCCGACATATCTCATTTGAAGATGTTCTGCGTCAGCTCGTGCTGACACATACGGATGCGTCATACCGATCACGTGATCGTCATCATCGCCAAGATCGCGGATGGCAGAATGAGCGTCGGATTATTCCAATTGCCCGCCTTGTTCGTCAGATTCAGCGCGACACCGGCGGCCGGGTCACCTCCGTCCGTTTGAAGCGCAATGGTCGTGTCTATGCAATTGAAGGTGTTGGTCGTGGTGGTCGCTATGTGACCGCAAAAGCAAATGCGCGCACCGGTGAAATTTTCGATGTTCGCCGTGATCGCGGTGGTGCACATGTTGCCACAAACGGAAAGCCCATTCCTCGCATTCTCAGAGGCTTGCGCAATCGTGGCTACAGTAACTTTGACCGGGTTGTTCGAGACGGGCGGACTTATATCGTTCGCGGCCTGAACAACCGTGGCAACCCCGTTCGGATTGTCGCAAACGCACGAAATGGCCGGGTTCTGTCGGTTAATCAGGCCCGTCGTTACAATGGACCAAACTATCTGCGCCATCAGGTTCGTGGTTTTGATCACTGGCGGTCTGGTCTGCGTCAGCAGCACTACAGCAACTTTGGACATGCAACCCGCCATGATGACTATTACCAGGTAGGTGCCCGCGACCGGCGCGGAAGAGATGTAACGCTCAATGTCTGTGCACGTACAGGACGGGTTCTGCATACCGCTTATCGGTGAGTGATCGTACTTAAAAGAAAACCCCGCTCAGTGAGCGGGGTTTTTTATGTTTGGCTGATTTCTACGCGGTTGTCTTTGGTAACAGTCACCTCGAAGCCGGGCGACAGAGAAAGGTTTTTTCCATTTGTGACCTTTCCGCTTTTTACATCAAACCGGTAGCCATGCCAGGGGCAGGTTATGCATCCCTGGTTGTCGACTGGGACGTCTGACAATGGAGCGAGCATGTGAGGGCATTCTGCGCTATAGGCGTGAAGCGCATCGTCAATTCTGACAATGTTGACGGGTTTCCCGGCGAGTTCGATCGTAAGGGGCAGATGGGCGTTAAGCGCCTCAAGGTCACCCAGGTCAATCAGCGGTTCTTCGGCTGTCTGGTTGGGCGCGGTTTTGGCATCTAGCGCCGCCTGCCGCTCCACCATCATGCGTTCATCTTCATCCCAGAGGGTTTCATAGAGGCCAAGCATGAGCCCACCGAGCTTGGCGGCGCCGTCTTCATCGACATTTGGAATATGAAACTCGACCTTGATCTGGGTTTTTCGTTCATCGACTTTGGTAAAATGCGTCCAGATCTCCATGCCTGGCAGGCCGCCTGCCAGTGTCCGTGACACATATCGGCTGTTTGGCCTGTCGACAACAAGCTCAATCAGGGTTTCCTGGCTTGTTTCCTGTGGCACGCCTTTTGTGCGCGCCCGCCAGCCCCATTCACCCGCATCTTCCAACTCCAGTGAGGAAAAGCTTGAATCATGTAGATGGGGGAGATGCTCCCAATCCAGGACATTTTCCCATGCGCGGGCGAGGTTTGCGTCAATTACGCGCTCATACACAGCGGCGACCCGCATGGGCAGGTTGTTTGGGTTGTGCTTTTGAGCATCTTTCTGAACGGGACCGGTGTCAGGCATTTTAGGGTCTCATTGTGGTGAGGTAGGGACCAAGGGTCAGTTCGCGACCATTCTGCGCCCAATCCAACCACTCGACGAGGCGCGGCCGTGTTTCCCGTGGATCGATGAGTTCATGAACCGAAAATCCTTCGGCCCGTGGGAAAGGAGATTGAGAGGCGGCAAGCTTTGCCTCAATTTCCGCTCTGAGGGCTTCTGGATCTTCCGCTTCGGCGATCTGACGCGCAAACGCGACCGCGACGCCGCCTTCCACCGGAAGTGCGCCCGTTGCGGCCGATGGCCAGGAAAGGACAAAGCCGTCGGGTGCGAAATGGGCAGCGCCAGCAACACCAAAAACTTTGTGAACAATAACGGATGCCCATGGCACCCGGCTTTGCATCACGGCAGCGATTGCCTCTGTGCCATAACGAATGGTGCCTGCCTTTTCGGACGCTGAGCCGATCATGAAGCCAGGCTCATCGACGAAGGAAAGTACCGGCAGACTAAATGTATTGCACATATCGACGAAGCGCCGAAGCTTCTGCGCTGCTTCAGCTGTCATGGCGCCGGCATAGTACATGCAGTCATTGCCGATGACGCCGACTGCGTGGCCGTTCAGGCGCGCAAGGCCGGTAATCAGCGATGGGCCGTACTTTTTTGTCATTTCAAAGAAGCTGCCCTGGTCAACAACAGCTTTCAGGATTTTCCGCATTTGGAAAGGCTTGCGCCGATCGCGGGGTACGATGTCGATTAGCGCCTCTTCCATCCGTTCGGGATCATCTTGTGGGGGGATGAAAGGCGGCAGCTGCCAGACATTGTCGGGCATGTAGGAAAGGAATCGGGCGATTTCGTCCAATGCGGCTTCTTCGTCTTTGGCCACATTGTCTACGACGCCACTTTTTGTGTGTATGTCTGGACCACCCAGTTCTTCCTTGGTCAGGTCTTCGTTGAGGGCGCGTTTGACGACTTGAGGCCCGGCGATCAGAACCTGCGCATTGCGGGCCATGACGGTAAAGTGCGCACCGACAAGCCGGGCGGCTGGCATGCCCGCAACGGGCCCGAGCGCAGCCGTGGCGACGGGAACCGTGCCAATGACCTTGGCGATTGATTGGAAGCGTGAGCGTCCATAGACAGGATCGCCAGTGGGGCGGGAGGGTTTGTTGCCGCCAGAGCCGGCGACAGAACCGCCGCCACCTTCGTGCAGGCGGATAAGCGGCACTTTGTAGTCAATGGCGACGTCTTCCGCGTAGACGCTTTTGCGCAGGCCTGCCGGATTGGGCGACCCGCCCTTAAGTGTAAAATCCTCTCCGCCAATTATGACACGTCGTCCATTCACTTTGGCAAAGCCCAGCACATAGTTGGCGGGCTGCAGGTTCTTCAAGCTGCCGTCATCATTGAATTCTGGTACGCCGGCGCCTTCGCCGAGTTCTTTGAAGCTACCTGTGTCCGCCAGGTGAGAGATGCGCTCACGGATGGTCAGGCGCCCCTTGTCGTGCTGCCGTTTGACCCCCTCCGAGCCGCCCTGCTGCTTGGCGAAGTTTCGGCGGGTCTTGATTTCCTCGGCTTCTTTTTCCCAGCTCATGGGTGGGTTCTTCCTTCCTGAGATTTCTTCAATCTTCTAGTGTGGCAAACCCTAACCGAAATCGGCCAAAAATCTATGGGGTAGACACCTTCAGGCTGGCCTTTCCGGCATCAATAAGAAATGATCGGCCTATGACTATTGAAGAATTATCCCCGCAAGACCTCCTGTCGGCCCTGGCGACCTACCTTGAAAAAGAAATTTCTGGCGCGACGCCTATCGGCGCCGTTCTGAAGTTCGAGTATCCGGAGGGTGGGTGTCTGGTTATTGATGGAACAGAGAGCGGTAACCGGATTTCGCAGAATAACGAAGACGCTGATTGTGTTGTATCGCTGCCGCTTGCGACCCATGCCGAGATGCTTCGATTTGAGCTTGATCAGACAAGCGCCTTTCGGGAGGGGCGGATGCGGATACAAGGGAACATAGCCGTGGCGCTCAAACTTGGGCCCTTGATATCTCACGCGTTTCGTTTTCCTGGGGAGGAAGCCTGATGGGGATTTTTGTTGAGACGCCCGATCTTGCCTGTCCGCCAGGCGGGGTTCCTGGGTGGTTTGTCTGTCCAGATGGATCTCGCATGCGGACAATGGTTTGGTCGCCGGATCACGCGTCAACGCCTTGTCGCGGGACGATTGTGCTCGCGAGCGGGCGGACAGAATTCATTGAGAAGTATTTTGAAGTTATTGCCTCCTTCCTTGAACGCGGTTTTGCCGTAGCTACATTTGACTGGCGTGGGCAGGGATTGTCAGAACGGATGCTGGATGATCCGCGCAAGGGTCATGTCGACAAATTTTCGACTTTTGACGCAGATTTTATCGCCTTTATGCAAGAGGTCGTCGAGCCTCTCTTGCCAGCGCCCTATATCGGTGTTGGGCATTCTATGGGCGGAAATCTTATGCTCCGCGCAGGACACAACCTGCCCAACAGGTTTGCGGGGATTGTCCTCAGTGCGCCCATGCTGGGCCTTAATGTTGGAAGCCCGTTGCAAGAAAAAGTTACCCGCTGGTTGGTGTCGTTTCTCAATCTGCTGGGCAAGCATGCCAGCTTTGCACCCGGAGGCGGACCAAAGGCGGTCGACGAAGAAGTGTTTGAAGAAAACATCGTTACATCGGACCCTGATCGGCATGCGCGGCAACAGGTTGTTGTTGGCAAGGCTCCCAGCCTTGGCTTGGGCAGTCCGACAGTTGGATGGGTTCATCAGGCCTTTAAATCAGTCGATCAAGTAGCCAATCCTGCTTATCTCGCAAAAATCACGACACCCGTGCTGCTGTTTGAAGCCGGAGCGGACAAATTGGTCCGTGGTGGGTCTATTCGACAAATCACGGAAGGGTTGCCTAACGGAGAATATGTGCTGGTCGAGGGGGCTGAGCACGAAATCCTGATGGAGCAGGATCAGTATCAGCAAGTCTTCTGGACGGCTTTTGATGCGTTTGCTGGCCGTGTTTTGAACTAGCCCAGCGGGTGGCCGTCAGTCTAAGCGCGAGAGTATTGTCAGCGCTTCTGCATGCACGCGTTTGTCGCCGGCTGCGATGATGCGTCCGCCATTCTGGGCGTCGCCGCCGTGCCAGTTTGTAACAATGCCCCCTGCGCCTTCCACAATGGGTATGAGGGCCTGGATGTCATAAGGCTGCATTGAAGCCTCAATGACCAGATCTGCATGACCCGCTGCAATCAGGCAGTAGAAATAGCAATCTGTGCCATAGCGGGTGAGGCGGGCTTTGTTGCGCACGTCAGTAAAGGCCTCCAGCTCACCTGCTTCGACAAACATCGCAGGGTCGGTACAGCCAAGAATGGCGTCCGAGAGGATTGCGCAGCTTCTCGTGGAGAGCTTTTTTTGCTGTCCATCTCGAAGGAATTCTGCGTGTCCCGGGCGGCCAACAAACCGCTCGCCGGTATACGGTTGATCCATAACGCCCACCACCGGGTATTCGCCATCATTCAACGCGATCAGAGTACCCCACAAGGGCACACCTGAGATGAAACTCCGTGTGCCGTCAATCGGATCCAGGACCCATTTGAATGGAGATGTGCCAGCTTTTTCCCCGTGTTCTTCGCCGAGAATGCCGTGGTCAGGATAGTGGTTTTCGATGAGCGCGCGGATCGCCGTCTCAGCATCGCGGTCTGCAATCGTCACCGGGTCAAAATCGCTCCCATCAAGCTTATTGTCGACGCCCAGTTCAGAGCGGAAGTGCTTGAGCGTCACATCAGCTGCTGCATGAGCAAGCGTGCAGGCGAACTCTGCGAGCGCGATGGCTTCGTCATTGGAAAGGGAGCTAGGTGCGTTGGTCATGAGCGATCCTCTGCAAACAGATGCTCATGACTTACGCTAGGCTTGAGGGGAGGGCAAGCGCAGAGCCTAACCCGCAGCGCGCTCTGCCTTTTTCCGCTCATTTGGGTCGAGATGGCGTTTGCGGATACGGATTGATTCCGGTGTTACCTCTACGAGCTCGTCGGTATCGATATAGGCAATCGCCTGTTCGAGTGTGAGGCGGCGTGGCGGTGTCAGCTTAACGGCATCATCTTTACCGGAAGCACGCATGTTTGTGAGCTGCTTGGCTTTCAGCGGATTGACGATCAGATCATCTGGGCGCGCGTTTTCGCCAATCACCATTCCTTCGTACACTTTCTCGCCTGATGTGATGAAGAGGAAGCCTCGGTCTTCGAGGTTCCAGAGGGCGAAAGGTACGGCGTCACCAGCGCCATTGGAGACAAGGACACCATTGCGGCGGCCTTCGACCGCTCCGCGATAGTCGCCATATTCTTTAAAGACACGGTACATGATGCCCGTCCCTCTTGTGTCGGTCAGGAATTCTCCGTGATAGCCGATGAGGCCGCGAGAGGGGGCATCGAACAGGATGCGTGTTTTGCCGCCACCTGTTGGGCGCATGTCAGTCATTTCGCCTTTGCGTTCGGCGAGTTTTTCAATAACGACGCCGGCATAGTCGTCATCCACATCGACGGTGACTTCTTCGATGGGTTCCTGGCGTTCCCCATTCGGGCCCTCGCGGAAAATCACCTGCGGTCGGCTGATGGAAAGCTCGTAGCCCTCGCGGCGCATGGTCTCGATCAACACGCCGAGCTGCAGCTCGCCGCGGCCTGCTACATCAAAGGCGTCCTTGGAGTCCGTGTCGCGTACCTGGATGGCTACATTGCCTTCCGCTTCAGCCATCAGCCGCTCGCGGATGACGCGTGATTGAACTTTGGATCCTTCGCGACCTGCCAGCGGGCTGTCATTGATGCCGAAGAGCACCGATAGGGTTGGCGGATCAATGGGCAGAGCGCTCAGCGGCTCGCTGATTGATGGATCTGCAATTGTGTCTGCGACCGTTGCGAGTTCGAGCCCCGCAATTGCGACAATGTCACCTGCGCGTGCTTCCTCAACCGGTTCGCGTGAGAGGCCCCGAACGGCGAGAACGCGGGTGATCCGGCCCTTCTCGGCAATGCCTGCGCCGCTTCTCAGCGCTGAGACGGACATGTTCGGTTTAGCGATCCCTTTTTCGATCCGTCCGGTCAGAATGCGACCGAGATAGGGGTCGCGCTCGATTGTGGTCACCAGCATGGCGAATGGTTCATCGCTTGCGCCATTAGTAAGCGCTTCTGGAGGCTCCACGTGGTCCAGAATTTTGCGGAAGAGCGGCAGTAGGCCCTGCTCTCTGGCGTCAGCTGCATCCAGGTCTTCAGTCGCCCAGCCCTGTTTGGCTGAGGCATAGATGATCGGGAAATCGAGTTGCTCGTCCGACGCATCCAGAGCGGCAAAGAGATCAAATACTTCGTCATGAACCCAGTCTGGCCGCGCGTCTGGCTTGTCAGCCTTGTTGATAACCACCAAAGGCTTCAGTCCCAGGGCAAGCGCCTTTGAGAGCACGAATTTGGTCTGAGGCATTGGGCCTTCAGCGGCATCGACCAGTAGGACCACGCCGTCCACCATGGAGAGGATACGCTCTACCTCGCCGCCAAAGTCGGCGTGGCCTGGCGTATCGACAATATTGATGCGTGTCTCGTCACCGCCTTCTGGAGGGGTCCAGGTGACGCTGGTAGTCTTGGCCAAGATAGTGATGCCGCGTTCGCGTTCCAGATCATTGGAATCCATGACCCGCTCGGCCACGTCCTGATTGGCCCGAAAAGCCCCGGATTGCTTGAGGAGTTCGTCAACAAGGGTGGTCTTCCCGTGGTCAACGTGGGCGATGATGGCAATATTACGAAGCGGCATGGCTGTCCTGTCAGGGCTGCTACAGCCCAAAAGAAGCAGCCCGCGGGCCTTGCGAGGCTCACGGGCTGTCGATCACATTTGCCGCCTTATACGCTGCTGCCGCCCCATGCTCAAGTGTAATGGAGCGACAGCGAAAGCTGCTGGTTAATCGTCAGTCTTTGCGGGCTTCCACTTCGATCATGAGTTCGACGGTCTCACCAATCGCCGGTGCAGCATAGGCCATGCCAAAATCGGTGCGGTTAATCTCACCAGAGGCGGAGAAGCCAGCGACGATCTTGCTTGGATCGAAAGGGTGAGGTCCTTCCTGATTGAAGGTCACGTCCAGGGTTACTGGCTTGGTGACCCCCAAAAGCGTCAGGTCTCCGGTCAATTTCCCTGTATTTTCACCCGTCACCTCTACGGCAGTTGAGGTAAACGTCATGGTGGGAAACTCTTCAACATTGAAAAAGTCCGCTTTGCGGAGATGCTCGTCCCGGGCTTCGTTGGCTGAGTCCACGCTTGCTGTGTTGATTGTCACGGAAACGCTGCTAGCGGCTGGATCTGCTTGGTCAAACTCCAGCGTGCCGGAAATTTCCTTGAATTGGCCCAGTGTGTGTGAGAACCCCAGATGAGAGACCCGAAAGGCCGCATGTGCGTGGGTTTCATCGATTGTATAGCTTGCGGCGAATACGGCCGTTGGGGCCACGAGTGCTGCACTCAAGGCGACGGCGGCGAGTGTTGATTTCATTGTCCTGCTCTCCCTATGTAAACTCACAATAACTGTAACATTGTGGCTCGAGAATGCGATCACAAGACTGAGAGAAAACTCTCAGGAGACCGCGGGCAGGGGGTCAGCGCTTTTTGAGGTTGTTGCCTCCTTTTTCTCACTCTCTAAAGAGAGATTTGAGAGAAACTGCTGGCTGCAGGCCTGCCAAGAAAAATTCATCGCATAGGCGCGGCAGGTGTCAGGATCTGCCTGTAAAGCTGCCAGACAAGCGGTTTTCAGGTCGTCATCAAGACGGCCAACAGGTGCGCCGCCGATGACATCCAGCGGGCCCTGTACAGGATAGGCAGCAACTGGGGTGCCGCTGGCGAGCGCTTCAATAAGGACAAGCCCGAATGTGTCTGTTTTGCTCGGAAACACAAAACAATCGGCTTCTGCATAGGCCTTTGCCAGTTCCTCGCCGAATAAGGCGCCGGCAAACTCTGTGGTTTGGTATTTTTTCCTCAAGAGATCGAGACGTGGACCCTCTCCCACAACTTTCTTTGTTCCGGGTAGATCCAGGTCTAGGAAGGCATCAATGTTTTTTTCGACTGCTACGCGGCCGACATAGAGCCAGATTGGTTCCCGGCTTGCGGTTCCGGCTTTAGCCCCTTGTTTGGGTTTAAATAGGTTTGTGTCGACACCTCGCGACCAAAGACGAAGATTTTTGAAACCACGCCCTTCGAGCTCGCTGATCAAAAGGGGTGTTGCTGCCATCACAGCGCTGGCCGGTGCGTGAAACCGCCGGACCAGGGCGTAGGTCCAATTTTCGGGGATGCGAAAACGGGCGTGCAAGTATTCCGGAAAACGTGTGTGAAACGATGTTGTGAAAGACCGTCTTTTCTTCAGGCAGTACCGCCGTGCCGCGAGCCCCAAGGGACCTTCTGTGGCGATGTGGATCGCGTCAGGCTGGAACTCTTCCAAGAGCGCTGCGACGTGACGTTTTGCGCCAAGGGCGATGCGAATTTCCTTGTAGGTAGGAAGAGGGATCGTTCGGAACATGTCCGGGGTCAGATACATAATCTTGTGCCCCTGTTCTTCGAGCTCTTTTCCAAGCTGTTTGAGCGTACGAACCACTCCATTCACCTGTGGCGGGGCGGCGTCGGTGACGATCGCGATACGGAGCTCTGTAGTCTTGCGTTCGGCATTGTCGGACGAGATGTCGGTCATGAAATCCATTCTTCGGCTTTGTCTAGATAGGGCGTTTAGCGGCTCATGCCGCTTTTTCCGATGGGCTTTCAGGACCTGCTAACGAAGAGGTGAGACTAGGCTGCGTTGCGTCTCCGTCCTCCCAGGAAAAATTGTGCCACCTCACGATGGTCAAATGACCGGTCATGTCTTCTGCTAACGCGGTGCAGCTTTCGACCCAATCGCCGTCATTGCAGTAAAGGATACCGTCTATCTCTCGCATCTCAGCGTGATGGATGTGGCCGCAGACCACACCATCGACACCGCGCTCTCGGGCTGCCCGTGCGACTGCTGTCTCAAAACTGGAAATATACTCAACAGCATTTTTTACCTTCTGCTTCAGGTAGGAAGAGAGCGACCAGTACGACATGCCAAATAGTCGGCGGGCATTGTGCAGCCAGTTGTTGAGGGCGAGAGCAATGCCATAGGCGCGGTCACCAAGGTGAGCAAGCCAATTTGCGTAGCGTACGACGCTGTCAAATTGATCGCCGTGGAGGACAAGTAGGTCGCGGCCGTCAGCTGTGCGATGAATGAACTCGTTGCCGATATTGATCCCGGCAAAGTCGAGACCTGTATAGTCTCTTAACGCTTCGTCATGGTTGCCAGGAACGTAAATAACATTGGTGCCATGACGAACTTTGTGCAGGATTTCCTGAACCACGGCGTTGTGGCTCTCATGCCAAAACCAGGACCGCTTTATGCGCCATCCATCGATAATATCGCCGACCAGGTAGATGGTTTCAGCTTCATTGTTCCGGAGAAAATCCAGTAAGAGATCGGCTTTGCATCCGGGTGTGCCCAAGTGAATGTCGGATAGGAATAAAGTACGGTGCTGGGTGGGAGCGTTGGGACGAGGTGTTGCCATAATACGCTCGAACGGGGTTTTCCGGCGGCGGGATGATGCTTGTTTCGGTGCGAGATGATTTGTTTTCGACGGTGTCTTTCGGTCTTTGAAAAACCCGAGCAGGGCGGGCGTTGACCAGGGTCGGTTTCGCCTTCTTTCTTTCTGAAGGCCGGTTTCGAGGTATGTCATGCTGCCGTCACACTTTCCAATTTATTTGAAACAGGCGCCTATCTCGTGTGGTTTCTTTTGAGAATCAGAAGAGGGCTCTGTTCGACGGGGCGAGAATCCGTCTGCCTCATGACTGTTTGATGTCGAAACGGTTAGACATTTGTGTAGGGTTAATTTGGGGGACGGAAGATGAGCGGCCGGAAGCGTTTTGATATCATTGTGAACCCTGCGGCTGGATCCCGACGTGGCGGACTTTTTGATGCGGTTATCGGACAGCTTCATCAAAGTGGGGCTTTTGTCAGATGTTTTGATACGGAAGGCCCGGGGCACGCTACCGAACTCGCGGCGAAATGCGCGCAGGAGGCATATGCTGATGTCGTCGTCGCTGCAGGGGGGGATGGCACCATCAATGAAGTGGCGCGCGGGCTTCTCGGCCATCCAACCCCTCTTGGGGTGCTGCCCCTAGGAACCGCAAATGTGCTCGCAATTGAGTTGGGGCAAGAGCTGCGAATGCGATCTATTGCCGATACGCTTCTTTACGGCGACGCCAAGCTTATCGGTACTGGCTCGATAAATGGAGAGATGTTCCTACTTATGGTCGGCGCAGGCTTTGATGGTGCGGTCGTTGGGGCGATCAAGCCCTCAATGAAGCGACGCTTTGGCAAGGGTGCTTTTGTTTGGGAAGGTCTGAAGGCCTGGCTGAAAGGACCCGGGCACTCAATTTCTGTTCTATTGGATGGCGACCCCAAGGATGCAGTGTGGGTTGTGGTAACAAACGCGCGGCACTATGCCGGACCATTTGTACTGGCACCAACAGCCGACATCGCCGAGCCCCATTTGCAGGCCTTCATTTTTCAGAAGCGATCCCGCTTTGCCTTCGCAGGGTATTTTCTCGGGCTTTCTTTAGGGCAAATTGCGAGGATGCCAGGTGTCCGGATTTCAACATTCCAAGAGCTCAATCTATCGAGTGTTGCGCCGGTGCCGGTCGAAGTGGATGGGGATGCCTACCAACATCTTCCCGCGGTTATTCGGCAAGGCACTCAGTTTCTTCGCTTGGTTTTGCCCAGGGCTTAACTCTTGGCGGGAAGCAATTCTGGAATGCCGTGAATGATCCAGTCTGGCTGGATGTCAGAGTTCTCAGGAAGGCCATGCCTGTAGGCGTCGTGCCAGATCGAAAATATGCCGAGACGCTGCGGCGCGGCGATTTCCCACTCCAAATTGTCACCAACCATCCAGGTTTCGTCCGGCGACACTTGCAGAACACTCAGGGCATGCTTGTAGGCTTCTTCTTCGGGCTTCCCAAAACCATGTTCGCCTTCAATTTGAATGTGATCAAAGCGGTGTTCCAGGGCGAAGCGGGTGACTTTTGGGCGCTGTGTTTCTGCACCCCCATTGGTGATGAGAGCGAGCTTTACGCCGAGATCTTTGAGGTGGTCGATTGTTTCCAGGGCACCAGGAAAGGGTTTTAGCTCTTCCTCCCGGTAGTCAGAAAACCGGTCGGCCATTCTGTGGACAAAATCGACATCCGGGCCATCGGTGCCGAACTTCCCTGTACGACGTAGTCCTTCACGGACAATCTCGCGTCTCGCATCTTTCAGCCGCAACCGCCATTTCTTGTGGTGTGCCTGTGTTCCGGTCCAGAACTCCAATGCGAACGCACTGATGGCGTCAACAGCCGCTGTTTCGTTAAGGGGGCGTATTTCTTCCTCAAATTCCCCGACAACGGTTTCCCAGGCCTTTCGGGGTTGACCGTAAGCAGAGATGAGCGTGTCATCCAAATCAAACAGGATGGCGGTTGGAAGCGGCGGGAGGGTTTTGGACAAAGGGCGTTCCTTGACTTGTGGGCCCGGTATCCGCGTTTATCCGACGGCAGCAACACTGGGGCGGGCATCAATTGCTTGTAGCTCGCCATTCATGACACGCCGGTAATATTCGTCAAGGTCTACGGAGAAGCCTGTGGCGGTGTTGATCCTGGCGTGTTTGCGCTGAAGCAGGCGCGGCTCACTCACCCCGCAAGACCGTGCAATCATGCAGACCTCGCTTGTAATGCGTTCCTGGTAGCGTCGGACACGCTCTGCTTTGTTTTTTGGGTCTAGACCACGCTGCAGCTTCTTCTGGTGGGTTGCGATGCCTGTTGGGCAAGAATTCTGATTGCATTGTAGTGCTTGAATGCAGCCGAGAGAGAACATGAAGCCCCGTGCGCTGGTGACAAAATCAGCGCCGACCGACAAGGCCCAGGCAACGTCGCCAGGGTTTATGAGTTTTCCACCTGCATTTACGCGGATACGGTGACGCAAGCCATATTCATCGAGCTTGTCGATCAGGATCGGCAGGCTCTCCCAAATCGGCATGCCCACAAAGTCGATCAAGGGTTGAGGCGAAGCGCCTGTTCCGCCGTCTGCACTGTCCAGTGTGATAAAGTCTGGTGCGAGCTCTGGGTTGTGCGCCAGCATGGCGAAAAGCTCGTCGAGAAAGCCCTGAGCGCCAAGCACCAGCTTGATGCCGACAGGCTTGCCCGTAACTGTACGGACCCGCTCAATGTATTGGATGAGCTGCTCGGGGCTGTTGATCTCAGGGTGGCGGTTTGGGCTTATTGAGTCTTTTCCCTGATCAATTCCTCTAATGCGCGCGATCTCTTTGCTCACTTTGGCGCCAGGTAGGATACCGCCTTTGCCAGGCTTCGCCCCTTGACTGAGTTTGATCTCAAACATTTTGACCTGGTCGTGTGCCGCAACTTCCCGGAGCCTTTTGTCGGAGAGGCTGCCTGCTCTGTCCCTGACACCATACTTTGCTGTTCCGATTTGAAAGACAATGTCTGCGCCGCCTTCAAGGTGATAGGGCGACAAAGCCCCTTCGCCGGTATTGAGCCAGCATCCGGCCATTGCAGCACCTCGAGACAAAGCCCGCACGGCTGGTTTGGAAATGGCGCCATAGCTCATGCCGGAGATGTTGAAGATGGAAGAGGTTTTGTAAGGCTTATCGCAATACGGACCGATTTCGATCTGGCTCGGCGAGATTGAATCTTCGTCCAGTGTTGGAAACGGACAGTTGACGAAGAAGATGGTCCCGTTTGGCTTCAAGTCGCGCGTCGACCCGAAAGCAACGGTCGTATCAACCCCTTTGGCAGCCTTGTAAACCCAGGCGCGCTGCGCCCGGTTAAAAGGCATTTCCTCACGGTCCATGGCAAAGAAATACTGGCGGAAATATTCGCCAAGGCTTTCGAAGAAGTATCTGAAGCGTCCGATCACGGGATAGTTCCGCCGGATCGCGTGTGTCGTTTGCGTGCGGTCGACGATGTAAGCGACGATCAAACCAAGGACAATCAGGCCAACACCAAAAAGGAAGAGGGCGGACATGACATCAATGAATGTCAGAACCATCGAGGGCGTGTCACCTTGTGCTGCAGTCGTTTCCATGGCGGTCTTTCACGGTCAAAGGGTTGAACGCATACGAACAAGTTTTACTAATTATGCACGCAAACAGTTAAGCCTTGATGCAACTTTAGGCTTATCAACTCATGTCACAGAAATGTGGGGATTTGTGGCCGCCAAAGACTGGCCGGACTTTTTGGGAGCGTTAGCGAGAAAGACTCGCCGTTTCGGTCAATGTCATCGGGCCCGGGATCACACTTGCTTCTGTAAAATCGTCAGAATAGCGCTGCAATTCATCGCTGTAGGAAGAAAGACGCAGGCCGGTATGCGCGGCTGATAGGACCTCAGCAGCTGTGGGGTGTTGGCTTGGGTTTGCTCGCGCCATCTCTCGCTCTTTCACCCATACTGCCTGAACCCGCGCAGAATATCTGGCGTTCAGTGCTGGCGAAAAGGAATGATACCGTCCAATGGCCTGGTCCCAGCTCTCGCTTCGCGTCTCAAGATCTCGCAAGAAGTAGGCGGCATAGGCCACATTCGACATGGGATCAAATGCCTCCTCGACACTTGTAAACGCCCTTGGATGGAAGCGGAGATTTATCTGCATGCATCCAATGTCGATTGTGCGCATTCCTTCTGCCATGAGACGTCGAACTGCGTCCACGGCATCGTTGCGTGTGGCAAAGTAGTACGCGCGGCCCTCAGCGTTTATGGTCCATGGCCAAGACTTGACGTCCCCTGCGGGGGAGCGTCGCCCAGACTCAACCAACGCAATTGATGTCATCATGCCTTTGGGCATGTTGTGTTGCTGCTCCATGCGCGCAGCAGCGTTGCGACAGACGTCCCAATCATCTGCGCTTGCCGGTCCACCAGTCAGCGCCATGCCGATCAGGGCAATGACCCAAGTCAGAATCTGCAATGGTGTCCGAACTTTCATGAGCTTCCCCCTATCGCCAGACCTCAGTCAGAGCGTTGGGTCCCTTTGCCTCTTTCAACCTCTTCATGGTGCGCTGAAAGAGTTAATGAACGCTTACGAGAAGGTGGAGACTAAAGGCAGGTCGGATTGTGGAGTTGTTGCAACGCAATCAAAGAAAAATCTGTCCAAATCCCGGAAATTCTCAAATTTTGTGCGGTTTCCCTAGGGTTTTCCAAAGTGTCGCAGGCGTTTGCTCTTGATTTTTGTGCACTGCACGCGCATATCTCAAAGGCGATCAGGCGTGAGTTTAAACTCCCTGATAGCAGCCCTTCTTGGGCGTTTCCTCCCTAGACTTGGGCCATGCTGGCAACAGTATGGCCCCTTTTTTTGGGGGGGTGGGGCTGAATGGGGCCTTAGGCGAGGATAGGGCCTAGGACGCTTTTCTTTGAAATGCGGTCCAGGAGCCACGGCGCAGTTCGCGTCCGAGTTTGCGCACCAAACGCGTCATGTCCTTCGAAAGGCGCGTGATACCAGCACGGCGTTGAACCTTCAGCTCGTCCATATAGAGCGTTCGTTTAATTTCCACCTGGATTGCATGAAGACCCTGAGAGGGGGCGCCATAGTGCTCTGTGTTGAAGCCGCCGGCGTATGGGTTGTTGCGTGTGACTCTATAGCCCATGGACTTCAGGATGCGTTCAGCCGACTCGGTAAGCTCCTGAGCACAGGACGTTCCGTAGCGATCCCCAAGAACAATATCCGGGCGGTTTGCATCGGTTTCTTCATCGAAGGGCCCGCCTGTTGAGGGCATGGAGTGACAGTCGATCAGGACAGCCTGGCCAAACTGCCGGTGTGTCGTCTCCAGCAAACTCCTCAGCGTCTCGTGAAATGGCATATAAATGTCGCGAATGCGTGTCTCCGCCTCAGAATAGGGCAGCGGCGTTTTGTAGATTTCTGTCGCCTCTGCCACGATCCTCGCAATGGTGCCCAAACCCCCGGCCACTCTGATCGACCGCGTATTGACGTGCGGGGGGAGCGGATCTGCAAACATGGCTGGATCTAGCTCATAGGGCTCTCGGTTCACATCCAAATAAGCTCGAGGGAAATGAGCGCGCAGCAAGGGGGCGCCAAGTTCCACTGCACCTGCGAAAATCTCGTCGACAAAACTGTCCTCTGAGCGCCGAAGCGTCAGAGGGTCTAGGCTTGATGACGCGAGAAAACGTGGCGGATATACGCGGCCTGAATGTGGTGAATTCAGCACAAAGGGTAGCGTCTGCTTTCGGGGCTCCAGGACCTCAAACGGTTTCTGAAAGTCCTCCTTGGCCGACGAAGGACGTTCGACGGCCTCATTTTCACTGATGCCTTCAATCTCTTGATCTACTTGCGTATGGGTTTGATTGAGATCCATGAAAAAGGCCAAACAGCTGAAACAGTGGCTTTCCCGACTTCTGCGGCCGGTTTTGAAGGCGCGTCCCAGCTTAGGCGATTCTGGCCTCATGTGCCGCCTTTCAGGCCCTGATCACACTTTTTTAACCATGAGGTGTGGCATTTTCTTTGAGATTTGACGCTGAATCTTGCTTCTAACGGCATCTACGGCTTTGGCGCCTTTACACCTCGTTTACTCTTTCCCGCTTATAAATAGTCACGGACAGAGGCCCAGACAGACGGGAATTGGCAGATGGCACGGATAATCCTCGCTGAAGACGACGAATCAATGCGGCGTTTCCTTGCAAAAGCGCTGGATTCCGCCGGTCATGAGGTCTTGTCATTTGGACAGGGCGACTTGGCCTATGCATCGCTTCAGCATGATGTGTTTGACATTCTGCTGACCGATATTGTCATGCCAGAGATGGATGGCATTGAATTGGCCCGGCGCGCTGCTGAGCTGGACCCGACACTCAAGATCATGTTCATCACCGGTTTTGCGGCTGTTGCGCTCAATCCGGAATCTGAGACACCCAAGGATGCGAAAGTGCTTTCCAAGCCCTTCCACCTGCGCGATCTGGTCGATGAAGTTGATCGTCTGATGGCAGCCTAGAGCGGCCACAGATTTCTTCACTGAAATCGCCTGGACGGCTTGCGTCTCCCCCCTATTCCCGATATTACGTGCCGTCCGGTCAGCATAGCTGAAGGTAGTTATTCCGCCGATTTTCGGCACTGACCATATGGAAGGGCGATTAGCTCAGCGGGAGAGCGCCTCGTTGACATCGAGGAGGTCACTGGTTCAATCCCAGTATCGCCCACCATTTTTCTTTTACCTACGCCATCCATTTGACGCGACGATGAGTCCTTAGTCCTGGCGGGCTTTCTGGTCTAACCTGATTAGATTATCAAATATGATTCTGACCCCAGCAATACGATCTGGGGTGGCCTTAGACCAAAGACGAGATTCTCATGGCTGATGAGACTGCCTCCAAATCACCCAATCGAAGTTCGCGGCGGCGCGCGAAGAGCCGGGCTGCGCTTATTGAGGCTGCTCGGGAAACCATGAGCGTCAAAGGTGTTGATGCGACAACGATCGCAGATATCACCGAAGCCGCGGATCTGGGCTTTGGTACCTTTTATAACCACTTTAAGTCCAAAGACGAGATTGTCGATGCTGCGATGGCAGATATGGTTGAGCGGCTGGGCGATGAGATTGATGAGCTGATTGCGCCGATTGAGGATCCCTTCTTTGCGCAGATCGTCGCGTGGCATCAGGTTGTGAGTTTGACTGTCGCCGAGCCTATCTGGGGCTGGTTTGTGCTTCGCTCCTCGAAGACGCTCAACATGTTGAACGAGGGATTGATGGGGCGCTTCCGTCGGGATGTCGAAAAAGCCGTCGACGCAGGTGAGTTCACAGTGAGCGACATCGATGTGGTCGCAAACCTTGTGGGTGGCGGAGTTCTGTCGCTTGTGAATGCTCGTCTGTCTGGCGTGATCGACGATGCACAGGTGTCAGAGGGGTTGGCGATGCTGGTGACCCATCTGGGGATCACGCCGGAGAATGCCCGGAAGCTGATTGCGAAACCAATCCCATCACTTTGAGCTTTAAGATGCGTAGATTGCCTGAAAGTTCTTTAGAGCTTCAGCCGCGTCTTCCCTATTGAACATGGCTGCTGTGAAGCGGTCCGGGCGCAGGAGGACGAAGGGTGGGCAGGTTCCCTTCCACTGAGTCAGTGCGCCGGTTATGTCTTTCAGCGTTGAACCAGATGGGGCGTCCTTGGGTGCGACCCATACAAACGCTGCTCCCAGCTCCGCGCATAGGGCTTTCGCCTCTTCGCTGAGACCTGTTTCCGGGTCGGCGCCAATTCCCAGCACAATAAACCCTTCGGGCAGGAATTCATCCATATAGGCTTGTCTGCCGGTTGCGTCTTCGACTTTGGGTTGGACGATCATCTCGCCGCTGTGGGGGGACGCGCCAGCTCCCTCCCAGACGAATAGTCCATCGTCCAGTTGTGGGACCACAAAGAATGAACGTCTCAACGCTTCCCTGCTGAATTCGAACGAGTTGGCCACCGTAAGCACCACATCTCTGAGCCAGGCTTTGACCTTAGATGTGGGCATAATGATGGCGCCCAGGCGGTTTGCGACCTTGGTCAGTTTTACAACATGGTCGCGGCGTTCTGACTGGTACGTGTCGAGGATAGCGGTGTTTGCATCGCCTTTTACGACCGAAGCCAGCTTCCAGCTTAAGTTCACGGCATCGCGGATGCCTGAATTCATGCCCTGACCGGCGAAAGGCGGCATCATGTGGGCAGCGTCGCCAGCAATGAACAAACGTCCATCGCGATATTGTTCGGCAACGATTGAGTTGAAGTTGTAAACGCACTTCCGGAGCATCGTGACTTGCGAGGGGTCAGTATGGGGCGCAAGCAACTCGTTGATGCGGTCCGGGTTGAGAAACTCTTCCTCGGTTTCTCCTTCATGCAGCATCCACTCCCACCGACGGTGTTTTTGCTTCTTTTTCATCGTCATGGCTGGACGCGCGGGGTCACAGAAAAAACGACAATCTACCCAATCGTCCAATTGTGGGTCGATCGTATCGATCACCAGCCATGCTTCAGGATTTGAAAACCCTTCCATCTGGATATTTGAGCTCCGGCGGACCAGGGATCGGCCACCGCCACACCCCACAAGATATTGCGCGCGTGCCTCAAAAGCTTCGCCATCTTTTGTTCTGCCCCGCGCCGTTGCGTGGCTTTCGGTTTGTGAAACCTCTTCAACCTTGTGGTTGAAAAGTACGTTCACATGGTCGAAGCGCTCCGTGCCACTCAGCAATTGTTGCTCGAAGATTGGTTGAATGAAGCTGGACATTTGTGCCTTGCCATAAGGCGACTCTCCCACCTCAACATCCATGATGGTGCGGCCATTGGCATTCAGGTAGTCGAGATGGAATCCCTGCATCATGTCAGCGGACGCAATCTCTTCCAGACCCATGGTCTGTAGCGCTCGCCCAATTTCGACATCCAGGCCGATGGCGCGAGGTTCCTCCACCGTTGTCGGGTTTTGTTCAAGCACCAGTGTTCGTATGCCATAAACACCCAGCAGATTGGCCATCGATAGGCCAACCGGGCCGGCGCCTTTGATAATGATGTCAGCTTCAAGTTGATGTGTCACAAGGAGCCCCTGCTTATCCCTGAACGATTTTGTTGGTTTGGGTGCCGAGGTCCAAGGCGCCGTCTTCGGTTGCAATGCGAGATTGAATGACGTCGCCAGGTCTCAGGAAGGCTGGGTTCTCCACATTTTTCTTGATGAAGATTCCCCACTTTTTTGCTTCTGGGATCAGTTTGGACATAAACATGAGCAATTTGCTTTTTGGGGCCTGCATGGCGACGCCGCCCGGCGTGCCGGTGGCGAGTAGGTCACCCTCTGCAAAGTCCTGAACACCGGAGAGTTCTGTCAGCGTCTCAGGTGGTTGGAAAAACAAATCATCGGCGAGGGCGTCCTGACGACCTTTACCGTTTACAAAAAGCTGTAGCCGCAGTTTCGGGAAATGCTTGACGTCTTCCTGATCAATGAGTGTGAGCCACGGACCTGTTGGGCCAAAGGTACGGTAGGATTTGCCTTTGTAGAACTGCCATTGGGGAAGCTGCACGTCGCGGGCAGAAATGTCGTTGTTGACCACGAGTGCTGCCACATAGTCGGCGAGGTTGTCCCAGGTGACCTGGACCGGTCCATCAATCTTCTTCCCAAACACGAGGCCGAGTTCAAGTTCGTAATCGAGCAGTTTTACATGTGCCGGCCGTATGACGTCTGTATTGGGTGGTGCAATACAGGATGACGCTTTGCGGAAGATCATATTGAAGGTTTGGGTCTCCGGATCGACGCCACTTTCCACGAGATGAGAGACGTAGTTCGTTCCCTGGCAGACATATTGCTGGTTCTGTGTCACCGGGGAGAGCAATGCGACGTGGTCGAGGGGGATGTTATTTTCCGTGCCCGCGGCAGCGATGGTTCGCGCTTCTTCGCGACCCTGTCGGATGAAGTCTCCAGTTGTCTCATAGGTGCCAACGAGCGGTGTTAGGCCTCCGTCAGCGACAACACCCCACCCGATATTTCCATTCAACTCGTAACGCGCAACATTGATTGCCATGGTGCATTTCTCTTTTGTTTGAATATGAAGATCTTTAGAGCCAAGGCCGGGCTTTGCGACCGGTCATCGCCAACAACAGTTTCATTTTCTTGAGGGTGAAACTGGGGATTGTTCGCAGATTGTGGATAGTTTCTAGGATGAAGCCGAGACTGAGGTGCGGCTTTGTGAAGGTTGTGGGGAAGTCCTCGCCCCACTGATACAGACCTTGCGTGCTTAGTGGGTGATAGCCGGTTTCATATTCAGATGTGTAGACGTCACCATCTGCGTAGTGCTCAAACTTAAAACCATCCTGATCTGACCAATAGTCAAAAACCTGACTGCCTAAGATGTGGCGCCCAATACCCCATTCATGTTTATGACCTTTTTGTTTTAACACCTGCTGTCCCAGGCCAACCGCATCCAGGTCGTATACCTCGAAGGCGGAATGCTCATATCCCTTGACCGGATAGGTGCCCAGCACGATGGAGTGATGGTCGGCGGGGTGTTCGCCGCGATCAAACCTGTTGAACGCAAGTGCTGGGGTCCCATCATCAAGACAAAGAACATCCGTTGAGATGAGGCCGAGACGTGTTTTGTACCATTCCATTGACGTCTCGAAGTCAGGGGTCATTACGGCAACATGACCGAGCCTTGCAATGTCTGGTGGCGTTAGAGGTGCACGCTGGCCCTGATTGATGCGTACCTTTTCTTCAGGCGTGTTATGCGCCTGCGCCTTTCTCATGGGTTGTTGGATTTGCGGTGCACGGTTGAAGATTGCATCAACTGTAAAGCCGTTCGGGTCGGTCAGGCGAACTCGCTCGCCGCCACCTGGTCCTTCAACTGTATCTATGGTCACTCCGTCATGAGTGGCAAGAGCTTCGAGGTCATCATGGCTTTTCATCTCGACACCCAGCCCCAGGTAAGCTGCTTTTGGAGCCTTTTCCACAACGATGAAATAGGGGCTTGAACCAGCGCCCCGGACATAGAGCCTGTCGGGTGTTTGCTCTGCGATCACAAACCCGAAGTCTTTGAAAAAGGCAGCTTGTTCTTCGAGGTCGGGTTTGCCAAAGCGAAGATATGCGATGTCCCATGCTTTGGTGATGGGCGACGCGATCCGGTCTACCCTGCGGGGGTCAACGGGAAGTGTTTCTTCCAGTGAGAAATCCATGTCGTTGGCTCCTGAACATATGGGGTGACCACCTTTCCAGAAACGTAGTCATTGTGAGAAACAAGTCAATAGTGATGATATCATCAGAAAATGAAATATTGTAATATTGATAATTATTCTCATAACTGAATTGTCCTCCTGACAGAATGTTGTCAGGAGGCTGTCAGTATTGTGCAATACCAGAGAAAACCATGGGAGAACGACGATGAGTAATGTCTTGAAGAGCGAAGCGGACCTGAGAGAGCATTATGCAACCCCGATGGCTGGTACAATCGACAAACAGCTCGATCATGTGGAGAAACACTGTGCGTCTTTCATTCGCCTGTCTCCGTTTGTTTGTATCGGAACCTCGCGCGATGGCGCTTTGCCGGATGTATCTCCAAAAGGCGGTGAGCCTGGGTTCGTTAAAGTTCAGGACCCAAAGACGTTGTTGCTACCAGACTGGCCCGGCAATAATCGTCTCGACACGCTTACGAATGTGGTTTCTTCAGGCAGCGTAGGTCTTTTGTTTTTTATTCCTGGAATAAATGACTTGTTGCGCGTCAACGGGCGGGCTGAGGTGTCGGTGGACCCTGCGCATACGGGACAGTTTGAAATGCGGGGGCGAAATCCGCGGAGCGTGCTCGTGATCCACGTTGAAGAGGCGTATCTGCATTGCACGAAAGCGCTTGTCAGGTCAGGCCTTTGGGATGTTGAAAAACAGGTCGAACGATCTGTACTGCCAAGCACCGGAGAGATGTACCGAGATCAGTTGGCTCTTGATGGTGTTCCTGCTGAGGTCATTGATCAGGCACTGGATGAGAGCGAGAAGAACGATATTTACTAGAGCCGGTCATGTTTTGATTGAATGGGAGGAACTGCTCTGATCCCATTTTTCGCTTTTCCGGACGCTGAAGTGTGGCAACTTTAGCGGGAAACGCTGAGACAAAAAAAGGCGGCCTACGAGGCCGCCTTTTTCTTTTCAATCTGTCCGGGGTCAGAAGTAGCGAGCAACCCTTAGCTGTACAAAGTCGTCGTCGACAAACGAGAAGGATGGGTCGGTCGCCTCTATGTTTCCAAAAAAGCGGCCCTCGAGCGAAACGAAATAGTCGTCGCCAAAACGTCGCTCTGCTTCGAGCGAAAGGCTTGTCGCCTGAGTATCCATGTCGATCACAGACGCAAGAAGTACGGCTGTTGATGCTTCGTCATTGGCGGTCCAGCGGAGCCCGGCGACTGCATCGTTCGCAAATGTATTCGCCGCATTGGCGCCGCGGTCATCCCAGATATATTCAGCGACGATCCCCAAATCGTATGCCGTGTCGAAAATCTGGTAAAACGTATATTCGATGCCGCCAGTGGCTTGAATGCGTTCTTCGCCCAACTCACGGCGCCAGAAACCTTCAAATTTGTACAACCACGCATCCTTGGTCGCCTGTACATCAATCGAGGCTTGCTTGATCTGTGGATAAAGCGGGATGAGAACAGGGTTGCCTCCGGCATCTAGACCCGGAATGAGCACAGGGTCTCGTCCGGTGCCCTGGAAATAAGCCACACCCACATCCCAGTCTTCAAAGGTGTTTGAGTATCGGGTTGCAAAGTCCAGATGTTGGCGCTTGTCACTGCTGCCATACATGGTCTGGGTTTCATCGACCGGGATATCAAAGGAGGGGCGCCCGCTCATGCTGGGGAAGGTGCGCTCGCGGAAATAGGGGAGCAGGTAGAAATCGAAGATGCCGAAATCCTGGACGGTGGAGACGGCGACCATGGGTTGCCCCAGCTTCTCTTCTCCATCAAGGCTCTCGACTTGGTCTGTCTGGTTGATGATGTCGACCAGGTGAGCGACTTCGGTGACGCCCCAGAAGACTTTGTCGATGCCAACCCGGAACTCCCAATCACCCGTTATGTAGGAGTATTTGAGTTCCCTAATATCAGCGTGTGTTCTGTTGCCATCATTCTGGTCGAGTCTGGCAAATGGTTTGAAAACAACAAACTGATCGCCATTGTCCCAGAAGGCTTCTGCTGTCGCCTCAATGGCGACAGAGCTGTTGAAGCGTTTTTGTCCGGCGACATTCCCGCGGCTCGGGAATACTTGAAACTCAGGTTCGACATATCCTGTAAACTCAAAATCTGCCGCGATAGATGGCGCCGTCGTGACCAGGCCGCAGGAAATCACGCCGGCGACGCATGCTGTCTGTAGCTTCTTCATTATTCCCCTCCCAGCAGGGCAACCTAAAAAAACAGGCGGGCGTTGTTGGAGCGCCCGCCTCTAAATGCTTATGGAATCTTTACCGCGCACGTTTCAGTGCGTTGGTGGTGAAATCTGATTCCGTGAGACCAGCCTGGAAAACGAAATCGCTCCAGACAAGGCGTGTGTTTTTCCCAGTCTGATGGTTTTCCATGAACAAATCGTGGGCACGCCAGTGTTTGCCCTCATAGAGCTGATAGTCAGTCATTGTGAGGGTTTTCAGAAGCTGGTCTTTGCGGTCGTAATACTCGACTTTTCGTGGCTGATAGTCGGTTGTATCCGTCCAGGCGATCTGGCGTGTGTAGCCGGAGTGTTCGTAAAGCGGCGTTCGCTCTGACACATGGCATATGCGCTCGCCGCAGGGCTCATCGCGCAGCCAGTTGTAGGAGTATTTGCCGACTTCCTGAGCGGAGAAATCTTCGAACGCAAATTCAGATCCCATGAACGGGCCTGACTTATTAACCGAAGATATGCGTTTCACGCGCTTTACGGCTGGCAGGTACATCCATTGATCATCGGGATCTAGGATACGAGCGTGGGACAGCAGAGCGGTGCCGTCTACGTCGCGGGGTTTGTCAAAAACGATCAAGCTCCAGTCACCCAGATTTTCCTCAGTAATCTCAAGCACCATATTGCGGAGTTCCCGCTCGCTTGTTTCGCCATAGGCGTTGGTGAGGATCATCTGCATGTTGGCTGATGTGTTGCCGAAGCCTATATCGCGGCGTTCTGTTTCCTGCGCAATGGCAAGGCCTCTTGCGGCAGGGTCCTCAGCGCCGGGGAGCGTATCAAGCCCTGCCAGCTCTTCTGCGATTGCTGTTGAAATGCCGACGGGCAAGATGACAAGCATGGCGGCAATGGCCCAAGCCAGGACCAGGTTATGTAGGTTCAGCGCGTTCATATGCATGGGCTGATTTTCCTCTTTCAAGTTTGTCGTGAGGCGCACGATAGGATTAGCGTCCAGGATTGAAAAGCGAGTCATGTTTTGATCTCCCTCTATGCAGGCGCTGGAGCATCTGCAGCGCCAGGATCCGCGTCTGCATCTGCTTGTTTGGTTTTATCCGACTTCCTCTTGCCGTCCAGAGCAATTAGCAGCGCTGGCAATAGCAGGAAGTCGATGATGAGGGCGCAGGCGACGGTGACCGCCACCATGGTGCCCAGCATCGCATTTACGCGGAACGGCGAGTAGGCGAGAAGCGCAAAGCCCACGATCAGAACGAAGGTGGATACCCACAATGCGGTCCCAACAGTTGAGAAGGCGTAGCGCACAGCATCTTCTGCCGACTTGCCTTGTTCCGCCCGCGCTCTTTGATATTTGGACAGGAAGTGAACAGTCGCATCCACAATCAGCCCCAAAGCGGTGGCGATGACGAAGGTTGACCAGAAACCCACTTCAGTGCTGAACAGTGCCAGAACCCCAAATGCTGCGATGGGCGGTGTGAGGTTGGGCACCAGTGAAATGATCCCCAGCTTCAAGTCCCGCAGTGCCAGCATCAGACAGCCGGAAATGAGCAAGAGCGCGATGCCGGTTCCCACTGTCATGGCTTCAAAATTACTGATGCCGATGAAGGAGAACATAACAGCTTGGCCTGCTGGGTAGGCGTACATGGTCTCGGGGGCGTTTTCCCTTAGCCATGCTTCACCGCGATCGATAATGCCCTTCATCTCCTCAGTTGAGACGTCAGTCAGGGTAATGGTGAGTTTTGTTGCGGATTTGTCGACATTGATCTGGTCGTTCAAGTCCAGGCCATAGGGAAGCGACATTTCATAGAGCAGCAGGAACTGCGCGGCGCTCTGCCGGTCTTCCGGTACGCGATAGTAGGCATCATCGTCACCATGCATGCTCTTATTCACGCGTTTGATGACATCAGAGAAAGTGGCTACGTGGACAACTTCTGGTTGCGCACGGAACCAGTTGGCAAAAGCTTCCAGCCGTTCCAGATATTCTGGATCGGATATGCCGCCTGTATCGCCTGAATAGAGCGAGTAGCTGATCTGATAAATGCCTGTCAGATTGTCAGACGCCCAGTCACTTGCGACACGGAACTCCATGCGATCATCGAAATATTCCACGAACCGGTCGTTGAAGGTGAATTGCGGCAGAAGCGACGCAAAGCCGATCAAAACCGCGGTCATGCCGACCAGGATTTTGCGACGGTTGCCGATGACCATTTCACCAAATTTCTCCATGAATTCGGATTGCTTGCTGAGCGACCCTTTCGCCGAGATTGGAAGGATCGACATGAGAGCCGGCAAGAAGGAGATGGAGAGGATCCATGCGACCAGCGCGCCAACGGCTGATGTGTTGCCCAGATCCCGGAAAGGCGGTGCGTCAGAGAAGTTCAAGCTTGCAAAGCCAATGGCCGTTGTCACGGATGTGAGAAACACTGGTTGGAAGTTTACCCGAAGACTTTCAACAATGGCTTCGCGTTTGGCCATGCCTTTTTGCATGGAAACGAGGGCGGTGACCAATATGTGAATAGAGTCCGCGACGGCAACGGTCAGAATGATGGTGGGCGCGCCGGAGGAGGGCGGCGTTAGCTTAATGCCCATCCACCCCATGACTAGGCCCATGGCCGCTGCTGCAGAGAGGCCAACCACGAAGAGCGTTGCGATGGTGCCGCTGATTGAGCGGATAAGGAACCATACGGTGAGCGCCAATACGACATACATGCCGGGGGTGAGTGTTTGCAGATCCCGTGTTGCTGCTTCAGAGAAGGACGTAGAGAGCATCACTGAGCCTGTAAGCTCAATGCGAAGGTCGGGAAAGCGCTCACGAATGTCTGCGACGATGGCTCGTGCGTGAGCCACCGGTGCAGCTGTCGCCGTTACATCATCGCGGGGAATCTTGAGGGTCGCGAAGATCGCTGTTGTGGTTCCGTCGTCTGAGATGATCCGTTTGGCGATCGCCGGTTCGGTTGTACCAATACGAAGAACTTCGTCGGGATCAACTTCCTGTGGGTCGACCACAAGATCCCGTACCAACAAATCGTCCTCAAAGGCACGCGTGTGCTGGTAGTTTGTCAGGCTGTCTACACGGATAGAGTAGGGTGTTTGCCATGCCCGTTCGGTGATCTCTTTTATGATCTCCAGAATTTCCGGATCGGTGGCTTTGCCTTCGTTGGGCCGGAGAACCCACAGCAATGTGTCGGGGCTGGTATAGGTCCGTTCCAGCTGCTCGAATGCCTTCAAATTCGGATTTTCGTCGGTAAAGAAGTAGCGGTAGTCGTTCGAGAACTTGATGTATTGTCCTCCTGACGCCATTGCCATGGCGCCTGCGACGGTTACGAGAACAACAAGCCAACGCAGTTTGATAATCCAGTTTGCGTAGGTAGTGACCCATCCATTATTCATGATGCAAGTCCTTCTTTGGGACCAGACTGACTGTTGTCAGTGGTCCGCAGACTGTTGAGGTACTGATAAAAAGCTTCAAAACTGAGGCCCCCCACGTCGGTGCTTTGAGCTGTTTTAATCAGCCCAACCGTTCCTTGGTGGGTGGCAATGATCATTGTTGCGGCGGCGTCAGGCGATATGTCGTCGCGCACCTGCCCTTTTGTCTGGCCAATGTGCAGCGCATCAGCGATGGCGGTCCGCCATCCGGCATGTACACCGTTGAGGTAGGTGCGGAAATCTTCGTCGAGTCCTGACATCTCCTGGCTTAGATTTTGAAGGGGGCAGCCAAGCCGAACGTCCGAGAAGATCTCGCCATCGACATGCTTCTGAAGAATTCCGAGTAGGGTGTCGATCGGGTTGTCAGCCTCAGCCAATGGCTGCAGCCAATTGGTCTCCATAAATCGGTCGATATTGTCGACAATGGCGGCAAGGCCGAGAGCATGTTTGTCGGGGAAATGGTGATAGAGAGAGCCTTTGGTGCAACCAGCAGCTTTCAAGATGTCGGTGAGGCTTGCGGCACGATACCCGTGATGATGAATTTCATCAAAAGCAGCTTCCAGCAGTGCCTGACGGGTGCGTTCGCCGCGTATTTGGCGCGCATCCTCGCTTTTTTCAGCTGGATTTGTCTTTGGTCCCTGTGCCATAGCCCCTCATTTTCACAAACCGACCGGTTGGTCTAGTATCTAGGTGCCCCTCACGGGAACGTCAAGAGGCCGTGTTCAAAAATGACTGGAACAAAAACTCGCTGTTTTTGGTGTCCTGAGTATTTCGGCAGGATTTCCGATTGTGACGGCGCTTGTCGGCTTGCACGCTGGCCGATTTGCGTCCGCCAAAACCCTATTCTGCTTGGTCTTTAAGAAATACGCTGGGCCAAGGTCAGCGGATCACCTGTTTTCTGCCTGAGCGGCGTTTTTCAGCCAACTCGCGGATGACCGGTTCCATGACTTCTTCGTGGAACTTGTCACATCCGATGCAAAGATTGGCAAAGGGCGTTCCGTCCGGCAGCTCAGTATGGGAGGCCTGGTGGAACTTCTCCTCTGACCAACCCTGAGTGAGACCCATTCTGTCTGGCGCACCCTCGTTCAAGGCCTCAAATATTGGGTGGCCCTTCAGACTCTCCAATATGTCGATAAGGGGCTCATCCGCTACGTTGCCAATCGGGACCTTTGTTTTAAGGCAGCAGGGAAAGACCGACCCATCCGGCTCAATAGCAACTTCGGAACCGGCCATTCCGTGATTGAGGAAATTGCGACCCCCTGAATGGCGGGCGCAGAAATTTGTGTCCATATCGGCTTTGCTTAAAGAGTTCTCCCATGCGCGTCCGCGCGGCCAAAGCTCTCCAATCCATTGATCGGGCTGCGCGCCAAAGAAGAAATAGAATGGTCCTTCTTCAGTTAGGTGATCTCGGCCGGTTGACGCATCAGGGACGGGTTGCATTCCGGCCGCTTCAAACATGTCGGTCAGCTTCTCCATCAGTGGCAGGCGCTTGTCACCCTCCATTCCGACATGGAAGTCATCCATTCCTGCAATGGCCACCATCCAGACATTGCGGTCCAGCATTTCTTCCAGGATTTTTGGTGTCACGAGATCACCAGTTGTCTGAATGGAGATATTGACGCCACCCTTGCCATATTTTGCGTTCAGCGCGTCGAGGGCGGGGTAGAAAATCCGTTCGCGGACGGGATCAATCAGAACTTCTCCGCCGGCAAGAATGATGCGCCCTATGCGTTGTTCCGGTTTTCCATCTGGGGTCAGATTTTTTGGATCCTGGTAGATCATCGTGCTGGGCAGATTGGCGATCACGCGCTCAAAATGCATATCGCTTTCCACCAGCACGTCCTCAAGGGCATCGCGCACATAGGGACGAAACCGTGTGTCGTAACAGTGCTTGCACCGACGGTGGCAGGCCCAAGTCAGGACATAGTAAATCGATTCCATTGGTGCTGGCTCCTCAGGTGATCTCCAAGGTTGAGCCTAGCGTTGCCTGGCGCTGTGTCTCTTCACAAATGCGCGAGAGGCCCCTTAGTGCGGTCTGTCACCATTGATAGTGACCCGGCGCATATGTCGCCGCTGGCCATGATAGTCATTCAACGCGAAGTGCTGAACCGCGCGATTGTCCCAGAAAGCCACCGCACCCGGTGTCCAGCGGAAGCGACAGGTGAACTGTTCCTGTGTGCAGTGGTCGAACAAGAAATTCAGAAGTGGGCGGCTTTCCCGACGGGTCATGTTCTTAAAATACATGGTGAAGGCCATGTTCACATAAAGCGCTTTGCGCCCGGTTTCCGGGTGTGTTCGAACGACTGGGTGTTCGAATTTCGGCACATCGTCATTCGCATTGTCTATGTCCATTGACGACCGCTTCATCGCTGAGTTCCCACCTTGGCCATATTCACGCTCAGCAGTGTGAATGGCGACCATGCCGTCCAGCATTTCTTTCATGCCATCGGAGAGCGCTTCATAGGCCTTGTATTGGCTGGCAAAAAGGGTGTCGCCGCCAAAAGAGGGTACTTCAATGGAGTGGAGGATGGAGCCCAGAGCGGGTTCTTCTAGGAACGACATGTCGGAATGCCAACCGCCGCCAAAATTCACTTTGTCTTCAGGCTCTTTGATGATTTCCATCACTTCTGGATGGTCGGCCATGCCCTTCACATAAGGATGAACGTTTAGCGAGCCGAACCTGCGCCCAAAGGCGGTGTGCTTTTCAGGGGAAAGGTCCTGGTCGCGAAAGAAAATAACCTGGTGGTCCAAAAACGCCTGATGAATGTCGTCAAAAGTCTCGTTGTCGAGATCAGCGTTAAGATCAGCGCCTGATATCTCTGCTCCCAGTGCCCCGGAGACGGGCTGAACGTCGATGTTTTTGTAGCTCATTATTCGCTCCCAATAGCCGGAGTTGCGTTGTTGCGGTTCCTCAGCTCTTCGCCGAAAGAATTCTCCCACATTTCTGGGGACGTGGGATCAAGTCCTGCCGCATCTGCCAATGCTCCGATAAAGGTACTGGCTTCAACAAAAAAGATAACCACAAGCGCAAGCAGGCCAATGTTGAAAATGACCGCTCTGATCTGATTGATCCTGTAGTTTGGCCAGGAGGTGAAAGCTCGCAGCATCATGCCGGAATAACCTGCAATAGGGGTGATCAGCATGGAATAGATAAAGGCTAGGCCAATTGAGGCCATCGCTGGAAACAGATGTTCGTAGGGCACATTGGGCTCTCCCCAGCTTTCTCCTAAAAAGTGCATGCCTGTCACAAGGGAGAAACCCAAAACGATCTGGATGCCCCGCTCCATCTGTGTCCAGAGAGGGTGTGACGGGCTGATGTCAAACGGCCGAAGCGTTTCGTCCTGCTGCTTGCTTTCATCGATCATCAGAATTCCTTTGCCTCTATCTCACCGCTATCCACAAATAGCATACCTTATTCTTGCAAGGACGCGACCCTGCTGCGCGGTACAAAACGGTCGAGTGTTACCGCAAAGGCTGGAAGCGCAAAGATCGCCGAGACCATGTTGGCCATAAACATGAAAGCGAGCAATATGCCCATATCAGCCTGAAGCTTCAGGCTGGATGAAGCCCATGTTGCAACACCTCCGGCAAGCGTGAGTGCGGTAAACACGACCGCAACGCCGATCTGTTCGAGCGCTAGTGTATAGGCTTCCTGGAGCGATTTGCCCTGATCTAGGAAGATGTTCAATCGACTGTAGATGTAGAACGCATAGTCCACGCCGATCCCGGTCGCCAGAACCAGGACGGGCAAGGTTGACACCTTGAGGCCGATGCCAAGCCAGGTCATGAACCAGTAGCCCAGGAAAGTCGCAAGGAGCAGAGGCATGCAGCAGCAAATAACGGCACGCCAATCTCTGTACGCGATGAGCACCAGAAAGATGATGGCGATGTATACCCAGAGAAGCATTGGGAGTTCAGAGTTTTCAATCACTTCGTTGGTTGCGGCCATCACCCCGACGCCACCCATACCAAGCCGGATATTGATATCATCGCGAGCGGCAAGGGCTTGATCGGTTGCAACAAAAGTCTCAACCGCGTCAATAACCCGATCAATCGTTGTTGCGATATGATCGTCCATGTAAACGATCACCGGTAGAATGGTGCATGTCTCGTTGAGCAATCCTGAACTAGGTTCGACGTGTGATGTTGTGCGAATGAGATCTGATTGGGATCGGGGCAGATCTTGCCATTTCAAGTTTCCTTCACGCCAGATGGCGGAAACGGATCGCGCAGAGACGGACAGTGATTGTACTGAGGTGACGCCCGGCACATTGTCCATATGGGACGAAAAGCTGTCGACCAAACGCATGGTAGGATAGTCGACACAACCATCGACTGGTGTCTCTACCACAATGATGAGCGCATCTACGGAGATTGAGAAATCGTCCACCACTGAAGCTGTGTCTACATTGTACCTTGAGCTTGGCCAAAGCTCTGAGAAGCCGGGGACAAGATCTCCAATGTGGCGTTCGCGAGTCTGATAAATGGCGGTTCCAAGGAGAACCGTAAATGCGAGCAGAACCAGTGAGGCGTTATGCGGCTTTGCAACGCGGGCCACAAATCTCATGGCAGCTTCGCGACGAACACGAACACGTTGATAGGTGAACGCGTAGGTCGGGTTCGCGGGCAGATAGCTTGCGAGCAGAGGTAGCATGATGAGGTTGGTGATGATTTTAAGGGCGACACCTAATGACGCCATGATGGCGAGTTCTCGGATGACGTCGATGGGGATGAGATAGAGTGTGAAGAAGCCGACAAGGTCGGTCACGAGCGCCATGCTGCCAGGTACCAGCAACCTGGTGAAAGTGAGTTTGGCCGCGTCCATTGATGAAGCGCCGTCACTGACTTCGGAGGCAATCAGATTGATCTGTTGGACGCCATGGCTCACACCGATGGCGTACACCAGAAAAGGTACCAGAACTGCCAACGGGTCGAGTCCGAACCCCATAATGTTAAGCAAGCCGAATTGCCAGACGACAGAGATCAGTGAGCAGAAGATTGCCAAGAAGGCGAGCCATGCAGAGCGGATATAGGCATAGACGGCAAGGCCAGTTAGCAAGAAAGCGTAGCCAAAATAGAGGAATACATCACCAGCACCATCTGCCAGGTCCCCGACAAACTTTGCGAAGCCAATAATCTCAATACGGACGTCATCTGATTGGAACGGGGTGCGCACCTGTGCTTCGAGGCGGGATGCGAGATCGAGATAATCGAGACGTTCTCGGGTAAGCGGGTCTATCTCTTGAAGCTCGGCGATCACCAATGCGCCGGTATTGTCGTTGGCGAACAGCGTACCCTGGTGACCGCCATTCATCGCGCGGTCGCGGATGCTCTCAATGTCGTCGGGTGAGAGCGCATCTGGAGTAATTCTGCTTGGAATAACCTGTTGAGACTCAATGCCGTATTCCGTGTTCTCGGTGACGCGAGTTGTCGAAGCCCACAAGGAGCGTACCTTGGTGCGCCGCACACCAGGGAGGAAGGTAATTTCTTCTGTCACGGCATGTAGCGTCTTCAGGAAATCTGGTTGCCAAATGTCCCCACTCTCCGTGCGGACAGCGACGAGCACGAGATTGGCGCCGGGCACCTCGTCTTGGTACTCGAAGAAGGTCTGGATATAGGGATGTTCCGTAGGGACCTGTTTGAAAAACCCGGCATCCATACGGAGTTGGGTCGCATAGATAGCCATGGCAATCGTAAACGCCCCAAGGGCTAGCAGGATGATCAATCGCAGTTTGAACACTGCTAACTCAACAAATTTCACTCCATCCCCCCCAAGTACACCCTTTGATGCCGGGTGCGCGCAGCTGCCTCAGATCGCATGTTTTGTCAGCCGACCAATTTGTGACTGGTCAAGGCCTGTGCTCTGAGGCACTCTTAGTAAACCACATTTATCTGTTTTGGGGGGAGAGTGTTGTGAGGATTTTGAGTGTTTCGTTGGCGGCGGGTCTTTATTGGTCTGGCGTTGCGGTTGCCGGTGTGTCGCAATCCGAAGCTGACAGACTGGGGCAGGACCTGACGCCCATCGGTGCTGAGCGGGCCGGAAACGCTGACGGATCTATCCCGACGTGGGATGGCGGACTTACCCAGGTCCCTGATGGTGTGACGTTCACTGGTGGCCATTACCCAGATCCATTTTCGACTGATGAGCCGTTAACAACGATTACAGCCGCCAATGCAGATGAACATGCCGCGCTCCTGACAGACGGTCAGCGTGCAATGCTCAATCTGTATCCAAGCTACAAGATGGACGTCTACGAAACCCGGAGAACCTGCGCGTTTCCGGATTCTGTTTATGAAGCGACCCGCCTGAATGCGATGAATGGCAGTATTTCAGATGATGGTTTGAAGCTCTCCGGTGTTGCGCTTGGTGTGCCGTTCCCCATGCCGACCAGTGGTGTTGAGTTGGTCTGGAACCATAATTTGCGTTTCCGTGGTCACAAGGTTCGCCGCACCTTTGCTTCAGCTGCGCCATCGCGTGGTGGGTCATTCACGCCCATTCGCATTCAGGATGAGTTGGTGTTCTCCTACGCAGATCCTACAATCGGCTCGATTGATGACCTGGATAATGTCTCGTTGCGCTACCTGCAGGAAACGCTGAGCCCCGCACGCAGGGCCGGCCAATTCCTGCTGGTTCACGAGACGATTGATCCAAGCGTCGCTGAGCGGATTTCGTGGCAATACACTGTTGGCAGATCGGATTCACGGCCGAATGTGCAACGGACAACAGCGGTTTCTTATGACAATCCCCAGATTTATTCCGATGCGATGTCGACTGCCGACAATTTTGACATGTATTCAGGTCCTCCGGATCGATATGACTGGACGCTGCATGGCAAAGAGGAAAAATACATTGCGTATAATTCCTATCGCCTGAGCTCTCCAACGCTTGCCTATTCAGACATCGTGTTGGCAGGCCATTTGAATCAAGACCACGTTCGCTATGAGCGTCACCGTGTCTGGGCGGTTGAAGCGGTGCTGAAACCGTCAGCCCGTCATATCTATTCACGGCGCATGAACTATTTTGATGAAGACAGTTGGAATCTGGCGTCGAGCAATCTCTATGACGCCCGCGGTGGGCTATGGCGGGTACAGGAAGCCCACCTCATGCAGTATTATGATGTGCCCACCTGCTTCAATGCATCTGACGTTGTTTATGATCTGATCGAAGGGCGATATGTCGTTCAGAATTTGAAGAACGAAGAGCCTGGTATCGAATTCAGTGCGACTGATCTAGATGAAAGTCAGTTTGTCCCGCAGGGTCTGCGTCAGCGCATCATGCGCCGGTAGTGTTTTTTAGAAGCGAAAGTAGAGGCCGTCTGGCGATCCAGACGGCCTCTTTTTTTAGGGCGCTTCGTTGGAAAAGATGATCGTGCCGGAAGCGCCGAACATGCCGCCGACACCGTGGGAGACCGAGATCTTGGCTCCATCCACCTGCGCCGGGGCTTGTCCGCGCATTTGGCGCACGCTCTCCTGGAGCGCATACATGCCGTACATGCCGGAGTGCATGTAAGAGAGTCCGCCACCATTGGTGTTGAGGGGCAGTTTACCACCAGGTGCCGTATTGCGCTCCCAAATGAAGTCGGCGGCCTCTCCGGGTTTACAGAAACCCAGATCCTCCAGACCATAAAGTGGCAGGTGAGCGAAGGCATCGTAGATCATCAGATGGTCGACATCATTGTGGGTGATGCCCGCTTCAGCAAAGGCCTGTGTCCCTGAGACCCGGAAAGCCTTGGAGGACGTAAAATCCTCCATTTGGCTGATCATCGGGGTTTCGACACTTTCTCCAGTGCCGAGAATATAGACGGGTTTTTGCGGCATATCCTTTGCGCGATCGGCGCTTGTGAGGATGAGGGCGCCACCACCGTCCGTGACGAGGCAACACATGAGCAGCCGGAACGGGTAGGCGATCATGCGGCTGTTCAGAACATCATCGACGGTGATGGGGTCTTTGAAGCTTGCGCGCGGGTTCATCGCGGCCCATTCCCGCTGAACCACTGCGACATTGGCGAGCTGTTCTTCAGTCACTCCGCGGTCCTTCATGTAGCGAAGGACGGGAATGGTGAACATGGTTGGCGGATTGGTGACGCCATAGGGAAGCTCGAACTGGCCCTGTAGGCTCTGCGGCGAACGGGCAAAGCGCCTGGCGCCGACGCGGCTCCGACCGGACTCCGCATGGGTAATGAGAACGGTGGAGCAGAGGCCCTCATTGATGGCTGCTGCCGCATGGCGAACATGCAGCATGAAGGAGCAGCCGCCGACGCTCGTTCCGTCCACCCACTTGGGCGTGATGCCGAGATAGTGGGCAGTTTCGGTCGGGCTTTCTCCGGCTGTGGCTACACCGTCTATGTCAGAGGGTTTTAGGCCTGCATCTGCCATGGCATTGAGTGCCGCGTCCGCGTGAAGCGCGATTTGCGACACGTCCGGGATCTTGCCGAGTTCAGTGGTTTCTGCAGCGCCGACAATTGCGATTGATTTCTGTTTCATGCCTCACACTCCTGCCGGTTTGAATTTCGGCAAGCTGATCGTCTCGCTCGCTTTCTCGAAGGTGACTTCCAAGGGCATATCCAGCTCCAGTGCCTCTGGAGTTTGGGGACAATCGACAATATTGGTCATCATGCGCGGTCCTTCGGCGAGCTCTACCACGGCAATGGAATGGGGTTCGTCGCCAAAGTCGGGTCGCGGGCGATGATTGATGACGTAGGAGTAAAGTTTTGCTTTGCCGCTGGCTTTCTGCACGGTCACTTTGCGCGACCCGCAGGCGGGGCAGAAGGGGCGCGGCGGGAAATAGGTTTTTGAGCAGTCGTCGCAGGACTGCAGGCGCAATTCGCCTGCGCGGCATCCCTCCCAAAAATGTTCGGTCTCCGGTGTTGGTTCTGGCAACGGGCGTTTGAAGTCGGCCATATCACTGCTCCCTGATGTCCTGGTTCTTGTTGGCGGGAGCATAGCTGGCAGGGGGTGTTTGGCAAACAGGCAAGCAACACGATGTGTCGTACTGCTGCCAGATGCAGAGTGTCGCTGCGTTACCTGAAAAAAGCGAACGAAGACAAAGGCTCGCGTTCGGCGACCAGTGTGTTTACCGGAGCGGCTTCGTCTGCATAGCCGAGAGACATGCCGCAAACCACATATTCACTCTCTGGGATGTCGAGAATGTCTTTGGTGACTTTCCAAAATTGGTTCCAGGCACCCTGCGCGCAAGTGTCGAGACCTCTTGCGGTGGCCGAGAGCATGAGCGTTTGCATAAACATGCCGATGTCGAGCCAGCTTGTGCGATCCAGATCCTTGTCGATGGTGAAGATGAGGCCGACAGGCGCGTCAAAGAATTTGTAATTGCGGCCCCACTGGTTCCAGTTGGCTTGTTTGTCTCCTTTGGGGATTTCGAGCAGCGTATACATGTCTTTGCCGAGCTTGCGCATTCGGGAAATGTAGGGCTCGATGCGTTTGCTGTTTGATGCCCATTCCTTGCCACCATCTTCGGGATTGACCTCTCGGTACGCCAGAAGCTCCTCTGATAGGCGGTCACGTGTGTCGCCCATAGCGACATAGACCTTCCACGGTTGCACATTGGTGCCAGAGGGCGAACGCGCCGCCCGTTGCAGCAGTTCCTCGATAAGTTCTTTTGGTACAGGCGTATCTTTGAACGCACGCGCTGAGCGTCGCGTGTCGAGTGCAATATCAAGATCCATGGAACCACCCCAAATTTGTTTTGGGGAGGAGATAGCATGCTGGATGGTTTTGGTGAACAGGAGAAGAAGGGTGCAGGAAGTTCAAGACAGATAGCCTGGCGCCCATTACGATGCGGGTGAACGCTTTGGGGGAGTGGGTGGCTTCACCATCGATTTCAGATTTGCCAGACTGGCTTCTGTTTTACTGGGATCAGAAGCTGGTTCGTTTGCTTTTAGGCAGGCTTGGTATTGGAGGGACGTGACGTGACATCACCGACTATGGCAGAGTTGCCAGACAAGTTTCTGATGTATGGCGATCAGAAACTCGTGCGCGTACTTGGTGGGCGTCCCTGGACTGCAGGGTTTGTTATTGCTGTCGTGTCACTATTGCTGTTTTTGGCTCTCGCTCAGGGATTTGGCGTCTACGATTATGTTTATAGTGGCGCCAATCCGAACATTACGTGGACTTTTGGATTCGACCCCTACACATGGGCGGCAATCGTCACCTCAATGCTCACTGGGTTTGGGGTCAGTGCTTCATCCTTTGCGCTCGCGCAGGACGTTCGCGATATAAAAGCGATTGCATCCGTCATCGGTCGAGATGAAGATGAACTGGCAAACGAATGGATTGATTATGTCCGAGGGCGCATTGTCCGAGGTCGAGTGATTGCATTCGTATTCTTCGCTATCGGTGTCGTCATTGTGGTGCGTAACATTCCCGGCGCGGCGGATCTGGTGGGCCTAAATAACCCGCAAGTCTATCCCTGGTATCAGCAGGTGCCTTCGATTTGGTTTCTCGTGTTTGTTCCGATTAACTTCGCCCTCATCGGCAAGGGTGTCTATTTCACTGTTGTCGACGACCGTTTTCATCGTCTGACGCGGAACGCTTACCTGAAGGTTGATTTGCTGCATCCAGACCAACTGACGCCCTTCACCCGGATGGCGCTGAGAAGGTCGTTGCTGTGGATCGTCGGTTCCTCGATCTGTCTCCTTTTGTTTTTGAATGAGGCTGTGAGCCCCACGGCCCTGCTGCCCTTCGTCATTGCGATTATGGTGGTGGCGTCTTTGGCGCTTGTTGCGCCGCTTACCGGTATTCACCGGAAAATATCCGCAGCCAAGAAAGAAGAGCTTCGTGCAGTCAGGACGTCCATTGCCTCGTTTCGGGACGAGGTGCTGCATGGGACCAACCCGACGACGTCAAACAATGCAGCACATCGCCTCACGGGCCTTGTGGCTTATGAGTCGCGTTTGGAAAAAACGTCCGAGTGGCCGATAGACCTGCCGACCATTGGAACTTTCTCCTTTTATCTCGCCATCCCCGTATTTTCCTGGGTGGGAGGGGCGCTCATGGAACGGGTGATTGACGTTCTTATCTGAGCATTGATCTTGTTTCTTAGAGGCCTAAAACAGCCTTCGCCATAATGTTGCGCTGTATCTCGTTGGACCCTGCATAAATGGGGCCAGCGCGGTCATTCAGATATTTCGGCAGAACTGTCGTTCCATAGTCAGGTCCGATTGCGGTTTCATTTGCGCTCACAGCGGGTGCTTGCAGCACAGGGCCACCTGGACTTGTCATGTGCGGTTGGAAGGGCGCGATGTAGTGGTGCAGCGCTTCAACGGCAAGCTCCGTGATCCGGTTGCTCATTTCTGTGCCGCGGGTCTTGAGCATGGAGCTTGCGGCTCCTGGAGCGCCGCCTTGCGACAATTCGGACAAGATGCGGTGTTCGGTGTACTCAATCGCGGTGATGTCGATCTCTGCCTGATCCAGTTTCGCCCGAAAATCAGGATCTGAGATGAGCGCAGTCCCGGCGCTTCCGGTCTCTTCTTCGGCCATGGTTCTTACCTTGTTGAGGTGACCATGGAGTTTCGGCGCATAGGCATTGCCGCGTTCGAATTGCAGAAGATATTTCGCAACGGTCCAGCCGTCACCGACTTTGCCGACCGCATTCTTCTTCGGCACGCGGACATCTTCGAAGAAGATCTGGTTTTGGATGTGTTCACCGGTGAGCATCACGATAGGGTCAACCGTGATGCCTGGGGTGTTCATATCAATGAGCAGGAAGGTGATGCCGCGCTGGGGAATGTCGGAATTATCGGTCCGTACCAAACAGAATATCCAGTTCGCGTGCTGGGCATGGGTGGTCCAGATTTTTGTGCCGTTGCAAATGAAGTCGTCGCCGTCTTCCACCGCTGTCATTTGAAGGCTTGCCAGGTCGGATCCTGATCCTGGTTCTGAATACCCCTGGCACCACCAATCATCGCCAGAGAGAATGCGGGGCAAGAAATAGTCTTTCTGTTCCTGATTGCCGTGGCCGATCAGAACCGGGCCACACATGCCGACGCCCATGGGAGAGAGGCTTGGCGTTTCTGCCGCTGCACATTCGCTTTGCCAGATGTATCTTTCGACAATGTCCCACCCGGTCCCGCCATGTTCTTCTGGCCATCCGGGTGCGACCCAGCCTTGGGCATGGAGTTTCTTGTGCCATTTCAGCGTGGTTTCATAATCTGAGTAGACGCTGGTCATGCCAGCGCCTGCTTGTTTCAGATCATCGGTCATGGCGTCCGCAAGGAAACTTCTGACTTCCTGCCTGAATGCCTCGTGTTTTGCACCTAATCCCAATTCCATGGGTCACTCTCCGAAATTGTTGGTTAAGGAGGAGAGTAGGTGCGGCGCGGCTTGAGTCAATCTTGGCAGGGACGTTTGTTGGTCTGCTTACCTAAGAAGCTCAAGAGTCTTGTCTCGCGCTGCGTCAAGTAAAGCCTTCGAGAGTTTGTCATCGTTCATGGCTCGGGCGATGGAGAAACCGCCCACACTCAGAACCACCGCTGCGAGCGCTTCCTTACTCGGGGTGGATCCGGGTTTGGGTGCACCGCCGGTTCGCGTGCGGTCATATTCATAGGCCAGTTCCAATATCTTGTCGGTGTAGGCGTCTTTGGCTGGTTTGACGCCTGCGCGCGCTACATCGCTTGGCAGTGCCGCCATGGTGCATTGCTTGGAAATGACGTTGGCGTTTTTGGGATCGAGATAACCTGTCAGTGTTTCCGCAGCTTCCGCATGTAGTTCTTTTGGCGAGATTCCTTTGCGACGGCGCATCATCCGCCCGAGGCCAGCCTCGTCGCGGACAATCTCTGTAAAGAGCTCGGCTTTGGATTTGAAATATCCATAAAAACCGCCTCGGGTGAGCTTCGCGGCACCCATGATTTCATCAATACCGACGCTGTTGAAGCCTTTGCGGCGGAACAGGAGGCCTGCCTGTTCCAGAATTCGACTGCGGGTTTTGGCTTTGTGTTCTGAGCTATAGCGCATGTCTCTTTATGTATTGCATGTCGTCTGACATGCAAGTAGCATGTTGATCAACATGCAATGAACGGGTGGCAAAATGAGTGACGCAGGACGGTGTCTTCATCAATTTCGATTTTCGAATTTCAACGAAAAAGCCCGGTGGGCGCTCGCGTTCAAAGGACTTGATCTGCCTCGGAAGGACTATCTGCCTGGACCGCATGGAGGACAGATTAAGAAGCTGTGTCCGGAGAGCTTTACCCCTGTGCTTGAATGGGATGGCGAGCATATCCAAGGCTCTGCTGGGGTTATCGACCATCTCGAGCGGGTCCAGCCCGACCCGGCTCTTTACCCCAGAGACCCGGCAGAAAAAGAGGAAGCGTTGCGTATCCAGGCCCAATTTGATGAGAAGGTGGGCCCGGAAGTCCGCCGCGCCTTGTTTCTCGATACGATGAGCGACGCGGGGTACATGGCGAACCTCTTCGCAGGTGGTAAGCCGTGGCTTGTGCGAAAGAGCTATGGGGCTATGCTGCCGCTGGTGCGGCCCTTGATGCGCTCCGCCATGAACCTCACCCTGGATAAGCAATCTGCTGCCTTAAAGGCGACCGAAGAGGGCCTGGACTTCGTCGCTGAGCGATCCAAGGCTACCGGTTATCTGGTCGGGAGCCAGTTTTCCGTCGCTGATCTGGCGGCAGCGGCTCTCCTCTCTATTACTGCAAATCCGGATCATGCGGATATGAAACGACCCGAGCCCATGTCCAAAACCACGAGGGCCTGGATGGAGAGGTGGAAAGACCATCCAGGCGCCCGCTGGATCAACGACATGTATGCAAAGCATCGGTGATCTCAAGCAATAGAGTTTTTTCACCTTGCCCATTGGCCTTTGCGCCAAACTCCCTTACATGAAGAGCGCGCCCCGGCATTTCTGCTCGGTGGGCGCGTTTTCTTTTGGGCTGGGGCATGGCCGAACATTCAAAAAGCGAGATGAAGGAAGACGAGGATCTTCCCGCGCTGAAAGCAACAACACCTGAGGAACGCAAGCGGGCCTTTGGGGTGTTGTTTGTGTGTCTGTTGTCCTTGGGCATGGGGCAGTCGCTTTTCTTTGCGGTGTTGCCACCAATCGCCCGCGAGCTTGGCATGAGTGAGTTTGAGACGACGATGATCTTCTCGCTCTCCGCTCTCCTTTGGACACTGACCAGCGCGTTCTGGGGGACCCGGTCTGACCTTGTTGGCCGGAAGCCGATCATTCTGATGGGGCTAATAGGCTTTGGTGTGTCGACACTGGGCTTTGCGCTGGTGGTCATGGTCGGGCTTTGGGGCTGGGTCTCGCTGGCGCTTATGTTCCCCCTTCTCATATCGGTTCGGGCGATCTTCGGGACGTTTGGATCTGGCACCATGCCGGCCGCGCAAGCCTATGTAGCAGACCGAACCAGCCGCGCTGAGCGTGCGTCAGGCGTCGCTTCCATTGGGGCCGCTTTCGGCATGGGAACGGTTGTCGGGCCGGGTTTTGCAGCCGCGCTTGCGACGTTTCACATTCTTGCGCCGTTCTTTGCGGTTTCGGCGCTCGCTTTTGGCGGTGCCTTCTTCATCTGGCTGTTGCTGCCTGAACGCACGACCCCGCGTAAGAAGCTTGCGGAAAAACAGAAGCAGCGGCGCAGGCTGAAGCTGACCGATCCGCGTGTGCTGCCCTGGCTGGTGCTGGGTGTCGTGCTGTCATTAGGGCAGTCCATTACCATGCAGCTGGTGGCATTCTTCTATATGGACACGTTCAACGTTGAAGGCGACGAGGCGACCCAGCTGGTTAGTGTCGGCTTGATGGCGATGGCCATGGCGACCATTTTTGCTCAGATGGTTCTGATCCAGCGGTTCGACCTCTCTGTTCAGTTTCTCTTGCGCGTCGGCGCTGCCGTTATGATCGGCTCTTTCGGCCTTCTCATCGTTGCTAATTCCTACGGCATGTTCGTGTCGTCGCTGGCGCTTGCCGGTGTTGGTTTTGGTCTGTTGCGCCCGGGTCTAATGGCTGGCGCTTCCCTCTCCGTGTCACCTCGAGACCAGGGTGCTATCGCCGGTCTCATCGGGTCGACGGCAGCTACTGGCCATATCCTAAACCCCTTCATCGGTGTGCCGCTGCTTGAGGTTATGCCTCAGGCGCCGTTTATGCTCGCCATGGGCCTCATGGTCATCATCCTGCTAATGGCTATGTTCCACCCTGTCGTGCGCCGTATTCAGGCGAACGTGGAAGAGGATGAAGACGCAGATCTTCATCCTCACTGATGATCTGATGGCTTAAGCTGCTGTGCTGTGTTTGCCAGCTGCTGCCAGCGCGCCTTTGGCTTCCCAATCCGCCATGAGGGTCCCCACAGCGGAAGCGAAGGCGACCGGCTGATCCAGCATGATGTGGTGCTGAGCGAAGGGGATGGTGAAGATCGGCGCTTCGGGGCGCAGCGCTCTCATAAAGGCCATGGTTTCAAGATCATGATCTTTGGAGATATCGCCATACATGACGCCTACATTGCAGGCGAGGTTCTTGAACATATCTTCATGCTCGTCCCCACCCATGCGCAATCCTTCAAAAGCGAAGGGGTCGAACTTCCAGCTCCACCCGGCTTCTTCGGCTGGGCGGCGGCCTTCATTCTCGCCAACTGACACCTCTCTCAAAGAATGCTTGCCGATATAATCAGTGATAAATTTGTTGGCGCATTCCTGCAGTGGTGAGAGCCGGAAACGTCCGAGGGCTGTTTGCAGGTCTGGATAGATGCGGGTTGGTCGCCGGGGCGGGTCGCCCAGAAACCATTCTACAGCGTCATGCTTTGGGCGCACTTTGAAGTCCGCGAGAATGACGCCGCCGAGGTCGGCGCCATAAAGCGCGCCTGTGATGAGTGTTACAAAGCCGCCAAAGCTGTGACCGACGATTACCGGGCGGTGCCCTAGATCGGCATCAAATGCCACGGTCTTGATGGCGTGCGCATAGGTTTCACGGGTGTATTCCTCGCGCCAGTGGCTGTCTCCCATGCCGGGCAGGTCAATGGAGGCGACCTCATAGCGGTCGGTCAGGAGTGGGGCGATGAAGTCGAACCAGCGTGCATGGGCGCCATTGCCATGGACGAAGAGCAATCCCGGGCGGTTTTCAACCTTAGAGCGCCATTTCCGGTAATGGATCTGCGTACCTTCTGATTCTGCCCAGCGGGTCTCGGGCTTTTCAGCGAGGGTGTCCTGAAACCATCGGGGCTCATGAGTAATGAAATCCTCTGCAGGGAGCGGGGCAATGTCTGGACCCTGATTCTCGTATTCTTCTTCGCTCATGGGTGATCTCTTGAGTTGTACTGGGCAAATTGCTCGACTTTTGGGGGTAAAAGTGGCGCCAGCGTCATTTTCGGTTGAGCTCAGTCCTATGGCCTGGACGGGTGCTTGTAAAGTGATCCAAAGGTTCATGGTTGATTGGGGCGCAGGTCCGCCAATGTGCGGTTGACAGGGATGCATTCGGGGCTTAGTTTCCGGCCAAATTTCAGACATTTACCGGTGATATGTCCGGGGCCGTAAGGCACCCGCTTATCCCGTCCGAGCCCAAGGTAGAGCCACATGAAAGTCCGTAACTCGTTGAAATCACTTCGGGATCGCCATCGGGATAACCGTTTGGTCCGCCGCAAAGGTCGTCTTTACGTGATCAACAAGACGAACCGTCGCTTTAAAGCGCGCCAAGGCTGATCTGTGTTTGGGTGGGGTATCCCACCTGAGACAGGGTTTTGCGCCTTAATTTGATCTAAGACGGACAATAGTCTTGAGAGGCCGCTCCTTTGGGAGACGGCCTTTTCTTATGTCTTTTTTCTGGTCTTACAAATCAAAGAAACTGGGGGTTGGGCTGCATGGCAATGATTGACGCCATTCTTTTCGATGTTGGCAGAGTGTTGATCGAGTGGGACCCCAGACACCTCTACCGCAAATTGTTGCCGGACGATGAAGCCGTGGAGCGCTTCCTGCGAGATGTGTGCACCTTGGAATGGCATTTCGCCCATGACCAGGGAAAATCGTTCGAGGAAAACGCCGCGCCTCTTAAGGAGGCGCATCCAAATCATGCAGAGCTTATTGATCTCTGGGGCGCTCGTTACCTTGAAATGTCGCCGGGAGAAGTTGAAGGCATGAGTGACTTGATGGACCGTGCTGAGCAAGCGGGTGTTGAGTTTCATGGACTCAGCAATATGCCTTCATCCATCTACCCCAGGCTCAAAAGTGCGTTTCGGCCCATTCAGCGCCTTCGCACGATCGTGGTGTCTGGGGATGAGAAGGTTTGTAAGCCCGACCTAGAGATTTTTCATCTGGCGATTGGTCGAATGGGAACAGATCCCGCTCGTACATTGTTCGTCGACGATTCTGCTATCAATGTTGAGGCTGGTGCGAAAGTTGGTCTGCTCACCCATCACTTCAAGAGTGCGACAGGACTGGAAACGCACCTCGAAGAACTTGGTGTGTTAGGAGCGGACTGATGCGCGATGCTGTGATTTTTGACATGGGCAATGTGCTGATTGATTGGAATCCGCAAGAGGTCTACCAGCCTCATTTTGCCGACAAACAGGAACGGGTCATGTTCTTTGCCGGTCTGTTTGCTCGCATGCACCACACCGCTCATGATTCACCTGGTTCGTTTACCGAAGCTCTGGCGCCGCTGAAAAGTCAGGAGCCTGACATGGTGCACCTCATTGAGGTGTTTGAGCATCGCTGGCATGAGTTTGTGCGAGGCCCGCTGACTGACACGGTCGAGGTGCTGCACGACCTTGTTGCGGCAGATGTTCCGGTCTATGGGCTAACCAACTGGCCTCACCAGACTTGGCCGCCACGTCCGCCAATTGATGCGCCGAGGGCGTATGATTTTTTGGATCATTTCGTCGATATTGTCGTGTCAGGACAGGTGCAGATGCATAAACCCAATGATGACATTTACGACCATGCGCTTAAGCAGTTTGGCTTGCGGGCCGAACAGGCCGTCTTTGTCGATGATTTGATTGAAAACATCGCGACTGCAGATCGGTTGGGGCTACATGGTATTCGATTTACCAACGCGGCAGATCTTAGGGGTGAACTGGAGGAGCTCGGCTTGCTTCAGAGCCGGTGATGGTCAACAGTATCGGCTCAGACCACGATAGCAGAGAGAACAGGTGAGATGACTGGTGAGAACACTGGCCGGTTCATGATCTACGGGGCGACAGGGTATACGGGTAGATTGCTGGCACGCTTGGCTCGCGACAAGGGCTTGTCTCCAATAATTGCTGGGCGAAGTGAGGCAAAGCTCAAAAGCCTGGCAAACCAGTATGGAGCTGAGTTTCGCGCTTTTGACCTTTCAGATCGCAAAGCTCTTGATGAAGCGTTGGAGGATGTAGATGTGGTTCTGCATGCAGCAGGGCCTTTTTCTGCGACATCAAAACCCATGGTTGATGCCTGTCTGAGGACTGGAACCCATTACCTGGATATCACCGGCGAGATAAGCGTCTTCGAAGCCTGCGCGCGCCGGGATGATGCGGCAAAGGAAGCGGGCATTATGATTATGCCCGGTGTTGGCTTCGACGTGGTGCCCAGCGATTGTTTGGCTGCACATATGAAGCGCCGCATGCCGGATGCGACGGATCTGGTGCTGGGCATTTCAGGGATTGGCACGGCATCGCGCGGGACATCAAAGACAATGATTGAGAGTATTGGTGCAGGCACTCGTGTGCGCCGAGAGGGGCGGATCGTGTCGCTCGGCACCGCACCCCAACGTGAGATCAATTTTGGAGACGGTGACAAGCCATCGGTTGGTGTCGGCTGGGGGGATGTTTCCACGGCCTATCATTCGACGGGCATTCCCAACATCACCGTTTATTTTGAAGCAAGCCCACAGCTGCAGCAGATGGCAAGCATTGGCGGCTTTATGCGTTTCATTTTGAGCCGCGGGTTCATGCAACGACGGCTCAAAGCGAAGATTGACGCCGAGCCTGATGGACCGACAGAGCAGGAGCGCTCGGCTGGTTCCAGCGTTCTGATTGGGGAGGCGACCAATGAGGCTGGTGAGAAGGTCGTGTCCCGCCTGCGGACTCCGGAGGGTTATTCGCTGACCATTCAGACTGGTTTGGACATTGTGGAGCGTGTTCTGGCGGGTGACGCAAAGCCTGGTTTTCAAACACCGTCCACCCTTCTTGGGGCGGATTACATCACGACATTTGATGGGTGCGTGCGTGAGGATTTGAACGCATAGGCCTCGCGAAAGTGTGATATTGAGCGCTTGCGGAATTTGTCTTGCACTCTATCTTCGAGAGTATGGAATTCAGACGCGCATCCCTTTTCTTACTCATTGGACTGATGACATCAGCCCTTGCGCATTTGGCGCAGGCGGACGAGGCGCCGAATGTTCCTGAGACAGAAGGCGCGCCGGCAAGTGCGGCATCTGTGCAACTTGACCGTCTGTTCAGCCAATTGGCTCAGTCGAAGACGCCAGAAGACGCCAAGGTTATCGAAGACCTGATCTGGGATGTCTGGAATCGATCCGGAAGTATCAGCGTCGATCTGTTGATGGACCGGGCGCTTGAAGCGATGGCGGCTGGTGACTATGACAATTCGCTGACCTTTCTCGATGAGATCGTCGACCTTGCGCCAGGATATTCGGAAGGTTGGAACAAACGGGCGACTGTTCATTTCTTGAGAGACGATTATGCAAGTGCACTGGGAGACCTTGAAGCGACACTGGCACTAGAGCCGCGTCACTTTGGGGCGATCGCTGGCCTTGCGCTGGTGCTGGAAGACTTAGGCGACAAGGAAGGTGCGCTTGATGCCTATCGCAGAGTGCTGGCGGTCTATCCCTATCTTGAGGGAGCAGGAGAAGCAGAGAGCCGGCTCACCGTTGAAATAGAAGGCCGGGGAATCTGACAATTGATGTGGGTTTTGATTGCGGTTTTGGCCGTCGTTGGTTTTGCGTTGGTCAATGTGTGGCAGGCGGAGCGTCGCTTTGGGCGGCACGGACATCTGGTGGCAGTTGACGGTGTGGATTTGCACTATGTTGATGTGGGACCGGATGTCCCGAACGACGATGAAAGAGCGCCCATCGTCCTTATTCATGGGGCAAGTGGAAATCTGCGCGACTTTGAAGCGAGTATCCTCCCTGAACTAGCAAAATCCCATCGTGTCCTGGCATTTGACAGGCCGGGGCATGGGTGGAGCGCGCGTCCGGATGTGCCCGATGCGCATGACCCTGCACGTCAAGCGGCTTTGATCCATGGGGCGCTGAAAAAACTAGGTATTAAACGCCCAGTCTTGCTTGGGCATTCCTGGGGTGGCGCTGTGGCGACAGCCTATGCCACGCGTTTTGGAGCCGACCTGTCGGGTCTCTTGGTTCTCGCTGGTGCCACTCATCCCTGGAAGGGGCCTGTTGCCTGGTATCATCGGGTGCTTGCCAAGCCACTCCTTGGGCCGATTTTTCTTTGGCTGGTCGTGTTGCCGTTTGGGCGATTGATGGTGTCTGCTGGTGTGCAATCGACATTTACGCCAGACAGCGCTCCGGACGGTTATGAGGAAGCTCTCGGTCTGTCTCTGCTTTTTCGGCCAAACCATTTCCGAAACAATAGCGTAGATACCTCAAACTTGCGGACTCATCTTGCGCGCCAATCGACGCGGTATCATGAGATCAAAGTGCCGACGATCATCGTGACCGGAAATCGCGATCAGACAGTGATGGCGAAGCTTCACTCTTACGCACTGCATGAGCAGATTTCCGGCTCTGAACTTATCAAGCTTCAAGGCGTGGGGCACATGCCCCATCATGTGCGGCCAGACATTGTCATCGACGCGCTTGAAAGACTTGCAAGCGGTAAGGCACCTGCTGCAGGTACGCATGTGCATCCGCCGCAAAGTGATGCACAGAAAGCTGCGGTCGCTTAAGGGACCCTTATTCAGGAATAGCGGCAGCAGTTGATCCGACATAGGCAACCCGGAGCATGTTGGTTGCGCCGGGCGTGCCGAGTGGCACACCAGCCATGACAACAATACGTTGACCTGGCTGGGCAAACCCTTCTTTGAAAGCGATGTTGCTGGCGCGATCGACCATGTCATCCAGATCCTTGGCGTCTTCGGTCAGAACGCAGTGGACGCCCCAAACGAGCGCGAGCCTACGGGCAGTCTCGACAATAGGGGTCAATACAACAATTGGGAGCTGCGGGCGTTCCCTCGCGGCGCGGAGGCCCGTAGAACCTGAATTTGTCCAGCAAACGATGGCTGCGGCGTTTAGCGTGTCGGCCACAGAGTGGGCCGCCGCACTAATCGCATCAGCTCCCGTTGCTTCAGGCTGCGTCTCGCGCGCGTACATGATGCTTGGATATGTGGGGTCCGACTCTACTTGAGCACCGATCCTGTTCATCATCTCGACCGCTTCAGCGGGAAAGTCGCCAGCAGCAGATTCCGCCGATAGCATCACAGCGTCTGCGCCTTCAAAAACTGCCGTCGCCACATCGGAGACTTCCGCGCGGGTCGGCAATGGTGATGAGATCATCGATTCCAGCATTTGTGTGGCGACCACGACGGGCTTGCCATTTCGACGGCAAAGGCGGGTGATCTGCTTTTGCCAACCCGGGACCTGTTCGATGGGAAGTTCCACGCCAAGGTCACCGCGGGCGACCATCATGCCGTCGGCAATGTCGGCAATTTCTTGCAGATGGGTTAGTGCGAGAGGCTTTTCGATCTTGGCCATGACGGCGGCGCGTCCGCGGGCGATCTTGCGTGCTTCAGCGACGTCTTCGGGCCGTTGGATGAAGGACAGCGCCAGCCAGTCAACACCTAATTCCAAAGCGAGTTCTGCATCTCGTCGATCTTTTTCTGTAAGGGCGGTGAGTGGCAGCAAAGTGTCTGGCAGGTTCACGCCTTTACGATTGGAAAGTTTTCCTCCGACCGTTACCTCTGTGATGGCATGGTCTTTTTGGACTTCCTTCACACGCAACCTAATGCGGCCATCGTCCAACAGAAGTTGGCTGCCTTCTTCAATCGCGTCAAAAATCTCCTGGTGAGGGACGCAGACGCGGGTCACATCCCCTGGCGTTTCGTCCAGGTCGATGCGGAAACTGTTTCCTGATTTCAAATCCACACTGTCGTCGGCAAAAGCGCCGACGCGCAGTTTTGGTCCTTGAAGGTCTGCCAGGATGCCGATTGGGCGGCCCAATTCTTCTTCGACGCCACGCACAGTGCTGTGGACTTTCCTCAGGCCATCGGCGTCCAGGTGGCTCATGTTGAGCCGGAACACATCTGCTCCGGTGGCAAAAAGCGTGCGGATCATTTCCGCCGAACTTGAGGCAGGTCCCAATGTTGCGATGATTTTGACGTTGCGGCGCCGCATATTTGCTTTTGCTCCTTCTTCAACCACCGAGATTGGCCTCTACGGTGATCCTTGGGGAATGTTCCCTTCTTCTTGCGCCTCTTAAACCTGAAGGTCAAATGTCACAGGCTCAAGACGGGTCACTTCCCCTACGCTCGAATATTTCAATCCAGTTTAGCCGTGAGCAGTCAACGTCTTGTTAAAACTGGGGCTGGACCGGCGAGACGTTCAGGCAGAGACCAGGATTGCTCTGAAATCGTTGACGTTGGTGAGTGTCGGCCCCGTTGTAATGAGGTCACCGAGTGTCTGGAAGAAGGTGCCTGCGTCGTGGCTCGCCAGAGCCATTTCCGCGTCCAGCCCCAACCTTTTTGCCCGGGACAGGGTTCTGGACGAGATGACAGCTCCTGCAGGGTCGCTGGCAGCACCCGACCCGCCATCAATGCCATCTGTATCACAGGCGAGGGCGTGGACATTTCGTTCGCCCTGAAGCTCCAGCGCCAGCGCCAGGGCGAATTCCTGATTTGGCCCGCCCGCGCCATGGTCCTTTCCTAAGGCGACTGTTGCCTCACCGCCTGAGAGGATGATCCGCGGGACGCCTGGGTTGGTATGAGACCTGGCCATACGGGCATGGGAGGTTGCGAGCTCAAGGGCACTTGCCTCAAGTTCGTCACCGACGATTGATACTTCGCATCCTGCCTCGCGGGCGAGCGCAGCAGCGGCGCTTAGTGCGTGAGACCCTGTTGCTATGATCTTGAAGTCGGCGCGCTCAAAACACGGCGCATCGGGGGCTGGCAAGGCCAAATTCTGTTTGAAGCATTCAATGATAGGTTCTGAAATTGGCACGCGAAACCGTTCAATGATGTTTAAGGCATCAAGTGCTGTGGTATGGGCTGGTACCGTTGGACCTGACGCAATAACGCTGGGGTCGTTCCCAGCTACATCGGAGATGGCGAGGGTGATTGAATGTGCAGGATAAATTGCTTCGGCCAATCCACCGCCTTTGATGCACGAGAGGTGCCGCCGCACACAGTTAATGTCCGCAATGGGCGCGCCGGTAGCCAATAGGGTTCGCGTGAGTTTCTGCTTCTCTTCAATCTTGATGCCATCGGGTGGCAGGGAGAGAAGAGCGGAAGCGCCGCCTGACAGGAGAACGACGGCGAGGTCTTCTTCTTGCAGAGAGTTGGCGAGCGCAAGTAAGCCTCTGCTGGCATTTTCGCCTGCACCGTCTGGATAGGGATGACCGGCCTCATGCACTGCGACATGGCTCGTTGGGACCGTGTGGCCATACCGTGTGATGGCAATACCTTCGATCTCCGTGCCCGGCCAGCGTTCTTCGTAAAAGGCTTCGGCTTCTGCGGCCATCGCTGCCGCAGCTTTGCCTGCCGCGAGAATAACCAGGCGTCCCTCCGGCGGGGCGGGCAGATGTTTGCGCAAGCAGGCGGCCGGTTGTACTGCGCGGACAGCGGCCTCGAACAGATTCAGCAGGAACCTTCTTGGGTCTTCATGAAGCGTCATTCTGAACGGTGCTCTTTCCTGGCAAGCAAGGTGTGGGCAATAGAGGCGTAAGCCTGGTGTCGCATTCCCGGTCTTGTCCGATTATAGTCCGGCCATGCCTGATATGAGTTCCCCCCAGTCTACCAGCAAAGTGCCACTTGATTCAGCCGTAGATGGATCACCTTTTGAACTGGTTAACGCCCAAGGAAATCCAGATATTCTGATCCTTTGTGATCATGCGTCAGCGTCTGTGCCTGCCGCATATGGGACGCTTGGGCTGCCTGCCACTGAATTCCATCGTCACATCGCCTATGACATTGGATGTGCCGAGGTTGTGCGGTTATTGGCGTCGCACCTCAATTGCCCTGCGATCCTGGGACGATACTCCCGGCTTTTGGTTGATTTGAACCGTGGGTCGGATGATCCGACCATCGTGATGAAGCTCTCCGATGGGTCCGTGATCCCGGCCAATGCAGAGGTGGATCGCTTCCGCGATGGACAAGAGTTCCAGTCGCGGATTGAACATTTCCATGAGCCCTATCACAGCGCTGTAGACGCTCAACTGAAGTCGGCGCTGGCTCAGGATCATGTGCCGGTCATTATCTCAATCCACAGCTTTACCCCGTTCTGGCGTGGCGAGGCGCGGAAGTGGCATGCTGGGGTTCTTTGGGACAAAGACCCGCGCCTGGCGATACCTTTGTTGGAGGCTCTGGCAACCCGAGAGGGGCTCATCGTGGGCGATAATGAACCCTATGGTGGGTTCCTCAAAGGTGACACGCTCTATCGGCATTGTACGAAGCGCGGTTTGCCGCATGCGCTGCTGGAGATCCGGCAGGATCTGATCGATACAGAGAAAGGCCAGGCAGAGTGGGCGGACCGGCTTGCCCGAATTTTACCTGATCTGATTGCTCGAGACGGGGTGCGCGAAATCACGCATTATGGGTCACGAACAGACCCTGCCTAACGGATCAGCCCGGAAACGAGACGCGATGGATGCACCTTCCCTCACCCTTGGAATCGAAGAAGAATATCTTCTTGTCGACCGCGAGACTCGCGATCTGGTGCGTACGCCCCCTGATGCGTTGATGGATCAGCTTCACAAAGCGATTGGCGAGCAGGTCACGTCAGAGTTTCTGCGGTGTCAGGTTGAGGTGGGCACAAAGGTCTGCACCGAAATCGGGGAAGCGCGGGCTGAACTTGTTCGTTTGCGGGGGTTGGTTGTCGAAGTCGCAAATGAGTTTGGCTATGCACCTATTGCTGCCAGCACCCATCCGTTTAGCCATTGGGACGAGCAGGAACATACCAACAAGGAGCGGTATGACACGCTGGCGCGCGACCTGGCGGGTGCTGCGCGTCGGATGGTGATTTCAGGGATGCATGTCCATGTAGGGATTGAGGATGATGATCTGCGGATCGATCTCATGAACCAGGTGCGCTATTTCCTGCCGCATCTGCTTGCGCTGTCCACATCCTCACCCTTCTGGCAGGGCGAGGATATGGGGCTGCAGTCTTACCGCTTGACGATATGGGATGCGCTGCCGCGGACCGGGCTACCGGACACGTTTGATGGCTATTCTGAATATCAGCGGCTGGTTCAGCAGTTGGTGGCGACGGGCATCATTCCGGATTCCACCATGCTTTGGTGGGACATTCGGCCGTCGGGTCGATTCCCCACGTTAGAGAGCCGAATTACTGATATCTGCACCAATCTGGACGATGGCATTGCGATTGCCGCGACCTATCAGGCGCTTCTTTCCATGCTCTACCGGTTGCGACAGCAGAACCAGCGCTGGCGGCTTTATCCGGCGACGCTTATGGGTGAAAACCGGTGGCGGGCACAACGCTATGGTGTGACTGGCGAGCTGATTGATTTCGGCAAGGGCACACTTACATCCTTTGACGCGCTGTGTGATGAGATCATAGAGATGACGGCTGAAGATGCGGCGCGCCTTGGATCGCGCGATGAGATTGCCCATATCAAACGTATCGCCCGGCGTGGCACGAGTGCGGACCAGCAGCGGCGGGTTTATGCCGATGCGATAGAGGCGGGCGCAGAACCGCGCGAGGCTTTGGCCGCAATCGTTGATCATCTTGTTGAAGAAACAGCTGCGGGGCTTTGATCCGCGGGAACTGGAAGGAACACCGGAATGGAAAAATCCACTCAAACTGAACTGGAGGCAGCAGCCTTTCGTCGGCTCGTGTCTCATCTGATGGAACGCACGGACGTCCAAAATATTGACCTGATGATCCAGTCGGGTTTCTGCCGAAACTGCTTGGCGGACTGGTACAGGGAAGCCGCAGAGACGCAAGGTCTGGAGATGAGCAAGGATGCAGCGCGCGAGCATATTTATGGTGAGCCTTTCTCAGCCTGGAAGAAGAAGCACCAGGCTGAAGCGACGCCTGAGCAGATGGCCGCGTTCAAAGCCGCTCAAGAAAAACACTCCTGACGGCCTCCTATTGACCGCTGGGGCTAGCTAGTCACCCAGATAGGCCTCGCACTCGACTTCCAGCGCGCCGCCAAGTGCCAGGCCGTTGGCGCCAAAGGCTGAGCGGGCTGGAAACTCGCCTGGCTCAAAATAGGTGACATAGACTTTGTTGAAGTCTGCCCATTGGCTCATGTCGGCAAGCATGACCAGGCATTTTGTCACGTTCGCAAAAGATGCGCCGTTGGCTTCTAGGACCGTCTTGATGTTGTCCATGGTCTGACGGGCCTGTCCTTCCATGCCGCCAGGGGCGAGATCTAGCGTGCCGGGCACGTTTCCGATCTGACCAGAGAGATAGAGCATGTCACCGACCCGGACGGCTTGAGAAAAGGGCAGGTTAGCGTCCGCCATGGCAGGGTCCGTGTAGCGTTCCACAGTGGCTGCCTGCGCCGAGATAGTGAAAAATCCCAACGCCAAACTGACAAAAATTGCGCGCATTTCTTGCTCTCCTTAAGACCCCGTTTTGATGCTGTTAGCCTAGCATGCCTGGCGCTGTAATTAATCCACAGCTTTATGGTCTCTCTCCCTTGCTGGCGCAGTGTCTCGTCGATATGGTGCGCGGCTCGGAGCTGCTATTGCTCCCTCATTATTTGATACCAGTTCAAGGAAGTCAGACACATGGCGGATGGCACCACCCCCGAAGGGTCAACAACAATCGCGCAAGGACAGTTGCGTTCTTTTGTTGAGCGGATTGAACGGTTGGAAGAAGAAAAGGCTGCGCTGGCTGCAGACATTAAAGAAGTCTATGCAGAGGCCAAAGGGAACGGTTTTGACACCAAGGTCCTGCGCAAAGTGATTTCGCTGCGCAAGAAGGACACGGCAGAGCGGCAGGAAGAAGAGGCGATGCTTGAGCTGTACCTGCATGCGCTCGGTATGCTTGGCTAAGCCTCGCTACCAGATAATCAAAAAAAGCCCGGCGAGGACCTACGAGGATGGGTCCTGCCGGGCTTTCTCTTTTTGAGGCCAAGCGTTGTTGGGAGATGGGCCTCAGAGTTTTGCGCGAATGAAGAAGCGAGCACTTGCTCCTGGCAGCAACACGTCGTCCTTTTTGAAGGAAACGTGATTTCTGATGTCGTCATCCAGAAGGTTCGTACCAACCAAGCCGATTTCAATCTGGCGATTGGTATCTGGGAGGGAGAACAGATAGCTGGCTTCTGCTTTCAAGTCTGTGTACCCGTTCGTAGCGGTTTCATTTGTTGCCACGTCGTCCTGCTCTTCAGCTCTTAAGAAACCGATGCGTCCAAAGAAGGCATCATCCTTGAAGTAAGCTCCCAGTCCGTATCGTACAGGCGGGATGCGAGGTACATCGCCGCCGCTGCTGAATTCGGCGCTAACATAGTCAAACTGGGTATCAAAACCCACTGTTCCGCCATGGACGGAAAACGCATCCCAATAGCCGGAAACTTCAAAGCCATGGAAATCTGCGTCTGCCTGTGAATAGGCGATTTGGGTGAGTTCATCTTCAACACCCGGCGCGCCATCTACACCGCAACTGGTAAATTCTTCGCCACAGACGAAGCCTGTGTTGCTTTTGAAGATGAAGTCGTTGAACGAGGTATAGAACCCGGCAATGTCAAAGCCGTAATTGCTACCTTGCTGTGCGAGCGTCAGTTCAAAAGAGGTTGCGGCTTCTTTATCAAGATTGGGATTGCCGATTTCAAAGGTCTCTGTTGCTTCATGAGGACCTTTTGCAAAGAGTTCCAGGAGATCCGGTGCGCGTTCAACATACTGCACGGTCGCCCCAAGTTTTGTTTCTTCGCTCAAACCGAAAACGGCTGAGACTGACCCACTCAAAGGCGTGAAATCCAGTTCGCGCCTTGTGCCGAAGTCTCCGGTTTCTGTTCCGGCAGGCAAGGTCACACCAGCAAGTGTTGGCAGAATTACACCGACACCATCCAACGTGACCTGTTCAACCCGTCCGCCGAACTGGAGTGTGAGCCTGTCGCTTGCTTTCCACTCTTCAAAGAAAAAGCCGGCGATGACATCGCGCTCTGATGGCTCGATAAGTTCGCCACCTTCGCCGGTGGCGCTTAGGTCTTGTCCGGAAAGTTGAATGCCGATCGCTCCTTCAAGAGCGCCGATGGGGGCGTGGATCAACTCTGCCCGTGCTTCCCATTCTTCATTGTCAAAGCGGGACCCGACTGCGCCTGTGATGCGTGATACTTCATCATGGGTGTAATCTGTATAGCCTGCGTCCAGTTTGACACCTGAGATCACACCTTCGAGGTCTTCAAACACCGCAGATCCGGTATATTTGGTTTGCTCAAGATCGATGAAAAGCTGGTTGGTTTCCGCTTCACCGCCCGGCACATCATACTCACTGTCATACTGACTGATCGCAAATCCGACATGTCCCATGTCATGCATGAAGCTTGCGCCAACGGAGCCGCCGAAGCTTTCATGGGCGCTGTTTAGCTGAATACCCTGGGGCGTGTCGTAGTCATCTGCCTCGCGCGCAAAAGCGTCGGCATGGATGACGATGGGCCCCGCACCAAAGTTGACGGTGCCAGCGCCTTGAAAACCCTCGTCCACCGTTGTGTGGTCTACAAGGGCGCTTGCTTCCAAGCCTCCCTCGGGTGTTTTCGTCGGAATGCGCTCATTTAGGACGCTCACTAGGCCGCCGATCGCGGAAGAACCATAACGCAGTACTGCAGGCCCGCGGATGACTTCTACCTTCTCAACCGAGAGTGGGTTGACGGGCACGGCATGATCTTCGCTGATCGCAGATACATCATGCGTGCCGATGCCGTTTTCCTGAATGCGGACACGGGTGTTGTCCAGGCCCCTGATCACTGGGCGACTGGCCCCTGGCGCAAAGGAGGATTGAGCAATGCCGGGCTTGTCGCCGACCAGTCCCCCAAGGGTTGCGGCGCCGCTTCTGTTGATGGCGTCACGGTTGATGATGGTGATTGGTGTTGCCAAGTCGTCTGTTGTTCGCTCAAGCGGTGTTGCGCTGACAACGATTCCTGGCTGGTATCGTGAATCGGCAATTGCGTTGGTTGTCGCAATGGCAGAAATCAAAAATGTTGTCGTGAGTAGTTTGGAATTGTAGGCGTGTTTCATCCTTACCCCCTGTTGTGACATGCGAGTTCGTGTCCCCGATGAAGGGGATGGTTCAAATTCAGAGTTGCGGGCGGGCCGCTTAGGTCAGACCGTCATGCGGGCCTGCACTCGGCACATTGGCCAAGAATTTCAAATGTCTTTTGCGACGGCATAAAGCCGGTCTTCTTTTTCCATTCGCCAAGCAAATTGCAGAGTTGATGATCTTCGATTTCCTGCACCTGATTGCAGTCGCTGCAGACTGCAAAGACAGTTTCGTGGGCATGGTTGTGCCCATCGCAGGGAATAAATGCCTTGAGGCTCTCAATGCGGTGCACGCGGCCTTCCGCGTTCAACCTGTCGAGCGCCCGGTAGATGGCGGGCGGTTTTGGCTTCGGACCTTCAGGCAAAAGATCAAGCAGGTCATAAGCCGACAGGGGCTGATCCGCTTGTTTCATCGCGTCGATCAGCTGCTCGTCATTGATGGTTCGCGCACGCGCCATAATCGCCCCCAAAGAAAACGTATAACATACGTTTAAGTGGGGCAGGGCTTGCTGTCAAGAAAGAGGGATGGTCGTTTTGGACTTTTACCGCGTTACGTCGAGGCCGAGGTCGCGGACTTTGCGGTAGAGGGTTGAGCGCCCAATACCCAAACGTCTCGCTACTTCAGACATATGGCCTTTGTATTTGTCGATGGCCATACGAATAAGATCCGCTTCAATGTCTTCCAGTTTGCGTAGTTCGCCGCCATCATCTGTCACCGTAATGCCTTCGCCAAAAGTCGAGCGGGCAAACGCGGCAATGCCGTTGGACGAGGTCGCTGGATCGCTCGTGATCATGGCGGGCTGTGGTTCAGCTTGAACGCTTGGGGCTGACGGTGCGGTTGCAACGATGGGCTCATACCCGTCGACCTGCGCGGCGATCTGTGGGAAGTCGGCAATGGTCAGCATATCGCCGTCACATAATACGATGGCGCGGAAAACGGTGTTTTCCAGTTGCCGGACATTACCTGGCCAGTCATAGGCAGCGAGCATGCCCATGGCATCTGGTGCGACGCCGGCAACCTTCTTGCCCTCTTCTGCCGCGATGCGTTGAACAAAGTGTGTTACGAGGTCTGGTACATCTTCTTTGCGGTCGCGGACCGGAGGCAGGAAGATGGGGAAGACGTTCAATCGGTAATAGAGGTCTTCGCGGAAGCGTCCATCGGTGACCATCTGGATGAGGTCCCGGTTGGTCGCTGAGATGAGCCGGATGTCGACTTTGACTGGGCGCTTGGCACCAACTGGGTCCACTTCACCTTCTTGGATGGCGCGGAGCAGTTTCACCTGCATATCGAGAGGTAGTTCGCCGATCTCATCCAGAAAGAGTGTGCCGCCATTGGCTTCCACAAATTTACCGGCATGTTTTTCGGACGCGCCCGTAAAGGCCCCTTTTTCATGGCCAAAGAGAATGCTCTCGATGAGGTTTTCCGGGATTGCACCGCAGTTCACTGTAATGAGGGGGCCACCGGCGCGGTCGCTTTCGCCCTGGATGGCGCTGGCAATCAGTTCTTTACCGACGCCGCTTTCGCCTTCAATGAGAACGGGAATGTTGGATTGAGCGGCGCGTCGACCCAGCTTGAGGACCGAACTCATAGAGGGGGCGCCCGCTATAATGTCGTCAAATGTGAGTTGGCCCTTGGCTTTCTTCTGAAGGCGGTTCACTTCGCCTGCGAGTGCCGTCACTTTTAAGGCATTACGAATAGAGACATAGAGCCGCTCGGGGCTCACAGGTTTCATGACAAAGTCGTCGGCGCCTGCGCGCATGGCTTTTACGACGGTCTCTACCCCTGCTTGGGCCGTTAATACGATGACCGGCAGCTCACTGTGTGTTGGGGCGATGGCCTCAAGCACTTCCATACCGTCCATGCCTGGCATTACCAGGTCCAGGATCATGCAGGAGATGTCTTTCCCATTGGGACCATTGAGGATGTCGAGAGCCGGATCGCCCCCATCAGCGCTCACTACCCGGTAGCCATCACGGCTGACGACTTCTTCCAAAATACGCCGCTGTGCTGGGTCATCATCGACGACCAATACCGTTTGAGCCATGCCTACCTCTAGTTCCCCTGCCGACCCGCTAAAGATCGCGGGCGACGAATCACAAAACGAGGCCACTGAAATAGGAAACGAGTGTTCGCTCCCCTCAGCGGCTGTGACCCAATATGGGGCAGACAGGTAAAGGCGGGTTTAAAGAGGGGGAGATTCGTTTGTTTCGCCGCCGATTTTTTCGCCGAACGCTGCCAAAAATGGTTAATCTATGGGCGGGGTGCGTAAAACTGTCACATTTTGGTCCATAGGTGTTGCGGAGGGGTGACTCTGCGCTCGCAATTAAGGCTAAAACCTGAAACCACCTTGATGGAACCTGCCGATACGTGCGACCAATTGGTTTCATGAATGGCAGTCCGGTGGGGTCCGGGTCCTCCGTATGTGCGGGGGGTGTGCTTAAAACGACGACGGAGAGTGGGATGAAAATTCTATCCCGGATGATTGCGGTAGGGGCGATGTTGGGTTTGGCCGCTTGCGGTACCTGGCATGCTGAGTCCTACCTCAGCGAGGAAATTTCAGGCAGTGATTTTAACGCCTGTCTCGCGCGGGAATATCAAGACCGTGCTACTTCAGAAGCATATGTTGATTGCGACTGGATCGATACAGCACGCATCGTAGAAAAAGGCCGCGCTGCAGCTGCCGGTCAGACGGTAATGCCGTATGACCCAGCAAATTTTGCAGTTTTGCCTGAAGCTCTTGGCGAATTGCAGGAAGGCCGTGCGCGTCTTCTTGCTGCGCTCGACAATGGTGGTCGCGAAGGCGACAACGCTTGTCAGTGTGCAAAAGCTCAGCGCTACTATGATGGTTGGGTTGAACAAGCTAGCGACAACGACATGGGCATTGACGGCTCATACTTCGGTGGCGTTGGCGGTCCTGTTCAGCCAAACCGTGTTGAAGCAGAAAAAGCAGCTTTCTACGAAGCTCTTGCTGAATGTGAACAAGCTCCAGCTGGTCCTTGGACCATCTATTTCGGCTACGACAAGTCGAACCTGACAGCTGCAGCTCAGTCTGTTGTTGACGAAATTGCCAACACAGTTGGAAGCCGCTCCGTGAGCGTTGTCGGTCACACCGATACCTCAGGTAGCTCCGCTTACAACCAGGCACTTGGTCAGCGTCGCGCAAATGCAGTGTCTAGCGCTCTGCAGGCTCGTAATGCAGGCGTGTCTAGCGCAACAACATCTGGTGAGAGCAATCTTGCTGTCTCCACAGGTGATGGTGTGCGTGAGCCGCTCAACCGCCGTGCGGTTGTGACGGTCGACTAAGCCGACACATATAGACTTTGGGAAGGCCCTGGTTTTGCGACCGGGGCCTTTTCTTTTGGCCAAACGTTTTTTCGATCACTTGCCTCTTTGAGACTCAGGTTCTCAGGGCCATATTCTTTGTTCTCTAAGACAATGGCAGCGAGTGGTTTTATGGATATGAGTGCATCCCCAGCAGACGAATTGGGTAATTTGCCGGAGTGGGACCTTTCTGTGTTCTACCGGGGCGTCGACGACCCTCAAATTACGGCCGACATGGCCTCGCTGCGCGGACAGGTGTCGGATTTTGCTGAAACCTATCGAGGACAGGTCGCGGCCAAGGCCGCAGATTCAGATGGTGGCGGTCAGCTTGCTGCGGCGATCAGCACTTATGAAGCGCTCGAAGATCGAATGGGGCGGATCGCATCATATGCGGGATTGGTCTTTGCCTCGTCATCAATGGTTCCTGAGCATGCGCGCTTCTATGGGGATATGCAGACCGCGTTGACGGAACTGAATTCGGACCTTCTCTTCTTTGGCTTAGAGCTCAATGGGCTCGGCGATGAGGAGATAAGCCGGCTCGCAGCATCGTCTTCGGCTTTTGCCCACTATCTGCCCTGGGTGAACGATTTACGTCTTCACCGTGAACATGACCTTTCAACGGAATCTGAGCAGCTCATGCAGGACAAGTCTCTGACCGGACGGTCTGCATGGACTCGCCTCTTTGATGAGACGATGGCGCGGATGCGGTTTGACTTCGAAGGACACACTGTCTCGCTTGAACAGGTATTGGACAAGCTCTCTGATCCGGACCGCGCATTGCGGCAGAAAGCTGTCGAAGCATTGACGGCTCGGTTTCAGGCTGACCAACCGCTATTCACCCATATCACCAATACCCTGTCCAAAGATCTTGAGCTGGAGGGCAAGTGGCGCGGCTATGAGGATGTGGCGGATGCTCGTCATATCGCCAACCGGGTGGAAGCTCCTGTTGTTGACGCCCTAACAGAGTCAGTGAGGCAGGCTTATCCTCGACTGTCGCATAGATATTATGCGCTGAAGGCAAAGTGGCTGGGTCTGGATCAATTGGAGACTTGGGACCGCAATGCCCCGCTGCCGGAAGAAAAGACGGATCTCATTCCCTGGGACCGGGCGAAAGACATTGTGCTCTCAGCCTATGGCGATTTTGCGCCAGATCTTGCGGCACATGCGGCTCCCTTCTTTGAACGTGGGTGGATCAATGCGGCGTCTCGAGAGGGCAAAGCGGGCGGCGCGTTTTCTCACCCAACCGTGCCGTCAGCGAATCCTTTCGTTCTGATCAACTATATGGGCCGCACGCGCGATGTGATGACCCTTGCCCATGAGCTGGGGCATGGGGTGCATCAGGTGCTTGCCGCAGACCAGGGCGCCCTGATGGCAGAAACACCGCTGACGCTTGCAGAGACTGCCTCGGTGTTTGGGGAGATGCTTACCTTCAAACGTTTGCTGTCTGAGACAACGGATGCTGCTTCGCGCAAGGCTATGCTTGCCTCCAAAGTGGAGGACATGATCAATACCTGTGTGCGCCAGATCGCCTTTTACACATTTGAACGGCGGCTCCATATGGCTCGGCGTGAGGGCGAGCTCACCTCCGAGGATATCGGCAAGATCTGGATGGAAGTGCAGACCGAAAGTCTTGGCCCGTCTGTGCGTTTGTCCGAGGGGTATGAGACCTTCTGGTGCTACATTCCCCACTTCATACATTCACCTTTCTATGTCTACGCGTACGCTTTTGGTGATTGTCTGGTGAACTCGCTCTATGCGGTTTATGAATCCTCAGAATCCGGGTTCCAGGAGCGATATTTCGATATGCTGCGGGCTGGTGGATCTCGACGACACAAAGAATTGTTGGCGCCGTTTGGTCTTGATGCATCAGACCCTGCCTTCTGGAATAAGGGGCTCGGCGTGATTGAAGGCTTTATTGATGAGTTGGAGACGCTCTCTTGAGCAAACGTGATGCTGAAGAAAACCGCTTAAGTGCTCGGGTCGCCCGCTATGCGAAAGTCGGCGTCAATGTGGGCGGCGTTGCAGCCAAGGTGGCTGGTCAACGCCTTATGGGCGGAGATGGTGTATCTGACAAGAATGCGCAGGATCTAAAGGCGGCACTTGGTGGCCTGAAAGGTCCCATCATGAAGGTCGCTCAGATGATGGCGACGATCCCGGAGGCTTTACCAAAGGAATATGCTGCCGAGCTTTCCCAGCTTCAATCCATGGCACCGGCGATGGGATGGCCATTTGTGAAGCGGAGGATGGCTGCGGAACTGGGGCCCGGATGGAAAAAGAAGTTCGCGACCTTTGAGCGTGAAGCGGCGGCGGCTGCCTCACTTGGGCAAGTGCACAGAGCTGAGACGCCTGACGGTCAGGCGGTTGCCTGCAAGTTGCAATATCCCGACATGCAGTCAGCGGTAGAAGCCGATCTTAGTCAGTTGGCCCTGATTTTTTCCATTCATCGGCGGATGGATACGTCTATCGATACGAGTGAGATGGCCGATGAGATTGGTCTGAGGCTTCGGGAAGAGCTGGATTATGAGCGCGAGGCGGCGCATATGCGCCTTTATGCTGATATCTTCCAAGAAGAGCCTCGCATTCAGGTTCCTGGCGTTCATAACGATCTATCGACGGAGCGGTTGCTCACGATGGACTGGCTGGACGGCAAGCCGCTTCTCGATTTCACCGAGCATTCGCTGGAGGAACGCAATGCGATTGCCGAAGCGATGTTCACGGCCTGGTGGTATCCCTTCAGTCACTATGGGGTGATCCATGGGGATCCGCATCTTGGCAATTACAGTGTTCGTCCGGACTTTGGGATCAATCTTCTCGACTATGGTTGTATTCGGGTTTTCCCGCCGACTTTCGTGCAGGGCGTGATTGAACTTTACCGGTCGCTCGAAGCAGATGATCGGGACCGGTCCGTTGCGGCCTATGAAACCTGGGGTTTCCGCAACCTGTCGAATGAGTTGATTGATATCCTGAATCTATGGGCTGGCTTTATCTATGGGCCGCTGCTTGATGACCGTGTTCGCTCCATTGCGGATGGGATATCGCCGGGAGACTATGGACGCAAGCAGGCGAGCTCGGTCCATGCGGCTCTTAAAGAGCATGGACCGGTGACACCGCCTCGCGAATTCGTCTTTATGGACCGGGCAGCGATTGGCCTTGGCGGTGTGTTCCTGCATCTCGGCGCGGAGCTCAATTTCTATAAGCTCTTCAATGAGACCATTGCAGATTTTGAGTTTGCGGAGCTAGAGCAACGCCAGGCTGCTGCGCTTGAAAAGGCTGGCGTGCCGACCCCCGATTTTTCAGCTTCCTAACGCACACGGTATTTCATGACTGACGATCTTTTAGAAGAAACGCTTCTGCCTGTCCCGGATGGCTATGAGCAGATGAATTGGTCACGGGGATTTGGCCGTCAGATCGGCCCTCTTTATGAACGCCGGGGCGAGGGACAGGCCTATACACGGGCTTTCCGTGTTGAAGAACATCACACGAATGGCATGGGCAATTGTCATGGCGGCATGTTGATGGCTTTTGCTGATACCGCTTTTGGGCATGCGGTCACCGTTGCGCATCACCGCTACTGGGTGACAGTGCGTTTGTTGACAGACTTTGTCTCGGCAGCCCATCTTGGCGACTGGGTTGAAGGCTCGGCGGAGATTACCGGCGAAGAAGACGGCTTCATTACAGTATCGGGCAAGATCTGGGTTGGGGAGCGCACGGTCATGACCGGCAGTGGCGTTTTCAAAGCGCTAGGAGAACGTCCATGAGTGATGACGCGAAGGGCAAAGCCAGAGACGGCTTGGTTGTCGATCAGCCAGTCGAAAAAAAGGCGTTTGATCTGGCGCCAGGTGACAGTGTTGGCCCTGACGTTATTCAGCCGCCCTCCTGGTTCACGCGGGCGCTGGATGCGGAGCCGACAAGCCACACGGTTGATGTGGGTGGGTGTCCCATTCACTATCTGCACTGGGGCGACCGCTCCAAACCTGGTCTCCTGCTGGTTCATGGGAATGGGGCGCATGCCCGCTGGTGGTCCTTCATTGCGCCGTTTCTCGCTCGGGAATACTCGGTCGTGGCCATGGACATGTCGGGTATGGGCGACAGCGGCTTCCGGGACGTTTACACGGTGGAGATGTTCGCCGAGGAACAGATGGCGGTCTGCGAGGCGGCGGGATTTTTCGAGAATTCTGAACCTCCAATCATTGTTGCCCATTCTTTTGGTGGTTTTATCGCCATCCTGACAGGGGCTCTTTATGGAGACCGACTGGCGGGAACGGTCATTGTCGATAGTCCGGTGAACCCGCCGGACCGCCCCGGTGGTCCACCGGACCGCAAAGTCCGCCCTCACCGGGTCTATAAAACGCTGGATGAGGCGGTGTCCCGGTTCCGTTTGGCGCCGCCGCAGCCCTGCGAGAACCTCTATGCGACCGATTATATTGCCCGGACCTCGCTCAAACGGGTTGAGGGCGGCTGGACGTGGAAATTTGACCCAAAAATCTGGCAAAGGTTCGAGATCGGGGACACGGCTGGGCGCCTCAAGGCCACAAAATGTCGAATCGCGCTCATGAGGGGCGAATATTCGGTCCTGATGCCGGTCGAAATAGGTGAATATATGTTTGATTTGCTGGGGCGAGCGGCGCCTGTGATCGAAATTCCTCAGGCCCGCCATCACGTTATGCTGGACCAACCGCTGGCCTTTGTGGCGGCGATCCGCGCGCTTTTGGCGGATTGGGAGCATTCTGACCCCACTCACAGGGTTGGCTGATCGCCTATGCTCTCCTGTCTGATCATTTTCGACTAGAATTAGTGCATCTGCGAAGGTTGCCGGAGGGGCCGCTTTTGCTATAGTCCGCGCAAATACGCGGTTTTTTGAAAGGCAGAGGGCAATGAGCGAAGGAAAATCCGACAGCGTTTGGAGTGACACCATGGACGCGGCAGAGCATGAGCGTACGTTTGATGGGTTTGTCGCTTTCACAAAGTACGGCACCATCGGGTGTACCGTTCTTTTGATCCTGATGGCTGTGTTTCTCCTCTAGTCAGGTCTCTTTTTCGTGAGGTCGGTTGCGGATTTCCGCGCGGCGCCTCATGTGGTTCAAGCATTCGTAGTGTGCAATCGGCGTGGGACGTGGGTTTGTCGACGTTCCACAAACAGACAACGACGTCATCAAGAACGTCCGTGGTGAAAGGGTGGCGATTAATCCATGAAGCTCGCAATTCCCAAGGAAAGAATGGCAGGGGAACCGCGTGTTGCGGCGTCTGCTGAAACGGTGAAGAAACTCACTGGACTTGGTTTTGACGTGGTCGTTGAAACTGGTGCAGGGGCAGGGTCTCACATCGCTGATGAAGAATTTAAAGAAGCTGGTGCCAGTATTGCTGGATCATCTGCAGACGCCATCAAAGACGCAGATGCGGTCTTTGCCGTGCGTGGTCTAGATGATGAGCAATTGGGCGCTATGAAAAAGGGCGCACTGCTTGCCGCGATCCTGAACCCTTATGGGGACAAGGAACGTGTTCAGAAGTATGCGGATGCAGGCATTGTGGCGATTGCCATGGAATTCATGCCACGTATCACCCGAGCGCAGTCGATGGATGTTCTGTCCTCGCAGTCGAACCTCGCTGGTTATAAAGCGGTGCTTGAAGGCGCAAACGCATTCTCCCGCGCCATGCCAATGATGATGACGGCGGCGGGGACAGTTGCTCCGGCCCGCGTCTTTGTGTTCGGGGCGGGTGTTGCTGGTCTTCAGGCCATTGCAACCGCCAAGCGCCTTGGCGCTATCGTCAGTGCAACCGATGTGCGGCGCGCTGCTGGTGAGCAGATTGAAAGCCTAGGCGGCACCTTCATCATGGTCGAAAGCGACGAAGAAGATGGGGAAACGGCTGCCGGTTATGCAAAAGAGATGAGCGAAGATTACAAGCGCCGCCAAGCGGAGCTTGTGGCTGAGCACATTAAGAAGCAGGACATTGTCATCACGACAGCGCTCATTCCTGGGCGTGCTGCGCCGGTGCTTGTGACAGAAGACATGGTCAAAAGCATGAAGCCTGGCTCAATCATCATTGACCTCGCGGTTGAGCAGGGCGGGAACTGTCCTCTCTCCAAACCGGGCGAGACGGTTGAAGCGCATGGCGTCTCCATCATTGGCATGACGAATATGGCTGGTCGTTTGCCAGTTGATGCGTCGTCGCTTTATGCCAAGAACCTACTCAATTTCATTACGCCCCAGATCGATCAGGAAGCAAAAAGCCTGAATCTTGATTGGGAAGACGAAACTGTTACCGGCACGGCCCTGACGCGCGATGGTGCGATCATCCATCCGGCCCTAACTGGGGAGACTGCATAATGGGTGAGATTGCTCCATTCATCTTTCTGTTCTCGATTTTCGTGATGGCCATTTTTGTTGGTTATTACGTGGTCTGGTCAGTGACGCCGGCGCTTCACACGCCTTTGATGGCTGTGACGAACGCTGTGTCCTCCGTGATCATCGTGGGTGCTGTTACCGCTGTGGGTGTGGAAGCGCTCAGCGATGGCGCAACGGTTTCCAAGTGGCTCGGCTTCGGTGCGGTGGTGTTGGCTTCGGTCAATATTTTTGGCGGGTTCCTCGTCACGCAGCGGATGCTAGCGATGTACAAGAAAAAAGAAAAATAAGGAGGCGACATCATGTCTGCGAACGTAATCGCACTGCTCTATCTCGCCTCTGGCGTACTCTTCATTATGGCTCTTCGGGGTCTGTCCTCACCTGAAACGTCCCGTCAGGGGAACGTCTATGGCATGGTCGGTATGGCCATTGCTGTTGGCACCACGCTGACGCTGCTGCAATCAACCACCAGTCTAACCTGGGGCATGATCGCGGGCGGCATTGTGCTGGGTGGTGGTATTGGCGCGATCATTGCCAATCGCATCGCCATGACGGACATGCCGCAGCTTGTGGCGGCGTTTCACTCCCTTGTTGGGCTGGCGGCTGTGCTGGTTGCCTGGGCGGCCTTTATGGCGCCTGAAGCCTTCGACATTGGCGTGGTGGGCAATATCAAAACAGCCAGCCTGATCGAAATGTCGATAGGGGTGGCGATTGGTGCCATCACCTTCTCGGGCTCGGTCATCGCGTTTGCGAAGCTCAATGGCAATATGTCCGGTGCGCCGATCATGCTGCCAGCGCGTCATCTGATCAATGGATTGCTTGCTGCGGCGATCGTTGGTGGTATCGCCTATATCTGTATTGATCCAGCGAACCAGACGGTTGAGATGTTCCTGATTGTGACGCTCTTGTCGTTCATCATCGGCTTCCTGATCATCATCCCCATTGGCGGTGCTGATATGCCGGTGGTTGTGTCCATGTTGAACTCCTATTCCGGATGGGCAGCTGCAGGCATCGGGTTCACGCTGGGCAATATGGCGCTCATCATTACTGGGGCGCTTGTTGGTTCGTCCGGGGCGATCCTCTCTTACATCATGTGTAAGGGCATGAACCGCTCCTTCTTCAGTGTGATCCTTGGCGGCTTTGGCGGTGAAGAAGCTGCCGCCGGCGGTGGGCATGTGGAGACCCGCCCTGTGAAGCAAGGTTCTGCGGACGACGCGGCCTTCATCATGAAGAACGCTGCTTCTGTGATCATCGTGCCGGGTTACGGCATGGCGGTGGCACAGGCACAGCACGCGCTTCGTGAAATGGCTGATGAGCTTAAAAAGGAAGGCGTCAAAGTGTCCTACGCCATCCACCCTGTTGCGGGGCGTATGCCTGGTCATATGAACGTGCTTCTTGCTGAAGCGAACGTTCCTTATGACGAAGTGTTTGAGCTGGAAGATATTAACAGCCAATTCAGCCAGGCTGATGTTGCCTTCGTTATTGGTGCAAATGACGTGACCAACCCGTCTGCGAAGACGGACACAGCGAGCCCGATTTACGGCATGCCGGTTCTCGACGTTGAGAATGCGGCGACGGTTCTCTTCATCAAGCGTGGTATGGCAGCAGGTTATGCCGGTGTTGAGAATGAGCTCTTCTTCCGTGACAACACGATGATGTTGTTCTCGGATGCGAAGAAGATGGTTGAGGAAATCGTGAAGGCCCTCTAAGGGGCGCTTTGACGCATCTCTCATCTCGTGCGAGTTTTGAAAGGGCGGTGGAAACACCGCCCTTTTTTATGGGCGCTGGTGGTCACGGGGGCGCCCTGTTATTGCATTTCAGCTTGAGGCCGCCCATTTATCGGGGGTGGCTTCCGGGGAAGGGCGTTAGGCATGGATATTTATCACGGGTGGTGTGACCTGAAAGATGGCGTCAGTGATATGGACTTCGCTGAAGCCTTCACGACCTATATGGAAAAGCTCAAGTCGGACGGATTTATCGAAGGTTACCGGCTGACAAGACGAAAGCTGGGTCTAGGTGGTGAGGGGCTTGGTGAATTTCATTTCATGATTGAAGTGGAAGGATTGGCGCAGTTGGATGAAGCCTTCGGGCTGGTCGCTTCGCGGGCGGCACCCATTGAAGGTCCGCATTTTGCGGTCAATTCTCTGATTAAGAATGTTCGCTTTGCGCTCTATCGCGATTTTCCGGATACGGGTCGCGTGCAGGGCGAAGAGCTCTTCTGATGTCGAAGATTTTGGTGCGGCCTGCTGAACCGGCAGATCGAAACACGCTCGTTGTGTTTATGTCAGGGATGTTGGCTGCGGCCGGTGAGATCGAACAGAATAGAGCAAAGCCAGATGATGCGGCGGCGCCTCATACTGATGACCTTCTCAAGGACATTGTGACCCAGGATGGTGCGGTCTTTGTTGCTGAGGTCGCGGGCACAGCGGTTGGGTTCATCGCCTGCACACTGAGCGAGGAAAGCGGCGCTTATATTCGCGAAGAAGAACGGCGGTTTGGTCAGGTGAATAATTTGTTCGTTGTCGAAGGTGAGCGCGGGCGTGGTGTGGCAGAGGCGTTGATGGTGGCTGCGCAAGACCATATCCAGGCTCGAGGTGTCACCCATATGCGGCTTTCTGTGCTTCAGGGGAATGGGCGCGCCAGGGCGTTTTATGAACGGTGTGGCTGGACGCCCTATGAAATTTCATATCGGTTATCAATTTGAAACGCTGTGCCAAGGCGCTTGTCCAGGAATGCTGCATTTAATAGAGAAGAACAGTCTTAATGGTTGAAATTGTTGTCAGGGTTGCTCTGCCGGAGGACCATGCTTTTCTGGCGGCGTGTATGGGGGGACTGCAAGAAGCCGAGATTGAGGTTGAAGCGAACCGGAGCAGTGTCGAAGCTGCTGCTGAGCCCCATCTTGCCTGGGTGCTGGAACAGGTCGCGCAAAAAGAGGGTGCTGTGTTCGTTGCAGAGTTTCAAGGGCAGCGGGTCGGCTGCCTTTTATGCTCCGTCGGCGAAGACAATGGGGAATATGTGAAACCCGAGCACCGGCGGCACGGATATGTCAATGATCTCTATGTCGGCAAAAAGGCGCGTGGCACAGGGGTCGCTGATGCCCTGATGCAGGCCGCAGAAGACTTCTTTCGTGACCAGGGACTTACCAATATTCGGCTGGGTGTCCTGAGCGAGAACAAGCGGGCGCGGTCCTTTTATGAACGCCTTGGCTGGCATTCCTACGAGCAGGTTTACCGGAAGAATCTCTAGCACTATTGGTTGCTGCAATTGTTTTTCTAAAGAAAACTGTTTATCTATTTTGCATGTCTAAATCTTCTTCTCAAAACGGATCGCGCGGTGCCGGTCGCAGCCGTGCAGCAATTCGGACGATCCTGAAGAATTCAGGCCCGGCTGATGCCTCTACCATGGCCGAAGAGCTGGGGATCGCGCCCATGGCAGTGCGACAGCATCTTTATGCGATGCAGGAAGAGGGCCTTGTCTCCTTTGAGGAAAAAGCCGAGGGACGGGGGCGCCCCACCAAATATTGGGCGCTGACAGATGCGGCCAATGCGTACTTCCCGGATGCTCATGGGGATCTCGCCGTGAGCCTTCTGACGGAAATGCGGGAGGTGTTTGGCGAGGACGGCCTGGAGCAGCTGCTGGCGGCGCGCACAGAAGACCAAAAGAAGACCTATAAAAAGCGTCTGAAGGGGGCTGAGACGCTGGAGGCCAAGGTTGGCGCCCTGGCCGATATCCGCTCTGAGGAGGGCTATATGGCCGCCTCAATGCCTGCGCCAGATGAAGAAGGCGCGTACCTCCTGGTGGAGAACCATTGTCCTGTCTGCAGCGCAGCGGCGACCTGCCAAGGCTTATGCAAATATGAACTGGAGCTCTTTCAGAGCGTCGTCGGCCGAGGCGTGGATGTCACACGGGAAGAGCATATTTTGAGTGGTGCTCGGCGCTGCGCCTATCGGATTTGTCCAAAGCGCAAAAAAGCCGCCCGTTAAGGCGGCTCATTTGGATTTTTGGCTGTTAGCGCTGGTTTAGCGTTTTTTGCCAGGTAGCAGGCCTTCGCGCTGCATCTTCTTGCGGGCGAGCTTGCGGGTCCGACGAACAGCTTCTGCTTTTTCGCGCGCGCGTTTCTCGGATGGCTTCTCGTAGAAGTTCCGCAGCTTCATTTCGCGGAAAATCCCTTCACGCTGCATTTTCTTTTTGAGCGCTTTGAGAGCCTGATCGACGTTATTGTCGCGAACGAGTACTTGCACGAGCTATCCTGCCTTTTCCCAATTGGGTCAGAAATGGCCAAAATTGGCCGAAAACTGCGGATTTTCACCGCCAAGCGCTGCCGCGGGACGTGTCCTGCGCAGCGAGGCCGGATAGGTAGCAAAAGAATCGGGGTCTGTCCACCTTGGGAGGAGAGAATTTTTGGCTGATTGTCAGGGATTCTCTGGTCGATGCCCTGTTCCTGGTGGCTGCTATTTAGGGGGAGCTTTCTAAATCCGTGTTCCGCGACTGATTGGGAACTTTACGCCCTGGAACCCCAAGCCCATATTCCCCTCATGACGATCCGAAAAATTGCCCGCATGGGCCATCCTGTTCTTCAGGGTGTCGCCGAACCTGTTTCTGAGCCCACAGCGCCAGAGGTGCTTGATCTCGTGCGCGACATGATCGAGACGATGGAAGATGCCAATGGGGCGGGCCTTGCCGCACCGCAGGTTTATGTCCCTCAGCGCGTGGTGATTTTCCAGGCGCCGGGCGCACGGGCAACCGCTGAAATCGATGCGGAAGAGGAATTTGATCCCACCGCCCCGCTTACTGTGCTGATTAATCCGGAAATTGAGCCAGTCGGCGAGGAGTTGGAACTTGGCTGGGAAGGATGTCTGTCAGTCCCAGGCCTGCGTGGTCTTGTGCCGCGCCATCGGCGCATCATTTATCGCGGAGTGGATTTGGACGGGCAGTCAATTGAACGCCGAGCCCAGGGCTTTCACGCACGCGTCGTGCAGCATGAATGTGATCATCTGGACGGCATGTTATATCCCCAGCGCATGCCTGATATGCGCGCGCTGATCTTCGAGAGCGAAATCAAACACTGGCTCGAAGAACCACATGAAAAGGTATCAGACGATGACTGAGCAAAAGAAAACTGGGGCAAAGAAAGATCAGTTGGAAAGCGTGCGGAGTAAAATTCTCAAAGCGGCACTTCCAGACGTCCCGTTTGATGGCTGGACAGGTTCTGTGCTGCTGCGTGCCGCGAAGACAGCGGGGGTAGACCATGGTCTCGCTCGGCTAGCTTTTCCCAATGGCGCGCGTGATCTCGCCGAGTATTTTCTCAGCGACGGCGATCGTCGGATGATTGAGCGCCTTGCAAAGAGCGATCTTGCATCGATGAAGATCCGCGAGAAGATTACGTTTGCCGTTCGGACCCGTCTTGAAGTGGATGCAGCCAATCGCGAAGCACTGCGTCGCGCGAGCACCTCGCTGCTTATCCCTCCTGCTTCAGGCAGTGCCGCCAAATCACTCTACAACACAGTTGATGCGATTTGGGTCGCGATCGGCGATACGTCGACAGATTATAATTTCTACACAAAACGGGCGACGCTTGCGGGTGTCTTTACAACGACGCTGGCCTGCTGGTTTTCAGATGAGAGTGACGGTCATGCTGACACGTGGGCCTTTCTCGACCGCCGCATTGCTGACGTGATGCAGATTGAGAAAATCAAAGCTCAGGCGACAAAAGTGATGGACGCTTTGCCAGACCCCTTGGGATTGATCGCACGGCTTCGCTATCCCTCAGCATGATAAGGGGGTTGATGGAACGCCTGAGCCACCATCAATTCAGGTCGCAGCTATTGTCTGTTTGAAAAGAGGCCAACAACCAGGGTCAAGGCGAGATTATCTCGTCTGGGACACCCGCGCCCAAATCAATCCATTTGAGTTCAATGATTTTGGCGGCGACCGTAGAGTGGTCCTGTTCCTTTTCATAGGTGACCGTTTTCTCGCGCGAATGCACGCTGACGATCCGATCTGACTGGTTTTCTGTTTTTTGAAGCGGAAGGTAGAGGCTCTCTACAACCGCTCTTTTGCCGGTGTTGTAGACATTCTCGTAGGTCGCTAAGGCCCCAACTGGGTGGGACACTATCAAGTGTAGAATCTTCGAGACCGTATCGCGCATGGCAGGGGCGGTCATCTCAATCAAGTTGTTGCCTGTCGGGTCTTCGCCCATTCGCTCGGCAATTCCCGTGCCGGCCAGACGATATTGAATGTGCAACTCGTCAATGACATCCAGGATCGCAATGTCTCTTAAAATGTAGGCGATCTGCGAAGGATCAATCTCATTTGCGTTGGGCAACAATCTGTCACCACGGACCTCGTCCCAGAATTCGCAGAGTGGTTTGAGAGCGGGATTATGAATCTGTTCGGCTAGTTTGCTGCTCGTTGAACCGGAGCTGTTTTGTTTGTTGTTTTCTTCAGTCATGGTCCCCCGACCCGTACGCAACTCTACTTTAGCTCCGGCCAATACACGGCGGGGCCGACTCAACTTGAGGGATAGTTTCTCAGTTTCTTAAGCGAATGAAAATGGCACTAATTTGAAAAGTACTAGGTCGGGTGATCTAGTCTTCCTACCTAATCGGATTTGGTAAAACCCGAATTAAGTTTTGTTGCGTGTCCCATCTTTCGCCCTGGACGTGCTTCGCCCTTGCCATAGAGGTGAACGGCGCAATGGGGTTCTGACGCATGGGTGATCCACTCACCGACTTCTGCACCGATCAAGTTGGTCATCACCGCATCGCTGTGGCGCGCCGGATTTCCCAAAGGCCATCCAGCGATAGCCCTTATGTGTTGCTCAAACTGACTCACGGTGCAGGCATCTGAGGTCCAGTGACCAGAATTGTGAACGCGTGGTGCAAACTCATTGACACAGAGTGTGCGGTTTTCGCCGTCTAGGAGTACGAAGAACTCGACGCCGATCACGCCAACATAGTCGAGTCCGTGCGCGATGCGCTCAGCAACGGTTCGTGCTTCCTCAGCGATGGAGGCATCCAGCGCGGCGGGGATTGTTGTCGTATGCAATATGTGATCGCGATGCACATTTTCGCCGACATCATATGCGACTGAAGCGCCATCCAGGGCGCGCGCCGCAATGACGGAGACTTCCTTTTCAAAAGGCATGAACCCTTCAAGAATGGCAGGTGCGCCGGCAATAGCCTCGAAAGCTGCCGCTGCTTCTAACGGAGCATCGATCTTGACCTGGCCTTTACCGTCATACCCGAAGCGGCGGGTTTTCAGAACAGCGGGCGTGCCCAATCTGTCCAGAGCATCGACTAGGTCGTCCAGCGTATCCACCTGTGCGAAGGGAGCAGTTGCGATCCCCAGGCTGTTCAGGAAATTCTTTTCATCAAGTCGGTCTTGAGATATCGCCAGCGCTTTCGGGCCGGGGCGCACCGGTGCGTGTTCGCTGAGAATGCGTGCCGTTTCGCCCGGTACATTTTCAAATTCATAAGTGACGACGTCGACGGCGTCGGCAAAGGCAATCAGTGCCGCTTCGTCTTCGTAGGCTGCGCGGGTTGCGTTGCTGGCGACTTCAGCCGCGGGGCTTGTCTCTTCCGGCGCATAGATATGAACCCGCAGGCCAAGTTCCGCCGCTGCTAGTGCGAGCATGCGACCCAATTGCCCACCGCCCAAGATGCCGATGGTGCTGCCTGGAGGGAGCGCTGTTGCAGAGCCCTGATTAGCCATTGCGATCCGGTGTTTCTGCCACAGCATCTGTCTGAGCCTGGCGCCAGGCATCCAGGCGGGTGGCGAGCGCGTCATCCTGCAGTGTCAAAATGCTGGCTGCGAGAAGGGCGGCATTTTTTGCGCCGGCATCGCCAATAGCTAATGTCCCGACTGGAATGCCGCCTGGCATTTGCGCGATCGAGAGAAGGCTGTCCTGTCCGCTCAACGCTCTTGATTGAATGGGCACGCCCAGCACAGGCAGGGGGGTCATGGATGCTGTCATGCCAGGCAGGTGAGCAGCACCGCCTGCTCCTGCAATGATGACATTAATGCCCCGCGCTTTTGCCGTCTTTGCATAGTCGGCCATGCGGTCTGGCGTGCGGTGGGCAGAGATGATTTTCACTTCGTGGGGAACCTGCAGCGCTTCCAAAATGTCGGCGGCATGTTTCATGGTTGGCCAGTCAGATTGGCTGCCCATGATGATACCGACTTGTGGTGTTGGCTCGGCCATAGTGCGGTTCCGTTCGCAAAGCGCGCGGAGTGCCAAAAACGGCACTGGTGCGCGGAAAGCGGCGGATTATAGGCATGGGGTCGGGCTTGGCAAGCTGCGAGATGGCCTTTTGATGTCCCGGTGATCAAGGGGTAGCGGCGCACCATCCTTCGCCCTATTCTGGGTAGGAAGTCACGCCGAATCACGTCGTTTTCTGCGGGTTTTGTGGGGATCGGGTGGAGCTCGAAAAAAGGGGGCAGGCGATGAAAATTGGTGAGAAAAGGCCCGTTGGGAAGGCAACCGTCCGTGGTGCCGCTGCGCCATCAGCCAATACTGCGCCGTCTGATGTGGTTGGTGTCGATGGTCGCGTGATCAAAGACAGCACATCGATCATGGGTATTCCTGAGCCTGAGCTCACGCCCAGCGTGCGTACCGCCATCATGACCCTCATGGGCGAAGTCGATAAGATGCGCAAGGAAATGCGTTCTGTCCGCGAACGCCTGCGCAGCGCCGAAGCGCTGGCCGACCATGACGGCCTCTTACCATTGCTCAACCGTCGTGCTTTTGTTCGCGAGCTCTCGACGGCCATTTCCTACGCCAAGCGATATCAAACACCGCTCAGTCTCCTCTATATCGACATTGATGGCTTTAAGGCGATCAATGACACCTATGGTCATGCGGCAGGCGATGCGGTGCTGAACGATGTGGCGCGCAAGATCATCGCCCATATCCGTGAGTCAGATATTGCCGGACGGCTGGGTGGCGATGAGTTTGGGATTATCCTGCCCCACGCAGCGGAGAAATCGGCACGGGCAAAAGCGAGCTCCATCTCCGATGTGGTGGCTCGTGACCCTGTCCTGATGGAGGGCCAGAGCCTTGCCGTGACGATTTCCATCGGGGCAGTGATGATCGGGCCAGATGATGAGGCCGAAGGAGCTCTCGCGCGAGCAGACAAGGCGATGTACACCGCGAAACGTTTCTCCCGCTCCTCGCACTAGATTGAGCGGTTTTGATAATCAGAGAATTCGAGCCTTAGGCAATGATGTCGGGCGTGAGACGATCCTCGATTTCCAGTACCCGATCGCGCAGGGCGAGCTTTTTGATCTTTAGGCGTCGCAGCTGCAAATGGTTCGGATAGGGCATGGCCTCCAACGCTTGCACGGCACCATCGAGGTCCCGATGTTCCTGCTTCAGCTGGATCAGCTCTTTTCTGAGCTCCGCTTCGTCGTCCATGCGCTTCGTACCCGGCTTCTCTTGTTGCGCGGATTTCACTCTTGCCGCTCAAAGCGTTCTAGCGATGTCAGGCGTCGCAAACAAGTCTGTTAGTTGAGTGTGGTCTTTGTTTTTGCCGATTCGTGTCAAGGATGAATTCGACTAAAATCTGGCGCAGAAATCAGCCAAACTCGACAGGGGTCCAAGAAAGAGTCACACTTATCACCGTAAACCTCAGATGACATAAGGAGATATGTATGGCTGTTGAGTCGCGCATCGCCGAATTGGAAAAGCGGCACGAACTCCTGGAACGAGCGATTGAGGACGAACTGCAAAGTCCCGGAAGTGACGATTTGCAGGTCACTCAATTGAAGCGACAAAAACTCCGAATAAAGGAAGAGATTGAGCGATTATCGGCAGAGGCCAAAGCCGCCTGATAATCGCGTCCCTACAGTTTCTGAGTGCGTTTCAACGCTGGGCCAGGATGGCCCGGCGTTTTGTATTTTTGGGGCGCCTAAACGAGGCTTAGTCCGGCATGAAGGATTTGCCGCCGGCGAGATCTTCGGCCATGCCGCGTAGTTTGAACTTTTGAACCTTGCCCGTTGATGTTTTGGGAAGCTCACAGAAAACGACCTTGGTTGGGCATTTGAAGTGGGCGAGATTTTCCCGGCAGTAGGTGATGAGGTCGGCTTCGGTCATTTCTGCAGCAGTTGCTTTAAGCGTCACGAAGGCGCAGGGCGTTTCGCCCCAGCGCTCGTGCGCCATGGCGACGACCGCGGCTTCCAGAATATCGGCATGCTTGTAGAGCGTATCTTCCACCTCAATCGATGAAATGTTTTCGCCGCCTGAGATGATGATGTCTTTGGAGCGATCCTTCAGCTGCACATAAGAATCTGCGTGCCAGACGCCGAGATCGCCGGAATGGAACCACCCGCCGGCGAACGCGTCATTGGTTGCTGTTGGGTTTTTCAGATAGCCCTTCATCACCACATTGCCGCGGAACATAACTTCGCCCATGGTTTCGCCATCCTGCGGGACGGGCTTCATGGTCTCGGGGTCAATGACGGCGAGGTCTTCCAGCACCGGATAGTTCACCCCCTGACGCGCTTTCACTTGGGCGCGTTCGCCATCTGGGAGCGCGTCCCATTCTTCGTGCCAGGCATTCACGACCGCGGGCCCGTAGGTTTCGGTGAGGCCGTAGACATGGATGACATTGAAGCCTTCTTCCTCCAGGGCGCGGATGGTGGCGGCCGGGGGTGGGGCCGCGGCAGCAAAGAAGTTGACCGTGTTGGGCAATTTCTGTTTTTCGTCGGCACCTGCATTTATCAGGAAGCTCATGACGGTCGGTGCGCCGCCCATGTGAGTCACTTTATGCTCTGCGATTGCCGCATAGATATTGGGGGCGGCGACCTTCCTGAGACAGACATGGGTGCCTGCCACCACACTCATGGACCAGGTGAAGATCCAGCCATTGCAGTGGAACATGGGCACGGTCCAGAGATAGACGCTGTCGCGGGTCATCTCGGCCGTCACAATGTTTCCTGCCGCTAACAGATAAGCACCTCGGTGGTGATAGACGACGCCTTTGGGATTGCCGGTGGTCCCGGATGTGTAATTCAGAGCGATCGCGTCCCATTCATCATCGGGCAGGGACCAGTTATATTCCGGATCGCCGCCGGCGATGAAGGTCTCGTACTCGGCCTCACCGATTAACTCTCCGGGGCCATCATATTCCGGGTCGTTGATGTCAATGATCATCGGGTCGCATTTCGCCAGCGAAACCGCTTCTTGGGCGAGGCTTGCAAATTCACGATCCACAAAGAGGGCTTTGGCTTCCCCGTGATCCAGAATGAAGGCGAGAGCAGCTGCGTCCAACCGGATGTTCAACGTGTTGATCACGGCTTTGAGCATCGGCACGCCGTAATGCAGCTCCAGCATGGCGGGCACGTTGGGTGCAAGTACGGCGACCGTGTCGCCTTTGCCGATGCCTTTGGCAGCAAGCGCGCTCGCCAGCTTGCGGCAGCGAGCATAATACTCGGCGTAGGTCCGGCGCATGTCCCCATGAATGACGGCTGTTTTGTCAGGGTAGATGCGGGCCGCGCGGCGCAAAAAGGAGATAGGAGAAAGCGATTGATGATTGGCGGCGTTTTTGTCCAGATCCTGATCATAGATGCCGGTCATGGTGTTTCTCCCCTGATTGACCTTTTTGTTTAGGGGCTTTTTACCATGAAGTTCGCGGGATCGGGGCGATTTCTAGGATTGGGCAGCCCCGTTGGTAACTCTGTTTTTTCAGGCCATTTTAAGGCCCATGCCGCAGACTGGCAGTCTCTCAGACCTCAGAAAGGAGGCCGATCATGACCCGTTTCCTCGTCTCCGATGACAATGCAAACGGCTATCGCCTGGAAGACATATTGACCGCAGTGCGGGCAGATGTCGTCAAGCGGTGTGAGAAGATTGTCGATGACCATCGCGATGAAGCCCACCACGTCTTGGACAATAATATTCGGGTGCTGTCGCTCTTGAGTGAAGCCATCAAACTGGCTGAAGACTCAACCCATGTGCTCGACAAGTCCTTTGGTCCGAGCGCTGCCGCTGAAGGTGGGGAGCCACGCATCGGGCGTGCCTAGGCGTTGCTAAAGGAACGCGCCTGTTGCGCCGTCCCAGACGAGTTTGCAGCCCACCAAAAACAAAGCCATGTAGGCAAAGCGGTAGAATGGTTTCTCCGGGATCAGGTCAAGCGCCTTGATGCCGAGCCACATGCCAATGGGTGCTAGGGGCATCAGCATGAGCGATGTGGAGAGGTTTGTAATCTCAAACTGACCGAGCAAGGCATAGGGCGGTACCTTGATCAGGTTCACCGCCCAGAAGAACATGACGCTCGTGCCGACATAAAGTTTTTTGTCGAGCTTTTGCGGCAGCATGTAGATCTGAAAAGGAGGACCACCTGCATGGGCTACGAAGCTTGTGAAGCCTCCGACAGCGCCCCAGGCCGTTCCCTTTGTCTGATTGACTTGCTTAGGTGCGGCTTCCGCACGTCGTCCAATCCAATGATCAAGCGCAAAGGCAACAGCGATGCCGCCTACGAGCAGGCGCACAAAATTATCGGTGACATAGCTCGCGGTCTGCGCCGCAATCAGAATGCCGATGGCAGCGCCCGGCACCATGATCATGAGATTCTTTAGATGGAAGCTTTTGCGGTAGGCCCAGACGCCAATCAGGTCCATCACAATGAGTATGGGGAGCAGGATGCCTGCTGCCTGCAACGGCGAAATGACAAGTGCCATCATGGGCACGCCGAGAATACCAAGCCCCCCTGCAAAGCCGCCTTTTGAGAGGCCCACCAAGAGAACAGCGGGTACGGCTACTGCGTAGAACCAAGGGTCGATAATCATGTCCATACACGCATTCTCCGCGAGGTTCTGTTTTCTCAGTGCGGCAAGACTTGCAAAGCCCGGTCAGGCTTGAAACAGTCATCCGCAAAAGAAGGGCGCCCTTCCGGAACTGGGTGGGGCGCCAAAGATAAGTCCGGGAGGAAAGTATCATGAGTCGCTACCCTGAAACCTACGAGGCTTGGAAAAAGGATCCGGAGGCTTTCTGGGCGGATGCCGCACAGGAGATCACCTGGTCACGGCCCTGGGATAGCGTGCTTGAGACAGATGGTGGTGGGGCGAACTGGTTCACAGGGGCGACCTGCAACACCTGCTATAACTGTCTGGACCGCCATGTCGAAACTGGGCGGGGCGACCAGGCTGCGCTCATCTATGACTCGCCTATCACCGGCAAGCAGAAGACCTTCAGCTATTCGGAACTGCTGGACAAGGTGGCGACTTTTGCTGGTGTGCTTCAGGCCAATGGTGTGGGCTTCGGGGACCGAGTCATCCTTTACATGCCCATGGTGCCTCAGGCGGCGGTGGCGATGCTTGCCTGCGCGCGTCTCGGCGCTGTGCACTCCGTTGTCTTCGGTGGTTTTGCGGCAAACGAACTGGCGACCCGGATTGATGATGCGAAACCAAAGCTCATTGTCACGGCGTCGTGTGGTATCGAGCCCGGGCGGGTGATCGCATATAAGCCGTTGCTTGATGGGGCGATTGAGCTTGCCGCCCATAAACCTGAGCGTTGCATCATCCTACAACGCGAACAGGAACCGGCGGAGTTGACGCCGGGGCGCGATCTCGACTGGAAAGAAGAGATGGAGAAGGCGGCGGCTGCGGACAACAAACCGGCCTGTGTCAACGTTGCGGCGACTGATCCTCTTTATGTGCTCTACACGTCTGGTACGACTGGGCAGCCCAAGGGCGTCGTGCGGGACAATGGCGGCCATATGGTGGCGCTTAAATGGTCCATGAAGAATATTTATGGAATGGACCCGGGCGATGTGTGGTGGGCGGCGTCTGATGTGGGTTGGGTCGTGGGCCATTCCTATATTGTGTATGGGCCGCTGCTGCATGGGTGCACGACCATTCTGTTTGAAGGTAAGCCTGTGGGCACGCCGGATGCGGGTACGTTCTGGCGGGTGATTTCAGAACATAAAGTGCGCGCGTTCTTCACCGCGCCGACGGCGTTTCGCGCGATCAAGAAAGAGGACCCACAGGCCTCCCTCATCGCAAATTATGACTTAAGTGGATTCGAGACACTCTTCCTTGCGGGGGAGCGTGCTGACCCGGACACGATCCAGTGGGCGGAGACTGCTTTGAAAGTGCCGGTGATTGATCACTGGTGGCAGACGGAGACCGGCTGGTCGATTGCCGCGAACCCGGTGGGTCTCGGCATGTTGCCGATCAAACACGGCAGCCCGACGGTTGCGATGCCGGGTTATGACGTGCAGGTGGTGGATGAAGCCGCGAAGCCTGTGGCGACGGGGGAGACAGGCGCAATTGTGGTGAAGCTGCCCTTGCCGCCTGGATGCCTGCCGACGCTTTGGGAGAATGAAGACGGGTTTCGGTCTTCCTACCTGGAAGATTATCCAGGCTTTTATAAGACAGCAGATGCAGGCTTCATGGATGAGGACGGCTATCTCTACATCATGAGCCGCACCGACGATATCATCAATGTGGCGGGACACAGGCTCTCCACCGGCGGCATGGAAGAAGTGTTGGCAGGTCATCCTGATGTTGCCGAATGTGCGGTCATGGGGATTGCCGACAAGCTCAAAGGCCAGGTGCCAGTGGGACTGCTGGTGCTCAATGCAGGTGTTGACCGCAGCGATAGCGAGATTTCACGCGAGGCAGTACAATTGGTGCGCGACAAGATCGGGCCGGTGGCCGCTTTCAAAACGGCGCTTATTGTTCAACGGCTTCCCAAAACCCGGTCCGGCAAAATTCTTCGCGGGACCATGCGCAAGATCGCCGATGGGGAGGCATGGAAGATGCCGGCGACGATTGATGATCCGGCGATCCTCGATGAGATCACCGCAGTGATGGCCGACGCGGGGTTGGTGTCGGGCGAATAGCGTATGTCATTTCGATCGAGACGAAAAAGGGGCTGTCGATCGGATCGACAGCCCCTGATTTTTGATCAGCATAATGTGTGACGTTATTCTTTGTTTTCCTCGTCGCCTTCAACCTTCAGGTCTTTCAGCTTTGCAAAAACAGAATCGACGTCTGGTGCCGCTTCTTCTTCCTTCGGTGCCGGTGCCGTTGTGAAAGCGTCGGAGACGTCGCTGACGGCAAATGGGGCGGGCTCTGATGGATCGGCGTCATCTACAGATGGCACGTTCAGCTGATCGGCTGGTACTTCGTGGGCCGCAGGGCGTGCCAGACCGAGCGGGTCAGCTGTTGCTTCGCCTGTTGTTTCCTCTGCGGGCAGAAGCGTGCCAGCTTTGCGCGCTGCTTTTTCAGCTTTCTTACGTGCACGCTCCAGCTTGTCAGCTGCTTTCTGCACAGCGGCGTCGAGATCCATCTGGCTGCAGAGGCCAAGTGTTACCGGATCGACGGGCTTGATGTTCGCTGAGTTCCAGTGGGACCGGTCCCGGATGGACTGGATGGTTGGCTTGGTCGTGCCAACGAGGCGACCAACCTGGGCGTCGGCAAGTTCAGGATGGTTCCGCAAAAGCCAGGCAATGGCATCCGGGCGATCCTGCCGGCGCGACACAGGCGTGTAGCGCGGGCCCTTCTGAGGTTTTGGTGCGGGCACTTCATGTTTGCGCTCCGCAGATTTTAGCCGCTCATTTGGGTCTTCCTGGCAGCGTTCAATTTCTGCGCGGGTCAGTTCACCAGACGCCACGGGGTCCATGCCCTTAATGCCCTGGGCGACGTCACCATCGGCGATGCCTTTCACTTCCAACGGGTGCAAACCACAATAGTCTGCAACCTGATCGAAGGTGAGGGATGTATTATCTACGAGCCAGACGGCGGCGGCCTTTGGCATGAGCGGCTTAGACATATCTTCTCCTTTGCCTCCAGGGCCATCTGGGGAGCCTTCCCCCGAGATCGGCGCCTGAGATCGGCGTATGCCACTGAAAATGAACGGATTACCGGTCTTATAGGCCTTTCCGTGCGTTCTGGGAAGACCTCTCGCCCTCATTTAGACGGTCAGGATGATTTTTCCGATATGTCCGCCTTTTTCCATGCGTTCATGGGCTGCTTTTGCATCTCTGAGCGGGAAAGTGCTGTCCACGATGGGTTTCAGGCGGCCCGCAGCGATCCAGGGCCAGACTTCCTTCTGGACTGTTTCTGTGAGGGCGGTTTTCTCTTCCAGGGGCCGCGCGCGCAGGGTGGAGCCGGTGAGGGTTACCTGTTTTAGCATCAGGGGCAGGAAGTTTACTTCTGCCACCGAGCCTTGCTGATAGGCAATGTTGACGATGCGGCCGCCGCGCGCCGCACAGGTAATGTTGCGCTGGATATAGTCACCACCCACCATGTCAAAGATCACATCGGCGCCCTGGCCGCTGGTTGCTTCATCCATCACCATGACAAAATCTTCTGCACGATAGTTGATGCCTCGCCTCGCTCCCAGTTCCTCGCATTTGCGGGCTTTTTCCTCAGACCCAGCGGTCGCAAAAACTTTCGCGCCCCAGGCGACAGCCATTTGAATAGCGGTGGTGCCAATGCCGCTGGTGCCCCCATGGATCAGAAGTGTTTCGCCGGGCTGCAATCGCCCACGGTCAAACACATTGGTCCAGACGGTCATGATGGTTTCCGGCAGAGCGGCTGCTTCCACCATGGAATAGCCATCTGGAATAGGCAGGGCATGGGTTTCGTGAACCACGGCATATTCGGCATAGCCGCCACCTGCCACAAGCGCGCAGACCTTGTCGCCAACCGACCAGTGGGATGCGCCGGTCCCGAGCGCCACGACTTCTCCCGCAAACTCCAGGCCTGGCGTGTCTGTCACGCCTTTGGGGGCGGGATAGAGTCCGATGCGTTGCACCAAGTCTCCGCGGTTCACGCCAGCGGCAGCAACCCGTACCAGGACCTCACCGTGGCCAGGTTGTGGAACAGGCACTTCAGTCGGTGTGAGGACTTCCGGCCCGCCGGGCTCAGGGATTTTGATCGCGGTCATGTTGGTCAGCAGATTTGAGGACATCTAAAAACTCTTTGTCTTTGGAGGTGACGATATGAAATGGCAAGGTGGCTCACCATTCAATGATTGGGCGGTTCGCGCAACAGGGCTGCGGATCACGACCACATGATTAAGGAGGGAGCTCATGGACCCGGAAGATTTGCAACCAAAGCGCTTGCCCGACAGCCTTCAGGCGCTGGCGAAAGAGGATATTTCTCTTCTGGGTGTCGATGAGCTTAAAGAACGAATCACTTTGCTCACGGACGAAATTGCGCGTTCTGAGGCCATGATCGCCTCAAAGCAGGGCAGTTTGAGTGAAGCAGAGGCAGTTTTTAAAAAATGATGATTCTGCCAAAGGACTCGTTAAGTCCTTGTAACGAATGAGTTCTTTGGATTCTGGTCAAGTATAGAGGGGCTGTTTTATGTCTTCTGACTGGGACCACGGACAATTTTAACTATTTGTTAGCCAGTCCTTATGTATTGTTTAGAGGCGTAATCCAGTCATCTGGATTTGAGTGGCTCCTATCCACTCTGTTTGACGCCTCCCTGTTAGAACTTGAGCCGCAGGCAACTGTGGCTCATTTTTTGTGTGGTGTTCTAACTACCCGTGCCGTCTTCGAGCGGCTCTCCCACTAGATCTAGTTCGTTTCAGTTCTGATCAACCCCAGAGCGATTTCGGGCCCGTCCTTTTTGTCTCAATTTGAGACAAAAGGGGATGGCATGCTTGTTGATAGTTGAAGCGCAACGCGTCCTTGGTTGGTACGGTCTCTGGCTACGTGCTGGTGTCTGCTTGCTCATGGGCGCCAGTAACATGATTAACAGTGAGTGATCTTATGAGTGTCGGCAACAAAACAAGCGGTGGTGGTGAAAACGGAGATGGCCGGTCGCCATTTGGCGGATCGCAGCTATTTCAGCGGACCTATCGAGAAGGCATGGCGCTTGTGGAAGAGGCAGCGACCTATCTGGACGGTCCAGGGCGGGATCAGGCGAAAGACCTTCCGCGGGCCACAGCCCTTGCTTACGCCACTGAAAGCATGCGGCTCACCACACGGCTGATGCAGGTTGCTGCCTGGTTGTTGGTTCAGAAGGCCGTCAATGAGGGCGACATGACCGAGAGCGATGCGTTGTCTGACAAATATGCGCTCGGTGGCCGCGAGCTGGGACGGGCGAAAAAACTCAATGGCACGGATCTTCTTCCAGATGCGCTGAAAGACCTGATTGTGCGGTCTGAAAATATTTATCGGCGGATCGACCGGCTGGACGCCCAGATGCGGGCGGGCGAAGAGATTGAACAAACGAGCCTTGCCGAACAGCGGGAGCGGGCGGAAGCTTTTTTCCAGGAAGCGCTTGGGTCCCGACCAACACGGCATTGAGTCTCTTAGGCACCTTTCCGGACGGAAAACCGCCATACACTTTTGCTGTAAACGCTTGATGGTCCAAACAACAAAAAGCCCCGGCATGCCGGGGCTTTTTTGGTTGTGCAGGGAGGAAGATCCTCCCGATTGCAGCCTGCAATCAGACGCCCAGGCCGTCGTATTTTTTCTTGAACCGGCTCACGCGACCGCCACGGTCGAGCAGCGCACCTGAGCCACCTGTCCAGGCAGGGTGGGTCGTTGGGTCGATATCCAGCGTCAGCGTGTCGCCTTCAGCGCCATATGTGGACCGGGTCTGATAGGTGGTGCCGTCCGTCATTGCCACGGTGATCATGTGGTAGTCAGGATGGGTGTCCTTTTTCATAACGCTTGCTCGCTCAAAAGAAGTGTCAGACGGCCAAATCCGCCCGTTCAGGCGCCTAACAACGCCCGCGAAAGCGGGTGTATAGCGGAGCTTTCGGCCTATTGCAAGGCTCTGGTGGGGCTGGCAGTGGACCCTAAGCCGAGGGTGCAGCGAATGACAGGAGAGAGTTGGTCTTCTGCGGCGTTTCGTCTGGGGATAGGGGCTGGTTTCAGCCGGATTCCGCTGGCCTGACCCTAGTTTCTGGGGGGCGCTGTTGCTATATCTCCTCCTTGTCCTTCGGGACGACCACCAGCCAGCAAAAGCCGGACATTTATGAGCGATACTGCCAATCCCGTCGCGGAAGCGATTGAAGAAGAAGCGCTGCGGCGGAAGAAAGCGCGCGGTGTTCAGCCGATCCTGGGCCTCGTCCCGTTCGTGATGGCCTATAAGGGCATGTTGGCGGTGGCGTTTGTGATGCTTGTGGTTGCCACGGCTGCGACGCTCGCCTTTCCCATTGCAGGGCGGCGCCTGATGGACGGGATCGCCAGCGAGCAGATCCAGTTCATCAATGAGTATTTCCTGATGCTCATCCTGGTGGCTGCAGTTCTGGGTGTCTCCAGTGCCGCCCGGTTCTATTTTGTGAGCTGGATTGGGGAGCGGGTGGTCGCTGATCTGCGCTCTGCTGTCTATGACCATGTGACGCGTTTGTCGCCTGCCTTCTTTGAGACCATGCGCACAGGAGAAGTGCTGTCGCGTCTGACGGCGGACACAACTCTGATCAAGACCGTTGTCGGGTCCAGTGCCTCGATTGCCCTGCGCAATCTGTTTCTGTTTATCGGGTCAGCGACCATGATGACCTATACGAGCCCCGGCCTGTCCGGTCTCGTGCTGCTTGCGATCCCCGTCATCATGCTGCCGCTGATCGTATTCGGCCGCTGGGTGCGGCGCTTGTCCCGCTTGAGCCAGGACCGGATTGCGGACACGAGCGCCTTTGGTGGCGAGACACTGAATGCGATGCAGACCGTGCAGGCGTTCAACCATGAAGAGATTGATCGCCGATCTTTCGCGACAACCGTTGAAGGCTCGTTTGAGGCCGCGCGTAGCCGCATCAGCGCACGCTCTGTGCTCACGGCCCTTGTGATGTTCCTCGGCTTCTCCAGCGTCTTTGGTGTGCTCTGGGTTGGCGCGCAATCTGTTATTGCAGGAACCATGACCGGCGGCGAGCTACTGCAGTTCACGCTCTATGCGCTGTTTGCAGCAGCGTCAGTCGGGGCGTTGTCGGAAGTGTGGGGCGATGTGCAGATGGCCGCCGGGGCCACCGAACGCCTTATCGAGCTGTTGCATGTTGAGCCTCAAATTCAGGCACCTGCGAACCCGGTGGCTCTGCCTGAGCCGTCCAAAGGAACGCTTCGTTTCGAAGATGTGCGGTTCTCATATCCAACCAGGCCGGATGTATCAGCTCTGGATGGTTTGAATCTGTCAGTGAACCCGGGCGAGACGGTTGCCATTGTCGGGCCGTCGGGTGCGGGGAAGAGCACACTTTTCCAGCTCCTGCTGCGTTTCTTTGATCCACAGTCGGGCCGTATCCTGCTCGATGGCGTTGCCCTTCCAGAGGGTGATCCCGGTGAGGTGCGTCGTCGTTTCGCGCTTGTGCCGCAGGAGACGGTCGTGTTTGGGATGAGTGCTCGAGAGAACATTCGCTATGGCCGCCCTGAAGCGAGTGACGATGAAGTCCGTGCAGCGGCGAAAGCAGCACGTATTGATGAGTTCCTCAGCGACCTGCCGCAAGGATATGACACGGTATTTGGGGAGCGTGGGGTGACGCTGTCGGGTGGACAGCGCCAGCGCATTGCCATTGCGCGGGCCATCTTGCGCAACGCACCTGTCCTGCTGCTTGATGAAGCGACAAGCGCGCTTGACGCAGAGAGTGAAAAGTTTGTGCAACAAGCTCTTGAGGGGCTGATGGCGGGGCGGACCACCATCGTGATTGCGCATCGCCTTGCCACCGTGCGTAAAGCTGACCGCATCATCGTTATGGACCAGGGGCAGATTGTGGCAGAAGGCACCCATGACGCACTGGTTGCTGAAGGCGGGCTTTATGCGCGTCTCGCGTCGCTACAGTTTAGTGCCGATGCGCTTGCAATGGCGACTGAAGAACAGGCGCCACCTGCGTTTGCTGCGAATGACTAGCCGCCAAGCGGCACTCAAAGTTTAGGGGAAATTATGACACCGCTTACTCGTAACATTGTTGTTGCTGTCATTGTTGTAGTTGCCACGCTGAGTTTTATTGGCGTGCGGTTTTTCACAAATGCTGGGCAGCTGACAACGCTGACTGCGGCAATGGAAGTTTCTCCTCAGTGTAGCGTGCTCGCTTCACCGCCAGGACCTGAGGACCTTGTAATTGATCACGAACGGCAAATGGCTTTTGTGTCTGCTACGGACCGCCGGGCGATTGCTGCTGGCGCTGAAAATGTGCGCGGTGGCATCTACGTCATCGATCTTGAGGGTGATCCGTCGAGCTGGGCGTTACGGCCTGTTACGGCGCATGTGCCCGCAGCGTTTCAGCCGCACGGTCTTGGTCTATATGTGGATGAGGCGGGCGTGCGCACTCTCGCGGTCGTGAATCATACAGGTGATGTTGATAGCGTTGAGCTTTTTGACGTGGCCGAGGACGGTATCCTGTCTCACCGGGCGACGGTGAAGGATCGGGGCATGTTCGCCCTCAATGATGTGCAGCCGGTTGGTCATAGTTCTTTCTACGCGACGAACGATCATGGCAGTGCCTCAGCCTTTTGGAATGCGGTGAGCGATGTCCTCATCCTGTCTCAAGCCAATCTGGTTTATTTCGATGGCACGTCGGTGCGCGAGGTGGCTGGTGACTTTGGATATGCCAATGGCGTGAATGTTTCCCCAGACGGTAAGACGGTTTATGTGGCCGAAACGAGCGGCATGGCGCTCAACATTTATGACCGCAATATCGAGACGGGTGATCTTACGGCGGTCGATTTTGTCTCGCTTGGTTCCGGTCTCGACAATGTGGACGTGGCACCAGACGGCACCGTGCTCATTGGGGCACATCCAAAGCTGGTTGATTTCATCAACCATGCCGCTGACGCAAGACAGATTTCGCCGAGCCAGGTGGTGCGTCTCATCCCACGCGAAGGGGGCGGCGGGGTTGCTGATACGGTCTATCTCAATCTTGGAGATCAGCTGTCTGGATCAAGTACGGCGGCATCCTATGAGGACAAGATGCTTATCAGCGGTGTTTTCGATCCAAAGATCCTGGTCTGTGAGATGCTGCCGCCACGTGCGGAGTAGTCAGCGCTCGGTCAGCTTGAACTCAATCCGGCGATTGCGGCGGTTTGCCGCTTCGCCGCTGCCTTCCGCGAGCGGATGGAATTCTGCGAAGCCAGCAGAGGACAGCCTGCGTTCGCTTACGCCGCCATCAATCAGGTATTGCACCACGGAGAGGGCGCGAGCATTGGCCAGGTGCCAGTTGGAGGGGAACTCAGACGTTCGGATGGGTGTCGCGTCCGTGTGACCGTCAACACGCAGGATCCAGTTAATGTCGCCGGGAATCTCCGCGGTGATTTCGCGAATGGCGACAGCGATCTTGCGAAGCTCCCGCTGACCTGCCGGACTGATCTCTGCCGAGCCCGAGGCAAAAAAGATCTCTGATTGAAGGACAAACCGGTCACCGACGACTTCGATGTCATCGCGGTTGCCCAGTGCTTCTTTCAGGCGGGCAAAGAAGTCAGAGCGATAGCGGGCAAGCTCCTGCACCTTTTGAGCAAGGGCTGAATTCAAACGACGGCCGAGATCTGCGATTTGGGCGTCAGATTCTCTGTCCTTTGCTTCAGCGGCTTCGAGCGCCTGTTCGAGGGCTGCAAGCTGGCGGCGGAGCGCGGCCAGTTGTTGGTTCACCAGTTCCACCTGGGCTAGGGCTTGTGCGCTGATCTGGCGCTCTTCATCCAACTCTGAGAGGAGGACTGCCTCGCGTTCCCCTGCACCCGCTCCCTCTGCGAGGAGGCCAGCAAGCCGGGATTGTTCATCCTCCGCGCTTGCAAGGGCGCTTGTGAGCGAGGCGACGGTTGATTGTAGATCCGCGTTTTCGAGCTGCGCCAGCGCCAGCAGATCTGCCAGCTCGGAGACCTGTGAGCGCAATCGATCAAGCGCGCTGTCCTTGCCGGTGATGGATTGGGCCAGAAAGAACTGGGTCAGCATGAAAATGGAAAGCAGAAAGACCAGCACCAACAGCAAGGTTGCCATGGCGTCCACAAAGCCCGGCCAATAGTCGGCATTGGGTGTGCGGCTTCTGATGCGGTGGGAAATGGCCATGAGATCAATCGGGGGCTAGCGGCCCTCCTGCTCCAGTGCGCGGGTCAGTCGTTCCAACACGGGCTGCATGGCCTCTTGATTGCGGGCGAGGCCATTGATCAGATGTTGTTCGGCGCGCATTTGCTCCGTAAGTGCGGCGATCTGGTTGGCAAGCGCCATCAATGTCTGGCTTGGATCCGCGGAGGGAGCCGTATCCCCATTGGTGCCGACAATGTCGGTCACCGTGGAGAGCCATTCTTCCAGTTCGTTATAGAAGCGGTTTTGCGCCTGTCCCGCCTGTAGGTCGAGGAAGCCCAGAATGAGCGACCCGGCGAGCCCGAAGAGGGAGGAGGAGAATGCGGTGCCCATGCCTCGCAGAGGTTCCTGCAGGCCTTCACGGAGCGTACTGAAAACGGTGAGGCTGTCTGTGGCGTCGACGTCCAGGCTATCGAGTGTACCCGCGATAGACGAGACCGTGGCCAACAAGCCCCAGAAGGTGCCGAGCAGCCCCAAGAAGATCAGCAGGCCGATCATATAGCGGGAAATCTCGCGCTGTTCTTCCAGGCGCGAGGCCAGACTGTCGAGAAGCGAGCGCATGGAAAGGGCGCTGAGCACCACATGGGTGGTGCGGTTCCCAAACATGGTGGCCATAGGAGCCAGAAGCTTGGGCGGCTTTGGCAGTGCCAGGCCGGGATCAGACCGACGGAAGGAATTCACCCAGCGGATTTCCGGACCCAGAACCAAGATCTGGCGAAAGGCATAGAGCGTGCCGATTATCAAGACACCGACAATCAGTCCGTTCAGGCCAGGGTTGGCCATAAACGCTTCGGAGAACTGAGGCAGCAGAATAAGACCAAGAAATCCCACCAGCGTTAAGAAGAGCAGCATGCGGGTGAGATAGGGGCGGGGTCGTGAAAGGGTCACGCCGTCCTGACTGTCCATATTCTCTCCCCCTCGGATCGCTTGTGTTACCGACTGCTCAAAAGGATATCGACCCGGTTTGCCGGGCCGCTGTCGCGTGTCCCACCGAGTGCACGTACATCAATGCGGCTTTGCAGGACACCGCGCTCTACGAGGAATTTACGCACGTTGAGCGCCCGTTTGAGGGACAGGCGCCGTGCATCGGAACTTACGTCGCCTGCGGCTCCAGCAAAGGCCTGGATTTCAATGCGATCATCATGACGCATCAGTTCCATGGCCACTAATTCCAGTTCGTCTCGGGCTCCGCCCAGAATGTCCGCTGTGTTGCCCTCAAAACGCAGTCGGTGGTTGGCTGATTGCGGGGCTGGCAGACTTGCGACCTGAACCGGCTGTTCCTGCTCGGTCTCTGCAAGCGCCGCCGCTGGTGTGGGCGCCGATATCGGGTCAACAGGTGCGGCGTTTGGAGCTGCAGCGATCGGTGGCACGAGCGGCGTCAAAGCTGTTGGCTTGTCTGCTGGGGCTTGAGCTGCCGCTGCGGGGGGACGTGGTGCGATGCTTTGCGGCGTCGGTGCTGCGGTTCTGGTCGCTGGTGCAGGGATAGGGGCTGGTGTTGGAGCAGGACCTGATCTTGATGGTGTAACCTGTGCTGGCTGCACTTCTACAGCTGTCGCATCCGTGGGTCCCAAAATTCTCGGGGACTCTTGTGATTGGCGCACAGACGCTGGCGGTGTGAGCAATATGCGTGTCGGTGGTGTTTCGCCTGGATAGCGAAGCTGCACGGGTGCCTTTCCTGGAGCGATGCGTGCGTCTGCCTCTGTCCGTCCACCGATGGCCGTCAGATCAACTTGCACATCCGCCAGAGCGGACGTAGCCGTCAGCGCCAGGACAAGGGCTGGGATAACAAGAGTGGTGTGGCCTGCTGGGCGCATTCTTAACGGTCCTTACTCTCCGGGCTTGCGGGCAGCTCCCGCAGCGCGAATTCCGACTCACTGAACATTATTGCTGCGTCTTACCGGCGCTGCCAGTGTTCAGCGGATAATTTCCAGCTCAAGGTTAAGGGAGCCAGCGTTATGGGAGAAGGCGGCCAAAATGGGGCAGGTTGGTGCTCTAGGCTGCTGCCCCGGCTTTCTTGATGATATTCATCAGGGGCCGGTGAAGCGCTTCATTGGTTGCGAGCACGCTGCCATTGCCCAGGACATCCGATTTATTGTTGAGATCGGTGATTGTGCCACCAGCCTCACGGACCAGAATAATCCCTGCGGCCAGGTCCCAGGCATTGAGCCCTCGTTCCCAGTAAGCGTCAAAGCGCCCAGCGGCGACGAAGGCCATATCGATGGCGCAAGATCCGGTACGGCGGACGCCAGCGACCTGAGGCATAATGGCCGCCAATTGACGCGAGAACTCGGCATGATTCTTCCAACCGATGTGAGGGATGCCTGTGCAGACGACGGCCTGGGACAGGTCGCGGCGCGCGGCGACCCGCAGGCGCCGATCATTTACAAAAGCGCCTTTGCCTTTTTCTGCCCAGAAGAGTTCATCGGAAATTGGATTGTAGGTAAGACCCGCAATGATCTCTCCCTCGCGCTCCAAGGCTATGTTGATTGCGAACAGAGGGATGCCATGGAGGAAATTGGTCGTGCCGTCCAGCGGATCGATGATCCAGCGGTGGCTCTTGTCTGTTCCCTCAACCGTGCCGCCTTCTTCCAGCAAAAACCCGTATCCCGGACGTGCACGCCCCAATTCTTCGCGAAGGGTCTCTTCCGCGCGTAGATCGGCTGCCGAGACAAAGTCACCTGGCCCCTTAACGGATACCTGAAGCTGTTCCACTTCCCCAAAGTCGCGGATCAGCGTCCGGGCGGCCTTGCGGGCAGCCTGCACCATCACGGTGAGGGTAGGAGAGTGGCGGCTCATATGGGATGCCTTTAAGTGAGAGTGTGTCTGCAGGTGAAAATGCGATTGGGCTATTCAGCGCGCTTCACATAGGTGACTTCATTAGTATCGACAACAATTTTGTCACCTGTATTGACGAACGGCGGCACCATGACACGGACACCGTTTTCCATCATTGCAGGTTTGTTGGATGACGCCGCCGTCTGACCCTTCACAACAGGTTCTGTTTCGGTCACTTCGAGGGTCACTTGATCGGGCAGGCTGATCCCGAGCGGTCTGCCTTCATGGCTTTCCACCGTTACTTCCATGCCGTCCTGAAGGAAGGCTGCGCGTTCGCCCACGAAATCTGTTTGCAATTCGATCTGGTCATAGGTCGTTGTGTCCATGAAGGTCAGCATGCCGTCGACCTCATAGAGATATTGATAGTCTTTCTGTTCCAGCCGGATCTTCTCAACTGTTTCAGCTGAGCGGAAGCGTTCGTTCAGCTTTGAATTGTCGACTAGATTCTTCAATTCGACTTGGGCAAAGGCGCCACCCTTGCCGGGCTTCACGTGCTGTGTTTTCACCGCAACCCAAAGACCGCCTTTGTGTTCGATAACATTGCCGATGCGAATTTCGTTGCCGTTGATCTTCATGCGCTTACATCCGGAAGGGCCAGGTTCGATATTGTCGTCAAAGCTGGCAGAAACAAAGGGTCTAGGGGGCTTGGAACGCCCTGTCGGCGCTTGGATAGCACTTGAGCGGTGTTGGTTCCAACCGGAATCGCTGCTCGGAGCGAAATCCTGCTCAAATAGACCAGAAATCCTGTTTCTTTGACCTAGCGTGCAACTATTGAGGCCTGGTGGCTGCTTCCCAGTCTTTCAATGCTTCTTCTGCCTGAGCGAGCAGGTCTGGCGTCATTTCAGGTTCCAGCAGCGCCGCCAATTCCGGGTCGTCCTGACCGCCTGCGCGGGCAATGCTGAGCCAGGTATATGACGCCATCAGGTCCTTCTCGACACCCTTGCCGAGGAAATACATCCGGGCAAGTCGCGTTTGGGCCAGGGTATCCCCCCGCAGCGCAGCTTCATTAAACCAGGTGGCCGCTTTTTCTTCACTCTTCTCAACGCCGGTTCCGTTTGCGTAGAGAAAGGCGAGGGCGGTCTGTGCCTCTGCCAGCCCTTCAGCTGCTGCGAACTGGAAAAATTCGAGCGCACCTGCGGGGTGCTTTTCAACACCAGTGCCTTCGACCATCATCAGGCCCAGATTGTAGGCAGCATCGGCTTGACCTTTTTCAGCAGCCTGGCGGAAGTAGCTGGCCGCGCGGCTCATATCCTGCGGCTTGAGTTCGCCGGCGGCATAGATGGCCCCCATTGAATAAAGCGCACCTGGATGTCCGGCATCAGCGGCTTCCTGGAAGAGCTGCAGGGCGCGATCTGAGTTGGCGCTGCCGCCTCGCCCTGCGGCCAGCATGTTTGCGAGTTCGAACTTGGCTGGTACCAGACCGCCTGCACTTGCCCGTTCAAAATAGCGCCGGGCTTCCGCATCATTTCGTGCGGTGCCGGCGCCGGTGCGATAGGCGGAGGCAAGGGCAAAGGCGGCGGCAGGGTTGCCAGCATCTGCTGCAGATTTGAACCAGCGAAGACCTTCGACATAGTCGGCCTCAACGCCTTCGCCATTGAAGAGCATGGTGCCGAGCAGGAGTTGAGCGTCCGCATTGCCGCCAAGGGCGATCTCTCGCAGGCCAGCGAGTGCCGTTGTGTAATCACCAGCCTGGTAGGCCTGGGCTGCCTCTTCAAAGGTCTGAGCGTTTGCCGTGCTTGCTGGCAAGAAAGCCAGGCTCAAGCTCAGTAGAAGGGAAGAAAGGGTCAAGCGAGGCATGGTCTTACTTTCTATAGCTCTAGGCCGACGTTAGTCAGATCGAGACGTTTCAGCCTCGCTGATGATGCGGTTGAAATCAGCCACGGCTGCCGCGGGTCCGTGGGCATGGCTCCAAACTCCAGCGGAAACCGCCAGGAAATCAGCGCCAGCTGCCACCAATGGGGCAGCATTCTCGACGGTGATCCCGCCAATGGCGACGCAGGGAACTTCAAAGAGCGTCGACCACCAGGTGAGAATCTCAGGGTCAGCCTTACTTATAGCTTCCTTTGTGTCGGTTTTATGAAAGGCGCCAAAGGCTACGTAATCCGCGCCCGCTTCGCCTGCAACCATGGCGAGATGCCGGGTTGCGTGACATGTGACACCCACAATGTGATCGGGACCAACGAGCTTCCGGGCTTCCTCATAAGGCGTGTCATTTTGGCCGACATGCACTCCGTCCGCGCCGAACTCGGCTGCGAGGTCTGCACGGTCGTTGATCAGAAAGGCGGCACCGGCTGCTTGTGTGATCGGCATCAGGATTTCTGTCGCCCGCCGAATGATGTCGGCATCGGCTGTGCTTTCGCCGTCTTCCTGCTTCAGGCGCAACTGCACGCAAGCAACATCGCCTGCGCCCAGGGCTGCTTTCAGGGTTTCTGCAAAGCCTTCCGGCTCAAGACGCTGTGGCGTGATGAGATAGAGGCGGCAGTCAGGTGGTGTTGGCTCAGTCATAAAGCCGGTTTATCGCGACCAGCGGTCCTCTGTCACCCGTTTTCGAGGGCAGCGACACCAGGGAGCGTTTTTCCTTCAAGCCATTCCAGGAAGGCACCCCCGGCTGTTGAGACGTAGGAGAAGTCGTCTGCGGCGCCTGCCCCATTCAGCGCTGCGACCGTGTCGCCGCCCCCCGCGACGGAGACCATGGTCCCCATTTTGGTGAGCATGGCGACATGGCGCGCAGCGGTGTCGGTTCCCACATTGAAGGGCTCGACTTCGAACGCGCCCAAGGGACCGTTCCAGACCACGGTTTTGGCCGTTTCGAAATGGCCCGCGAGTGTTGCCAGTGTGTCGGTGCCGACGTCGAGGATCATTTGATCCTCTGGCACGGCATCGATCGGCACCGTTTGTGAGGCAGCGTGGGCTTTGAATTCGGCTGCAACGACAGCGTCTGTCGGCAGGATGATGGTGCAACCTGCAGCGTCCGCCTTGCCCATGATTTCGCGGGCCGTGTCAGCCAGATCATGCTCACAAAGCGATTTGCCCACATTTACGCCTTGGGCGGCGAGGAAGGTGTTTGCCATGCCGCCGCCGATTACGAGGGCGTCAACTTTGGCCACCAGATTGCCCAGAAGATCAAGCTTTGTGGAGATCTTGGCGCCACCCACAATGGCAACTACTGGGCGTTCAGGTTCTCCGAGCGCCTTGCCCAACGCATCGAGCTCCTGTTCCATGGCGCGGCCTGCGAAGGCTGGCAGCAGGTGGGCAATGCCTTCTGTTGAGCCATGGGCGCGGTGGGCCGCAGAGAAGGCGTCATTCACGTAGATTTCCGCGTTGGCAGCGACCGCTTCCGCAAATTCCTTGTCATTTTTTTCTTCACCAGGATGGAAGCGGGTGTTCTCCAAAACCACGATGCCACCGTCGCTCAACGCTGAGAGGGCATCGCCTGCGGCGAGGCCGATACAGTCCTCAGCAAAGCTGACAGGGCTCCCGAGAAGATCACTCAGTGCCGCCGCAATGGGCTTCAGGCTCATCTCAGGCTTACGCTCACCTTTGGGACGGCCGAAATGTGACAGAATGCCAATCTTGGCGCCCTTGGCGCTCAGGTCTTTGAGTGTTGGCAGAAGACGCTCAAGACGGGTGGCATCGCTGACGTCACCGGCCTCATTGACGGGAACATTCAGGTCCGCGCGGACAAGCACATGCTTGCCAGTGAGGGGCCCTTGTCCGAATAGATCATCCAGCGTTTTGTGGTTTGCCATCTGCCTTCTTCCCGAGAATATGTCTGCTGATTTTGCGGTGTATAAACAACAACGCCCCCGAACTCACATTCGGGGGCGTTGCATCGCGTGTAGTTGATTAGAGCAGTTTGCCCATGGCAACGGCTGTGTCGCCCATGCGGTTCGCAAAGCCCCATTCATTGTCGTACCAGGACAGAACGCGCACGAAGCGGCTGCCCATGACCTGTGTCTGAGTCAGGTCAAATGTGGATGAGTTTTTGTTGTGGTTGAAGTCGATGGAGACCAGAGGCTCATCAACATAGCCAAGCACACCTTTGAGCGGACCGTCAGCAGCTTTTACAATCGCTTTGTTCACTTCTTCCGCGGTCACTGCACGGCCTGCATCGAAGCAAAGGTCGATCATGGAAACGTTCGGTGTTGGAACGCGGATCGCTGTGCCGTCAAGCTTGCCTGCAAGCTGTGGCAGAACGAGGCCAACAGCTTTCGCTGCGCCGGTTGATGTCGGGATCATGGACATGGACGCGGCACGTGCACGACGGAGATCAGAGTGGAGCGTGTCCACTGTGCGCTGGTCGCCTGTGAATGCATGGATCGTTGTCATGTAGCCCTGCTTGATGCCGCAGAGCTTGTCGAGAACCTGTGCAACAGGTGCCAGGCAGTTGGTTGTGCAAGACGCGTTGGAAACCACTTTGTGGCTCTTGCGAAGTTTCTTTTCGTTCACGCCATAGACAACCGTGAGGTCTGCATTGCTGGCAGGAGCCGAAACGAGAACCTTCTTGGCGCCGGCTTCAAGATGCGCGGAGGCTTTGTCCTTGGAGGCAAAGAGGCCTGTGCATTCCAGCGCGATGTCAACGTCGAGTTTTTCCCAAGGGAGTTTCGACGGGTCGCGCTCAGCCGTAATTTTGATGGAGCCCTGGCCCACATTCATGGTCGACTTGGTTGTGCGAACCTTGCCGGGGAAAGGACCGTGCACACTGTCATATTTCAGAAGGTGTGCATTGTCTTCCACGCTGCCAAGGTCGTTGATTGCAACGACCTGAAGGTCTTTGCGGCCAGATTCTGCAATGGCGCGCAGGACCAAACGTCCGATGCGGCCAAAGCCGTTAATTGCTACACGTGTTGCCATGTTTTAGTTCTCCTTAGCCTCTCCGCTCTGTACCGGTTTTATGGTTAGAGCCGTTCTTTTGCGGCCGCCACTGCCGCTTCTGCTGTGATTTCAAAGTGATTGTAGAGATCGTCGATGGGCGCGCTGGCGCCGAAGCCAGTCATGCCGATAAAGGCACCATCCATGCCGATATAACGATCCCACCCCTGCTGGATTGCAGCCTCAATGGCGATGCGCACGGTGCCCTCGCCAAGGATCTGTTTTTTGTACTCTGCAGATTGCTGTTCAAAGAGCTCCAAGCAGGGCGCTGATACGACGCGCGCGCCGATGCCTTCAGTTTGAAGCTGCTTCTGAGCATCGAGCGCAATCGCCACTTCGGACCCGGTTGCAATCAGCGTGACTTTTGCCTCTCCCTTTGCAGGGCTCAGCTCATACGCGCCGCGAGCACAAAGGTTTTCGTCTGTGTGCTCTGCGCGCGCAAGCGGCAGACCCTGACGGGTCAGTGCCAGGATGCTGGGTGTTTCCTTTGCTTCAAGCGAGAGCTGCCAGCATTCGGCTGTTTCCACAGCGTCTGCCGGGCGGAACACATTGAGGTTTGGCATGGCGCGGAGCGCTGCAAGATGTTCAACCGGCTGGTGTGTCGGGCCATCTTCGCCCAAGCCGATGCTGTCATGGGTCATCACATAAACGACCCGCTGGTTCATCAGTGCAGAGAGACGGATCGACGGGCGGCAATAATCTGTGAAGACCAGGAATGTCCCTGAATAGGGGATAAGGCCGCCATGGAGCGCCATGCCGTTCATGGCAGCTGCCATCCCATGTTCGCGGATGCCGTAGTGAATGAAGCTGCCGCTGAAATCATCAGCGGTTACAGCCGCCTGCTCTTTGGAACGGGTGTTGTTGGAGCCTGTGAGGTCAGCAGATCCGCCAATGGTTTCCGGCACGATTGCGTTGATCACGTTCAGTGTTTCTTCGGACGATTTGCGTGTCGCCCAACCAGGCTTATCGGCGCTCAGCTGTTTCTTGAAGTCGTTGATGGCTTGTTCAAAGCCAGCAGGGAGGTCACCTGCAAGACGGCGGTCGAACTCAGCGCGGGTCTCTGCGTCCAGCGCCTCATAGCGTTCTTCCCAGGACTTGCGCGGTTTGCAGCTTTTCAGTCCTGCAACGCGCCAGGCGTCCAGAACGTCAGATGGAATTTCAAAAGGTTCATGAGGCCAGCCCAGCTCTTTCCGGGTGAGCTCAATTTCTTCTGCTCCCAGCGCTGCCCCGTGTGAGGAGGACTTACCGCCTTTGTTTGGTGAGCCAAACCCGATTGTCGTCTTGCAGGAGATCAGGCTCGGTTTGTCGGATTTTTGTGCCGCTGCAATGGCTTTTTCAATGGCGTCTGGGTCGTGTCCGTCAATGCGGACCGCATCCCAACCTGCGGCTTCAAACCGTTTCAGGGCATCGCCGGACTCAGAAAGGCTCAGTGGCCCATCGATGGAAATGTCATTGTCATCATAGAGAACGATCAGACGCGAGAGGCCGAGATGCCCTGCGAGCGAGATGGCTTCATGGCTGATGCCTTCCATCAGGTCGCCGTCTGAGGCGATGACATATGTGTAGTGATCAACAATATCAGAGCCGAACCGCGCTTCCTGCAGACGCTCAGCAAGCGCCATGCCGACGGCAGTGGAAATCCCCTGGCCGAGCGGGCCTGTTGTGGTTTCCACACCGGCCGTGTGGCCGAATTCCGGGTGACCTGGGGTCTTGGATCCGATCTGACGGAAATTCTTGATCTCCTCCAGGGTCATGTCCTCATAGCCCAGAAGGTAGTGCAGAGAGTAGACCAGCATGGAGCCGTGGCCAGCTGAGAGCACAAAGCGATCACGATCCGGCCAGTTCGGCTGGCGGGGATCAAACTTCATGAATTTTGTGAACAGGACGGTCGCCATGTCGGCTGCGCCCATGGGCATGCCCGGATGCCCGGACTTTGCTTGCTCGACCGCGTCCATGGTCAGGGCGCGAATTGCGTTTGCCATCATGTGATGGGTTGCTGGTACAGCCGCGGATTCGTTCTCTGAGGAAACAGAGGCCGCTGCCGATTGCTCTGATGGCGTCATTTTAAAACTCTTGGTTGCCGTGGTCTGCCTAAATCGAATGATCCGGCAGCGCAGTTTAGTCGGCGGGACTGTTTAAGAAGAACGATCTCTGCGGCCAGCCCCCTGAGCCGCGCAAAAAGGCCCTCCATAGACGACCTTCAACCACTTCCTGCTCTGTTCGATCTTTGATCAAAGTGCCTTGCGCAGAATGCCAAGACGACTATGAAAAACCCTGTCCAGAGCGGCGCCACAATGACTATCTGCCTATGGAGAGTCAATGGGATTCGGGGCGATATGCCCTGTTTTGGCAAGCGCTTCCTCATGATTGGAAAGGGCATTCGAATATGCCTGCTAACCGGCGGCCGCCGCTGGCCTTGGGGTCACGTATTTCCCCCCGAGAAAGTCAAAAAAATGGCTCCAAACCCTTTTGTTGACCGAGTTTGTGACGGCCCCCTATCCTAGGCGCTGTGATTTGCGCCGTTTTGAGCGGCTGGACCAATCAAAAGGCATTTATGGTATGAGCGAGCTTGATAAGGCCATGGAGGCATTTTCAGCCGCCCTCGACAAGTTGGAGGGCGCGTTGGCTGGCCGTGAGGTGCAGGCGGAGGCGCGTTCTGAACTGGAAAACCAGATTGCCAGCCTGAAGGAAGACCGGGCACGGCTGGCAGAGGAATTGGACATTGCCCATGCTGATGTCCGGCGGCTGGATGGCCTCAATGCCAGGGCGTCTGCCGAAATTGATGCGACACTCAAAGATATCGACCGACTGCTTGCTTAAGCACTGACTGAAAGGACGTGGCTTATGGGCCAAGTCAATGTCTCAATTAATGACCGTTCTTATTCCGTTGCCTGTGGTGATGGCGAAGAAGAGCATTTGCGGGAACTTGCCCGCTATCTTGATGGGCATGTGGGCGAACTTGCCAAATCAGTCGGGCAGGTTGGCGATGCGCGGCTTTTGTTGCTGGCCGGATTGCTGGTTGCGGATGAATATGCCGACGCTCTGAAACGGGTTGAAAGCCTGACTGCTGAAGTAAAAAGCTTGAAGGAAGTGCAGCAGAACGAGTTAGGGCGTGAAGAAGCCGTTGAGCAGAAGCTCACGAGTTTTATGAGCGATGCGGCGGGCCGCATTGAGAAGATGGCGGATACGCTGGAAGCTTCTTGAACGCGCATTTTGCCATCGCGCATTCGATCCATAAAAGTCTGCAACTTTTATTGAAAACGCCGCGTCTCCTGTTATCGCGTTTTCTATTCATAAAAGTCTGCAACTTTTATTGAAAACGCCGCGTCTCCTGTTATCGCGTTTTCTATTCATAAAAGTCTGCAACTTTTATTGAAAACGCTTTGGGCCGAAGCGTGTTACAATCCTCATGGGTGCTGCCGGATGCGTCAGGAACGCAATTGCTCGGGGCCTTACGTTTCTCTAGGGAGCTGTCCCTGGGGCGGGCCGTGGCCTGCTTCACACGGCGCCCACCTACTCTTGTAGGTCTCCGAGAATCACTGTTCCAACGATCCGGTGGGCCCACTTCTTTTCAGCCAGTCCTCTATGGCTAGGTCTTACTGCTTTGTCGAGCGCCAATGCCTGAACCAACATTCACCACTGCGACGTCCGCCTCAAAATCGGTGCTTCGTCAAAAGGCTTTGCAGATCCGCTCTGACGCGAGAAAGGCCCTTGGCGAGAGCGCTGGACAAGCCATTCTTGATCATTTCCTGGCCGATGTGCCACGAACGTCTGGTGCCTCCGTAGCGGGCTATTTTCCCATCCGCTCAGAGGCTGACCCAATGCCGCTGATGGGCGAGCTTGGACAGCTGGGACATACATGTGCGCTGCCTCGTGTGACAGGTGCGGACAAGCCGCTTCGGTTTTTCAGGTGGAAGCCCGGAGATAAAACCGACGAAGGGGCTTTTGGGACACGGGTGCCGGTCAAAAAGGCGGAAGAGATAATCCCTGACATTTTGCTCGTCCCGCTTGTTGCTTTTGACCTGAGGGGGTTTCGCCTCGGTTATGGCGGTGGCTTCTACGACAGAACCCTTGCGTCGCTGCGGGCGAAGCGCTCGTGCCTTGCGGTTGGTATTGCCTATTCAGTTCAGGAATATGACATGCTGCCCCATGATGTGTATGACCAGCCATTGGATTGGGTGGTGAGCGAAAAAGGCAGCCGGTGTTTTTAGAGCAACATTGCCGCATTTCCGGACGTTGAAGTCCTCCAACTTCAACTGGAAATGCTCTGAGAGGAAGAATTTGTGAGACTATTGTTTTTGGGTGATCTGGTCGGTCGGACGGGTCGGGATGCTGCCATTGCGGCCCTGCCGCGCCTGCGGGCAGACCTCAAAGCTGATTTTGTTGTTGTGAACGGTGAGAATGCTGCTGGCGGGTTTGGCATCACCGGTTCTATCTGTGACCAGGTCTTTGATGCTGGCGCAGATGTTATCACGCTGGGCAACCATGCCTGGGACCAGAAGGAAGCGCTTGTTCATATTGAACGTGAGTCGCGGCTTATCCGGCCACGCAATTATCCGCAAGGCACGCCTGGTAAAGGGAGTGATCTGTTTGAGACGTCTGACGGACGCCGAGTGATGGTTGTGAATGTGCTGGGAAGCGTTTTTATGAATGCATTGGATGATCCTTTTGCGAGTGTCGACGAGGCACTGGAGGAATGCCCGCTGGGCATGGTGGCGGATGCGGTGATCGTCGACATGCATGCGGAAGCGACGTCGGAGAAAATGGCCATGGGCCACTTTTGTGATGGACGTGCGAGCCTTGTGGTGGGGACGCACAGCCATGTGCCGACGGCGGATGCGCAGATTTTTGACGGGGGCACTGCCTACCAAACTGATGCGGGCATGTGTGGCGACTATAATTCCGTCATTGGTATGGAGAAGGACGAGCCGATCAACCGGTTTACACGCAAGATTCCAAGTGGCCGGTTCACACCGGCCTCAGGGGCTGCAACGGTCTGCGGTGTCTTGGTTGAAACCGATGATAAGACTGGGCTGGCAGTGAAAGTGGATCCTGTTCGCGTTGGCGGCCGTTTGAAAGAGCTGTTGCCTGCTTGACCGGAATGTCCTTGAGAAGATGATGAAAACTCCTAGCTCTATTTCTGAAGGTATCTGGCGCGAAGACCTTTTCGCCATTGTCAATAGTCCCAGACTATGGTTATACGCAGCCCTCATGGTGCTCGCACCAACGATTACCTTTGTCTCCCTGCGTGCTCTGGGGTCCATCGTTCCTGCTGCCTGCGTTGTTCTGATTGCGCTCTTTTTTCTCCAACATCGACGCCTTCCTGTTCCTTCAATCGGCCTTGTGGGCATCTGGTTTGCGTTTCTGGCTCTTGTTGCGTCTGCAGCTGTCGTCGCGGTGGACTCTGATTATGCTTGGGGGCGGGTAGGCAAGCTCGCGATGTTTAGTTTCAGTGCGCTTATGATCTGGACCTGTGCACAGCAGGGTAAGTTGCTACGCCCACTGAAGACAGTCCTGGTTGGCGCAATGGGCTTCGCTATTATGTTTGGCTTAATGGAAGGGCTGACGGATGGGTGGTTTTTCCTGCTCACTCATGAATTGACCAGCGCAGAAGCCAAACTTGCTGCCAATAGGCCGTTAGTCGTTCTCGCTTTGATGATTTGGCCCGTCATGTTGATCTTGGTGTCCCGTGCGGGAGGGCCCGTCATGGCGCTCTTCCTTCTGGCAACACTCGTTGCATCCTTCACAACAGACAGCCAATCGAGTCAGCTCGGATTGCTTGCGGGATCTCTCGTGTTCGTGGCGGCTCGTGTTTTCCCCCGCGCTGTGGGTTGGGGCTGTCTGGTCGTCGGTATTGTTGCGATCCTGGGCATGCCTTTCTTCTTTGCTCTAGTGGATCTGAGGGATGCAGTCGGGCAGTCCAAATTGGCCGTCTTCACCATTTTGCCGCGGCTGGAGCTTTGGGGATTTGTTGGAACCAAGATCATAGAGGTGTTTCCATTTGGCTATGGTCTGGAAGCAGGGCGGTCAATCTCCATTGCCGAAATGAAGCAGACCTATTTTATCGGGGACTCGATGCATCATCCGCATAATGGCGTGCTTCAGATCTGGCTGGAATTTGGCTTGTTGGGAGCGATCGCCGCTGCGCTGCTGTGGGCGGCACTTTTGAAGCGGATTATTGATCTTGATGGATGGTCATCAACCACCAGTCTGGCGGGGGCTGTCTGCTTTCTCACGATCGCGTCGGTCTCCCATGGGGTTTGGCAAAGCTGGTGGGTGAGTGCGCTTGCGCTCGTCCCTTACCTGTTCGCTGTCGCAATGGTGCAGGAAAAGCAATAGCGCCGCAGGGTGCCAAATGGGGTCCTGCCGAAACAAGCTGCCCGAATTGATCTAGGTCTAATTCCTCTCGAGAAATTTCCATAAACTGCATGTGGGGGCTCTGAGCATGGCTCTGGCTTGGCGTCAGTCGCCTGCTCCGTTTAGGAGTTGAAAAATGAACATGCTAAAAATTGGTGTTGTCGGCCTCCTCGCGTTCGGACTTGCAGCCTGTGAGCCCGGTGCTGGCCCCAAACAACAGATTGGGACAGTTGGAGGCGCGATCGCCGGCGGCCTTGCTGGATCGGCATTCGGGTCTGGATCTGGTCGTCTAGTGGCGGTCGGGATCGGGACCTTGTTGGGCTCCATGGCAGGTGGCGAGGTGGGCCGATCGCTGGATCGTGCTGATCGGCTTTACCTGGAGCGCACAACAGGACATGCGCTGGAATATGGCCCGTCAGGGATAGCCCAGACTTGGCGTAATCCGGATAGCGGGAACTATGGTGCCGTGACGCCACGGCCTGCCTATCAAACACCTCAGGGCCAAAACTGCCGTGAGTATCAACAGACAATCACTGTTGGTGGGCGTACGGAGCAAGGCTACGGAACAGCATGCAGGGATGCTGCCGGCAATTGGCGGATCGTGAATTAGCCTTTAAGTAGGTTGATCGTCGGGTTCAACAAAAAAAGTCCCCGCCTCAGCGCAGGGTGGTGCGATGAGGCGGGGTGTCGTGCACCGTCGGGGATCAGACGGTACTCAAGCTCTGACCCCATACGGGTGGCGGGTCAGGATCAGAGCTATCTCAGGGTGCTGTCGAAAGGGTGGTTAGAGTTTTTTCACTTCCATGAGGAATTTCTCGACTTCTTCTCCAAGCACATCTGCCTGGCTGTTTAGTTCAGAGGAGCTTTGCAGGACTTGCCCTGCAGCCTCTCCTGTATCGGCTGCCGCCTGCGTGACGGTACCGATATTGGAGGAGACGTCCTGAGTGCCTGTTGCGGCCTCCTGGACATTGCGGCTGATCTCGGTCGTTGCCGCACTTTGTTCTTCTACAGAGGCGGCAATTGATGAGGCGATCTCATTGATTTTCTGGATCGTCGTGCCGATTGACTCGATCGCATCAACAGCGCCCTCCGTCTCCTGTTGAATGGTACCAATCTGCGTGGCGATTTCTTCGGTCGCCTTTGCTGTTTGGCTGGAGAGCTCCTTCACTTCTGCGGCCACAACCGCAAACCCTTTGCCGGCTTCGCCAGCGCGGGCGGCTTCAATTGTTGCATTCAGCGCCAGAAGGTTGGTTTGGCTTGCGATGTCCTGGATGAGATTGACGACTTCGCCAATTTTTTCTGACGCTGCAACCAGTCCCTGCACAGTGCTATTTGTTCTTTCTGCTTCGGCGACGGCTTCCTGGGCGATGCTTGAACTGTCTGCCACCTGGCGGGTGATTTCGCTGATCGAGTTGGACATTTCCTCCGCAGCGCTTGCCACAGTTTGAACGTTGGCGGTGGTTTCTTCGGCCGCCGCCGCAACGGTGCTGGCCTGCTTGGTGCTTTGTTCGGCGGTTTCTGCCAGTGACTCAGCCATGCCTTTCATCTCAGTCGACTTGTTGCCGACATCAGAGACGATGGCCTTCACATTGGTTTCAAAGTCGGTGATGGCGTTTTGAAGCTGCGTCACAACACTCCAGGTCACCATGGCTCCGACATAGTTGCCTGCATTGTCGTGCACTGCGGAGACGTTCAGGTCGAGTGTTTCGGGTCCCAGCTTGATTTTGGCGCTGTGCGGCAGATTTCTCGGGTCGGCCAATACACCGCGCTGATGAGATGGTTGTTTGTGAAAAACATCAATGCAAACACCCATCATGTGTTCAGGATCGACTTCTTGTGGAAGAAGATCGCGCACTGTTTTGAGCGTTTCGACGCTTGTTTTGTTGATGTAGTTGATTTTCAGATCAACCGGGTCTGCCATCATTACATTGATGGGCATATTGTCCAGCATGGTCAGAAGGGTCTCGCCATCGACGCTCGCCGGATCCTGCGCTGACGCGATGTCGATCACTTCGGCAGTTTCGGCAGCTGCACTTCGTTTCTTGAACATTGGCGGTTCCCCTCTTGGTCTTTAAAGTCCCCACTGTCGCGCTGCTGACGGCGGGTGGCCCCTATGGCGGTATCGATTTGAGGAATACACTTAGAAGTTGTATCCATTTATAGATACAACTATAGATAGGTTAACAGACAATGAACGTTTTACCCAGAAATTGGTATTTCTGTTCGCGATCTCGGAAATCTGATGGTTCAGCGCAAGAGCGCGCCTATGGATTTTGAGGCCCACGCTGCCTATAAAGGGCGCAAATCGGCGTTTCAGACGATGACGCCCTCCTTACCTTCACGTTGAAAGAGCGAACGCCATGGCGGGACATTCCAAATTTAAGAACATCATGCATCGCAAAGGCGCGCAGGATAAGAAGCGCGCAAAGCTCTTCTCCAAGCTTGCGAAAGAAGTCACGGTCGCGGCCAAGATGGGAATGCCCGATCCGGAGCATAATCCGCGTCTGCGTGCGGCCATTAATGCGGCCCGTGCGCAATCCATGCCCAAAGACAATATTGAGCGGGCGATCAAGAAGAGTACGGAGCAGGGCGGCGAAAATTACGAGGAGGTCCGCTATGAGGGTTTCGGGCCAGCCGGTGTTGGTGTGATCGTCGAGGCGCTCACTGACAATCGTAACCGTACCGCCAGTGAGGTGCGGACGATTTTTGCCAAGAATGGCGGAAACCTTGGTGAGACTGGGTCGGTTTCCTTCAGCTTTGAACGGGTTGGTTCCATCGAATATGCGGCGGATGCTGCCGATGCAGACGCGATGTTTGAGGCGGCCATTGAGGCGGGCGCTGACGATTGCACGTCGGACGAAGAAGGTCATACGCTGATCTGCAATGCTGAAAGCCTGCACGAAGTTGCGGGTGCGCTTGAGGCATCCTTCGGCGCGGCAAACAGCGCCACGATCATCTGGAAGCCCACCAACACCATCCCTGTCGAAGCGGATCAGGGCGAGACGCTTCTCCGCCTGTTGGATTTGCTGGACGATAGCGATGATGTGCAGCAGGTTTATGCGAACTTCGAAATGTCCGATTCGGTGATGGAGCAACTCTCCGCCTGATCGGAAATGTAGGCGCAGCATGTGCGCTTTGATCGGGCTGGACCATGAGCGAAACCGTCAGATTGCTGGGATTGGATCCTGGATTGCGCGCCATGGGTTGGGGTGTGATTGATGTGACCGGCAATCGCTTATCCCATGTGGCGAACGGGACAGTGACCTCCAGCAGCAAATTGTCACTCGCAGAAAGACTGGTCGAGCTGGAAGAGGGTCTGGTTTCCGTTATCGCTGAGCATGGACCGGCCTCTGCCGCAGTAGAGACGGCTTTTGTATCGAAGGATGCGGCGGCGGCATTGAAGCTTGGTCAGGCGCGCGCGGTGGCGCTGCTCGTGCCAGCACGCACCGGCCTTGATGTGGCGGAATATGCCCCGAACAAAATCAAGAAGACGGTGACGGGTTCCGGGCATGCAGACAAGCAACAAATCAAAATGATGGTGGAGACGCTGTTGGCACGATGCCAGACCAAAAGTGAGCATGCTGCGGACGCGTTGGCGGTTGCGATCTGTCATGCCCATTACCGGTCTGCCATTTCCTATGTTGAGACCGCAGATGCGCGGGTGAAACGCGCATGATCGGCAAGCTCACAGGCATTGTGGATGAGGTCGGGGAAGACTGGTTGATCCTGGATGTGGGTGGCGTGGGCTATCTCGTTTCCTGTTCCGGTTTTACTCTGCGTCAGGTGCCTGCTAAAGGCGAACCACTTTCTCTTCTGATTGACACCTATGTCCGCGAAGATCAGCTTCGGCTTTTCGGTTTTGCGACGGGTGATGAGCGGGACTGGTTTCGGCTGCTGCAGTCCGTCCAAGGTGTGGGCGCGCGCCATGCCATGGCGATGCTCGGGACAATTGGTCCTAGCGGATTGGCGGATGCGATTGCACTGGAAGATAAGAAGGCTGTGACCCAGGCGCCGGGTGTGGGGCCGAAGCTTGCGGGCCGTATAGTCAGTGAGCTTAAAGACAAGGCGCCGGTGCCGGACAAGCTTGCTCCCGTTCTTGCGAGTTCAGACGGAGACGCCGTTTCCGGCGGCGGGAGCGCTGTGCGGGACGCGGTATCGGCACTCGTCAATCTCGGCTATGCCCATGCGCAAGCCGCATCAGCGGTGTCTGCGGCCAAGAAACAGTTGGATGACACAGCAAGTGCAGAAGAACTGATCCGGGTTGGCTTGAAGGAGTTGGCCAAATGAGTGACGGGCCTGCTGGGAGTGAACGGTTGGTAGGGGGCGCCCCTCATGAAGAAGATTTGAGCGAGGCGCAACTCCGTCCGCAGCGCCTGTCGGATTTTACTGGCCAGCGTCAGGCGCGGGAAAATCTGTCGGTTTTTATTGAGGCGGCTGCCAAACGCAAGGAAGCGCTGGACCATGTGCTTTTCGCTGGTCCTCCGGGGCTCGGCAAAACGACGCTTGCTCAGATTGTGGCACGTGAGCTTGGTGTGAACTTTCGTTCCACGTCCGGCCCCGTTATTGCCAAAGCAGGTGACCTTGCAGCGCTGTTGACCAATCTGGATGAGCGCGATGTGCTTTTCATTGATGAGATCCACAGGCTCAATCCGGCGGTTGAAGAGATTCTCTATCCGGCGATGGAAGATTTCGAGCTTGATCTCATCATCGGTGAAGGACCTGCCGCGCGGTCTGTGAAGATTGAACTCGCTCCTTTCACGCTTGTGGGTGCGACGACGCGCACTGGACTACTGACGACGCCGCTTCGGGATCGGTTTGGCATTCCGGTGCGCCTCAACTTTTATGAGGTCGATGAGCTGGAGCTTATCGTGCGGCGCGGTGCCGGTGTGATGGGGATGAAGATTACCGACGATGGGGCGCTTGAAATTGCGCGCCGCGCCCGTGGCACACCACGTATTGCGGGGCGTTTGCTCCGACGGGTGCGGGATTTCGCCGCCGTTGCCGAGGCTGCGCAAATTGATGCGGAGCTGGCTGATAAAGCGTTGACCCGCCTTGAGGTGGACCGCCTTGGTCTTGACGGTCTTGATCATCGCTATCTCTCGACCATCGCGCACAAGTTCTCAGGTGGCCCTGTGGGAATTGAGACCATCGCGGCGGCATTGTCTGAACCGCGCGATGCAATTGAAGAAATTGTGGAGCCCTATCTCATTCAGAACGGGCTCGTTCAACGCACACCACGTGGTCGGGTGCTGACACCCTCTGCCTTCCAGCATCTGGCGTTACCCACGCCTGCCGGTGCGCCAGGACAGGGCGGCTTGTTTGATGGAGATGGGAAGTGAGTGAGACGGGTTGGCCGGATGTTTCCGGAAAGATCGTGGACGGGGTGCATCATTTGCCAATCCGGGTCTATTACGAAGACACGGACTTCAGCGGCATCGTCTATCACGCAAACTATCTGAAGTTTGCCGAGCGTAGTCGGAGTGATTTTTTGCGTCTGGTGGGCGTCCATCATTCCGAGATTCTGGAACTTGACCCACCTTTGGCCTTCGCTATCCAGAAAATGGAGATCGAGTTTCTGGCGCCTGCCCGAATTGATGATCTGCTGGAGGTGGAAAGCCATTGTGTCACAGCGCGTGGTGCGCGTTTGGAATTTGAGCAGGTGATTAGGCGGGATGGAGAGCCCATCTGGCGGGCCATCGTGAAGGCTGCCTGTATTGATACGAGCGGTCGGCCGCGCCGGCTGACGCCTGACATGCTCGCGTCCTTTGGACCACATGTGGCAGCAGCATCACATACACGTTAAGCCTTTGACATTTCGGGCAAAAAGCCCTCTGTGCCCCAGTTTTGACACATTCTCTCGTCTAATTTTGCCCCATTCTGGGGGTATTCGCTTCTCTTCGTGGAGCAAGCGCCCACTCATGCTTTGCGAGCCTCGATTTTGGTGAGGCATTGCATCTGACGGAGAGCAGTTTCCATGGATCCCATACAAGTCGTCGACTTTGTCGCCCAGGTTGGCAATACAATCACGGCGATAAGTCATCTGGACTTTGCGTCCTCGCTTCGTGCCGAAAACAGCATCACGCCGGCGCCGGTCGGTGAGATCATCCAGGATGCCACGCTGGTAACGGATGCGACGGACTTTACGCTTTGGTCGCTTTTTGCACGAGCAGACTGGGTTGTGAAATCGGTGATGATCGGCCTTATTGGGGCTTCAATCTGGAGCTGGGCCATCATGTTCGACAAATGGTGGCGGCTTGGCAGTGTGCGCCGCAAGGCGGATAGCTTTGAAACAACCTTCTGGTCTGGTCGGTCGCTGGACGATCTTTATCAGGATCTCGGCAGCCGCCCGAACCACCCCATGTCGGCGCTTTTTGCTGCAGCCATGCGGGAATGGAAACGCTCCTCAGAAGCCGGGCCCAATCACTTTGCCGGTGTGAAAGAACGGGTCGACCGGGTTATGTCGGTGACGCTGAATAAGGAAATGGTGGCGCTCGAAACGAACCTTCTGTTCCTGGCCACTGTAGGGTCGATTGCTCCCTTTGTTGGTCTGTTCGGAACGGTTTGGGGGATTATGAATTCCTTCCAATCCATCGCGATCAGTCGAGATACCAATCTGGCCGTTGTGGCGCCTGGTATTGCCGAGGCTTTGTTTGCGACGGCGTTGGGATTGCTTGCCGCCATTCCAGCGGTGATTGCCTATAACAAATTCTCTAGTGAGATCGGTCGTTTTGGATCACGGCTCGAAGGCTTTGCTGACGAGTTCTCTGCCATCGTCTCCCGCCAAGTAGATGAGCGGAGATAGAGATGGGTGCTTCTCTAGGAAGTGGTGGAGGCTCGGGGCGTCGCGGAAGACGTGGGTCTCGCATGGCGCCGATGAGCGAAATCAACGTCACACCCCTGGTTGACGTCATGTTGGTGCTTCTCATCGTGTTTATGGTGGCCGCGCCGTTGCTCACTGTCGGTGTGCCTGTCGATTTGCCGCAAACCCGATCCGAACCCCTTCAAGGCGATGACGAACCGCTCACGATCACGGTCCAAGGCGACGGCACGGTCTATCTTCAAGAGACCGTGGTGGAGCCGGAAGAGCTTGTGGCGCGTCTCCTTGCCATTGGCGAGAACGGGTATGAAGAACGCATCTATGTCCGTGCAGACCAGCAAGTGGAATATGGCGAAGTGATGAAAGTCATGGGCCGGATTTCAGCTGCGGGGTTTTCCCGCGTTGGCCTTGTCACGGAAGCCCCTCCTCAAACTCAGTCTGAACGGTAGCGAGCATGCGCGCAGGGCTCCTTGTTTCGACAGCGCTCCATGGAGGGCTTCTGGCCGCCATGTTTGTTGCGCTGCCCGATACAGAACCCCTTCAGGTCGCCCCAAGCCGGGCGCTGCCTGTTGAGCTTGTGACCATTGATGAGTTTACGAACCTGCGCGACATTCCCCGGCCGGAACCGACACCGGAACCGCCTGCGGAAGAAATTGTGGAGCCTGAGCCCGAACCGGAACCGATAGCGGAAGTTCCCACTGAGCCTCTCCCGGAGCCTGAGCCTGCTCCCGTTCCTGAGCCGGAACCGGCTCCAGTGCCTGAACCGGAACCTGCCCCTGAGCCAGCACCCGAACCTGAGCCTGAGCCCGAACCAGAGCCAGAACCCAAACCTCAGGCCAAGCCGACGCCACCTCGGGAAGAACCAAAGCCTGCCTTTGATCCGACGCAGATCGCGGCACTTCTGGACAAGCTCCCAGAGGAAGAGCCTCAGCCGGTGCGCCGGAGTGAGCCTCAGCGTGCCCGCCAAGCGGGGCCAGCTGCCCAGCTCACCATGTCTGAGATCGATGCCTTTAAGGTGCAGATGCGGCGTTGCTGGAGTATTCCGGCCGGGGCCGCGAATGCGGAAAGCCTCGTGGTGCGCATCAAAGTGTTTCTGAGGCCCGATGGCTCGCTCGCCCAACCGCCGCAATTGATCAATAATTCCAGGCTTTTGTCTGGTGACAGCTATTTCAGGGCCGCTGCCGACAGCGCTATGCGGGCCATTCGGCGTTGCGCGCCTTTCCGGATGCCTGCGGACAAATATGCGTCCTGGCGCGAGATTGACCTCAATTTCGACCCGAGAGAAATGTTGGGCGGTTAACGTTCTTGCCACATTGCGGTCACCTGAAGGGTGATAGTGAGGAAATACGAGATATGGTTCGGGAAATGACAGGGTTTCGAGGGAGTTTCCAGACAATGGAATTGCGTTTTGGGGCTTTGCGCTTCGGGGGATTAGGTAAGGGGCTCGCAGTGTGTGTGGCCGTGGCGATGCTTGCGTTCAGCGGGCCGCAGGCACATGCAGCTCTTCAGATTGACATCACCCAGGGCAATATTGATCCGCTGCCGATCGCTGTTGTGGATTTTCTGGGACCAGGCTCCCAAGAGCGCCAGATCGGTGTGGACGTGGCGAAAGTCATTGGCGCTGATCTTGAGCGCTCGGGGCTTTTCAGACCTTTGCCGTCCGCTTCCTATATTGAGCGCATTCAGGATGTGAATGTGCAGCCACGTTTCGGCGACTGGCGGGTAATCAGTGCGCAGGCGCTGGTGACCGGGCAGACCGTCGTTGAGCCTGACGGGCGGCTGAAAGTCGAGTTCCGGCTTTGGGATATTTATGCCGAGCAGCAGATCACGGGACTTCAGTTTTATACGACGCCTGAAAACTGGCGGCGCGTTGCCCATATCATTGCTGATGCCATCTATGAGCGTCTCACCGGTGAGAAAGGCTATTTCGATACCCGCATTGTGCATGTGTCGGAAAGCGGGCCCAAAGGACAGCGCGTGAAGCGTCTGGCGATCATGGATCAGGATGGTCACAACCCGCGCATGTTGACCAATGGGGCGGATCTTGTGCTCACCCCCCGGTTCAGCCCATCGAACCAGGAAATCACCTATCTCTCTTATTACGGCAATCGTCCGCGGGTCTATTTGCTGGATATTGAGACCGGTCAGCAGGAAGTCGTCGGTGATTTTCCGGGCATGACCTTTGCGCCGCGCTTCTCGCCAGATGGCCAGAAGATCATCATGAGCCTTCAGCGTGGCGGCAATGCGGACATCTATGAAATGGACCTTCGGTCTCGGCAGACCCGCCGGGTGACAAATACGGCAGCGATTGATACGGCGCCCTCCTATTCGCCGGACGGGCGCTACATCACCTTTGAAAGTGACCGAGGCGGCTCGCAGCAGATTTACGTGATGAACGCGGATGGAACCGGTGCGCGACGCATCAGTTTCGGGACCGGGCGATATGCAACACCTGTTTGGAGCCCGCGGGGTGACCTCATCGCGTTTACAAAAATGATCAAGGGCCGCTTTGTCATCGGAATTATGAAGCCAGATGGCACCGGTGAACGGGTGCTGACAGAGGGCTATCACAATGAAGCGCCGACCTGGTCGCCAAACGGGCGGGTGCTCATGTTCTTCCGGGAAACCCGCGGAGAGAATGGCGGCCCCAGCCTCTGGTCAGTGGACCTGACCGGCTATAATGAGCGGCCGGTTTATACACCAGCCTTTGCGTCTGACCCTGCCTGGTCACCGAGACTCAACTAGGCGGGCTCACCTGAGATTAGTGGTTAATTTTGGTCGGGCTCCTGCATCTGACCAAAAGATGCCTCTCTTGATCAAAAGGTGAATGGGACTTGATTGGTTTACAGCAGGAAATCCATCTAATGAGTGAGGGATGGCTTGCGGGAAGATCAACGGGCAGATAGGTTTCTTGCTTCGTAAGGCTTCTGGGGGGCTTTGTGCGATGGGACCGGGGATATTGAAAACAAACAATTTCACCGGGCGCTGTCATGTAATGTTAAAGAACGCAGTGTTAAGTCGGCCCGGTTAGATTATTTAGGCTGTAACAGCTGAAAACGGGCGGCAATGCTTCAAAAAGGCGCTGGCTTCGGTCGTACTGCGAAAAGATGTAAGGAGACATCATCCATGAAGATCCTGAATGCTGGCCTACGGGTCGCGACAATGGCTGGCCTGATGGTGGCTGTGGCAGCGTGTAGTTCGACACCGGACGAAAATTCATCCGCTTCGTCGACGCCAACAACCCCTGTTCAAACGCAAACACAGCCGAGCGGACCTACGCCAGGGTCTCAGCAGGATCTGGTGGTTAATGTTGGCGACCGTGTGTTCTTCGAAACAGACCGGTCCGACCTCACCTCTGCCGCTCGGGCAACATTGCAGCGGCAGGCTGCCTGGTTGAAGCTCTACCCAGCTCTCTCAGTTGCCATGGAAGGCCATGCAGATGAGCGCGGCACCCGGGATTACAACCTGGCATTGGGTGCACGCCGTGCAAACGCTGCAAAAAGCTACCTCGTGAGCCTTGGTATTGATCCTTCCCGCGTCCGGACGATTTCCTACGGCAAGGAGCGTCCTGTGGCGCTTTGCTCTAACGAGAGCTGCTGGAGCCAGAACCGCCGTGCGGTTTCAGTGGTGAGCGGTGCTGGTTCTTAACGACCAGATCCAAATCAGTTTTGACGCCTCCGTGGGGAAACCTTCGGGGGCGTTTTTATGTCCGGCGCGACCTTGATGTTTCTTGGCCTCAATTTGGCCGAACTCTCTGCTATTGTGGGAGATCTGAACTTCGGGGTCTGGATTGAGAAGGTGAGCGGCGATGAACGTGGCAAATTTTGAGAACCACGCTGGGAAGCCCGGCGGGCTGCGAGCCGGCGCATTTGGCCTCTGCGTTGCTGTATTGGTCGGCATCGGTATGTCGGACGCTCAGGCTGAACCGGATAGTGTCGAAACACGCGCGCTCTATAACCGACTTGAGAAGATTGAGCGGGACCTGATTGACGTTCAGCGCCAGACCTATCAGGCCGCCGGCCAGGTCTCGGGTCAGGCGGGTCAGCTTTCAGGTGCCGCGGGGTTTGGTCCCGACCCGCAAAGTGCAGCGGATTTGTCGCTTCGGCTTCAGTCCGTTGAAACCTCGCTCCGTGACCTGACCGGTCAGATCGAGAAACTCAGCTATGACCTCACCCAAACCCAATCGCAGTTCCGGCAGTTTGCGGAAGATGTTGAATTCCGGTTCCAGGAGTTGGGTGCTTCTGGGGGGACTTCTAACGCGCTAGCGGGATCGTCTGGCGCGCCTGTGCTCACGCCTCCTCCAGGCGCTGGGGCGATCAGTGATGCCGCCGCCTCCACGGTGGGAACTCTTGGGCAGGTACCTGTGGCTGCGTTGCCCCAGGGGCGTCCGGATGAGAACACACGCGTTTCGGTAAATGATGCCGCTCAGTTGCCGACGGAAACATATTCAGCTCCCATCGCTGCGCCGACAGCCAGTGCGCCGGAAGATGCCTATGAAGCAGCGATTAATCAGCTGAAACGCGGGCAGTTTGATGTGGCCGAAGCAGAATTTGCGAATTTTCTGCAGCGCTATCCGACCCACAACCTTGCCGGCAATGCCCAATATTGGCTGGGTGAGACCTTTTATGTTCGGGGCGCTTATCGACAGGCTGCTGAGGCGTTTCTGACTGGCTATTCCACCTATTCCAGCTCCACCAAAGCACCAGATAGTTTGCTGAAGCTTGGCATGACGCTGGCAGCTCTCGGTCAGCAAGAGCAGGCCTGCGCGACCTTGGGCGAGTTGAACCGGCGTTTCCCCTCCGCCACGCAAGCCGTGAAGCAGCGGGCGCAGCTTGAGCGCACGCGCGCTGGCTGTTGACGGTCGCGCATGGCCCTGGCTCGGTCCCCCCGTGCGCTGACAGGCCCTGAACTTGGCCGTTTGATGCGGCCCCTTGATCCTGCTGCCCGTCTGGGTGTCGCGGTGTCAGGTGGTGCAGATTCGGTCGCCCTGATGGTTCTGCTCAGCCAGTGGCGCAACTGGCTAGAAGCGCGTGGCAAAGAAATTCCCAAACTCACGGTTCTGACGGTCGATCATGGATTGCGTTCCGAGGCGGCTGAAGAAGCCGCCCAGGTTGCTCTTTGGGCAAAAGCGCTCCAGCTCCCGCACAAGACCCTTCGCTGGGAGGGCGATAAGCCAACTTCTAATCTGCAGGCGGAAGCGCGGACGGCGCGATACCGCCTCCTGTCTGGTTGGTGTCGCTCCGGGCAGGGAAAAGCGGACCTTCTCACAGCACACCATCTGGACGATCAGGCGGAGACGTTTCTCATTCGGCTGCAGCGCGGCAGTGGTGTGGACGGCCTCTCGGCCATGGCGCCTGTGCGGGTCCACCAGGGGGTCAGAATCCTGCGGCCGCTTCTGGATGTGCCCCGGGAACGCCTGCGCTCTACGTTGCTCAAAGCGGGGCAGAGCTGGATTGAGGATCCAAGCAATGAAGATGAGCGGTTTCTGCGGGTTCAGGTAAGACAAGCGCTGCCGACCCTGGAAGAGCTCGGTATCAACCGAGATCGGCTCGTCTCAACCGCCAAAGCCATGGGCCGGGCGCGGGCAGGGCTCGAATTTTCAACAGATGTGCTGGAGCGCAAAGCGGTGCGCTGGCAGCCCTTTGGCTATGCAGAGGTGGAGACCGCTTGTCTGACAGACGTTCCTGATGAAATTGCGCTTCGTCTGCTTGCCCGATTGACCCAGCGGGTGGGGGGCTCTGACTATCCACCGCGGCTGAGTTCACTTGAAACGCTGCTCGATGCGGTGCGAAGTGAAGCGCTCGGTCGGGGACGGACGCTCGGCGGGGTCAAGTTTACGAGCCGCTTGGCGCATTTCCGGGTGCTGCGGGAAGCAGCCGCTGTGGGTGAGGGGCTGGACCTCGTCTCCGGCTCTCCGCTTGTTTGGGATGGGCGCTTTGATGTGCGTCTGACAGGACGCAAAACAAGTGGCACGGTGAAAGCGCTCGGCCGCGCGGGCTTGCGCCAGGTGAAAGAGGAAGGTCTGCCGCTGCCGACGGACGTTCCAAAACTTGCGCTGGAAACGCTGCCTGCCTTGTGGCGGGATGATGAGCTTCTGGTACAGCCGCAGCTTGCTTACTTTGCGACCGGTGCGCCGACCTTTCGAAGTCGCTTTCTGGGCGAGATCTGAGCGCCCTACCTCCTTTCAATTTGCACCAAATACGGCTCAAATTCGCTGAAAGAGCTAACGGGGTTTTTACCCAAGGCCGCTAGGGTCATTTTCCAACAGAGGGGTAAGTGCGCCAAAGTGGGACGTATCATCACATTTCAGCGAAAAAGGTCGAAAAAGGGGGCCGGGGAGACCTATCCCCGTCTAGTAAAACTTTGTGGCGACCCTATCTTTCTAATAGACTTAGAACAAATCCAAATTAGCCGGTAGAAACTTGGTCCCGCTTAAGGGACCGGACTTCCAGACAGGAAAAGCACCTTGTCCAATTTTAAAAATTTCGCTCTGTGGGCTGTTGTCGCGCTCTTGCTTGTGGCGCTGTTCAACCTGTTCCAGAGCCCGGTCGAACGGACCACCACCAATGAGATCAGCTTTTCTCAACTTCTGAACGAAGTTGATAAGGGCAATGTGGTTGATGTGACCATGTCTGGCAGCACGATCTCAGGGCACTATTCCGACGGTCAGAGTTTCTACACATACAATCCTGGTGATCCGAACCTGGTTGAGCGCCTGAATGCGCGGAATGTGGAAATCACGGCGAAGCCGGCAGATGATGGCTCTCCGTCGCTGCTCGGTATCCTTGTCTCCTGGTTCCCCATGCTGCTTCTGATCGGGGTCTGGATTTTCTTCATGCGCCAGATGCAGGGCGGTGGCGGCAAGGCCATGGGCTTTGGCAAATCGAAAGCGAAGCTGCTCACAGAACGCCATGGTCGTGTGACCTTTGACGATGTGGCCGGCATTGATGAAGCGAAAGATGATCTGGAAGAGATTGTCGACTTCCTGCGGGACCCTTCGAAATTCCAGCGTCTCGGCGGTCACATTCCAAAGGGTGTGCTGCTTGTGGGCCCTCCGGGCACTGGTAAGACGCTGCTTGCGCGCGCTATTGCAGGCGAAGCCAATGTGCCGTTCTTCACCATTTCCGGGTCTGACTTTGTGGAGATGTTTGTGGGTGTCGGTGCGAGCCGTGTCCGTGACATGTTCGAACAGGCCAAGAAAAACTCACCCTGCATCATCTTCATTGACGAGATTGATGCGGTTGGTCGGCATCGTGGTGCCGGTCTTGGCGGCGGCAATGATGAGCGCGAACAGACTCTCAATCAGTTGCTGGTTGAGATGGATGGCTTTGAGCCCAATGAGAGCATCATTCTGATTGCAGCGACCAACCGTCCGGACGTTCTGGACCCGGCTCTGCTGCGTCCTGGTCGTTTCGACCGTCAGGTTGTGGTGCCGAACCCGGACATTATTGGCCGCGAAAAAATCCTCAAAGTGCACATGAAGAAAGTGCCTGTAGGACCAAACGTAGAAGTGAAGACCCTTGCCCGCGGCACCCCGGGCTTCTCCGGGGCTGATCTGGCGAACCTTGTGAATGAGGCAGCCCTTCTTGCGGCCCGTCGCGGACGCCGGTTGGTCACCATGTCTGAATTTGAGGACGCGAAAGACAAGGTGATGATGGGCGCGGAACGCCGCTCCATGGTTCAATCGGAAGAAGAACGCAGCCTTACTGCTTATCACGAAGGTGGCCACGCGCTGGTGGCGCTTCATATGCCCGCCTCAGACCCGATTCATAAGGCAACGATTATTCCCCGTGGCCGGGCACTCGGCATGGTGATGCGCCTGCCGGAAGCGGATCAGTTCTCTGTCACGCGCGAGAAGATGTATGCAGACTTGGCGGTCGCCATGGGTGGCCGTGTGGCAGAAGAAATCATTCTTGGCCATGACAAGGTGACCTCTGGGGCATCGTCCGATATTTCGCAGGCGACCAAGATGGCGAAAGCCATGGTCACGCAGTGGGGTATGAGCGACAAGCTTGGACCGCTGGCTTATGAAGACAATGAAGAAGAAGTCTTCCTTGGTCACTCAGTGGCGCGCTCGCAGAATATGTCTGAAGAGACACAGCGGATGATCGACCAGGAAGTGAAGCGCATCGTGGATGATGGCTACAAGAAAGCCCACGAGGTGCTTACGACCAATATTGATGATCTTCACACGATCGCCAAAGGGTTGCTTGAGTTCGAAACCCTTTCAGGCGATGAAATCAAAGGTCTTCTGGTTGGTGAGAAGCCGCATCGCGATAGCGGTGAGCCGCCGGAGCCTACGGGTGGTCCGACCGCTTCCGTGCCGACAAGTGGCGGCGTGGGCCGGATTGATCCCGAGCCTCAGGGTACGTGATCTCGTGGCCTTTGTAAGAACGATTAAAGCCCTGCTCGTTTGAGTGGGGCTTTTTTGTGAGGCAAGTGCCGTGGTATGAGCGTGTATGAAATCAACACCCAGCATATTCGGTATTCTCAACATCACCTCGGACTCGTTTTCCGATGGGGGGAAGTATCTTGATCCCGCCGCGGCACTCGCTCACGGGCGGCAGCTGATGGCGGATGGGGCGCATGTGCTTGATATCGGGCCCGCATCGTCCCATCCAGACAGCGCGCCGGTGAGTGCAGAAGAAGAGATTAAACGTCTCTCAGCAGTGGTGCCTGTCCTTCAGGAGGAAGGGGCCCTGGTTTCTGTCGATACATTTCAGACGGAAACACAGCGGTGGGCGCTGACGCAGAATGTGGCGTATCTCAATGACATTCAGGGGTTTGCCGATGAGAGTTTCTATCCGGAGCTTGCGGAGGCTTCTGCCAAGCTTGTGGTGATGCATTCCATTCAGGGGCGCGGTCCCGCGACGCGGGCAGCGCCGCCTGCGGGGTCTATGGTGGATCATGTTTCCCGGTTTTTCGAAGAACGTTTCGGCGCTCTGGAAAAGGCGGGGGTCACCCGGGAACGCCTGGTTTTGGACCCTGGCATGGGCTTTTTCCTCGGCAATCAACCGGAGCCGTCGCTGGAAGTGATCCGGGGGGTGGGCACGCTCAAAGAGCGGTTCGACGTGCCCCTTCTCATTTCGGTGTCGCGAAAAAGCTTCCTCCGGAAACTCGCGGGGACCGAGGTTGGCAGTTCAGCGGCGGCAACCCTAGCTGCCGAGCTTTTTACAGCGACTGCCGGGGTGGACATGATCCGGACCCATGAACCTCGGCAATTGGCGGATTCGCTGGCGATCTGGGGTCACCTGTCGGCCTATTAACCGCGTAAGAAAAAGAAACAAATCGTTAACCGACTGTGGAGGTGTTCGGCTATATAGTGCCGCGGCTGGGGACGTAAATTACTGGGATAAAGACCTTCAATGTCACGCAAATATTTTGGCACGGACGGTATTCGAGGCACGGCGAACCAACCCAATATGACGGCGGAAATGGCCCTGCGTGTGGGTATGGCCGCCGGGCGCGTTTTTACACGCGGTGATCATCGCCATAGGGTGGTGATTGGGAAGGATACGCGCCTCTCTGGCTACATGATTGAAAATGCCCTGGTTGCTGGCTTTACGTCCGTGGGGATGGATGTCTTCCAATTCGGTCCCCTGCCAACTCCAGCTGTTGCGATGCTGACACGTTCCATGCGCGCTGACCTTGGGGTCATGATTTCTGCCTCTCACAATTCCTATGAAGATAATGGCATCAAGCTGTTTGGTCCGGACGGGTACAAGCTCTCTGACCTTGTGGAGCATGAGATCGAGCGGCGGATGGACAATGGGATTATGGACCATCTGGCGGCGCCTGAGGCTATTGGCCGGGCCAAACGTATTGAAGATGCGCAGGCCCGGTACATTGAGTTCGCAAAGCGTACTTTTCCAAAACATCTAAGTCTGGAAGGGCTGCGCGTGGTGGTCGATTGTGCCAACGGTGCGGCTTATAAGGTCGCGCCGACGGCGCTGTGGGAGCTTGGCGCGGAAGTCGTCACCGTCGGTGTTGACCCTGATGGCACGAACATTAATTCCGGATGTGGGTCCACGGCCCCGGAGCGCATGTGTGAGCTGGTGCGGGAACGGCGCGCTGACATCGGTCTGGCTCTCGACGGAGATGCGGACCGCGTCATTATCTGTGATGAAAAGGGCGAGATTGTTGATGGAGACCAGATTATGGGTCTCGTGGCGCAGTCGTGGAAAGAGTCTGAAATGCTTGCAGGGCCTGGCATTGTTTCGACGGTGATGTCGAACCTCGGCCTTGAACGTTATCTTCAGGGCATTGGCCTGGAGCTTGCGCGCACGCAGGTCGGCGACCGCTATGTGGTAGAGCATATGCGGAGCCACGGCTTCAATGTGGGTGGTGAGCAGTCAGGCCATATCGTGTTGTCTGACTTCGCGACGACGGGTGACGGATTGATTGCAGGCCTCCAGGTGCTGGCCGTGTTGCAATCTACCAACAAGCCTGTGAGTGAAGCCTGCAATCTGTTTGAACCAGTGCCGCAGCTCTTGAAGAACGTGCGCTTTAAGTCTGGGGCGCCCCTTGAAAGTGCGACGGTCCAGGAAGCCATCAAAGAAGGCGAAGGGCGTCTGGGTGAGTGTGGACGTATTGTCGTGCGCAAATCGGGCACGGAACCCCTGATCCGCGTGATGGCGGAAGGGGATGATGAAAGCCTCGTCGAAAACGTTGTGGGCGATATTGCCTCTGCGATCGAGCATGCGGCTGCCTGAATTCCATGAATGATAATGACACGTCTCCCGATCCAACCATGGGCCGGGTTCTGATTGTTGCCGGGTCCGACAGCGGTGGCGGTGCGGGCATTCAGGCAGACATTAAGACGGTCACCATGTTTGGCGCTTACGCAGCAACCGCTGTGAGCGCAATAACGGTTCAGAACACGCTCGGCGTATCTGATGTGCTTCCCCTTGATCCCGATATCATTGTTCGTCAGATGCAGGCCGTGCTTGATGACATTGGCGCTGATGTCGTGAAGACCGGCATGTTGCACTCAACAGAGGTTATTGAGGCGGTGGCGCAGGAGTTTGACACCCGCTCTGACCTCAAGCTTGTTGTCGACCCGGTAATGGTGGCGACCAGCGGTGATCCGCTGTTACAGGATGATGCCATGATCGCGTTGCGTAACCTGCTGGTGCCCGCAGCGACGATCCTCACCCCCAATATGCCTGAAGCCGCCCGGTTGACTGGTCAGGCCGTTGAAACGCTGGATGATCAGAAGCGGGCTGGCGATGCCCTTATGGGGCTTGGGCCAGCTGCTGTTTTGGTCAAAGGCGGCCATGGGCAGGGCGCAGATGTGTGCGACGTTTTGGTGACCGAGGAAAGCATTGAAGTCATGACAAGCCCGCGCATCGACACGGTGCATACGCATGGCACCGGATGCACATTGGCCTCAGCGATTGCGGCGCTTCTCTCTCAGGGTGCACCGATGCGGGATGCTGTCTCGATCGCGCGGGACTATGTCCATGAGGCGATTGCGACCGCACCTGGGTTGGGAAAAGGTCACGGGCCTCTGAATCATATGCACCCTTTTCAGCAATCAGACTGACGCGTGAGGTCTAGACAGACCGACTGGCGCGGGTGGGGTTCTTCTCCAAAAGCTGCGCGAGTTTGGTAAGAGCCTCTTCCAGGATGTTGCGATCTGCCGCAGCACCGAGCGCCAGGCGCACATGGTTTGAGGGTGCTTCGACAGCGAAGTGGCCTGATGGCGAGAGCAGCACGCCTTCTGCCTCGGCCGCCGCGACAAACCTTTCCGGTGTCCAGGTTTTGGGGAGTGGCAGCCAGTAATGCGGCGCGAAGATTTTTTCATCGTTGTCTTTATGATCAACGATGGCACGGGCCAGCTCTTGCCTGGCAGCAATTTCCCTAGCCTGAGCTCTGGTCATGGTTTCTGCACTGCCGCTCTCAATCAAAGCTGTTGTGAGGTTGGCCATCGCCTGGGGTGGGCCCATGCCCAACAGATGTTGTATGTCGTTGGCTTCGTCTCGGTGTGCAGGCGGGCAGATGAGATAACCGACGCGGAGTCCGGGCGCCACGGTCTTTGACAGCGACGCAATGTAGAACGTCTGGTCAGGTACAAGTTCGTGGAAGGTTATAGGTGGCTCGGGCATCAGGGGATCGTAGATCCCGTCTTCGATGATCATCGTTCCATGTTTGTGGGCTGACTTGGCAATCGCCCTTCTGCGGTGCTCCGACAGGTTGGTGCCGGTGGGGTTTTGTGCGGTGGGGGTGAGAAAGGCCGCCGCAGGTTTGTACTGTCTACAAAGCTCCTCGAAAGCAGCAGGGCGAATGCCTTCTTTGTCCGCGGGGATCGCGATGATCTTTCGATCGGTAAGGCGGGCATAGTCCAGGAAACCTGCAAAGGTGAACGGTTCGCACAGAACGGTGTCGCCAGGCTTGGTCGTCACCATGAGGGCGGTTGTGAGGGCATGCTGGCCGCCGGCTGTGACGATCAGGTCGTCGGGCGCGGCGGTGACGCCGCCGAGGTTCAAGTAAGTGACACCGGCCTGGCGATCGGCTTCTGAGCCACCGAAAGGGATGTAAGACAGAAACTCAGCGGCGCTGCGCTGGCTGAGGGCTGCGGCGAGGTCCACGCCTTGTCCGATATCTGCAGGTAAGTTTATCCGCAGATTAATGGCGCTCTCATCACTGCGGATGACTACTGAGGCGACAAAGGAGCCTTTGCCGGTCACCGCTGTTATGTCGCCGCGCCGGGTCGCCAGGTCATAGGCACGGGTGATTGTGCCAATGCTGACGCCCAACTCGTAGGCGAGCTCCCGCTGCGGGGGAAGGCGGTCGCCAATGCTCACCAGATTGTTTGCGATTGCGGCGTGCAGACCGTCCGCCAGCCGCCGATAGGCAGGGCCGGTCCCGGTCTCAAGAGCTTTCGTCCAAAATGTCATGGTGACAATATAATGATTGTATCTGTTTTTCTCTATGCCTAAATGATCTCAATCGAAATAGAGAGTTGGAGAGCGTGATGGCCGAGTTCACAATGTTTCAGGTTGATGCTTTTGCCGATGGGGTGTTTGAGGGCAACCCGGCTGCTGTGGTGCCGCTTGAGCACTGGCTCTCAGATGATCTGATGCTCTCCATTGCTGCTGAAAACAATCTTGCTGAAACGGCGTTCTTTGTACCCGCTCAAGAAGGCTATGAGCTTCGTTGGTTCACGCCTACGGCGGAGGTGCCGCTCTGTGGGCATGCGACGCTTGCCTCTGCCCATGTGCTGTTTGCGCATCTGGGCTTCGCAGGCTCTGAGATTGTGTTCCAGACCAAGAGCGGTCCGCTGACCGTGGGTCGGGATGGCGATCTCTATGTGATGGATTTTCCGACGAACCCGCCAAAGCCGACCATGGTCGATGACAAGGTTGTGGGAGCCCTTGGTGCACGACCCTCTATGGTGCTGAGCGGCCATCACATGCTGGCGGTGTTTGATGATATGCGCCAGGTGGCGGCGTTGCAGCCGGATCTCGCAAAGCTCACCGGCTTGTGTACCGAAACCGGCAAAGGGCTGATCGCCACCGCCCCTGGCGATGAAGCCTCGGGCTGGGACTGTGCGTCGCGCTTCTTTGCGCCCCATGTTGGGATCGCAGAGGACCCGGTGACGGGGTCGGCGCACACAACCATCGTGCCTTTTTGGGCCTCGCGTCTGAAGAAAGACGAGATCGTTGCGCGGCAGATATCGAAACGTGGCGGTACGCTCTATTGCACGCTTAAGGGTGACCGGGTTGTGATGCGCGGACGGGCGGTTGATTACCTCAAGGGCACCATCACCGTCTGAGCTCTGCGAGGCCGATCCCGCCGAGGATAACCGCAAGGCCGATCATGGCATGCAGGGTGATGGTCTCGCCGAGGAAGAGTGCCCCAATCGCAAGGGCGATGACAGGCACCAGATAGTTGGTCATGGCCATGAAGGATGGCCCTGCGCTTTCGATCAGGCGGAAATACACAATCGTGGCATAACCCACGGGCAGTGCACCCAGCACGACGACAGCGACCCATGATTGCAGCGTGATGGCGTCCATGTTGAGCGGCGCTTCTGCCCAGGCAAGCGGCACCATGATGACGCCTGCGAGCCCAGTTGTGAGACAGCCTTTGGAGTAAAGCGGAGCAGGCGGAGCTCGCCGGGCGATGATCGCGTTCATGGCGAAGAAGAAAGCGGCGGCGAGCACCAGCATCTCTCCCAGCAGGGGTGTGCCAGTTGTCGATGCGCCGTCCAGTGCATTCGGTCCCACCACAATTACGAGCCCTATGAGGCCGACGACAAAGCCGCCAATGCGTGTGGCTGTGAGTGTTTCACCCGGTACGAAGATCCGCGCCAGCACCAGGGTAATGAGAGGCATAACGCCAACCAGAATGGCTGACAGGCCGGATGCGATGAGTGTGATCCCCCAGGAGAGAAGAAAGAAGGGAATGAGATCCCCACAGAGCGCGAGCGCTGTCAGCCAGCCCCACATTTTGCGTGTGCGCGGTATCGGTTCGCGATTGATCATCATGAAGGGTGCAAGCACGGCAGCGGAGACCAGCATTCGGATCGCCACGGACCATGCAGGTGTCATTGTGGCTACAGCGACGTCGGTGAGTGCAAAGGCGCCACTCCAAAGAATGGCGAGAAGTGCGAGGTCGCGATAGTCGGCGGGTGTGTGTTGGCGAAGGCTCACAGGACAGCCTGCAATGCGCTGAAAAGGCGGTCCGCGTCTTCGTCGGTATTGTAGAGGTGCGGTGTGACCCTCATGGAGGTTCCGCGCAGACTTACATAAACATGCTCTTTGGCCAGATGGTCCAACAATCTATCTGGCACGCCATCCGGAAAGCGGACTCCCAGAAAATGCGGTGCCCTCAACTCAGGTGCTGAAACCGTGAGGCCCAGACTGGTTGCGCGGGCAGCAATGGCATTGGTTTTTGTCTGCAGGGTGGCCGCGATGTTTTCGATGCCCCAGTCGGCAATCTGCTCCAGGGCACACCTTGTGATGGGCATGAGCTGAAAGTTGGCGCGTTCGCCCATGTCGTAGCGGCGCGCACCTGGCTGATAGTTGTCTTCATAGTCGACCAGCCCAGCAAAATCTTCTGAGCCTTTTCGATTGAGCCAGTTTTCTTCAATCGGGCGTCCGTTTTGCCAGCGAGGAGCTGCGTAGAGAAAACCCATGGCATAGGGACCGAGCAGCCATTTATAGGTTGGTGCCACAACAAAATCCGGATCGATGTCGACCAGGTTGAGGGGCATCGCTCCCAAAGACTGGGAGACATCGAGAACCAATGCGGCGCCTACAGATTTTGCTTTGTTGGAAATTGCGGCTAGGTCGATCAGCGCACCGTCTGTCCAGTGACAGTGCGGCAGGGCGACAATATCGGTGCGCTCTGAGATGGCATCCAGGATTGCGGGCGTCCAGTCCGGGCCATTCTCTGTCTCCGCTGGTGAGGCGACTGTCTGGATATGCCCGCCTTGTTCTTCGGCGGCTCGTTCCCAGGCGTAGATGTTTGAGGGAAACTGTTCTGCGAGCACAAGCACCTCTTGGCCTTCGCCAATGGGAATGTTCGTGGCGGCGATGGCAATGCCATAGGAGGCGGAGGGAATAAAGGAGATGGCATCTGCGTCTGCGCCGATCAGTTTGGCGAAGAGGCTGCGCGTTGCTTCAGACTCTGTGAAAAAGTCCTCCGACGTCGTGTGCCAAGGCTGTTTTTTTGAAGCGATGGCGCGCTCACCCACCTCAGCAGCGCTTTTGAGCAAGGGCGACATGTAGGCGCAATTTAGATAGGCGATGTGATCTGGAATATCGAAGAGGGAACGCTGATTGGGAATCAGCGATGCGGTTTTGGCTTGCATGTTCGGGTCCGACTCAATTCCCGCTCAGGACTGCGGGGTGGCCGCAGCGTCGCCTGAACCGCCGTTCGGTTCAATCTTTTTGACTCGTGATTTCTGGTTTACGCTTTGGGTTTAGGCAAGGGCGGCCAGATCGATATTGGCGCGCTCCAGTTCAGCACCGACGAGCGCAATGGACAGCGTGATGCCGTTGTCGCCGCTGCGCCAGGTTTTGTCTCCTGCACGGGGGACTGGCACATTGTTTTCCATGCAAAACCGCACGAGGATGTCGATGACGTCTTGAGGCTCGACGGTGAAGGTCATCTTGTTGATGGTCGAACCGCCTTTGATGTTCACTGTGACATCAAGTGTGCCCTTGTCACCGGCTTCCCATTTGACGATCTCTCCGTTGGGCAGGAAATCAACATGGGTGCGCCGAAAGGAATTCAAACTCGACGTGAACTCTTCGTCAGACAAAACGATCTGTCGCAACTCACTGGCCATTGCACACTCCCTTGACCGAAAGGTCATAGAACTTTGTATCACACAATAGTGAGTTCAATATCTTTTCAACTTGTTAAGCCGTTGTTTTTCTTAAAATTTTAACGACGCTGAGGTGAATTTCTCCCCTGTGGCCGAAAGGTATTTGACAGCGGGAACCCACAAGCCTATATCGGCGGTGGGCCACCTCTCCCCACCGAGAGGCGACTATCTGTGAGGATAGATACAGATAATGACAAAGACTGCTGCGCCGGCAATGCGTCCGGCTAATCCTAATTTTTCATCCGGGCCATGCGCTAAGCGGCCGGGGTGGACCCTCCAAAATCTTGAAGATGCCTGTCTTGGCCGGAGCCATCGCTCCAAGCCGGGGAAGGCGAAGCTTGCTGAAGCCATTGACCTGACACGGTCGGTGCTCGGTGTGCCTGATGATTATAAGATCGGCATTGTTGCTGCATCTGATACGGGCGCTATGGAAATGGCCATGTGGTCACTTCTGGGCAAACGGGGCGTCGATATGATGGCCTGGGAGAGCTTTGGCTCTGGCTGGATCACCGATGTTGCCAAACAGTTGAAACTCGACGATGTGCGCAAGCTCGAAGCGGGCTACGGCGACTTGCCAGATCTCGGCGCTGTCGATTTCGGCCGCGATGTGGTGTTCACCTGGAACGGCACAACGTCGGGCGTTCGGGTTCCAAACGGCGACTGGATTGATGCGGACCGTGATGGCCTCACAATTTGTGATGCAACATCCGCAGCTTTCGCCATGGAGCTTCCCTGGACCAAGCTCGATGTCACCACCTTCTCCTGGCAGAAGGTGATGGGCGGTGAAGCCGCTCACGGGGTGATCATTCTCAGCCCAAGGGCTGTTGAGCGGTTGGAGAGCTACACGCCTGCATGGCCGCTGCCGAAGATTTTCCGCCTCACCAAAGGCGGCAAGCTGATTGAAGGTATCTTCAAAGGCGAGACCATCAACACGCCGTCCATGCTTTGCGTTGAAGACTATCTCGACACGCTGAAATGGGCCGAGTCAATTGGTGGCTTGAACAGCCTTATTGGCCGGGCGGAAGCAAACCTCGCTGTCCTTGCCGACTGGGCGTCTCAGACCGAATGGGTCGACTTTTTGAACACAGATGTTGCGACACGCTCTTGCACGTCGGTCTGTCTCAAAGTGGTGGACCCTAAAGTCACGGCCTTGCCCGATGATGTGCAGGCGGCCATTGCCAAGAAGATTGGCTCGATCCTTGATGCAGAAGGTGTTGCCTATGACATTGGCGCTTACCGCGATGCACCTGCTGGTCTTCGCATCTGGGCCGGGGCGACGATCGAAGTCTCTGACATGCAGGCGCTGACGCCTTGGCTTGATTGGGCCTTTGCTGAAGCCTGTGCGGAACTTGTTCCCGCCTGAAATTGATTTTCGGGGAGCGGCGGCGCTGCTCCCCAATCATTCTTTCCCCATTTATTTTCTATTTCGCATTCAGGAGACAATCTGATGCCGAAGGTCCTTATTTCCGACAAGATGAGCCCCGCTGCCGCGCAGATCTTCAAAGATCGTGGCGTTGAGGTGGACGTGATTACCGGCCTCGACCGGGACGAGCTGATCAAAATTATTGGTGACTATGATGGCGTTGCTATTCGCTCTGCCACCAAAATGACACCACCTGTGATTGAAGCGGCGAAGAACCTCAAAGTGGTTGGTCGTGCGGGTATTGGGGTCGACAATGTCGATCTCCCTGCAGCAACCGCTGCTGGTGTGATTGTTATGAACACACCGTTTGGTAACTCCATCACAACAGCCGAACATGCCATTTCCATGATGGCGGCTCTTGCCCGCCAAATCCCGGAAGCCAATGAGTCCACTCATGCTGGCAAATGGGAGAAATCCAAATTTATGGGCGTGGAGCTCACCGCCAAGACCCTTGGTGTGATTGGCTGCGGGAACATTGGTTCGATTGCTGCCGACCGCGCGCTTGGGCTTCGCATGAAAGTGGTTGCTTTCGACCCCTTCCTCACGCCAGAGCGGGCTGCAGATATTGGTGTTGAGAAAGTTGAGCTTGATGAACTCCTTAAGCGGGCTGACTTCATTACGCTTCACACACCGCTCACCGACAAGACACGCAACATCTTGAACGCAGAGGCGTTTGCGAAGATGAAAGACGGCGTGCGCATTGTGAACTGTGCTCGTGGCGGTCTTATCGTTGAAGCTGACCTGAAAGCGGCTCTTGAAAGCGGCAAGGTAGCGGGCGCGGCGCTGGACGTGTTTGAAGAAGAGCCTGCAAAAGAGAACCCGCTCTTTGGCATGGCGAACGTGATCTGCACACCGCATCTCGGCGCCTCGACGTCTGAGGCGCAGGAAAATGTGGCACTTCAGGTAGCCGACCAGATGGCGGACTATCTGCTGACGGGTGCCGTCACCAACTCTATCAACGTGCCCTCTATCACGGCAGAAGAAGCGCCGAAGCTCGAACCTTATGTGGCTCTGGCTGATCAGCTTGGTTCTTTTGCCGGGCAGCTCACCGAGACCGGCATTGAAGAAGTCATTATCGAGTATGAAGGTGAAGTTTCAGAACTCAACACCAAGGCGCTCACCAATGCGGCGCTTTGCGGACTTCTGAAGCCGCTGCTTTCTGATGTGAACATGGTTTCTGCTCCCGTCATTGCGAAACAGCGGGACATTGAACTTACAGAAGTGAAGCGAGAGGAACCTCGCGGTGCGTTCGAAACCTATATCCGGCTAACCGTGAAGACCGAACGCCAGGACCGCTCTGTGGCGGGCACGATCTTCTCTGATGGCAAGCCACGGCTCATTCAGGTGAAGGGCATCAATATGGAGGCGGAACTTTCCCCTCACATGCTCTATGTCACCAATGAGGACAAGCCTGGTTTTATCGGGGCCTTGGGTACGGTGCTCGGGAATTCCGGCGCGAATATCGCTAACTTCCGTCTCGGTCGCGAAGAAGAGGGCGGTGACGCTATTGCCCTTATCGACCTCGATCAGGACCTCTCGGACGAATGCCTCAAGGCTGTGGAAGCGATTCCCCATGTGAAGCAGGCAAAAGCGCTGACGTTCTGATCGCTCACGGCAGACGCGCTCTGCGCGTCGCTTGCCTATTTGCGTGGGCGCGCGGTCTGCCAGCCAGGGCCTCGGTCGTGGCCCCAAGGAGTGCATAAATACAAAGGCCCCTTCATGGGGCCTTTTTTGCGAGCGTATCCTTCATCAGGCCTATGCCCATGTGATACATCGCTTGAGTGAATTGAATGGCTTTGTCGTCGGCGATGCCTTTCGGTTCAAACTCCCCGGACCAGGTGAAGCGGCAGGATGTGCTGTCGATTGGTTCAACGGCCATAGTTGCCCGATAGGACTCGAAGGGCAGAGGCGCGCTGACAATTGAGTAGGAATAGCTAAGGGCGGTCTCGGCTTCGAGCCGGTCGACGATTTTCTGACCATCGTCGAGGGTGATGGTTCTAAGGCACCCGATTCCTTCACCGTCCTGGACGCAGGCCTCTGGCGGTCGGCCGGACCATCTTCCCATGTCGCCAAAATCTCCAATAAGATCCCAGATTTCGTCTGCAGAATGCTCGAAAACCTCATCTACATTGGTTGTTAGCATCGTATTTCCCTTTGCGGCCGGTCGGTCGTTTCAAAGGACTCTAGACTAAACGCGGTTCCCTTTTTTGAGGAACTTTGAATGACGTCTTTCCCCTTCCCATGAGACCCTCAAACGGGTAAAAGCTATGAAAGTCCCCAGCCGGAAACGGCGCGGGGGCTTTCTTTGTGTCTAGGTCCATAAAACATCGTTGTTTTGGGCCAAAAATCGGTGATTCTCATGGCGAATGTAGCGGTCGTCGGCTCCCAATGGGGCGACGAAGGCAAGGGCAAGATTGTGGATTGGCTCTCAGAGCGCGCAGATGTGGTTGTGCGCTTTCAGGGAGGCCACAATGCGGGCCATACGCTCGTCATTGATGGGGTGACCTACAAGCTTTCGCTGCTGCCGTCCGGCATTGTCCGCGGGGGCAAAATGTCTGTGCTCGGCAATGGGGTGGTGATTGACCCTTGGGCGCTCGTGGCGGAGATCGAAAAGCTTGGGGAGCAGGGCGTCGTGGTAACACCTGAGAACCTCAAGATTGCCGAAAATGCAGTTCTTATTCTACCCGTCCATGCGGAATTGGATGTGATCCGTGAGACCTCGAACAAGGGGACGAAGATCGGCACCACCAAGCGGGGTATCGGTCCTGCATACGAAGACAAGGTGGGACGTCGCGCCATTCGGGTGATGGACCTGGCGGACCCGTCCACTCTACCGGACAAGGTGGAGAAGCTTTTACATCACCACAATGCGCTGCGCCGGGGGCTTGGCAAAGACGATCTGGAAGCCGCCCCTATTCTGGAAGCGCTTGCAGACGTCACGCCCAAAATTCTGCCGCATATGGATACGGTCTGGCGCTATCTCGCTCAGGCGCGGAAAGACGGCAAACGCATTCTCTTTGAGGGCGCGCAGGGCACGCTGCTCGACATTGACCACGGCACTTATCCGTTTGTGACGTCTTCTAATGTTGTGTCCGGCCAGGCGGCGACCGGCTCCGGCATGGGCCCATCGGCAGTCGAATATGTGCTCGGCATTACCAAGGCCTACACGACCCGTGTGGGCGAAGGGCCGTTCCCGACCGAACTTGAAGATGAGGACGGTCAGCGTCTCGGTGAGCGCGGCCACGAGTTTGGTGTGGTGACTGGTCGTAAGCGTCGCTGCGGTTGGTTTGATGCGGTGCTTGTCAATCAGTCACTCAAAACGAATGGCATGCAGGGCATTGCGCTTACCAAGCTTGATGTGCTGGACGGGTTTGAGAAGATCAAAATCTGTGTGGCCTATGAGCTTGATGGCGAGCGCATTGACTATCTGCCGGCGACACCTGCGCTTCAGGCTCGGATTAAACCGATCTATGAAGAAATGGATGGCTGGTCAGAAACCACCTATGGCGCGCGTAGCTGGGCAGACCTGCCCGCAGCAGCCGTCAAATATGTGCGCTATGTGGAAGAACTGATTGAGTGCCCTGTGGCGCTTCTCTCAACTTCGCCCGAGCGGGACGATACGATCCTGATGCACGATCCATTCGCGGATTAAGCATTTGTTCTTTCGCGGCTTGAACGGGGTGCTGCTTGTGTGGTTCTCTTCTCCGGGGTGCGTAAAAAGATGTCAGTGGGGGCATCTAAACCTAGGGGATAGAAATATGTCTGATTTCTACAAAAAACTTGCGCTGTCAGCAGCGTTTGCAGGGGCCTTGTTTGTCTCTGCCTGTGATGACCAGTCTGACCAGGACGAAGCCACAGCGCCAGAAGACGCTGTGGAAGAGACTGCTGCAGAAGGGCAAAGCGAAAACTCTGTAGGCTCCATTCTGGAAGAGGCCAGTGAGGCAGCAGGTAGCGCTGCAGATGCTGTAGGCGAAGCTGCTCGCGGTGCCGCTGATGCTGTTGAAGGCGTCGCCGACGATGCAATCGATGCTGCGGGTGATGCTGTTGATGCAACGGTTGAAGCTGCCGGAGATGCAGCAGACGCTGCTGGCGATGCGGTTGATGCAACAGTAGACGCTGCGGGTGATGCAGCCAGTGCTGCGGGTGAAATGGCAGGAGATGCTGCGGAAGCGGCAGGTGATGCGCTTGATGAAGCGGCTGGTGCTTCAGAAGAAGGCGCTGCAGCAGCGGAAGATGCGGCGGACACGGCTTCCGACCAACAGTAAGGTTCCTTTTCGCCAATCTTCATTAGCCCGGTTGCTCACTCAGCAGCCGGGTTTTTCATGGATGGCAGCCAGGGCTGCTGATCTGACCGATTTGGTCCGTGTCTATGCCCGCCTATGCGAGTTGGTTGATCGCCAACATCATGAAACCTGCCAGGATGGATATGAGGCCTATGCCGATCGTCTTTGCCATGATTTTAATCTGGGCATGGAGAGGGTGGGCAGCAATTCACGGGTTTTAACGAGCCCGTGAGCGCCCAGTCATGAACTGTGTATGATGCTCCTCATGTGACGGGGGAGATATGGCGGATACGATTTACGACTGGCTACTTATCGCGATGTTCGCGAGTGCCGTCGGTGTTGCTCTTCAGGGGTTCGTGTTCCCGAATCCGCTCGGACGCCACTACACGCCCGGTTGGTTGGCGATCAAAGCGCGGACCGGATGGCTCGCGATGGAAATCCCTGCAGCCCTTGCCTGCTGCGGTTTCTACTTCTGGTTCGCACCTAGCTATTCCTGGCCGTCGCTCATCTGCGTTCTGCTGTGGCAGGTGCACTATGTCCATAGAGGCTTCATCTTCCCTTTTCGGTTGAACAGTGGCGACAAACCGTTTCCCGTCATTGCTGTGCCTCTGGCGATCCTTTTCAACACAATGAATGGCTTTGTGAATGGGTGGGCATTGGGGCATGTGGCTCATCTGCAATCCATGGCGTGGTTCGGCGATGCACGTTTTTGGATTGGCGTTGGTGTGATGAGTGCCGGGCTCTATGTGAATTTGCGCGCCGACACGATGCTAATTCGCCTCAGAGATGATGGAAGCGAGGGCTATAAAATACCGCGGGGATTTTTGTTCGAAAAGGTGACGGCGCCCAACTATCTGGGCGAAATGCTGATCTGGGTTGGTTTTGCATGCATGAGCTGGACGCTGGCGGGGCTTGCGTTTGGGCTCTTTACGGCAGGCTACATGATCCCGCGGGCGCTTACCCATCACCGTTGGTACAAAGAGAAGTTTCCGGACTACCCCAAAGAGCGGAAGGCAATCTTCCCCGGGCTTCTTTAGTCAGAGGAACAGGTCGGCACCGACGCCCAGAAGCCCCAGCATGGAAATCTGCCAGATCAGGGTGCGGACCCAGGGAAGGCCCATGGCGTAGGCGGGGAGATAGCCGACGCGCGCCCAGAAATAGACCTGAGCGCCCCAGGCACTCCACCAGCCATTTTCATTCAGGACATGCACCATGAGGATGAGGGCAGCGAAGATCGCGAAGGTCTCATTGAAATTCTGCTGCGCACGCACGAAGCGTCCAGCAAGGCCGGTGGCGGGGCGGTGTTCATCCCGTGGTCCGATCGTATATTTGTTTCCCTCCTGGCCCTTATAGGCAAAGCTCGACGCACTGAGATGAGCAATGCCAAGCACGCAGGACCAGAAAAGCATCCAGAGTTCAAGGGTCATTGAGTTTGCCTTGGTGCAAGGCGGCGCCAGTGCGGTGTTGGCTGCCGCCTTGCGGGGTTAGAATGCCTGGATCAGGATCATGATGGTACCAATCACGCCTGCAAAATAGGCGATCGTACGAAGCCCCAGCAGGGTAATGCCCGCAACATAGATGATGGCATGGGCCACGCGGCCTGCGAGGAATATCTGAGCGCCAAGTACGGTCATGTCATTGCTGATGCCTGACAGGCTCACTGGCAAAAGAATGGCGGCAAAGATAACCGTATTTTCCAGATGGTTCATGTAGCAGCGCTTTGCGCGCGCGCCCCAGCCTTCAAGGCTTGCGGCTTCGTCCCGATTGCTGAAGCCCCACGGCATTCCCATGGCCATGATGCCGGCATTCGCGGACATCACGATGAGCACAAGTAACAGCACTCCACTCCACATCAGCATGGATAGTTCTACAGACATTGGGTTCCCTCTCTTTTTGGTTTGGTCGTTTCCGTGTCTGAAACGTTAGAATCATGCCTTGCGGGAGCTGTTTTGGCGAGAGGAGAGCCTGAGCGGCCCGGGGGCCTAAGGAAAAAATGGTCTGTGGGACCGAATCGAGAGGCTCTGCTTTGACGGTTTCGCGAGAAAAGTGCACACTCTCGCCTATCCGAGGGGTGTCCGTTTTCCATGTTGGGAATGGACTGAGACGGCCAATTGGCTAGACCCTTAGAACCTGATCCGGGTCATGCCGGCGAAGGGACGGAGTAGCTGTTTAGGTGCAAGCTGCGGTCTTTCGCTCGACTGACCTCTTTGTTTAGAGAGGACATCGAAATGAACATGCACGCCAAACCTTCTGTGACGACAGGGCCCTTGCCTGCGTCTACCAAGGTCTTCACAACCCCTGAGAGTGCACCTGATGTGAAGGTTGCACATCGGGAAATTGAACTTCACCCTTCTGCAATGGAACCGCCGGTGCGTGTCTATGACACGTCGGGTCCTTATTCAGACCCCACGGCGACGATTGACCTGGAAAAAGGCTTGCCGCGTCACCGCACCGCCTGGATTGAAGAGCGCGGCCATGTGGTCTCTTACGAAGGTCGCGACGTGCAGCCTGAAGACAATGGCAATGTCGGTGAAAAACATCTCGCGCGGGCATTTCCGATCACGAACAATCCCTATAAGGGCGACGACACCGGGCCTGTCACCCAGTTTGAGTTCGCGCGCGCAGGCATCATCACCAAAGAGATGATCTATATCGCGGAACGCGAAAATCTCGGTCGCAAGCGGGCGCTCGACAATGCCGCGCATAAAATTGCCGAGGGCGAGAGCTTTGGCGCCGACGTGCCGGAATTCATCACGCCGGAATTTGTGCGCCAACAGGTGGCAGACGGTCTGGCGATCATCCCCGCCAACATCAATCACCCGGAACTGGAGCCGATGATTATCGGCCGCAACTTCCTGGTGAAGATCAATGCAAATATCGGGAACTCAGCCGTTACCTCTTCTGTAGCGGAAGAGGTCGACAAGATGGTCTGGGCGACACGCTGGGGCGCGGACAATGTGATGGACTTGTCCACTGGCCGGAATATTCACAACACGCGGGAATGGATCATCCGCAACTCGCCGGTGCCGATTGGCACGGTGCCGATCTATCAGGCGCTGGAGAAGGTCGATGGTGTTGCCGAAGACCTTACCTGGGAAATCTATCGCGATACGTTGATTGAGCAGGCGGAGCAGGGCGTGGATTATTTCACAATCCATGCAGGTGTGCGGTTGGCCTATGTGCCGATGTCTGCAAAGCGCGTGACGGGCATTGTCTCGCGCGGCGGCTCTATCATGGCGAAATGGTGCTTGAGTCACCATAAGGAGAGCTTCCTCTACGAGCACTTCGAAGAAATCTGTGACATCTGCCGGGCGTATGACGTGTCCTTTTCACTCGGCGACGGCTTGCGTCCGGGCTCCATTGCCGATGCCAACGATGAAGCGCAGTTTGCTGAGCTGGAAACACTGGGTGAGCTTACCAAGATCGCCTGGGACAAAGGCTGTCAGGTGATGATCGAAGGGCCGGGCCATGTGCCCATGCACAAAATCAAAGTGAATATGGACAAGCAGCTGAAAGAGTGCGGTGGCGCGCCTTTCTATACGCTTGGGCCGCTCACCACCGACATTGCACCGGGTTATGACCACATCACATCCGGCATTGGTGCGGCGATGATCGGCTGGTTTGGCTGTGCCATGCTTTGTTATGTGACACCGAAAGAGCATCTGGGTCTGCCAGATCGGGACGATGTGAAAGAGGGTGTGATCACTTACAAGATTGCTGCCCATGCGGCGGATCTCGCCAAAGGTCATCCCGCGGCGCAGCTGCGTGATGATGCTTTGTCACGGGCGCGTTTTGAGTTCCGTTGGGAAGACCAGTTTAATCTGGCGCTTGATCCAGAACGGGCGAAAGACTTCCACGATCAGACGCTTCCAAAGGATGCGCACAAGGTGGCTCATTTCTGTTCCATGTGCGGACCGAAATTCTGCTCCATGAAAATCACGCAGGAAGTGCGTGAGTACGCCGAGAGCGGCATGGCGGAAATGTCGGACCAGTTCAACAATTCCGGCGGCAAGCTCTATATGGAAGAGGGCGACGTGGAAGCCCTGAAGCGCTCCAACAAGGCGCTGGGAAGCGCAGCGGACTAGGCACGCACGTGATCCATTGGTGTTCTTAAGAAGGCGGGGTATTTCCCTGCCTTTTTTGTGCTAACCGAAAGAACTGGTTCAAATAAAAAGCTTGATTTTCGCCTGTTTTCCGGGCTTTCTGGGGCATCGGGGAAAGTGTTTGAGGGTGTACCAGTGTTCAGTCGTGTCTTTTTGAGTGCTGTTCTCGTGATGAGCGGCCCTGTTTCTGCTGTTGCCGCCGAGGGGGACAAGTGGCGCCCTTATGTGGATGTTGAGGGCAAGCTCGGCACAGACCGAAACCTGGGCGAAGTCGGCCTCTTTGTGCCGCTGGGGCAATCGCAGGACAGTCTTCTCTTTGGCAATCTCATCACCCGGTTCGACGATCAGGATAGTTTTGAAGGCAATATAGGTCTTGGCTATCGCGAGATAGTCGATGGGAATTACATTCTCGGCGGCTACGCTTTTTTCGATCGCCGAAAGAGTGCTTCTGACAATTACTTCAATCAGATCACGGCGGGTGCGGAGTTCATGACCGATGTCTGGACCGCGCGTGGCAATGTCTATTTTGCGGACAATGACCTGGCGCCAACGGGCGGGGGCGTTGTCACACAGACCGGCACCCAGATATTCGTGCAGTCCAATATGGAAGGCGCGCTCTCAGGTTTTGATGCGGAAGTGGGGCGTGTCATTCCCTTGGGACTTGAAGATGTGACGCTCACGGGCTTTGCCGGTGGTTTCCATTTCGGTAGGTCGGGCTTTGAGGAGGTGTCGGGTCCACGTGGGCGCGCGGAGCTCTCCTTCAACAATCTCTGGGACACTGTCTTGCCGTCCGGCACGCAGCTGCGCTTTGGCGCAGAAGTTCAGCACGATGATGTGCGCGATACGCAAGGGTTTTTCTCTGCGCGTTTGCGTGTGCCGCTTTTTGGCGGGAGTTCCAGCTCCAACCTGAGCGTTCTTGAGCAACGGATGGTCGATCCGGTTGTCCGCGACATTGATGTGGTCGCAGGCGGAACCTTGAGTGCGCCCGTGGCGCCGGTGCTTGAGAGCAATGGCACGACGCTTAACAATGCCAACTTTGTTGATGCGGATGACGATCTGGGTGTAGCGCTCGCCGCCGCTGGCGAGAATGCGCTTGTTGTGATTGATGGCTCTAAGGGGGTAATCACGAGCGCCGCCGATGCGGATGCGTTGACGGGTCAGACCATAGTCGGGGCGCAGGGCGCTGGGCTGAGCTTGTTGGACCCAAACACGGGCCAGACTATTATGTGGCGACCAAATGGCGTACGCCCGACGCTTTCTGACCTTCGGCTGACTCTGCCTGGTTCGAACACAGTGCAAGGTTTGGATGTCGATAATGGCTATGTAACTGCGGGAGGCTTTTTCTTTCTTGGGGCTCCGGTTCCCTCGGACATTGTGGTGTCTGATGTCGCATTCTCTGGAAGCTATTCCTCTTCTGTCCTCGGAACAGTTGGGATACTGAGTGTCACTGGCGTGCAAAACGTAACACTGAGCAATTTGTCGTTTGCCGATCTTGACTTTGCCTGGAACCGAACCGGATTAGGCTTTAACGATATTCGTGCGATCAGCCTGTTTGCTGCTACTGACGTAACGATATCGAACGTGTCCGCGAATAATGTTGCAGTAAACAGCAATACAAAATTGATAACATTTTCCCTCCTAGGTATGGACCTATCAAACAATGTCATGGCTTCCAACATTCATGTAGATGGACTGAGTGCCGCCACAACGGGAGCGGGAGCAGCTGCGAGACTATCGGGGATCTTGGCAAGGTCCTCGACCGCGACAATTCAAAACTCTTCAATCCGAAACCTGACATCAACTGCCGCAAACGGTGACGCGAACACAACGGGCGTATCGTTAGTTGGTACGTCTTTGGCCTTGGACACGGTTGTGATCAATGGGTTGGCAGAAACGGGTACGAATGTTTCGAGTACTACGGGCGTTGCCGATTTGTCGAATGGACTGTTCGTTGGTGGTGTGTCAGCACCATCGCTTACTATGAATTCAGTTAATATTGCAGGTGCAACGCGTTCTTTGGAGTTCGGCCAGGTATTGCCCCCACTGATATTGATTCCACCGATTGCAACAGTTCCAGTGACACTTTTACTTGATGGGTCAGGCAATACTCTCGACGCGGGCGTCGCTGGTTGTGTCAATAACATTCCAGGTACCTTGACTATCACTGGTACCATCAGTTTCACAAATGGATCCAGCTGTCCCTAAGGCTAGCCTGAAATTGCCTGAACCAGTGTTGCCAGCGCAATGATGGTGAGGAGTCCGAGCGCAATCGGGCGGTAGTGGTGATCGCCGGTGGCATGGAAGGCCCAGCTCCCCATCACGTTGGAGAGGAAGAGGGCGGGGCTCAGCATCAGCGTGAGCAGCATTGTGTTGAGCTCCACAATGCCTGAGGCGAACCCAACCGCCAGCGTGATCGCGCCTGTGAGCGAGAAATACATGAACATGGACGCCCTCGCTGCTTCTGGCGTGCCTGCGCGCCCGATGAAGTAGAGCAGCACTGGTGGACCCGCCATGGCGGTGCTGCCCGCAAGGAGGCCCGACGCGCCGCCGATACTGAGCGAAACAGGGAGCGGTACTTTTGCTGGAATGGTCACGCCGCTTGCCATGAGCGCTACAGCACCGAGGAGTGCCACAGAAATCAGGATGCGCAGACTGTCAGCGTCGAGCACGCCCAGCAGATAGATGCCAAAGGGGGCGGCGAGGAGGGCTGCGGGCAGGATCAACCAGATGGCCCGCCAGTCGGCCTGCTTGCGGACCTTGGGCAGCATTTGTAGGCCGCTCATGATTTCGAGCGCCAAAATCATGGGCACGGCGGCAGCGGGCCCGACGGTGATGGCGAGCAGTGGCACGCCAGCAAGGGCAAAGCCGAACCCCACAAAAGCCCTCAAAGCCCCAGCGAAAAAGACAGCGGCGGCGGCGAACCCCATGCCCGCCGGGGTCAGCGTGGCGTCTGCAAAAAGGGCTAAAAACTCTGGCATGTCGGTAAATCAGGACCAATCAACAGGGTGTGAGGCGGGCTGGTCTATCTGATAGGCTGTCCTACATAATATTGCGACCCCCATTTTTGAGGAGAGCCCCATGTTTGGTCTGTCGAAGAAGTCCCAGATGCCTGATCCCGCAGATGCGCTGCCCGGTCGCGATTTTGCTATCCCCACATCGGAGATACATTTCGTAAATGGCCAGCCCCTGAAAGGTCCTGTTGCTGCGGGGCTTGAACAGGCCATGTTTGGTTTGGGGTGTTTCTGGGGCGCGGAGCGGAAGTTCTGGGAACTGCCCGGTGTGGAAATCACCGCTGTTGGATATGCAGCGGGGTATACGCCAAACCCGACCTATGAAGAGGTTTGTTCCGGCGGCACCGGTCACAATGAAGTTGTGCTCGTGACGTTTGATCCCAGCAAAGTCAGCTACGACGCGCTGCTCAAGACATTCTGGGAAGCACATAACCCGACTCAGGGCATGCAGCAGGGCAATGATAAGGGCACACAATATCGCTCCGGCATCTATACCTACTCCGCTGAGCAAAAGGCTGCGGCGGAAGCCTCCAAGACAGCCTATGGCAAGATGCTCCTCGGGGAAGGCTATGGCGCCATCACAACCGAAATCCTGGAGGCGCCGGAGTTCTTTTATGCTGAGGACTATCACCAACAATATTTGGCGAAGGTGCCGAACGGCTATTGCGGCCTTGGCGGCACCGGCGTGAGCTGTCCGATTGGTGTCGGTGTTGATGCGGCGGAGTAACTACAGTCAGCCCACCACGCCAACACCACCAGTGGCAGCGATTACCTGACCTTGAATGAATTCGGCTTCCGGGCTCATGAGGTATTCAACGAGAGAGGCATAGTCGCTGTCTTTGGACATGCGGCCTGACGGGTTGGCTTTTGCCGCTTTTTCAAACAGGCGATCGGCGGCGTCCTGGCTGCCCACCATGTCGGCAACGGATGTGGTGGCAACAAGTCCTGGGGCCACACCATTGATGCGGATGCCTTTTGGCGCGAGCTCCATGACCAGATAGCGCACAATGCTTTCAGCCAGGGCTTTGCCGACGCCCAAGGCTCCATAGCGGGGCTGGGGAATGCGGGCGCCGCCGCTCGTAATGAAGACAATGCTGGTGCCTCGGTCGATCACCGGCAGGAGCTTCTGTACAAGGTAGAGCAGGGAGAGGCCGTTGGTTTCGACGGCGCGGGTGAATTTCTCCAGATCTGCATCAAGGAGCGTGGTTGGGTAAATCAGGGCGGCGCTGTGCACGATGCCCCTAAGCGTCGCGCCTGTGTCAGCGACTGCCTGATGAATAGCTGCGGCACCATCAATGGAGCCGATGTCTGCCTTAATGAGGTGAACCCGTGCACCCATTGCTTCCAACGCCATCTTCGCGTCTTCAGCCGCGACATCGTCGCTGTGATAGACAAGGAAGGTGTCTTCGCCGCTTTTGGATAAGCGCTTGGCAATGGCAAGACCAATACCTTTCGTGCCGCCGGTCACAAGTATTGCCATGTTCTCATCCCCCAAATCTCATGCACAAAAAAGCCCGCCACCTAGTGTAAGGCCGCGGGCTTGAATTTGTTAGCGCTCGGAATTCTTTTAGTTCAGCATTTCATCCCGCGCTGCGCGGCGTTCAGCGGCCTGTTCGCTCACGGCATCTCGCATGGCTTTCTGCAGCTTTTCAAACGCACGCACTTCAATCTGGCGCACACGCTCGCGGCTGATGTCATATTCCTGGCTCAACTCTTCAAGCGTTGCCGGATTATCTTTCAAGCGGCGCTCTGTGAGAATATGCATTTCCCGCTCGTTGAGGGACTGCATGGCTGCGTGGAGCATGTCGCGGCGCACGTCGAGCTCTTCTTTTTCGCCAAGCTCGACTTCCTGGTCGGTGCTTTCGTCAACCAGCCAGTCCTGCCACTCGCCACCGTCAGCTTCTGCGTTGCGGATCGGCGCATTGAGAGAATTGTCGGGACCAGACATGCGTCGGTTCATGTCCGTCACTTCTTTTTCCGTGACACCGAGGCGCGTTGCGATCTCTGTCAGGTTTTCCGGCTTCAGGTCTCCTTCTTCGAAGGCCTGTAGCTGGCCCTTCACTTTACGAAGGTTGAAGAAGAGCTTCTTCTGTGCCGCCGTGGTGCCCATTTTTACGAGGGACCAGGAGCGCAGGATATATTCCTGAATGGCGGCGCGGATCCACCACATGGCATAGGTCGCGAGGCGGAAACCTTTTTCCGGTTCAAAGCGTTTCACCGCCTGCATGAGGCCCACATTGCCTTCGGAAATCACTTCGCCGGTTGGCAGGCCGTAGCCGCGATAGCCCATGGCGATTTTTGCAACGAGACGGAGATGGCTGGTGACCATCTTCTCAGCCGCATCCGGGTCTTCATGCTCTTTGAAGCGTTTGGCCAGCATGTATTCTTCCTGCGGCTCCAGCATCGGGAATTTCCGAATTTCCTGCAGGTAGCGCGACAGTGATTGCTCCGGCGTAACCGCCGGCATGCGAGACGTGGTGCTTGTTGGTGTAGTCGCCATGATGACCCCCTTCGGTGATGCGTACTCAGCATCTTAAGTCGCTCTCATATAGGGGGGGATTGGGGCTAAAAAAAGGGCATTCACATATTGTTTATAGGGATTCTAAAGCGGACAGGAGGTCTGCCATTTCCTGGGGCAAAGGGCTCTCAAAGCGCAGTTTTTCGCCAGTTTTCGGGTGTTCAAAGCCCAAAAGGTGCGCATGGAGAGCCTGACGACCGAGCCTTTCGAGGGTGCTCTTTCCCGCCTCTGAGAGCTTCACAGAGCGGTTCTTGTGGGCTGAACCATAAACAGGGTCACCAAGGATCGGATGGCCCAGATGGGTCATATGGACCCGAATTTGGTGGGTGCGGCCGGTTTCCAGGTGGCAAATGACCTGGCTGACGATTGGTTCGGGCTTCCCGAAGCTCTGAGCGACTTTGTAGTGGGTGATGGCTTCGCGGGCTCCCTGCGCCTCCACAGAGCGGGTGACGGTGATTTTAAGGCGATTGTGGCGGCTGCGGGCGAGGGGGGCGTTTATCGTGCCCTTGCTCGGATGAGGCTTGCCCCAGACAAAGGCGGTATAGGCGCGTTCCAACCGTCCGTCGCGGCCATGGATGGCGAATTGTTCCTGCAGGTTTTTCAGAGCCATTTCGGTTTTAGCCACCACCATCAGGCCGCTCGTCTCCTTGTCCAGGCGGTGAACGATGCCTGGCCGTAGCTCTCCACCAATGCCGGTGAAGTCCGGACTACAATGGGCGAGGAGGGCGTTCACCAATGTGCCGTCTGGCGATCCGGGGGCGGGATGGACCACAAGCCCTGCAGGTTTGTCGATGACAATGACCTCAGCATCCTCGTGGATGATGGAGAGGGGAATGTCTTCAGGCTGGGGTGTGGCGGGACCGGGCGTCGGCAGCGTGACGTTATAGGTTTCGTCCGGTTTGACCCGATAGGCGACCTCACCTATCGTCCGCTCCTCATTGGAGGTGCCTTGCGTCACATGTCCTTCTTCGATCAGCGTGCGAATGCGTGATCGGCTGGGGGCGGGGTCCAGGGCTTCCAGTGCGGTTGCGAGGTAGCGGTCTAGCCGCGCGCCCGCATCCTCTTCACTGACACATACGGTGTGGCGCGTGCCACCCGTGACTTGCAAGGTTGATAAATTCATGCCGGACAATAGCGAACCCAACGGTGCCATGGAAACACCCTCTGCCACCGAAAAAGGGGCCGACAGTGAAATTGGGGCCGTCACTCAAATGGAGGCGGTGAAGGAAAGGCCTGTCTTGTTCGCGTCTGTCATTGTGATGGGTGTGTTGATCGTGATCGGTCTGATCGTTGTGTTTGGCACGATCATCTATCGGCTGAGTTCAAGCCCTGATCCTGCCACAACCCCTGTCCGGGGGCAGTTTGGCTCTGTGGATGTGCCGGTCGCAGAAGGCACTGCCGTGGTGCGTACGACCTTTATTGAAGACCGACTTTCCATCGTGACCACCAATGAAGGTGTGCTTGAGGTCATCATTGTCGATACTAAGCGCGGTGTTGAGCTTGGCCGTGTTCGGTTGGTTGCTGATGGTGCGTCCTCTGGTGCAGTCGCGCCGCCCCCTTCTGAATAAGCAAGCGCTGCCGACCCCATACTATTTATGGCGGGTGTCTAAACGTTCCTGATTTGCGTCTGGAATGAAAAAGGCCGCTCGCACGGGGGGAGGAGGAGTGTGCAAGCGGCCTATCAAGCCTATGGCCTTGGGAGGAGGTAAGGCCGGGCTCTTGAGAACCTTTATCTGCCGAACATGACAAGTTGTCAACATGGAAATGGTGCGATGCAAAATAAACTGCATACAACTTAGTTAGTATAGAATATCTCTAAGCTATTGATAAATAAGGAATAAAAATTCAACTCGTAAGAGAGACTCACGAATATTTCTTGCGAATGCGTTGGTTTGACGCAGCGCGTTCAGCCGAAAACAGGCTGTTTTTTGCTTTTTCCAGCGGTTCAGTGTGTTTTTTCGAGGAATCGGCGAGTGATCTCTGGTTGCCCGGGCAAGCGCAGCGTTTTACGGTCCCTTTGGTGGTCGATTTGGAGGAGTGATATGGCGGTAACTACCGGGAATCCGGCCACTGAAAATGGACCCCGAACATCAGGACATCTGACACTGGACGACCCCTGGCGGTGGATGTCGGCTGGATGGCGCGACATGTGGGCCATGCCCGGCATCAGCCTTTTCTACGGTGTGTTGTTTGCGGGTATCTCCATGTTGCTCGCCCTCTCTCTCTTTCTGGTCGAGCTCAGTTCGATCGTTTTGCCGCTGGCGGCGGGCTTCATGCTGGTCGGTCCTCTCTTTGCTGTCGGGCTTTACGAAGCCAGTCGTCGGCTGGAACATGGTGAGCTGCTTTCGCTCAAAGACGTGCTGCTCGTGAAAACCGAATCCCCGGCTCAGCTCGCCTTTCTTGGTGCGCTCCTGATGCTCGCTCTCCTGGCCTGGATGCGGATCGCCAGCCTTTTGTTTGCTTTGTTTTTTGGTTTGGAAGGGTTTCCGCCGCTGCCTGACTTCCTCCCTACACTGGTCTTCAGCCCCTACGGTCTTGGTCTTTTGGTTGTGGGCACAGGGGTTGGGGCGCTGATCGCTTTCGCGGTCTTTGCGGTTTCTGCGCTTTCTGTGCCGATGCTGATGCACCGGGATGTTGATGCGATCAGCGCAGTGCTTGCGAGTGTGCGTGTCGTGCGTGAGAATCCGCGCCCCATGCTGTTGTGGGCCTGGATCATCGCTGTGGTCATGGCGGTGGGCATGGCGACTTTGTTCGTCGGTATGATTCTCGCATTCCCTTTGGTGGGCCATGCGACCTGGCATGCGTACCGCGCTACCATTTCTGACGCTGATTGAGGGTGGTTACTGGTTGGGCGGTGTGTCGTCGTCGAAGAGGATGCGCTCTGCAGCGCCGTCCATATCGTCATATTGACCGGATTTCAGCGACCATAGAAAAGCACCGAGGCCCAACAGGCCAAGGCCCAGCGCTATGGGGATCAGGAAGATCAACGCGTCCATGGGGGGCTCTTAGATGTTAGGCCCAAGCGCAGCGCATTGAGCGTCACGATCAATGACGAGGATGACATGGCGACAGCGGCGACGAGCGGGGTCACAAAACCCATCACGGCGAGGGGGACGGCGATGAAGTTGTACCCAATTGCCAGGCCGAAATTCTGGAAGACAAGGCTGCGCGAGCGCGTGGCTGTTGAGAGCGTGTCTGCAACTGCGCCCAGATGAGTGCCCTGAAAAACAAAATCAGCGGCTGTCTGGGAAATGTCGGCGGCACTAGAGGGCGACATAGAGACGTGGGCCGCCTTCAATGCCGGGGCATCATTCAAGCCATCTCCTACCATGAGGACGGTCTTGCCAGCTTTGGTCATGGTGTCGATCTTCGCGATCTTATCTGCAGGCGCTTGTTCTGCGGCCCAATTGGCAATGCCGAGCTCATCTGCGACGGATTTTGCGACAGGCTTTTGATCGCCAGAGAGGAGAACCACGTCATAGGTCTTGCTCAGATGATTGATGACAGATCGCGCGTCTTCCCTGAGCAGGTCTGCGAAGGTGAATTGGATAGGGGTGTCCGTTCCCTGGCGCAGCCAAAGCTCAGGGCCCGAGGCAGCGGGTCCCTCTGCCTCTGTCCAGACACGGCTTCCGAGACGTAGTGTTTCGCCATCATGTTCCCCCTCAACGCCGAACCCGGGGGTTTCTGTGATGTTTGCAATCGGTGGGAGCGAGATGCCTTCAGCGGCGTTTGAGACCGCGCGGGCGAGCGGATGGTTGCTTCGGCTGCTGAGCGCTGCGGCGAGGGCGAGGTTGTTGGGGGTGATGGCGTCTGCATTTGTGAGCTTTGGTTCGCCCAGCGTAAGTGTGCCTGTCTTGTCGAAAACAATGGTGTCGATTTGCGCGAGCCGTTCTAAGGCGTCGGGTGCTTTGACAAGAACCCCGAGTTTCAATAGGCGGCCACTGGCAACAACCTGAACGACCGGAACGGCAAGTCCCAGAGCACAGGGGCAGGTGATGATGAGCACTGCAATGGCGTTCATGAGGCCGATCTGCCATCCGGCGCCTAGGGCTATCCATAAAATCAGCGTGGCGGCTGCCAGAGCATGGACGGTCGGTGCGTATTTGCTTGCGATGCGGTCCGCCAGGCGTACATAGCCTGCGCGGCCCTGTTCGGCCGATTCCATGAGGCGCACAATCTCCGAAAGGAGGGAGGCATCGTCCTTGGCGGTCACTCTGACGAGAAGCGGCGCAGAGAGGTTCAAGGTGCCCGCATAAACAGGTGTATCGACCTCGGCGGTTGTCGGTAGGCTTTCTCCGGTCACGAGGCTCGTGTCGATGTCGCTCAGGCCTTCAATGATAATGCCGTCTGCAGGCAGGCGCTGACCAGCCGCAACGGACACGATCATGCCGGGCTCGAGCGTGTCGACGGGTACGGCCCGCGTGTTGCCGTCTTTGTCTACAAGTGTTGCGGCGACAGCGCGGAGTGCCAGTAGGTTCTGTGCGACAGAGCAAGCTTTGGCACGCGTCTGAACGTCCAGGTAACGACCGATGAGCAGAAAGAACAGAAGCGTGATGCTCGCATCAAAATAGACATGTTCCGCATTTTGAAGTGTTTGCACGAGGCTCATGGAGCAGGCAAGCAGAACGGCGAGAGAGATCGGCACATCCATGTTGGTTGTGCGGGCCTTGAGTGCCGCCCAGGCGGAGCCAAAAAAGGGCCGGCCCGCATAGGCAACAGCGGGCAGGGCAATCAGCGCAGAAAGCCAGTGAAACAGAGCCCGGGTTTCGAGCTCCATATCGCTTACAAGGCCCGACCAGACGGAGACAGAGAGCAGCATCACATTTGCGGCAGCAAAGCCCGCAATGCCCATGGCGCGCAGAAGCTGGCTTGCTTCTGTTTCGTCAATGGCCCCGACAAGCTTTGGATCAAAGGGCACTGCGCTAAAACCAAGGGACCCCAGTTCGGCAATCACATCATCGCCGGTGGTTTGCCCGCGCTCCCAGGAGACAGCGACCCGTTTGGTTGAAAGATTACAGCGGGCATTGGTCACGCCCTCTAGCGCGCCGAGGCCCTTCTCAATCTTCTGCATGCAGCCCGCGCAATGCATGCCTTCCACCACAAGATCGATTTGGGCGGTCTCGTCATCCCCGCGAACGAACAGGTTTGCGTCGAGCGTGGTGTCGGTCATTGGCTTATCCGGCGCCAGGTTGGATGAATTGGCGCTCCTCATAGACATAAGGGCGGCCATCAGCGGTTTCCGCATTCAAGCGGACGATCCAGTTTCCTGCCCGCCGAAGCTGAGCTGTACCCTGATAGGAGCCATCGCCAGCGGCGATGATTTCTGCTTCCGCATCCATGCCCTGCACGGTTGGGCGCCAGAATGTGAGCACCGGGTTGACGAGCGGGGCGGCTTCTCCATCAGCCGTCACCACGGTCACTGTCGTATAGACAGCGACGCCTTCGGGCGCGCGGGACGATTTGATGTCTATTGCTGTGGTCCAGCCGAGCGCATTCTGAGCGGCATCTGCTTCCAGCACATGATTGTAGGCGCGGCCCTTTCGATAGGCGTCGTCTGTTTCGACACCGTCGAAGGTTGAGAGCGCATAGAAAACCATGATGCCGTTGGCTGCGAACACTGAGAGAAAGAACGCGCTCAACCCGATCAGTATACGGCGACCTGTCCAGATTTTGTCCGTGCTTGTGTCGATGCTCATCTAGGACCCCTGAAACTTGTCTCATTAGAGACGGTTTCGCCTGTGCTCATGTTTTCAACGATAAACCGAAGGGTGGCTTCGCCCTCATCCAGGGAGCCTAGAGCGTCGTGCGGCAGAATGACAAATGTCTTGATGTCTTTCAGGCTGTCTGGCGCTATGGCTGTTCGCACACTGTCACCCGCGCTCACGCCCTGCTGGATCAGTTGGGCAGACGGCAGGCCATCAATGCGGATCGAGAAAGCCTGTTCTTCGTGCACCTTATTGATGATTTTCACCGTGTAGCCGTTCCGAATGCTGCCATCTGAAAGCTGAACGAAGAGCGGATTGCGATCCCGCAAGACGTTTAGGTCCGTTGCGCCGCGTGTTGCGAGCGAAAAGAACATGATGGCGCTTACAAGGATAAGCACGCCCATATAGATGACCGTTCTCGGCCGAAAAATATGGATGCGTTCTTTTTCGCCGGCGATACGGCGGTCCATGTTGGCGGGGGTGTCATACTCAATCAGACCGCGGGGGCGGCCCACTTTGGCCATGATGTCGTCGCAGGCATCAATGCAGAGGGCGCATTGAATACATTCCAACTGCATGCCATCGCGGATATCAATGCCCATAGGGCAGGCGGCGACACACTGACCGCAGTCAATACAATCACCGCGTCCGTCCCAGGAGGTGTTTTTCTTGTGGGGACCGCGCGGTTCGCCGCGATCATATTTGTAGGTAACGAGAAAGGACTCGTCATCAAACATGGCGCCCTGGATGCGTGGCCAGGGGCACATATAGGTGCAGACCTGCTCGCGGGCGAGACCGCCAAAGACATACGTGAAGGCGGCAAAAATTGCGATGAAGAGGTAAGCGACAGGGTCTGCGCTGAAGGTCAGCAGGTTTGCCGCAAGGGTGGGAGCATCATCAAAGTAGAAGACCCAGGCGCCGCCGGTTGCGATCGCTACGATCAGCCAAACAATGTGTTTGGACACTTTGCGGAAAAGCTTGCCCAGAGAGAAAGAAGATTTGTCCAGGCGGATACGCGCAGAGCGGTCACCTTCAATCAGGCGCTCGATATAGATGAAGAGGTCCGTCCAGACGGTCTGCGGGCAGGTGTATCCGCACCAAACACGGCCAGCGAGCGACGTCACAAGAAAAAGAAGAACCGAGGCCAGGATCAGGAGGCCGGTCAGGTAGTACACTTCCTGCGGCCAGATCTCGATCCAAAAAAAGTAGAAACGGCGGTGCGGGAAGTCGAGAAGCACGGCCTGGTCTGGCGCAAAGGGACCTCGGTCCCAGCGAATCCACGGGGTGACATAGTAGATGCCCAGCGTGATCGCCATGACGATCCATTTGACCAGCCGATAGCGTCCGTGGACGAGCTTGGGATAGATCTTGATCCGGCTTGCATAGAGGGAACGGTTTTTCTCAGAGTTTACAGCGGTTGCTGTTTCTCCTTCGTGCCCATGAGGGTTTGCGAGCTTTTCGGCCTCGCCAATGAGAGAGGTCAGCCCTGCTCCTGCAGTTTCGGGTCCGGCTGTTGACGCGTCGGTGGTCATGTCCGCCTCTTCTGTACCGCTAGATTGTAGCGGAGTGTGTCATCTATGCGTTGCCTTTTCCCATAGGGACCTCCCATCCAGGCAGCGACTTTTATTTACTGGGTGATTGACGAAAAATCGCCGTGGCGAAGGGCCGCTGCGGCAATCTGCCTGCGCCCCTCTCTCTGTCGACCACCTTTCAGAGGGGTTCGTCTTAATCTTTGATCAACGAACCCCTCTGAAAGGTGGTCTAAGGCCCTGTGCGAGCCTTAGACCGTAGTATTTTATTCGCCGCCGCCCAGCGCGTGCACGTAGAGGGCAAGCTGTTTCACAGTGACCGGGTCCAGCCGGTCGCCCCATGCAGGCATTTGCCCTGCGCGCGCATTGGCAACGCTTTCATAGACAGATGCACGGTCACCACCATAAAGCCAGATCGCGTCTGCGAGGTTTGGCGCGCCGAGCTCCCGGTTTCCGATGCCGCCATCCATGTGGCAGGTGGTGCATTCTCTTGCGAAGATCTCTGCGCCCCGCGTGGAGGCTTCTGTCACTTCTGCGGTGCCTGAGAGGGTAAGGACATAGTCTGTGACGTCACTTACCTGACCCGCAGTCAGGATCTCATCGGTCAGATAGCGTGGCATGTCATTGAACCGCGTATCGTCGTCTGCTTCCCAGCGGATGCCGTGTTTCAGGGTGACATGGATGTCTTCCAGTGAGCCGCCCCAGATCCAGTCATCATCATTGAGGTTGGGGAAGCCCGGAGACCCTTGAGCTCCTGAACCATGACAGGGTGCGCAATTGTCACCAAAAGCAGCCCGGCCACCGGCAAGGGCCACTTCCATGAGCTCTGCGTTCTGCTGGATGGTTGGAAGGTCCTGTGCGTTGATTTGATCCAGGAAGACCTGCCTGCCTGCGGCGACTTCGGCAATATCGTTTTCGACGACGACCCTTTGGTCGTAGCCGATAACGCCGCCGGTGTAAGTCCAAGCGCCGTTCATGAAGATCGGCCAGGCTGGCATGACGATCCAGTAGAGGACCGACCAAACGATGCAGGCATAGAAGCTGTAGACCCACCATTTTGGCAGCGGATTGTTCAGCTCGCGAATGTCGTCCCATTGGTGGCCGGTTGTGTCGACGCCGGTCACGTCATCTGTGTGTTTTGTATCGGTCATGACCGGGGGTCTCCCTTTTCAGAAGGATTTTCTGCATCAAGCGGCAGATGGGCTGCGTGCTCAAACTTCTCCTTGTTGGAGGGCCAGAGCGCATAAGCCATTGCAGCTGTAAACATGACAACCAGGAGAACGAGCCCCCAGGTGCCGGCGAAGATCGAAAAGGTTTCGTAGTCCATCAATCTTCTCCTATTGCACCAGGGTTGAGCGTTCGACGGTGGAGAAGTCCACCAGTGTGCCCAACATCTGCATGTATGCGATGATGGCATCCAGCTCTGTTACGACTTCTGGATTGCCGTCGAAGTTGGAGACAACGGCACCCGGGTAACGCTCAACCATCGGATCATAATCTTCGTCCGGGTTTTGCTGGACGTAGAGATCGTTGAGGGTTTCGGTCACCATCTCTTCGGAATATGGCGTGCCCAACAGAGCCAGCACTTTCAGGCTGTTCTGCATGTCGTGGGTTGCCAGTGGTGTTTCGGCGAGGAACGGATATCCAGGCATGACAGACTCCGGCACAACAGCGCGAGGGTCGGCCATGTGAACCCGGTGCCATTCGTCGGAGTATTTTCCGCCAACGCGTGCCAGGTCGGGACCGGTTCTTTTTGATCCCCATTGGAACGGATGGTCGTACTTGCTTTCAGCGGCAAGTGAATAGTGGCCATAGCGTTCCACCTCGGAGCGAAGCGAGCGGATCATCTGACTGTGACAGGCGTAGCAGCCTTCACGGACATAGATGTCCCGTCCCGCCAGCTCCAGCGGCGTGTAGGGGCGCACCCCTTCCACATCTTCGACCGTGGTCTTGATGAGGAAGGTGGGCACGATCTCGACCAGACCACCGATCGCAACGGCGATCAGGGTCAGGACAAGAAGGAGGATCGAGTTTTTCTCGATGGTGGCATGTGAAAATCTAGACATAGGACCTGTCCTCCTTATTTCGCGCCGACGGCGGCTAGTTGTCCGTCACCGGCTGGTGCAGGTTCCATGGCTTCGCCTTCACGCACACGACCCTGAATGGTCATGTAGATGTTGTAGGCCATGATGAGCGCCCCGATCAGGAAGAGGCCGCCGCCCATTGCACGGATTACGTAGAATGGGTGCATGGCTTCGACGGTTTCCACGAAGGAATATTCGAGGAAACCAAGGCTGTCATAAGCCCGCCACATCAGACCCTGAAGGATCCCGGAGACCCACATGGCCGTGATGTAGAGCACGATGCCAAGTGTGGCGATCCAGAAGTGCCAGTTGACGAGCGCAAGAGAGTAGAGCTGCTTGCGGTTCCACAACCATGGCACCAGACAGTAGATGGCGCCGAAGGTTACAAAGCCAACCCAGCCCAGCGCACCTGAGTGCACGTGGCCAATGGTCCAGTCTGTGTAGTGGCTGAGAGAGTTCACAGCCTTGATAGACATGACAGGCCCTTCGAAGGTGGACATGCCGTAGAAGGCGATGGACACCACCAGCATGCGGATGACCGGATCGGTTCTGAGCTTGTCCCAGGCGCCTGACAGGGTCATCAGGCCATTGATCATGCCACCCCAGGAGGGCATCCACAGCATGATTGAAAAGGTCATGCCCAATGTCTGCGCCCAATCAGGCAGAGCCGTGTAGTGCAGATGATGGGGGCCCGCCCAGATGTAGAGGAAAATCAGCGCCCAGAAGTGAACGATGGAAAGCCTGTATGAATAGACTGGCCGTTCTGCCCGTTTTGGCACGAAGTAGTACATCATGCCGAGGAAGCCTGCGGTGAGGAAGAAACCCACCGCGTTATGGCCGTACCACCACTGGATAAGCGCGTCTTGGACGCCGGACCAGATGATGTAGGACTTGGGCGATGTGAGCGAAACCGGAATGGCTGCATTGTTCACCAGGTGCAACATGGCAATGGTGACGATGAAGGCGAGATAGAACCAGTTCGCCACATAGATGTGGGGTTCTTTCCGTTTTGCCAGTGTTGCCAGGAAGACCAGAAGGTAGACAACCCAGACGATGGTGAGCCAGAGGTCCACATACCATTCAGGCTCTGCGTATTCTTTGCCCTGCGTGACGCCGAGCAGGTAGCCGGTGGCGGCGAGGACAATGAAGAGTTGATAGCCCCAAACGATAAACCATGGTGCCAGATCGCCTGCGATCCGGGTTTTACAGGTCCGTTGGACCACATAGAGCGATGTCGCAATGAGCGCGTTGCCCCCAAAGGCAAAAATCACTGCAGATGTGTGCAGGGGACGTAAACGTCCGAAATTCAGCCAAGCCAGATCAAAGTTTAGAACTGGAAAGGCCAGTTGCAACGCGATCACCAAACCGGCGAGGAAGCCGGCAATGCCCCAAAACAGTGCGGCAATGGTTGCTACCCGTATCGGACCGTCATGATAGGCGATGCCGTCACGGGCCGGTGGTTCTGGCGGGTTTTCCTGCGCATCAAAATGGCGCTTGCCGATGGCAAAGATGCCCAGCACGAAGAAAAGAATGAAAAGGGTCGCGTGAAACGCCATGACGCTGTCATGTGTCCCCGCCGCAATGAACATAGAAATGAGCGCACCGACCACAAAAAGACCGCCAACGCCAAAAGACGCTGCTGTCACTGTGCCTGGGGCCGCTTCTTTGGAAGCCGCCATGATAGATCTCCTAAACCTTGTTGCCTTGCCCTTCTTTAGATTGACTCGGTCGCTCCGTACTTGCCGTAGATCAATTGAACGACCGATTTTCCAAAGAAAACCGCCAAATATCCCCATAAGGACTATGGCTTAATAAGCATGCGACGGTGTTCGAGTCGCCGCAAGCAACTTTCACTAGGTTTTATTGTGGAATAGTGACGCGCGACAGATTGTCAGGGCTGCGACACGGGCAGGGAGGGTCAGTCTAAGCAGATGTGCTTTCGCCCTGTTTCAGAGCTTCAATTCGCTCTTCTAACGACTTGCTGATCGCCGCAGCTGGTTCCTGCGATTCTTTATCATCTGCATCTGATGTGGTTGCCGTGGGGGGCTTTGTTGCTTCTGGTTTTGGCGCACTCGCAGAGGGTATGTCTGCAGATGTGCTCGCCGTCGCCTCATCATCTTTGCCGTTATCTGTGGTGGTCGGTGTCGGTGAGGAGCTTGGTGCCGTCACACCTAGCGCTTTGGTTTCCTGAGGCTTTTCTTCAGACGGCTTTTCTTGGGCAACTGTTTCGAAAAGAGATGTTTCTTTCACAAGCGCACGAATGGCATTCTCTAGCTCACCTACGCGCTCCTGCGCCTCTTCTACGCGCCCTTCTGCTTCGCTGATCTCTTCGTCTTTGGCGGCAAGAGCAGTTTTCGCGGCATCCCTTTCTGCGTGCGCAGCCTCTAGTGCTGTGCCTGCATTTTGAAGCTCCTGTTTGAGGCTTTCTGCAGTCCCTTCGCCCGATGCTTTGGCTTCGGCAATAGAGGCTTCCAGCTCCGCTGCTTTTGCGTCGGCCTCACCGATCTCCCGGTCTTTGGCGGCAATGGTGTTCTGAGCGGCTCGCAGGTCTGCTTTGAGGTCCGCGACTTCGTCTAGACCGGCAAAATTCTCATCTTCGGTGATTTTACGCGTCGTGACAGTGACGGCTCTGCGCCACAGAAAGCTCGCAAACACGGTTCCAAGCAGGCAGGCAACGAGGAAGCCTAGAATGGCGAAAAGTAAACTCTCGGACATCAGATCGCTCGCTACCTTCTCTCAACTCACACACATGTCGGGATGTGCCGTAAAGGGACAGCATACCCAGATCCTGCCATGATACGCAAAAGTGCTGCCACTTTGAAGATAGCGGTCTTGGGTGGTAACAAGCGGTTTCCTGCTTAGAAAGGCAGCCAGTCTCGCTCGCGTGTGTAGTTCAGGTACCCAACATTTGCCCCAAGGCGGAGGCCAACACCCGCCCGCATCGGTACAAGAACAATGTCACCTCTTTGCTGATAGTTTGCCCCTATGCCGCCTATAAAAAAGGCACTTCCAGAAACTCCAGGAAAGCGCTGATAGATCGCATCAGTGTTTGGCAGGTTGTAGACGAGCGTGAAGGTCTTAGCGGCGTCCCCGCCAAAATCCCACCCTGCAGATGGTCCTTGCCAAAACACTCTCGCGGTCGGCCCTGCTTTGGTAACAAGTGTCCCGTCGCCATATCTGGCGCCAATAACAATTGCCCCGCTTCCTTCTTCGCCCTGAATATAGGCATTGGGTTCGCCGTTCTCGGCGAACACACGATGGACAACCTCTGCAAGCCCTTCGGCTGTTCCACCGAAAAATTCTGATGCGGCGGCATAGATCTCTTCTTCAGAATATTTGGGGTCTGTCTCCTGGGTGGGTGCCAGCTCACTCTCTGCAAGCGCCGCCGATGACTCGAATGAAAGCGTCGCTGCGAAGGCAAGAGCCAACACTTTGGTTTTGTTTCGCTGTTGAAGAAGAACTGTCAACATGGTTGTCCCCGTATCTGGCCTGGGCGCGCCGGACATTCCGATTTCCTGCATCCCCACTATGCGGTTCACTCAGGAGCGCTTAACCTGCCAATTCGCAAAAACTTTAGCAGTCCCACAGGAAAGCATGCCATCACGGCAGTGTGGCAAAAAATCGGCAAATCAAAGGCACATTTCAAATTGCTGTCATCTATTGACCCAAGGATGTCTCCGACGTGAGCGAAGATTTGAACGAAAGCAGCAAAAACGGTCGTCGGCGCTCGGTGAGGCGCTGGGTGAAATGGGTGGTCCTTCTCCTGCTGATGGTCTGTGGGTCGGCGGCAGGTGTCTACTATTGGACTGAGCGGACCGCTTTGGCTGAAGAGCGGATTCGCATGGCGCTTAGCGAGGCGGGGCTTAGCGAGTTTGATTTTGCCATCGCAGATGTTGGTGTTCGCGGTGCGCAGATAGAGTCATTTGCCTTGGGCGATGCTTCGAGTCCGACACTTTTGGTGGAGGATATTCGCATCAACTACAGCCTCTCGGGTCTTCTTGAGCAGCGCCTGGCGTCAATTGAGATCGCGGCAGTTTCTGTTTCCTTGACCGCCGATGAAGATGGATTGGATTTGGGACCCCTCTTACCCCTCATGGGCGGGGCGGGCGGCGGCGGTGGATTCCAAACCGGTCCCATCTCTTTGAATTCCTTTAGCGCGTCGTTCGATTTGCCTCAAGGAATGGTCAGGGTCGCAGGGGCAGGTTCCGTCGAACAGTCAGGCAACGGCTACCGGATCGTGCCACTTGAAGGGTGTGTGGATGTTGAGGCGGGGCAGCTGGACCTAGGGGGCGTTCAGATCGATCCGGTTTCCACACAGGTCTGTTCGACGAGCGTGGATGGTGATGTCTATTGGCCCCCCACTGCGGGTATTGCCTTTCGAACATCTGCGATGCCCCTCGTATTGCGCAGTGGCCTCGGGGAGATGCTCTTAGACGCTCAGTTTGCGGCTTTTACAGGTGAGGTGCTGCTCGACCAGCAGGTCGGGCTTCACCTACAGACAAAAGAAGCTCGTCTCACCTTGCCCGGGCAGGAAATTCTTATGAGTGATGCTGGCATTGACATCTCTTTTGAGGACCTGACGTCTCTTGCCGGAGAATGGCGATTGATGTCTGGGCAGTTGAGTGATTTGGCTGCTGTTCGCCGGTTTGCACCGCTGAATATTGTCGGCGATGGCGGAGTCACAGCTGATGTATCAACTTTCAATATGCTGCTTTCCGATGCTGCGACGTTTGCATTGCTCGCATCGGTTGAGGGAAAACACAATGCGGTTGGAGGTCAGGGCTCGGCACAAGTTACCGCCGGTCCGGTCCTCTATTCTCCTGCAGGCCTTCAGCCCCAGCTGTTGCTTCCGGCGTTAAAAGGTCTTCTAACCAATGTTGTGGGCAGCATGGAGACGACCGCCCATATTGAATGGTATCCAGGATCTGTCCGCGGCACTGCCAATGTGCGTTTGGACGATCTTGGTTTCAGCACCGAAACGGCCCGCATTGAGAGTGTCCGCGGTGAGCTTGCCTTTGACGATCTGTTTCCTCCGCGAACTGCAGAGGGACAACGTTTGGAGGTCGGTTCTGTTGAGGCCGGTATGATTCTGACCGATGGCGCAGTGACTTTCAGCCTGGATGGATTGGGTGGTATCATTGTCGAAGATGCTTCGTGGCCTTTTGCGGGTGGCACGATTACTCTTTCCTCTGGCGTGATCGAACCCGGCGCATCTGAACAGGCGTTTGAACTTGCCGTTGACGAAGTGGATCTTTCCGCCTTTATCAATCTGCTCGCTCTTGACGGGGCGAGTGGAACGGGTGTTATCAGCGGACGCATTCCTGTCACCATTCGCGATGGAGACCCGATCATCACAGGCGGTGTATTGACCGCCCGAGAGCCAGGGCAATTGTCGTATAAAGGAGGCGGGACGGACGCGGTCGGCGGAGGGCAAGGCGCGCTGGTTTTTCAGGCGCTGGAAGATTTTCAATATACCGGACTGACCTTATCCCTTGAAGGCAATGCGCAGGATCGACTCACTTTGAAACTCAATCTAGAGGGTGCTAACCCGGATTTGTATGACGGGTATCCGTTTGCGATCAATATCAACACGGAAGCATCGTTTGCGGAGCTGTTGCGGTCTGCTACGCTAGGGTCGAATGCGATTGATCTCATTCGGGGCAACAGGGCTTCCGATCAATGACAAACAAATGAGACTTTCCATATTAGATATGCCTATTCAGGCCTGGTTCATCGACTATGTGACAAGATTGGCGCCATGATAGAAAAACGCATTGCATTGCCTTCTTTGGCAATTGGCTTGATGGGGACATTAGCTGCTTGTCAGCCAACGGTGAAAATTGAAGCGCCGGATAAACCTATTGAGATCAATTTGAATGTTAAAATCGAGCAGGAAATTCGGGTCAAGGTAGACCGCGAACTTGATGACCTGCTTGCTGAAAATCCAGACCTATTCTAGGGAGGGCGCAATGAGAAAATCTGTTTCAAAAATTCGCATGCTGGTGGCCCTTATTGGAATGGCCTTTGCGGTGACTGTGTTTTCTCCAGCGGCATTTGCAGATGCTTTGGACGATGCGAAGGCTGCCGGAATTGTTGGCGAGAAGCGTGATGGCTATCTTGGCATTGTGGGCTCGGGGGCAGATGCTGCCACTCAGCGGCTCGTCCAGGACATTAATTTGAAACGCCGGGACAGGTATCGCGAAATCGCTCAGTCGACGCCAGGATCAACCCTGGCAGATGTTGAAGCTCTCGCAGGTGCAAAAATTATCGGCCAGACACCGGCGGGGCAATATGTCCAAAATGCCTCGGGTGCCTGGGTCCGGAAATAGTCTAACTGGCTCATTTTTCTTAGATATTTTGATCTGGAGTGACGGGTCTTCCTCGGTGCCTGCGTCATTTGGGCATGCCTCATTTTCTTGCAGTCCAGCGCTAAACTGCCTAATTTTACAAGTGCTGAATGTATGAAGCAGGCTCGGTGGCGAGCTTGTCTAAATCGGCGGGGTGGTCTGGCATGAAGATGGTCTCTGATACAGGGATGGAAGTGCGCTCTGGCGGCGGTGCCGTTGGGGATCCAAATCCTTGTGCTGATTGTGACGTGCGTTCTCGCGCAATATGCGCAGCGCTGGATAATTCTGAGTTGGCTGAGCTTGCAAGCGCCAACAGGGACAAGTCTCTGGAGACGGGTGAATGCCTGTTCTTTGAAGGAGATCCCAATGAGGCATATTACGTCGTCTTGGACGGCTCGCTGAAGCTCTACAAACTCCTTGCAGATGGCAGACGTCAGGTCACAGGCTTTTTGTTTAAGGGTGACTTTCTGGGTCTTACCTTTGCCGATGAGCATTCGGTGACGGCAGAGGCGCTGGAAGGCGTCAAGCTATGTCAGATGCCGCGGAGCAGTTTTGAGATGCTTATCGGCGATTCTCAACCGCTTGGACGTAAGCTCCTTCAGGTGGCCAATCGGGGCATCGCATCAGCACAAGAACAAATGCTTCTTCTGGGCCGCAAGACGGCGCAAGAGCGCCTGGCGTCATTCCTGCTTTGGCTCAGCGCGCGCGCTGAGGACCGTGGCGACAGTCCGACCAAGCTTTATGTGCCGATGAGCCGAACGGATATGGGGGACTATCTTGGGCTCACTGTCGAGACGGTCAGTCGCACGGTCACGAAGCTCAAGACCGCAGGTGTGATTCACCTGGCAGACAAAGGGGTTATTGAGATCAAAGATCTCGACCGTCTGGAAGATATTGCCGCCGGGTAGCGTTCAAGGATTGCAGAGCAATCAGATGTCGTTGCTAGGCTAGGCCGCCTTTTGCGACGAAATAGGGGTTGTCCAAACCTCGTTCCAGCTTTCCATATTTGAGCGGTGAGCCATCCATTTCATCAACACGCCCGCCCGCGCCAGACAGCACAGCATGACCTGCTGCGGTGTCCCATTCCATTGTTCGGCCATGGCGTGGATAGATGTCAGCTTCGCCTGCAGCAATCAAACAGAATTTCAAAGAAGAACCAGCGGTTAGAAAATCCTTGATGTTGTACATCTCTAGATATTCGTCGGTTTTGTGATCGCGATGGGATCTGCTGGCGACAGCGATCATTCCTTTGGGATCTGCTTTGCGTACCGTCAAGCGTGCGGGCTTTGTCGCTTTTTCGAGAGAACCTTTTGCGTCCGGTGCAATGTCCTGTTCGTAGGCTTTTTCGGGGCCAGCCGAATAGAACATACGATTTTTTGCGGGCGCATAAACAACGCCCATGGTTGGGCAGCCCTCTTCGATGAGAGCAATATTGACTGTGAATTCTCCGTTCTTGTTGATGAATTCACGCGTGCCATCTAGCGGATCAACCAGAAAGAAGGCGGGTCCGACTTCTGGCTTCGCGCCTGCTGCAGTAGCTTCCTCAGACACGATAGGGATGCCTGGTGCAGCCTTTGCAAGTGCTGGGAGGATAATGTCCTCCGCGTCTTGGTCAGCCGCCGTCACCGGTGTTTTATCGTCCTTCTCATTCACGACAATATCGGTCACGTAATGATCCATGATGGCAGCACCTGCTTGCACAGCGATTCGGCAGAGAGCTTCCATCAGCTCATTTCGGTCGCCTTGGAACTTTGTCACGCGCGCTTTCCTCACATTTTGGCCGTCCCGGAAGGCCGGAGAACAGCATTTTCCGGGCCGGCAGGTCAATTGATCTTTTCAGACAGGTTTGAGGGCGGAACAGGGTTGGCCCGGAGCCACCAGAAATGGTATCAGCGGCCATGGCGGATGGTTAACCCCGGGGGGATCGATGGGACAGGCAAACGAGATTGAGGCTTTGGATCTGGCTGCGCTTTTGTGTAGCCGAGTTTGTCATGATGTGATCAGTCCCGTCGGCGCTATTACCAACGGTCTTGAGGTTCTCGAAGACGAAGATGATGCTGAAATGCAGCGCTATGCGATGGAGCTCATTCAGAAGAGTGCGACGCAGGCGTCCTCCAAATTACAGTTCGCTCGCTTGGCTTTTGGAGCTGCCGGTTCCGCTGGGGCGTCTTTGGATCTAAATGACGCCAAAGATGTGGCAATGGGCTTTGTCTCCCACGAGAAAGCGGAGATGACATGGAATGGGCCTTCGGCGGTTATGCCGAAGGATCTCGTCAAACTGCTCCTTAACATGATCCTTATCGCACTGGCTGCTATCCCGCGTGGAGGCAATATCTCACTTGATATCTCAGGAGATCCGGAGCGACCAACTTTTTCGCTGATATCGAAAGGGATCAATGCACGTGTGCCGACGGAGACTGAGCGTTTCCTCAATGGCCGCTCTGCAGATGACGTGCTTGATGCGCGTGCGATCCAGCCCTATTTCACGGGCCTCGTGGCCCGTGAGTGTAAGATGGACATTTCCGCGGCGATGGATGGTGAAGATTTCCGGCTGATCGCGAAGGCAGCGGGCTAACCTATTTCAGGCAACTAGCCGTTTTCCTGGCCCTATTTCTTGAAGAACTCGTCCTGGCTGTGACGATGATCCCAGCCTGGAGGTTTCTGCGCGCCTCGAAAAACGGTCCCATTTTCACCCTATGGTTGTGAGGTAAACCAAAAGCACGGCTTTTTCAGAGGTTTTTAACAGTTCACAGGCACGATCTCCCCAATGTCGATGGTCCGCTCAACAGGACCGAGACCAAGTCACTGCTCCTAAGAGCAGGTTGATATGAGGGGCTGAGATGGACGATCTGCTAAGCGAATTTCTTACTGAGACCAATGAAAGTCTCGATGTTGTCGATGTTGAACTGGTCAAGTTCGAGCAAGAACCGAACAATGACGAGATACTCAGTAACATCTTCCGGTTGGTTCACACGGTCAAAGGAACTTGTGGGTTTCTAGGGCTGCCACGTCTGGAGGCTCTCGCGCATGCCGCTGAGACCCTGATGGGCAAGTACCGCGACGGCATGGCCGTCACTGATGATGGTGTGACCATCATTCTTCACTCCATCGACCGGATTAAAGAAATCCTGGCTGAGCTCGAAGCCACTGAAGCAGAGCCGCAAGGTGTCGATGCTGATCTGATCGACAAATTGGTGGTTCTGTCTGAAGGGGGAACAACCGTTGAGGCTGCTGGTGAGGTGGCCGCTGCTCCGGAGGCGCCGGCAGAACCTGCTCAGCCAGAGCGTGAATTGCGCCCCGGCGAGGTCTCTGAGGAGGAGCTTGAGCGTGCATTCCAGGAAGCTGAAGGGCCAGAGGATATGGTGCCGTCTCCTGCTGAGGCAGAAGCCGCGGCACCTGTAGAGCCCGAACCAGCACCAGTTGCTGAAGCGCCGAAAGTAGAAGCTCCCAAAGCTGAAGCACCAAAAGCCGATGCCAAATCAAATGATGGCGCGCAAAAGAAAGAAGGCTCTGTTGCAGCTCAGTCCATTCGGGTGAATGTTGATACGCTCGAAAATCTTATGACGATGGTGTCTGAGCTTGTTCTTACGCGCAATCAGCTGATGGAGATGGTGCGCCGCCTCGATGATAGCGAGTTCAAAGTTCCGCTGCAGCGCCTGTCCAATGTGACGGGGGAGCTTCAGGGTGCTGTCATGGAAACGCGGATGCAGCCGATCGGCAATGCCTGGCAGAAACTGCCTCGTATCATTCGCGATCTCTCCAAAGAGCTTGATAAGAAGATCGACCTTGAGATGGTTGGGGCTGACACAGAGCTCGACCGTCAGGTTCTTGATCTTATCAAAGACCCGCTTACGCATATGGTCCGCAACTCAGCGGACCACGGTCTGGAAGGCCCTGAAGAACGTGTCGCGGCAGGCAAGTCTGAAAAAGGACGTGTCACGCTGCGCGCCTATCATGAAGGTGGTCACATCATTATCGAGATTGAAGATGATGGGCGCGGCCTTAATGTTGAGCGGATTAAGCAGAAAGTGGCCTCCAACGGGCTGGCTACGGAAGCAGAGCTCGAGAAGCTCACCGAGCAGCAGATCTGCCGCTTCATCTTCCATCCGGGTCTCTCAACAGCGGCAGAAGTTACAAGCGTCTCTGGCCGCGGCGTCGGCATGGATGTGGTGCGCACCAACATTGAGTTGATTGGTGGTTCGATTGATCTCCGCACAGCTGCCGGTAAAGGTTCGACCTTTACGATCAAGATCCCGCTCACATTGGCCATTGTATCGGCTCTTATTGTTGAGTCCGCCAATGAGCGCTTTGCCATTCCTCAGCTTGCTGTTGTTGAGCTTGTGCGGGCAAAAGCAGACAGCGAGCATCGGATTGAGCACATCAACAAGACACCGGTCTTGCGGTTGCGCAATCACTTGCTGCCACTCGTCTTTATGGATGACCTTCTTCAATTGGAGCGTGTTGCGCCGGAATCTTGCGAACAGGCTGATGTCGACGTTCAGGAAGAGGGCGACGTCGAAATCGTTGATGCCGCAAATTCAAACCCTGAGCCGGTACGCCGGACTGCGGAGAATGAAGAAGCATTCATCGTCGTAACCCATGTTGGTGACCAACAGTTTGGTATTGTCGTCGATAGCGTTTTCGACACGGAAGAGATTGTCGTCAAACCAGCGGCTTCTATCCTTCGTGATATCACGATGTTCTCAGGCAACACGATCCTCGGTGATGGCAGTGTCATCATGATTGTCGACCCGAATGGTATTGCCCAGTCCATCACCAGCGAGCTTTCAGAAGCAACTGATGAAGCAGGCGCAGCGGAAGAAGGCGCAGGCGGCGTTGACGGTGAGATGTCACTGCTCGTCTTCCGTGCCGGTTCTGAAGAGCCGAAGGCAGTGCCACTGTCTCTCGTAACGCGGCTTGAGGAATTTGATATTGCTGATCTGGAGCATTCAAACGATCAGAGCCTCATTCAGTATCGCGGCAAACTGATGCCGATCATCAATGTTGTTGATAGTGCACCGCTCAAGACCGAGGGCCGTCAACCTGTATTGGTGTTTACTGAAGACGAGCGGTCTATTGGTCTTGCGGTCGACGAAATCGTCGACATTGTTACAGACCAGCTGAATGTCGAGCTTACATCCGAAATGCCTGGCATGATGGGTTCCGCAATTGTCCGCGGCAAAGCCACGGAAGTGCTGGATGTTGGCCACTATCTGACGCAAGTCTTCGAAGACTGGTTCCGGAAAGAAGGACCGGCTGGTGTTCCAGAAGCCTATGGCAAGAAAGTGCTTTTGGTCGATGACAGTTCGTTCTTCCGAGCGATTGTCCGACCGATGCTGAGCATGGCTGGTTACGATGTCACTGAAGTGACGTGTGGCGCTGACGCGCTTGCCCTTCGCGAAAAGGGTGATGAGTATGACGTCATCATCTCAGACATTGAAATGCCCGGTATGAGTGGCTTTGAGTTTGCTGGCGCCGTTAAATCTGATGGTGCGTGGATGAATACGCCGCTCGTTGCGCTTTCTGCGCATGGCACTGCTGAGGACCTAAACCGAGGTCGTGACGCCGGGTTTGATGATTATGTTGCGAAGTTCGACCGCGATGGCCTTGTGCAGGTCGTGAATGAAATTGTTACGTGTAAGGGAGAAGCGGCATGAGTACCTCTAGCGAAACAGCTGGTTTGGACGAAACTGTAACGACCGATGATAGCTTTGTCCTTGACGGGGCGACGTCGGAATACATCACTGTGATGATCGGTGATCAGCTATTCGGGATTTCGGTCCCGATGGTTCAGGATGTTTTCATGCCTGAGTCTGTCACGCCAGTTCCCATGGCGATGCCTGAAGTTGCTGGCGTTCTCAATATGCGTGGCCGGATCGTGACGGCGATTGATATGCGCCGCCGGTTGGACCTGCCGCCTCGCACCGATGGCAAAACCGGCCTCGCTGTGGGTGTTGAATATCGCGGTGAGTCCTACGGTCTCGTGATTGACAGTGTGGGCGAAGTGTTGCGGGTCAGCGATTCATCGCTTGAGCGCAATCCTTCTAACCTTGACCCACGCTGGCGGTCCATTTCCATGGGCGTTCAGCAGCTTAAAGACCGGTTGATGGTTCTCATTGACGTGGAAAAGGTTCTCGACTTTCAAGGGCGTTCAATCGCGGCTTAAGGCTGGGTGGCGAAGCTAGGGACAAGATGATGAAAACATGTTTGGTAGTAGATGACAGCTCGGTGATCCGTAAGGTTGCCCGGCGGATTCTTGAGGAGATGGATTTTTCTATCGCCGAAGCCGCTGACGGCAAGCAGGCATTGGACCAATGTGTCGGATCCATGCCAGACGCTGTCCTGCTTGACTGGAATATGCCGGTGATGGATGGGCTGGAGTTTCTGACGGCCCTTCGCAAGTCAGATGGCGGCGATGAGCCTGTGGTCGTTTTCTGCACAACAGAGAACGATATGGCGCATATCAAGGACGCCATCTCTGCTGGGGCCAATGAGTACATTATGAAGCCCTTTGACAAAGAAATCATCGAGTCCAAATTCGCCCAAGCCGGGCTCATTTAGTACCGAACTCATTTAGGTAGGTTGCATTAAAGTGTCAGCGTTAGAGAAGCAATCTTCGCCCGCGAGTAGTGGCGGGACAAAAATCAAAGTCATGATTGTAGATGACTCGGTCGTCATTCGTGGTTTGATTGGGCGATGGCTTGATGCCTTGCCTGATATGGACGTTGTGGCCCGTTGCCGTAACGGACAGGATGCCGTTGAGCAGGCTGCCCGGATCAAGCCCGATGTCGTGGTCCTCGATATCGAAATGCCGGTAATGGATGGGCTTACAGCCCTTCCGAAGATACTAGAGGTCTCACCGACCTCCCGCGTGCTGATGGCCTCAACCCTGACGCGCAGAAATGCCAGCATTTCGATCAAGGCCCTGACGCTTGGGGCGACGGATTATGTGCCCAAGCCTGAGTCCACGCGCGATGGCCATGCTTCTGAGGATTTTCAAACGGAGCTGGTCGATAAGATCAGGGCCGTCGGGCAGGCTAGAAAGCCGAAGGCACCGCGCCGGGTGTTCGCTGCCGAAAAGACGGCAATTGCAAAAGGTACGATGGAGGCAGCTGCAGCAGCGCCAGGCCTGCAGTTCGTGCCAGCATCTAAAACGCGGCCGCGAATTTTGGCGGTCGGAAGCTCCACAGGCGGGCCGAAGGCGCTGTTTGATTTCTTTGAAGCATTGTCACCTTCGCTATCACAGCTTCCGGTCGTTATTACGCAGCACATGCCGCCGACTTTTACCGCCATCCTGGCTGAGCACCTTAGCGGCAGTGCAAATCGCACCTGCGTTGAGGGAGAAGAGGGCATGGTTTTAGAGCCTGGGAAGATCTATATCGCTCCCGGCGGTAAGCACATGCTCATGAAAAAGGAAGGTACAAGCGTTCGCATTCACCTGGATGACGGCCCACCAGTGAACTTTTGTAAGCCAGCTGTTGACCCGATGCTTGATAGTCTTGTTCCGATTTATGGCGCCTCGTTGTTGGTTTGCATCTTGACGGGTATGGGCCACGACGGAAGAGATGGTTCAAAACGAGTCCAGTCCGAAGGGGGGACGATCATCGCTCAGGACGAGGCTTCGAGTGTGGTCTGGGGAATGCCCGGCGCTGTTGCTCAGGCAGGCATATGTCACAAGGTAGTGCCTTTAAAAGAACTGTCCGGGGTGGCATCGAAGCTAATTGAAGGGAGACGGCTATGACGCCAGAGGAATTTTCGTACCTGGCTGATTTTCTCAAGAAGGAATCTGGACTGGTCGTCAGCGAAAACAAAGGCTATCTGATTGAGAGTCGCCTACTTCCTATCGCGCGCGAGCAGGGGTTGGACGATGTTTCGGGCCTTGTGAATAAGATGCGTTCAGGCGCCCAAAAAGCACTGCTTGATGAAGTGACTGAAGCGATGACAACGAATGAGTCATTCTTTTTTCGCGACAAAACCCCTTTCACAATTTTTGAAGAGACGGTCCTTCCCAAGTTTCAGGAGAGTCGTGGTACGTCGCGCAAGCTTCGTATTTGGTGTGCAGCCGCATCAACCGGTCAGGAGCCTTATTCGATTGCGATGATCTTGAAGGAATGGGCGGAGAAAAACCCCGCCTGGAACAGCGAGATTATCGGGACGGACCTGTCGTCAGACGTGCTCCGCCGCGCAAAACTTGGGCAATACACACAGTTTGAAGTCCAACGTGGGCTGCCCGTCCAGATGCTCATGAAGTATTTCCAGCAGGAGGGCAATGATTGGGAGGTTGCCTCCGAAATTCGGTCAATGGTCCAGTATCGCAAGCTGAATCTTCTGGATAATTTCAGCAACCTGGGCAAATTTGACGTGATTTTCTGCCGGAATGTTCTGATCTATTTCGATCAGCCGACAAAAGCAGAGATCCTTGAGCGCATGTCGCAAATGCTCGCGCCTGACGGATATCTGTTCCTCGGGGCGGCGGAAACAGTGATCGGGATCACCGATTCATTCAAACCGCAAGCTGGTCAACGTGGGCTCTATGTGCCGGCTGCCCAACTAAAGGGTGCCGCGGTCGCCTGATCTCTCGGAGCGCTGAATAACAAAAAGCCGCCTGCAATGCAGGCGGCTTTTTTTGTCCGGCGTGGATGGGAAAGGGCTGTGTCTGAGCAAAAAAGAAAGGACGCGCTCCCCCCGAAGCGGCGTCCTTTCGTCTCCCCCAGATAGCGCAGAGAGAGAAGCTCGTGTTGGTCGATTAGGCTGTTGCCTTTTCGACCTCAGCAACTGGGTCGCGCAGAACATAGCCACGGCCCCAGACAGTTTCGATGTAGTGTTCGCCATTTGTGGCTGCTGCAAGTTTCTTGCGAAGCTTACAGATGAACACGTCAATGATTTTGAGCTCTGGTTCGTCCATACCGCCATAGAGATGGTTTAAGAACATCTCTTTGGTCAGCGTGGTGCCCTTGCGGAGCGAAAGCAGCTCCAGCATCTGGTATTCCTTGCCGGTGAGGTGAACGCGCTGTGCGTCAACTTCCACCGTTTTGGTGTCCAGATTGACGGTCAGCTTACCAGTCGTGATGACTGACTGGGAATGACCCTTGGACCGGCGAACCACAGCGTGGATACGCGCGACCAGTTCGTCCTTGTGGAACGGCTTGGTCATATAGTCATCTGCGCCAAAGCCCAGACCGCGAACCTTGTTCTCAATGCCGGCGAGGCCGGACAGAATGAGAATTGGGGTTCCGACTTTGCCTGTGCGCAATGTCTTAAGGACCTCATATCCGCTCATATCCGGCAGATTAAGATCCAGCAGGATAATGTCGTAATCGTACAATTTCCCGAGGTCGACGCCTTCTTCACCTAAATCGGTGGTGTAAACGTTGAAACCCTCAGATTTGAGCATCAAATCAATGCTCTGCGCTGTCGCGCTATCGTCTTCAATCAACAGAACTCGCATCGCAAGTCTGACCGGGCCCTACGTCACCGCAACCCGGCTCCCCTTGGTTAATCCATATTCAGAAACATAAGCTGATTTGGTTAACAAAGGTTAATCAGATCGAAAAAAATACACAAAATTTTCGGATACCGGATTCATACTCCGGTTAGCCTAATAAATAACGACCTAAGAAAGAGATCGTCTTATCCCCAATAGTTGTACCCAAGGTTTACCGCGTCTTAAAGCCTTCCGGCACATTATGCCTACCTGAGTGGTTTTAGCCGGGTTTTCGGCTTGATTGGGGACAGGTTCTTTGCGCGCTTTGCTGGCAGAAATCCAGGAAATTCAAGAGGTTACCTATTATGGTCGCGTCGTGAGCGTACAAGGGCTCATGGTGGAGATCGCAGGTCCCTTACACGCCATGAGCGTGGGCAGCCGTGTGGAAATTACGGCACGCGGCGGTCGCAAGATCCTGGCTGAGGTTGTTGGGTTTCGATCTGACCGCGCTTTGTGCCTGCCTTTTGGGTCTCTTGAGGGCATTGGCGTGGGCGCACATGCCGCCATTCATGAAAATGTTCCTGCTGTTCATCCTTCTCCAGCCTGGTTGGGGCGCGTTATTAATGCGATGGGCGAGCCGATCGACGGTAAAGGGCCATTGCCACAGGGGCCGCACCCCTATCACCTAAGAAATTCGCCGCCGCCAGCGCATTTGCGGAGCCGTGTCGGTGGACCGATTGACCTTGGCGTGCGTGCGTTGAATACCTTTGCGACCTGTTGCGCCGGGCAACGCATGGGTATTTTTGCGGGATCTGGTGTTGGTAAGTCGGTCCTTATGTCGATGATGGCCCGCAATACGGCCTGTGATGTCGCCGTTGTGGGGTTGATTGGCGAGCGAGGCCGCGAAGTTCAGGAATTTATTGAAGACGATCTGGGGCCAGAGGGCCTTGCCCGATCTGTCGTTGTGGTTGCGACATCTGATGAGACCGCGTTGATGCGCCGTCAGGCGGCACTTCTCACTATGGCGCTTGCAGAGTATTTCCGAGATCAGGAATCTCAGGTCCTTTGCATGATGGACAGTGTGACGCGTTTTGCGATGGCGCAGCGGGAAATTGGTCTTTCCTGCGGTGAGCCGCCAGCAAGCAAAGGTTATACGCCGACCGTGTTCTCCGAATTGCCGAAGCTTCTGGAGCGTGCGGGACCAGGAACCGGTTCCGGGTCGATTACGGGCCTATTCACCGTTCTTGTGGATGGGGATGACCATGACGAGCCGGTTGCAGACAGCGTACGCGGCATTCTCGATGGCCATATTGTTATGGAGCGCTCGATCGCAGAGCGTGGCCGGTATCCCGCGATAAACATTTTGAAATCAGTTTCACGGACAATGCCGTCATGTAACGAACCTGAGCAGCAGGAGCTGATTGGGGAAGCGCGGGAACTGCTCGCGACATATGACGACATGGAAGAGTTAATCCGTCTGGGTGCGTACCGGCCTGGCTCTGACGGAAAAGTTGATAAGGCCATTTTTTATCAGCCTGCCTTGGAAGGATTCCTATCGCAGGCGAAATCTGAGCAGACAGACAGAGCTGCTGGATTTAGTTTGCTGGAAGAGATTTTGCGCGCTCAGCCAGTGGACCCAAGTGAGGCCCAGGAGGGTGAGTGATGAGAAACAAAGAGTCGCTAATTCGGTTGCATCGATTTCAGGTCGATGAACGCCGGCGCCAGGTGGCAGACCTGGAATCCATGTTGGATGAGTTCCATCGCCGCGAAGGTGATTTGAACAAGCAGGTCCAGGCGGAGCAAGACAAGGCGGGTATCTCGGATGTAGGGCACTTTGCCTATCCGATGTTTGCCAAATCGATGCTGGTTCGTCGGGAAAATCTTCTTCAGTCCATTGATGAGATCAGCAAACAGCTGGATGATGCCAAGGAGCAGTTGGCTGACAGCTACCGCGATCTCAAAAAATACGAACTGATGGAAGAAAACCGGAAGCGCCGGGTGAAAAAGGAAGCAGTCCGTCTCGAGCAGAAAGAAATGGACGAGATTTCTCTCAATATTCATCGTCAGGGCAACATTGAGGCGAGCAACCAATAGAAGATGCGTCTTTGCATCGGTTTGCTCCTTTTCCTCATGCGATAGTTGGTTAGAATGCGCCTCTCATCATCCTAGGTAGAGAGAGTGTATTGCCATGCCATCTTTTGATGTTGTTTCTAAGACTGATTTGGCTGAAGTCGACAATGCCATCCAAAATGTGATGCGCGAGATCGGTCAGCGATACGACTTTAAGGGGTCAAAGAGCTCTGTCGACCTGGATGAGGCCGAGATCACCATCAACGCGGATGATGATTTGAAGCTCAAACAGGTTCAGGAGCTGTTGCAGGGGCATTTGTCTCGGAGGGGCATAGAGCCTGGCATGCTCGATTATAAGTCGGTCGAACCAGCGGCTGGACAGAGTGTGCGGCAAAAGGTTGAGATCAAACAGGGTATCGCTAAAGAGCTCGCCAAAAAGCTTGTGAAAGAGATCAAGGGGACCAAGATGAAGGTTCAGGTGGCGATCCAGGGAGATGAATTGCGTGTCACTGGAAAAAAACGCGACGACCTGCAAGAGGTCATCGCGTTTTTGAAAGAAAAGGGTGGTGAGCAGCCGCTTCAGTTCGAGAACTTTCGCGACTGAACTTTCTGCTGTCTGCTATCGGTTCATCACAATGCGACGCACAATGTAGAGCACGGCGATTGCGACCAGGTATCCCAGAAAACGAATGCCAATCAGCTTTAGATCACCGTCTACATCTGTGAGATTTGGCAGCGGGCTTGTGTCGCCAGCAAGGTATCGTCGTCCGCCTGAAACAACTTCATGGATGATTGTGGCTGCAAAGGTCCACGCGATGATCTGCCCAAATCGACGCATCAAAAACGCCGCGATCAGCGCGATAATCAAACCCTGAATTGAATTGACTGTGTCAAAGCCCTGTTGAAAGAGGGCGATGGCCTGGTTGAGAATGTCGTTCACTTTACTTCCCCCGAATTGTCATTGCCGTGCCCGGATCCCACATTCCGGGTGACTGATGTCTAGGGTACAGAGGTGATGTGCCTAATCCCACATCTATTTTGGATGAGGTTAACTGCGCAGGGAAACTGCCGAATTTTGGAAGTCACGCCGCTGATATGGGACTGGTTTGTTCCGTAAGCGGTGCATTTTTGACGCGTCTCAACAGCATTTGCGCTAGCCTTACAGGCGTTGCGGCGGATACGCCGCGGGCGAGGTAGGGCGTGTCAGAGAATTGCGCGAAAGCGAGGCCGGCAATTTCGGCTGCTGCGAGGATGCCGCCGAAGCGACGAGATACATCTAACTGTGTAATGATCATGCGACGGACGCCCAGGTCGGCAAAATCCTGCGCGGTCTCTGCCATACTGCGCGCATCGCCGCTGGCTGCCAGAACCAGGATTGGCTCCGCACCGGAGATCTGCTGTCCCGCAGCTATCTGATTTTGAAGGGCTTTGCTTCCGTCAATCGTCATGGGATTGGCGGCTGCGGTATCGATGAAACATGCTTCGCGCCGATCGGCCGCTTCAACACCCATGCGGTCAGTGCGCTGATCGAGCACCAGCCCCATGGCATCGACAGTGTCTGCATGGGCAACCGGAATTTTGAGCAGATCGCCATATGCCTCCGCTTGCGCCGGTGCGCCGGTGCGTTCAGCGTCGGTCGAGATGATTTGCGCCTGTACGTTTTCAACAGCGGCGCGCGCTGCGAGTTTGGCAACTGTGACTGTTTTGCCGTGGCCTGGAAGTCCGACGGCTATGATAGGGTGGGCCGGTGCAATTGGAAGCGGGTCAAACGAAAAACGGTTTTCCAGCGCTGTTGCAAGAGCGTTTACCGGATCATCGGTTTCAGCACGCGAAGCTTCCTCTGCGAGGGCGCTTGCAAGCACCGTGGGAACACCCTGATCTTCCAATGCCTTGAGCAGGCCGGCGCTAGAAAGCACCAGACTGGTATCAGCCTGTGTCGCCTGTTCTTCCGCTCTCTCAGCTGGATGAGAAAGAGGGGTCTCGACAGATTTTGGTGAAGCGCTCAAATGTTCTTTCAGGATTTCTTCTAGAACAGTTTCTTCAGAAGAGCCGAGTTCGGGGCTGTTTTGGGCCCGCTGATCGAGCGTGGCGGTGACTTCAAAGCCACCATTTTCTCCTTCGATGCTCGACACGATGATGGCATCGGCACCCATGGCTTCACGGACCTGATCTACGGCCTCCGCCATGGAATCAGCGATGAATGTTCGCAAGCGCATCTAATCTGAGTTCCTGATCTTAAACGGTTGCGACGGTCTTGAGCCGTGCTTTCGGGTGAACCTCGTTCTGAGACATGACTATTGTCTGAGGACGGAACCGTTCAATGATGGAGCGGACATAAGGACGAATACCGGGGCTGGTAAGCAGGACGGGCATTTCTCCGTCTTCTGCTGCCCGCTCAAATTTTTCGCGAACGACGGCGATGAACTGTTGCAACTCGCTTGGTGCCATTGCCAATTGTTGTTCGTCGCCATTTCCGACCAGGGACTCAGCGAAAGCCTGCTCCCATTGCGGGGAGAGGGTGATGAGACCGAGCGTGCCGTCAGGTGCCGCATAGGACGCGCAAAGTTGCCGCGCCAAACGCATGCGGACATGTTCCCCAATATGGGTGAGTTGTTTTGTGTGGACGACAGCTTCTGCGATGCCTTTCATAATTGTGCCCAGATCGCGGATGGAGATGCGTTCGGCCAAAAGTGTCTGAAGCACACGCTGGATACCAGAAATGGTGATCTGGCTTGGGGCAATGTCTTCGAGCAGCTTTTTATGTTCCTCACCCATTTCGTCGAGCAGTTTCTGAACTTCAGCGTAGGAGAGAAGTTCCTGCATGTTGTCGCGAATAACCTCGGTGAGGTGAGTGGTGATGACGGTGGGCGGATCAACAACTGTGTAGCCGCGGAAGGCCGCTTCTTCTCGGATGCCCGCATCAATCCAGGTTGCAGGAAGACCAAAAGTTGGTTCCTTTGTGTGAAGGCCGGGCAGGTCGATCTGACCGCCATGGGGATCCATCACCAGCAATTGACCGACATATACTTCGCCGCCGCCAGCTTCAACCTCTTTCACGCGCACCATATAGTGGCTGGCTTCCAGCTGCATATTGTCGAGGATACGCACGGGCGGCATGACAAATCCCATATCGGCAGCGAACTGGCGACGCAGGGCTTTGATCTGATCGGTGAGCTTCTGGCCTTCGCTGTCATTGATCAATGGCAGCAGCCCGTAGCCAATCTCCAGGCGCAGCTCGTCAATCTTGAGCGTTTCAGAAATAGGCTCTTCTTTAGGCTCTGCTTCTGTCGCTTCTGTTGAGGCGATGGCTGCGGCCGCTTCGGTCTCTGCCGCGCTTTTTCTTTTCGAGATGATGCGGTAGGCGAGATATCCGGTTCCGCCGGAAAGTGCTACGAAAGGCAGCATGGGGATACCTGGCAGAAGCGCCATCACGCCCAGTACAAAGGACGACATGCCCAGCGCCTGCGGATATCCGGACAGCTGTTCGAACAGCGCCTTGTCTGCAGCGCCTTCGACGCCGGCTTTTGAGACGAGGAGGCCAGCGGCGGTTGAAACGATAAGGGCGGGGATCTGACTGACGAGGCCGTCGCCGATTGTGAGGAGTGTGTACCCAGCGCTTGCATCGGCGAAGGACATTTCCATCTGGCCAACGCCGACGATGATGCCGCCAATAATATTGATGAAGGTGATCAGCAGGCCTGCGATGGCATCGCCGCGCACAAATTTGGACGCGCCATCCATTGAACCAAAGAATGCAGCTTCGTTTTCGAGATTTTTCCGACGCTCACGTGCCTGGTCTTCGTCAATCAGACCAGAGGACAGATCTGCGTCAATTGCCATCTGTTTGCCGGGCATCGCATCCAAGGTGAAGCGGGCTGCGACCTCGGCGATACGGCCAGAACCCTTGGTGATGACGACAAAGTTCACGATGACCAGGATGGCGAAAACAATGATGCCGATGACAAAATTGCCCTGCATCACAAAATTGCCGAAGGCTTCAATGACCTTCCCGGCGGCGCCTGTGCCTTCGTGCCCGTGAGACAGGATGAGACGTGTGGAAGCGAGGTTAAGCGCCAGTCTGATCATGGTTGCGATCAGTAGCACAGTCGGGAAGGCACTGAACTCAAGCGGCTTCTGAATAAAAAGGGCCGTCATGAGGACCAGGACGGAGAAGGTGATCGAAATAGCCAGCGCAAAGTCCAGCATGAAAGCTGGCATTGGCAGGATGAGGACAACAACAATGGTCAGGACGCCGAGCGCAAGCGCCAAGTCACTCCGCTTGCCGATCTCAGCGAAAAGGCGTTGTGGTGTTAAGCCGCCCAGACCTCCCCCGAGGCCTCCGGTCTTACTTGTCCCCACTTCACTCATACTGTCGTTCCCCAAAAACTCTCAATGACCGAAAGGCGCCTCTGATCAGCCAGCCATGCGGGCTTCACCAGGCTGCGGCACCTGTACACCTTCGTCTGAATATTGCTTCAGCTTGTTGCGCAGCGTGCGGATTGAGATGCCTAGAATATTCGCGGCATGCGTCCGATTGCCGATGCAATGGTCAAGCGTGTTCAAGATGAGCTCTTGCTCGACCGCTGCGACCGTCTGGCCAACATAGGTGCGAGATACAGCGTCGGCAGTTGCTGCCGCCTGTGCCGCTAATCCATCTACTGGTGCAGGGCTTGCATCAAGGCGTGATCCGTCTGGCAGCCGAATGGCTTCCACGTCAATCTCCGGGCCCATGGCAAGCAAGACAGCACGGTGAATTGTGTTTTCCAGCTCGCGCACATTCCCCGTCCAACGATGCTTTGCGAGGTGACGACGGGCTTCGAGCGAAATGGCCTTTCCTTCCAGACCGTTTACGGCTGCGTATTTCTTCGCAAAATGCTCTGCAAGCGCGACAATGTCTGCAGGGCGTTCGCGCAGAGCGGGAAGGGCAAGGTTGACCACATTCAAGCGATAGAAAAGGTCTTCCCGGAAGCTTCCTTCGCGGATGGATTCCTGCAAGTCCCGGTTTGATGTAGCGATGATACGAATGTCGACTTTGATCGGCGCTTTGCCGCCCACGCGGTCGATCTCCTTTTCCTGAATGGCGCGGAGTAGTTTGGACTGCAGGCGAATGTCCATCTCGCTGATTTCATCGAGGAGCAGTGTGCCGCCATTTGCTTCTTCAAACTTACCGATGCGCCGGGCTACAGCTCCGGTAAATGACCCTTTTTCATGACCGAAAAGTTCGGACTCAAGCAGATTTTCTGGAATCGCCGCGCAGTTCACTGAGATGAACGGCTTGTCTGAGCGGTTGGACTTGCGATGGACATAGCGCGCCATCACTTCTTTACCTGTGCCAGACTCGCCGGTGATGAAGATGCTGGCTTCTGATTTTGCTACTTGATCCGCGAAGGCAATCGCTTCTGCCATCTTCTGATCCTGGAAGATGAGTTGATGGCTGTCATCGGCAACTGCAGAGAGGACAGCGGCAATGAGTTCCGCGTCTGGCGGCAGCGGAATGTATTCCTTTGCGCCCGCCTGGATTGCTGAGACCGCTGCTTTGGCGTCTGTTCCGGTGCCACAGGCAACGACTGGCAGACAGATATGTTCGCTTTCCAGCTGGCCAATCAGGCGGGCAATGTCGATGCCTACATCTACCATCAGCAGATCTGCACCGCGGCCTGAGCGGAGAATTTCAACTGCCTGGTCGCCACGTTCGGCGTGGGTCACTTTTGCGCCTTTTTCCATCGCCATTTTTGTGGCGGTGGAGAGCTGGCCGTTCAGTGTTCCTACGATCAGAAGTCTCATGGGAGCAGTTCCTTCTCTTCAACTAAATACGTTTACCTGCTCCGACGGAGGGAGCATGGCATTTACAAGGGATTGGAGGTGGCGAGGGTTTTCTTTTCGGCTGATTGCAGCGGCGCTTGCTGAATAAACGGCAAGATGCACGTTGCGCTCCTGGGTGAGGCGATCCAGTTTCGCCGCCAGGGGGGCAAGAACCATATTGCCGAGAATGGCGCCATAAAATGTCGTGATGAGGGCAACCGCCATTGCGGGCCCGATCTGAGCTGGATCATCCAGGACGGAGAGCATCTGCACGAGGCCCACAAGGGTGCCGATCAACCCCATGGCTGGAGCAATCTCGGCGGCGCGCCGTAAAACAGCAGAGGACTTGGCAGCGCGGTCTTGTGCGGCTGCTCGTTCCGTATTCAACAGACGTTCAATGTCTTCCGGCGCTGCTCCGTCAACCACGAGAGAGAGGGCGCGCATCAAGAAGGGATTGGAACGAAATTCCTTCATGCGTCGTTCGAGTGTGTGTACACCGTCTTTGCGGGAGCTCTCAGCCAGATGAATGAGCTTTTCGATAGACGCCCGCGTGTTTACTGAATTGCCGACCAGCGTACGTCCGGCCGCGCGGAGCGCATCGATGATTTCGCTTGCTCGAAAGGAGATGAGTGTAACTGCGATGGTGCCGCCAAACACAATCAGGAACGCACGCGCATTGAGGAATGCACTTGCGTCTCCGCCCAAGCCAATGGCGAGGGCGACAAGGCCAAGTCCGGCAAAAAGTCCAATGAGTGTGGCATTGTTCATGGGGTTACTCCGGCGGGCCTAGTTGGCGCCGCCTTTGATGATCTCTGTCATGGTGACGCCAAGTTGCTCTTCGACGATGACAACCTCGCCACGGGCCACCAGTCGATCATTGACGTAGATGTCGATGGCTTCGCCAACTTTGCGGTCAAGCTCAACAGTTGTCCCAGAGTCGAGTTTCAAAAGATCGCTGATCTCAATGTCGGTTTTGCCGAGCACTGCAGATACATTCACTGGCACGTCAAACACAGCTTCGAGATCGGCGGCGGTCTTCTCGTCGCCATCATCTGTGTCGATAACAGACTCTTCAGCGCCTTCCTCAACAGGCAGGTTGGCTTCGTCTGTCAGGTCTGGCAGGTCCATGCCTTCTTCTTGATCAGCCATCGTGTGTCTCCATGTTTGCGGGCATCTTTGAGCCGCGCGTCAAGGTCTCTATGTATCTGTTAATGATCTCTGCAGCGCTCTCTTCGAGTTCCGCGCGGCTGCGGGTTACGCCGCCGTCCGACCATTCGATTTCGCAGTCTCCCAGAGCGATGGTTGGGTCGCCAACCACCATCATTTTTTCAGCCATGCCGCGCTCCGCGGCTGCTTGCTGCATTGAATCTTGGATGTCATCGACAAGCGCATCGTTGATCCGGACAACCAATCGTGGTTCCCGGTTTAGATGTTTCAAACATTCGTGGATGACGGCTTCGATTTCTTTTGCCGGCTGAGCCGCGAGCAGGGCATCGGCAAGCTTCCGTGCAACTGAAAAGGCGAGCTCTGCAGCATCTGCTCGGACGCCATTCTTAGCCTGCGCCAAATCGCTCAAGGCTGTGGACGCAGCGGTTGCAATCTGCGCAAGTGCGGCTGCGTTTGCTTCGCGCGTTTGGGCTTCAACTGATGCCAAAGCGTCTGCGGCACCTTCGGCACGTGCTTCGGCCTTCAGTGCTTCGATTTCTTCGTCCGTCCAGCGTGATTTGCGCGCGAGCTTTTGCGGTGCACTGGCATTGTCGGCAGCGACGTCATCGTCGAACATCTCGTTGAATGTGAATTTGATGGCTTCAGTCATGGGTGTCGTGAGCTGCCTAGTAGACAAGCTCGTCCTCCCCTTTGCTGTCTGCCAACATGATCTCGCCACGTGCGGCAAGGTCTTTGGCAATGTTGACCATCAACATTTGGGCTTCATCCACGTCGCGGAGACGGACTGGACCCATAACTTCCATGTCTTCTTTTAGGATTTTACCAGCCCGCTCAGACATGTTTGAGAAAAACAGGTCGCGCAAGCTGTCAGACGCACCTTTGAGGGCCAAACCCAGCTTGTCTTTGTCAAACGCGCGGAGAAGAGTCTGAATGCTGCCTGGATCAAGCTGGCTGAGATCCTCAAAAGTGAACATCAGCGCCTTAATTTTCTCTGCAGCTTCACGGTTGCGTTCTTCAAGCGACGCCATGAACCGGCCTTCGGTCTGACGATCGAAATTGTTGAAAATGTCGGCCATCATTTCGTGACTGTCGCGGCGGTTGGTGCGCGACAGGTTGGACATGAACTCTGCGCGGAGCGTCTGCTCGACCTTCTCCAGAATTTCTTTCTGTACCGCTTCCATGCGGAGCATGCGGTTGATCACTTCCAATGCGAAGTCTTCTGGCAAACAGCCAAGCACCCGTGCGGCATGGTCAGATTTGATCTTGGACAGCACAACGGCGACGGTTTGCGGGTACTCGTTCTTCAGATAGTTGGCGAGAACCTGTTCGTTCACATTGCCAAGCTTCTCCCACATGGTGCGGCCCGCGGGGCCACGGATCTCGTCCATAACCTGATTGACACGGTCATCAGGCAAGAAGCGATTGAGGAGACGTTGCGTGGCTTCATAGGAACCAACAATTGCGCCTGATCCAGAGAGCTTTCCGGCAAACTCCACAAGTAGTTTTTCAACGAGGTTGGAGCTGACCTGCCCCAGGTTGGACATGGTGACAGAGATTTCTCTGATTTCATCTTCGTCAAACAGATCCCAGATCCCAGCCGCATGGTCGTCGGTCAGCGAAAGCATGAAGATCGCAGCTTTCTCCGCACCGGTGACGGCCTTGATGTCGTCTTTAACTTTTTCGTCTGCCGCAGCCATTGTCGATGACCTCTCTTACCCTTCGTGCAACCATGACCGAAGAATGGACATGGTTTCATCAGGGTGGTTTGCGACGAGTTCACCGACTTTGTTTACGGAGGACTCTTTTACTTTACCTTCGACCTGAGCGATGTCGATCATCTGCTCAACAGCTGATTTGGGTTCGCCGGTTTCTTCGTTGATGGTTCCGTCGGGGGCGGGCAGTTGAGCCTGACCTTCAGCACCGGGAAGGGCAGCTGCACCTGCTTCGCCGGCACCTGCTGTTGCGCCTGCGAGTGCGAGTTGATCACCAACTGGTGTGGGGTTGATGATGCCGCGGATGAGCGGACGTACGACAAACATCAGAACCAGCAAGGAGATCAGGGCGAGCACACCTGTTTCTCCCATGCGGAAATAGTCGGCCTTTGTGAGGCCCAGGAAGGGTTCTTCAGTTGCTTCCAAAGGTTCGGGCGCAGCCTTAGCCGCGAACTGAATGTTGACAACTTCGACGAGGTCGCCACGTCCTTGGTCAAACCCGATAGCTGAACGAACAAGCGCAGAGATCTTATTCACTTCCTCTTCGGAGCGAGGTGTGTAGGTTGTCGTCCCGTCTTCTGCAACTGAGTAGATTCCATCAACGGCAACAGCAACAGACAGGCGTTTTACGGAGCCTGCTTCGATAACCTCTGTCTGTGTTGTGCGCGAAATCTCATAATTGACTGTTTCTTCCAGGCGATTTGACTGGTCTAGCGAGCCGTTGGCACCAGCTTCTGCGTCGCCGGCTCCAGGTACAGCATTTCCTACTGTTACGGCATCGTTTGGTAGGCCGTCAGAACTGGAGTTGGACTCTTCGACAGTCTGTGTGGAGCGAACTACCTGACCCTCAGGGTCGAACGTGTCGGAGGTGCGGGTAATGCGATTAAAATCAAGTTCAGCGGATACCTGAATGCGTGCGTTGTCGGGACCAACGATGCTTTCGACAATCGTCTGGATCTGAGACTGCAGGCGGCGTTCGTAAGCGATGTTGCGTTCATCAATGGATGAAGAGAGAAGCCCTTCTTCTTCTCCGTCCGCGCCGCTTGCGAGCAGTGTTCCTTTTTCGTCAACAATCGAGACATTGCCGGGCGTCAGGCCCTCAATGGCAGACGCAGCGAGATGTTGGATGGAGCGGATCTGCGCACGGGAAAGAGGTTCGCCAGCAACACGTACAACGATAGAAGCGCTTGGATCGCGGCGTTCGCGAGAAAAAACTTCGCGTTCGGGAAGGACCAGATGGACGCGGGCGGCTTTGACGCGATCAATGGCTTTGATGGTGCGGGCTAATTCGCCTTCCAGCGCGCGCAAATAATTGAGGTTTTGAACAAAACTGGTGGTTCCGAGCGCATCGGCATTGTCGAAAATTTCATAGCCAACAGATCCGCCAGAAGGAAGACCTTGCTCAGCCATTGCCATACGCAGGCGCAAGGCGCGGTCCTGAGGGACGAAAATCTTTGTGCCGTCCCCTTTTAGTTCATAGGGAATTGCTTGAGCGTCTAGCTCTGAAACAATTTGTGCGGCGTCTTCTTGTGTCAGGTCGGAATAGAGCAAGGACATTGGCGCTTCTGTGACGCGCAAACCAACATATGCAAAGAATGCAAACAGACCGGCAGCGACAAGCCCGAGGGAAATGATCCGTGCTGGTCCCAGAGTCTTCAGAAATTCAGTGAAGCTATCCACGCGCTCACCATCCATTGTCGCCCTTGCGTTCCGGATCCTGTTCTTGGGCCGGACTTGCGTTTGGTCGACGGGGAGTGGCTACATCCTGTGGCTATCTCATCGGCAATTTGGTCCCGATATGGACCTTGCCCCCGTGTCAGTAGGCAAAATTTACCCCGTTAGCCTAAACAGAGGTTTAACGCTGATGGATTCGATGGAAAAAAGTGCCTGGCTTGTGGATAACTCGACAAAAACAGCAGAAAGGCGCCGGTATCGTTTAGACACCGACGCCTTGCGGCAGATAAGTACGCAGCTACTTTTCTATCTCACTGCCGGTATTGTTGAACCCGCGTCGCGCGAAGACCGGCAAGACCGTGTTTCTCAATGGAGCGCTGCCAACTCAGGAATTCTTCCACAGTCAGCGTATAGCGACTGCAGGCTTCCTCCAGGCTTAGAAGGCCACCGCGCACAGCGGCGACGACTTCAGCTTTACGCCGAATAACCCACCGTTTTGTGTTTGGTGGTGGCAGGTCCGCTATGGTTAGGGGACTTCCGTCCGGTCCTATCACATAGTTGACCCGAGATGACTGGTGCTCGCTCATTGCCGTCCCGATCCTTGTACTCACGACTGGGGTTAGACTATCGGAGCGACTTTAAAAAAGGGCTAAATGCCAGGGTAAATTTTCAATGAAATCAATGGGTTAAGTGTGTCAGAGTGGCACACATTTGCGCATTACGAGCCCTCATTCTTGGCTTCAGAGACCGAAGTGACGCTTGTGAGGCTGACCGGTAGCCCGTCAACGAGCAAAATTGGTGGATTGGAGGTGAAGTCCACCGTGTCAACTGTGCCGAAGGTCCGAACGTCGGTATTCACCGGTTCGCCCGCAGCATCGACGGCGGTCACGGACAAGAAATAGGTGCCGTCTGCGGCTGTGCCACCTTCATCGAGAGACCCATCCCAACTGAAATCATGGGTTCCAGCGTCTTTGGAGACTGTTTCTGAGTAAACGGAGGCACCAGATGAATCGACGATCGAGATTTTGATTTCCGGTGAGTCTTCGGCAACGGAATAACGCCAATCAGATGTCACTCCTTGTTTGAATTCTCTTGCAGTGGAGAGTGCTTCCACTTCTTTCCCGATGTACTGGACAGCGTTGTCGGATGATTGAGAGCTGGTGAGCGAAATCAGCTCCTCAAGATTTGAGTTGGTTGCAATGCTTTGTTCTACGGATGAGAACTGAACAAGCTGGTTGGTCATTTCGCCTGTATCCATGGGATCAAGCGGGTCCTGGTTCTGTAATTGAGTCGTGAGCAATGACAGAAAAAGATCAAAGTTCTCGTCCGCTGCCTGTTTAGCGGTGTCGGAGGCAGACGACTCTGTTGCCTGGGTTTGAGAAGGCGGCGGTGTATTTGAAACGGCTTCCAACATCTGATCGTTCCTAACTCTAAATGCTCACGTCGATGCCGCCGCGGGCAGCAGCTTCAATCTGGCGGGTTGCGAGAGCGTTCAGCAGAACATCTTCTGCGTCATCCTCTCCCGTGTTTTGATCTTCCCCAGCATTCAGGGGGTCTGAGTCGTTGGCGTCTGTGTTTTCGTTGCCGTTCCTAAGGCTGAAATTCAGTGTGTCGCTGTCCGCGTCAAGCCCAGCGTCTTTCAAGGCTTGTTCAAGAGCTTTCGCGTCCTTTTGCAGCAAGTCGAGGGTTTCGGCCTTCTCAACAGCCAGGTGTGCTGTCACACGACCGTCTTGCGCAAGCTCAAGCTTAACGTCAATGCGGCCCATCTCTGCTGGATCAAGCCTGATCTCAAAAGTCGACACGCCGCGAGCAACGTGTTTTGAAATCTGAAGTGCAATAGCAGTATTCGGTACCTGAGTTGCTTGGGCCTGCCCTGGAAGCGCTCCAAAACGGACAAGAACCGGATTGCTGTTCTGTGGCGTGCCTGCAGGCGATGCCTGGTTGGGCGCATTCAAGTTCAATAGATCAAGGTTGAGGTCAGTTGGCAGGGAGCTGAGGTTTAAGCCCGCTGCAGCCATCGCTTGTAAAGGTGTGACAGGGGCAGCCGCAGCTGGCGGAGTTGGGGCAGAGCCGACCTGTGGAGCAGAAGGTGCCTGGGTGTTCGTTGTAGAGGGCTTCATCTTACCTGCCATAGCTTCTGCAGCTTGATGGCCCAATCCTCTTTCGCCGTCCGCATTTGCATCACCATCACTCTGTAATCCCGTGTCCAACGGGTTCGGCAGTCCAGATGTTTGATCATCTGCACTTGCTGCGGCCTGGGCAGCCTGTTGTGCGGTTTGCGTTGTTGCATTTGTCGTCGGACGAGCTGCCTGCTGCGCTGAGCTACCAGCTGTCGCCTCGGCATTGGCTGTGGGACTATTGTTCGATGATTGTGCTGTTTGAAGGGCGAGCGCATCGGCGGTCAGGTTTTCACCATCTGTTGGTGCTTCTGTCTCGCCAGTTGCTGTGTCAGCCTCGGCGGCTGCGTTTGCAAGCATCGTCGCCTCATCAGCCTTCGAGGTGTCTTTGGCGGATGTGGTAACTGCGTCTGTACCAAGAAGCTGCTCTGCAGCGGCGCCATCAGTATTCGTGTCACTGATGACACTGTCTTCTGCATTCGTGGCGATAGCAGTTTCAGAAGACAGGCTGTCATCGCTGTCTGTCAGATCTGCAGCATTCGTTTCTGTGATGCTCAGGTCTGCTGGAGACCCGTCGTCAGAGGCATCCTGCTGGTCAGGATGTTCTGCATCATCGTCGCCACGCGCGTTTTCATTGCGATCTCGCTCATCAGCCTGGCGCTCTTCTTTGGCTGCGGCATCGGCTTTGTCGGCGTCGGCCTGACGCTCTTCGGCCCGCCTGTCTTCCGTTTCGGCTTTGCGATCATCTGTGCGGGCGTCAGCGGTGTCTGAGCCATAGGAGTCTGTTTCTGCCAAATGCGAGGAAAACGCGTCGGACGAGAATGTGTCCGCGGCAGTCTGACCAAGCTTTGGTGCAAACTGATTTGTGTTGGTGTTCGTGACTTCCATGCCTAATACCCTGATCGTCTTACATTGGTGCCTCCTCCATAAGCAATCGCCGCGCCATGAGTGGGAATGGAAATTACTGTAGTAATTTCAGTGGTTTACCGAATTTCTGTCTGTGGATTGGTTGCGGGAGGGCTGGTTTTCCCGGCAAGAACTGCCGGGTTTGTCGTGATTTGCCGGGTAGGTATCCCTCTTTGGATTGCGCTGGCTGCCTTAGCCCCTATATTGCGCTTCATGTCAGCAGCATTTGACCCAAATACTGGCTTAAACAGCTTGGACCTGCCCGGTCGCCCTGAAGATACCCGCGTGGTTGTCGCCATGTCGGGGGGCGTTGACTCGTCTGTGACGGCGGCAATTCTGAAAGAGCAGGGCTATGATGTCGTCGGGATCACTTTGCAGCTCTATGATCATGGAGAAGCGGTGCGGCGCATGGGCGCCTGTTGCGCTGGTCAGGATATTCACGACGCGCGGCAGGTCGCCGATAAGCTCGGTATTCCGCACTATGTTCTCGACTATGAACACACGTTCCGCGAAAGCGTGATGGATGATTTCGCCGATAGCTATCTGGCAGGCGAAACGCCGATCCCCTGTGTCCGGTGCAATGAGCGCGTGAAGTTTCGCGATATGTTGGCGACGGCGAAAGATTTGGGCGCGGCTGCTCTGGCCACTGGCCATTATGTGATCTCAAAACCTGGTAAAGCCGGTCGTGATCTTTATGGCGGCGCGGACCCGGATAAAGATCAGTCTTATTTTCTCTTTACGACCAGACGAGACCAGTTGGATTTTCTGCGTTTTCCGCTCGGTAGTCTTTCCAAGGCGGAGACACGCGCAATCGCAGAGCGGTTGGGTCTTGCTGTGGCAAGCAAGCCAGACAGCCAGGACATTTGCTTTGTGCCGGATGGCAAATATACAGATGTGATTGAGCGGCTGCGTCCCGGTGCTTCCGTGCCTGGCGACATTGTTGATCTGGAAGGCAATGTTCTGGGGCGCCATGAAGGCATTATCCGCTACACAATCGGCCAGCGTCGTGGCCTTGGGATTGCCACTGGCGATCCACTCTTTGTCGTGAAGCTGGATGCTGCAAAAAGCCAGGTGATTGTGGGTCCGCGACCTGCTCTGCTGACAGAGCGCATCGAACTTTCTGAGGTCAACTGGCTCGGAGATACACCTTTAGATCAGGTTCCTGCGGACGGATTGCCGATACTCGCTAAGGTGCGCTCCACGCGGCCGCCCTTGCCGGCGCGGCTCATCGCTACCGGTGATGGATGCGCAGAAATTCATCTGGAAGAGGGCGAAGATGGCGTGGCACCTGGCCAGGCTTGTGTATTTTACGCCCATGATGCGTTTGGTGCACGGGTTTTGGGAGGTGGCTGGATCCGGGCAGCGTACAACCTGTTGGGCAACGCAGTGAAAAGCAGCTCGACTGCCGATGCTGCGCAATATGCAGGCTAGGCACTAGGCACGGGCGGCAGCGCCGCATTCCTGCCCTTTTTTCACTGTTTTGTGGCAAGCCTGTTTTCTGGAAGGGCTTTCTCGTCTAGAAAAGATAGGTTTTCGTCTTGAGCATGATCAATGCATGGTGGGCGATCATCCTATGTGATGTGAGTGTGTTGGGTGAGGCGGCTCCTGGCACCGCGCCTGTTTTTTAAGTCCGTCCAACTGGGAGATTTCCTTTGGCTGCGTCCGCCCGTCTCGACAGAAGTTCGGTTCTCAAGGCCTATGCCCGTTGGGCGCCGGTTTATGACTTCACCTTTGGCGCCATTGCCGCCTTTGGTCGCAAAGCAGCTGTGAACGCGATTAACTCGCGCAAAGGGGCTTTGTTGGAGGTGGGTGTTGGCACAGGCATTACCTTGCCAACCTATGGACCGCAGCTGCGGATCACGGGCATCGATCTGTCGCCCGAAATGCTGGAAAAGGCGCGGGACAAGGTACGCAAGCAGCGGTTGAGCAATGTGGATGGCATCTATGAAATGGATGCGAGCGCCATGGAATTTGACGATGGCAAATTCGACACCGTTGTTGCCATGTATGTGATGACTGTGGTGCCGGACCCACAGAAAGTGATGCAGGAACTGGAACGCGTATGTGCGCCGGGTGGGGAAGTGATGATTGTCAATCACTTCGCTCAGGACCATGGCGTGCGCGGGACGGTGGAGCAATGGATGGCACCCTTTGCCAAGCTCCTGGGGTGGCATCCGGACTTCGTCATTGAGACGATTACGGGCATTACAGACCTGGAATTGGTCGAAGCCCGACCGATGCACCCGATGGGGCTTTTCACGCTCTTGCGGTTCAAGAAACCAGCCGAAAAACCGGCCTGATTTCGCGCGAAATGTGGATGAGAGGACACCCCTATCGTCTTCCTTGACAGGTGGGGCTCTCAGCCCTTATATCCCCTGACTTTCCGGGCGGTTTCGACCGTCTGCCAGCCTGCAGGGCGGGCACCCAGAGACTCTGGTGCGGAAGCCTCTTTTGGGGCGGAGTAGCTCAGCTGGTTAGAGCAGCGGAATCATAATCCGCGTGTCGGGAGTTCAAGTCTCTCCTCCGCTACCAAATTTTCTCCTAGGTGTGTATTTCGAGAGGTTTTTCGCCAGCTGGTCAGGCGCTTTTCGCGTCCACCGCTATCGTCCGATCCGCCGGGAACGTCAAAGTAGCTGTCGTGCCGACGCCTTCCTCGCTCTCAAAGCTCAATTCGCCGCCATGAAGGGACATGTGTTTTTGAACGAGCGTGAGGCCCAGACCGCTGCCCTCAAATTCCCGCTCAAGGCGCGCGTCGACCTGATAGAAGGCGTCAGTCAGTTTTGGAATACTGTCTTCAGGAATGCCGATGCCTTCGTCGCAAACATCGATCCTGATTGCGCCGGTGTCATTTACAGTGGCTTGAAGCAGAATTGTCGACCCGCTTGGAGAGAATTTCACGGCGTTTGAGAGCAGGTTCAACACCATCTGTTTCGTCAGGCGCGGGTCGGCCCAGAGGTCTGGCAGACCGTCGGCTGCTTCGAGCTTGATGTTCCGGTCTTTTGCTGCTGGCCACCCTTCGGTCAGCCGTATGACAGTTCGGAGCACGTCTTAAACTTCCAGTTCGCCCCCATTAAGACGGAAATAACCGGTCTCAATCCGGCCGACACCCCAAATGACTTTCACGAGGGAAGAAAGGGCCGGCCACCATCTTCA
>JAAWWE010000004.1 GCA_021404525.1 Rhodobiaceae bacterium
TCCTGGTTTCTAACTAGTAATATGTTTCTGAGGAGACTGTTTTGGTCTCTTATCACACACTCCGACCTTCTAGTCTTTCACCTCTTTATTCGGCGGCCGGGCCCAGGGTGAACAGGGGTCTGGGGCCCGTTTCCCGGCAGAATGCGCGCATCCGGCTCGGGCACTTCTGGCGGCAAATTGTATCGGCGGGCGAGCCATCCGGCGGCAGCGTCGCGAAAGGGCGTCGTGCCGATGATGGGCGGATATTTGCCATAGTCTTTTTCATGTGCCCGCAGCACGTCAGAGACGAACTCCGGGAACGCATGTTGCGGTTCCCCAATGCTCATCATGATCGGGTCCTGGCCGGGCTGTACCCCTTCCAACAGGGAATTCAGTTGGGCGAAGGGCCCGTCGGGCATATTGGCAAATCGGTCACTCATGGACTGATCTTAACCATGAGCTCTGGCTGTCGTCTAGAGTCGGAAGTCCGAAAACCTGTTAAAAAGCATATGGTTAGGGCAGGTTTCGGAAGGCGTTTGTTAACCGCTTGTTAACCATGTCTTAGGTGCTGACACAAAAAACGGGCACCTGATCGTCATCAGGTGCCCGCTCCCCTCATCTCCTCCCCCAGATTTGTTTGGGTGCTTCCGGACGGCGGAAAACCGGCTTCCACTTTTCCTGGAAGCACCCAGATCGGGGTGTCTGGATCAGCGTGGTGTCACGTCTGATTCAGGATTGGCGCCAATCTTATGGATCGACAGGTCGGCGCCCAGAGCTTCCTCTTCTTCAGAGAGTTTGATGCCCATGATGGCTTTCAGGATGCCGTAGACAACCAGGCCCATGATGAAGGCATAACCTGCGCCCAAGACGGAGCCAGCGAGCTGACCCATGAAGGTCACGCCGCCGAGGCCACCCAGCGCTTCTGTTCCGAAGATGCCGGCCGCAACCGCGCCCCAGACACCACAGAGACCGTGGAGTGGCCAGACACCCAGAACGTCGTCGATCTTCCACTTGTTCTGACACATGTCGAAGAGGACAACGAAGATCACACCTGCGCCCGCGCCAACAGCGAGGGAGCCCAGCGGGTGCATGATGTCAGACCCGGCGCAGACCGCTACGAGGCCCGCTAGCGCGCCGTTGTGAATGAAGCCCGGGTCGTTTTTGCCGACGATGAGCGATGCCAGAATGCCGCCTGCCATTGCCAGCAGTGAGTTCATGGCGACGAGGCCTGAGATGCTTTCGAGCGACTGCGCGGACATAACGTTAAAGCCGAACCAGCCGATGCAAAGAAGCCAGGAACCCAGTGCCAGCCAAGGAATGGAGGATGGTGGGAAGCCAACAAGCTTGCCGTCGGCGGTGTAGCGGCCTTTCCGGTGGCCCAGCATCAGGACCGCGCCCAGTGCGACCCAGCCGCCGATCGCATGAACAACGATCGATCCTGCAAAGTCGTGAAGCGGGGCGCCGAAGGTTGCTTCGATCCAGTCCTGAACGCCGAAGTTGCCGTTCCAGATGATGCCTTCGAAGAAGGGGTAGACAAGACCAACGATCGCTGCGGTGGCGAAGGCTTGTGGCCAGAATTTCGCACGCTCGGCGATGCCGCCGGAAATGATTGCCGGGATCGCCGCGGCGAAGGTAAGCAGGAAGAAGAACTTCACGAGGCTGATGCCTTGTGGTCCGAACTCATATCCTTCGGCTGGCGCATCACCCTGAAGCACCGCGGCGCTTACAAGGAAGTCGACGCCATAGGCAACCGAGTAGCCGATAAAGAAATAGGCGATTGTTGAGACGGCAAAGTCGACGATGATTTTGACCATCGCGTTTACCTGGCTCTTGTGGCGGACTGTCCCCACCTCAAGAAATGCAAAGCCTGCATGCATTGCGAAGACGAGGATTGCCCCCATCAACAAGAAAAATACGTCACCACCAGCTGAAGCGGTTTCCATCAGATTGCCTCCGTTGCCACCCATGACGCCCGGTGTGAGCCTCATGTCCCCCAGAACGGGGAAGTCTGCCGTGCCCGTTTTTGCGGCATCCGGCAGACATGAAAGATCGCGCGTGAGACCCCCTCACGCGTTAACTTGTTGGTAACACACTCAAACCTTGTGCCAGATGCGCCAGGTTTCTGAAATGCCTTCAGAATCAGCAACTTGGGTGCAAAATCAGCAGCTGCCCGCTTTCTGAGCAGGCAGTTTTTTGCTTATTTTCTAGGCGAACTGATTTCTTTGCCCGCCTGAAAATTAGGCAGATTGCCAGCGGCCTTTAAGAATGCGCCAGGCGATGAAGGCGCCGATCAGGCCATCAAAAATGATGCAGGCATGGGGCAGATCTGTGAGAAGGGGCGGCAATTCTCTCGGCGCGAAATCCCAGGCAATATGTCCAAACCAGGCGAGCACGAGAAGCCAGGGTGAGGCAAAAAGACCAAAGAGGGCGAGGGCCGTAATGACGCCGTAAACGACAAGCTCGATTGATCCATAAGCCGCATAGGCTGAGCCGAGCCAGACTGTGAAGACCGCCCAGCCCACAAGCTCTGCTTTCGGTTGCAGGAAAGCGAGACCTGCGATTGGGATGACCGCAACAATTGGTGCGGCCCAGATCAAAACGCCCTGCTCGGCTGCGAGGCGAACGCCGATGCTGGTCACCACCACGAGTGCCAGGATCCAAACCCCGGTCAGCGTGTATTTCAGATATGTCGGCATTGAGATGCTCCCGGTTTTCTGACCAGACCTACCTCATCAGGGGTAGCGGCTTCTTGAGTCACGGACAATGAGACAAAGAAACAGGCGGGTGATATCGATATACTTTCTCCAATTGTGCTCGGGCCCGAGTGTGAGAATGGAGAGAAGAGATCAATGAAAGAAATTACCCGCTTGAACCATGTCGGACTGCGTGTTCGCGATCTCGGTGTTACGCGTGCTTTCTATGAGAAGCTTGGGTTTGTGTTTCTTGAAGGCCCGGTCGGACCGGAGCCCGTTGCCATCATGGAGCATCCGTCCGGGGTAAATATCAATTTCATCCTCAATGCGTCAGAGGACATGTCGCAACCGAATGTGTTGATGGACGTGCCCGAGAAGCACACCGGCTTCACACATATCGCGTTGGAGATTACGGATAAGGAAGCGGTGGAGGCGCAACTCAGCGTGTTGAACATGAAGATCACCGAGACCGTCGAGTTGCCAAGCGGTGCGGTGTTCTTTTTCATCCGTGACCCGGATGGGAATGTGATCGAGTTTCACAAGCCTGCATGAGCGGACCGGCTGCCAAAAAAGAGGGACCCAAGTCGGGGGTGACTTGGATCCCAGTAGGACATCAAACCTGCGGGAGTTGGTGGCTGCAGAGATGATGCCTTTCGCTTTGGGAGGAATGTCAGGGCCACTGATACTCAAGTGGCCCTAACTGACTGCATGTACTCACTGCAGTATTGGGCAGTGTGTGTCAGACCCAGCGCGTTAGATGCGCTGTGATCCGGAACCGAACTCTGGGTAGGCTTCAAGACCGATCTCGGCTTTGTCGAGACCCAGAACTTCTTCTTCCTGGCTTGCCCGCAGTCCGATGGTGAACTTCAGCGCCAACCAGAAGGCGAGGCTTGCGAGCACAACGAAGGCGCCGATGGAGACCACGCCAACACCCTGCACATAGAAGCTCGTGTCAGAGTTTGTGAGTGGCACAGCCATCGTGCCCCAGATGCCTGCAAACAGGTGAACCGGGATGGCACCAACCACGTCGTCGATTTTCAGCTTGTCGAGAAGCGGAACAGCGACAACCACGATGGCACCACCAACAGCACCGATCATTGCAGCAGACCCCAGAGTTGGTGTCAGCGGCTCAGCGGTGATGGAGACAAGACCGGCAAGCGCGCCGTTCAAGGCCATGGTCAGATCAACCTTGGTGTAGAGAAGCTGTGTCAGAACCATCGCCGTTACCACGCCAGCAGCCGCTGCCATGTTGGTGTTGATGAAGATCTGCGACACATCAATTGCATTGGATGCAGAACCAAGCGCGAGCTGTGAGCCACCGTTAAAGCCGAACCAACCGAGCCACAGGATAAATGTACCCAGTGTTGCGAGTGGCATGGACGAGCCAGGCATCACATTGATTTCGCCGTTTGCGCCGAACTTGCCATAGCGAGAGCCGAGGATGATGGCGCCGACGAGAGCTGCCCAACCGCCTGTTGAGTGCACGATGGTGGACCCAGCAAAGTCAGAGAAGCCCATTTCTGAGAGCCAGCCACCGCCCCACTGCCATGCACCCTGGATTGGGTAGATGAAGCCGGTCAGGACAACTGTGAAGATCAGGAAAGGCCAGAGCTTAATGCGCTCGGCGAGTGTTCCGGAAACGATGGAAGCGGCTGTGGCAACAAATACCATCTGGAAATACCAGTCGGAAGCTGCGGCATAGCCTTCGCCTTCACCGAAAGCAGGCACGTCTGCGAGAGCACCTGTGTCGTCAGGGCTCCAGAGTGACAGAGAGCCGATGAAACCGGCGTCAACGCCGTCATACATCAGGTTGTAGCCGACCAGGTAGTACATGATGCCGGCGATGGAGAAGAGCGAGATGTTCTTCGTACATTGGATGGCAACGTTCTTGGAGCGCACCATGCCTGCTTCCAGCATGGCAAAGCCCGCAGCCATAAACATGACCATGAAACCTGCCATCAAGAAGAGCAGGGTATTAAAGATGTATGCTGATTCACCAGACGTCATGGTTTCTTCAGCAAGGGCTGGTGCGCTCATGGCCGTCAGACCAATAAGGGCAGCAGACCCCAGTTTTAAAAGTTTGGCTGTCATCAGCTCTCTCCTATAGAGCGTCCGCATCGGTCTCGCCGGTGCGGATTCGCGTGACTTGATCAACTGGTGTCACAAAAATTTTGCCGTCTCCGATTTGTCCGGTTTTGGCGGCAGAGACGATGGTTTCGACGACCTTGTCTGTTTGCTCAGACTTGACCACGACTTCGATCTTCAGCTTCGGTACGAAGCTGACGGCGTATTCAGCACCGCGATAGATTTCCGTCTGACCTTTTTGGCGACCGAAACCCTTCACCTCGCTGACCGTCAAACCTTCAACGCCTTCAGCTGTCAGCGCTTCGCGCACAGCGTCGAGGCGAAACGGCTTGATGATTGCCATTACGAGTTTCATCAGGTTCTTCCCCTTCGTTATTCGGGCCCGCTTTCACGTGGCTCCAGTTCCCAGCCCCCTGTTTTGCTGAGGGGCAAATAAGGTCCAGGCACCTAAAGTTTGTGGGTGCGGGCTGGTCCGTGCTCCCTTGTTTCCAAGAAGCGTGCCGGTTTGGTCATGAATCTTTAACCTATTGATTCAGAACAACTTTTCTTGTCGACTGACTCAATTCAGGGCAGCGGGACCGGTATTTTTGCACAATAATTAGCCACTAGGCGGGAGGTGCTCAAATTATGGGCATTTCGAGTAGCCACAGACGTTATCAGAATGCTGAGTCGCACTCCGCATTTCCTGTTTGGCTGGATTGGGGTACACTTTCCGCCAGTTTCGGAGGAGGAAGAGCTGGTTCACAGCTCTCATCAAACAAATAGGGATGGAGACCGCATGTCGGACTTTTTGCGGGAGAAGTGGCCGGTTCTGGTGAACGCGGGCGCGGGGGTGGTCCTTGCGGCCGTCGTGGTGATGCAGTTTGCAGGCAGTGGCGATGATGTCGACACAGCAGGTCTGCCAGATGCCGTGCCAGTATCAGGTGGTGAAGTAACGGAAGCACCGGCAGAGGAAGTGCCAGCGGAAGTTGCTGCGCAGGCGGTGGTCGATGTAGATGGCGCGCGGATCGTTGCTGCAGATAGTGAGCCCGGCAACTGGATGAGCCATGGGCGGACCTATTCAGAACAGCGTTACTCACCGCTCACCCAGATTAATGATCAGAATGTAAGCGAGCTTGGTCTCGCTTGGTCATTTAGCACGGGCACAGTACGCGGTCTTGAGGCAACCCCCATCGTTGTTGATGGCATGTTGTTCACCACGGGCAATTGGGGCGTCGTACATGCGCTTGATGCCAAGACGGGCGAAGAACTTTGGGAGTTTGATCCTGAGGTTCCCGGCGCATGGGCACGCTATGGCTGCTGCGACATTGTCAATCGGGGTGTTGCGGTCTGGAAGGGTCGCGTCTATGTCGCGAGTTTTGATGGACGCCTGTTTGCACTGAACGCGGAAGATGGATCGGTGCATTGGGAAGTAAACACGATTCCCGGCCCGCCCTATACAATCACTGGCGCGCCACGGATTGTGAATGGCAAAGTCATTATCGGGAATGGCGGTGCTGAGCTTGGTGTGCGCGGTTACATCACAGCCTATGACGCGGAGACGGGCGAACAGGCATGGCGTTTCTTTACCGTGCCCGGCAATCCTGAGGATGGGTTTGAACATCCGGAAATGGAAGTGGCTGCCGAAACCTGGAAAGGTGGTCGCTGGTGGGAGATTGGTGGTGGCGGCACCGCCTGGGATTCCATGGCCTATGACGCAGAGCTCGACACGCTTTATGTAGGTGTCGGCAACGGTTCGCCCTGGACACGGGAAATCCGCTCACCTGGCGGTGGGGATAATCTCTACCTCTCCTCCATTCTTGCTCTTGATCCCAATACGGGCCGGTTGAAGTGGCACTACCAGACCACGCCAAGCGACAATTGGGATTACACAGCGACGCAGCATATCGTGCTTGCTGAGCTTGAGATTGACGGCAAAGAGCGCAAGGTGCTGATGCAGGCACCGAAGAACGGCTTCTTCTATGTGATTGATCGTGAGACAGGAGAGCTTCTCTCTGCTGATCCTTACATCACCGTTACCTGGGCGAGCCATGTTGATATGGAGACCGGGCGTCCGGTCGAAAACCCAGCAGTGGGTTACAATATCGATCCGCAATTTGTGTTCCCGTCTGCCAATGGCGGTCACAACTGGCACCCGATGGCGTTCAACCCGGATACCGGTCTTGTCTACATTCCGACCCAGGAAATTGGCGGCATTTATACACTGGCCAACCAATGGAAAGAGGATAGAGAGTTCAAGGTTCGCGAGAACTGGTGGAACACCGGTCTGGATTGGGCCGAATATCTCGACGTGGTCAAGGGTCTGCTTGCTGAAGGCGGTGAGCTTCCGATTGATCATGGATACCTCAAAGCCTTTGATCCTCTGACAGGGGAAACACGCTGGGCGCATGAGATGCCGTCTATTCTGAACGGTGGCGTGCTGACGACGGCAGGGAACCTCGTGCTGCAGGGAACGGCTGACGGTCGTTTTGTTGCCTACCGGGCAGACACAGGTACAGAGCTTTGGCGTGCCAATGTCCAGACCGGTATTGTTGCAGCTCCGATGACCTATGAAATTGATGGTGTTCAATATGTCGCTGTGATGGCTGGCTGGGGCGGCACAGCTCTTCCATCGGGGGATGCACGTACATCAGCTGCGGCCAAGTATGGCAATGATGGGCGTCTTCTGGTTTTCAAGGTGAATGGCACGGAAGAGTTGCCTGAGCTCGCGTTGCTTGATCAGACGATCCCTGAGCAACCTGAAGTCACCGCGACGCCAGAGCAGCTTCGCAATGGCGAAGTTCATTTCATGTCTGTCTGCGGGCTCTGTCATGGTGCCCTTGCGGTCAGCGGTGGCGTGCTGCCGGACCTTCGTCGCATGAGCCCTGCGACACGTGAACATTTCGATGCGATCGTGCGCGAAGGCATGCTTGAGGAAAACGGTATGCCGAACTTTGGCGATCTGCTGAATGAGCAGGATGTGAAGGACATTTACTCCTACATCATCACGCGGGCAACTGAGGACAGAGCGCTTCAGCTTCCAACAGAATAAATCTGTTTACAGATGATTTTGACCCCGGCGCTTTGCTAAGTGCCGGGGGTTTTGTTGGGTAGATTGGCGCGTCACCAATCATCCCAATAGGGCCTTTCACCGTGATAGGCCTCTTTGATGTGGTCCAGAAAAACCCGCGCCTTTGCCGGCAGCAGATGTTTGTCGGGGTAAAGCGCATAGAGCGGTCTGGCTGGCATTTCGTAATCCGACAAAATGGGCACCAGTCTGCCTTCGCGAATGTCTTTGCCCGCAATAAAGGTTGGCAAGCGCCCGACACCTAGGTCCCGTACAAGAGCTTCCCTGAGCGCATCGCTATTGTTCACCGAGAACTGTCCGGAGATTCGCACGGCCTGCGTCTTTCCTGCCTTTCTGAAATTCCATTCGCGTTCCAGAACGTAGTGGGTGGAGGTCAGACAATTGTGATCCTTAAGGTCCTGAGGGACCGTTGGTATCTCATGGTGCTTCAGATATTCAGGGGATGCACAGATGGTGCTCTTCAGGTCGCAGAGTTTCTGGCCGATCAGTGTTGTGTCTGGCAGGGCACCCCCGCGTATCGCTATGTCGAACCCCCCTTCAATTACATCCGCCCAATTGTCACTCATTTCCATATGCACCTGTATTCCGGGATAGGTCGTCAGAAATTTGGGGAGGTGCGGCGTCACATGCAGTCTTCCAAAGGACATGGGGGCATGGATCCGCAGGTGCCCTTGGGGTTTGCTTTGAAGCTCGCCTGCGCTGGCTTCTGCCTCCTGGAGGTTCTGCATCGCTGCTTCAGCGGCGACCACATATCTCTCTCCAGCTTCGGTGAGGTGGAGCTGTCGGGTCGAGCGATGGAGGAGCTTCACGCCGAGCGCGGCCTCCAGTGTGCTGACACGCTTGCTCACGGCGGATTTGCTTAGGCCCAGAGTTTTGGCTGCGCCGGAAAAGCTGTTTTGCTCGACTACGGCGAGGAATATGGGGACTGCGTTTAGATCCAGCATGAGTGATTGTCGCCTTGAAGAGAACAATAAGTTTCCATATTGGCAGATTATAACTTCATAGGAAACATGCCATGTTCTCCGTCATCTTGCAGTGATAGGAGACGACGATGGTGAGATTGGAACATGTGAATTTATGTGTGGCTGAGATTGAGCCGACCCTGCAATTTCTTCTGACGGCATTTCCCGACTGGAAAGTGCGGGGCAGGGGTCAAAATACCTGGTTCGGACGGGACCGGAATTGGGTCCATGTTGGAACAGACGAGACCTACATCACGCTCAATGATGGTGCTGTGGGCGACAATCGTGATCTCGCCGGTCATGCACCGGGCCTCGCACATCTTGGATTTTGTGTGGATGATTTGGAGGCGTTGTCGCACCGCCTTCAGGCGGCAGGTTACCCGATTGAGATCGTCGGCGGGGACCACCCGTTCCGCAAGAACCTCTACTTCCTGGATCCCGCCGGCTTCGAATTTGATTTCGTTGAATATCTCAGCGAGAAGCCAGAAGAGAAGAACATGTATGGCGGGGAGACGTCACCGGTGCGCCGTTTGCTGCCGGCCTAGCCTCTCCTTATGTAGCGAGCGCCATCTCGATCGCGCGGCCGAGGCGGAGCAGAAGCTCGTCTTTGCCGGGCGCGGCTTGCAGCATCAAGCCCACTGGCAGGCCGAGCGCATCGGACCCGATCGGCAGGGTGAGCGCACACAGCCCCAATTGGTTGCCGAGGGTTGTGTTGCGCAGCGCCATGCTGTTGGCCTGTCCATAGGCGCTGTCATCGGCCAGAAGCGGCGCGATTTCCGGCGGCGAGATCGCGACGGATGGCATCAAGACTGCGTCAAAGCCTTGTGTCTCTTTTGCGTAGCGCGCCTGTATCGCTTCGCGCAGCAGAAGACCCCGTGCGAGGTCGGGCGCCGTCCCGCGTTTGCCCATCATGAAGCGGGAGGCGACTGAGGCAAACATGTCGGCCTTTCGTTGTTCCACCTCTGCGCCCCAAAGCCCATAGGCTTCTGCGATCAGGATGCTGGCGCCCTCCCAGGCAAGGTTTTGTATTTCGTCGAGAGATGGCAGGGGTTTGTGGACGATGCGCAATCCCTTTGCGCCGAGGTTATGAATGGCCTGTTCCACAGTCTTTGCGATCCCTGCATCCAGTCCATCGAACGCCAGATTGTCGGGGACAAGCACCGCATGATCCTTGAGGGAGACATTATGTATGTCAGCGGCCGCTCCACTTAACAGAGAGAAGAGTGTCGCGGCGTCGGCAACTGTGTGTGTAAGTGGACCAATGGTATCGAGGGAGGGGGAGAGCGGTACGGTGCCGTCTAGCGGTACGCGGCCCCAACTTGTTTTAAGTCCAACAAGCCCGTTCCACGCGGCGGGGATGCGAACGGACCCGCCGGTGTCGGTCCCAAGTGCTGCGGCGGCCAGACCTCTTGATACAGACACGCCCGCCCCTGACGATGAGCCGCCTGGTGCCCGGGCGATGTCGGGATCATGCGGGTTTGTTGGCGTTCCAAAGATGGGATTGATGCCGAGCCCTGAAAAGGCGAGCTCCGTCATTGTTGTCTTGCCGAGAAGAACCGCCCCTGCGCGGGTCAGCCGCTCTACTGTCAGGGCGTCTTTGGTTGCGATGTTGTTTGTCAGCAGGTTCGAGCAGGCTGTTGAGGGCTCGCCTGCCACATCAAACAGTTCCTTCCACGAAAGTGGCACGCCATCTAAAGGCGAGCGTCGAAACCCGGCCTTGGCGCGTTCTGATGCTGCTGCAGCTTCCCGCTTCGCTCTCTCTGCTGTCACGCGGACATAGACGGTGTTGTCCTGGTCTTCGGACGAAATGCGGTCCAGGAAATAATCCGTGATGTCACGTGGGTCAGCACGACCGCTTTCAATAGCTGCCCCAAGTGCCAAGGCAGGCTGATGGCCCCATTCATCACTCATCGAAAGTTCCGTTGCTTGTTCGTCAAAGCCTGACTGGCAATGTTTCAAAGCCGCGGAAGGATGGCAAGTGCCGACGTTTGCCCGGGCTTTCGCTCAAACGCACATTTGGGAAGCGGGCAAGAAAAGCATTGATGCCGATCTGGGCTTCAAGCCTGGCGAGTGGCGCACCCAGGCACATATGAATGCCGCCGCCGAATGACTGGTGATGCGTGTCTTCGCGCTCGATGTCGAACTTGTGCGGGTCGGGATAGACGCTGGGATCATGGTTTGCGGCAGCGAGGGATGTGTAGGTGGTGTATCCCTTCTTCACCGGGCAGCCGTGAATCACCTCATCGTTAAAAGGCAAGCGTGCGCTGTCGGTGACCGGACTGTCGAAGCGCAGCATCTCCTCGACGGCGTTCTCGATCAGTGATGGGTTTGCTTTTAGTTTCTCCATCTGATCGGGATGGGTGAGGAGTGCGTAGAGACCGTTCCCAATCAGGTCGGTGGTTGTCACATTGCCGGCGATGAGCAACAGCGTGCACATGGACATGATCTCTTCATCATTCAAACTGTCTTCTGCTTCCTGCGCGCGGACAAGATCCGAAATGAGATCGTCTTTGGGCTCGGCCCGTCGTGCGGCGATTGTTTTGTCAAAGTAGCTGCGCATGGCTTCGCCGGAGGCTTCGATGCGGGCGTTGGTTTCTTCGTCGCGGATCGGATCAAAGCTGAAATTCAGATCGTCGGACCAGCGTTTAAAGTGGTTGCGGTCTTCAAGGGCGACACCCAGCATTTCTGCAATCACCAGAGTTGGAAGCGGACCTGCAAAATCGGCAATGAGATCGACTTCCTCTCGGCCGTCAATTTCTTCGAGCAGCGCCTGGGTGATTTCTTCGGTCCGCCGCCGCATGGCTTCAATCGCGCGGGGGTTAAAGGCCTGGCTCACCAGAGCCCGTAAGCGCTTGTGATCAGGGTCATCTAGAAACAGCATGGACGGCTGATAATTGTCCATGCCTTCAGGTGTGTTGGTCCCCGTGATGAGCCGCACATAGGAATCAGCGCTGGACTTGCGTGGGTCGACACCCCATTCCCGGTTGCGCAAAAGGCCGCGCACATCGTCATGACGGGTGAGAATGAGCCGTCCCAACTCAGTGTCTTCATGGACTGGAGCTTCCTCCCGCAATCTGTCGAGAACCTGATGAATGTCTTCGCGGTAGGTTTCATCCAGTGCTGTGAGGGCCACACCGTTTGGCAACGGTGTTCCGGTTTCATGTTGTTCGGCCACAAGCTCCTCCTCTTGATCACAAACTGACAAAATGTCATCAAAGCCTAGCGGTCGCTCGTCTCGCTTGCAAGCCCGATATGGGTTTGGTTCCTGCGTCACTGGAGCCGCTGGACTTTTGAGGCAATCCGATGGACCTTGCGCTCATGAGTGAGGACACAACAAAGTTTGATGTGATCATTGCTGGTGGTGGCCTGGCAGGCCTGCCTCTGGCTTTGGCCCTGGCACAAGGCGGTTTCCAGGTTGCCGTCATCGATTTGCTCGATCCGGCGGTGGATGTGGATCCTGCCTTTGACGGGCGCGTCTCCTCCATTGCGGATGCATCGCTGCGTATGCTGGAGAAACTCGGTGTCGCGCAGCACCTGAAAGACCAGCTGCAGCCGATCAACGATATTGTTGTGACGGATGGTCGGCCGGGCGAAACCGCTGCGCCGCTGTTTTTGCATTTTGATCATTCCGAGATCGGTGACGCGCCGCTCGGCGTGATGGTTGAAAACCGACATTTGCGTGTTGCCCTTCGCAAAGCGCTTGCGGGTGCAGATGGCGTTACCCTGATCGCGCCAGACAAGATCCTCTCGTTTGATGTGGCGCCGTCCCATGTCTCGGTGACGCTGGGCTCAGGTGCGGTGCTGGAAAGCGCCTTGCTGGTTGGCGCTGATGGGCGGGCGTCGCAAGTTCGCGAGCAAGCCGACATTCAGACAGTTGGTTGGTCATATGGGCAATCGGGGATCGTCACGACTGTTGAGCATGCGCTTCCCCATGACGGGGTGGCGCAGGAATATTTCCTGCCGAGCGGCCCTTTTGCTGTGCTGCCCATGGTCGGTAATCGATCATCACTTGTCTGGACGGAAGAGACCGAGCTTGCAGACGCTCTGCTCAGTCTTGACGATCAGGGCTTTGCCTCTGAGTGCGCGAAACGGTTCGGTCCCTATCTTGGTGAGATGAAACCAATTGGTCCGCGCTGGTCCTATCCGCTGTCGCTGCAGTTGGCGCGGGACTATGTGCGCCCCCGGGTTGCGCTTGTGGCGGATGCCGCGCATGGCATTCACCCGCTGGCGGGGCAGGGCCTTAATCTGGGGCTGCGCGATGTGGCGGCCTTGAGCGATGTGTTGGTGGATGCGCAGCGCGTTGGTCTTGATATTGGCGCGCTCGTCACGCTGCATCGTTATGAGCGCTGGCGCCGGTTCGACAATGTCTCTTTGGCCGTCGCCTGCGATGGCCTCAACCGCTTGTTCTCAAACGATGTGACGCCCCTGCGCCTGCTGCGTGATATGGGCCTTGGGCTCGTCAACCGCATCGGCCCGGCGCGCCGCTTTTTTATGCGCCTCGCAGGCGGTGGCGTTGGCGACCTGCCGCGATTGATGCAAGGTGAACCGCGTTAAGCTGCGCCCTGTTCCGGGAGAGAGAGTGGAATCTCCCGGAGGTCTCTTACCTCAATCAACGGCCCGTACCGGGTTTCCTCATCGTCATAGCCAAGGGTCGCGAGCGGAGATCCGCTCCCTACGACAAATCGGGAAGCGCCATCTTCGTCGCTCAGCGGGAAGGCAACATATTCGACCAGGGACTGTCGTCCTTGTTCACTTTGTTCAACGCCCAAAATGTGCAGCCCACACGGCGTGTCCAGGACACGATCCAGAACGGCAAAAATCGGGCTCTGGTCGTGCGCCACTTCGGAGCGCTTTAAGAGGGTGCCGGTCAAATCAATCACGCCGCGTTCTGCAAAATCTGTCCCCAAAAGGCGGAAACGGTAGGTGTCTGCGTCGAGCCGTTCAATAAGAAAGACGGATGGCAACGCCGACGGGATGGCGATCGGATCGAACGCTGTCCTAGATGGAATGCCATCTGCGGTTTTTGCCAGCTTGTGCCAGTAGGCAGCCAATTCTTGGGCCTTCCGGGACGTGAGCGCGTGGTCGTTGTCTATTGCGTCCTGCATATTTCACTTTCGTATCCCCCCGAAAGATTGACCTCAGACACACGGTCTCCACCCAGAGTGCGTGCATCTCTGTTGTTGCCTTGCGCCCTAAAGCGCATGGCTTCGTCTGTGACACCTCGCTGTGCCACTGTCTCCTCATCCCTCTACTGATTGGTTCATCCGCCGTCTCCGCGTGCGTAATGAACGGCGCTTTCTAGACGAAGATGGTAAATAAATGCGCTGTGGCAGACTGTCGCAGTGTCGAAGATATTTATCGTCCGTAGGGGGAGAAATGCGTGTCAGGTCAGCGCGCGAGGCCCGTCTCAGTGAGTTTGGCCAAATAATCTGCCCATTTTCCTTCATGCTCGCGCCCGAGTTCATGAAGGTAATCCCAGGTAAAAAGCCCGCTGTCGTGCCCATCGCTAAACAGGAGCCGTGCGGCATAGTTGCCAACAGGTTCGATGTTGATGATCGAAACGTCCTTTTTGTGGGGCACGATTTTCTTTTGGCCCGTCCCATGGCCCTGCACTTCAGCGCTTGGGCTTTCAACGCGTAAATATTCTGCACGCAGATGGAACTGACGCCCGTCATTGAAAGAGACGACCAGCAAGCGGCCTTGATCAGACAAGCGCAGTTCTGTCGGCCAGGGCCGGTCCTGATCACTTGTCTCCGAGTGGTTTGTCATCCCAACTGCCGGGCTTCGTCCGGAAGCATGATGGGGATGCCATCACGAATGGGATAGGCAAGACCGGCAGCTTCAGAGACAAGTTCCTGGGCATCGCGGTCATAATGCAATGTTCCCTTTGTGACGGGACAAACCAGTATCTCCAACAGTTTGGGATCCACTGCAGGTGAAATATTGGCGGGTGGTGTAGATTGGGTGTCGGTCATGGGAACTCTTTACTTGGAAAAAGGTGAAGGTGACAAGCTATTGAACGGTCGAGCCGCCTTCGGTGTTGTCGCGGGCGAGAGCAATTTCGGTTAGCGCGATCAACATTTGGTTTCGATCTTCCAGTGTCTTGGCCTCAAGTAGGGCCTGTTTTTCCTCCGGCCCGTAGGGCGAAATCACAGACAGGGAATTGACCAGACTTTCGTTCGAAGCGTTTTTAATGGCATCCCAATCTGCGGACAATCCATTGGTCTCCAGATATTGTTTCAGGATCTCCAGAAGCCGATCGCGGGAAACGGCGTCTTCCCCGAGGCCAGCTTTAAGGTCGCCTTCAAACTCTTCCGTCTCGACAAAACACTGACGGTAGGGGGTTACCGTGTCGAGTTCCTCACGAATGCGGAACCGAGAGACGCCGGTCAGGGTGATCAGGAAGCGACCATCGTCAGTTTCCATGAAAGAGGTGATGCGCCCGATAGTGCCGACATCGTGTAGCGGCAGTTTCTCCTCAACAATTCCGGTATTGCTTGTTGGTGCGGCAATGGCAGGCTGGATCATGCCGATCAGGCGTTCGGCGCCCAGCGCGTCTTCAACCATCTGCAGATAGCGTGGTTCAAAGATGTTCAGGGGTACCTGGGTACGCGGAAGCAGCAGTGCGCCGCTCAGCGGAAACACAGGAATGCGCGATGGGAGATCGCTTGCTTTGAGAAACTTGCCACTCACGATTTACTTATCACCTTGTTGATGGTTGCATCCGCCATTGGGTTCTGTGTGTCACTTAGCTGAACAGAATGGAAGACAGGCGTTTGCGACCGTCTTTCGTGACATCGTCGGTTGGGCCGTACGCGTCGAAAAACTCAAGCAGCTGCTTGCGGGCAGCTTCTTCGTTCCAGGCCCGGTCCATGGCAATGATCTCCAGGAGTTCCGTGACAGCGCCTTCGCGATCCCCGGCGCCATTCAGCGCAAGTGCCAGGTCAAAGCGTGACTGATGATCTTTGGGATTGGTGTCGAGCTTTGCACGCAGCTCCGCTGTCTCTCCCACATCGCCTGACTTTGCGTCGAGGGCAATGGCCGCGCGAACACTTGCAAGTTCGGGATCGTTCACTTTGTCGGGCGGAGCGAGTTCGAGAGTCTGACTGGCGCGGTCTGCGTCACCGCTTTGGAGATAGCAAAGGGCGAGACCTGCAATGGCGCCGATATGACCGGCTTCCTGCTGCAGCGCTTGGGCGAACATCTGCGCGGCTTCCTGAAGCTGACCTTGTGCGAATGTTTCGCGGCCCATCTCCGTCAATTGGTCTGCGGGAGAAGGTCCTATTTCGCCTGCCAGCTTTTCGATGAATTGCTTGATCTGGCTTTCGGGCAGCGCCCCTTGAAAGGCATCTACCGGCTGGCCGTCCTTGAAGGCAAACACAGCGGGGATCGATTGCACGCGCAGCTGTTGGGCGACTTCAGGATGATCGTCAATGTTCATCTTCACAAGGCGGACAGCGCCCTGCGCAGCATTCACAACTTTTTCCAAAACAGGAGTGAGCTGTTTACACGGGCCGCACCAGGGTGCCCAGAAGTCGACGATCACGGGAACCTGCTGAGAGGCCTCCACCACGTCGGCCATAAAGGTCTCGGTGGTCGTGTCCTTGATGTAGTCGCCATTTGCCGCTTGGGGCGTATCAGGGGTGCCTGCCAGATCTGACATGAGGTTCTTTCGTTTTTCTTGTCTGCAAAAAAAGATAGTGCGAAAGGCTTTGTTTAAAGGCCTGCCGCTGCTTCCAGATCGATAATAGTGGGTTCATGGCCGCAATGGCGGATGAATTTCAAAAAGTCGGCCTTTGAGATGGTGGTGGTCGCCTCATTGGTCAACGGATGATAGTTGAGCCAGTCGTGCTCCATCATAGGGGCATCGAGTATGAGACGGACACGTCTGTCCCCGTCATTGATCAGGGCAAAAGGGGTCACCGACCCCGGCCTAACACCTAAGGTCTCCCACAAAAGCTCTGGCTTTGCGAAGGAGAGGCGGGCTGACCCTAGTGGTTTGGCTAGACTGTTCAGGCGAATATTTCGTTCCTCTAGCGTAACGACAAGCCAAAGAGCTCCCTTTTTGTCTTTGAGGAAGAGATTTTTGCAGAAGCCGCCGACTTGTTCCGCCATATTGGCCGCCCGCCAGGCCTGCGCATCATCGACTGCATGCAAGGGCGGGTGGTCGATCGTGGTGGCGGCGATCTCCAGGTCCTGAAGCACAGTCAGCAGGCCTTCCTTGCCAACAGGGTCTCTCCTTGGGGCGGCTGGTGGTGCCTCCGCTGGGCTTGATGGGTCTTGGCTGGTCATTCTCTTCTCATGCCACCACGGGCGGGTTTTGCCAAGGCTAGAAGCGCTTCTAAGGTGAGCAATTGTGTATGGAAAAGTTAGGCGCAATAAGGGCTTGCAAAGGCGGCATCAATGGGCGATATACCCCCCTCGGCGGGCAGCGTCCCGTCTGGAGCGCGGGCGTAGCTCAGGGGTAGAGCACAACCTTGCCAAGGTTGGGGTCGTGAGTTCGAATCTCATCGCCCGCTCCAATTTTTCTTTCATTATAGCTACCGCGTCTTCGGGGCCTTTCGGGTCCGCGCGACTACTCTAGCGCTGTGCGTCGGGGCCAGGCCGATCTACCTGGGTTACTTTCGGGTTACATAAGAGGTGGCGGGGGCCGCTTGGGTGATTTGAACACCCGACCCTATTGTTGCGAATTGCTTTTCAAGAGTGTATCCGGGGCTGGAGCGACTGGTCTCGGATTGGATGCTTTCGCACAATCCGTTGATTCGACGTGGCAATTTCAAGAAGTCAATCCAGAGTGTGCGGGACGAAACCTCCCAGAATTCATCCCCTATTTAATACGGTTCCGCGACCGCACTGTTGAACAACTCTTTCACATCATTGCTGGCCGAAATGGCGTCGCGTGTCTCTTTGCGCTGCAGATCGAGCTTTCTGAACTTGCTATCCGCAAGTTTTGCAATCGATTCCACGCGACCAAACGAGGCACCAAATTCTTCGACATATTTCACTAACCCTCGGAGTTTAGGCAGCGCATCTGACAGGTGGATACCGTGAGGGTCTACGATGTGGGCCTTGACACCGCCTGCTCCATCATCTGATAGGAAGATGAAATCTGGCCGCATGAGTTTGTTTTCATTCGCTTCGACATAGCCAACACCTAGCGAGTCCAAGGCTCCGAAACTCGGGTTGCGATACCAGGCTATGGTTTCAGGCTTCTGTATTTCACGGTCCAACACCTCAACTTCCCAAGAAGACTTAAAACCTTCCGGGTATAGGCCATCTTGATCGACCAATAGGTGTTTCGGGTATCTTGGAAAATCACGTTCCTTCCCATTTTCGAGCTGCTCGCCTGTGTCTTGCATTCTTGACGTTGGGCGCGCCAAGTCAGCTTCCAGCGGATCGGGGCTAAGCTCTCGAATCTGCCGGTAGATGTCCCGGCGTTCATCGCTCAATTGTCGTATCTGTGGCTTGTAGTGTATGAGCCAGTCGTTGCATTTAGCTTCAGCAAAAGCTTCAATTTCCTCGGCCACCTCGTCTACAAGACCGACAGCAGCAATGTGACAGTGCGCGTCGATAAGGGCTTCTTCTTCATCCTCGTTGTCATCCCGTGCCGCAATATGTTCAGCATAGGACGTAGCCAATGCAGGGCTAAGTTTTCGTCCAGCGCGCCGATAGGCCTCTTCAATCACCACATAGTCTGCGGCTTCAACAAAATCATCAAACGACATTTCTTTTGTTTCGAGATTAGTCGTCAGCGTCTTCCCTTCCATCACCAAAACACCTTGTCGAGCTTCTGCGATGGTCGTTGCGTGTTTTGAGACGAGTGCATCAAGCTCTTGGTGAACCGCATCATGTGCAATTGCACCCGCATCCGGGAGAAAACCATCTGCCGCCAGCTCATGGGCCAAGATGGTTAGACGCTTGATTGGCTTCGTCTCGCGTCTGGGAATCGTTTGAGTTTGGATTTTTTCAAGACATTCCCATACCGCTTCCGGCAAATTGGGGTCAGGGTGTAACTCAACGGGGTTGATCAGAATGCGGCGATCTTTCGGCTGCTCGCCAGCTTCTCCGCCTTCCATCAAGACTTTAACAACATTGGTCACAGTCGATTTGTCGAATTTTGGAAGGAAGCAGTCGACCGAATTCAGCTTTTCGTTGCCTTCGATACGTCGCGCCAGCGGCGTTCGTACCATGCGTCCGAGCATTTGCGTGATATGTGTTTCATCACGTGCAGCCCGAAACGACACCATGACTTCAGCCCTTGGGCAATCCCAACCTGTGCTGATTGCTTCCTTTGCAAGGAGGACTCGTACCCATTCTGAGTCTTGTACTCGTTCAGGCTGGATGTAGGGAACCTCGTATCTGCCGAACTTCTCATTTCGGTTTTCGCCGAACACATTTGCGATGCTGTCGGGCGGAAGTTCTGGCCAAGCCTCATAAATCGCGTCCAGTGCACGAGCGATTTCTTGCGGATCCGGCTTATTTGGAACTTGAAATACCATCAGGGGAACGACCGGGCGCTCTGAGCCCTGTTCAGCTGCATAGTTAGCCCAGGCAGTATTGAAACCTTGCAGGCTGCGTGTTGCTTTGCTCACCAAAACGGTTGAGAAATCTCCGTCCTCATCGGGCACATCTAAAACGATGGTATCTTTCAAAAGACCTGAGCTTTGAACTTTCTGTGAATCAACAATCACATTCGGCAAGTTCGCACGATTGGCTGCGATGTCCATGGCGTTGTTGAACCGCTGCACGGTTGCAGAAATGCCAAGGACGATGGGAATGCCCGGAATGGAATCAAAGCCGTTGATCAAGCGCTTGACGATGGTGGGCTTGTCTCGCGTCGTGTTGGCATTCGCACCCATGCCGCGATGGGCTTCATCCAGTACCAAATAGAGCGTCAGATCTGGGTTTTCGATTGTGTTGCGGATCGTATCCCACATCGTATACGCGCGCGCGTCCGGCATAATCGGGAGTCGGTTTGCATCCAGTTCAACCCCATTTTCCGAGGGGTCATGTCCCCGCACCAGCAAACTGTTCTTGCTGAGTTTTGCGGTGTTGAGAAAATAGATTTTGCCCGCTTCCAATGTCTCGCGATTGAAGGTGTTTTGCACCTCAACCAGATCAGACATGTTCAGGCGATCCGATGCTTGAATAAGCCTGTTGCGAGATTGAATGTTTAAGTCGGGCGAATCTGAAAACCAGATGACAACCGCGCCCGGGTCTTGCTGAAAGAAATCGTAGTCATCATCACCGTAGAACAACGCTTCAAAAACGGCTGCGGCCATCACGGTCTTGCCTGCACCCGTAGTAGCTGTCAACGAAAACGATGTGCGTTTTTGACGACTATCCCAAAAAGCTTTTGCGTCTGCGAGACCTTCTAGGACATCTCTGACGGCTTCTTCCTGATAGGACTTGAGCGTGAATTTCATGATCTATCGCCCCATCGCAAAGCGGAAATTGTTGAGATAGGACTCATAGAGTCTTACCGGCTCCACGCCATCCGGCAGCACACGCGCCACAGCCTGGAAGCGCTTGTCATCGTCAGTTACGACATAGGCGATGCGGATGCCGCCCTTAGCCGCAATTGCTTCTGTAAAGGATGTAGCCTTGTCGAGATTGATCAGCAGGCCATAGGTATCTGCCACATCCCAGCCTACAGCCGGTTCTTTATCGATCCTGCGGCCTTCACTCCCCGCCCGCATCCATAGAAGCGGCGCAATGCGGGCAAACGCGCGACTGTGACTTACGGAGACGGGCGTTTCATAGGTCAGCGAGAAGAACTCGGCATTTTCCTCAAACCCATCAGCCAAGGGGAATTCGTCGGTGAATTTATAGTCACCCTTGATGGGCTCGCCGTCGGGGGTCTTGCCCGTGATCGCCGCCTCAAGGCGCGGTTTGGTGATAAAGTCGCAAATGCCCCATTTTTCCCAATCGCTGTCGCCGGGGCGCATGCCTTGTTCGCGTAGGGCTTTTTGCTCGTTGGCGGCAACTTCATTGTTGGTAACCGAAATACACTGCCGCCTGCCGCCATCTTGCTTGTTGAGGCGCATGACCGCATGGGCTGTGGTGCCAGAGCCAGAGAAGAAGTCAAGGATTTTTGCATCGGGTTTGCTTGCGACGAAAAAACGAACTGCATCTTCGACAGCGTAGAGGCTCTTGGGAAAAGGGAATTTCCTATTTGAAAGAAATTCCGACAGCAACCGGCTACCATATTGAGTTGAATCGTGACTTGGAATTCTCCATTGGCTGCCAGGGATTGCCATCACACTTGATGGGTCATTTTCTTCGACCAACAGTGACCCGTCTTCAGCTCGTCCAACCTCTTTAAATTCTCCGCTTTGGACTTTCGAGTATTCACCAGGTTTCAATATATAGACAGTGAAACCCCTTTCCGGTGCTCCACCGATTCGAACTCTTCCCTGGCTCATCCTCTCACGAAACGTGCTGGGCGACCATTGCCAGTTGCCCTCAGTGCCATCTTTTCTGATTGGCAATACGGGCACTAGTCCTTCGATCTCAGGCGCGGCTGAAACGCCCTTTAATAAAGGCTCACCTATAGCCTCGACCTTAAGCGAGATTGGATCAACATAGATGGGATAAAAGCAACCCGGCGAATGATCACGCTCTGCGTTGGTGCCTGATCGCCTCAACAAGTCCCAACGTATCTTACCCGTGTGCGTACGCCCCTTGCCGGAAACCCATTCACGATCTAGGCGCAATCGCTTTGGACCTGCCTCTCCAAAAAAAACAAAAAAAATGTACTCGTCGCTGCGCCCAAACCCTCCTGCGCGCGCCACCGCCGCAGGGTTTATCAGGGCGCTCACCATTTGTATTCGAGCATCGGGATATACTTGCTCTAGTAGCAATCCAAGCCTCAAGTATTCCTTTTCATCAATAGCAACGATTAAAACGGAATCTCTTGGATTCAATAGATGACTTGCGACCTTCAGCCGCCGCTCCATAAACGCGAGCCATTTGGAATGACGATATAAGTCATCGCCTTCAACATAATCGTTGTTGTATTTCCAGTCCTTCGCTCCAGTATTGTAGGGAGGGTCGATATAGATAGCGTCGATCTTGCCGCGATGAGTGTAGGTTAGGGCTTCCAGTGCGTGGAAGTTCTCGCCGTTGATCACCGTGTGGAAGGGTTTGTCACCGCCCCGCTCAATTTTGCCAGTACTTACAAGGCCGGGGTAAATGTAGTCGCGGAACTCGGCCACCACGACAAGATCATCTGCGGACGCTTCTTTAGTCTCTGGCTCTGCCGAGTCAATTTCTTCGAGTGATGCAATGCGTTGCCCATCTGCCCTAGCGATGCGCTGCACTTTCCAAAGTCTTTGGTCCCCTGGCTTCGTCTCGCCTCGTGGCGGTAGGACGCGCACTTTGTCGCCCTTGCGCACAGGACGGCCCGGCAGTTCTACGCTCTCAGGTCGGTGTCGCTCAAAGTTGAGGCCAAAGGAACGCCTTTCAGCGAACGCCTTGAACTCCCGTTCCAACTCATTGCCAAGATCAGCATCTTTTGCTTTCGCCCGCGCGATAAGGTCTGTCAGTCGCGACATTGGTGCGTCTCAGCGTAAAAGGTAAAAATTGCACCAATTTGCTTGTTGGTGATCATGTTCTATTTTTATCCATCACTTTTGCTAATCTAGTTAGACTTCAGATGATCTTTAAGTTTTGGCACTTTCGCAAAACACGCATAAAACAGCCAGCTCGAAAACGAAATTTATTGAATGTCTTTTCTTGAGCTTGTCGCCAATAACGTTGGATTGTCTCTCCAAAGATAAAGCAGCTCTCTTCCACCTGGTTGTTACTAGCTAAGGTTCACCACCCAAACCAGCCTTGTGGCAATGTTCTCCAAGCCTAACCTGACACCCGCGCGCAGCGCGTCGCAATCAATTGGTGATCAATCCCAAGCATTGGGCAAACCTCGTGCCGCTGGCAAAGGAAGTTGCTCGCAAGTTCGATCCGGTGTTTGTCGAGGGTTGTTGGCTGAACAATACGGAACCACCACTTGATCCATCATGGAAGCGGCGGAGTTGCGATCTATGACACCACAAAAAAAGAGAGTGCCTCCAGCGCTACGGCGAATAAGCCTCGTCGAGCTTCTGACCAGCATCGGCCCCGTCACGTACGGCGTGGGTATAGATGCCAAGTGTAACAGTGGGGTTGGCGTGCCCCGCAATCTTAGCGACTAGGCCGACCTCTACCCCCTGGGCTTGCAGCGTCGAGATATAAGTGTGCCTTGCGGAGTGGGGTGTCACGTATGGCAAGTCTAACCGCCCGAATACAGGCTCCCAGTATCTCCGACGCCAATTTTGATACAACAACGGGCCTCCGCCGAGGCGCGGGAGTGGCCACGGCCGCAATCGACCGGGACCTGGGAACACGCGATATAGCTCCCCGGCCTCTCTTGGGCATCGGAGACGCCATTGGAGCAGCATCCCCCTAAGGATACCGCCCATAGGTATCTCGCGCGTCCCGGCGTCCGTCTTGGTCGTCTCGGATAGTGTCCCATCGCGCTCCTGGATACGGCAGATGCGTATCGTGTTTTGATCAAAGTCGACCTCAGACCACAGCAAACCCAATTGCTCGCTAGGTCGTGTTCCGGCGAGGAACGGGAAGGCATAGTAGACGCCATGTTCCCTATCGATCTGGGCTTCGTGTATGACCTTAGCCACCTGTGGTGTTTCAAGGATGGTCTTGCGGATCTTGGGCGTACCTTTGCCAAGCTGCGTGGGCATTGATGGAACACGGACGCCAAAGTCTTCTTCGGCTAACGCCAAGACGCTAGCGAGAAAAGACTTCGCCCGGCGGGCTGTATAGGCGCCAGAATTGTCCCGTACTTCGTTGAACCAGCTGCGAATGTGAGCGGTCCTCAGCTCCGAGATCAGCAGTTTGCCCAGGCGTTCGTGCAATTCTGCTCCATCCGGCACAGTGTTTGTCTGCCGGTAATGTTCTCGCTGTTCCCGGGAGCCTACTAATATCGGTCCTCGGATGTGTTCAACGACCGCCAGGCACGCACCGAAGCTACTGGGCTTTACGCGTTTTTTCTTGTTCTCCAGCCAATGATCTAGCGCTTTCGAAACGGTTAGCGCGCTCATTGGATCATGGAGCGGATCGGTCTGGATACTGGCGGCCAGTTCAGATTGGCGGTCTTGCGCATCGGCGCGGCGTTCGAAGAATTCTTGTCGACGTTTGCCGTTTTTCGGGTGCCTATAGTTCAGGACGTGCCGGGTTTGAAAAACAATCTCTCCGGCCTTGTTCTTGCGCTTTCGAAGGCGCTTGGTAATCGAAGATTTGAAGGACATCATTTCATCCGTTGTTCAAAAGAACGAAAAAATCACGGCGAAGTTTTTGTGGGAATTTCCTGGTGCATACGAAATGTTTCGCGTAACCGAATATGTAACCGAGCTGCCACAATGGCCTGGAAGCGGCGGACTTCTGCGGCCGTGAACTACCCGCACTGATTGGGGGTCTACCAAAGAGAGATGTCATGGTGTCACGTCATGTCACGGGGATAGCCAAGCACCCCGGGCTAGCCAATAATTCGCCCAACGCTTTTTGTTGTCTTGGTTGATGTTGCTTTAGGGTTATGACGTGACGTGACACCATGACGCGTATTAATCCTCCAGACCATCCAAGAGCGCTCCTAGGTCGAGCTCGGTACAGAGTGACCTCTGTTGCCCAGAGAACCGTCGTTGGCTACCCCGTTGAGCACCTGGAAGGCGACCAAGGGAGCTTGCCCAGCCGCCGCCCTCCCAAAGAGTGCCGGCAAAGATCGTGGTCATGCCTCGGTGGGAGTTGGGGACGAGCAGCTTGTAGTCGACAACACGGAGCCCCAACCTTTCCAGCTCGGACTTGGCAACGTCCATTAGCTGTTCACGGTCATGTCCTTTCCGTCGTCCTGTTGCACGCTGCAACAACCCTAAGACCGTGTCGTCGGGTACCTGGTATTCCAGAAGAGCACTGAGGCATGCAAAGCTATCATCTTCGTCATGTGCCTCGGCAAGCATGTTAATTGCTTTGTCGTGTTCTGCGATCAGGTTTCCTGCTTCGACCTCGTTGATTGCTCTGCCGTTGATCGATACCCACGCACCTGCCAGCAGCGTCGCCATATTCTTTGCGTGGCGGCTGTCGACAGCGGGGAAGGCCGCCTCAAGTGTCTCGATGGATTGGCGGATGTCGTCGACGTGGTTGATGACCAGATGGCACCACTCGGGCCCCGATTTCGCTAAGTCGCTCTTGAGCTGTCTTATTTGAGCGGCTTTTTCCCTGTCATTGTCGTGCTTGTCGAGTGAGAGCACCACGATCCGGGAATGGTCGGCAGCGGTGACTGCGAACGGGTTGATTGCAGCAAGAAGGAAGGTTGAGCGTATGGAAAATACAATGGCCTTACCTTCCGGTGTCCCACGGACAACAGGCATGTCGCCTGATGATGCGCTGCGCATCAGCTTGATGACTTGGCGCATACGCCCACGGTTCTGGTCGGCCTCAAACTCATCCAGCAAGACGGGCCGACTGTCAGCCCCGATCGTTTGCCGGATACCCGCCTCGCTGCTCTGGCCATCAAGGACAATTGCGATGGGGTAAAGTAGCGCTTGAAGTACCGCTACCAGCGTCGATTTACCGGTGTTCTTGGCGCCGGTGAGGAACAAGTGCGGGCGCCAGTCCAGCGCACCGCAGATAACGGCGACCACTGCCCATCCAAGAAGCAGGTATGGAGCCGAAGGAGTGTTCCAATTGAATTGGTCGAAGAGATCGAACACTTTCTGCGCGGTAACGCCGGTTTTTGTTCTTGGCACTGCATCAAGCGCGCGGTGGCATACATATACGTGGCGGTCATCGTTCGGGCTATTGTCGCCCCAGTTGACGACTGTATTGTCGTCAGCATCCAGATAAACGCCGCGACCGCGAACAAGGGAGGCATCAAAACCTCCCATATCCCGGCACGCGACAATCAGGGCCTCTCCTGCGGTTCGGGTTTCGATACCCGCCGGCTTACCATCCTTGAAACGCGGGTATAACTCTGACCAGAAGTCCGATGGTGCGAAGCCGATAAGGACCGCTGCCTGGAACAACCGGGTAGCCGACTCGACGCTCAATATGTTGCGGTTTTGATCGTAAAAAACGTTGGAGCCGTCCTCGCGGTACCCAAGTGGTACAGGGCCGACTACCCCAGGCTCGTACCGAGCAACACCGAGGCCGGTTAGAGGTTTTGATCCAATGCCCTTCCTGACGCCAGAACTGATCATCTCGTCGAGCTCATCGAGTGTGTTGCCTTTGTATCGCTCGGGCAACGCGGCTGAGACTACCTGCTTTATGCACTCTCCGTCGTTGGTGACTGATAGGAGGGCATTGACCGCATTCAGCGCAGGACCATGTGTGGATTCGCCCTTGGCGAGATCAATGAAATCCGGGCACTGTGCAATACTTCTTATCAACCTGAGTGCTATGGGATTCGAGTTCGGTTGGTTGAGCATATTCTTAAGCCTCCATATCGATAATCGGGAGGTCATCCAGATCCACCTCAAGCAGCGGTGTTCCAACCCATTCATAAGGGCGATTGGTGTCCGGATGAATCGTTGGGGGGATGACGCAGAGCTTGCTTTCGAGTAGGCACTCGACCGAAGCCGGACCTCTCTTATCTTCAAGCTTTGGTTTGAAGCTAAAATTTTTGGGCGTCCCCAAAACTCGAACGGGTATGGCGGTTCCCTTGGCTCCGACCCGCTGGCATGGCGCTCCACCAATAGCGGCGATTATGGGCCTAACGTATTCGGCACGATCAATGTCGAGCATACCTAGGCTACCGCCGCCAGGTAGTGCGGTACCCATGCGTAGGCCTATGCCGTGGTTTGGGTATTTCTCGAGCCAACTGTCAAAAGTGCCTTCTGGCCATTGACCGTCTGGCTTTTGCCACTGTTTTACCGGGCACCCTTTCTTGCCGGGTACAATTGGTCGTGGTTCAAAACCTTTTTCACGATAGGTCGGCGCCGCATCCGCAAAGGTTCCTTCCCTCATGACACACCCCCTAAGCAGCGATGTGCCTGAATGAAGGCATGCACCTCGTCAAGCTGCACGTAGCGGCGAGACCCGAACGGTGTGTAGAACGGGATGAGCCCCCTGTTCACGGTGCGCCGTAGCGCGTGTTCCTTAATGCCCAATAGCTTCGCTGCGTTGGGAATTGAGGCATATAAAGCTCTCTTTTGGTCGCTGGGTAGGTGTTTCATGACCTTCTCCTGTTGCTGCCTGAATCGGCGAATGCAACGGAGAATTCCTCAAACTTTGGCGACTGTGAGCGCGTTTTCTAGAGATCGCGCAACTTAATTTTGAGGGAAGGGAGCTTTTTGGAGGCATTAGCTGCTGCCTTCCTAACTTCTGCCTCGTGGAATTTTCCCATACGATACGCATCTCTTAGGTGCCATATGTCTTTGCCGCCTTTTTCCTCTTTTACAAATGGCATGAACCATTTTTTGGTGTGGGTCTTTAGGGCGTCCCTTTCTTCCTTAGTCAGCCTTTCATTGTCTTCGTATAGGAGTCTTAGAACCAACTGTTCGACCAATTGGTCGGCCTTCTGTCGTTTGTGCCCAGCTTTGAGCGCTTGCACTAGATAGTGTCCCAGCCAACTTCGGCGTTCGGCCGCCTTTCCCATTTTGGTTTCCGATTGCCGTATAGCGTGAGGATCACTGTTGTCTGAGATCAGCAGCAGCTCGAAAATCTCACCCACACCGCAGAAGTCGCCCCATAGGCTTATGAATTCCGGTGTTGCCTCACGTGCCGCAACAAGTCGCTCCAGCTTGGGGGCGATTTCAAGGGCGAACTGACGCCTCTCCTCAAGATGCTCCATATCGATGCCATCGAGGTATGCTCCTAACTGCCAAGCCCGAACGTCTACACCGACTTCTGGATCAAACCACTGTGGTGCGTCCTCTTTCCAGACAGGCTTTTGGGGTTTCTGTTTCTTTTCGGGTTCCGCTTCGTTTTTGCCTACCCAATTTTCTCTGGTCGGCATGCGAGTGTGTCTAAGCGTTTCTAGGTATTCGCTGAGCGTGAACTCAATTCGTTCCCACGGTGTTTGACCAGCTATTCGCATCTCATCAAAAAACCTCACGCTGTGGCCGTCTCGGGTCGTGTAAGGTTATCCCTACGCAACCATATTGATCTACGTGTGATCTTATATCGGCTGGATTCTGTCCGCACCAATGGAACACGTTATACAGGCTGGCTAAGGCAAGAATTTTGGTTCATCGTCACTATTGAGGTGTGAATGATGAGAGATAAACCCGAACGTCATACAAATGTTGCTGATCGTTGTGGCCTGATAGTGGCAGTTGGATTTGAAGAACAGGAAGACTTGCATACCTGGATGGTGAGGCAGGGTCACACAGTGGCGTATCGCCGCTATGCCAAGGGCTGCATTGTTGCGGAAGAGCATGCGCAAATCGAAAAGCGCGGTAAATGGTCAGGGCAATTCACGGCGCCGTGGATGTGGAGACTTGGGGAGCGCCTCAAATGATCATCACCTGGGGGGATGATTTTCTCGACACGACCCAAGGCCTGGATATTTTGGGGGTGCGGGGAGTTGATCAAGCTGTGGAGTTGGGCCTGGTCAACGGAATTACAACTATCTCACAACGTGCCCGTTATTTCTCGATCCTCCCATGGGCGCTTGGCGAGTACTTTGCCGAACACGCACCAACAGGTTTTGACTGGGATAGCCTCTCTGCATATTTGCGCCGGATCGAGTTTGTGGTCCTTGCAGCAAGCCGGCTAGATAGCGAGCTCAACGGAGCGGATTCGAGCGGTGCCTTGGGCGCCACCCTGCATAAAGAGCAGTTAGCCACATTGGTCGCTGGCGGCACCGTGACATTCCCAGAAGACTCCGGTGGCGCTATGCTCGGCACGTATTTCGCACCTTGCCGCACGATCGGGTTCCTGCTCGATGGTGATGAGACAATCCCATATCGCTTAAGCCCGCGCGGGACAGAAATCTGGGCACTACGGAAAGCACGTCTCCAAGCTTCACCTACGATCACCAATATTTTGAATGGGGGCGAGATTTCACGAGCACAGGCCGAAGCTGCAATACCTGAGTTTTCCCTCGGCTCCCTCGACCGTTCTACCAGCGAAGCGGATTTGCTATACGACGCCCTGGCGACCCCATGGGACCCTGGAACAGAAGCGGAGCGGCACCGGGTCAGCAAGGCATACGAAGCCTTCAATGGCACTATCACTTGGGCGAAAGAATTGCTCGCTACTGAGCATGAAAGTGCGAGCGCTCTCATCGTCCGAAATTTCAAGAATTGTGCCCGAGGAGATCAGATTTCGGAGATCGCCTTCAAAGGAGATCAGATTTCAGAGACAGCACACAGTTGGGCCGAATACGAATATCGGCGCAGGTGCCATTTTGCATTGGAGCTCATGCTTTCCGCGCTGACCAGTAGCCTCGCCGAATTTGAAAAAGCCACGATCTCGCAAGTCGTTTCAAGCTGGTTCAGCACCCTCGATCCATCTCCCCTTCTAGCCAGTGAATGGACGGCGGTTTCCGAGGCAAGAAACTTGAACGGCGCAGAAGCAGTCGCCTCTGTTCCCAGAGACCTCTTCAACGGCAAACCCATCCCGACAGGCGATTTGCGCCACCTTCCGATACCAGACCAGGCGTTTTCGGCGATTGCACTGCTCGTGGCTACTGCTGAGCAAACGAGGGCAGCAAGACGCGACGGATACTTCGAACGAAAATCCACTTCGCCGGGTGAGCGCGCCATAAGCATCATTGAAGGCGCTGGCGATGAGCCTTTCTCCATACTGATGGAAGAGATCGTCGAAGTCACTGCTCTTTCGCATTTACAAACGACGCTGCGGAAAATGGGTGCTGGTCAGAAATGTTCTTTACGCTTTTTCCCAGACGGCCCATTGCTGCGCCCGACGGGCATCGGTATGGCTCCTGGTCACAGCAACGATCGGCTTACAAACGTACTTCGGATCCTCACGGACATTGGCAAACTGAAGCGCATGGATGGGAAGTTTGCGCCAATTGATGGAGGCGCGGCATGAGAAGAAATGTCTTGGAATGGATATGCAGCACGATGACCGACGCCACATCGGCGATCGTACTCACCCACAACATCGATTTTCTGTTTCTGCAATCTGTCGTCCGCCCGAGGCTCCGAAAGAGCGGCCACCCGAAGCTGACCATATTTGCGGATGCTTCCTGTGCCTCCGGTTCTTACCGGCAACAGCGGCTTTTGCTGGACGAGCTGGGCCGCCACTATCGCGTTGCGCAAGTCGACATGGGGGTAGGACGCAGATTTCATCCAAAGGCAATCTTTCTCGCTGGGCCAACCAAAGCAGCCCTCGCCGTTGGGAGTGGCAACTTGACCCATGGCGGCTGGAGTGCCAACTACGAAATTTGGGCAAGCTACGAGAGCGACGACGATGGATTGCCAGCCATCTCAGCCTTTCGGGACTATCTCCAAACCGTTGTCGACATGGTGCCTCAATCGGAATCTCTCTCAGAGGAAACATTCGCTGCTTTCGATTTGGCCACAAACCCCTGGGTGGCAGACTTGCCCGAGCCTGAAGGGTTATATGGCACTCCATCCGACCGACCTCTTCTTGACACCATGGTTGATCTGGCTGGAGAGGGTGTTCAAAAGGTTACTGTCTGCGCGCCCTACTACGACCCTGATGGCGTAGCCCTCGCTGAGCTTGCAGGACGCTTTTCGTCCCCCATCAAAACCCTGCTGCAGAAAAATCATGTTGGTTTATCGGACAGCGCGGCGTCGGCCTTGCCGCAGAATGCCGAAACGTTAAGCGTCGATGTCGATCCGAGTCGCTTTATCCACGCTAAATTGTATGGGTTCCATCGCACTGACTCGATGATGCTTTTCGCCGGTAGTGCGAACGTATCTCGTGCAGCGCTGATGGCAGGTGATGGATGGGGTAATGCAGAACTTATAGCAGCTCAAACTATATCTTCAGAACAAGCTGATGAACTGCTCTCCGATATTGTTGTTTTGGACGAAGCACCAGACTTCCCTGAAACACCTCCTTCAGACGAATGGGAGGTTTTGACTAACCCGCTTCGCATTTTGGCGGCCAGTTTTTCAAGTGGCGCTCTTGAGATCGCGTTCAAATCTGATGGTGAGATCGCTCGCATGTTTATCGAGATTGACGATGGAACGCGCGAGCAATGTAACGATCTTACGGACACCGGCAGGGCACGCCTCAGGTTGGGAAAATGCCCCAAATCGGTGCGCTTGTGCTGCTCGTTGATAGGCGGACAGGAGGTATCGTCTGAACCCTCCTGGGTGGACAACGAAGACAGCCTCGGTATTTCTGTCCCTGAAAGGCGGATCGCAGCTAAATTGGCGGAAGCCGCCGAAGCTGGATCGTTCTCGGCGAGCGGCATGTTTGAAATTCTTCAGCTGCTTCACCAACACTTACAACAGCATGTTAGGCCGCCTACTCATTCCCGGTCCCAAGAAGACGACAAGGCATCTCGGCCTGTACAGACCTACAATGTCGAGGACGTATTTTCTGATGACTTCGGTCGTCCGCGAAGCGATCCTACTGCACAGCTACCCGGCGGTTTCCGAGAATCCGATTTTCTTCGCGCTTTTTCAGCATACTTCTCGGTCGGTGGCCCTGAAGACCCAGAAGAAGATCAGCCGCAATCAGACGGTCAGCCTCTAACAGAAGATTCACAGGGTGATGGCCACAAACCCGAGGAAGTCGGTGATGACAGAGTCAGGGAGGAGCTCGAGCAGCTTCAGGCCCAGCGCCGTCGTTCGGAAGAAGCTGATCGGCTACGCAACAAACTGTTGGCGGCCCTAAACAACGTCATTTCGGTAATGGGCGCGGAGGAGTTTGTTGCCAGCAGACCTCCCGAGCGGCTCGGTGCCGATATCGCAGCAACCGCGCTGCTCCTTCGGAAAGGCTTGTCCGACGAAATCCTCACAGAGGAAGATTTTGCAGATGTCACCAATCGCTTATGGATTGTTTTGTTCTTCGGCTCGAAAGATCAGCCGAGCGTCTTTCAACGACACCGTGAAGCATGCTCTCCAGAACAGTGGGAGGCCTTTGAAGCGGCGGTGTCGTCGCCCAGGCTGACTGCTGCATTAACGCTCTGGTGTTTCCCCGATTGGGGGCGCGATAGCACAGATGCAATTCGGTTCAAGTTTTCGGCAATGCTACTCGCTGGTCGGCTGCCTTGGTTGGTTTCTGGTGGAACAGTGGAGGAAATACATGGCGAACTGCGCCGGTTAGCGCGAGCGATACCCGGCAGCGCTGACTTTGAAACGCTAGTAGTGGCGTGGACCCATTGGACTCAGGCCGGAATTGCATTCCAGGAATTTGAGCGGGCCGTAGCTAGATGGAGCGCGAAAGAATTGGCGGATTTAGTAACTGTCAAAAAGGCATGCCGTGGTGAACTGCTCTGGCAGGTTGGTCAATTCTGCGTGTCGGATGCGGATTATCGGCGAGAACCAAAAACTAAGGCGGTCGTACACCAATTGGGCAAGTCTGCTCCATTAAAAATCCTCGGAAGTTGGTTAGTTCCAGTAACCGCATTAGTGAGTGATGATGGTCTCCTTGAATTGGAGCGCGGCCCAAGGCAGGTGATACAAAATATATTGGCAGAAGTCGCAACTGACGACCTTGGCTGGTAGCCGAGCGATCCCCTAGTTGGAAGTAAACTCCTTTGGACATATGGGCGTGTTGGTCTTCTTACTGCAACGGGTTTGGTTACCTGCTGGTTACATCCTTGGAAGTGGACTTTCCGGTGTTATTTATTAGGCATCCGGCGGACGTGCGTTCAGTTGGCTAGGCTGTCTTTCATCAGTTTGATCAAACCCGCTGAAACCGCCGCACGCTGTTATCCAAACCTTGCCAAGGTTGGGGTCGTGAGTTCGAATCTCATCGCCCGCTCCAATTTTTCCCGATCCAAATCTCTCATGTGAACGCCTGCAGCCTGGTTTGAAAACCGCGTGGGTCGGTCAGGGTCTGCGGCTCAACTGTCTGCAAAGAGTGTTCTATGGGACATAAGCCACCTGTCCCCTGTCTTGCGCCATCGCAAGCGGTAGGTGCCGCTCGCCACGATGAATGGCGCCTTACCGGCCATTTTGTGGGTGACCAGAAAAGTATGCTCTGTCAACGCTGTGTCTTCTGACAGTTCTTCGAAGACTAGCCCAGAGAAATGGTGTCTTGATTGGCGATCTTTCAGCCGTCGATCATAGGACGCCTTGGCATAGGACAGAATTTCGGCGCGGCCGCGAACCACAGATGCCTCGTCCAACGCACCGGCAACATGCCGGTCCATAATGCCATCCTCTGTGAACAGTTCGGCGAACTCTTTTGCGGCCTTCCGATCCCAAAGCTGCGCGTACTTCGCCAACTGGTCTGCAATCCGCATGCGTTCTTCCAGATGCATGTCTTTCTCCGATCGTGTCGCGAAACATGATGATCATCCAGGCAGCGGAGATAAAGCTATCTTGTGCGGTTGTCTTTTGCCGGATCAGTCAGGTCGGTGCATGCCGCAATTCCCGTAAGCGGGTCCTTAAAAGGAGCCTGCATGTTATTTGGCCAGGCTGTTTAATTCTCAGCTGTCAATAAACGGCATTCCATGTGTCATAAGTTATGCTTCGTTCGTCGGCAAACAGAGCGCGACGTTTGGTGGATTGATACAGGAAATTGGGTGACGCAGTGCTTTCCAGAAACCAACGCCTTCAGCGCGACCGTGACTTTACGGGCGACAGACTCTCCACCTTCCGCGAAGTGTTTCTCCGGCATGGCCTGCCTGGCTGCATCCTTGCTCTCATTTGCATCGGCATTCCCGCCCTGCAAATCGCCTTCGTTGGGAGTCTCCAGAAGGGTCTTGCCAGCCCCAACCTCTACGCGATTTCATTTGTCCTGTTGGTGTTGGCTTTGAATGCGCACGCCTGGTTCATAGACAGGCGGTGGAGCCTCTCAAAATTTGGCTGGATCCTATATCTCGGCGCTCTTGCCTTCTGGGAGGAGTGGCTGTTCCGCCTTGCCCTTCCTCAATTGCTGGAGGGCATGGGTGCCTCCTTCTGGGGGGCAGCGGTCCTGAGTTCTCTTGTTTTTGGAGCTGTGCACTATTTCACCCTGCGCTGGAGGTGGCAGTGGTGCGTGTTGGCGTTTGTCGGCGGCCTCGCCCTAAGTCGACAAATGGACGTGCATGGAGACCTGTTGCTCGTTACAGCCTTTCATTGGATCGCCACCTATCTCAATACGCCTCGACCGCCTGGGCAGTCTGAGAAGGCAAATGGAAACGGCGAGCCATATTAGTTTAACGACTGGACCTGCTCGATGACGCGGAGCAGTGCGGCGGCAATTTCCTCAGGTACTTCTTCCTGCAGGAAATGCCCTGCCTGTGTTTCGGTCACCGGTGCATTGGGGAAATTCTGTTTCATCAGCTCCAGTCCTTTGGCCAGGATCGGGTCGCTCATGCCCCAGACGAGTTCAACCGGAATGTTCAGCCCTTCAATGTAGCGCTCAATTTCGCGCATCTGCACGGAACTCGGTTCGTCCGGATCATTGGGGACCATGCGCATCATGGCTAGGGGCGCCTTGGCGTTTCCGCTTTCAAGAACAGGTCGTCCGTAGAGAGCTGTTACGTCCTTCGGCATAGAGTCAGGATCGCCCTGGGTGGCGGGCAGACGGTCAAAGATAGACACGAGCCTTTCGAGCATCAATTCGCCGACCACGGGTGTTTTGGCGATGTCATGGGCTGTGGACAGACTGCGAGCTTCAGTTGGTGCGTTCGCGCCGGTGTTGAGTATCACCGCACCCTTGAGCAGCTCGGGCGATCGGGCGAGCGTTCCAAGTCCAATAGGACCACCCCAATCCTGGCCCATGAATACAAGCTCGGTGAGCTGCAATTGCGCCAGCGCCGCATTTATCCACCTAATGTGATTGTCCAGCGTGTGCTCGCTCGCCGGCACTTTGCTCGAGAAGCCCAGCCCTACCGCTGTCGGCATGATCAGCCGCAGCCGATCGGTGGGGAGTTCAGCTGCCACCTTGCGGTAGAGAAAGCCCGATGTCGGGTTGCCGTGCATGAGAAAGACCGGATAGCCGGACCCAACCTCAAGGATATGAACCTTGATGCCCGGTTCCACTTCGATGAAGTAGCTCTTGTAGTCGTCGGTCACATGCTTTGCGGCATAGTCCGGGAGCGGGAAGGCTTCAAAGGTACCAGCATCGAGGACGACAGTTCCCACTCCTTCAGGGGTCACCAATTCCCCGCCGCGTGTGATGGCAATCATGAACCCGACAGCGGCCATGATGACAACGCCTAAGGTTATCAAGATGGTTTTTCTCATGGGTTCAACCTTCCAATGCCTTCCTTCAACGAGCTGAGGCCCAACACTATAAATTGGCACTAATCGTGTCAATTCAAGGTTCTTTTTGGATAGCCAATCAGATTGCGTGGCCCGGAATAGGGCAATCTTTACACGTCCGGACGGCGCAAAGACGGCAAATGCGGTGTTTGGCCATTTCGGTTTCCGGCAGGTTGGTCAGGACCTTTGCCAGCAGATTCCCGAGCGCCGCACGCTCGTTAGAAGTGAGTCCTCTGAGGCCTGCTTCTAGCAGATCAAGGCGTTGGTCCATCAGACGCTGCCGTAGCTTGCTGCCCTTGCGCGTCAGATGCAGCGCAACAGCTCGGCCATCTGCAGCCTTGCGTCGCTCGACGAGGCTGTCCTCTTCCAGGCGGTCGATCAAGCGCACAGTGCCTGGATGTGAAAGATCGAGAACCTGGCGAAGTATTTCGACAGACAGCCCGGGTGCATATCCAAGCACGACAATAGCCGCTGCCGATTCCCCGGAGCGATCAAATGTGTCTTTGATGCCGGATTTGATCCGGTCGCTGATTGCGAGGGCAAGCGCGCCAAGCAGGTTCGTCGTGCGGTCCATGTCGGCAATGTATGCGCGTCGCATAAATTCCGCAATTGCAGGATTGACAGAAATATATGCGCGATGCATATAATTGCGTGCGAGCCGATTGTCCAAGGAGTTGCTTAGACGCCGGAACGTATGTGTAAGGGACCATTGCGACACAGAAGGGTGACCCAGAACATGAGTAGGCAGGAAAAAGAGGGTTTCACCGCATCAAGCAAAGCCGTTGGAACTCAAAACTATCTTGATGTTAACGACCGCGTATTCTGCGGCTCAGACCAACCCATTTTACACCACGTGTGTCTGTTCGTTCCGGATATGGAGGCATCCGTAAACTTCTACATTTCAGGACTCGGGCTGGCTTTGCGCGAGGAGTTTGATGACATTGTAGGAGTCCGGCCCACAGGTGCCTTTCCGTTCGAGCTTGCGAGCGTCTTCTTACAAGCGGGTGAAGGGCGGTATGTCGAGCTTCACCCATCCGGTGATGCAATGATGTCTCCGCCCGGATTTCCGCTGAACCACCTTGCGCTTGCGGTGGTGGATGTTGATGCCGCCTATGATCGGGCACTCGACGCTGGCGGGACGCCCTTCGGCTTTACAATGCAGGGGGAGCATTGGGATGGTTCGCCGCTCGATGTCTGCATGACCGGAAAGCGGCCCGAGCCCATGCGGATGGCTTTCATCTTAGGTCCGAGCAGTGAGCTGATAGAGCTGTACCAGGCAACCACTGCGAGCACCTTTCCTACAGAAAATATCGTTTAGAGGAGATCGATATGCACGAGATTCTGAAATCCAATGAAGCTGATTGGGATGCAGATAGCCCGCCAGGTCTTGAGTTCCTGTTTGAAGCGCGCGTGAAGCTTCACCTGCCTGCGATGGATGTGGGGTCAATGTCTGATGGCAATCGCGTGATCTTTCTGGTCAAGGGCGGCACGTTCGAGGGGCCTCATCTACGCGGTCGCGTAGTGCCAGACTCAGGTGCGGACTGGATCCGGATCCGCCCCGACGGGTCGGGACTGTTGGACGTGCGCTTTTGCTTGGAAACCCATGACAACGCATTGCTCTATCTTCATTGGCAAGGTCGGTTTTGGTCGGAGCCAGAAGACGCTGAATATGCGTTTGATGTCGAGAAGGCGGATGATCCAGGCGGGGCGTGGCGTTACTATTTTCGCGCGGCGCCTTTGTTTGAAACCAGTGACCCGCGCTACGCTTGGCTCAACAACATTATCACCGTAACGAAATCCAGAACCGGTGACGGCGGACCCATCCATCGTTGCTTTGCGGTTACATGAGATAGCAGGAGATGCGCACAGCTGATGCAGGGCCCCGGTGCATTTTGCATTGTTCCCAACACCGCTCAGCGGCAGCGCCATTGCAGGGTGCGGCGACGCGGTTGTCGCAACCTTTCTGCCGGAGAGGACAAATGCTTCAACCGCGGCCCATTTGGCGTCGAGTCCGGCGTTCAGCTTCCGCTGTTTCTCATTCTTCAGCCGGTTCTGAATGATCAATCCGCGGCGCTATATGCCACCATGTTGATTGTTTCCATTTTCCAGGCTGCATATCTGATGATGTTGCTGGTGCTCGAGCTCACCGCCGACGAAGCCTAGCGTTTTGGGATATCAGCAAAGCGGTCGACCAATCTTTGAAGCGGGTCGGCATAAAGGGTCTCCGGGCGCACCAGACAGGCGCATTTCCACATCAACGTAAACGAGGTGGGGATTGTTTTGAGCGAGCCGTCCTGGAGGACGTCTTCGAACAGGGAAAGGGGTCCCGGCACGATGAGATCAAGCTTGCGGGCCAGGGTCATCAGCGTTCCGTAGTTTTCGCATCGGATACCAGCGTCGGCGAGGCTGTCAGCTGGTTGGGAGGTGGGTGTCATTTGTTTGTTGACGCTGGTTGGCGAGTGCGGTGTGGCGAGGGGCAGTTTTGTGAGCTCCGCCAAACCCCACTGTCTGTCTTCGTCGAACAGTGGGTGCCCAGGTCGGGCAACATAGAGGATCGGCTCTTCTGCAATCGGAAGCGCGTGCAAACGCGGGTCGACTTCGGCGTCATCAAAGGGACCCGCTGCCAAATCTATCTCTCCGGAGAGAACCAATTGCTGAAGGGTGTCCGCTGTTTCCGTCCGGATGTCGATGCGTGTCTGAGGAAACTCAGCCAGATGGCTCGCCAGCACGTCGGACAGAAAAAGGTGCTCGACGATGGGGCCAACGCCCAATCGGATGGAGGCGGGTCCCTCGTCCGCCATGCTCGACACCTGGCGCTCGATTTTAGACAGTTCGGTCACAATTCCCGTGGCGCTCTTGGCGACGAAGGTCCCGGCCGGCGTGGGCGTCATACCGCGGCGACTGCGATGAAAGAGGGTGGCACCGAGCCTGTCCTCCAAGCGGAGCAGGAGCTTGCTCAGTGTGGGCTGGGTCGTGTTCAGAACATGGGCGGCTTTTTTGATGCTGCCCGTCTCAATTATGGCCTTCACGGCCTGGATTTCTGCGACATCGAGCATCTGATATTCCAAAGTTTTGTATCATATCAAAAATCAATTCATTTTCAGAATATCATGACGAAGCCCATCTTGTCAGCTGTCCCGGGCGGTGGCCCGACATAGCAGACAGGAGACACAATGATCAGATGCAGCTGTTTGATCCAGGCAGGCCAGGTTGCTGAAACGCAGCAGACAAACCTGGAAGCGGGCCTTACCAAGATCGCGCAAACCTATTTCTCAGACTCAGCAGAAATTGGCTGGACCCATATTGCGAAGGGCTCGGGCTTTACCGATTCCAAACCGTCGCAAAGTTCCATCATCTCCATGCAGGTGCCTGCAGAGACCGCCCAGGAAACCCGCGTCGATGTCTTGCATGCCATTTGTGATCTGTGGACCGCCGAGACCGGCTGTCACGTCGATGACGTTGTTGCAACGGCGATGAGCGCCTGACCTTTCCCTTCTATTTCCGGAGACTCCAGATGCCCCTTTATCTCTGTTCGAGCCCAAAGAACCTCATTGCCGAAGAGCACAAACCTGCAATCGCCAAAGAGCTGACTCATATTCACTGTGATGTGACGGGTGCGCCGTCCAGCTTCGTCCATGTATTCTTTGTGTCTCCCGAGGATGCAAGCGATGGGTCCGTAAGTCTTTTCGGTTCGATACGCGGTGGACGAAGCGATGACCAGAAAGAGGAAATCATCTCGCGCATGACCGGGGCGGTTGCCCGGATCGCCGCGCTTGATCCAGCCACTGTTTCCATGGGCACGGTGGATGTTCCGGCAAAATGGGCCATGGAAGGTGGCGACATTATGCCGGAACCGGGGGAAGAGGCGGCCTGGTTTGCAGCCCACGCCGCGAAGGCAGCGGCAGCTGCCGCCTCCTAAGCAGGCTCGGTACTGCCTGGACTAACGCCGGTTCAGTTCGTCCATGCGTTTTTTGAACTGGCGCTGCTCCCAGTCGCCTCCAAAGAATTTGAAGAATCCGAAGATGGTGAGACCGTGGAGCAGCACGCCACAGCCCCACCCAAGCGCAACGGTGATGACCCAGAGGCGATCCGGGTTCGTCATGATGTTGAGCACATAGAGACCTGGCATGATCAAAACGTAAGAGAGCCAGTGCATGTGAAAGCCTTTGAGGTTTTGCACATATTGAATGGCGTCGCGTTCACGTGCGTCTTTTTGCGACGGCTCATGGGTGAGGTTGCTCATGGGATCTGGCTCCTGCGTTAAGCGTGTCACGCTTGTTTCGAAAACAGCAGCGAGGCATTTTAGCGATTCAAGGGTCGCCGGATTTCCACTTTCAATGCGCTGGATGGTCCGAACGCTCAAGCCTGCATGATCGGCAAGCTGTTCCTGTGTCCACCCTTTCTCGAGGCGCCTTTTTTGAATGCTCATGGTGATACCTTTCCGCTGAGGCCCAGAAAGCTCAAATCCCCTGATTTAACCACGACGCGGAGCCGCCAGCACACGACATCAACCCGCCACGGGACATGAATTGGGGCAACCAAGCCCAAGTCTCCGGCGCAAAGTCTGACAATTCAGCTTTGGTCGATTGTCACGGCGGTGTCGGCCACATGTTTCAAAAAACGCGCGATGGTCTCCCGTTCCGCCGACGAAAAGGGCTGAAGCAGGTCCTCGTTGAGGCGCTTTACATCTCCTGATGTCCGGGACACCAGCGCGGCCCCCTGCTCTGTGACGAACACTTGGTGCACACGGCTATCTGTGTCCGCCTTTTCCCGCCGCACCAATCCTTTCGACACCAAAGTATCAACAAGACCTGTCAGGCGAGATTGAGACATGCCGGCGCGCTGGGCGATCTCGGCACTTGGCAAACCGTTCTCGCGCGCCAGCACAAAGAGAATGACTTGATGCGCCGTCGCTATTCCTTCACGGGATTTGAGCTGACGGTCCACAGCAGCGAAGAGCCGGCTGTTTGCCTGCTGAATGAGGTGGAAGATCCGCGGTGACTTTGTCATTGATTTTACTTCAAGGTTGAAATAAAAAGCTTCAACCTTGAAATACCTGCTTCGGTCCTCATTCGCAACAGGCCCTTTCGGAATTACTGCATCCATTACAGGAGAAACCCATGATCGCTTCGTCCTTTTATGTGCTGGCCCTGGTGGCAAGCGCCCTCTGGTTCACCGCTGCGCTGCGCTATTTCGGATTTCAGCAATTTGCGGCAGCGAAAGTGATGGTCGCCAAAAGCCAAAGACACTCGCCAGTGTTTCCAACCATGGCGGCCGGCATTCGTTTCCTTGGCGGCATGAACGGTTCTTTGGCATTGCTCTGTTGGGTACTTATCGTGATCGTCTTGCTGGGGGCGGATCTGTTCACGGATCCGCTTGAGCGCGTCGTCATTCTTGTTGCGCTTACGGCGGCGCATTTCTCCCAGTTTGCTCCGAACGTGCCCATTCACAGAAATGGGGGCCGCCAGGCTGACGACTCTCTGTGGGATGTTGTCACCGGGCCGATGAATTTCATCTATGTGATGGATGCCGCGCAGATGATTTTGGCCTTTGCTGCTGCTGTCGTGATCGTTCTTTGTTGAGCGTCGTCGCGTTCAGGCCGGTTCGGGGCTTGTCAGCGTCGTGATGGCGTCGGCGGTTGTCTTTGCGATGCCTGATAAAACCGCGCGCGGTGTCCCCGCACGTGCGCGGGTTGCCAGATTGAGTAGCGTCCCGCTTGCCAGCGCCGCAGCTGCGGCGATCGTGGTGGGGTCGGCGCTTGGCACGCGACCGGCTATTAGGGCCTTCACCGCCTCATCCATACCGGCGAGCTGCGCCTGAAGCATGGTTTTGATTTCTGGCTCCGTGGTGGCTTCCGTGACTGCCGTGGTGAAGACCAGACAGCCCTGTGCCATTTCCCCATCTTTGCCAAGATAAATGTCCAAGGCTGCTTCATAGAAGTTGCGGAGCCCTGCATGCAGGTCGGGCCCGGTGGCCAGGGCACCAACAGCCTCCGTCGCCATGCGTTGTCCAAAAACCTCCAGGGCTGCCAAGTACATGGAGAGCTTGTTGCCATAGGCGGCATAGAGGCTTGGGCGGCTGAGTGCAGTCGCTTTGGCGAGGTCGTCGAGGGAGGTGCCTGAGTATCCCTTTGCCCAAAACACTTTCACAATGAGCTGAAGCACCGCGTCCTTGTCGAAGGTTCGCGGACGTCCTCTCGTGGTGGATCGCTTGTTGCTCTTAGGGGCGGGTGTCATTTTCTGTACCACTTCGCTTATAAACCTTGACCTGGCTGCTAACGTCCGCAATATTAAGCGGGTTGGTATAAAAATAAAGCACGATCTGGAGGAGCGCCCATGGGATGGATCCGAGACGTCAAAAGCATGATTGACGACCTCAATCGCACGTCGCCTTTTATGCGTGTGTGGGGTCCCCTACTCAACTTTCCGATGGTTCTCGGGGGATTGTTTTTCCTCAATCATTTCGAAGCCGTACTAATTCTCGTCACCTGTGTGGGGTCGGTTTTGGTTGCTGCGCAGATGCATAAGCGGGCGCCATTTACGCGGCTTTCGAGCCTGGTGCATGTGGTCTGGCTGCCGCTCTTTCCCTACCTGGTTCAAGTGCTCTTGGAACAGGGTGTGACTGACCTTTACAGCGCGTGGCTTGCGTTTGTGACGATGACGATGGGTCTATGCCTCGTTCTCGATGGGCGCAACATTGTCCTCTACCTCTCAAGTTCGAACAGCAAATATGAAGGAGCGGACCGATGAGCCCAACTTCTCACCTGGCGCCCGATAGCGGCAGGATCGGAAAGCCGCGGCAGATTTCCCGCTTTATCCGGTCGGCAATGAGAGAGCGTGTGTTCAGAACATCGCTGGCGCTGGGGGTAAAGAAGCTGCATGCCATTGTGCCGGATGATTGGGCGGCGCCAGATAGCCGTCTCGCAGACGAGGCCCGTTTGCTGGCGAGGGAGCTTTGCTCACCTGTTCTGGTCGCTCATTCAGAGCGGACCTATTGTTTCGGGGCTATCCTTGCTGCCCGCGATGGACTGAAGATGGACCGGGAACTCTTCTATATTGCCTGTCTGCTTCATGATCTCGGTCTGAGTGACACGTATAAAGACCAGCCAGGCTCATTTGAATGGGTGAGTGCACGGGAAGCTCACCGCTTCTGCCTTGATCGTGGCTTGCCCACCGACAAAGCAGATCTCGTGCATGATGCTGTTGCCCTGCATTCTTCTGTCGAAGTTGCCAATAAGCGAGAGCCCGAGGTGGCGTTTGTGCATTTCGGTGCCGGCCTCGATCTTCTGGGCAAACGGGTCGACCATATACCGCCAGTTGATCTTTCGGCTGTTTTGGAGCGCTACACGCGGGAGGGCTTCAAGGAGGAATTCAGTTGCTGTTTGCGCGAGCAATCTGAAAAGAAACCAGACAGTCACATCGCCGGACATGTGGCGCTGGGACTGACCGATCTGATCCCAGATGAGCTGAGTGGACCTTAAGAGGCGTATTCTTCGAGTTTGGTGATGCTGAGCATCACAGGGCAGCTTCGCTTATTTCGTCACCGGCAATGCGGGAGTGCACCATGACCCGTGGCTCAGAATAGTCCCATGGCATCGCTCTATGCATCAAACACCGGTTATCCCACACAATAACGTCGCCCTCCGACCAGCTATGCTGATAGACGCGCGACGCATCCTCAACTGAGAATGCATTGAGCTTCGCAATCAGCCTGTCTGACTCTTGGGATGAAAGGTCCGGAATTCCATAGGCGTGCCGCCCAGCGGCGAGCGACTTTCGCCCAGTTTCCGGATGGACCTTAACGAGAGGTCTCAAGGGTGTGTCTTCTACATCAAGCCCATAGCCGGAATATTCGCTCGCAGTCGCTTTCGTTTCCTCGCCAAGCTGCGCCTGGCTGTGGGCCAAAGAATGATAGGCTGTCTTGGCTGATATGAATTGTTTGGTCGTTTCATCTAATGCGTCATAAGCGGCGCGCATATCTGCAAAGGCGGTGTCGCCCTGTTTTTCAGGGACAATCTTTGCGCTGAAGACAGCCCCTTTAGCCTGGAGCGGCATGTAGGTGTTGTCCTGATGCCAGTGCATGTTGCCACGAATGATTTTCATCATGTCGTCGTCTGGTTTGTCGCGCAGGCTGCCGTCGGGATATACGTTGCTGATTTCTACCGCTTCCAGGCCGGGCACCAGGTCTCCGAATTTCAGCGCAAAGGACCGTTGTTCCGATTTGCTCAAATGCTGGCCAGGAATAATCAGGAGGCTGTAATCGAGCCACACCGCGTAAAGCGCGGCAAAGGTCTCTTCGTCCAGATTGCGGACATCAAGACCGGTCACAACGACGCCGAAGGTCTTTTCGAGCGGCTGTAAAGAGAATGATTGGTCCATTAATCATTGTACCATGTTGCGCGACCTGTTCGTCCTCTTGCTTGGTATCGCGATGAGACAGACCGCAGGGCTGACTTTAACCATAATCCAGCATTTGACTCGTCTCAAACCCCTGAGTTTGCTACCCATAACCCTACAAAAGTCGAGGAATTCCGGGGGATTTTCACAAAGTTGTGGAAGTTCGCCTGGGTGTCGGGGTTCTGAAGAGTGTTAACGGGGTGGGCCCGCCATTTGGCGTCATGGGCTGTTTCTGCAGTGTGTTTGGGTCTGCTTGCCCAGCCGGCTTTCGCCGACGGGGGTCTTGGCGCGGGTGCTCAGCCGAACTGGGAGCCCTGGGTTGAGGCCGGCGGCACACTTTCCAACCGCAATGACAGAGCCGAAGCCGTTGGTTGGGCACCTGTTGCGCAGGATGACGATCAACTTCTTTTCGTAGAAGCGCGGGGCAAGCTCTTTGAGGGCGGGTCGGAAGAAGGCAATTTTGCGCTCGGCTATCGGGAAATGCGCAGCGATGGATGGAACCTTGGCGTCTGGGGCGGCTATGACATTCGCACCTCAGAAAATGGGAACACGTTTCATCAGATCGCCGGTGGGGTGGAAGCCCTTTCTAAAGATTGGGATGTCCGTCTGAACGGGTATTACCCGCTTGAAGATCAGAAGAGCGTCGGTGCCTCTTCTGCCGCTTCCTCAACTGCCACCGTCACGACCGGACCGACACTTGGCCTTGTCGGATCTCAACTCTTTTTTGCCCGCGGTGGCACCACCACCACGACCACAACAACGACGACCGCCGGGTTTGATCTTGCCGCCTGGGGTGTTGATGGTGAGGTGGGTCGCAGGGCACCCCTGGAAGAATGGTTTGATTGGGTTCAGCCCGTTGACGAAGGGGTTGATCTTTTTGATCACGAAGCCCGGATCTTTCTCGGCGGCTTCTACTTCGACAATTCGCTTTTCCCGGATGCGATCTGGGGCCCGCGCTTGCGGGCTGAGTGGCGGCTCAATGACGTGTTTGGCGGCCTGCCCGGTTCCCGGCTCACCTTTGAAATGGAAGCGCAACATGATGATGTGCGCAAAGAGCAGTTTGAAATTGGTGTGAGGCTCCGCATTCCGCTCGGATCTCCCAACCGCACAAACCGGGCTCGGGTGTCACAATCTGCACGCATGATGGAAGCGCTGGAACGCGACACGGACATTGTGACCCGCAGTCGCTCAGGTTCGACGGTCACCAGTGTGACATCGGTCGATTTGCCCACGACCCTAGAACCGGTGAAAGACCCCAATACGAATGTCGATCTCGACCAGGTTGTCTTTCTGGATACGCCTGGCACCAGTCAGGCACAGGTGACGGCGGCTGGCGGCAACAGTCTTATCGTGTTGCAGGGTGATAATGGGACGTTCGGTCAAACCATTTTACAAGCTGATCAATCAATCGTTGGCGGCACACAGGGCATTCTTGTCGAAGGTCGAACGACCGGCGTGCAGGACACCTATGTGGCGCCGGGTGCTGCCGCGACAATCAATGTGACCGCCGAAACGGATGCTGTGCGGGTGGCGAATAATAGCCACGTCACGGGCCTCACGATTAGCAGTGACGGGTCGGCGGCGACGGATGGCATCAACATTCCAAACGCCGTGACCAACGTCTACATAGACAACAATGTTCTGCAGAATCTGGGCGGTCGCGGTGTGGAAGCAGATGCCAATTCACAGTTCACGTTCACCAATAATACGCTTTCTGATCATGGAGTTTTCAGCGCGTTCGACATGGGAACGAATGTCACCGCTGTCATAACCAATAACACGCTGCGCAATATCACGCGGACAACATTAGACGTGCGCGCCAATTCAACGCTGACCTATACGGGCAATGATCATCAGGGCACCGCCGGAACGGGCGGGGGATCTGTTTTCCGCTTTGGTGGGGGCGCTGGCGCGACGACCGTTCTTGATGGCTCCGGGAATCTCAACAATCTGACGAATGCGCCGACGCTTTGTCAGACAAACGGAGCGGCTTCGTTTACAGGCACGATTGATTTCGGCGGCACTGCACTCACCGATAATGTGCTTCCGTGCAACTGATCTGACTGCTTTCTGATTGGACGACGCGATTAGGATCCTTCGGGAAGGACAAATGCGAGCGCGACCTGGTCTGCTGCTCGCTCAATTGCATCAAGATCTGCTGGGTTGCTCAGAAGACCGCGAAGGCAAAAGCGCGCAGTCGCACGGGCGGCTGTTTCAGGCGGTGTCGTGGCCGCGACCTGTTGCGCAATGATGCTTGTTTCTGTGAGCTGAAAGACTTGCTCAGCAGAGAGGGTCGGTATGTCGCACAGCAATGTTCCTGCAGTTACGCCTGCCTCAATCAACGACCGATAATGCGCGACCATGTTTGCGCGTGTTTCCTGAGCGGGCTCAAAACCTGGCTTTGCCAGTTCCGGCAGATAAAAGATCGCTGGAAAGTCTCTGTCCGCTGACGCGACGGCGATTACTTCTTCCCTGATGCACTTAAACAGCGCAACGTCCGGTGGCAGGTTGAGTTTTTTGAGCTCTCCGTAAAAAGCCATGGAGGGTGACGCGGCGAAGGCCAGCAATTCGTTCAGCAGCACATCTTTGGTCGGGAAGAGATTGAACACGGAAGCGGGTGCGGCTTTCAGCTCAGCTGCAATTTTGCGAATGCTGGCGCCCGCATAGCCATCCTTTGCGATGTGTTTGGCCGCGACCAAAAACACCGCCTCTTTTGTGAGCTGTGGCCTGCCGTCTGCCCGTGGACGACCCACCGGTCGCTTGGCCTTTTGGGCGAGTGGTTTTTCTGCTGTCTCAACCATGTCGCAATTTATCGCAGAAAACAGCCAATGTCTAATTTATTTCATCTGATAAAAAATAATTGACTCTGGTTTCGCTGAGCATTTATGGTGCGTCCGATTTCATTGGCGGCTCAGCCGCTCTCGAAGGGGAGGTCTCTCATGTCGACAGTTATGATTACCGGGTGTTCCAGGCCCACGGGTTTTGGGCAACTCACAGCAAAGGCCTTTGCCGCAGCGGGGCACACCGTCTTTGCCACTATGCGCGGTGCTGAGCGCGGTCAGAGTCTGTTGGACTGGGCTGAGAGAGAAGGGGTCGATGTGCATGTGTTGGAGCATGACGTAAATGACCCCACCTCAAACCGGGATGTCGTTGCTGAGATCCTTAAGCGATCCGGCCGGCTGGATGTGCTGGTCAATAATGTGGGGATGAGCAGTTTCGGCGCGTTGGAAACGCTGCACGATGCGCATATCCGCGAGACCATGGAAACAAACTTTTTCAGCGCGGTGGATCTGACCCGGGCTGTTTTGCCGGAAATGCGCAAGCAGCGTGGCGGACGTGTTCTCTTTGTCACCTCCATGGCGGGTGTCACGGGTATCCCCGGCGAGTCCGTTTATTGCGCCAGCAAATTTGCCTTAGAGGGACTGGCCGAGTCTCTTGCGTTCGAGGTGGAGCGGTTTGGCATTCAAGTCAGCACAATCCGGCCTGCCTTCTTTAACACCGGCATGAGCATGCACAATACGGACGCGTCCAGTTTCTACGCCACGGGCACTGAGTATGACGACTTTAATGACCGGGTCGTCGCCTCGACATCGGAAGGAGAAGTTGCCGGGGAGGATCCGCAGCTCGTCGCCGAGACGATTCTCGAAGCGGCCACGACGTCTCAGCCGAAGCTTCGCTGGGAACCAGGTGTTGCCGCGCCAGAAGTGAAGGCCGCGCGAGCGGCGGCCTCTGATGAAGAGTGGCGCGCCTATGTGATGGAAGAGCTCGGCCTTGCTGATTGGCTTAAACCGGCTGCTTAAGGAGACAGATGATGACCACACACTCTCTCACCCTTCCCGGACTTTCGGCAGAAGAGCTTTCTCGCGTCTCTGCGCCGCTTGAAAAAGCTTGGACATTGCCGACGGCCGCCTATACCGACCCTGATCTTTATGAGGTGGAGATTGAACGGATCATGCGCAAAAGCTGGTTGCCGGTTGGACGGGCGGAGCAGGTGCCAAACCCAGGCGATTATATTTGCTTTACCCTCTACGATCAGCCGCTGATGCTGGTGCGGGGAACAGACGGAGATGTCCGTGTGATGTCGCGGGTCTGTCTGCACCGGGCAGCGCCCATTGCTGAAGGAGAGGGCAACCGGAAGCTCTTTTCATGTCCCTACCATGCGTGGAGCTATGCGACGGACGGCCAGCTTGTTCGTGCGCCCTTGATGGAAGGCACAGAAGGGTTTGATGAAAAGTCCTGCAAGCTTCCGGAACTGCGCTCAGAGATCTGGGAGGGGTTCGTCATGGTCAATTTTGACGATGATGCCGAGCCCTTTGCGCCCCAGGTGGCGAGCTATCAGAAGGCTTTTTCGAACTACAAGTTAGATGACATGGTCATCATTAAGACGCTTGAGTTTGATAGCCCCTGGAACTGGAAAGTTCTCGTTGAGAATTTTATGGAAGCCTATCACCACATTGCCATCCATAAGACCACATTCGAGCCTGTCTATCCGGCGAAGGATTCTAAGATTCCTGACGCCGACGGGCCCTATTCCATTCTTCATATGCCAGCGATCGAAGCTCATGCGGATGATCCGGACGGACTTCCACTGATTGAGGGTCTTGAAGATTGGCAGCGGGATGATCTGCTGGCGACGGTTTTGTTCCCCTATTTCCTGCTCGCTTTTCAGGGGACATCAGCGACGTGGTACCAGATCACACCGGTGAGTGTTGACCGGCTTCATCTCAAGATCCACTTCTTGGTACCGAAGACATCCGCTGCGTTGCCGCACATCGAGGAAATCGCGGAGGGTGCGGGTGCGCTTTTGTCGGTGATCCACCATGAAGATATTGAGGCAAACGATATGGTCTGGGCAGGGCTCAAAGCCCCGCTCACATCGCAAGGCCGCTTGTCGCCGCTTGAGCGGTCCATCTGGCAGCTCAACCAATGGTGGCTTGGCGCGCTTTCGAAGACGGGGTCGTGATGCTGGGCGCTGATCTAATTGGCGCAGCAGGCGTCGCACTTTTGCTTGGGGCCTTTGCTGCAAACCTCCTTGGCCTGGTTGCAAAAGAGAACCTCGCCTATCCGAGCGCAAACTTTGTCGGCGCGTCGCTTGCGACCTATGCGTCGTGGCTCATCGCCTATATGCCCTTTGTCGTTCTGGAAGGTGTCTGGGCCTGCGTCTCTTTGGTTGCCGCTCTTCGCTTGATACGTCGGCCGCGGGCCGCATCGTCGGCGTAGTTTCGAACAATTCAGCTGCGCTTTGGAATATGGTTCGCTTCGATGCGAATGCCGTCCGGGTCTTCAAAAAGACAGGAATACATGCCTGGAAACCAGTCGTCCTGCGCGGCAGGTGCACGCACGATGTGGGCTCCGATGTCTTTTGCGAAACTGGCGAGAGCGTCAATGTCTTCGCGACTATCCATGGACAGGCAATAATGGTGAAGCCCGGCGCGGCCCTGATCGAAAGGGAGGTCTGCGTTTTCCTCACTACAGGCTTGAATGCCGATGGCGGTTCGCTTCCCCACGCAATAATAGTAGCCGTCCATATTGATCATTTCCTTCAGTCCTAAATGCGCAAAGAGCTTCTCGTAGAAGGGGAATGATTTTTCAAAATTGCTGACGGTGAAGTTGATGTGAGCAATGCCTTTAAGGGTCATGAGGTTCTCCTAAGCAGATTTTGAAAGATTGGCCTGGCTTGCACTTGTCAGCTTCCAGGGCGGTGTTGCTGTAAATGCCAGGATGGTTGAGGCGAGCGCCTTCGGGGCGTCGTGAGGCACAAATGTTCTGGCGTCGGGGATTTCTGCCAGGAAGGCATTGTCACCAATGGCCGCGGCGAGCCTGCGCGCCAGGTCCATGGAAAACAGCTTATCCTCCGACCCCCAGGCCAGCAGAACGGACGTTCCGGCATTCTTGAGCTCATGAGGAAGGGCAAGTGTCAGCTTGACGTCAATGGAGCGCAGGAACTTTTTGACATCACGGCGTACGCCGGATGAAACTGCCATCGGCCGCACCCAATCCTTGAGTTGTGCGTCGGCCAGCGGTGTTTTCGCAAACGCAGCGAAGGATGTTTCATGACGGCGGAGAGGCCCTACATGGTGCATGAGTTTCGCAAGGATCCAGGTGGCTAAGGGTACCCGCGGCAGCCAGGTCAAATATTCAAAGCCCTTTGCAGGGCAGACCTCTAGAGCATCGCAGTTTGTCAGCACGAGGCGGGACACGCGCTCATTGTGGCGTGCTGCAACGATCTGAGCGATAACGCCTCCGAAGTCGAGGCCGACAAGGGTCACATCCGTTAGATCCAGGTGATCGAGAAGGTCAGCGATCAGCTTGGCGACTCCAGCGAGTGATAGGTCAGCTTGCCGGTTGAGTGGTGCTTTATGAGCGCCGAGTGGCAGTTCTGGCACGATGCACCGCCGATGAGACGTCAGGCGATCGAGCGTCTTGTCCCAAATTGTGCCGCTTAAAAACAGCCCGTGCACAAAAACAATCACTGGTCCTGTCCCCATGTCGCGATAGCTCACGGTCCCCTGCGCTAAGGTGACGGACTTGTTTGTGCTTGCGTTCATGGCGTCTCCTTCCAGCTAGATGATTTGTTTTTCAAAGTAACCAGTGGTTACATAAAGGCGATGCTGTATAAGATCAAGGGCTGTGATTGAGAATTTGCGCTGGAGACAGGTTTGTCGGTGAAAACAAAGTCCACCTACCATCACGGAGACTTACGGAAAGCGCTCCTGCGCGAGGCGCCTGGCTGTATTGCAGAACAGGGGCTTGATAAGTTTACGTTGCGCGGTCTTGCCCGTGACCTCGGAGTGACACATGGGGCGGTCTACAAGCATTTCGCGGATAAGCGTGAGTTGCTTGTTGCGCTGGCGCTTTCTGGTCATAAGGATTTTGCTGCGACGCTCCGCGATGCAGCCTTAAGCGATCAGGGCGTTGAGGATCGTATTCGGCTCGTTGCACGTGCTTATGTTCGATGGGCGCTTGGCAATGAAAGCATTTATCAGATTATGTTTGGCCCGCGCCTCAATGAAGATGGTCGTCATCCGGAACTGGAAGAGGCGATTGAAGACTCATTTTGCTCAGTCGATGCTTTGTTTACAACGCAGTCGATCTCAAAGGCGCGCGTGCGGCATCTGTCTGTCAGTCTGATGACACAGCTGCACGGATATTGTGATTTGGTGCGGCTGCGGCGTATTCGGGTACGGGGCGCGAAAGCCGCAGAGACCTATCTGATGCAATCGATTGATCCGCTTCTCCGCGGCCTGTGCGCAGAACTGGACGTATGACAGGCTGCCATCCTTATCTCGACAATTTGTCACAAAGTTTTTATCTCCGAGCATAACTGCCAGTTTTTGTCAGGAGGCTGGCAATTGGCTCTGGCGTTTCATTCTGAGTGCGGTACGGTCTGTTTCTGAACCAGCCGGGTGCGATATTGCGATCTCGTTCGGTGCCGTCCAATTCCCATATCTACCTGACCCTCTGAAAGGGAGAATGGTGGGGAGGAGAGATAGAGTGGCAGATCAAGAGACTGTATCTGATGGCAAGGCCGCTGGGCTATTGCCTGCCGGGTCTCAGCCGGAAACCAGTTTCCAGACCCCGCTGGCATTTGTGGCGTCAGGCCAGAAAATATCTCTTCTTCTAGACGGTGCAGCAATCGCTGACAGCTCGGACGTGATCATCGTGCACGAAAAGGGGCACAAGCCTATGCTCTATTTCCCGCGGGGTGATGTGGCGATGGATCGTGCGACACCGATGGAGCAAACGACCCATTGTCCGCGTAAAGGTGATGCTTCCTATTTTGAGTTTACGGGCTCCAGTGGCGCGGCTGTTGCCTGGTCCTATGAAGACCCCATTCCTCAAGCGGCCCTCTTAAAAGACTATCTCGCCTTCTACCCCGACAATCTCGAGTTCAACAGAGAATCCTGACATGACATCTCTTTCATCGACCCCGCTCAAAGGGAGCGTGTCGATTGCGCTTGGCGATTATGGGCTGGTGCGATCTCAGTCTCTGGCGCTCACAGACCACCTAAGTGATGCGGAAGCGACGGTTCAATCCATGGAAGATGCGAGCCCTGCCAAGTGGCACCTCGCCCATACAACATGGTTTTTTGAGACATTCGTGCTTCAGCCGAATGTGACTGGCTACACCCTCTTTGATGACAGTTATTGTTATCTGTTCAACTCCTATTATGACGCGGTCGGCGAGCGCCACCCCCGCCCTCGGCGTGGCATGTTGGCACGACCTTGTCTTGATGACGTGCGGGCCTACCGGGCACATGTGGATGCGGCGATGGAGGATTTGCTGGCAGGTAAACTTGCTCCTGAGCTTGCGAAGCTGATTGAGCTGGGCCTGCATCATGAACAGCAACATCAGGAACTGTTGCTCACGGACATTTTGCATTTATTTGCTCAGAACCCGCTTCGACCGGCCTTTGCGCCTGCTGTTCCGTTGGAGATGATCCAGCAGGAGACTTGCGACACAAGCTGGGTTGGGTTTGACGGAGGTCGACTGTCTCTTGGGGCCGACGGTGATGGGTTCAGGTTTGACTGCGAAGGACCGCGCCATGATGTGTTGGTGCGACCCTTTGAGTTGGCGACGCGGGCTGTGACCAATCGGGATTGGATCGCGTTCATGGAGGCGGGGGGCTACCAGGACCCGCAATATTGGCTGTCTGACGGGTTTGCGATTGCCCGTGAGCGAGACTGGGGCGCACCGCTTTACTGGTACCAACAGGACGACACCTGGTGGTCTCTCACCTTGAGAGGCCCTCAGCCCGTGCATTTGGATGCGCCTGTCTCTCATGTGAGTTTTTATGAAGCCGATGCCTATGCCACCTGGGCAGGTGCGCGCTTGCCAAGCGAGGCAGAATGGGAACATGCGGTGCGCGATGTTGAGATTGACGGTAACTTCGCCTCCTCTGACATGCTGCGTCCCCGTCCACAGGAAGCGTCCGCCGGTGACCTGGCGGGTCTCTATGGCGATGTGTGGGAATGGACATCGAGCCCGTTCACGCCTTATCCGGGCTTCAAACCAGCGCCCGGCGCGGTTGGCGAATATAACGGCAAGTTTATGAGTGGGCAGATGGTGCTGCGTGGTGGTTCATGTGCAACGCCCGGTGGTCATATGCGTGCGACCTATCGCAACTTTTTTCATCCGGACAAGCGGTGGCAGTTTTCCGGTCTTCGGCTCGCAAGGGATGCTTCTTAATGCTGGATACGCTGACTGTAATGAATGGCGAGTTCGCGTCTGATGTACTTGAGGGACTGAGACTGCCGCAGAAGACGCTGCCCTGCCGATGGCTCTATGACGAGCGTGGCTCTCAACTGTTTGAGGAGATTACGGATCTGCCGGAATATTATCCAACCCGGACGGAAACGAAAATCTTAGAGGCTTGCCGCGGCGAGATTGCTGCGGCAGCGGGGCGAGCGGCGACGCTTGTTGAATATGGATCGGGCGCGTCAGTTAAAACCCGCTTGCTGCTCGATACATTTGAGGCGCTCCACTGTTATGTGCCCATCGATGTATCGGCAACTTTCCTGGAAGACACCGCAGATCAGCTGCGGCGTGATTATCCTTCACTCTCTATCAAATCAGTTGTAGGTGATTTTCTGTCGCCGATTTCGGTTCCGCCAGAAGCACGTGGTGCCGGGCGCACAGTCGGGTTCTTTCCGGGGTCGACGATCGGCAACCTATCGAATGCTGAGATTTCAGACTTCTTCCAACGAGCGCGACAGGACCTGGGTGACGGGGCTTCTTTTGTGCTTGGGGCGGATCTGAAGAAGGATGTGGCGCGTCTTATCCCAGCTTATGATGATGCCGCCGGTGTGACGGCAGCATTTAATCTCAATATTCTCAAGCGCATTAACCGGGAGCTTGAGGGTACTTTTGCCCTTGACCAATTTGCCCATGAAGCCCGGTGGAACGAAGATGCATCGCGGGTCGAGATGCACCTGGTCAGTCAGAAAGACCAAACGGTCAGTGTTGGCGATACCAAGATTGGGTTTGCAGCGGGTGAGAGCATCCATACGGAAAACTCCCGCAAATTCGCTCTCGATGAATTGGTGCAGCTCGCCGAAGCGCAGGGCTGGACGCTGTCCCGGTCCTGGATGGATGACGAGAAACTGTTCAGCGTTGTTATGTTGGATGCTTCCTAGAGCCCGTTTTTTGGATCAAAACGGGGCTCTAGTTACCTTGTTTCGTCGCCCATTTCTATTCAGTGAATTGGCGGACGGTGAAGCGTTTCCGCTTAACCTGGCAACGCTCTAAGGCATCTCAAACGCCTTAACACTGATCACATGTCCGTTGGAGGCCGCTTTGCGGAAGGGCAGGATCGCCTGATAGGCGTCTGAATTGTACCAGGCATCGAGCTTGTCCGCTGATGGGAAACGAATGAGGACGATCCGTCCCTTTGGGGCTTCGCCCTCCAGCACATTTGGCTCTTCATCGGCGGCGAGAATTTCCGCGCCAAATGGCGCCAGGGCGTCCATAAAGCCTGCTTCGTATTTTGCGTAGTGCTCCCGATCCTTGATGTCGACAAATGCCATTGCGTAAACGGTCATGTTCCCAAGCTTCCCTGTGATTTTTGTTGTTCTCAGAGTGCCTTAGGTCGCGTCCATTAGGAAGGGGACAATTCGATCCGACAATAAATAAAGAAACTTCTTGAATTATTGAGCCGGTCGTCATAAATAAAGATAATACTTTCTCAAAGGAGTTGGCCATGGCTGAGCCTCGATATGACATGCTGGACCCTGCCCTTGAACCGTTGCGCTCAAAGGGGCCCCTTCTTAAAAATGGTTTTGTCAATCATGCGCCGATGGCTGCGGAAGCACTTGTTGCCATGGGGCAGGGGGGGCTCGCCAAAAGCTGGGTGCGGGCAAATCTCGGCACCATCCTTCCGGCCAATGATCGCGTGGCCCCTCTTGATCCAACTGAATTGGAGCATGCCCTTGGTGATCCCCGCCGCCAAGATGCCTGGCGGTCCTTCTTCCACCAACGTCTTGCCGATGGTGCCTGGGAGCCTGTGTTGGATGAGTGGGCCAATCGTTTGGCGCCGGGGCTCTTTGCGGCTGCGGCACACGGGATTATTCGCGTTGGCCATGGCGTCCGTGCGCTTCGCTTAGACGATACGTCTTTGCGTCGGCGGGAACTTGCGGAGGGCCTTGCGCTTTGGGCGAGCGCCTACCAACCGCTGGTTACACATCGGGTCGACGACAGCCCGACATTTTCTCCAAAAGAAGCGCTGGCTAAGGTTCCGCTGGTGCCGCTTGCGCATCGGCGCAATGAAGGCGCCATCACCACTGCTCTTGAGCAACTGCCTCATGCGCAGGGGTTTGCCGAGGCGATCTCCCTGGTCGATGTGTCGGGTGATCTGCCAGCCCTCGCAAACGACATTGCTTCGGAGTTTGCCCAGGTGTTTCTCTATCGCGTCCATACACCGCTCACCGCCATCGTCTTTACCCATGCAATCACCACCGTGGCTGCCATTCTCAACATCGCACCTCATGTGAAAGAGGAAACAATTCGGAAGCTTGTCTCTTATGGCTGGCAAACAGCAGCTGGATTGCATGCAGCCTATTCGGAATTCCCGGCGCCTGGACCGGGTGATGTGCCGATGGAGACCGCTGAGGAGATCGCGGTTCGTGCTGCGACTCATGGTGACGACCATGTGATCAAGCTTTCAGAAGCCTGTCTGCGCTTTTATGAAGTAACTCATGATGATCGGTTCCTAATGGTTCCCTCACATGCGCGCACTATGCTTCCCGAAATCCCCTTCCGCGATGCTTAGGGCGCGTGGTTCCTCATGACCTATTCTCTCCTCCTGCGCCTGGGTGCCTTTGCCGCGCTTCTTGGCGGCGTTCTTCGATTGATCTCGAGTTTCATTCCCTGGGTCGAAGGTTCTGGCCCTTTGGAGAGCTTCTATTTTGTCATTGATGTGACGCTTCTCTTTGGCCTCTTTGCCATCTACCTGGCACGCGCGGAGCAATTTGGGGTGGTCGGTCTGGTTGGGTTTGTTATCGCAGCAATTGGCCAAGCGGCGATAATTGGACCGGACCATGCGCCCTTTGATCTTGATGTTTATTACCTTGGTACGCAGGTGATCGTGACCGGACTCTTTCTTGTGGCGATCGACATGCTGCGGGTGCATGCCTATCCCGCCTGGGTGGCCGGGTTATGGATCGCTGTTCCCCTCGCCAGTCTTGGCATAGGCGCGATAGATCCCTCTCCTTATGGTTGGGCATACTTTATCGGTGGTCTTCTTTTCAGCTTGGGCTTCATCACCGCAGGTGCTGCCCTCTTAAACAACTGGGCACCGGCTAGAAAGTAATTCTCATCCCAGCTGACGCCTGTTCGGTGTGTCCGTCCCCTGACAGGGATGCGCCACCCTCTGCACGGACGAAGATCGAGAAGCTGTTGCCCAGATGCGCCGTTGCACCGGCGCCCACAGTTGCCCTTGTATCATCTCTGTCGGCGGCGAAGGTCACGCCGTTGGCTTTGATGCTGTTTCCACCCAATAGGTTATGTTCGATGCCGATCTCTGCGGAGAGGTTGAGGACACGATTGCCCTGTAAGTCGAGATCGAGACCGCTGATCATGCCGGCTTCCAGAAGCATGCTGTCGCTTTCGGCAAAGTCGACCGCGATGCCGGAGGCGTCGGTGAAGCCGTCAATATCGCTGTCAATATAGGTAAGTGACGCGCGAGGGGTGACCGTCCACTGATCTGTTTCTCCAGCGACAAGGAATTGGTTGCCGACCTGTAGACCTACTGAGTAGGTGTAGGCTTCTGTGTCTGCGACGCCCGCCAGATTGGGACGATCTATATTGACTTCATAGCGGGTGAGTGTCGCGAGTGCTTCTGCGAACAATCCACGGCCCGCCGTCCAGTAGGCGCTAACGCCGGCGCCGTAGCCACTCGCTGCAAAGGTAGACCCATTGCCATTGGTTACGGAGGTGTCTGTTGAGGTGTGTTGTAGCAGCCCGCCAATGCTTAGAGCGCCCGGGAGGTCGGTGTCCAGAACGAGATCGTATCCCGCCTGGCCAAAACGATTTCTGCTCTCATATTGGTTTGAGTTTGTGAACTCCTCCGAACCACGGACATATCCGCCACGTAGCCACGCGCCTGTCTTTGCCTGTTGGCGGCCCTCGACATGACCCCAGCGTTTTTGTGCCCAGGGCATTTGATCGCGTGCGAAGCCTGAAAGGGCCAGGGGCAATGCCTGGTAGGCAGGAATTTGGGTGGCGATGGTGCCGTCCGATTGCAGATACCAGTTCTGTCCGTCTGCCTGGTTCAGTTCGTATTCGAAGATGCCGCCGACCACAGCGCGAGACAATGTAAAGGCATCGCTTGCAGAGCCAACACCGCGCACTTCTACAATTCGAATGCCGTCTGTTGCGCCGGTGCCGGTGATGCCGCCTGCACCGCCTGCGTCTGTGATCGTAATGCCGGTCGCACCACCCGCACCCGTTGTCACCGTATCCAGGATCAGAACGTCCGTTGTATCGACCGCTCCGTTGTTGAGCACCGTATCAAGATGAAGCTCCCCTCCATTGGAGATGAAGTTGGACGTCCCCCCAACTCCGGGAACACCGAGGCTGGTAATGGCAAGTACGTCACCTGCAACGGCTCCTGTCCCCCCTGTCTCTGCATCTGCCAGGGTGATGGTCCCTGAATTGATGAACGTCTCAAGGTTCAGAATATGGCCCTGCTCAATGCCGGTATTGGTGAGCGACAAGGCCGCAGACCCTGTTGCAAAGCTTTCGTTTGTCGTATTGAACGCGGTGGCGCCTGTGACGGTTGAAAGTCGGAGCGTCCCTGTGGCCGTATTGTCAAACGTGTCTGTCCCTGCACCAAAGTCCAGAATAGCGACCGCCTCTGTATCGCGAATCCCATCAGCGTTCGTGTCTGTGAACCGGCGCAGATTGACGCTGTTGGACGATAGGTTGTTCAGGCTATCGCCGCCGCCACTCAAAACAATCGACCCCGTGATGGTGCCGCTATTGTTGAGGGTCGTAGCGCCCGCCCCTCGATTGTCGATTGCAAAGTCAGAGAGAGCTCCGATGGACCCACCCGTATTCACATTGATTACGGAGGGGGCACCACCTCTTACGTCTATGCCCGCTCCGCTAATGGATGTGGCGCCACCGAGCACTGCTCCATTGACTGTGATGGTACTACCTGCCCCGGCGGTCACGCGGATCGCATCATTGTCACTAGTGGTTGCGTTTACATTGTTGACGGTGACCGTCGCGTTTGCAGCCGCACCAGTGAACGCTTCAATGCCTTCGTCGCCCGATGTGATGGTGCCAGTTGATGTGATCGTTACGCCGGCTTGGCCATAGGTATTGATGCCATCGTCGGTCGCTGTGATGTTGGTGGCAGTGATCGTCGAGCTGCCGGTATAAGAATAGGCCTGAATGCCATCGGCATCGCCAGCACCTGTCGTGGTCACTGTACCGTTGGTTGTGATGTTGATCGAAGCCGGGCCTGCTGCAAAAATTGCGTCGCTTGCTGCCCCCGTTGATGTGACAGTGCCGTTTGTCGTGACGGTGATGGACCCGCCACCTGCATATGCCCCGATCGCTGTGTTTACCGCTGTGACATTGCCATTTGTTGTGACTGTCGTGCCGGTCGCGCCATAGGCATAGACACCATAGGTCGCGGCGTTCACGTTGTTCACTGTGACGCTGGTGCTGCTGCCGGTTGAGTAGGTATAGATGCCGATCGAGGTTGTTGTGATGGTCCCTGTGTCTGTCAGATTGATGGCGCCTGCACCGCTTAGGGCGATAATGCCTGGACCATTTGCCGTGATACCTGTGGAATTGACGGTCAAATTTCCAGTTGCTGAGAACGTGTTGATGCCGATTCCACCGCCGGTTGTCGTAACGAGAGCACCAGCATTGACGGTAACACTTCCAGCTTGAGAGTAGGCATTGATGCCGCCGCCGCTTCCAGTGACCGCCCCAGTGGTAGTGACGTTGACCGCACCGGAGCCAGCTCCCGCAGCGGCTGCCAAGATGCCATAGCCATTGGCAACTGATACGCCTGACGTGGTGAGATCAATTGTGCCGCCATTGTTGTATGCATAGATACCGGTGATCGGACCGGTGCCGCTTGCGGTGACCTGGCCAACATTGATGGTGGTCGCGCCGCCGACATTCTGAGTATTGACTCCGTTTGAGCCCGAGCCTGTTGTTGTGATGGTGCCTGGCGCGGTGATCGTGATCGCATTGCCGCCGGTGCTCGACGCTGTAATGCCTGTCGAACCTGCTCCGGTCGTGCTGATGGTTGTGGTCTCAGTGGCGGTGATGGCGACAGACCCGTTGAGAGAACCTGAGTAGATGCCGTGAGAGGTGGTGCCAGTTGTGGTGAGGTTTACTGTACCCTGGGTTGTCGTTGACAGGTTTCCAAGATTGGCACCGGTTGCGCCATTGGCGAGAGCCGATGTGTTGTTTGCGGTTGTACTGACGGTAACACCGTCTTGCAGAATGACGGTCGCATCGTTGACGTCATAATCGATGCCGGTTGTGAAATTGTTTCCGGCGGGCGTACATGTGGCTGTACCGCCTGCAGCAATAACACCGCATTCATTGGCGGCGCTCGCTGAGCGGAGATGTCCGTAGGCTCCCATTGACAGAACTGATGTCGACAACATCAATGCCAGACGATGACCAGACGCTTTACGGTTTTTCGTTTTACTCACAGAAACGCTCCCAGAAACTGCCAATAACTGATGTCTACAATGCAGGGCTGTCGACGATCTTTGGTTAGGGAGCAGTTAATAGAGCAGCCTATTGGCGAGTCAAATTAACTCTGGCCGTTGCTTAGGTTTTGTTACGACAATCAACGCCTATGGTTTACGGATAAACCCAAAGGTCAGTCTGGGTCTGCCATCGTGACGGTTGTTGCAAACTCTGGAGCAAGCGGGCTGACTGCAAGAGGGCACCGCACGTCAGGCAGCACAGCAACATCAAACAGTTCACGGATTTCTCCGTCCAGACGCAGCCATTCCACAACATTGCCGGTGGCAAGGTCGATTACTTGCACACCGCACCACGGGTCCGCATCCCGCTTTTGCAACTCATCCTCAAGTTCAAGGCCTGCAAAGGACTGATCGCGTGGAAGAGAGAGGGTAACGATGGCGTGGTTGTTGTGGAAGGCAAGCCCGCGAACGAAGCCAGGAAGAAATGCGATTTCCTCTGTCGCACCGGTTTGGCGATCTATGCGCACGAGATGACCACGCCCGGAATTGAGTGCGTAGAGCTGATTGTTGTGGAGTCTTGGTGAGTGCGGCATGGAAAGCTTTTCTGTCAGCACACGGTCTTTTTGAACGTCGATAAGAATTCCGCCCTCGCCACGGCGGTCCCGCCATCCGGTGACAACATCGCTTCGGGACACAGCGGTGACGTATCGGGCTTCTCCCTTTTCCATCGCGAGGCCGTTTAAGTGGCAGCGATCTTCCGGTGCGAGTTTTGTGATGAAGGGTGGTTGCCATAGAGGCTTGAACCCATGAACAGGATCGAGCGTTGCGAGGCAGGAATAGGCTGTGTTTACAAAGATGATGCGGCCTGAAGGTTCGACGGCAATTTCGTGGGCGTCGACATCACCGGTTGTTTGTGCGTTTCGCGGCACGTAACAGACATCATACTGATTGTTGGCGAACTCACCCTCTCGCAGCATGTTCTCCATTCGCCAGATCTGGGCGTGGGAGGCGAGGTAGATGCGTTGCCTCTGGGCACAAAGCCCCATGGCACGCGGAAAGCCGGTCTGATGAATGGAGAGGCCACCATTCGGCTGTACACCAACAAAATAGACAATGCCTGATTGGTAGGATGTGAAGACAATCCCGGCGCCATTTGTCGCCAGCCAGCCGGGCAGGTTTCTGGAGCAGGAAATTTGCGTTCCTGCAGGTGCGGGCTGAGGCTCATTCGGTGATTGCGGGTCAGGTGTTTCTGAGTCTACGGTCATGAACCCTCCTTAGCAGTTTTGGTGAGGGCGCAATAGCGGAGATGGTCGATATGGTAACTGCGAAACAACAGAACATCCCGCAGCCGATGGATGAGGTGAGGGGTCCTCCGGTCAGCAATGTGTTGCGTGAATTCCTGACGCCGCTGGAATTTGCCAATCTGCTTTTGTTTTGGTGGCGATTGCCGTTTCATCTGCGGGGGAATGGACAAACCGTTTTGCTCCTGCCGGGGCTTGGCGGCGGCGAGCGCTCGATGGCGATCATTCGAGAATATCTGAAGGTCTTGGGCTACGACCCTCAGGACTGGGGCCTGGGCCGGAATGACGGTCGGGTGATGGATAAACTCCCCAGGGTGAACGAGATGGTGCGTACGCTTGCGCGGGATGCGGGCGCGCCCATCATTCTGATCGGTTGGAGTCTTGGCGGGTATTTTGCGCGGGAAGCGGCGCGGGATAACCCCGCGGATGTGTCTCAGGTCATTACGCTCGGCAGCCCGCTAGTTGGCGGTCCGAAATACACAGCGACCGCCCGCTTTTTTGGACGCCGTGGGCTTGATCATGACGCGATCGAAGCACGCATCGCAGAGCGGTATCGCACCCCGCTCAGGGTGCCGGTAACGTCCATCTATTCCAAAGGCGACGGCGTGGTGTCCTGGCAGGCGTCCGTCGACGAGTGGAGCCCGGATGCGGAGAATATTGAGGTTTCCACCACCCATTTTGGCTTTGGGATTTCGCGGGAAGTGTTGACCCATATTGCTGAACGACTGGCTGTCATTCAGCGTAGATAGTCGGAGAACCCACGTTTTCAGCCGATTTTCTTGGCGCTCTGTTCATTTTTGACTGGCCCTTAGGTCGTTCGTGAACATCCAAAAGCATGGCTGGTGCGTAGAAAGTTCATATATTTGATGCTGCACTGCACAAAGGATAGTTCATGTTGCACCAACCGGTTAAAGACCTGCCCCAGAAACTAGACGGTATCAAAGGGCCGCGCATTTCCCACTCGCTGCGGGAAATTCTCACCCCTCTAGAGCTGGCACGACTTTCCATCTTCTGGTGGCGTTTGCCTACGCGCCATCGGGGCTTTGGCAAGCCAGTGATCTTGCTGCCGGGCTTTGGCGCTGGGGAACAGTCGATGATCGTGATCCGGGAATATTTACGCTTTCTTGGCTATCGACCGTTTGATTGGGGCCTTGGGCGCAATGGCGGCGAGGTCGAAGAGATGCTGGAGAATTTCTCCGAAATTCTGGCTGCTCGGCATGACGAGGTAGGCGAACCGGTCGCGCTTGTTGGTTGGAGCCTTGGTGGTGTGGTGGCGCGTGAAGCGGCGCGAGACAATCCTGATGCGGTCTCACAGGTTGTTACACTTGGAACGCCTCTCATTGGCGGGCCGCAATATACCGCTCCTGGTCCCTTCCTCTATTCCCGCGCGGAGAGAGAGGAAATTGAGGCCAAAGTATCTGATCGTTATGCGGTGCCGCTGGACCTGCCTGTCACCTCCATTTATTCCAAGAAGGACGGCATTGTTGCCTGGCAAGCGTCTGTTGATCACTGGAGCCCGGATGTCGAGAATATTGAAGTCGACACCACGCATTTCGGGTTTGGGTTTTCCGAACAGGTTCTAACGTTGATCGCAGAGATATTGGGTGGTCATCGGCCACGTCCCTCAAACCCATAAGGTGACACCGCGTGCGATGCAGATGGCGCCGAGGGTCAAGATGATCCACTGGCTCCATTTGCGGAAGTTGGTGTCAGAGATTTTGTCCAGGACTTTGGTGCCTAATGTCGTTCCCAGCATGGCGCAAGGAATGACCATCACATAGAGCCACCAGGGAAGCGTTGCCAGATCTCCATCTGCATCGATCGCGACCTGCCGCACCAACACACCAAAATAGACCAGTTTCAAAAGGTGGCTGAGCGTCTGTGTAATGGCTTTGGTAGCCACAATCTGATGACGGGTGAGGTCTGATTTCACAAAAAAGGCATCGAGAAGGGGGCCAGCGACACCCGCAACCAGATTAATCAGTGTAATGATGAAGCCACAAATGACGGGCATTCCTGGTTTGGTGATATCGAGGGCGAAGCGGGCTGGGAGTGCTGCTGCAGCAAAGGGCACGGTGCCAACGCAGATAAAAACGAGCGCTTTGTCAGGCACGAAGGAGATGGCGCCTAATGCGCCGAGCGACGCGATGGCGCCGACAATATAAAAGCTGAAAACCGACCAGACGATGTGATCGCGGGTAAGAAACGCGCGGTACCCATTGGAGACCGCTTGGGTGGTCCCATGCAGCATCATTGCGGAGCCCACCGGCAGGACAACCAAAAACATCCCCATCAACACAATGCCGCCGGCCATGCCAAAAATGCCGGACAGGGTGGCCGTGGCAACGACCGCAAGGGCAATTAGGGCTGTAAGTCCGACACTGACCATGATGTTTCCTTGTGAGATTTCTGGATCGAAGAATTTTTCGCAACCTCTATATCGCCCGTTTTTGTGCGTATTCAAAACGACTTTTCCGCACTCCTTTTGTGAGCTAAACTCACATACATGTCTGAGATGGATCTCCAGGGTTTTCCGCCGCTCACTGCTCTTCGCAGCTTCGAAACCGCGGCCCGTCATGGGTCGTTTTCCCGCGCCGCAGACGAATTGTGTGTGACCCATGGCGCGGTGAGCCGCCAAGTGAAGACATTGGAGGACTGGGCAGGGGTGGCACTGTTTGATCGTGTGGGCAGGCGGGTTGTGCTTACAAGTGCCGGCCGTCGGTTTGCCGACAAGGTGAGCGCGGCCTTTGGGGACATTGCCTCGGCCGCCCGAATGTTGCGCGCTGAGCATTCTGAAGCACGTGTTCTGACCCTTAACGTGCTGCCCACATTTGCGATGAGGTGGTTGCTGCCGCGTCTGTCAAAGTTTCAGTTTGCCCATCCGCAGATTGAGTTGCGGCTTGTTACATCTGACGATCCGCTCGACCGGGTCGGGCCTGGTCAATTCGATATTGCCGTGCGCCGGAAAAATGCGCTCCCGGCACAAGAATTTCAAACCGGAACCATTTTTACAGAAGACGAACTGCCGGTGTGCAGTCCAGGCTTTGCGACGAAGCACCCGATCAGCCGTCCAGCTGACCTGCAGTCTCTGCCGCTTCTGGTTGCTGACACCCGGTCTGGGTCCTGGGATCGGTGGTTTGCCGCGGCGGGTGAAACTGGTGTGGGGAACAAGGCAGCGCTTCAGCGTTTTGATCACTTCTATCTGGCGCTGCAGGCTGCCATTGATGGCCTTGGATTTGCGCTTGGCCCCTTGCCTCTTATTGAGGAGGACCTGGCGCAAGGCCGATTGGTTGCCCCCTTGTCGGGCCCAAAACTATCCGCCGTCCCTTATTGCTGGGCGGTGCGCGCGAAAGAGGCGGAAGATCCGACTGTCGTCCAATTTCTCACATGGCTGGAAGAAGAGGCACTGGAGTTTCGGCGTTCGCGATAGGTTGTCGGCCTTAATCGCGTAAGCGATTGAAAATATCTTTTGCTACCCCGCGCGCGGACCGGCGCAGTTTTTCCAGACTGGAAAACAGGCGAAAGCGTAGAGAGCCAGCATTTGGCTTGGCATCTATCAAGATATCCCCGACCTCAATCCGGTCGTTCCAGAATGAGGTAATGAGGTGGCCGGATACGGCGGAAGAATCCAGCCTACCGATCCAATCGTCTTCCAGCACACTGCGGATCATTTCTTCTTCCAGCAAAAGCCCGACACTCTGTCCCCGGTACGCGTCATCATAGGCGCATTTGATGGTGAAGCCTGTGTCGCCGGCAATCATAGTCAGATTGATTGCAACGGGCTTTCCATCGAGGCGCAGGACATCAGCGCGTGTGGCGTTTGTGGCGCCGCAGTCGCCAAAGGCTTCTTTTGCGAACGCACGCGTTCTATCGGAACAATCGAGCGCGGTCCCTCTTTTTCCCTTCCAGCCGGATGCTTCAATCCTGAGGAAATGGTCTATGGCATCGTCAAGTTCCGGGCCGCTCTCATGCGCTGTCCAGGTCACCTCTCCCAAAGCGTCGAGACGCTTACGGTTGCGTCGTAGGTCCTTTCGGCGCTTCTTGGAGACGTGCTCTTTCATATGGTCTTCAAAGGAGCCGCGGCTTGTCAGAATTGCGCGATCAAAGGGGTCATATACCTTTGAAGGCAGGCCCCGGTCCGACATCTCGGCTTTTAGTTTCCTGTTGACTACACCCTCAAGGTTTATGTTGGGCAAGAGCCAAAGACTGCTACCCGTCTCTCCCGCGGCCATCGTGTTGAGTAGCGCGCTCACCGCTTCCTCGGCCCATCGTTTGTCGATGAGCGGGATTGATGTTGTGGTGTAATCTGTGGTCCAGGCCTGGTTCAGCGACTTAAGCCCTGCCCAATGCCGCCGGTTGCTCACGAAGGGTAGGAGGGCGATGAGCTTTGCATCTCGCCAAATGGTGATTGCTTTAAGAGGGCGTTCTTCAATGTGATTGAGCAGTGCTTCGCTATAGTGCCGACAATAGTAGGCGTTTTCCTCTAATGCGTGCTCGGTCAGTTCCTCCCATTCAGGCCCAAGTGCTCTTAGACCTGCAGCGTCGAGGATGCGTGTGGTGGTGACGTTCTCCTCCGACGTTGCGGCTTGAGAGAATGTTTGTGGTGTCAAAGCCATATTCATGAAGTGCCCTCAAGGACAGGTTTGTGGCTGGGCATCCAGAATGCGATGTCGAGGCCCAGCCTCCGTTTCACCAGATAGGTTAGGACAAGGCTACGCGCGGCAACGGATGCGGCTGTTGCGATCGCGGCACCGGCAATACCGAATGCTGGAATGAGCGTGAAGTTGAGAACAATGTTGAGAAGGAGTGCGGCAACGCAGGTTGCGGCACAGGCACGTTCTTCTCCCAACATATTCAGCAAATCCTCGCCAGGGCCCGCATAGGCCTGGGCAATGAGGCCAGCCATTAAGATCGCGAGAACCGGCATTGCGCCGTCAAATCCCTCACCAAACAGATCAAGCAGGAAGGGTGCCGCAAGATAGATTACAAGGGCAGCGCCGGTAGATGCGATCAGTGTCAGGCGAGTCGTGGTTCGCACCAACTGGCTGAGGGCGTGCGCATCACCTAAAGCGTTCAACGCAGTGAAGCGCTGGGCTGTTGCGGCAGTCGCGGCATATTGGACGAAGGCGACGAGCTGCAGAATGCGCGATGCGGCAAAGTAAATCGCGATGGTTGCCGGTTCGACAAAGAGGCTCAGCACCAGGATATCCGCATTTGAGAAAAGGATGAGCGTGCCGTCCACAAAGACCAGTGGCATGGAGGTTTTGAACCACTCGCCCAGGCGCTGCTTGCGAGGTCCTGCGGAGACAATCTTGCGCAACCGAACCCAGACGAAGACTGTTTGGACCAAAAGGCTGACAAGTGTCGCGATGAGCACGACGGCAATCGCCATACTGGCGGAGACCGGCATTCCCAGAAGATAGGCACCTAGAACGCCGGTGCCGATCAGTCCGTGGCGAATGACAAAAGGCGGTGTAATCGCAATGATTGTCCAGTTAAACGCGCGGGCAATGTTCTCTACATAGTCCTGAAGTGCAAAAAGCGGGAATACAATGAGGGCGATTGCGAATGGCAGGACATAGACCGTTTCGATCAACGGGCTGGCAAACCATAAGAGGGCGCCGCCCAGCGTCGCAATTGTTAAGGCGGCTCCAGCAACAAAGAGCGCTCCTGTTTGCAGGAAGCCTCTCAGGAGGTCTTGTTCGTCACGGGCTTCGTAGTGCGGTGCAAAGCGGCAGACAGCCTGTGCGAAACCCAATGGGGATAGGTGACCGAGGACGAGTATCCAGACCCACACCAGGGCAAAGATACCGTAGTCAGTCTGTCCCAGTACGCGGGCAAGCAGAACCTGACTTGCGTAGGCGAGGGCAGCGCCTACGCAGCGAATGATCAACACCTTCAAAGCGGCAAAAGCCGACTGTTGTGACTCTTCGTCTGTGCCAATGCGTGCGCGAATAGCGGCGCGCAGCCAAGCAATGCTCAGCGGCCGTCCAGGCACTTCGTTGGTCTCAACCGCTTCGCTCATTATGCGCTTTACTCCGCCGCACCCATGGATAGAGAACTGATGCCTTCTGGCGCATTCGGGTCTATCCGGTATTGCATAATCCGTTTGAAGGACTGTTTCTTCTGCATGCCTGACTTCCGCCAGAAGGCGGTGAGGGCGACCTTTGCCCAGAAGGCGGGTCCGCTGATTGCGCGTGACCGGGGCGTCCAGCCAAGCTCACTGCGCAACACGCCGTTTCCATAATTCATAGCGTAGGAACGGCGGATGGGGGCTGTCCAGTGCTCCGTCGTGACCGAGACATTCAGGCAGTTTCCGTTGGTAACACGGTGCGGTCCGTTCAAAGCCCAATGCAACATGTCGCCTGCTTTAAGGTCGTAGATCTCCGCATGGGCGTCATAGGTTGGATCGTAGCGGATCTCTTCTTCGGTCACGCCGCGAATGACGTTTTCAAGATCTGCCGGCCGGAGGAATGGCTCGTTTGCCGGGTATATGTGAATCTGTTTCTCGCCACGTACCTGCAGGAGAGACTGGCCTGGTACATCGGCGTGATAGAAAACCTGAGCGCCAGGCGACGAAATCAAAATGCCAAGTGACTTTCGATGCGGCTTGAACCCCGGGATAGATGCCTGCAGTTCTTCATACATCTCGTCCAGCAATGCCTCGAAGCGACTGTCATGTTCTTCAAGCTTCTGCAAATTGATCCAAAGGCGGCCCCGCTTGATGGCTTCAAGCACCTCGTGCCCGGAAAGGCCGCTGCGGTCGCAATAAGCCCAGCTGGCGGCGTCGTGACCGGAACCTGCCATGGTGTTGATCGGGCTGATCGCCTGCGGCATCCGTTCAATCAGGCTAGCCAGAACATCATCGGAGAAAAGGCTGTTCTGATGCAGGGAATGGCGCAGCCGGGCTGTCTCTTCTCCCCATGTCTCAGCAACATCGTGGCTCAGGTTTTCGATGATCTTCTGTTTCATGACCGCGCATCCTTGATCAGCACATTGTCTATCGGCGAAATATCCATGGTTTTCGCAAGTTTTGTGCCGTGTCTTCTTCTTAGAGATTGGAGGTCAAGGCGACGTTAATCCCGGAATGGATCATGGCGTTCTGATTGCCCGTGCCATTTTGGGTCAGTTGGTTGCCAAAGCTCGTAAATGAAAGGTTTCGCGCGGGCGTCGGTTGGCATGGGGAATGCAGGATTGGATCAAGGGGAATTTTTGTTCGATGTGACCTGCTCTCTGCGAGCTGGTCCACGGGGAGTATGGGTATGAGTTTTGTTCAAGCGTATTCGCGGTGGCGCGGGGTCTCCATTGTGATCCCAAGCGACATTGTTCGCTATGTATACATGGCAACAGCTGCAGTGCTTGTACTGGGCGTGTTACGGGAAGTTTTTGTCTTTCAGGTGGGAACGGAAACGGTTCTTCAGGACCTCCGGCATTTTGCCCTTGATGCAGAGCGTAATCTGGGTGCCTGGTATTCAAGTGCGCTAATGGTTCTTATCGCGGCTTGCGCAATGGTGAATTGGCATAAGGACCGCGTGCGGGACGGCCTCATTTCTTACAGCTGGGTTTTTATTTCAGTTGTGTTCTTTCTTCTATCCATCGACGAAACCGTTGGGTTTCATGAGACCGTCGATGTTCCGCTTCGAAATCATTTTGAACTGACAGGTCTTTTCTATAATCCGTGGGTGTTTTTCGGGGCCGCCTTTGTTGCGGGATTTGTCGCTTTGCTGGTGCCCTTCCTGTTTGACCTGCCGCGGCATATTGCAACGCTTTTTGTGATATCGGGTGCAATCTATGTCGGCGGCGCCCTAGGAATGGAACCGATCGATGCCTTCTTCGAATATGGCTATGGAGAAGGCCATCTCTTTCAGGTGATTGCCACGAGCGTTGAAGAAGGCCTGGAGATGTTGGGTCTCACGCTCTTTCTGCATGCCAATTTCATTTTTATGGCAGAAGCGCGAACAAACGTGCTTGTCAGGCGTTAGCGTTCAGGTCCATGGCGGGTCGGGTAAGTTTGTCCGGGTTGCGCATAACATAGATCCAGCGCACAAGGCCTTTTTCATCCGGCACAAGACTGATGACAATGTCTGACTTCTCATCTTGTTGCAGTGATGCGATGGCGGGGCGACCATTTGCATAGACCAATTGCGGTTTGACCTTATCCACATTCTTTTGGAGCAAGGTTGTAAAGACGAGCGCAATATCGTCGGGTCCGACAAGAGGGCGATAGGCAGCGCGGACTTTGCCGCCGCCGTCGGAGAGAGCCAAAGCGTCTGGCGACAAAAGCGACAGGATTTCCTGCATATTGTGTGTCTGCGCAGCCGCCATGAAACGGGTGAGAAGATCACCCACTTCTGCCACCGAGGCGTCAAAGCGGGGGCTTTCTTCACTCACCCGCCTTTTCGCCCGCGCCACCAACTGCCTGCAAGCGGCTTCCGTTTTGTTGAGGGTGGCGGCGATGTCAGCATAGTCGCTGTCAAAAGCTTCTCGAAGAATGAAAGCAGCGCGTTCTTCCGGCGCCAGTCGTTCCATGGCCCAAAGAAGGGCAAGCTGCACATCCTGTGCTTGTGAGAGGGCGTCTTCCGGTGTGGCTTGTGGGTGTTCTGTTTCCGACAGGATGGGTTCGGGCAACCAGATACCCGCATAGACTTCGCGTTTGTGCCGGGCGCTTTTCAAAGCGTCGATAGCAAGTCGTGTGGTGACCGTTGTCAGCCAGGCTGCGGGGACCTTGATCTCAGTTGTGTCAGTGCGCGCCCAGCGTATCCAGGCATTTTGCACAACGTCTTCGGCGGCCGCCCGCTCCCCCAGCATCCGGTATGCCAGAGAAGTCAGTCGACCGCGTTCCTGTTCAAACGTGGCAGTCGCTGTGTCGTTCATGCAGCCTTTCTTATCACGGTCTCCATCTGATCTCCGACTTTGATTTTCTGGCAGGCTAACCCGTGCCCCAGTCCCCGCTTGAGAACCGGGTAGGTACGGCAGAAGGCGGTAGCGAAGGCGAGCGCGATCATGGCGCGCTTGCCGTAGCGATGTTCAATCTCAATGCGATGGGTTTCGCTATCCATGTCGCCGGCGATAACTGCCTCAGCAAAGCGGAACCCAAGAGTTGCTTCTTCACCCATTGCCTCAAAATCACGGGCGAGTATTGCGCGGAGCAAGCTTGGATCCACACCCTCGGATACGCCCTGATCTACCATTAGCTGGACGCAAGGCCCGCAATCGCCCTCCAGAACAGAGGCAAGTGCAGCGCCGAACCATAAGGGCTTGGGGGCATCTTCCCGGTGTTGGGAAAGAAGAGGAAGCAGGGCCAGCTTCAGACCGGCTGATGTCGACGTGTCGATCACATCATGCATATAGCCAGCGTCATAGTTGGTTTTGCGTTCCATAGAGCGGGTGCCGAGATGCAGAAGCCAGCGGATCATGGGTTACTCCTTTGCGGATGAAAGCTGGGTGGCAAAGTAAAGGCCAGCCCATGCGGGGATCTGAATGCCAACAAGATTGACAAAGGCGATTTCATCAAGGGGTACGCCTCGAGCTATCCAGATCTGAAGGTGAAAGAGACCGTGGAGGCAGGGCCACACAGCGCCGGTGATGGCAATCTGCGGTGTGTTGTTTTTCACAGACCAGGCAAAGGCGCCTGCGGCGATGAGATAGATAAGCGCAATGTCGCGGACAAAATGCAGGTTGAACGGGCCCATCATGGCGACGCCGGGGGTGGTTTCATACCAGTACATGGGCGCGAACCACATGAGGAGGGCATTCACCCCATAGATAGCAGCGATGACGCCGAGCGCGATTTTGGCCATTTTGAAGCTCCTTGTTGCAACGGATTTGACCGCCTTGTTCCTATGACGAGGCGGGGAAGGCTCCTGTGACAGAGCACGCGATATACAGGGAGCTTGAGCGCGTACTTATTCTACGCAAAGGACCAGTTCAGACGCTGTCACCCAACCAATTGGCGGTCCCTTTTTATTTGCAAGCCTCTTGCATGGTCTGCCGTGGTGCCTATGTCCAGATGCGTGAGCGTGAACTGCGGACTTTGTGTCCCGCCAGCTGGAGAGAGGGGCCCTATGAACTGGGATGATTTACGACTGTTCCTGGCGGCTGCGGATGCGGGGTCTATGCGCGCGGCAGCGAAAGTCCTTCGGGTGAGCCATACGACTATCTCGCGCCGGATTGAATCTCTCGAATCTGATTTCGATACCCGCTTGTTTGAACGTCGCAGCGACGGGTTCGAGCTGACGCCCGCGGGCGTCGCTCTTCTGCCGGTCGCTCAATCCATGGAAGATAATCTTCTCGGTGTAGAGCGCCAGGTCCGTGGTGCGGACAAAGAGTTGGCAGGAACTCTCATGGTTACCCTGCCTGACATGTTTGGCATGTATCTGATGGGCCCCATCCTGTTGGAATTTATGGAGGCTTACCCGTCGATTGACCTGGAAGTGAATGAGAGCTGGAGCATCTTTGATCTTTCCAAACGGGAGGCAGATGTCGCCATTCGATTTACCAACAATCCACCGGAACATCTTATCGGACGGCAGCTTGGTGTTTTTCACGAAGCGGCTTATGGAACGGAAGCTTATCTGGAGGAACATGGGCCGTTGGAGACAAGCCAAACGGCGCGTTGGGTTGGCTTTGGAGAGGCGGCCCACCGTGAGCGGTGGGTTGCATCCAGTGCCTTTCCACATTTGCCCACGATCGGTCGGTTCGATCATGTGCCGATGCAGGTTGAGGCGGTAAAGGCAGGATTTGGTATCGGCCTAATGCCCTGCTTTGCCGGAGACGCGGTCCCGGAGTTCGTTCGTCTTACAGACCCATCTCCGCGCATGGATGTGTGGTTGCTGTCACATAGGGACTTGCGTGCGACGGCGCGGGTGAGTGCGTTTCGTCAGTTCGTGATTGAACGCCGTGGCTATCTTAAAACAAGACTTGAAGGAGCGCTTAAGCCGCCGATCCAATAATTGTTTCAGCGGAGACTTCGTTGCGAAGCGGGTTGCCGTTTAGAAAGGCCTCCAAGTTTTCCAAGAAGAGCTGTTGGGCTCTTAAGGGCGTGCCGTTCGATTTCGGCGACGAATGGGGCGTTACCCGAACATTTGGATGATCCCAAAAGGGGCTTGCCTCGGGCAGAGGCTCGGTTTCGAAAACATCAAGAATGGCGACGCCTGGTGTTCCTTTGTTGAGTGCAGCGACCAGGTCAGTCTCGTTCACCAGCCCTCCCCGCCCAATATTGACGAAGGTTGCGCCTTCTTTCATGGAAGAGAAGAATTCTGCATTCCCCATATGATGGGTTTCTTTGTTGAGGGGGCTTGTAAACACCACGACGTCACACTCGGCCAAGCGCGTTTTCATTTCCGCAGGCCGGATGGTTTCGTGGGCCTCAGGGCTTTCACCGGTGCGTTTGACGCCAATGATGTGGGCGTCAAAGGCTCGGGCCCGTTTTGCAGTTTCGTTTCCGATATTGCCAATGCCGACAATCATCCAGGTCGTGCCTGCCACTTCACGAAAGTCGACACCCTTCCATTTCTTGTCTGCCTGATGTTGAAGGCGTGCAGTGGGGTTTTGAAATTCAACCAGGACTGAACCGAGGACGAACTCCGCGATAGCAATCGACTGTGCATCTGAGTTGGTGAGGCGGATGCCCTTCTTTGCCATTTCGACAAAGAGAGGGTTGTCGAAGCCCGCCGCGGTGGACTGTATCCATTCAAGAGAGGGCAGGTTCAAGAGGTGGTCGACATAGTCGAACACACGTTTGGTGATCAGGACATCAAGGCTTAGCCATGCTCCTTTTGGGTTCACTTCGTCCCGGGTGACAGGCACACCATCGCGGGTAAGGGAGCCGTCGCGCTGAAAGAGAATGGGTGTTATGCCGTCGATTGATGAAAAGCGTGCTCCCAGCGCCTCCGCGCCGTCGGCTGATAGTAGAATTTCCATGTCCACCCCGATGTTTATTCAATTTTCTTTGTCTAAGCATATCGTTTGTCACTGGTCTTAAGTAAAGTCTCCCGCAACAAATAAGTGTGAGGGGATATGACTGAATTGGCCGAAGAGCGGAATGCCGTAGGCGGACCGGTGGCATCGCGGGCTGGACAGTTCAGCTGGGCTTTTTTTGACTGGGCCAACCAACCCTATTTCACGCTCATCACGACCTTCATTTTTGCGCCCTATTTTGCCGCCGGGTTTGTCGGCGATCCCGTCCAGGGACAGGTGCTTTGGGGATACACGCAATCCATGGCCGGCCTCGCCATTGCCATCGGCTCTCCGCTGCTTGGGGCGGTGGCTGACCAGACGGGTGCGCGTAAACCCTGGCTTGGATTCTTTTCGCTCATTTTTATTGTTGGTTCGCTCTTCCTGTGGACAGCCGTTCCGGGCGCGCCAGAGGGTCCCACATTCGTCATGGCCGCGGTTGTGTGTGCGGCGCTCGGTATGGAATTCGCGCTGGTCTTCTACAATGCGATGTTGCCGACACTCGTGCCGGAAAAACGGATGGGCACACTTTCGGGCTTTGGCTGGGGTATTGGATATGTCGGTGGGCTTGCCGCTCTCTTTTTCGTTCTGATGTTCCTCGTTGCGGATGTGGAAAGCGGCGTGACCATGATCGGCATTGAGCCTCTTTTTGGTCTTGATCCTGTGATGCGGGAGGCTGAACGGTTTACCGGGCCGCTCGCCGCGCTCTGGTACACGCTATTTTCTTTGCCCATATTCCTGCTGACACCGGACACTCAGCGGACGCCGATCAAGGCACGTGCGGCGATCACTGCGGGGCTTGCGCAACTCAAGGCAACATTCCTGAAGCTGCGCTCCTACAAGAATATTGGCCTCTTTCTCGTTGCCCGTATGACCTATTATGACGGCCTGTCCGCGATCTTCGCGTTTGGCGGAATCTACGCAGCAGGAACTTTTGGCTGGGAAATCCAGACATTGGGGATGTTTGGCATCGTGCTTTCCATCTTTGCGGCACTTGGTGCGTTTCTTGGTGGCTGGATGGATGACAGATTTGGATCGAAACGAACCATCCTTGTTTCCGTCGCGGGGCTCGTTCTGGGGACGCTTGCATCCGTTTCGATCACGTCTGATACAATCTTTTTCATCTATTCCGTGGCGCCGCCAGTACCTGGGGCCGGTCCGTTCATGAGTGTGGGAGAGCAAGTCTATATGGCGGCGGGGGTCCTCATTGGGATCAGCGGTGGTCCCGCGCAGGCGGCGAGTCGGACATTTATGGCGCGGCTTGCTCCTAGTGACATGATGACCGAGTTCTTCGGTCTCTACGCGCTCTCCGGGAAGGCAACCAGTTTTGTCGCGCCCTTCGTCATTGCGCTGGCGACAGCGGCCGCAAACAGCCAGCGCGCAGGTCTGTTCGTCGTCGTGGCTTTTCTGCTTGTCGGCTTCCTGCTGCTCCTGCCCGTCCGTGAAGAACGCGTATCAGCCTGAATACTGTGTTTGCATCTCGGACCTTCCTCGCCCATGCTTTCAGGCATAAACGGGGGAGCGGCCATTGAGTGACAGACAGGATGCACCGGTACGTGTACAGGTGCCGGGTGAGGCGAGCGCGCAGCTGCTCTCTGCCGTTGGGGGCGAGCCCGCTGACACCAAGGGCCAAATCTCCTGGGCGACGTTTGAGTGGGCGCGCAACCCGTATGTGATCCTGATTACGATCTATATTTTTGCTCCCTATTTTTCTACTCATGTGGTGGGAGACCCCGTTCGCGGCCAGGCGATCTGGGGTAACATCAATGCTATTGGCGGTTTTGTTATCGCATTGCTCGGGCCTTTGCTCGGAGCGATTGCCGATAGTGGCGGACGCCGGAAGCCCTGGATCGTCTCCTTTGTCGCGATCATGGCGTTTGCCACCTTTTCCATGTGGTTCGCGCTGCCGATGGACGGGGGGATCGGCATTTTGGGTGCGGCAGTCCTTGTCATCATCGCCAATGTGGCGTTTGAGTTTTCTGCGGTGTTCCACAATTCGATGCTGCCTTACGTGGCGCCGCATAACAAAGTGGCTGGCCTGTCGGGCCTTGGTCTGGCGCTTGGCAATTTAAGCTCCCTTCTCATCCTGATCTTTATGTTGATTGCCTTCATGTTGCCGGGCGTCGTGGACTGGAGCTTCGTCCCTGAGATCGCCATGTTCGGTCTCGACGTATCGGAATATGAGAACAGCCGTATCTCGGGACCCATCGCCGCACTCTGGATGGTTCTGTTTTCGCTGCCGCTTATGCTCTTTACGCCTGACTCTGCCGCAAGCGGTGCAAATGCCAAAGATGCTGTACGGAATGGATTGCGATCTGTGGTGCGCACGGTGAAGGGATTGAAGCACTACCGGAATGTGGCGCTCTATCTCTTTGCCCGCATGTTTTACAATGATGGCAAGACGGCTGTGCTTGTTTTTGGCGGTGTCTATGCGGCGGGTGTTTTTCAGTGGGGCCCGCTGACGCTCACCATCTATGGTGTGGTGCTCTCGATATTTGCAGTCGCCGGAGGTTTCCTCGGAGGGTGGCTCGACAATACATTCGGCTCACGCAACGCAATTCTCATCTCTATTGGCGGAACGTCGCTCGGGCTGTTGCTGGCTGTTTCCATGACGCCTAGTGAGATTTTCTTTGTACCTTATGACACAGCAGGAGCTGAACCGATCTGGTCGCTTCCCTTCTTCGCCACCGTGCCTGAGATGGCGTATGTGAGTGTGGTGATCCTGATTGCGATCTTCATCACCGCAGCCTATGCCAATTCGCGCACCATGCTCGCACGCATCGCGCCGCCTGAAAAAATGTCTGAGTTTTTTGGTCTCTACGCGCTCTCTGGCACAGCAACGGCGTTTCTCGGCCCGCTGCTTGTGGGGGTCGCGACCGCGCTCTCAGAAAGTCAGCGGGTAGGTTTTGGCTCGGTTCTTATTCTGTTGGTGGGCGGTATGGCGCTCATGCTCTTCGTCAAAGAAGAGCGGGCAGAGCTCGCAGCAGAAGACAGGCGGGACTAAGGTCTCAGAAAAGATGCCAGTCTTTGGCAATCACCCATTTGATCTCTTTGGCGAGGTTGGGTGGGAAGGTGTAGTCGTCGACATTGTCGGGGGCCACCCAGGCGAAGTCGGTATGTTCTTCGGAGAGTGTGACCATGTCTGTTTCGGATGTGGCCAGAAAAGAAAGACCAATCACCAAGTCTTCTTGTACGCCTGTCGACCAGGTTGTCAGAGGTCGAATGTGTGAGAGGGCGAGGTCAACTTCCTCAAAAGTCTCGCGCCTTATGCCTGCATCGACGCTTTCACCTTTATGCAGGCTACCGCCAGGAACATCCCAGAGCCCCGGATAGGGGTCTGAATCAGGTGCGCGCTTGATGATGAGAAGTCGGCCGTCCCGCCAGATTTGTGCCTTCACGACGATCCGGTGGGTGAGCCCGACATTATCCATATTGCTGGCTGCTCGTTTGATTAGTGGCGGAAGTGGCGCATGCCGGTCATCACCATGGCGAGGCCTTTTTCGTCGGCGGCGGCGATCACTTCATCGTCGCGCATGGAGCCACCGGGCTGAATGACGCAGGTGGCCCCAGCTTCCGCAGCAGAGAGAAGTCCGTCTGCGAAGGGGAAGAAGGCATCGGATGCCACAGCGGACCCTTTGGTGAGAGGTTCTGCGAGGCCGGCTGCTTCTGCTGCATCCTCAGCTTTCCGAGCGGCGATGCGGGCACTGTCCACACGGCTCATCTGGCCTGCGCCGATGCCGACGGTTGCACCGTCTTTTACATAGATGATGGCGTTTGATTTGACGTGCTTGCAAACGCGGAAAGCGAATTTGAGATCGGCGAGCTCCTGATCACTTGGCGCGCGCTTTGTCACGACTTTAAGCTCAAGATCATCAATCACGCCGTTGTCGCGGGTTTGGGCCAGGAAGCCGCCAGCCACGGTTTTTACAAAGAGGCCGGGTGTGCGGGCGTCCGGCAGACCGCCGGTGGTGAGGAGGCGGAGGTTTTTCTTGCCGCCGATGATCTTGCGGGCGTCTTCGTCTGCTTCCGGCGCGATAATTACTTCGGTGAAAATCTTTGCAATTTCTTCGGCCGTTTCACCGTCCAAGGTCTGGTTCAATGCGATGATGCCGCCAAAGGCTGAGACCGGGTCGCAGGCAAGTGCCTTGCGATAGGCTTCAGCGAGACTGCCGGATGTTGCCACGCCGCAGGGGTTGGCGTGCTTGATGATGGCGACGGCTGGCGCGATCTTTGGATCAAACTCACCGACAAGCTCAAAGGCGGCGTCCGTGTCGTTGATATTGTTGTAGGAGAGCTCTTTCCCCTGCAACTGGGTGGCGGTTGCGACGCCTGGCCGGTTTTCGCCGGTCACATAGAAGCTTGCCGCCTGGTGCGGGTTTTCGCCATAGCGGAGCGTCTGCTTCAGCGTGCCGCCGAGGGCGCGATAGGCGGGTGCGCCTTCTTCAATCTCGTTTGCAAACCAGTTTGAGATGGCGGCGTCATAGGCGGCTGTGCGGGCATAGGCTTTTTGTGCAAGCGCTTTGCGGGTTTGCAGGCTCGTGCCCTTCTTCTCCTGGATTTCCGTAATCACGCGGTCATAGTCGGCAACATCGACAATCACGTTCACATAGGCGTGGTTTTTAGAGGCGGCCCGGATCATGGCGGGGCCCCCAATGTCGATATTTTCCACGCAGGTATCGTAGTCGGCGCCCTTAGCGACGGTTTCTTCGAATGGATAGAGATTGACCGCCAGCAGATCGATGGGGCCAATACCATGCTCGTTCATGGAGGCCACGTGGCCTTCGTCGTCGCGAACGGCGAGCAGGCCACCATGCACCATCGGGTGAAGCGTTTTCACCCGACCATCCATCATTTCCGGGAAATTGGTGATGTCCGAGACGTCCTTTACCGGAATGCCCGCATCGGCAATGGCCTTTGAGGTGCCTCCGGTGGAGACGAGGTCGACGCCCGCCTCGTGCAAGGCTCGGGCAAAATCAACAAGACCTGTTTTATCGGAAACGGAAAGAAGAGCGCGGCGGACGGGCTGGATATCGGCGGGCATTGGTGGATCCTGAGATGGCTGTCGGGGACAATGGACAGGGGTCAATGGAAATGTCCGCGCCGGATAGCACGAAAGCCGAGCCTCTGGAAGGGAGAGGTGGTATCTGGATGCCTTATTCCGGCTTCTGTTGCTCAGATTGCTCAGATTGCTCAGATGTCTCTGGTTCTGCGTCGGTAGACGTTTCTACGGCTTCGTCTGGAATGCCAGGCAGCTCTGCTGGTAAGGCCGGCAGTTCTGGTTCCTCTGCCTCGGCTTTGGCGGCATTTCCCGTGGTCGACAGGCGTCGCCAGGCCCAATGCACAGTGGCTTCGTCGCGGAAGGCTTCCCCGGTGACGACGATCTGTTCGCTGCGTCTCGTCCGGTCTGCTGAGCCTAGGTAGACGCTTTCCTCAAGCGCAATGCTGCTTTTTCCGTTTTCTGCCCGGGCGCGGAACTGCCAGCCGTCCCCATTTGGGAGCAGCACGAGGACGTTTGATTTGTCGTGAGCAAGAGAGGCGCGGGCGTCGGGATGCAGGTGGAAGCGAATGGCAAAGGCGGCGGGGTCGCCCTCTTCCCGATTTTGTTTGAACGGCACCATGAGTTTCGACGCCTCATCCGGCGCGCGTGTCAGGCTGTCTTCACCCCGAAGGTCTTCTCCGCTTTCGCTTAGGAACAAACGCCGACGGTGCACAAAGCCGAAGAGTTTCCGATAGCCATCATGCGCGGCATCGAGCCAGATCCCGTCTTCGCTCTCGTTTCGCCTGCTCTCGACCCGAGCTGGTCCCTCCATAAGGCGCGATCCGAGAAGGATCCGCGACATGGCGCCTTGCGTGAAGCGGGCGGAGGAGGTGTCGTTGAGAACAAGGGTTGAGTGGGCCGCGGTCGCGCGGCTTGCCGCATGCCAGTCGGCACCCAGGATACGTGTTGCGCCACAATTGGTGACGAGCCTGCAGCGGCCGACGCTCATCTCAAAAGAGAGGCAGCCCGCGTGGGCGGAATGGGAATAGGCACCGGGCGGTGGGGGGCCGGTATCCACGGTCACATAGGTGGGCCCCGCCGACATGCGCTGGTAGCCTGAATGGGGCGCGAAGCCGAAGGGTTTGCCCTTTGCGTCATCTTCTGCGAGCGCTGCTTCCACAGCGCCGTCCGGGCCTTCATCGGCACCATTAAAGAGCGCGAGTTTTCCATCACCATGTTTGAAAAAGCGCAGCATGGGCATCATGCGATCCACGGCATTGCGAATTGGCTGTGGCACGCCATGGCCCTGGGCAATAAGCGCATCTCTCAGCGAGACCAGATCGAGCAGGATGGAGAGCTGGGCAGCTGGGTTCCGGCTGATATGTCCGCCATCCGGCAGGATCTGCTGGGTGAGTTCCTGTCCCACAAGGTCGAGGCCTTTGCGCAAGCGTTTGCTGCCTTCCGATAGACACAAGCCTGAGAAAGCAAGGCCAATCGCTGCGGTGAGACGTTGCTCGCCTGCCGGCGCCCACATGACGGTGCGGGCCAAATGCCGCGCCTGCTTTGCCATATTGCGCAGCAAGGTTGAGCGATAGATGAGATCTGACTCTTCCATCAGCAAGCCACCATTCGCGGCCCAGGATGTCAGACGTCTGCCAATCACATGGGGGCGCCAGCCAATGTCATGCCATTGTCCAGATGTCGCAATCCAGCTCTGGACAAGGCCTCTGGCGTGGGCGCGGGCAGCGTTCCCGCCGGCGGCGGAAAAGTGGCGGACCCAGGAAAAGCCATGGAGCTCTTCGGTCCAGGTTTCGCTCGGGGCTTCCACCTCAAACGGAGACAGGCCGTTTGTCCGCACCTGTCCGCCAGGTAAGTCATAGCGTCCCTGAAACAGAGCGTCGGCCTTGTCGACGCGTCCTGGCCGCAGGTCTTTCGGATAGTAGGTGATGGTGTCGGGCATGGGCCCATGCAGTGTCTGGCGATAGGGCCAGGTGCTGTAGATCGCGGTCAGGCTTAGATCAGCCGTGCGGCGAAGGGCGGCAAGGGTGAGGTCACTTATCCGGTTGCCCGGATTGAGGATGTGCCGTTCCTGCCTGCGCGGTACCGGGTGCGATGCTTGAGAATTTCCGCTCACAGTCTCTGTCATGAGCGCGTGCCTTGTGTCGGGACGCTGTCCCGTTGGTCTGAGGTGGCGTGCCGCTTAGGGCCGCTTGCGAAGTGTCGCAATGTTCTCAGCATAGGCGGAGGGTCCACCTTTGAAAGTTGCAGTACCAGCGACAAGGACATCGGCCCCTGCCGAAATGACTTTGGGCGCCGTCTCAAAATTCACGCCGCCATCGACCTCAAGCTCTATTTGTTTGCCTGTTTGCTCAATCCGCTTACGGATGATTTCGATCTTCTTGAGCTGACTGTCGATGAAGGACTGGCCGCCAAACCCAGGATTCACGCTCATGACCAGAACCAGATCAAGATCTTCTAGAATTTCGTCGAGCACAGTAACAGGGGTGGCTGGGTTAAGTGACAGCCCCGCTTTCAGGCCCCGCCCCTTAATCATCTGGATCGTCCGGTGCACATGGGCCCCGGCTTCGGGGTGAAACGTAATAATGTCCGCGCCGGCGTCCGCAAAGGCGTCCACGTAAGGATCAACCGGGGCAATCATCAGATGCACATCGAACGGCTTGTTGGAATGAGGCTTCAGAGCCTTCACCACATCGGGCCCGATGGTGATGTTGGGGACAAAGTGACCGTCCATCACATCAATATGAATATAGTCAGCGCCCGCCGTTGAAATAGCAGCGACTTCCTCACCGAGACGCGCGAAATCTGCTGCCAAGATTGACGGGGAAATTTTTACAGGATTAGCCATAGAAGGATGCTTATCAGGTCAGTTTGGGTGGTGCAATGATCGGAGCGTGTTCAGCGAAGGTAGATTGTTTACCCGACAAAAGTAAGGCGGACTGCATAGAATCCGTCCATGCCGCCCTGGTCGCCCATGTGACAGGGCAGGGTGCGCAGATCGCCTTCTGGCGTGATGCATTCAGACAAGCCGCCAATCTCGTCGGGGGTGATCGGAACCCGCTTGAAAGCAGGGTTGTTTTTCAGGAAGAGGGCAGCCTGGGCTGGACCCTCCAGCGGTTCAAGCGAGCAAGTGCAATAGATCAGCGTCCCACCCGGCTCCAGCCACTCAGCGGATTTCGCGAGCAGGGTCGCCTGGATGGGCGCGAGGCTTGCGATGTCCGCGCCCTTCTTTGAGCGCAGCACATCTGGGTGGCGCCGCGCGGTGCCTGTTGCAGAACAGGGGGCATCCAGGAGGATCTTGTTCCACTTTCGGTTGGGTGCCCATTCTGTGAGATCCCCTTTTACGATCTCGGCCGTCAGCTTTGTTCGGGTGAGGTTTTCTTTCAGGCGCTCCAGCCGTCCGCCAGCCCGATCAACCGCTGTGACTTTGGCTCCGGCTGCTGCGAGGGCCAGTGTTTTGCCACCGGGTGCGGCGCAGAGATCGAGCACATCCTCTCCGGCGACATCGCCCAGAAGCTTGTGGGGCAGCGCGGCAGCTGCGTCTTGCACCCACCATTCGCCATCTGTGTAGCCGGGCAGTTCTTCAATGCGGCCAGGGTGAGAAAGCCGGATGCTGCCGGTCGGCAGACGTGTGCCGCTCAAGGTTTTCGCCCAGCCTTCCGGGTCTGACTTCACCGTCAGGTCGAGCGGTGGCTCTGCTAGATGCGCATCGGCGATGGCGCCAGCGGTCTCTGCCCCATAGGCCATCTCCCAGGATGACCACGCCCAGTAGGGTGTATTGGCCATGCCTGCCTCGCCGGCCTGATCCTGGGCTTTGATCAGATCAGGGCCTTCGCGGGTGATCCGACGCAGGATGGCATTCATCAATCCGCGATAGGGGCGAGTGCCTTTGTTGGAATTGGTGAGCTCAACGGCGCAGTTTACGGCGGCATGCGCGGCTGATCCGAGGAAGAGCAGCTCAGCTGCGCCAACACGGAGGAGTGCCATGGCGAAGGCTGCTTTCTCCGGCAGGGATTTGTCGAGCATGGCATCGAGGACAGCATCGATTTGCCCAAGGCGCCGGAGCGCGGTGGTGGCAATTGCGCGGGCAAATGCGCGATCACTTGGGTGGTTGGCTAAGTCTTTAGCGCTAAGTTCCCGGTTGAGTGCTGTTTCCAGGGTTTCCCCCTTGGTCAACACGGCCAGAAGCACGGCTGCGGCTGCGCGCCTTGCGCCCGTTCCGTCTTGTTTTGACTTTGTTGGTGACTTGGATGCCATGCTGGTTCCCGTTTTCTGCCCGTGCTTAGAGCATAGCTATTCGTCACTGGCCAGCGTCTTGTCTCATGTCGGAACTTCGGCGGTTTCTCTGGGTTTTCGAGAAGCGTAAAATTGGCGTCTCAGAAGTTGCCAGAACCCGAATTTTTAGTATGGAATTTCGGTCCATCGACTCAAAAAGTACTTAAAACAAATGTCGTAGCGTGACCTCAAGAAGTAAGAGCATCAGGTGCCACCCATGTCTTGCCACGACACATCCGTTTTTCGTGATTTGTTCGACCACTCCTTCGACGCGCAGTGGGTGTTGAGCGCAGACATGCATATTGAGCATGCCAATGAAGCCGCGTCTATGCTCACCGGATATGGGGTGGAGGAGCTTGTAGGCCAACCTCTGTCTCTCTTGCTGCCTCCGAAGATTGCGAAATCGCACGGCGCGTATGTAGCCCATTGCAACAAGCACGGAGAAACCCAGGGTGTATTGGGTGAGCCCCGGCGGTTTGAGATTCAGGCTAGGGACGGTTCGCTTATTCCAATCCAGCTGAAAGCCTTTCGTCTCGACGGGGCGAACGGTCAGAGAAGATTTGGCGCCACGATGGTCGATTTGCGGGCGCAGGTTCGTCTGGAGGAAGAGCAACTTCACACAATGGCGCAGCTCAAACGACTTGCGCTTATTGATCCGCTCACGGAGCTATGGAATCGGCGTGCGTTTGATGAAGCGCTTGACCGACAATGTGCGCTGGTGTCGCGCCATCACAGTGCTGCGGCGCTGGCTATGATCGACATCGATCACTTTAAGCAGGTCAATGACACTTACGGACACGGAGCGGGTGACAGGGTGCTTCAGCTGCTTGCGGCACATCTAAAGAAGATTGTGCGAAAAGAAGATATGTGTGCGCGGCTTGGCGGTGAAGAATTTGGTATTTTGATGCCGGCCTGTGAACCTGAGTCAGCCGTCGTCGTCATTGAACGCGCCCTTCAGCGGGTGGCAACAGACAGGTTTGATTTGGATGATGGCCGGTCGATTTCCATCAGCTTTAGCGCTGGCATCGCAGCGATTGAGAGTGATGCTGCCCCAGACTCGCTGTTAGAACACGCGGATGCGGCCATGTATCGCGCAAAGGAGACCGGGCGTGCCCGGGTAGAGATGTGGACACCTGAAATGGGCTCCGCTTTCGCAAATGCCTAGCCCCAAGGTCCGTCTTTTGACGACAGGCCCGCTAATGCTTTCAGCTTTGCCACTCGGTTTGTTGTGGCTGGATGGGTGGAGAACAAGCTGTCGCGCTTGTGGGCATGCAAGGGATTAATGATGAACATGTGCGCTGTCGCAGGGTTCCGTTCAGCGGCGTCATTGTCGATCCGGCTGGCACCGCTTTCAATGCGTTGCAGGGCTGAGGCAAGCCACATGGGACGGCCACAAATCTCTGCCCCCAGTTGATCCGCGCTGTATTCACGGGTGCGGCTGATCGCCATTTGTACGAGGGCGGCTGCCATAGGCGCCAAGATCATGATGGCTAGTGTGCCGATCAGGCCCCCGGCATTGTTGCGGTTATTGCCAAAGAAGAGAGCGAAGTTTGCCAACATGGAAATGGCCCCGGCGAGGGTAGCCGTCACCGTCATGGTCAGAGTGTCACGATTCTTGATGTGCGCGAGTTCATGAGCCATGACGCCTGCCAGCTCTTCGGGCGTCAACATGTTGAGCAAGCCGGTTGTTGCGGCGACGGCGGCGTTTTCCGGATTGCGTCCTGTTGCAAACGCGTTTGGCTGAGCTGTTTCAATAATGTAGGTGCGCGGCATGGGGAGGTTTGCATTCTCCGCTAGCCGCTGGACGAGTCGCACATAGTTTGGGGCGTCTCTTTCGGTAACCTCGCGCGCACCGTGCATGCGCAGCACCATCTTGTCTGAATTCCAATAGGCGAACACATTCATGCCTGCGGCGATCAGAAATGCGATCGCGGCGCCAGCCTCTCCGCCGATCATGAACCCAATCCCCATGAACAGCGCCGTCATCGCGGCAAGCAGGATTGCGGTTTTTGTCATGTTCATTCTTCAGCTTCCGTTTAATTCGTTTGGCACAGGAGCGCGGCGTATTGGCGTTGAGCGAGTCTGTCATATATGTAGAGTGAATATGGTGCCTTCAATGCTGACCGGCGCTCGTTGCAGAGGGCTTTTTAAGGTGTAAGCCAATGTCAGACGAAAAAACACGAAAGAGCTTAAGCGAAGCCGCCGAGCGTGCGCTTGCGGAGGCGGCTGCCCGCCGTGCAGCTGCAAAGCCGGAAACTGCGCGGCCACGTGAGCTGCTCGGGCGCGAAGGCCCTGAACCCACCCGATATGGGGATTGGGAGCATAAGGGTCTCATCAGCGACTTTTAGGGCATGAAAGCACTTGCCCGGTATGCGTGTATCAGAGTAGTAGTATGCACGTTATGCGGGATTTTCTAAAAACACTCACTTTATGCGTGTGGGGTGCCGGTATGGGGTTGGCTGCGCCGTCATCGGCCATCGGGGCTGAGGTTCTGCCAGGACCGATCACGGCAACACTCACGCGCGTCATTGACGGGGACACTGTCGAAGTTCGGGCTCGGATCTGGCTTGGCCAGTTTGTCGAGGTGGCAGTTCGACTTGCCGGGGTTGATGCACCTGAACTCCGGGCGCGATGTGCGCAGGAACGTATCCAGGCAGAAGCTGCTGCCGCTCATCTGCAACCCCTTGAGGGCAGCGAGATTGCGCTCACGAATGTTATGAGCGACAAGTTTGGCGGCCGCGTGCGAGCTGAGGTCCATCACAGGGAAATGGGTGCGCTAGGTGCGTCGTTGATCGATGCAGGATTGGCGCGGCCTTACAACGGCGACCAGCGCCGCGGCTGGTGTTCGGAGCTTGCTGTTAGAGAGTGACCGTCTGCAAGTTGACGAGGCCAATGAAGCTATCTTCCAGCTTTAGGGTGAGAGTGGCGTCCTCGCCTGATATACGGGTGACATGGGAAAGCACGCATTGGGCTTTCCCTTTCTCGTTTGCCCAGGGCAGCATGATGTGTTCGATCTCCAACACGGGCCCTTCGTTGGTTTGGGAGTGATATTCCAACGCCAGCATCTTGGGGCCTTCGACTACCTGCGTGAGGTGGTCGATAATCAGTTTGCCGAAGGGTTCTGCCGCGAAGGCCGAGGTTTTTGTTCCCGTGAGGTCAACTCCGAGACGCCGCACCATTTCCGTCCCGAAGAACCGCATGGTGAAGTCGTCCCCATCGTGTTCGTAGATCACCATGTTTGACAAGATCGGGGCGAGGTCCACGAGATCCAGATCAGCGGTTGATGGCAAAGGGCCCTGGACCTTCTGGCTCTCCCAGTATGCCAAGAGCGTCTGCGCGCCCTCTGTCTTCAAATTCATCACTGATCCCCGCAGGAGAATGCCGCCTTGCTCCGAGGCGAAGATGCCAGAATCTTAAGTTTAAAACAGTAAAAACTCCGTGTTGGATCGTGAATAAAGTAAAATCAGCTCTCTATACAGGATTGTAAGCGCAGCCCGCCTAAGGCGGGTGGGCGAAATACCTAAATCAAAGTATTAGTAAAACAGAACGTTTGATTTGCCCCATTTTTGGGGCAAACTATAGCTTTTTTTCATGTATTCGGCGGCCTGGTTTAAGGCAAATGATCTTTCCAGCAGAACTTCTGCGCGTTGCTCGGTCGAGATTCACTCTGTTCGCAGCGCGACCCGAATTTTAGCGGTTTTGCCGGTTCTCAATCAGGTCATCGACCACGCTTGGGTCTGCCAGGGTGGATGTGTCTCCCAGGTTCGAAAACTCGTTCTCGGCAATTTTGCGCAGAATGCGACGCATGATTTTGCCTGACCGAGTTTTAGGGAGACCGGGCGCCCACTGAATGAGATCGGGGCTTGCAATTGGTCCGATCTCTTTGCGGACCCACTGTACGAGCTCCTTTCGAAGCTCGTCTGTTGGCTCTTCGCCCGCGTTTAAGGTGACATAGGCGTAGATGCCCTGGCCCTTAATGTCGTGGGGATAGCCAACGACCGCGGCTTCTGCCACCAGTGCATGGGCGACAAGGGCGCTTTCGACTTCCGCCGTGCCCATTCGGTGACCGGACACGTTCAGCACATCATCGACCCGTCCGGTGATCCAATAGTAACCATCTTCATCGCGGCGGCAGCCGTCCCCGGTAAAATACATGCCTGGGAACTGAACGAAATAGGTGCTGGCGAAGCGTTCATGATCGCCATAGACGGTGCGCATCTGCCCTGGCCAGCTATCAGCGATGCAGAGGTTGCCCTCCGTGGCGCCGGTCAGTTCATTTCCCTCATTGTCGACGATGACAGGACGTACGCCGAAGAAAGGCTTGGTCGCAGACCCTGGTTTCTGATCGATCGCGCCGGGCAGTGGCGTGATCAAAATGCCGCCGGTCTCCGTTTGCCACCATGTATCGACAATGGGCGAGCGACCATCACCGACAGTGTCGTGATACCAGAGCCAGGCTTCCGGATTGATCGGCTCGCCGACAGACCCCAGCAAGCGGAGAGAGGATCGGCTGGTTGCTTTTACCGGTCCTTCGCCTTCGGCCATTAAAGCGCGAATGGCAGTGGGCGCGGTGTAGAAGATGTTCACCTGATGCTTGTCGCAGACCTGCCAGAAGCGCGACGCATCAGGGTAGTTGGGCACGCCTTCAAACATGAGCGTGGTTGCACCGTTGGCAAGTGGTCCGTAGAGGATGTAGCTGTGGCCGGTGACCCACCCAACATCGGCGGTGCACCAATAGATGTCTCCGTCATGATAGTCGAAGACATATTGATGGGTGATGGAGGCATAAACCATATAGCCGCCGGTGGTGTGCATGACGCCTTTGGGTTTTCCCGTTGAGCCTGACGTGTAGAGAATGAAGAGCGGGTCCTCCGCATTCATTTCTTCTGGCGGGCAGTCGCCGCTGACGGATGCGGCGGCCTCGTGATACCAGATATCTCTGCCGTCTTTCATCGGAACGCCAGAGGCTGTGCGCTCGACGACAATGACTGACTTCACACCAGGACATTGGGCGACGGCCTCGTCTGTGTTGGCTTTCAGCGGGATCTTTCGGCCGCCGCGCACACCTTCGTCTGCAGTGATGACGCAGTTTGAATCACAGTCGATGATGCGGCCTGCAAGAGCATCCGGGGAAAAGCCCCCGAAGACGACGGAGTGAACAGCGCCAATGCGTGTGCAAGCCAGCATGGCATAGGCAGCTTCCACGATCATCGGCATATAGATGGTGACACGGTCACCTTTCTTGATGCCCTGGGCTTTGAGGACATTGGCAAACTTGCAGACCTCTTCGTGCAACTCGCGGTAGGTGATCTTCTTGTCATCAGTCGGCTCGTCGCCTTCCCAAATGATCGCAGTCTGGTCTGCCCTTGTTGCAAGATGTCTATCGATGCAATTCACACTGGCATTGAGCGTTCCATCTTCAAACCACTTCACGTGAAGATTGTCTTTGTCGTAGGAGACGTCTTTGATTTTTGTGTAGGGCTTGATCCAGTCGATCCGTTGGCCCTGCTCGCGCCAAAATCCTTCCGGGTCGGCGATGCTGGCGTCGTACATTTTCTGGTAACCGGCGGCGTCTACATGCGCTCGGCCTGCCCATTCAGCGCTTACGGGGAAAATTGCTGTGTCTGTCATTTTGGCCTCCCATGCGGCGGCATTTGATTTTTGCCGCGCTCTCGTTTTCGGCACTATAGGTGGAAATTGGCGGGTTTGCGCCTCTTTTTGCAGCCAGGCACGTTTGCGCGCCCTTTTCCGTCACGGCGCAGTAACCCGATATTAACCCTACAAGTTGAAGCGGTTCCGAACGCTTTCCTGATTCAAGCTTTTTTACGGGTTCACCATGCATTCTCTCAGCAATTGTGAGGGAATTTCCATGGGACGCCGCTTACCGCGCCGAAAAAAGCTGACGAAATCCGCCACGCGGCGTGTCCGCGCGACGTCGGCTGCGGCTGACCAAGCGTCTGACGAGAGTGTCTTTGATGATGTGGCGTTTGCGAAAGCCGGTCTTGAGCTTGCCGAACGTCAGGCGGGGTATGGGGCGTGGTTCTGGAACCTGCCAACAGGCTCTTTCTATATGACGCCTAATGCTTGCGCTGTGCTTGGCGTTGAAGAGGGGATCTCGGAATTTGATGGCATCATGGCGGCTATTCACGAAGACGATCGTGAGGAAGTCACTGCCAAGGTCCGTCAGCATCTGGACTCGCGGGAGAATTATGACCTTGCCTGTCGCATTCGGCGTCCAGATGGCGAGGTCCGCTGGATTCGTGCACGCGGTCACATTTCGACTGATGCGGCGGGCGAGCCCGTCATGTTCGCGGGCTCCATTGAAGACACAACCTATCAGGTTGAGACGCTCAATGAACTGCAGCGCTCAGAGATGCGGTTTCGCTCCCTCATCGATAGCGCGCCGTTCCCCGTTGTGATCACACGTCCCAGCGACAAGACGCTGCGCTATGTCAATCAACGTGCGGAAGACCTGCTGGAAGACCTGGGTAAACCAACAGACACACTGAGCGTTCCAGATCTCATGGCGGATAAAGCGACCTATGAAGAGGTTCGCACGCAACTTCTGACTAAGGGTGTTACCGAAAACTTTGAGTTGGCCTTGAAACGGGCTGACGGTAGTCCTTTGTGGATCCTGCTCAAAGGTCTCATTATCGACTATGAAGGTGAGCCGTGCGCTTACCTGATCCTCCTGGATGTCACTGAGCGCCGGGAATTGGAACAACAGCTTCGCACCCAGGCAACGTCTGATCCGCTGACCGGTGTTGCCAATCGCACTGAGCTCCTGTCCCAGCTGGAATTCGCAATCTCCGTATCGAACCGTACAGATGAAGGCTTTGCTCTTCTGTTGCTTGACCTCGACAATTTCAAGATGGTCAACGATACGCGTGGGCACAGTGTTGGAGACAAGCTTCTGGTGGAAACGTCGAAGCGTTTGAACGCGCTGCTGCGTACGACGGATACAGTGGCGCGCATCGGTGGGGATGAGTTCGCTATCATCGCTCGTCACCTGGATAAGACTCGCGGCGTAACCGTGCTTGCCCAGAAGATCATCGACTCGCTTGCCGCGCCCTTTGAGATTGACGGGATGGTTGCCAATGTGGGTTGCTCAATCGGGATTGCCCACTATCCTTGGGACAAGGGTGACCCGGAACTCCTGATGCAGCATGCGGACCTCGCCCTATATCGTGCGAAAGATGAAGGCCGTGGCTGTTTCCACCTGTTTGATGAAGAGCTTTCGCGCGCTGTGCATGAACGCATGGACATGGAGCGTGATCTGCGTGTTGCTGTTCAAACTGATCAGCTGTTTGTCATGTATCAACCTCGCTTCGATGCAGAGACGCGTGAGCCTGTCGCGGGCGAGGCTCTTGCCCGTTGGCGGCATCCTGAAAAGGGGCTCGTTTCGCCTGGTGTCTTTATCCCGATCGCTGAGGAAACCGGTCTGGTGATCGACCTGGGCCGTGTGGTGCTTGATCAGGTCGTTTCCGATATTGCGCGCTGGCGCGAGCTAGGCCTTGACGTGGGGCCGATGTCGGTCAACATTTCGCCAGTCCATTTGGCCGCTGGGTGTGTCCTTGAGGATGTTTTCGGCGCGCTTAAAAAATATAATGTGCCAGCCGAATGTCTGCAGGTTGAGGTGACTGAGTCCACCATGATCACTGACGAAGAGTCGGCCAGTTCGCAGATCAAAACTCTTGCGGATGCCGGCATTCACATCCTGATTGATGATTTCGGCACGGGATATTCATCGCTCTCCTATCTCCATCGCTTTCGTGCTCATGAGCTGAAGATCGACCGGAGCTTTGTGTCCAATGTGGCAGAAGCGACCAGCGCCATTCTAGCGCGTCAGATTGTGTCGATTGGCAAATCCCTCGACCTCAAAATCGTTGCGGAAGGTGTCGAGACAGATGCACAGGCCGACTTCATGACAGCGATCGGCTGTGATGAGTTGCAGGGCTTCCTTTTATCCAAACCAATTGAGCGACCTGAGTTTGAAGAGTTGATGCGTGCCAAGGCTGAACGTGTTGCCACTGCGGCGACCAAAGCTTAAGCGTTTAGTTTCGCGATTGCATCGTCAGAAAAGCCTGCTTCCTTCAGAACTTCTTCTGTGTGTTCGCCTAAGAGCGGTGCATCACGACGCACGCTCGCGGGGCTAGCCTCATACTTTACCGGATGATTGAGACTCCAATAGGGGCCTTCGTGTGGGTGGCTTCTTTGTTCAAACAGTCCAACCGCTTCAAGATGAGGATCGGTACGCAGGTCGCCCAGCTTGTTTACACGGGCATGGGGAATGTCGTTTTCAAATAGAAGCTTCTGCCACTCCTCCGTCGTCTTTAGGACTGAGACGTCCTCCACCATGGCGTAGAGGTCGCGAATGTTTCGCGTGCGGTTCTCATAAGTCGCGAACCGTTCATCTGTTTCAAACAGGTCAGGTTTACCACCCAGGGTGAAGAAGTCGCGCCATTGTTTATCTGAGTAGGGAAGGATGGCGATGTAGCCGTCGGCCGTTTTGTAGGGCTTTCGGTCCGGTGCCGTAACGCGGACATAGCCGATCGGCCCGGTCGGCGGGTCATAGACCTCGCCATAGAGATGCTCCGCCAACAGAAAAGACACCATGCTTTCCATCATGGGGACTTCTACAAATTGGCCTTCGCCCGTGCGTTCGCGATGGAAGAGGGCGGAGACGATGGCATTCGTCATAAAGAGCCCGGTGGTCTTGTCTGCGATCAGCGTCGGGAAAAATCGGGGGCGTGGGTCGCCATCGACTTCCGACATCATGGAGGCGATGCCGGAGGCCGCCTGGATCATGTCGTCATAGGCAGGCCGCCCACCATAGGGTCCGTCTTCGCCATAGCCTGTGCCGATGACATAGACGATGTCAGGTTTGATGGCTTTGACATCTTCATAGGAAAGCCCCAGGCGTTTCAATCCGTCGTAGCGGACGTTGGCTGCGAATACGTCCGCTGTTGCAATCAGCTTCAGAAGCGCTTCACGGGCCTCGTGCTTTTTGAGGTCGAGTAAGACTGAGCGCTTGTTGCGGTTGATGGAGAGAAACATAGGCCCAAGGCCTGAGGCCTCGCCCGACGGCGTATCGCCGGCCCATCGCATGATGTCTCCGCCCTGGCCGTTTTTGGGGCTGGGGCTTTCCACCTTGATCACGTCTGCACCCATATCGCCCAACATGGCCGTCGCATATGCGCCAAGCACCACACTGGTGAGGTCAATGACGCGGATGCCGTCCAGGGGTCCCTTTGGTGTGGCGTTGTTTTTTGTGCTCACAGTGTTTTCCTTCAAAGACCCGTGGAGGGCCGCCATATATAGCGTAAATCTGCCAGGCCTTCTTCATTGCGTCGGCCGTCTGTCCGTTCGGCAATGGTCAACCTGTGACGTTCGTAAAATCTTTGAGCCCCCCTGTTTTGGAAGAAGGTCCAAAGTTGAAACCCTTGAGGCGCGGAACGCATTGCCTGAGACAGCAAAGCGGTACCAAGGCCCCTGTTCTGAGCTGTGGGGTGTACGTACAGATGATCTATCCAGTCTGGTGACATGGCCAGGAAAGCCGCAATGCGTCCGCCTTGCCTTGCTACCCAGACCTTTTGTTTTGTTGGCAGGGAGGAAAAATGGTGCCACATGTCTAGACCGTCATGGCGGCGCGGCAGGAAGCCGAGTTTTGCCGTGGCGGTCAGATAGACCGCAGCAATGCCTGCCCCGTCGGCGCTTCGTGCTCGTGTGATGTGGACCTTGCTCATCTGGACTCCCTTCAGCGCTATGTTTGATATTGGAGCGAAGGAGAAATGTCATGAGCTTTCGCATTCGGATGATTGAGCCCCGTGATCGCGAGATCGTGGAACGCGCTCTTATGAGCGCTTGGGGATCTGTGCGGGTTGTTTCGCGGGGCAAGCTTTGGAACCCGTGCGATCTGCCCGGGTTTGTTGCAGAACGCAGCGGTGATTTGGTGGGCCTTGTGACCTTTCGGGACGAGGCTGACAGTACGGAAGTCGTCACGCTTGATAGTTTTGCCGAAAGAGAGGGGATCGGCTCTGCTCTTTTGGAGGCTGTCGCGAATTATGCGCGCGACCGGGGCAAGACCTATCTCTGGTTGATCACTACCAACGATAATATACCGGCCATTCGGTTCTATCAGCGCCGTGGATGGGACATGGTGGCGCTACACCATGGCGCCCTTGCGCAATCCCGGCGCCTGAAACCGGAAATCCCAACACATGGGGTTGATGGTGTGCCGATTGATCACGAAATAGAATTCCGACTGGCTTTGTGAGGCGCTCTCCGCGACACTGGTTCGTCGAAAGGAAGTTTCATGCAATTGCACACGTCCAGTTGGCCGGAAGTTGAGGCCTATCTCACACGCTCAAAGGGCATCGTCATCCCCATCGGGTCGACGGAGCAGCATGGGCCCAATGGGCTCATCGGGACGGATGCGATTTGTCCCGAGGTCATCGCCGCCCATGCGGGCGCACAAGCTGACATGCTGGTGGCGCCAACATTCAATGTGGGCTGTGCGCAGCATCATATGGCGTTTCCGGGGTCGATGACATTGCGGCCGTCAACCATGATCGCTGTCATCTATGATTGGGTCCTCTCGCTTGGGCGTCACGGGTTTGACCGGATTTATTTCTTCAATGGGCATGGCGGCAATGTGTCGACGATTCAGGCGGCGTTCGCAGAGATATATGCGGACCGGTCCCTTGCGCGGGATGGCAGCAATCGTGGACCAGTCAAATGCAAGCTTGCCAATTGGTGGGACTATAAGCCGGTCTACAAATATTGCATGGACACCTATGGTAAATCGCACGGGGCTCATGCGACGCCGTCTGAAGTGGCAGTTACGCAATATGCTTATCCCGATTCGATCAAAACGGCGGAGATGACGCCCAAGATTGCGCCGTCCGCCCGCTATACGGATGCGGAAGATTATCGCGAAAAGTTTCCCGATGGCCGGATTGGATCTGATCCGTCCCTTGCCAATCCAGTGGATGGCAAGAAGCTTGTTGAGCTTTCGTCCAAAGGGTTGATTGAAGACTTCGCAGCTTTTGTTGCGAGTTGATCAGGTTGGCGCGATGGTGATCTCACCGTCACGAATATCAATAGGAATTGGAACCAGGCTCTTGCCGGCACAAGGGCCGCTGGTGCAAAACCCATCTTCAAGATTGAAAAGCGCCCCATGTGTGGTGCAGAGGATCTGATCCTTGTTGCGGGTCAGGAACCTGTCGGTGAAGGTCTCGAGCGTTGTGAAGGCATGGGGGCAGGCATTCACGTAAGCCCGACAGTCTTTGTCGGTTCTGACCACGAACATATCAAACCGGTCGCGGCCGTCGCCAAAGGTGAAGCCCTTTGCGCCCGGTATGTCAATGTCGTCGAGGGCGCAGAGCTGCGTGCCTGCTTGCGGTGCTTTGGAGAGCCATCTTTCGCGCCGCCGTTCGTCGCCAAAGTTCTTGGATGTGGTGTTCACGTGGACCGCTACTTCTTCGCGGTGGGCACTTTTTTGAGGCCACCCATTTTGCACACTCTTTTCCATTCATCAGCGGTCACAGGCTGGACTGACAGCCGGGAGTTGTTCACCAGCACCATGTCCTTTAGTTCCGGTGTGTCTTTTACATCCTGCAGGGTGACGGGTTTGGGGAGCGCTTCAACAGCTTCAATGTCGACCATGCCGAAGCGTTCTTTGGGGTCGGTGTGGTCGGGGTAGTGCTCCTTTATCACCCGCACGATGCCTACAACAGATTTCTCATCGACGGAGTGATAGAAGAATCCCAAGTCGCCGATCTTCATGGCCTTCATATTATTGTTGGCCTGATAGTTCCGCACACCGTCCCAGTGCTCACCCTTAGACCCTCGTTTCACCTGGTCGTTCCACCCCCAGGTATTTGGTTCTGATTTGAAAAGCCAATAAGCCATCGCTCACACCTGTCTCTTAATCCTTGAGCAGCCATTTCCAGGCACGCAATTCGCGGGTGCCGAAGAGGCCGGCTTTGACGTATGGGTCTTCGTCAGCAAGCTTTTGTGCTGTCGCGCGATCAGCAACGTCGATCACCAGCATGGATCCCTCCAAACGTTCACCATCGTCTGAAGTGAAGGGTCCGCCAAGTTTTACAGCGCCGGTGTCCGCCCAGTGTTTTAGATGGTTCTCCCGGTTTGCCATGCGCAGGTCGAGTGAATCTGGTTTATCAATGCCAACGATGCAAAAGAGCATGTGTTTTTCCCTGTGTTGGTTGTTCTTTTGATATGAGCTTACGAGGCGACGGCGACCTTGAACAGGCTCAAATCTCTGCTGTGAAGGGGCGGGCGAGGAGTGCCGCAATGGCCTCATCCACCGTTGTGACGCCTGAGACAATATCCGCAACCGCGTCGCAGATGGGCATATCCAGATGGCGCTTCTCGCCCATCGCTTTCACCGCAGCGGCGGTGTGCACGCCTTCTGCAACGGAATTGCGGTCACCCATAATCTCTTTCAGGGTTTTTCCTTCACCAAGCGCTATGCCGAGCGACATGTTGCGACTCTGGGTGCTTGAACAGGTGAGGATGAGGTCGCCGAGCCCTGATAGGCCGGACATGGTTTCTGATCTCGCCCCCAAGCGCTTGCCCAGGCGCACCATTTCTGCAAAGCCGCGGGCAGTCAGTGCAGCGCGCGCACTCTCGCCGAGCTTTTTCCCATCGACAATGCCACAAGCGATGGCGAGGACGTTTTTGATCGCCCCGCCAATCTGCGTGCCGATGACATCGGATGTCCAGTAGGGCCGGAAGGTGGGAGAACCAATAGCGTCTACCAGTGTAATGGCGGCCTCTTCCTCAGCGCAGGCAAGCGTGACCGCAGTGGGGAGGCCTCGTGCCACGTCGGCGGCAAAGCTTGGGCCTGAGAGAATAGCTGGCACGGCATCTGGCAATGTCTCTTTCAGAACCTCGCTCATGAGTTTGCCGGAATTTTGTTCGATGCCTTTGGCGCAAACCGCCACAAGCGATCCTCTTTGCAATACATCGTGGAGCTTGGTTGTCACCGCGCGCAAATGCTGCGCCGGTGGGACAAGGAGAAAAGCGTCGGTGCCGACCAGATCTGCCATATCGCTAGTGGCTTTGATCGCTGGATCGAGAGCAATGCGTGGCAGATAGGTCTTGTTCTCATGGGCCGCGTTTATTTCCTCACTCACTTCCGTCTCATGCACCCACAACTGAACGTCGCGACCGGCGCGGGCGGCCGCTGTTGCAAGCGCTGTCCCCCAAGCGCCGCCGCCTATGATTGCGAGAGTTCTGATTGGTGTCATGGTGGCTTCAGGTCCGGTCGTTTTGTTGCGTTTCGCTCTCTCTTTCGCATTTGCGAAATATTGAACGATCTGTTGATTGTTCAGCGCATCACTCTACACTCACTCTCCATGAGTGAAGAGGTCTGCGAAAGAATCATACAAGCTGCTGAAGAGCGTTTTACCCATTATGGCTATGGGAAGACGACAATGGCAGAGCTTGCCCGAGACTGCGAGATGTCATCTGGCAATCTCTATCGATTTTTTCCCAGCAAACTCGATATAGCCGAAGAAATCTGCCGTCGGGCCTCCATTCAGACCGCTGATGCGCTGACGGCCATTCTGGATAGTCCAGGCTTGAGCGCTGCTGAGCGGCTGAAAGAGTTTCTTTTCCAGGACCTCCGGACCACGTTTCATGCCTTGGAGAAAAATCACCGTATCGTGGAAATGGCTCAGTTGATCACAGCAGAGCGGCCTGAGTTCCACAATGAAGGGCTGAAACGGGAGCGGGATGTGCTGGCGCGCATTCTCAGCATGGGTCGGGATGCAGGCGAATTCGACGTCTCAGATCCGGATCTCACCGCTGAAATGATCCAGGCCGCCACCCTGAAATTCTCCTATCCGCAGCTTTTTTCGCGCCTGAGCCTCGAAAAACTTGAGCGGGAATTGGACGGGGTTTACCAGCTCATTGTGCGGGGCTTGGCACCCACACAGGCTGCCTGATAGACGGCTACGATCCCATAAGCCCCTGAATCTACTCAAATTTTGCTGATCGCGAGTCTTTTGCTGCTACCGATTTTGCGGAGCGCCCAGATTGTGGCGAAAGAGGTGAATTGTGACCATTTTGTGAATAATGAATATTTTTGAAATCATTCATTGTTTTTCATTTAGGGCTCCCTATCTATTTGTCATAGACGCGCTCCTCCACTGCAGACGGTGGGGGGCCGGAACCCTCAACCGGCCCAGAGCAAGGGGCGCGAGACTTAAGTGAACTGGAACGAGCCCATGAATATCGCTGAACAAAGACAGACCCCACTTCCTCCAGTATTGGGTCCTCTGGGCGTTAGCACCCTCGCACTGGCGCTCTACAGCGTTGGGCTCGTCATCCAGGTCGCTGGTCAATATTCCTTCTGATCCCTCACCTCGTTCCCTCATTAAGCAATAGGTGTCCCCATGTTTGGCAACGGACTTTCCAATTTCCTCGATCGTTTCAGCACAACCGCTGTGACAGTCGTTCTTACCGGTTACGGCGCTGTGCTGTTCGCGCAGGCAAGCAACCTCATTTAACGATCCTTCGTTCGGGTTCCCACTCCCCTCCCTAGGGAACCTGGACACTGCCCCAAGCGTCCCCCCGCTAAAGGCAACCTGAGACGCCGGACCCCCCTCCGGCGTCTCTTTTTTTGTGCTGAGAGAGACGTGGACTACCGGCTGGTGGTTTTGTCGAGTGGCCAGCGGGCGCGAGGCTCTAAATCCATTGAGGATGTATGGCCAGCCGCCAGATGCTCCAGGCCCGCCCAGGCGATCATGGCGCCATTGTCGGTGCACAGCCCCACAGGTGGCACTTCCAAGGTAAAGCCATGTCGCTCGCAGGTCTCTGCCAGCCTGTTTCGCAGGGCCTGGTTGGCAGCAACACCACCGGCAACAACAAGGCGCGGCTTTTCGCCCAGCTCTTGTTTTGTCATGGCCATGGCTCGGCTTACCCGATTGTCGAGGACGTCGGAGACTGCGGTCTGAAAGCAGGCTGCTATGTCGGCGCGGTCTTGATCTCCAAGCTCGCCCTGTTCTGCAAGCGCCAGCACATGTTTGCGTACCGCAGTTTTCAGGCCGGAAAAGGAGAAGTCGCAGTCCTTTCGATTTAGGAGCGGACGGGGCAGGTCAAAGCGGGTTGGATCGCCGTCTCTTGCAATGGCTTCCAGGGCAGGACCGCCAGGATAGGGCAGCCCCATCATTTTGGCGGTTTTGTCGAAAGCTTCGCCCACCGCATCATCAATGGTAGAGCCGAGGCGCTCATAGCTGCCTAAGTCTTTCACATGCAGCAACTGACAATGGCCACCGGAAACCAGCAGCAGCAAGTAGGGGAAGGGCGTCTGGTTTGTCAGCCTGGTCGTGAGCGCATGGCCTTCCAGGTGGTTCACGCCGACAAAAGGCAGCTTGTGGACAAGCGCAATGGCTTTCGCCGTCATGAGCCCTACGATCACGCCGCCGATCAGCCCTGGCCCAGCGGTGGCCGCCACACCGTCCAGGTCCCCAAAAGTGAGATCCGCTGTTTCAAGCGCCCGATTGACGAGGCCATCAAGGTGGACCAGGTGGGATCGGGCTGCGATTTCTGGCACAACACCTCCATAAGGCGCATGGTCTTCAATCTGGCTGAGGACTTCATTGGCCAGGAGCTCCGGCGTTCCCTCATCAGATCGGCGCACGATCGCGACGGCTGTTTCATCGCAGCTTGTCTCGATCCCCATGACGTTTAGTGAGCTCACAGTTTCAGGGTCCTATTGGCGCTGCTTGCGCAGATGGATTGCGGCCATTCGGCACAGGCGTTCACAAAGGGGGCTCGCGTGTTTGGCGAAACCCGGTATAAGAAGGCCCACGCACGCTTACCATCTGGTTCCATTTCCATGCAACGACCCATTCGTATCGGCACCCGGGGCTCCGACCTTGCGCTCGCACAGGCCAACACCGTCGCGTCGCTGATTGCCAAGGCGCATCGTCTTGAAGAGGGTGCTCTCGAAATTGTCCCGATCAAAACCTCTGGTGATCTTCTCCAGGAGCAACGCCTGTCGGACGTGGGCGGCAAAGGGCTCTTTACCAAGGAGATTGAAGAGGCGCTTTACGAAAAGCGGATCGATATGGCCGTTCACTCCATGAAGGACATGCCCACGGAACTGCCGTCAGGTCTCATCATTGATTGTGTGTTGGAGCGTGAAGACCCGCGTGATGCGTTCATCAGCCCTGATGCCCGCTCGATCGAGACGCTGCCCAAGGGGGTAAAATTCGGCACATCGTCACTCCGGCGTGCCGCCCAGATTTTGGCGCAACGCCCCGACCTTGAAATTGTTCAATTTCGGGGGAATGTGGGGACGCGGCTCAAAAAGCTAGAAGATGGCGTTGCCTCAGCGACGCTGCTTGCTATGGCCGGCCTCAATCGTCTTGGCATGCCTGAAGTCGCAACGGACCCCGTCCCGGTTGAGAAGATGATCCCAGCAGTGGCGCAAGGCATTGTCGGCATTGAACGGCGTGTGGAAGATGAGGAGATTGCCCATCTCCTGGCGCCCATCCATCACGTGGAGACGGCAATTGTGATGGCGGCTGAGCGCACTTTCCTCGCCGCTCTTGATGGATCCTGCCGGACGCCGCTTGCAGCCCATGCGGTTTACGACAAAGGCCGTATCCGGTTTCGCGGGCAAATTTTGACACCAGATGGTACAATTGTTCATACCGCTGAACGAGATGGCTCCCCTGCCTTGTCGGCTGCTCTGGGCGCAGACGCGGCGACTGAGCTTAAGGCCAAAGGTGGGCCGGAGTTCTTCGCGACCTGGTAACTCAGAGAGGTTGTTTGCATGCACCTTCTGGTGACCCGCCCTCGAAAGGACGCTGACGCGCTCGCGCAAGTGCTTCAGGCGCATGGTCACGAGGTAACTATTGATCCTCTCATGTCGATTGAATTTCACCCAGATACCCCGCTCACTCGGACGGGCGTGCAGGCACTCTTGATCACCAGCGCGAATGGCCTCAGGGCGATGATGGCTCGTGCTGATTTTTCGGAATGGCTCAGACTTCCGCTGGTGGCCGTGGGACCTACGACGGCTGCGTTGGCTCGCGAGGCAGGTTTTTGCTCCGTTTTTGAAGCTGACGGTGATGTGGTGTCGCTTGTTGAGCTGGTTCAAAAGAAGCTGCAGCCAGATGGCGGACCCTTGCTGCACATAGCCGGAACTGTTGTTGCGGGTGATCTAAAGGGCGCGTTAGAGGCCGATGGCTTCTGGGTTGAGCGCGCCGTCCTTTATGAGGCAAAGACAGCCGATAGCCTTTCCCCTGGGACGATCACGGGTGTGCGGTCAGGCATGATTGCCGGGGTGCTTCTCTATTCAAAACGGTCCGCAGAAACATTCGTCCATCTATGCCAGGCGGCGGGTCTTAGCGGTCAATTGTCGGGCTTGAATGCCTATTGTCTTTCGGCCAATGCGGCGCTGCCTTTGCAGGATATTGGATTGCGGGCGATCCATGTGGCATCTGCACCAAATGAAACCGATCTCCTTGCTCTGCTTGACCCCGTGTCGGGCTTTCAGAGCTAGACAAAAACAAACAGGGTGAGGTTCGCTCTCCCTTCTTGATTTCGCGTATACTCGACGGATCTATCGGGGAATATAAAGACGGGTGTTTTGTGCTCCGGAACTCTCGTCAGTGACGTAACAAGGCAGTTGGGTAATGACAGACAAAGACGATTCCTCTTCCAGCTCATCTGGCGACAGCAAGAAAACGCGTGACGCCCCGAAGCAGAGGGGGAGCGCGGGCGACCCCGCTGAAGACACGCCTCAGACCATTGAGGCGCAAGCCGTTGATGTGACCGGCAGAAATCGGTCGGTCGCCCTCGGGGCCGGGCTTGCGGGTGGCTTGATCGGTGCGGCTGTTGTTGGATTTGGCATTCTTTATGTGATGCCGCAGGCAGGTGACGCTGAGGATGGTCAAGTCGCGGCTCTGGACACGCGGGTAAGCGAACTCGGGGAATTGTTCCAGACGCGCACCGACGGGCTCTTTACCCGTCTCTCAGATGTTGAGGCGCTTGCGGCTCAGCATTCAACGCAGATCGGCGAAGCCCCCATTGGGGAGCGCTTGCAGGCTTTGGAGAGCCTTGCGGCCCAGATGCAGGATGATGCGGCCAAGTTTGAGGATCAACTGGCCGCGGTCGATGCGGATCGGCTTACGTCAGAACTCGCTCTGCTGGCGGATACATTGCGGACGGTTTCTGATGATGTGCGTGGACTAAAGGAAGCTCAATTGCCCGCCGACATTCCAGAACGCGTCGGTCAGATTGCTCAAGGGGTGAATGCGGCTGCCGAGCAGATCAACGCCCTCACGCTCCAGGTTGCTGCCTTAGAGGAAGAGGTGTCGCGCCCCGACCCGACAGCGGAGGCTGCGCTCGGCATTGCCCTTGCAAATCTTACCCGTGCGATTGATGCCGGTACGGCCTTTGATGCAGAGCTCGGGGCCATCGCTGCCCTTGCGCCAGAAGACCCTGCGGTTGTTGCGCTCGCAGAGGTCGCCCCAAAGGGAGTTCGGTCCTTCGCTTCTCTCTCCCAGGAATTTTCCGACCTCGTTGATCCGCTTCTGACCGCAGAGCGGCGAGCAGGTCGCGAAACCTTTTATGAACGCATTGTCGGCAGCGCGCTTTCCATTGTGACCGTGCGCCGCATTGGTGATGTAGAGGGCGACACGGTTGAAGCGATTGTCGCGCGCATTGAAACGCGCTTGGCGCAAGAGGATTTATCCGGTGCGCTGAGCGAGGCCAAACTCCTGACTGGGCCGGCTGCTGATGTCGCTGCAACATGGATTGCCGACGTTGACGCCCGGCAGCAAACTGATCGCCTTGTTCGAGATTTGTCGGCTCGTGTCTTGGCGCATGTCGCCGCTGGCGAGGAGTAAGCTCTTATGTGGCGTGTCCTTGTTCCGTTTTCGATCATCGCTGTTCTCTGCGCTGCTGCGATCTGGCTGGCGGATCATCCCGGCGTGGTGACGGTTGCCTGGGAGGGCTATGAAATTCGCACCAGTTTTGTCATGGGGCTGCTTGTCATTTCCCTGTCGACGATCCTCGGTGTGCTCGGCTACCGCCTGTTTGCGACTTTCATGAAAAGTCCGGCGGGGTTTACGTCCTTCCTTGCGACGCGAAAGCGTAAGAAGGGATATGACGCGCTTTCCAAAGGTATGGTCGCGATTGCAGCAGGGGATAGCCGTGAGGCAGATCTCTATGCGGGACAGGCGCACAAGCTCTTGGATGAGCCAGCCATGACACTCTTACTCGCAGCGCAAGCTGCACAGATGAAAGGCGACAGTGCAGGGGCCACCCGCTTCTTTGAAGAGATGCGGGGACATTCGGAAACCGAATTTCTGGGATTGCGTGGCCTTTATGTTCAGGCAGGTCGCGTGGGCAATAAAGCGGCAGAACGCACCTATGCGGAAAAGGCTTTCGCGCTTCGCCCCCATACACCCTGGGCGGCCGAGGCAGCATTCACTGCTCAAGTCGCGGCGGGTGAGTTTGAGCGCGCCGCATCGACCCTTGATAAGATGTTGCAGGTCAAGCTCCTCACGCGCGATGTGGCGCGCCGCCGCCGTGCCGTTCTGTTGACGGCACATGCCATGCACCTTGCAGGCGGCGAAGACGGAGAAAAAGCGCTTCAGCTTGCGAGCGACGCTGTAGAGATGGAACCCACCTTTGCACCACCTGTCGCACTTGCTGCGCGGTTGATGGGAGAGGCGGGGCAGGTGCGCAAGGCTGGGCGTCTTGTTGAACGGGCGTGGGCGACACACCCCCACCCGGATCTGGCGGACGTTTACCTGACGCTGGTGGCGGATGAAAAACCTTTTGACCGTTTGCGGCGGGTAAAAGGACTGGCCGCGCGCAACCCGGGAGCGGGTGAAAGCCAGATGGCATTGGCACGTGCGGCGCTTGCGGCGCGAGATTTTGAAACGGCACGGGAAGCGCTGGAACCTCTTTTGGTGGGCGAGCCCTCTCAGCGGGTCTGTGAGTTGATGGGGGCGCTCGAGGGTGCAGAAGATCATGCTGCTGCGGCGCAGGTCTGGCTCACCCGGGCAATCCATGCGCCTGCGGACGCCTGTTGGGTCGCCGAAGGCTATCAGTCTCATTTGTGGGTTCCGATTGTGCCAGAAACCGGTGCGTTTGACGCGCTCAACTGGCAGGTGCCCCAGCAGCGCGATGGAGAGCGGGCGGCGCTTATTCCACCCATGCAGGTTGTGGCGCCTGAGTCTCAATCAGAGCCTGTTTCTTCGGCAGAGGCGACGGAAGACAGTCCAGCTCTGGCGGATAAAAGCTCAGAGTCTTCAGAAGAAGCATCCGAGGAGGGTGCAGCGGTAGACGAAGCGGCCCCTCGTGCTACGCTGCCGGAGCATGTTGTGGTTGCGCCAGATGATCCGGGGCCGGAAGGTTCCGGGATTGAGGAAAATGGTGCCAATGGGGAGGCAGCAAAATGGTAGGTCGGATTTTTGGCGGGCTCGTCGCGCTCTTGGTTGTCGCGTTCGTTGCCCTGTTTGCGATATGGGGCGCGCTTGATAAATCCACTGAAGAATTGCTGCCGAGATATGCGAGCGAGGCGTCTCAGTTTCTGACGCTTCCCTCGGGGGCCACGGTTCACTATCGCGATGAGGGGAACAAAGACGGTCCCGTGCTTCTTCTGGTGCACGGCTCTAATGCCTCGCTCCATACCTGGGAGCCGTGGGTGCGGCTTCTTGGTGATGACTACAGGGTGATTACGCTCGACCTGCCTGGCCATGGCCTGACAGGCACCCATGAGAGTGATGATTATAGCCGTGCCGGTCAGGTTGCCTTTGTGAAAGAACTCGTCACGGCGCTTCAGCTCGACAAATTTGTCATGGGTGGCAACTCCATGGGCGGTGGGGTGACGCTGCAATATGCGGTGACACATGGGGACGACCTTCTCGGCATTATCCCGGTGTCGTCATCCGGCATGCCACGCAATGTGGAGAACGCATCGCCGCCGTTGGCGTTTCGTCTCGCGGCCACACCGGTCGTCAATCAGTTGATGCTTGTCATCACGCCGCGCTCCATTGTGGAGAATGGCCTCAAGCATTCTATTGAGGATGATGCGCTGGTGACTGAAGCCATGATCGATCGCTACTTTGATATGACGCTTCATGATGGCAATCGCGGCGCGACGCGGGCGCGGTTCCAGGGCTATGCCAATCGCGGCGTTGCAGATGCCACGCTTGCAGAAAAGATCCCGTCGATCGAACTGCCGGCCCTCATCATCTGGGGTGAGAATGATCCACTCATTCCGGTTGAGAGTGCGCATAAGATGAAAGAGGCACTGCCTCAGGCGAAGCTCGTGATTTATGAAAATGTGGGTCACATCGCTATGGAAGAGGTACCTGAGGAAAGTGCTGCAGAGGTTCGGGCCTTTATGGCGCAGGTCACGGCGGTGCCCCAGGCAGCGGTCCCGCCGATGGTTCTGTGTGGGGAGGTAGCACCGATTGCAGAGGGGGCGGTGATCCCTGCGCCCTTTAAGTGCGGCGGGTAGGCCGATCTCCAGGTTTTGTCAGGGTTTGGACCCTAGACAGGGACGGCAGATCGGTTTAAGGAATTGCCGACTTTATGTTTGTCACATTTCCGGACGGTGAACCGCCAGATCAGTTCAAGTTGGCACGTCACTGGAAATGCTTTGTTGGGCCGCTTTAGCTCAGTTGGTAGAGCACATCATTCGTAATGATGGGGTCGGGTGTTCAAATCACCCAAGCGGCACCACAAGCCAGGCAATATGATTGCCGCCGCTGTCAGGCGACAGGCGTCTTTCTTACATCTCCCCATGATTTTGATCCTGCGCGACGGCGATCTATATCGTTTAAGGACGGCAGATGTTTTCTGTCGCCTGGACGGTCAATGGTTGCCTCAACAGAGGGTGTTTCTCATGAATAAAGCTGTCTCATTTGTGCTCTTCCTGCTGGTGGTTGTGGGGGGTGGGCTTACGATTGGCACGCTCACCATCCCAGGTGAGTGGTATGCCGCGCTGGAGAAGCCGTTTTTCAACCCGCCAAACTGGGTGTTCGGGCCGGTCTGGACCGCGCTCTATCTCATGATTGCCTTTGTTGGCTGGCGGGTCTGGCACCGGAAGGAGCGTGGGGCCCTGATGAGCCTTTGGGTGCTGCAGATGGGATTGAACTTTCTGTGGTCCCCCATCTTCTTTGCTGCTCAGCAACCCCTTTGGGCGCTCGGCGTGATCGTGTTGCTGTTCCTGACCCTGCTTCTGTTCATGCGGCTGGCCTGGCGCCAGGACCGCCTATCGGCTGTCCTGTTTGTGCCCTATCTGGCCTGGGTTGGGTTTGCGACCTTGTTGAACGGGGCGATTGTTGTTCTTAACTCGGGGCAATAGGGGCGCCCCAAATCACGACGCCCGCCCGTTTGCCTCAGCGGTCACAGGCGCTTAAGCTCGATCGCCAAACAGTGTGTCTTCTCCAATGTCGAGTGTGCCCATGTCCCGTTCTGTTCTTGCTACCGCCCTGACCGTTGCCCTTCTCTCCGCCACGCCAAGTTTTGCCGAGGAAGCGGTCGAGCCCGTCACAGCGGCAGCCACACTCATCAATAGCGATGGGGAGGAAACGGGGCAGGCGACGCTCACCCAGGGGCCGACGGGTGTGCTTATTCACCTGAAAGTTTCGGGGCTCGAGCCTGGCAAGCATGGGCTGCATCTTCATGCCCATGGGGTGTGCGAACCGCATGAAGGTTTCAAAACAGCGAAAGGCCATGTGGGGCTTGTGCCGGGCGGTCATGGTCTCCTGAACCCTGAAGGGCCAGAGCCTGGCGATCTGCCAAACCTCTTTGTGGGGGCGGATGGCGTGGGCGAGATGGAAGCCTTTACCTCCCTTGTGTCGCTTGTGGAAGGTCACAACAATCTGCTGGACGAGGATGGTTCCACCTTCATCATTCATGAAAATGCAGACGATCATGTGACCCAGCCCATTGGCGGCGCGGGCGCCCGTGTTGCCTGCGGCGTGATCGAAGCGGACTGACGCTCTCCGTTTACAATTTGTAACAGTGTTTTGCTGGAAGGGGCGCGTGCGCGTTCCTATCCTCAAGGCTGAGGCCTGTCAGGGCCTCTCCTATTTCGTCCAACGGACCTTGCCCAGCACATGACACGCTTAAAAGCTTTCCTCAACTCCCACACTTTCTTCTGGGCGCTCCTTGCGCTTCCGTCGGTGGGCATGATTGCGGGTGCGCTAAACGGGCGCGATCTTGAAAGCCTGCTGCACCCGACGGGCGAGTTTGCCGCACGGTTTATGATCATCGCCATGATGCTAACCCCGCTTCGCCTGATGTTTCCGGGTGCACGTCCTGTCCGCTGGTTGATGGCGCGGCGGCGCTATCTGGGTGTTGCGGCGTTCGGCTATGCGGCGCTTCACACGCTCTATTATGTGATTGATCTCGGCACGCTTGATGCGGTGATGGCGGATGTGGTGAAGCTTGGCATCTGGACGGGCTGGGTCGCGTTCCTCATCTTTGTGCCTTTGGCGCTTACCTCAAATGCCGCCTCGGTCAAGATGATGGGCCCGGGCTGGCAAACGCTTCAACGGCTCGTCTATCTCGCCGCGATCATGACGCTGCTGCACTGGATCACCATCCACAATACGTTTGGGGGCGCGCTTGCGCACTTCGTGCCACTTGGCGTCCTGGAAGCGTATCGAGTCTGGAAGGTGCGGTTGGTCGGAAGGCCCGACGAGAGTAGTGCTAGCGCTTCATAGACTCTCCGCAAATTGATTTCGGACCCGGTCTCAGAATGTTCTATGCTCCCCTCACGACGAAGACACTTTATTGACGCATCATCTTATCGATCCTCGTTTCACTCCGGTCGGATGATGCTTTGGGGGAGCTATCCATGTGGCCATTGAGTAATTTGCTGAACACCTTTGTTCAGAAGGGGCGGCTGACCGTTTTTGATGTGGATGGCTCTCAGCACGAGTTCGGGACGGCAGGTGAGGGCGAGGAAGCCGTGCATGTGACCATGCGGCTGCATGACAAGTCGCTTAAGTGGAAGCTCTTTCTCAATCCAGAACTCATTGCCGCCGAAGCCTATATGGATGGGGGCCTTACGTTTGAGGCCGGGTCCGGCTGTTATGATCTGCTCTTTCTCTTCTCCATCAATCGTGGGCCGCTTGCGAGTCACAAGGTGCAGGGCGGACTACGCCGGTTCTGGCGCTCCATGCGCCGCCGGCAGCAGGCGAATGATGTAGACAAGGCGAAGAGCCAAGCGCGGTCCCATTACGATCTGTCGACAGAGATGTATCAGCTCTTCCTGGATGAGGAGCTCAACTATACCTGCGCCTTTTATGAAACGCCGGAGACGTCGCTTGAAGACGCGCAGGCCGCGAAGCTCACCCGGGCGACGGCGAAGCTGGGCTTGAAGCCCGGCATGACCGTTCTCGAAATCGGCGGCGGCTGGGGTGCCTTTGCCATTCGCATCGCAAAAGAGGGCGCACATGTGACCTCGCTTAATGTCTCGCCGGAACAGATCGCCATTGCCAAGCAGAAGGCCGAAGAAGCCGGGGTCAGCGATCTTGTTGACTTTGTGCAGGCGGACTACCGGGAGTATGAAGGGCAATTCGACCGGGTGGTTTCCGTCGGCATGATGGAGCATGTGGGCATCGGGCATTTTGACGATTATTTCGGCACGGTGCGCGATCTGCTGAAACCCGATGGCTATGCCTTTATCCATTCCATTGGGCGCAGCACCCAGCCCGGCACCACGGGGCCGTTCTTCCGGAAATATATTTTCCCCGGTGGTTATGTGCCCGCGCTTTCGGAAACGTTTGAAGCACTGGAGCGGCAGGGCCTTTGGGTTGATGATATGGAAGTGTTACGGCTCCACTATTACTACACGCTTCGAGACTGGCGGACGCGCTTTACGGCCAACCGCGCGAAAGCGGCGGAGCTTTATGACGAGCGCTTCTGTCGCATGTGGGAGTTTTATTTAGGCGCCGCAGAGCTTGGCTTCCTGCACGGGTCTAACATGGTGTTTCAGCTGTTGCTCTCGCCTCAGCGCGATGCGGTGCCGCTTAACCGGAACTTTATCATGGATGCAGAGCGCGCCATGATTGCCCGCGATAGCGCAGGCGTCTGAGGGGTCGTTCATGACCTATGAGCAATATAATAAATTCTGCGGCAGCCTTCCGGCGACTACGCACGTGGTGCAGTGGGGCGGCTCTCAGGTCTGGAAGGTGGGCGGCAAGGTCTTTGCCATCGGTGGCTGGGATGATGCCAAGTCAGGCAAACCCAGAGCAGCGATCACGTTTAAAGTGTCGAAGATAGCGTTTGAGATGCTGAAAGAGGAGCCGGGGCTTCGACCTGCGCCCTATCTGGCGTCGCGGGGCATGAGCTGGATCCAGAACTATGAGAAGCCCGGTCTCTCGGACAAAGACCTCAAGGCCTATATCAAAGAGTCCCATCGGATCGTGTCGCTTGGCCTGTCAAAAAAGAAGCAGAAAGAGCTGGGTCTCAATCAGGAGGCTTGATTGCTCCGAGGAGCGCGCACAAAAAAGCCGCCCTTGAAAATCTCAAGGACGGCTTAAACTTGGTAACTCGAATGAGTTAGTCAACAACCGAGAGGTTCTCAGCAGAAGACTTGCCATTGCGGCCGACTTCAAGCTCGAAAGAAACCTTCTGGCCTTCGTTCAGCGTGGAGAGACCCGCACGCTCAACAGCAGAAATGTGCACGAATGCATCTTTGCTGCCGTCTTCTGGCTCAATGAAGCCGTAGCCTTTGGTTGCGTTGAAAAATTTGACTGTGCCTGTAGGCATTTTGATCTTCCTCTAACAAGTATTTGGTCCGCGCTCGCGCACAGCGCGCGGTCACGGGTCTTCAACGATCACATTGTCAGTGGATAGATAAGCTCGCCGGCGAACCGGAAATTCATTTAGCGCGCATCAAATGTAGAACGTATCCGGGGATTTACGCCGATTTCGACGGCCAAGTCAATGAAAGAGCCGTAGGGGAGGCCTTTTGGTGTGAAAGCGCACCAAAACACCTCTCCAGTCGAGGATAATGATGGGATGTTCGTCATAGGACGCGGCTGTGATGCAGGTGTCAACTGGGACGCCCACCCCCCGGCCCCGAGACCCGCCAGAAGTCGCGGCGTGTTTTTGGTCCATAAGTCTGGAAGCTGGGGTTGGTGCAAGAGGCATAGTCGCGGCGCAGCTCCTCGATGCGGTCGTTCGCCGCTTCCTTCAGGAAGGGTTCCGGGTTTACGCCATAGACCTCGGCCGCGTTCAGACCAAAGATACGGGCTTTCACTTGCTTGGTAAGCGCCGGATAACCGAAGCGTTCCTGGAACTCTTCGGTGATCTCAAAAGTGCGGAAGGTTTCGATCTGATCCTGCGGGCTGCCCCACCAGATCGAGTCGGTTCCCCAACAAATGCGTTCCGGTCCAAAGGTCTTGAGAAGCTTGCCCATAGCGTGGGCGGCTGCCTCGGGCTGGGTCATGTGTTCACGCCAGAGCCCACCCATCTCCGCATAGAGGTTTCCTTCATTCGGCCGAAAACCATTCTCTTCATGGGCGCGGATAAGCCGATCGATGCCCTGTGTGTTGTCCGGGGTGTAGGCACTTTCCGGATAGTCCGGCTCAAAGCCTGAGTGGTAGCAGATGAAGGTAAGGTCCGGATTGGCTGCTGCTGCGCGGGCAATGTCACTTGGGTGGGAATAGGCGTGGTCCAGCATGGGGAGCGGCAGGCCGCGATGGGAGCAGATGGTGGTGATGCCAAGCTGCCGTGCCTTCTCATAAAAGGGGGCGGCCTGATCAGGATCATCCATGTGATAGCCCACACCGTCTGGTCCCCATTGCGGATAGAGTTTCCAGGCGGCGACTTTATGGTCTTCTGCGAGCTCATCCATGAAATCTTCCCAGCCGGGTTCGTTCGGGAAGACGCCGCCATGGATGAGGCCGCGCTCTCGATTGTCCACTTCATTGACCAGGGTGCGGGTCTCGGCTGCATAGTCGATGGGTGTCGGGTTGTTCTCGCGCCCGCCCCACAGAGCGGAAAGCACGGCGACATCTGTGTCGCTATCAAGGAAGACTTCCTTGATCATGTTCTGGCCGTCGAAACAGTCAAAGTCGAACCAGCCGCATTGGCGTGCGCCTTCTTCAAACACAAAGTTGATCGCGATGGTCCATAAGAGACCATCCATGCCCGACCGCCAGGCACCTGACGGATCCACGCAATGGGTCTGAATGTCGAAGATAAATTCGTCGCCTTTGACGCTTGCATTTGCCAGCGCCTCATCTTCCGCCGCATCCAACGCGACATTGAACGTGCCGCCTTTGGCGCCGGTCGCAGCGGCTGTTTCGTTCAAGGCCAGAAGAGTGGCGGCGGTGCCCATGGTGCTTTTCAGGAAGCTGCGGCGGTCCGTGTCCAGACGCTTTACAGCGTCCGCGACCTTGTCAAAGGCAAGGGCTTTGGCGTGTTCTTCCGCAGGCGTCAGGGGTTGAGGCAGGTACTCACCATTTGAGGCCGTGTCGATCTTGACGGGCAGTCGTGTGCCGTCCGGGTCAAAATCACGCATGGCGTCTCCTCCCTTTTCACCGCCGGCAGAGGCGTGGTTTCCAAGAGGCTAAACCAAATTTCGCGCGATCTGAAATCAGATTCTGGTCCTGATCGGTGTTAGGCAGACACTTTTGCCTCACAGAAATCTTTGAGTCCCTGGTTCTCTGTTTCCAGGGTTTTGACCGCCTGGTGTTTGGCGATAGGCCAGAGCAGGAAGGCGAGCACACTTTTTAGTTCCAGACCCAACGTGTTTTTACATCCCGTCTCTGTGGGCACCGTGAGGTGGGTCGCTGTGAAGCGGATGCCGCGCATGTGTGTTTCCCAAGAAAAGCTTCGCCCTTCTTCCATCTCAATCACTGTCCAGACAGCTTCCGGCATGCCCGGCTGTTGCATGCGTGCATAGCTGCCAGGTTGAAAGGGGCCGTCATCCTGGCGCGTGGCTTTTTCCACGGTTGGTGTCCAGTCCGGCCAATTGTTGATGTCTGTGGTCACCGCCCAAACGGTTTCAGTGGGCGCGTTGATTTCGATTGTGTGCTCGACTTTCATGGAACCCCTCCAGAGCAAATATGTTTCGCTTCCATATGGGCATGGAGATATTGCTCTGCAATCGGTTGATCTCGATACAGGGGCTCTGCGTTTCTTTGTCTTGCGTCTGTGGGCCGCACTGCTCAGAGCTTGGTTTCTGTGTTCTAGTGATGGGCGAGATGGAGACACATGATGTCGGTGTGGGGTGCATGAAACAATTTCATATCGGTATTGCTGGTTGCGGCCCTGCCGGTCTTTCCATTGCGCTCTTTCTTCACCGCCAAGGGCATCGCATTACCCTTGTTGATCAGCTGGAAAAACCACAACCGATTGGCTCGGGACTTGTCTTGCAACCGACCGGGTTGGCGGTGCTCGCGTCGCTTGGACTTGAGGACGAAATCCGGGCGCTCGGTGTTCAGATCGACCGGATGCTTGGACATGCACACCCTTCGGGGCGACGGGTCCTTGATGTCCGCTATGATTGGGCGCGTCCGGGGCGGCATGGGCTCGCGGTTCATCGCGCAGCGATTTTCAATGTTCTGTTTGAGGCCGTCGTGCGTGCAGGCATTGAGGTCGTGACGGGGGCGACGGTGACCGGGGTGCGTGAGGGGGCTGAGCAATGTCCCACACTAGAAACGGCAGCGGGCAGGCCTGTTGGTCCGTTTGATCTAGTGATCGATGCGCTCGGTTCCCGGTCTTCGATCCGTCAGCAGGTCTGGCCGCAGCACAGGATGCGGGAGTTGCCGTTTGGAGCTCTCTGGGCGAGCCTCGCGACAAATGGCGGTGCGTCCGTGTCGGGGTTTTCAACGTCAACGCTTGAGCAGGTCTATGCGCGCTCCAGCAAGATGGTCGGCGTTTTACCCATCGGTCAGGTCACATCATCAAGCAGTACCTACACGGCTTTCTTCTGGAGTTTGAAGCAGCAGGCATTTGATGCTTGGCAAGCGGGTGGACTTGATGTCTGGAAAGAGCAAGTGCTTGCCTTGTGGCCGGAGACAGAGGGCCTGCTGTCTCTCATTACAAACGTGGATGATCTCACATTTGCGCGCTATGGGCACCACACGCTCATGACCCCGCACAAGGGGCGGGTGGTGTTCATCGGAGATGCGGCGCATGCCACCAGCCCACAATTGGGGCAGGGCGTTAATATGGCGCTGCTCGATGCGCATGCGCTGGATCGGGCGTTTGCAGTGGCCGCGGATGCGGAGCAGGCGTTTAAGCTCTATGCGCGGTCGCGGCGGCTTCACTTACGCTTTTATCAGGCCGCCAGTCATGTTTTTACGCCTGTCTATCAGTCAGACAGTCGTCTCCTGCCCTGGTTAAGGGACCGCTTTTTTGTGCCCGCGACCAAGCTCCCGTTTGTGCCCACGCTTCTGGGGCACACGGTTGGGGGGACACTGGTGCCGCCTGGTATTGAGACTGCCTAGCGTGCGCGCTTGGGCGTGCGCTGATGCTTCAAGCGTCTTGAGCGACTTTGCCTTCGGCCATGTCCTCGATCAGCTCGATCACTGAATCCCAGAAGAAGAGACCGTCGACATTGCCGGTGGCGGCAAGCTCTGCGGCGCGCAGGGTGGCGATCACGGCAGCATCGTCACCGTACTGGCCGATGAGCGTGCGGGCCGTTTGGGCGATATCTGGATTTGTCTCGGTGGTATCTTCATTTATAGCCATCCTGACGGACTTAGCGTGGCCGGTGCGCAGATCAAGGGCTGGACCTGGTCGCGGGCCGGTTTTGCGCTTTTTCACGCATCAGGAAGAAAATGACGAGTGCGACAGCCACCACGCTATAGCCGAGTGAAATATGGGCGATCATGTTGGCGCCAAGCCCTGCGTCAATGAGCCAGCCAAATGTGACGGGCGCCAGCGCCGTTGCGAAAACCATAAGGGACACGCTGAGCGAGCGAATGGCGCCCAGGTGCTTGGTGCCGTAGAGCTCGGGCCAAAGCAGGCCGCCAACGGCCATGGCGCCGCCGGTCGAGATGCCCGCCAGTGTGAAATAAAGGAAGATGCCGTAAGTCGCGTCGACGGTGCCAAGGGCGATCATGGAAAAAGCCAGCGGTACCATATAGAGCGCGATGAGTGGTCGGAAGCCGAACCGGTCGGCGAAGGGGCCTGCCAGAAGAGAGGCAATAAGTTTCACGATCGCAAAGACTGAGAAGCCTGCGGCGACCAGCTCAATCGGCCAGCCTTTGGAGTGAGCCAGGTATCCCTGGTGCACAAAGAAGCCTGTGAGAATGAACGCCGGGGCCATCATGGCGGGGATGAGAATGTAGAAGCGGGGATCGCGCATGACCTCTGCGCGGGTCCAGTCACGTTTGGCGGTGCGGTCTGTGGGGCCGGTAGAATTGTCCGTGTCAGCAACGGTTTCTGCACTCGGGTCTGTTCGCACCAAGCCGTAGGTGAGCGGCAGCAAAACCAGCAAAAGAACGGCGGCGTAGATGATCCAGCTTTCGCGCCAGCCAACGAGCGCGATCAGCGCGACTGCGATGGCGGGGAAGACAGCTTCACCAAAACTATAGCCCGCCGCAGAGATGGTGACGGCCTTGCCGCGATTGATGGAGAAGTAGCGTCCCATGGCTGTGGACGATGTATGGGACATGAGCCCCTGCCCGAAATGGCGCAGGAAGAAGAGAGCGACGACGAACATCCAAAAGGAAGGGACGAAAGCAATCGCAAGGGCCGCGCAACTCAAGACCAGAATGACGCCCGTCGAAAAGGTCCTGAGTTTCACTTGGTCAATCACGCGTCCTGTCCAGGGCAGCGCGGCTGCACTTAAGAGCGTCACGAATGAAAAGGCGCCCCCAAAGGCGGAGGCGGACAGGTCATACATTTCCCGCAGCGGCATCTGATAGAGGCCAACAAAGAAAGACTGACCAAAGCTCGACCCGAAGGTCATGAGCAGACCGAAGGTCAGCAGGGATTTGTGACCGCGGATAAAACGCAGGTAGGAGAGAAATGGGACGAACATGCCTCCTGCTACAATGGCATGCTGTTTTGCGCAACTTGGTGCGGCATTTGCCGGGCGTCACCGTTTCGTGATTGGTGTTCGTCCGGTGTGTTCCTAGATATGGGTCACCAGAAAAGTAGAGGGGAGATGATCATGTCACTGACAGAACAATTAGAGGCGATGAGTGCCGGATCTGCCAAACGGATCCCAGAAGAAGCACGCGCTGTGATGATGAAGGCGGCGCAGGAGCTTGATGCCCAGGGCATCGGAGACAACGCGCTCTCTGTTGGTGACGCGTTTCCAGAGCTTGGGCTTCAGAACTCGGACGGTGCAGATTTTGATCTTTCTTCCTTGCTCGCAAAAGGCCCAGTTTTGATCAATTTCTATCGTGGCGGTTGGTGTCCCTATTGCAATCTGGAGCTCAAAGCTTACCAGGATGAATTGGAGACCGTTCGGTCTCTTGGGGCTGAGCTGGTTGCCATATCCCCGGAAACGCCTGATCGGGCGGAGGCGACAGCGGCGAAGAACGAGATTTCCTATCCGGTTCTCACCGATCCGCAAAACAGCCTCGCTGAGGCCTTGGGCATTGTCTTCACCCTGCCGCCTGAGCTTGAAAAACTTTATGAGATGTTTGGCAACAATTTGCCTGAAGCCCATGGGGAGGCGGGGTGGCGACTACCTATCCCCGCTACCTATGTGGTCGGCAAAGACGGGGTAATCCTCTATGCCCATATTGCTCGGGACTATCGGACACGGGCTGAGCCAGCGGATGCCCTTGCGGCGCTGAAGACCCCCCAGGCTGCTACATAGAAGCCTTGCGCTAACCGTTTCGGGTCCGGATTAACTCCGTCTCGGCTGTGATCGAGCGTGCTCATCCGTCATCTGTGTTGATGCAGGAGGACCGTTGTTGGGACCCTCCCTGCACCTGCAATAGGCGGTGCGCCCAGCATTTCGGCTGCTGTGTTTGATGCGTATTTTGGCGGGTTTGGCGTGGCAAAACTGTCGTTAGCTAGCTATCGGCTCACCGGAAAACCTCTTATGTTAACAATGTGTTAACCAGGATTGGCCGTGATTCTTTCGGCACTCTGGAATGAGGTCTTTTGACCAATGTTGAGTTGCGAATATTTCTCAAAAGAACCTTTGTTGCCCAATTGCGTGGCATAATTGCCATACCCGTCACGCAACCGTTACTTTGCGTGCGACAATTTTGTCCAAATGCCTTGACTCACTTGGCCTTTCCCGGCGGGATGTAGGGGAGGGATGCTGACTGGCCAGGGGGGACCGGTTTGCCTATGAGGGGACAAACCACCGCCTCCCGATCCAGCTGCAATGTGTAAACGCATCGAGGATCGAGGAGGATCGTTCCATGATAACTAGCAGAGTGCGCTCTGCACTATTGGGAAGCGCCGTTGGCGTTGGCCTTATAGCTGCATCGACTACTGCGAACGCGCTGGAGTATAATTTCGGCGGCGTTCAAGTCTTTTTGGACACAACAGTTTCGGCTGGTGTGTCTATGCGTGTAGCAGAACGCAATATGCAACACGTGTCTGCCGGTAACGGTGGCCCAGTTAATACTGCGGCGGTAATCGTCAATCCTGCGGGTCCAAACGGGGCGGTTGCCACCGCCCTGCACGGCGCGACGGCTAACCAGAACCTTGCAACAGGTGATACAACATCCTATGCGGGCTCAATCAACGCCGATGATAGCCGTTTGAACTTTGACCGCGGGGACCTGACGTCCGGTACGGTCAAAATGACCAACGACATCCAGGCCAACTGGGAAAATTACAAGTTCTTTGCTCGCGTCAGCTCGTTCTACGATGCTGTCCTGGGCAGTGGCAGCTCTTACGAACGTTCCGGCATTCGCAAAGAAGCTTATCCAGACGCGGTTCGTGACATCGACTTGCTCGATTTCTACGTATCTGGTGACTTCAATGTTGGCGAGCTTCCGCTGAACGTCCGTATCGGTAAACAGGTTGTTAACTGGGGGGAAGCAACATTCTTCCTCAACGGTATCAGCTCCTGGAGCCCATTCGATGTGAATGCTTTCCGTCGTCCTGGCGCTGAAGTCCGTGAAGGTCTTCTGCCGGTCTGGGGTGCCTATGCATCGCTCGGTCTTCCGTATGACCTTTCTCTGGAAGCCTTCTACCAGTTTGATTTTGAACCACTTCAGCTTGATCGTCCGGGCACACCGTTTGCCAGTTCTGATGTTGCGCGTGTCGGTTCAGCTGCTGGCGGTAACGTCGATGGCGCAACCTGGGTAACCGGTGGCCGTAGTGGTGGTGCCTTCCTGAACAGAAACTGTTCTGAACCAAGTGCTCTGACTGCCGCCTATGACGCAGCTTACACGGCGAACGGCCTTTCGCAGTTCAGCTGTGCGGCAGCTACAAACCCATTCCTGAACTATCTGACCGATCTTCCGGCAGGTCAGCAGGAAGCTCTCCGTCTGTCACTGAATGGCGGAACTGCAGATATTCGTCGTCTTGAAGACGATGAAGCAGATGATCAGGGCCAGTATGGTGTTGCACTTCGCTGGTATGCAGAAGACCTGAATTCAACCGAATTTGGCTTCTACTTCATGAACTACCACTCGCGGCTTCCAATTGTTGGTGAGCGGTTCTTCAACAACAACTCCGCTGCTAACAGTGTGGTTCGTACCTACGTTGCGACAGGTAACGATTCCAGTGCCACAACTCGTGGTTCCTTGAACGCTGGTTGTGCGGGCGCTGGTACTGCCGGTCTTGCTGCCCTTCTTGGTGGCGGTGCGGCTGGTCTTGCCAAGCTGACGTTCCTCAACGGCCAGACTGCTTCAGACACATATGGTCTTGTTGCTGCAGCTGAAGCTGTTGTGGGTGACGGGGCGACATCGGCTGCGGCTCTTGCGCTGAACGGCGCAATTGGTGGCGGTTTTGCTGTTGCACAAGGCAGCCTTCTGGAACTGATGATCACGAACTGTGCTCTGTCTGCTGCTCAAACATCAGCAGCACTTATTCAGGTTGATGGTACAGAGCTGCTTGTGAACGGAACTGCACCAGGTGGGCTTGAGGCAATTGGCCTCTTCCTGGAATATCCAGAAGACATCAAGCTCTTGGGCATGTCTTTCAACACGACTGTTGGCGACTGGGGTGTACAGGGTGAAGTATCATTCCGTCATGATCAGCCTTTCCAGGCCGATACTGACCAGATCACTCTGGCTGCTCTGGGTGCGTCCTGTATCCTAGATAACATCCTGGGTGTGGATACGATGACAACAACCGTTGATGCGCTGCAGACTTATGGCGAAGGCCAGACCTGTGGTTCCGTTGCCTCCGGTTCGGTTCAGACCTACTCCGGTGTTATCCGTGATGAAGTCATGACCTTTGATATCGGCACGACAGCGACTTACACAAACTCCAACGCGCTTGTTGGTGCTTTGGGTGCTGACATCGGTATCCTTCTGACAGAACTTGCTGGTATCTATGTGCCGGACGTTCCAGATGAAGGCGACTTCAGCGTACGTCAGTGGGGCAATGTCTGTTCTTCAGGTACAGATCTGCCGCTCGGTGGTTTTGTGGCACTGTCCAACCGTACTGACTGTCGTCCTGACAAGTTCTCTTATGGCTACGTTCTGGTGGGTATCCTCCAGTACAACAATGCGTTCGGTACACCGATCACATTGAGCCCACGGTTGTCTTGGTCGCACAATGTGAAGGGTAACTCCCCAGCACCAATGTCCAACTTCCGTGAAGGCAACAAGTCATTGAGCCTTGCGCTTGACGGTAGCTATCAGAACACATGGCGTGGTGGCATTTCGTACACCAACAACATGGCGAACGAGAAATTCTCTCGTGATGGTGACAAGGACTTCGTGGCCATCAACCTGAGCTACTCCTTCTAAGGTTGTAGTTGGAGCGTCACTGCTCCTGACATTACCAAAATTTAAGGGCCCGGCAGGCAAATGCCGGGCCCTTTTCTTTGCGTCATGCGACCTGACTCTCTACAAATATGTCAGCTGAGGTGAGCGCCGGAAGAGCGACATCCTCGTGTAACTAGAGAGGGACTTTTTATGAAAAAGACGACCGCCTTGGTCTCGCTTTTTGCAGCCAGCGCAATCGCAACGGGTGCAATGGCAAAAGTGCCAGACGCTCAAGTAAGCCGTCTGGGTGCGGACCTAACGCCAGTTGGCGCCGAAAAAGCCGGTAGCGGCGACATTCCAGCCTGGACAGGTGGATTGCCAGCTGTTCCGAGCAGTGTTTCCTACACACCCGGTGACAAGCTGCCTAACCCGTTTGCAGGTGACAGCGCCAAATTCACGATCACCGGCGCAAACATGGCTCAGTATGACCAGTATCTGACGGATGGCTATCGTGCGCTTCTGAGCACCTATCCTTCCTACAAGATGGACGTATACCCAACACGCCGCTCTTGTGCTTTCCCGGACAATGTTTACGCCGCGACGCGCTCTAACGCTTCGGTTGGTACGCTTGTTGGCGGTGGTAACGGTGTGGGCAAGGCCATCATGGGCTTCCCGTTCCCTATCCCGAACAATGCGCTTGAAATCATCTGGAACCACACGCTCCGGTTCCGTTCCTTCAAGCTCACTCGACAGTTTACGGCTGCCGCTGTAACGCGCTCGGGTGACTACACGCTCCAGACTGTTCAGGATGAAGCCATCCTTCAATGGTCGGATCCATCCAAAGCAGCTGCTGAAGATCTCGGCAACATCTCGATCTATTACATTGCGAACACCGTTGCTCCTGCACGTTCAGCCGGTAACGTGATCCTGGTGCATGAGACCTTGGACCGTTCAATCGACCCACGTAAGGCTTGGTCTTACAGCCCAGGTACGCGCCGTGTGCGCCGGGCTCCCAACATTGCCTATGACAATCCAGGTACCAACTCTGACGGCCTGAGCACATCTGACTCGTTCGATGGCTATAATGGTGCGCCAGACCGCTATAACTGGACTGTCTTGGGTAAAGAGACGAAGATCATCGCATTCAACAATTACGATGCTGAAGCGACTCCTTACGACAGCTTCATTGCTCCATTGCACGTCAATCAGGACGCTGTGCGTTATGAAATGGCGCGCACATGGCAGATTGAGGCGACGCTGAAGGCTGGCAACCGCCATGTCTATGGTCGTCGTGTGAAAACGATCAACGAAGACAATTGGTCGATTTCAGCGTCAGACATGTATGACGCTCGTGGTGAGCTGTGGCGTGTTCAGGAACTGCACCAGTTGCAGCGCTATCAGATTCCGCTTTGCGGAACTGCAGCGGAGATCGTTTATGACCTCCAGGCTGGACGTTACCTTGCGTTGGCGATGACCAATGAAGAGCCGCAGATTAACTATTTTGCGGATGAGCTTGATGCGAACCGGTATACACCGGCATCTATTCGTCAGCTGGGCGTTCGCTAAATTGCGACACTCATGAGACGTCTGTGTCTCTGACAAGAATCAGCCCTGGAGCAATATTTGCTCCGGGGCTTTTTGTTACGAAGATTTAATAAATGCGCGCATGTAACACCCGGTTTTCTGCGGTTCTTTGCACCCAAGGTGACCAATCCGTAGGGATTATTCGTGCGCAGACTATGCTAGGTTTCTTCGGCTGGCATCAGACGACGCCCCACCAGGTGGGTCAAATCCCATAATTGGATCGATCTGTGTCATAAAAATGCGGGGGCATTTTGAGGAGGGAACTAATGAAAAACCTAACACTAGGGTTGGCATCATGTCTGACCGCTGGCGTCCTTGCGACCAGCGCCATGGCATCGGTTCCAGCTTCCCAGGCCGCCCGGCTTGGGGCTGACCTGACACCAATGGGGTCGGAAAAAGCCGGTAGCGGCGACATCCCGGCTTGGTCTGGTGGTCTGTCGAGTATTCCGGCTGGCGTGAGCGTTCAGGCTGGTGAGCATATTCCAAACCCATTCTCGGGCGACTCAGTCAAGTTCACCATCACTGGTGCAAACATGGGTCAGTATGCGGATCAACTGACTGATGGTTACAAACTGCTTCTGTCGACATACCCATCTTACAAGATGAATGTGTATCAAGGCCGTCGTACTTGTGCCTATCCAGAGTCGGTTTACGCATCAACGCGGAACAACGCAGAAGTTGGTGAGCTTGTCGGTGGCGGTAACGGCGTCGGAAAAGCCATTAATGGTTTCCCATTCCCGATCCCAAACAATGCGCTTGAGATCGTTTGGAACCATACACTGCGCTATCGCGACTTTAAGATCACACGCCAAACAGCTAACGCTGCTGTTACGCGGTCGGGTGACTACACGAATGTGATCTCTCAACAGGACGTTATCTTGCGGTGGTCTGACCCCGCCAAGACTGCGGCTGAAGAGCTGGACAATATTTCCATCTACTTCATCGCCAATACAGTCGCTCCAGCGCGTTCAGCTGGCTCGGTTATCCTGGTGCATGAAACTCTGGACCGTTCTATCGATCCACGGAAAGCATGGCAGTATAGCCCAGGTACACGTCGCGTACGTCGTGCGCCAAACATCTCTTATGACAACCCGGGCACGAACTCTGATGGCTTGAGCACATCTGACTCATTTGATGGGTACAATGGCGCGCCAGACCGCTATGACTGGACTGTCATTGGCAAGACTGCGAAATACATTGCTGAGAATTCCTACGATTCTTTCAATGTTCCGTATTCTGAGTTTATCAAGCCACTTCACCTCAACCAGGACGTACTTCGTTACGAGCTGCGTCGTGTGTGGACGATCGAAGCTAACCTCAAGCCTGGTAATCGCCATGTGTATGCGCGTCGCGTTATGCACATGAACGAAGACAGCTGGACGCTTGCGGCATCTGAAAACTATGATGGCCGCGGCGAATTGTGGCGTGTTCAAGAAGAGCACGGCGTTCAGCGCTATCAGGTTCCGCTCTGCAACAAGGCTGCTGAAATTGTCTATGACTTGCAGGCCGGTCGTTACCTGGCTCTGACCATGGAAAACGAAGAGCCACCAACGAACTACACAGCTGATGAGCTGGATGCAAACCACTTCACTCCTGCATCGATCCGTCAGCTCGGCGTTCGCTGATTACTTAAAACCATACTCTTGTATGTCAGGCGGCCAGTTCCTTTGGAACTGGCCGTTTTGCTTGAGATTACAAAACATTAATGATTTGGAAGAGAATTTTTCCCACTTTTCTGCGGTTTTTCTACTGACACAACTGTTCGTATGCGGAGCTTTGAATCGCCGAAATCAACTCCAGCCGGTATCCTTTTCCTATTGAGCAGGGGAAGCTTCGTATTGCCGGTCGAGTGGCGTATCCCGGTGCCTGCCACAGTCTTTCCCTGTCTGCACATAACGAGACTGAAACCTCGTGGAGGGAACCATGAATAAGACAACAGGAATAGTGACGCTTGTTGCCGCCAGTGCCTTGGCGACAAGCGCGTTTGCGAGTGTGCCGGCTTCCCAGGTCAATCGATTGGGCGCCGACTTAACACCGGTGGGTGCAGAGAAATCCGGCGGGGGCGACATCCCTGCTTGGACCGGTGGCCTGCCAACTGTCCCCAGCAATGTGACCTATACGCCCGGTGACAAGTTGCAGAATCCGTTTGCCAGCGATGGAATCAAATTTACGATCACCGCAGCAAATATGGGTCAGTATGCGGACAAGCTCTCAGATGGCTATAAGGCTCTACTCTCGGCTTACCCGTCATACAAAATGAATGTGTATCAATCGCGCCGATCCTGCGCGTATCCCGACTCTGTCTATCAGGCAACCCGGCGTAACGCAGAGGTTGGCGAGCTTGCGGAATCCGGTACGGGCGTGAGTCAGGCGATTATGGGTTTCCCTTTCCCGATCCCAAACAACGCGATCGAGATTATTTGGAACCATACGTTGCGCTTCCGGTCCTTTAAGGCGACACGCCAATTCACTGCGGCAGCGGTCACGCGGTCAGGTGAATACACGCTTCAGACAGTGCAGGATGAAGCGATCCTGCAATGGTCTGATCCGACCAAAGGATCGGCTGAAGAGCTGGACAATATCTCCATCTACTATATCGCCAATACGGTGGCACCAGCTCGAGCGGCTGGCAGCGTCATCCTTGTGCATGAGACACTCAATCGGGCACTCGACCCGCGAAAAGCGTGGCAATACAGCCCTGGCACGCGCCGAGTTCGTCGGGCGCCGAATATCGCTTATGATAATCCCGGTACGAACTCGGATGGCCTGAGCACGTCAGACTCATTTGATGGCTATAACGGGGCGCCAGACCGGTATGACTGGACCGTTTTGGGCAAGACAGAGCAATATATTGCCTATAACGCCTATGATGCCGAAGCGTCTCCATATGAGGAGTTCATCAATCCACTGCACCTGAATCAGGATAAAATCCGCTATGAGCTGCAGCGGGTTTGGCGGATCGAGGCAAATCTGCGACCTGATACGCGCCATGTCTACGCTCGGCGGGTCAAGATGCTGAACGAGGACAATTGGCAGATAGCCGGGTCTGAAATGTATGATGGCCGCGGCGAACTGTGGCGCTATCAGGAACTGCATTCGCTCCAACGGTACAATGTGCCCCTGTGCGGATCTGCCGCTGAGATCGTCTATGACCTGCAAGCAGGGCGCTATCTGGCGCTGGCAATGCAGAACGAGGAGCCGCCGGTGAACTATTTCGCCGATGAACTGGACGTTAACCGATATACGCCCTCCTCCATCCGCCAGCTTGGCGTTCGCTGAGTTAGCATATAGAATAGCCGGGCTGGCTCCTTTGCGGGGCCAGCCCATATTTTTTGCCGATTTTCGAGCATAAAGGGTCCAATCCCGGGTCAAAACGGGTATGGTCTGACATAACAAGGGACAGAAGTCCCGACAGTCCGAAATACCGGCTTCTAGCGGGGAAACGCGAGTAACAGGTCATGAACGTAAATAAGATCACTTCAACCGTGCGCCAAATCGGTCCGCGGGCACTTCGGTCCGCGTCGGCGACGCTGTTGGGCCTTTCATTGGCTGTTGGCACGGTGGGGATCGCGCAGGCAGAAGGCGGCGCCGCAGCGTGTGAAGCTGCTGAAGTCCAGGCGACACCGTCGGGCCTTGCTGCCAAGAAACTGCTCCTTGATGTTGCCAAAGCGAATGGTCGCATGGTGGCTGTTGGTGAATTTGGGCACGTTGTCTATTCCGATGATGAGGGCGCAACCTGGACCCAAGCCAATTGTGTCGCGACGCAGGTGACACTCACCTCTGTCTACTTCCCTTCGAAAGAAGTTGGATACGCGGTTGGCCATGATGCTGTTATTCTCAAAACAGAGGATGGCGGTGAGAACTGGGCACAGATCTACGAAGACTTTGATGCTGAAACACCGCTGATGAACGTGATTTTCAATACGCCATCTTACGGGTTGGCAATGGGCGCATTCGGCTTTGTCCTTGAGACGAAAGATGGTGGTGCCTCCTGGGCGCAGCGTCCGATCGTTGAAGGCGGTGAGGATGACTTCCACCTGAATGATTCCTTCCGGTCCAAGGATGGCGCGCTTTGGGTTGCTGCTGAATTTGGAACGGTCTATCGATCCGGCGATGAGGGTGTGACTTTCGAACGTCTGCAAACCCCGTATGAAGGCTCCTTCTGGGGTGGTATGGGCCTGAGTGATGGGTCCGTTATCATTTACGGGATGCGTGGCAATGTTTTCCGGACAGAGGATAATGGTGCGTCCTGGACCAAGGTTGAGACTGGCGTTACCAAATCCTTCGGTGGCAGCGTTGAGCTTGCAAACGGAACCGTTGTTCTCGCAGGCCTGAATGGTGCGGTTGCCTATTCTGATGATATGGGCAAATCCTTCACCACTATCAGCCGCGCAGACCGTGAAGGCTATAATGCTGTGATCGGTGTCACTGGAGATCAGATTGCGATCTTCGGCGAGTCGGGTGTGAAGATCATGCCAAACACTGCCGAAGCAGCGCTGGCGGCCGGTGGCAGCAGCAGCTAAATGTTGCGCTTAAAATAGTTTGACCCAGGGCTCCGGATTTTCCGGGGCCCTTTTTCGTATGTCGATCTACACTGGATCGCATCAGTTCCTATAGTCTGTGCCACAGACTTCAGGCCCACACTCTTAACCAGACAATTTTCTAAGGCTAGACGATGTTGGATAATGCAGAACCGTTTGGTGATTTCACCTCTATTGCCCGCGAAGGCCGTGTCGCTTTGGTGACGTTTGATCGCGGCGATGGTCTCAACGCTTTGTCTGTCGCCGCGATGAAAGAGCTGACCGCGGTTGCCGATAGCTTCGAGGATGATCTGGATATTTCGGCGATTGTTCTTACGGGAACGTCAAAGGCATTTTCTGCCGGGGCCGATCTCAAGGACCCGGCGCTTGCAGAACGCCCTTCCGGCCTGCTCCATCGTCGCCATGCGCTCAAGACTGGCCCAAATATGTGCGCTGCCTGGGAACGTCTTGAGCAGGTCACCATTGCCGCAGTTGAAGGGTTTTGTATTGGCGGTGGTTCTGCACTGGTTGCTGCCTGCGACATTCGCGTTGCTGGCGCATCGGCCAATTTCAGACTGCCGGAAATTCCTTTGGGCATGAATATGAGCTGGCACTCCAACCCACGGTTGGTGAACCTTATGGGCCCGGCGAAAGCGAAGCTCTTCACTATCCTGGGTGAAAGCCTGCCTGCCCCTGACGCGCTTGAATGGGGCTTAATCGAGAAAGTGGTTGAGCCTGGGTCCGCGCGCGAGGAAGCTATGGACCTCGCAACCCGCATTGGTGCGTTGCCCCCGGTTGCGGTTCGGATGTCTAAACAATCCATTGATATGGCTGCCAAAGCGCTCAACCATGCAACGACCTATATGGACCGAGATCAGTTTGCACTCGCGGCCACCTCCAAAGATCAGACTGAAGCGATCACGGCCTTCCTGGAGAAACGTGAGCCCCGCTTTACAGGTGAGTAGGGGCGCATGATTGTAGATAGGTTCCCGGTCTTGTTTCCCTCTATCATCTGTGTGCAAGCTATATTCCGATGTGATCACTGGGAACAGGAGTGATGCAAGCTGTGATGCAAATGCGATTTGGTCAACAGGGGCGAAATGTTTCGATCAGTGTTCTCATTTTGGGGGCTGTGGTCGGGCTAAACGCGGTGTTCCCTGGCCCTTCATTTGCGGATGAGGATGTGGCTGCTGCTTCAATCGGGGCAGATGAAGCCGTCGGCACACAATACCATGTTCGTGTCGACGACCTGCCTGCTCCCTATGCAACAAAGTCCGTTGGGAATCGCCCCGTCGTGATAGACCGGCCTGCTGGAGCGCAATTGCGCGTGCCCGAAGGGTTTGAGGTTTCACTCTTTGCTGACGGACTGCAACATCCAAGAGGGATGGTGGTGGCGCCCGATGGCGCGGTGTTTATCACCGAGGCAAATGTCGGACAGGTCACGCGCTTAGCTGACCTTGATGGTGATGGACGGATCGACACGAAGACTGTATTCGCCCGCGATTTTCGTTTGCCTTCCGGTATCGCAATTCATGAAGGCGACCTTTATATCGCAGATGAACGGGCTGTCTGGTGGCTGGGTTCTGTTGAGGGGCGTGATATTGCCGAAGGCAGGCGTCCTATAACGCGGGCGGGCGCGCTTGGAGATGCCGGCGGACATTGGACGCGAATGTTGAGATTTGCGCCGGACGGCAAGAGCTTCTTTGTGTCTGTGGGTAGCGAAAGCAATGTGAATGAAGAGCCGCAACCGCGGGCGAGCATTCAACGATTTGATCTGGAGAGCGGTGCGCAGACAGTCTTTGCCTCCGGACTTAGGAATCCGATTGGCTTGGCCTTTTATCCAGGCTCTGCCCGTCTCTTTACCGTCGTCAATGAGCGCGATGGCTTGGGTGATGAACTTGTTCCGGACTATCTGACCGAGGTCACGGAGAGTGGCTTTTATGGCTGGCCCTATGCCTATCTCGGATCCAATGCAGACCCTAAATTCGGCGAGATTCGTCCTGACCTTGTCGCCACAACATTGAAGCCTGATGTTTTGTTTGCGGCGCATTCGGCCGCGCTGGACCTAGTCTTCTATGATGGGACTCTGTTTCCTGCCACCTATCATGGCGATGCGTTTGTGGCATTTCACGGATCTTGGAATGCTTCTGAACCTACTGGATACAAGGTGGTGCGGGTGCCCTTCAAAGATGGTGAGCCTGTCGGAACCTATGAGACCTTTGTCGCGGGCTTTTGGACCGAAGGAGATACGCCCGCGCGTGTTTGGGGGCGCCCGGCGGGCCTCACGTTAACGCAGGATGGTCATTTGCTTGTTGCCGATGACGAAGGTGGAACAATCTGGAAGGTTAGCTGGGTTGGCGATTAAGCCGCCTGGGAACGCCCCTGCAACTCTTTGACGGTTAGCTGCTTCATGTTCCCGGGAGCATTGTCGATCCCGCCTAGGCAGGTTCCGGTGATAAAGACTCCCCCGAGTTTCTTCAGTGCAACGGCGAGATTCAGATCGCTGACTTCCTCAAAAACGGTCAGAAGCTTCGCTGATTTGGCTGCGCCGATGATCTTGCGGACCTCCGCCACGATCGCGGCATTGGAGAGATCTGCGGGAATTCGGTAAGACACGGAGGTCGCGCCCATAGCGGCGCAGGCTGCCACCGGGAAGTCTGAATTGGGTATGTTGATGGACACTGCACGAAAATATTCTGACAGGCCGGACACCCTCTGAGCGAGCGTTGAAGAAGGCGTACTTGCGGGGATATCGACGATGGATGCCATCAAACTTCCCTTCATGTAAGGAGGGATATTTTTCGCTATCTCCAGAATGGTTTTGCGGCTTGCCGAAGAGGAGAGCGTGTCGAAATGGATCTGAGATACCAGCAATGAAGTGAAATTTTTTGGCAGCAGTGTTTCTGCAGTCTCGATTTGGGTATGGAGCATCTTTGTATCAAGCGCGTGGAGGCGCTCAGTATCCGATGATGGCCCAAGGACATGTCGACCATAGATCTCGCCCTCTTTCGTGTCCCGTATGACGGGGAGCACGGCATATCCCATCAGGACTTCATTGCGGATGTTCCACATTGGCGCATAGCCGATTTCGAAATCAGAATTCACATCTGTCTGAGCGGGTGCCTCGGAGAGGCCCTTCTTCTCAGCATTGCCAGATTGATCGTTGGAACTTGGAGTGGTTTCCATCACGACATCCCGCACAAGGTTTCCGCCTTGTTGCCTGATGTCGACGAGTTGGGACTCGAATTTACCGACGCCAGCCCTCTCGATTTTTTGAGTAACTTGTTTGCTTTTTCTTGCTGCCGTGTCGACATCATCCCTGTCGAACAGGACCAAGAAACTGTCTCTCCCGACCGGCAGAACCATATCCCACGGGCTTAGATCTGACGCGATGGCGCTTTCTATGTCAGCGGACGCGTCCTTGTGATCAGGTGCGAATGTTATCGATAACACCTGAGCCGGGGCCTTTTGCGGTTCCAAAACACCGGCACCCGTGTTGCGTGTTGCGCTGGGAGCGGCTGTGGCATTTCCTCGGTCTGACATCGGCATGCCTTTCCGCATGTTTGTCCCAGTTGGAAGCAACTGGCTCCAAATTCAGTCCTTATGGTCTATGTCCGACTTGAAAAAATGGTTAAATGAACGAACTATTTTATAAATCCGCCTCGGTCGTTCTAACCATTTGTTTTTAATAGGGAATCATATGTATACGGAGGGATTGGGACGTTTTTTGCTTCCACTTTTTCGGCGCCACGCTGTCGGGTCCTATAAAAAACGCCGCGGACCTGTGGCCGCGGCGTCTCTCTGATCTGGTTTGCTGAGGAGAGCTATCCCTTGAGGGCTGCTTCCCGGGCCTGGCGAACAGATTCATTTGTTTGATTGAACAGGAGTTTGCGTCGTGCTTCTTCCTGTTCCTTTGTGAGCTCTTGTTTGCCGAGGTCCCCGCCAGCCGCCTGACCGCGCTTGACGGCGTCGCGGGAGCCGACTTCATCGACCCATCTTTTAACATTCGGATAGGCGTCCCAGCCGCCGTCGCTTCCCTCTGGCGCTGCCAAGCGATTGAGGAACATTGCCCAAGGCCATGTGATCATGTCCGCAATCGAATAGTCGTTGCCGGCTAGATAGGGATGCAAGGAGAGTTGTGTGTCCATAACACCTGCCAGACGATCAACCTCCCCGATAAACCGACGCTGCCCATATTCGAGCTTGCTCTCATCGTCGACCATGTTCTTTGCGTAATTCTTGAAGTGATTGGCATTGCCCATCATTGGGCCCAAGTTTGCCATCTGCCAATGCACCCATTGTAGTACGGCATATTTCTTTGCAGGATCCTTGGGCAGGAACTTGCCGGACTTCTCTGCCAGGTATTCCATGATCGCGCCGGATTCAAAGATGGAGATGGGCTCACCGCCACCCAATGGCTCTTTGTCGATAATGGCGGGCATGCGATTGTTCGGACAGATTCTGAGAAATTCTGGCGTGAACTGATCACCGCCACCGATATCCACCGGCACGATCGTGTAGGGCATGTCACACTCTTCGAGCATGATGGTGATCTTGCGACCATTTGGTGTTGGCCAGAAATATACATCAATCATATGTTGAACTCCCCGTCAGTTTGTTGAAACGAAGATAGGTATTCCAAGTCCGTTTCGCCACACCTTCAAACCTGAAATTGTGGTGACACCATCTTGCCTTCCAATTGTTCGCTGCCGCATTGCAACATGAACTGTACCTGAACAGGAGGAAAAAATTCCCCCTTTGTCGATGCCTGTCTGACTGTCTTTATACGAACGAAGTCGCTATAAAAGTGGTCTATATAGCGATCGCCTGAATTTCCGGCGGTCGGTCAATTGACAAAAACTGGGAGGCAATTAAATGCCCAAATTTTTTGTGGCGCTCAGCGCTGCTCTTTTCTTTGCAACGAGTGCTTTTGCAAACGTGATCACTATTAAGTTCGAACCTACCGAAGGTGATGCAGTGTCATTTGCTTTTGACACAGAAGCAAACACTTCAACAAACCTGGCTACCGGCGATGCTGGCCCTTACACATTTGATGAAGCATCAAATACGATCTGTGGTGCAGGCCCTGACGGCGCAGAAGTTTGTGCCACTTTTGAAGGCCCCGCTGGCGACCCAACGGTTGGGCAATCCGGACCATACACAACAAACACCGGTGCATCAGGTACAGCTACGGTTGTTTCGATTGAGTAGATTGAGCGAATAGCTCTTACCGGTGCGTTGTGCTCCGGAATTCAGTCCCACAAGAATGTTGGGGCGGTTGCGTAACTGCAGCCCCAATGCCCACCCAGAAGGGCAAAGAAATGAGCGAGAGGCTGAGTCCAGCTAGCTCACTTTCGACAGACGTCACAAAACCTTCTTTCTTTCTCAAATTGATCTCCGACAATGCGCTTTGTATGCCTCTGCTGAGATGCTTACATTCGTTTGTGGTCTGCCGTCTGGATGCTGGAGAAGCATACCGGTGACAGCTGGGCACTCAGTCAACTGGGGGAGGTAGATATGAGTGAGGCACCAACTCAAAAACCGGCTGCAAGTTTGCCGGGGGTCAATGCACTCTCGGCGCAGGACATAAGGGAATGCCTACAGCTTGGTCTTTCTGACTTTGCGCGTGCGCCGTTCATCGGCATCGTCCTGGGTGCCATTTTTGCAGCTATTGGCCTCGTCATTGTGTTGAGCCTGTTTGCCTCCGATGCGCCTTGGCTTGCCTATCCATTTGCCATTGGCTTTCCTCTGGTCGGTCCTTTCGCAGCCGCTGGCATTTATGAGGTAAGCCGCGCGCTGGAGCGTGAAGAGACGCCCAGCCTGTCCTCGGTGTTTTCAGCCATGTGGGCGCAAAGGCGTAGAGAACTTGGCTGGATGGCGTTTGTGATGCTCTTCGTATTCTGGATCTGGATGTACCAGATCCGTCTTCTGATTGCGCTCTGTCTTGGGCTTGTCTCCTTTGCTGGGCTTCAAGAGTTCCTTACGGTCATTCTCACAACTCAGGAGGGGTGGATTTTTTTGGGTGTCGGCCATGTCGTCGGCGCCGCGCTCGCCTTGATCCTTTTTTCCATCACCGTCTTTTCCATGCCGCTTCTTATGGACCGCAGTCTTGATATCGTGACCGCGATGATCACGAGCGTTCGAGGTGTTGTTGCAAGCCCTCGGGTCATGCTGATCTGGGGTGTGATTGTCACGCTGACTGTTTTGATCGCCTGCGTTCCTTTTTTCCTGGGGCTGTTGGTTGTTTTACCAGTGCTTGGCCATACAACCTGGCACCTCTATCGCCGGGCCGTGGAACCTGAGAGCTGACGCTCATGAAGACTCTTGTGATCTATTATTCCCGCACGGGCGCAACGCGCGGCGTTGCCGAGGAGTTGGCGCATCGTTTGGACGCGGTTCTCACGGAGATCACAAGTCCTCGTTTCCGCCTGAACCCCTTTGGTTATCTGCGGGCTGGATTTGACAGTGTCCGTGGCAAGCTGCCGCCCATTGTCGTGCCAGAACTCGATTTTGCTCTGTATGATCTGGTGCTTGTGGGTGCGCCGATTTGGACAAGCTATCCAGCGTTGCCTGTTCGGAGCTTCTTTGCTGAGGCTGGAACACTTGGCCGAGAGACGGCTCTCTTCTTCACGTGTGAAGGGCACTCGCCGGTTCAGGCGGCTGTTGATGAGGTGCGCCGTCTTTGGCCTCACACCATCAAAGACGCAATTTCTATTAATATGAAAGAAGAGAGCGAAGTGGCACGTGCCAATGCGCTTCTTGATTTCACTGTGCGCCTAGGTGTGGAACCCCCCGCCGGCACGGACTAAGGCCTTGTGCCGACGGAAAGTACTCGGGCTCTGGGTGTTTTCAGAGACCCTTGTTGGGCAGAATGATAAACTTCTCGCCGGTTCTCTTTGCGACATAGTCCTGCACGGCGCTCGCAGACAAAGCGTCGTCCAGCGATAGTTCGCCCGTATAAGCGCTCGCGAAAGTGGTCTTGATCTCATCAGCTACACGTTTTTGCAGCTCAGCCGTTTTCGCGGGGCCAACACGACCAAGGAACAGAGGCAGCAACCAGCCGCCAACACTCCAGGACATGCCATAACCTCGGTTCAGGACGGTTGGAGAGAGATCCAGTCCGCCATAGAGGTAGACCTGCTTCATGGTCGACGACCCATAGGTATTGAGGCCGCTTGCGTCGCGGCTTGCTGCCCGTTCCATGCAGGTGAGGATCGTATCAGCGAGCGTCCCGCCGCCGGTGGCGTCGAATGCAATCGTTGCGCCGGTTGCTTCAAGCGCGTCGGTCAGGTCATTGAAGAAGCTATCTTTAGATGAGTCACAAACATGTTTTGCACCAAGCGATTTCAACAGATCGGCCTGTTCCTGCTTGCGCACAATGTTCACAAGCTCAATACCATCAGCGATGCAGATTTTGTTCAGCATCTGACCGAGATTTGAGGCGGCGGCGGTGTGCACAAGGGCTTTGTGTCCCTCAAGCTTCATCGTCTCAACCATGCCAAGTGCGGTCAGCGGGTTGACGAAACTGGAAGCTGCTTCTTTGGCGGTCGTGCCCTCATTGTGGACGAGACACGCAGCGGCTGGCATGCAGACATACTGTGCATAAGAAGCGCCTGACGTTGTGGAGACCACTTTTCCCATCAGAGCCTGTGCAGCCGGGTCGTCTCCAGCAGCAATCACCGTTCCTGCTCCTTCATTGCCTACAGGGACAGCCATATCCAGCCGCGAGCGAACCATGCCGAGGCGCTTTTCTGGCACCGGAGCCATGAATGCCGGCTTGCCGTCAACCGTGGTTTCCTTGCCGTCCGTGATCGCGGCCGGTCCAAACATGGGCCCCATGTCTGACGGATTGATTGGGGCGGCTTCCATGCGGATTACCACCTGGTCTTTTGCGGGTGTCGGAACATCAACTTCGGTCAGGTAGAGCTCCAACTCTCCCGCCTTGCTGATCTTGGACAGCATTTGTAGTCCCTTGGACATGACTTCTCTCCTGTTTGGTTCGTTTGGCTCCACCTTCGTTGGCAAATGCCGTCACGTCAAATACGGATATTTTGTGTGATTTAGGGTTGCAGTCGGCCGCGGTACAGGGTGTCGCGACCAAAAATCCGTGCTAAACACATGCAAATATATTGGCGTTGGCAACGAAACCTCTGGCGGATCTTATGCAATCACTCCTCATCCTGATCTATCAGGTCATCAATCTCTACATCTACGTTGTCGTCGCCAGTGCTATCTTAAGCTGGCTCGTCGCTTTCAATGTCATAAACCCGCAGAATCGGTTTGTGTATACGTTGGTCGATATTCTCTACCGGCTGACCGAACCTGCGCTTCGACCCATCCGACGGATTATGCCGGATCTGGGCGGCGTGGACATTTCGCCGGTGGTGCTCATTCTCGGTCTGATTTTCCTTCAGAACCTGATTATTGAGCTTTTTGGAAGGGTGAGCGCCGGCATCTAACCTGCCTAGGCGCGGCATGCAGCCCGGGTTTGCCGTGCTGATGTTCAAGAAAGCGTTGCTCGAATTGAGCTCCGGTTCCGTCGGATTGATTACACATTTAGGCATGGATACCTGTTCAGGATGACAGAAGCGACACGGATAGAAGGCAAGGTCTTTTCCTCTCAACTGCGGGAGAAAGTGGCTGGTCATGTGGCCTGGCTGCAGAAAGAGCATGGCATCACACCGGGTCTTGCGGTGGTGCTCGTGGGGGATGACCCGGCCTCAGAAGTCTATGTGCGCAATAAGGGCATCGCGACTCGCGAAGCAGGCATGAACTCCATTGAGTATCGGCTGGCTGCTGATGCTACAGAGGAGGAGGTCCTTGACCGCGTCCGCGCCCTCAATGCAGATGAAGATGTGCACGGTGTGCTGGTTCAGTTTCCGGTACCAGACCAGATTTCCCAGCAGACAGTGATTGATACAATTGATCCGGCGAAGGACGTGGATGGGCTCCACCCGCTGAACGCCGGGCGCTTGTCGTCCGGACTTCCGGGGCTTGTCTCCTGTACACCCCTTGGTTGCCTCATCATGGCCAAAGCGAGCGTGGAAGGTGGCTTGTCGGGCAAGCATGCCGTTGTTCTGGGTAGATCCAATCTGGTTGGCAAACCAGTAGCGCAGCTCCTGCTCAATGAGAATTGCACCGTAACGATTGCCCATTCGCGCACGCAGAACCTGCGTGAGATTATCGGCCAGGCGGACATATTGGTGGCTGCTGTAGGGCGACCCAAAATGGTCGAAGGCAGCTGGATCAAGGATGGGGCAGTGGTTATCGATGTGGGGATCAACCGGATTCCCGCACCGGACAAGGGTGAAGGTAAGACGCGCCTAGTTGGCGATGTGGATTATCAGGCGGCCCTTTCCAAAGCATCAGCGATCACACCGGTTCCTGGCGGCGTTGGTCTCATGACTGTCGCCTGCCTTATCCGCAACACGGTCGTTGCTGCGTGCATGCAAAACGGCATTGCACCACCTGCTGACCTTTAGAAGGACTATCCATGGAAACCCGTTCGCTTGGCTCTCTCTGGCCCGTCAGCGCTCTGACCTTGGGCGGCGGTGGTGTTGCTCAGATATGGGGTGAAACCACGCGAGAAGAAGCTGTTGCAACCGTGCGTGCAGCGGCGGACGCAGGGATCAGTCTGTTTGACGCGGCGCCTATGTATGGACGCGGGGAAGCCGAAATGGTTTTTGGAGAGGCCTTTGATGGCGCTCCCCCGGAGGGTGCGCGGTTCACGACTAAATGTCAGGTCGGCTCACCGCCTGCGGATGAAGTCTACGAGAAGCTTGAAAAGTCACTCGTGCGGTCTTTGAAGACGATGAAGATTGAGCGGGTGGATCTTTTCTTTCTACACTCAAATATCTGCCCCGATGATTATGTCTATGCGCAGAACGCGGATGTGCAACATCTCTTTGCAACCAAATGGTCACTCTATGAGGATACGCTCATCCCCGCTTTCGAAAAGTTGAAAGACAAAGGGCTCATTGCAGACTGGGGTATCACCGGCACTGGTCTGCCGAAGACAATTATGGATGCTCTCCGCGCCGACAAGCGACCTGCAGCGGCCCAGGTGGTGACCAATTTCATGGACAGTGCTGGAAGTATGCGGCGCTATGAAGAACCGCCGGAGCCAAGGAATGTTGCGCGCACTGCGGCCAATAATGGTGTTGGTGTTTTGGGTATCCGTGCTGTTCAGGCTGGCGCATTGACAGGTGCGCTGGATCGCGAAGCGGCACCAGAAGAACATGCCGACTATGATAAGGCGGCACCTTATCGTGCCTTGGCCGTAGAGTTGGGTGAAGATCCTGCTGTCCTGGCGCATCGCTACGCACTCGCTATGCCCGGCGTTGATACGGTCATCCTTGGCGTGAAGAATCGCCAGGAACTCAAAGACTTGGTAGACGGCGTCAATCAGGGCCCGCTTGATCCAGAAATTATTGCCCGGATCGATGCGCTGCGCCTGAATTTCCAGATACCGCGTATGCCCCTAGATTAGGCACCCAAGGGAGGCGTCCGTGCATTATCCAAAACTGCTTCTCACGGTTGTCTTGTTTTTTCTTGCATGGGCAGTCCCTGTTCAGTCAGCGCTTCCCAGTGCACAAGACGGTGGCATGTTGGGTTGGCCCCGCGCAGAGATGGCACGCGCCCTTTCCCTCTATCTTCCCAGACGGATGGCTGAAGAGGATGTGCGCGCTCTGTCTGTCGCCGTCATTGCCGACGGCCAAATTGTGTTTGAGCAGGGTTATGGTACTGCAGGTATTTTCAGCGAAGAGCCTGTCACTGCGAACACATTGTTTGAAGCCGCGTCCCTCGGAAAACCTGTCGCAGCATTTGGGGCCCTCTCAATGGTTCGCGAGGGTCTGCTCGACCTGGATACGCCTTTGGGGAACAAACTCACCGAGCCCTGGCTCGGCGATGGTGACGATCATGAGTTAATTACACTGCGTCAGGTGCTGACGCATACATCAGGGCTCTCAAATTTTATCCGGTGTTGTAGCGATGAAAGCTGGACGACACCCGGCGCACATTTTTCCTATTCCGGCGTAGGCTACATGTATATGGGCCATGTCATGGTCCAGCTCGATGAAAAGCCTTTTGAAAACATCATGCGCGCGCGTGTTCTCGGCCCGATGGGTATGGCGTCGTCGGGGTATGGACTTGCTGAACCTCTGGTGCCGACTGTGGCGCGCGGCTTCGTTCCATTTTATCAAGCATTATTAGTGTTCATTGGTCCGCTTCTTCTGCTTTCGATCGTGTCCGCGGTGCTCACGTTCCTATTTGTTCGGTTTGGTCTCAATCGTTTGAAACTGGAGCCGTTGGATTTTGCCCCCGCGGTTTTTGTGTCCTTCGTCGGCACATTTGGACTTATCTGGTTGCTCTTGGGGGGATGGGATCTCCTTTTCGTTCTTGGCAGTGTGGCTGTCTATCTTGTTCTCTTTTTTCTGGGTGTGCTGTTCCTTGTTACCGCATTTGCCTTTCTGGGCCTCCTGGGACCAGCGGATGGGACGCTGTCGCGTGGAGGGCAGCAGACCAATCCGGTTGCGGTTGCCGTTGCTATAGGGCTTGTTTTTGCCCTCAGTCTCCTGTTCATGGGGCGGAATACACCCGTACCCGCAACGGCTGGCGATGCGGTCAACCCTGCTTCATCGCTCAGAGCGAGCGCGCATGATCTGGGCCTTTTTGTTGAAGGCGTGCTTCGAGGTGATGTGATTGGGGCGGAACTTCGAGACCGCGTGTTGGCGGATGATGTTCCCATCAACGCTGCCATCGGCTGGGGGCTTGGATTTGGGACGCGGGAAGGACGAACCGGCCGTACAGGATGGCAATGGGGATCGAACCCCGGTTTCCAGTCCCTGATGGTGATTGATCCTGAGCGCCGCGCGGGCATTGTCGTGCTGACCAACTCCTCTATGGCGGGGCCTTTGGTGCAGGAAATTGCAGGGCACGTGATGGGGGAAGAGGCTGGCTGGTCGCTGCCTTGAGGTGGTGGCGCATTGGAGGAGTTAGGGATGCAATCTTTCGACACGATCTACGAACGGGCCTGCAAACGCCATGGGGGCGATGACGAAGTTGCCTCGCAACTTTCCAAACCGAAATCAAAGGGTGCGCTTAAGAAGATCCCCGATGATCGATGGCTTGCCGGGATGACCCGAGCCGTCTTCCAGGCGGGCTTTTCCTGGAAGGTGATCGACAATAAATGGCCGGGATTTGAAGAAGCGTTTGAAGGTTTTGTTCCGCCCCGCGTTGCTTTTTATGCGGATGAAGATTTAGAGCGCCTGGTTTCTGACAAACGCATTGTGCGCAATGGGGCAAAGATCAAGGCGACGATTACCAATGCGCGACTGGTGGCGGAGCTTGCACAAGAGCATGGCAGCGCTGGCGCCTATTTTGCTAATTCCAAACCTGAAAATTTTGTCGATCTTCTCGAAGTTCTTAAGAAGCGGGGCAGTTTCCTGTCCGGCGGTGCGGGACAATTTTTCCTGCGGTTCGCAGGGGTCGATAGTTGGCTTATGTCCCCGTCGGTCGTGGCCGCGCTTAAGCAGGCGGGTGTCGTAGACAAGGCGCCGACGTCGAAGAAAGCGCTCAGGGCGACGCAGGATGCTTTCAATATCTGGCGGGAGGAAAGCGGCCGCTCCCTCACCGAAATCAGCCGAGTTTTGGCGCTCTCTGCCGACGGATAAGACTAAGAAACGCACGAAAAAGCCGGCCGCGAAGGGCCGGCTTCTGATCGTCGTGAAGACGCGTCTACTTTTTGGCTGACTCGATGCCTTTACGGATGAGGTCCATCGCTTCTTCTGCTGAGCCCCAGCGTTCGACCTTCACCCATTTTCCCTCTTCCAGATCCTTATAGTGATCAAAGAAGTGTGCGATGCGGTCGAGCAGGATTTTGGGCAGGTCGCGGTAAGAAGAGACTTCCTTGTAGTAGGGGTTCAAGGCGTCGACGGGTACGGCGAGGATTTTTTCATCCTGACCGGCTTCGTCTTCCATCAGCAGAACGCCGATAGGGCGCGAGCGGATGACGGCACCTGGTACAACTGGAATGCGGCTCACGACAAGTACATCCACAGGGTCCCCATCATCTGACAAGGTGTGGGGCACAAAGCCGTAATTGCACGGATAGTTCATGGCTGTGTGCATGAAGCGATCAACGAAGAGTGTACCCGAGGCTTTGTCGAGCTCATATTTTACCGGCTGGCCACCATGGGGAACCTCGATGATAACGTTGAGGTCGTAGGGGGGATTGGCACCAATAGAAATTTCGTCAATACGCATTATTTGATCCGGTTGTTACGGGATTGGAGGAGACGCAGACGTAGTGCGTTCAGCTTAATAAAGCCTTGCGCATCGCGCTGGTCGTAGACCGTGTCCTCTTCAAACGTCACATGTTCTTCGGAGTACAGGGAATAGGGGGATGACCGGCCAACAACGGTTGCCGATCCTTTGTAGAGTTTCATGCGGACAGAGCCGGTGACACATTCCTGGCTGTTGTCGATGAGCGCCTGCAGCATTTCCCGCTCAGGGCTCCACCAGAAGCCGTTATAGAGAAGCTCGGCATAGCGCGGCATCAGCTCGTCTTTCAGATGCGCCGCACCCCGGTCGAGGGTCAGCGATTCGATGCCTCTGTGAGCGGCGAGCAGAACGGTGCCGCCGGGTGTTTCATAAACACCGCGGGACTTCATGCCGACAAAGCGGTTCTCGACCAGGTCAAGCCGACCAATGCCGTTGGCCCCGCCATACTCATTGAGTTTGGTGAGAAGCGTTGCAGGGCTCATGGCCACGCCGTCGATGGAAACCGCATCACCCTTTTCAAAGCCGATTTCGATATAGGTCGGTTTGTCTGGGGCGTCTTCCGGTGCAACGGAGCGGCTGTAAATATATTCCGGTGCTTCTTCGGCAGGATCTTCCAACACTTTGCCTTCAGCAGAAATGTGCAACAGGTTCGCGTCCACAGAGAAGGGCGCTTCGCCGCGCTTGTCTTTCGCGATCGGAATCTGATGCTTCTCGGCATAGTCGATAAGCTTCGTCCGGGAATTCAGGTCCCACTCCCGCCAGGGTGAGATGACTTTGATCTCAGGGTTGAGCGCATAATAGCCGAGCTCGAACCGAACCTGGTCGTTGCCCTTGCCCGTTGCTCCATGACAGACAGCGTCGGCGCCGGCTTCTGCGGCGATTTCAATCTGGCGCTTGGAGATGAGCGGCCGGGCGATGGAAGTTCCGAGCAGATAAACGCCTTCATAGAGGGCATTGGCGCGGAACATGGGGAAGACATAGTCGCGTACGAATTCTTCGCGCAGGTCTTCAATATAGATTTCCTTGATGCCGAGCATCTCGGCCTTTTTGCGGGCTGGCTCCAGCTCTTCGCCTTGTCCAAGGTCGGCTGTGAAGGTCACAACTTCGCACTGATAGACGTCTTGCAGCCATTTCAGAATGATCGAGGTGTCGAGGCCGCCTGAATAGGCAAGCACGACTTTTTTGATGTCGCTCATGATAAATCCCGCTTTTGGGTTCCAGCCTTAAAGGGTGGTGATTTTCGCGCACTATAGGCAATTCAAGCACCCTCGCAAGCGCTGTGAGGGTCGCAGAGGATGAGATTCGGTGGTCTCTCTGGGTTCTGCGAGCCTAATCAGCTACTAAAGGGTTATGTCTGGCGTTTCACCCTTAAAAAACCCAACTTTTCGGCGGCTTTTTGCCGCTCAGTCGCTTGCGCTCATCGGTATGGGGCTCACGACGGTGGCGCTGGCGCTTTTGGTCTATGAGCTCGATCCGGCAGCGGCAGGCCTGGTGCTTGGGGGTGCACTGGGTCTCAAAATGGTGGTGAAGATGATTGTAGCGCCCGTTGCGGGCGCTTATGCCAACCGGTTTCCTCGTAGAACCTTACTCGCTTCCATTGATCTCTTTCGTGCGGGCCTCGTCGCGCTTTATCCCCTAATCGACGCGTCCTGGCAGGTTTATGCGCTGGTTGCGGTGATTGCGGCGGCAGAGGGGGCATTCAACCCGATCTTTCAGGCGACCATCCCGGATGTTCTGACAGATGAAGGGCAATATACGAAAGCGCTTTCCTATAACCGCATCGCTTTTGAGTTGGAAAATATCGCCAGTCCCTTGCTGGCAGCGTTCTTCCTTGGGTTTGCGGCGTTTGAGTTGCTGTTTGAGTTAAATGCGATCGCGTTCCTTCTTTCCGCACTGCTTTTGTTTCTGGGACGGCTCCCGCAGCCTGAGATGGGTGCGGCAAGAGAAGCGGCAAAACCTTTTGAGAAAGTCACTCGCGGTCTCCGTCTTTATTTCGCCAACCGGGAACTCAGAGGTGTCTTCACTCTCTATTTCGCTATTGCGGCAGGCAGTGCCACCGCAATTGTCGCGACAGTTCTCTATGTCAAAGATGGACTCGCTCTAGCAGATGCAGATGTTGCCTACGCCATGGCAGGCTTTGGCGCCGGATCCATTCTTGCGGCCTTGGTGCTTCCGAAACTGCTCGACTTGGTCACGGATCTCAATGCCATGTTGTTGGGCGGGGTCACGGTTGCATTGGCCTTGGCAATCTCTGTCACAACCCCCACCTTCGAGTGGTTTGTCCTTATCTGGGCTCTGCTTGGGTTCGGAACAGCGCTTTCCATGACACCGGTCGGTCGGGTGATTACCCGCGCCGCCAACAGTGCCCGGCGGGCTGAGCTCTTTGCGGCACAATATGGGCTCTCGCACGCTTCCTGGCTTGTGCTCTATCCGCTAGTTGGATTTCTCATGGGGGCTTTTGCTTTTGCGAGTGCCTTCGCGGCCCTCGCAATCCTGGCCTTGGTGGCCACGGGCATTACCTATTTCATTTGGCGCGGGTAAGGCGTTTTCTCACCTGGCGTACGCCGTAATAGACCGCTCCAATGACAAATGGGGCGGCGATGCCGGTGGCGAGGGTTGGGTCAACAGGACTGCCGACCTTGGCAGCGGCTTTCAGCATGTAGTTCACGATCCCCAGCAAATAATAGGAAATCGCAACCGCGGAGAGGCCTTCAACTGTTTCCTGCAGGCGTGTTTGCATGCGCACACGGGATTCCATGGAGGCAAGGAGATTCTGATTTTGCTCCTGTACCGCAATTTCGACCCGGGTCTGCAACAGGCCTGAGGCGCGAGATATGTGTTCTGACAGTGTATCCAGGCGACTTGCCACAGATGCGCAGGTGCGCATGGCCGGGCTCAAACGACGTTCCATGAAAGTCGCCAGTTGCTGGATGCCGGACAGTTTGGTTTCATCCAGATCAGCAATGCGTTCTTCAACCAAGGCGTGATAGGCCCGTGAGGCGGAGAAGCGAAAATCTGTTCGGGCGGTCATGGTTTCGATGCGGGCTGCGAGCGCAGTCAGTTGACTAAGCTGACGTTGTTCGTCGGCAAGCGTTGTGATGCTGGTGGTTTCACCTGCAATCGTCGCAAGCTCCTGCTCCATGTCTGAAATCTCCGGCGCAATGGCGCGGGCCAGGGGAAAGGCCATCAGCGCCATCATGCGATAGGTCTCGATTTCAAGCAGGCGCTGCACAAGCCGTCCTGTGCGTCCGGGCTTCAGAGTCTCATTGGCGACCAGAATGCGGGAACAGCCCTGTGCGTCGAGGGTAAGGTCCGTCCAGGCGGCGGCGCCACCGCCTGCGAGCGACCCGCCGACAAGGGTGTTGTCGCCAAAGACGGTGGTGAGCCGTTCTGAGGTGTCATCCGCTGATTGTGTCGTCACCACCAGGTTGATGGCGACAAGCAGCTCCCCCTTTATCTGTTCGCGCCATCTGTCTGGAATGCGGGCAACCGGCGCGTGGGCGAACCGGTCTCCGATGTTTCCAGGCTCATCTAGATGTTCGAAAAAAGTATAGGTCGAAAATTCCGTGTGGCGTTCCCAGGTGAGCTGGAAGGGTCCCAGGTCGAGTGTCAGATGGTTGCCGAAACTATCCGGGATCGCCGCGCCAAACAGGCTGGCCAGGGATTTGAGTGAGACTTTTTCTTCGGCATGGCCGTTTTCCCCGGTCACAAACGCCAGATGCGAACAGATGAGGTTGCCTGCTACATCTGCTGGCGGGCGCGAGTGGACTTCATCATTCAGCTTCTGGCGCTGCGGATGTTCTGCAAATTGGCGGAGAGGCGGCATCAAGGACTCGGTCTGGTTTCACGAACCGCATTTGATAGAGTGGCAGGCAATAAGAAACAAGCGTTTGCATGAACGCGAAAGAAAACAGGTTGAAAGCACATGGCCTCAGTTGAATTTTGGTTTGAGTTTGCAAGCACTTACTCCTATCCCGCGTCCATGCGGGTTGAGGACGTGGCGTCAGCGGCGGGTGTTGAGGTGATCTGGCGCCCCTTTTTGCTGGGGCCGGTGTTTGGCAAACAGGGGCTCACCGATTCCCCCTTCAATGTCTTTGAGCAGAAGGGCCGCTACATGTGGCGGGACATGGCACGCATTTGTGCGGCAGACGGCATTGAGTTCAACAAGCCAGAGCTTTTCCCGCAAAATGGATTGAAGGCCGCCCGTGTCGCCCTGCTCGGTATGGAGGAAGGTTGGGGGCCTGACTTCGTGCGCGCTGTCTATCGCGCGAACTTTGTTGATGGGCTGATCATCTCAGATGATGCCGTGATTGCGCGTCTGTTGGGGGGGCTCGGTCAGGACCCCGGCATTGTAACTACAAAAGCCTATGCACCGGAAAACAAGGACCGCCTGAAAGCACAGACGGAACGTGCTTGGGATTTGGGTTTGTTTGGCGCGCCTAGCTTCACCGTTGGGGACGAACTCTTCTGGGGCAATGATCGCATGGAAGCCGCGATCGAGTGGGCGGTGAGTCACCCATCTTAACCAAGCGTTATGGTGTCACCCTCCGCAACGCGCCCAGGTTTTGAGATGTTGCAATAGATGGAGAGGTTCTGGGCGGTGTGGGCAACCATGGCCCGCATGATGGAGGCATCGCGCGGCAAATCGCCCTGTGCGCGGGTCGTCATGATGCAGCGGGGGCATTCCATCACCGCGTCTACTTTCGCGTTGCCGATGGTGAGCGGACGTCCCACCCATTTCGCTTCTTCAAGGCCTGATGCCTTTTCGCTGTCGCTCACCAGAATATTCGGGCGGAAGCGGCGCACATCCAGCGCTGCATCTGGCGTGAGCGTTTGTAGATGACGCAGTGACGCTTCAGTCAAGATGTCTAAGGGGAAGGCATCAAAGTAGGTGCCGACCGGCGTGGCGTATTCCATCAGTTCACCTAGGACGTCCGGTGGAAAGGAGCTGAAATCGGGCAATGGCTCCCCAGGCTCAAGAGCGAAGATGGCGCGCATCTCTGCTTCCATATCGTCCGGCGCGTGCTTTGTCCGATAGTGCTCCTTATTGTCCGCAGGCTGCAGCGGCCACAGCGTTACGTCCTGATCGAGGGCTGCGGAGAGCGTTGCATTGATCTGCGTATCGTCTGAGCGGACCGTGTTGCCGTCGGGCAGGGTGATCTCTACATGGGGCACGGCACCAGCATTGGTCCCGTCAATGTAGCGTGCGGAACAATTGAGCAGGTTTGCGATCTTCTTTGCGCCCACAATGGTCTGTGTTGCTTCGTCACGCACAGCCCAGCCACGGTCAAGCGGCACGCCACCGGATGTCAGAACGGTTTCGGTGAGCCGTTCTCCCTGCATGGACTTTACGGGGTAGCGCCAGATTTCTTTGACGGTGAAGTTCTGGCTCGACATGGGACATCCTTTGCGTTTCTAAAAGCTGTAGGCGCAGCTTAACGCAGTCTCCATTTTCATACAATCTGTATGATTTTGCGGCGTGGCAGCTTCCGGTGGTCGAGTTGGCCTCCGCCACATTTGCCTTTTGTTCTTCGTAAGAACCTGTGCGCGTTTAAGCGGAGATCTGGCTTGCTTTGATTTTTTCGCTGGCGGATTTCAATTGTCCGCAGGCGGCCATGATGTCGCGACCGCGCGGTGTGCGAATGGGGCTTGCGTAGCCTGCCCGGTTCACAATCTCAGCAAATTTTTCTATCTGCTCCCAGTCGGAACATTCGTAGGGCGCCCCCGGCCAGGCATTGAAGGGAATGAGGTTGATCTTGGCGGGAATGCCTTTGAGCAAGCGCACCAATTCCTTTGCGTCGGCGAGACTGTCATTCACGCCTTTCAGCATCACATATTCAAACGTGATCCGTCGCGCGTTGGAGACGCCGGGAAATTCCCGGCAGGCTTTCAACAGCTCGTTCAAGGAGTATTTCTTGTTGATGGGCACAAGCTCATCGCGGGTGGGATTGTTCACCGCATGGAGAGAGATGGCGAGCATGACGCCCATCTCGTTGCCGACGCGTTCAATCTCTGGCACGACGCCGGAGGTTGATAGCGTAATCCGGCGCTTGGAGATTGAGAGACCCTCACCATCAGAGACGATCTCCATTGCCTGCTTCACATTGTCGAAATTATAGAGTGGCTCACCCATGCCCATGAGCACCACATTGGTGATCTTGCGCCCTTCCTGGGGACTCGGCCATTCTTCCAGGGCGTCCCGGGCGATCAACACTTGAGCGACAATCTCACCGGCGGTCAGATTGCGCACGAGCTTTTGCGTTCCCGTGTGACAGAAAGTGCAGTTGAGCGTGCAGCCCACCTGGCTGGAGATGCAGAGCGTGCCGCGGGTCTCTTCTGGAATGTAAACGGCTTCCACTTCCGGAGCAGGTGCGCGGGGATCGGTTGAGGGCAGCCGGATCAACCATTTGCGGGTGCCATCATTGGAAATCTGTTCGGTTACGATCTCTGGCCGTGCAAGGGTGAAGCGCTCAGCGAAACTCGTCCGCAGGTCTTTTGACAGGGTTGTGACGTTGGCGAAGTCCTGGTGCCCATGATGATAGAGCGCGTTCCACAATTGCCCCACCCGCATGCGGATCTGTTTCTCCGCAATGCCTGCCTCGCGGAGGGCATGGCCGAGTTCCTCGCGGGTGAGACCGACGAGTGACACCGGACCCTCAGTGAGGGGTGCCTTCGCGTTTCGCCGTTTTGACCGCGCTTTGTTTGTGGTGTCGAGGACGGTTGCCATCAGGCTCTCTTCGTGGGGCCCCCACATTGAGGTCGTGGGGCGTTTTCAGGGTGTCGCAGACGCGCGTCATAGCACGGGCTGAGGCTCAGGCGCCATCCTCTGTGAGCCCTAGCCTTAAGCCGCTTCAGAAACCGCTGAATTCCGCCGTTTTATCTGCAGGTGTCGTCGATTTTATTGAGCGCTGCTGTAATGCCAGACAATGAATAGCGGTCGGTGGTGAGCGTTCCCCGCTGGGAGGTGCCTTTGACCGTCATGGAGCTGCCACGACGCATGGCGGTTGCCATCCGGTCTTCGTCACTCGTGTCCTTCAGCCATGCCCAGTAGCGGTTTTCGCCACCCTCAGACACACCACTGAACATCTGGAACTTGTCAGAGCCGATCTGAGCGAAAGGCCGGGAGCGGTCAGAAAAGGGATATCCAGCGCGCATGGAGACTTCATTGGTCACGTTTTGGCCTGGACGGTGTGTGACCATCAGGAAGACATCACCGCGGTTGGCACCGCGTGGACGCATCTCTTTTGGCTCTGACATGACATAGCAAATGCGGCTGGAGCCGGACCCGTAGCTATAGGCTGCCCAGTCCGAATATTTGCCCAGAAGTTTGGGCTCTTCGGCTGCAGCAGCGGAGATGCCGAACCAGACAGCTGTCATTGTGGTGAGGAATAGTTTTGTAAGCTTTGAAAACCGCATCATTTTTCCATCTGTCTTGCCTAGAGCGTGTTGCGCCTAATCGGACCAAAAAACCGCGCCAAGCTTGCGCGTTCTTTTGCCCCTAGATGAATCTGGTAAGGCGCAATACGCTTTTGAGACCCCCTAGCCATAAGGCTTGAGGAGAATCATACCGGGCTCTGCGCTGCTTTGCTAGCGGCTAAAGCAGGCTCATTGGTTGGTTTATTTCGCTTTGTTGTCGTCTGAGGCCATATGAACGACCCTTTGGGGGAAGGGAATCTCGATCCCTGCTTCTCTGAACAGACGGTCGATTTCAAAGCGCAGGCTGGAGGAGGTTGTAATTCGCGAGGAAACGTCGCTCGTGAAACAGCGCAGCTGAAAGTTAAGACTTGAGTCTCCGAAATCCAGAAACAGCACGTCCGGGCTCGGCCAGGAGACGATTTTTTCTACGTTCCGGGCTGCCGCTATCAGGGTTTCGCGGACGAGTTCTGTATCTGAGCCATAGGCCACGCCGACATTGATCTCAATCCGGGCTTTGCGGTCTGAATGGGTCCAGTTGATGACCGATGTCGCCACAAGCTCTGAATTGGGGATCATGACCTCAGCGCGCTGGAAGGTCTCAACTTCCGTGCGTCTCACATTGATGTGGGTGATGTGGCCGAGCGTGTCACCGATTTCGATGAGGTCGCCGACCTTTATGGGTCGTTCAAACAGCAGGATAAGGCCGGAGATAAAATTGTTGGCGATGTTCTGCAGGCCAAAGCCGATGCCGACAGATAAGGCCCCGGCGATGATGAGCAGGCTCTGAAACTCGACGCCCAGTGTGGTGGCTGTGAGAAGCACTGCTGTAATGATTCCCACATAGCCAAAGACTGTGGCGATTGAATATTGCGCACCTGGGTCGAGCCGCGTTTGCGGAAGGACGGTGTCGCGCAGCACCCTCTTGATCAGACGGAAAATGAGGAGGGTGGCAATGAATACCAAGATGGCTTCGAGAATGTCGGCAAAGGAAATAGTGACGCCACCCACGCTGATGCCGGTCAGCAGATTGTAGGTGATGGTCCAGATGTCGCTGAGCGGGATGCCCCACACAGCACCGATAAGTGCTGCGCCGGTAATGTAGACGGCCACCTGCATAAAACTGATCAGCCAGAAAGCAACGGTGCTGCTGCCCTCTTCGGACAGTGCCAGCCAGTCTGCGGTTTCCTTGCGGCGCATGATGATGCCGATCCATTCGGCAAACAGGGCGCGGGCGAGGAACAAGGCTCCGAAGGTGAGGGCGGTGCCGATCAGGTTGCCGATCAGATAGATGGAAAGGGCTGTGTAGCCGATCCAGGCTGCGACAGCGCCGGTGAGTGCAATGAGGCCGATGGTTATGCGAAGGCCCTGCCAAACAAATGCGCGGCGCCGGTCATATGGCTTTGCCTGGGCGGGCGCCTGCTCTTCGTCACCGCGACCGGCGCTCCAGTCTGGGTCGGCGCGCCATAAGGCGGGGCGCAGAAGATCAACGATCAGGATCGCTTCAAGCGTTGCCGTGAGGGCGCTGTAGATCGAGAGGAAAGCGGCGTCTGCTGGTGCGCTTGTAAAGCTCACGAAAACGTCTGAGCCAAAGAGGATACCGAGAGCCCCAATGCGCTGTGTCAGGTGCTGTGCGTATTTCGGTCTGATTGGTACAACCCGCCAGTTTGGCAAGGAGGGAGAGAGGGCTGCGCGCGGCAGCGATAGGGCGGCGATTGCAATCAGGAGCGCTGTGACAAAGCCGTTTACGAGATTGAGGAAGGGCCCTTCGTTGAGAGAAAAGGCAATGTTGAAGGTGAGCCAAAGGAGCCCTGCAAATAGAGCTGGCAGCAGGCCGTTGGCAAGGGCTTCAGTGCTCGCACCCAAGAGCCTGCGCGTGTAGCTCGGTTCCGGGATACGTTTGTCTCGTCCAAGCCAGTCCACGAGAAGTCGTCGCCCAAAAAGCGCGACAGCTAAGATTGCGATGAGAACACCGAGCGGTGTTAGGCGTTGAAGCGTTGTTTGGCCCTGCTCCGTTGGTGCGCGCCACCAATCAAGCGGCGCCATGGCCAGCCGTGAGAAATAGGTGGAGGCGGCAGTCGGGATTGTTTGCAGGTTTCCCCATTCCAGCGGGCTTGGTGTTCGGGTGAGGAGTGTGGCAACCGCCAGCCCCTGCTCAATGCCAGAAAGGCGGAGTGTCAATGTATCCACGCGGCGGATGATGAGTTGAGCCTGCGCTGCCCGCCCGCGAAAATCAGCAACTTCTGCTTCATACTGGCGCCGCTTTTGTTGCACGTCGCGGGCTTCTTCCGGCTCCCCTTCAGCGGGACGTTCGCCGAGGGCGGCGAGCAGGTCACCTGAGTTTGTTGCAAAATCAGCTGCGGCATCGCGCGCTGTCACTGCATCTTCCCTGATTTTTGTCAGGGTTTCGCGAATGCCTTCGTCTTCATGTGCGGCATGATCGGGGTTTGCGAGCTCCGTCTCTATGGCATCGAGGGACCGGGACCAGGCATTGAAAGCCCGATTGAATTTCCATGCCGGTTCTGCGGTGTTGGCAAAGCTGGGCGTTGAAACTGCAAAGGCTGAAAACAGAAAGCTAAAGACCAGCAGAGATTTCACGACAGTGCTCATGTCTATTCGCTCTTATTGTCGCGTGGTTTTGTCGAGCGGAGAAAGCGTCCGCCATGTTGGTGCGGCTTCTTTTCTTCCTGGGGTGCGCCCGGCATCAATGCGCGATCAGCGAAACTGCCCAGAGACTTCACCCTGTCATACATGACGATGGCACCGGCGATTTGTACATTGAGGCAAAAAGCGGTTGGGATTTTGATGATGTGGTCACAGGCGGCAACCATTTCACCCGACAGGCTGCCGCGCTCTGGGCCCAGAACATAGGCTGCGTTCAAGGGGTGGCGAAAGCTTGGCAACTCAATGGCGTCGTCGGTGAGTTCAATGCCGACCAGCTGGCATCCTTTTGGGAACGCCATGTCGCCGACGCTCTCCCATTCGTAATAGGGCAGATGGTTGGGCGTCTTCGACGTGTCGGATTTCGCGGCTCTCACTGTGTAGAAAGCGTTCACAGTAAAGACAAAGCTTGCACCGAAAGCATGCCCTGAGCGGATGATGTTGCCCATGTTCATGGGTTTTGAGATTTCTTCCGCTCCAATGCCGAAATAGCCGCGCACAAGGTCACCTAGTCTTTGTTGCAATTGCCTCAATGGCTTAGTCAATGAAGCGGGGTGGTGCAAGTTTCCGAAAGGCTCGGCGCTAAAACAAAACGGAGGCTTCCATTTCTGAAAGCCTCCGTGTCCCCTGCTTAGAACCAACGGCCAGAGGATCTTCGGCGGTTGGTTCTGCGCAATTCCCAGGTAGGTGAGAGCGGGTGCTGATCGCTCATAATTGCCTGATCCTGTCTTACCCCGGTATGTGCGAGTGGCGTGCCAATTGAAAACCGATGAAAACCGGCGAAAAACTGCGGATTTCTGGTGAGACGTTGCCCCAACGCTCCTCATTTCAAGACACCCTGTCTTGTTTTAGGACGGGCCATCTGCCCGGTGGCGCTTTAGCGGGCGATGGGTAAGATGGCGGCAACGCAATCAAAAGAACAGGGAGCCGCGGTCACATGAAAGCCGTCCTTTGCAAAGAATATGGTCCACCAGAGAGCTTGGTCATCGAAGATGTCGCAAGTCCAGAGCCCGGCGAGGGGCAGGTCCTCATTGAGGTGCATGCTGCGTCGGTCAATTTCCCTGATGTGTTGATCATCGAAAACAAATATCAGTTCAAGCCGCCGCTTCCTTTCTCCCCTGGGGGCGAAGTTGCCGGACGGGTCTCAAAAGTCGGTCCTGGCGTCACGAAGGTTAAAGAAGGGGACCGGGTGATCGGGTCCTGCGGTTGGGGCGGTTTTGTCGAAGAGATCGTTGTGGCTGAAGCCCAGTGCACCCCGATCCCTGATGAGATGGATTACAATACCGGGTCCGCTTTTCTTATGACTTATGGCACATCGCACTTTGCGCTGCGCCGCCGGGCGAATATCCAGCCAGGTGAGAGCCTTCTGGTGATGGGTGCTGCCGGCGGTGTTGGTCTTGCTGCCGTTGAGCTCGGCAAGGCGATGGGCGCGCGGGTTATTGCGGCGGCCTCTACCGAAGACAAGCTGCAGGTCTGTCGTGATCATGGCGCAGATGAGACCATTCTTTATCCGTCTGGCGAAATGAGCCGCGAAGAACAAAAGGCGTTCTCCGACAAGATCAAAGAGCTGACAGGTGGTCAGGGCGCTGACGTGGTCTATGACCCAGTTGGCGGTTCTTATTCAGAGCCTGCGATCCGGGCAACAGCCTGGGAAGGTCGTTTCCTGGTTATTGGTTTTGCGGCGGGCCCAATCCCGAAAATTCCTCTCAACCTGGCACTGCTTAAGAATTGTCAGATCGTTGGCGTGTTTTGGGGTGCCTATACAGGTCGCGAACCTGAAGAACATCAGGAAAACCTCGCCGAGCTGATGGATATGTTCAAGAAGGGGCAATTGAAGCCTCATATCTCTGCAACCTATCCGCTTGAAAAAGCCGCCGATGCGCTTACCGATATGGGTGGCCGAAAAGTGAAGGGCAAAGTTGTCCTCACCGTTCAGCGCTAACAGAACAACAGAGAGGCGGCAGTAATGCGGGAGACACTTATTCGTCTCGGTATCGCTGCCGCCGTCTTTGTTGTGCTCCTCTTTGCCTTTTTGGTCTATGTGCTGCTGGCGTCCAGCAGCCCGGACTATTGGGCGGGTGAAATTTCAGAGTTCGAACGTCAAGACGTTTCCAATCCACCGCCCAAAGGCGGGATTGTATTTGTCGGTGGGCGCGATGTGCGCCTCTGGGAGACGCTGGAAGAGGATATGGCACCGCTTTCGGTCTTAAACCGCGGCTTTGGCGGGGCCTATCTGGATCACCTTACCTATTTCGCTGCGCGTATTATCAAGCCCTATCAGCCGAAGGCTATTGTGGTGATCGCCGGCGCCGAAGACATGGCTGATGTTCAGGGGCGCACACCAGAAGAATTGCTTGAGGGCTTCAAAGTTTTTCTGTCGGCCCTCCGTGCCCATGACGTTTCTGCCCCAGTTATCTTTGTTTCCATTCGACCGTCACCCATGCGAGCGGCTAGGTGGTTCGGGGCTAAAAGAGCCAATGGTCTTATCGAAGCATTTGCAGCGGCCCGAGATGATGTGATCTATCTGGATGTTGCGTCTCTCATGTTCACAGCGGATGAAGAGATGCGCGATGAGATTTTTCGTTGGGACGGACTGTCACTCTCACCTGAAGGGTACAGTCTGCTCACGTCACGTCTGAAGCCGCTCTTGTTGCGGCGCCTTAATTCCCCTCAACCCAATCCGCTGGAGGAACCTAATGGCCGACTTTAAACCTATTGTCCCTGAGGCAATGAAAACAAATTATGACGTGTTTCACTTTGCTCCTGCCACAGTGATCGATAACCGTGTTTATGCGTCAGGCCAGATTGGCATTGGCCCCGACGGCAAATCACCGGAAAATCTCGAGGAGCAATTCACCCTCGCATTTGAAAGCGTTGGCCTTGTGCTGAAAGAAGCTGGCGCAAGTTTCGATGACATTGTCGAGATGACCACGTTCCATATTGGTCTTGGGTCGCATATTCAGGAATTTATCGGCATCAAAGACCGGTATGTGAAAGAACCTTATCCTGCCTGGACCGCGGTTGGCACAACGGAGCTTGCGATCCCCGGTGCTGTGGTTGAGATTAAGGTCATCGCACACATCTAATAAACAAGAACTGAAAACACAGAAGCGGGAGAAACGATATGGGCCTTACGACAATCAGCGAAAGCACACCTGGTGGCACTGTCAGTGGTGTCTGTGATGAAAAATTCACTGGTGTCGTAGAGGCCTTTGTCGAAAACCTGACCTCACGGGATGAAGTCGGCGCCAATGTTTCTATTACCATTGAAGGCGAAAAGGTCGTCGATCTCTGGGGTGGTAAAAAGGAGCGCGATGGCGCCAACTGGGAAGAAGACACTGTCTCGATCGTCTTCTCCTGCACCAAAGGCGCGACAGCACTTTGCGCAAATATGCTGGTGGATCAGGGCAAGCTCGATCTCGATGCGAAGGTCGCAGACTATTGGCCTGAATATGCCTGCAATGGCAAGGAAGAGACCACCGTTGCCATGATGCTCGATCACTCTGCCGGGGTGCCTCATGTGCGCCCGCAGGTGAAAGAAGGTGGCTATAATGACTATGACTATATGGTCGACCTTGTTCAGAACGAAGAAGCTTTCTGGGTGCCTGGCACGCGGAATGGGTATCACGGTGTCACGTTCGCCTGGACCGTCGGCGAGCTTGTTCACCGTGCTGCGGGCAAACGTTTAGGTCAATATTTTGCGGATGAAGTGGCTGGGCCTTTGGGTCTTGATTTCTGGATCGGGACGCCAGAGAGCGTTGAGCCACGCATTGCAGATATGATCCCAACGCTGCCGGATGCGGATGCGCCGCTCAGCAAATTCACGCAAGCCGTGATGAGCGATCCGACGTCGCCATCGTCTCTTTTCCTGCTCAATGGCGGTGGGTTCAACTTTAACTCCCGTGAAGCGCATGCGGCAGAGATTGGATCTGCCAATGGGATTACCAATGGTCGCGGGCTTGCGGGTATGTATGCGCCTCTAGCCAATGGTGGTGAACTCAATGGTGTCAAACTGATGGGGCCTGATACGCTAGCCCGCATGGGACGTATTTCCATGGGCACCCATGAGGACGCCACGCTTCTCATCGCCTCGCGCTTTGCCTTGGGCTTCATGAAGAGCATGGACAATCGCGCTTTGAAAGATACACCGGACTCGTCGGCCATCCTGTCGGAGTCTGCCTTCGGTCATGTAGGCATGGGCGGTTCGATCGGCTTTGCTGATCCGGAAAATGCCATGTCCTTCGGGTACAATATGAACCGTATGGGTGTTGGCATTCTCCTCAATGATCGCGGGCAATCGCTCATTGACGCGGCATACAAGTCTCTCGGCTATCGCTCTAATGCGAGTGGCTGCTGGACGCGCTGATCGCCCATTTTCTTTGCCGCATTTTCGACCTGCAAAAGTCTGCAACTTTTGGCTCGAAAATGGCTAGCTATCCTTCGATAGCTTGTAGGTGACGGTGGCGTGGGCCACCGGTGTGCCTGCTTCATCTGTCACGTCTACTGAGCCAACGCAGATGGATCCGCCGCGGCGGATCACGCGCGCATTGGCGGTAAGCGTTTGGGCGCGGCCGGCATCGAGATAGTTGATAGAGAAGCCGATGGTGGTGCCGCGGGGGTTTTTGGGCGGTTCTTTCAATGCCCAGAATGCGCCGGTTGCCGCCACGTCGACCAGAGATGCAATGGCGCCGCCGTGGACCATGTCGCCGACGGTTGTGATGTCGTTCTTGAACGGCATGGCGACAACCACGTGATCCTCTTCAAGGCTGACCGGTTCCATACCGAGTAGCTTGCCGTAGGGGGACAGAACAATGCCATCGCGAAGCATGTTTTTGAGAGCGTCCTGCATCTTCATCTCCTTTGATTGTTTGATCGAAAGGTTGGCTCTATCGCGCTGTCTCGCAAGACTAATCGGGCATGTTGTCACGGAACCAATTTGCGTGATCCCACGGGGACCCCTACATTCAGACGCACCGTGAAACCTATATTGGCTTCGTGGATATGAGAAAGTCGCTTCGTGACAGAGGATGCACCCAACAGAGCGCGGACCACCCAGGCCCGCTTTTTAGCGCTTGCGCCCAATGTCCAAGGAGCGCTGTGGCTGCTCGCGTCGGCGGCTCTCTTTACTGTGATGCAGACAATTGCGAAACATTTAGGCCAGCGACTTGATCCGTTTCAGGTGTCGCTTGCCCGCGCCTTCTTTGGCCTGCTTGCCATTCTACCGCTTCTAATGCGCGCAGGGTTTGGTGCTGGTGGCATCAAGACAAAAGTGCTGCCGCTGCAATTATTGCGCGGCGTGGTGGGGACGCTCGCCATGTTTTGCGGATTTTATGCGGTCGCCCATATGCCACTTGCCGATGCCCAGTCGCTCAATTTTGCGCGCGGCCTGTTTCTGGTGCCGCTCGCCATTTTGTTTCTCAAAGAAGTCGTGGGTGGTCGTCGTATTGCCGCTATGGCAGTTGGGTTTCTTGGGGTCCTCATCATGTTGCGCCCGACCGGGGAGATAGAGCCTGCGGCGCTGGTGGCCCTCGCCGGCGCGGCACTGGTGGCGTTTGCGACGGTGCTGGTAAAGATCGTCTCGCGCTATGACAGTCCGGTGACGCTCATGTTTTATACGGGTTTTGTCGGAACGCTGGTTGCGGTTGTCCCTGCCATTCTCAATTGGGTGCCGCCGACGGCCTTTGAATATTTCCTGCTCGTCCTTGTGGGGGTGATTGGGGCGTCGGCGCATAATTGTTTCATTCGCGGCTATGCGGTTGGAGAGACGACCGCTGTGGCGCCGTTTGAATATACGTCGCTTATCTTTGCAGCGATGGCGGGCTTCTTCATCTTTGCCGATATTCCCGACATTTATACCGTCATTGGGGCGCTCACCATTGTCGGCGCGTCGCTCTATATCGTGCGACGTGAAGCGCAAGCGAGTGGGGCGGAAGCAGACTCAACCGGTGGTCAAAAGTCCAAGACGCACATGGGCCCCGACGCTTAGTCTTCTTCGTTATCAGACTCGGGAATGCCAAGGGCCCGCCGGGCCTGCTCGGCGTGTTTCGGCTTGATGTGGGTCTGTACGATGCCGAGCGCTGTTAACAGGACCGTCGCATCGTCGGTAAAGCCTACTGCAGCGATAAAATCTGGCACCACATCTGTTGGCAGAACGAAATAAGCAAGGGCTGCGAGAAGTGTTGCGCGCACCCGTGTCGGGGTCCGTCTGTCGATCGCGCAAAAGTAAGCGCTGGCTGCTTCCTCGGCGAAAGGAATGCGTCCGCCTACTTTCAGCATCTTCTTCCAGAAGCTGAAACGGACCCGTTTTTCATTGCGGGCCATCACGGCTGGAAGCTGAATATCCTTTGAGCCGAAATCGGGAACTGTTGTGCTTTGGGCGCGTTGCTCAGTCATGAACCCAAGATGGGCAGAAAATTTGGCAGATGCAAGGCAAGGCAGACCCTGCGTCAGGCCTATTTTGCGGGCCAAATGGCGCTTCAGGGCTCGCTTTTGGGGCAAAAAACCTGTTACATCCGCCGCAGAATTTGATGATCGGCGCCACATAACCGCCATTGAGGCGGCAGAGCACCCGAATGGGGCCATCCGGCGCGAAACAGGGAGATAGCCCATGAAGCTCGATTCTGGAATTAGTGCAGTCGTCACCGGTGGTGCGTCTGGTCTTGGTGAGGCCACAGCCCGCGCGCTGGCGGCTGAAGGTGTGAAGATCGCCATCTTCGACATGAACGAAGAAAAAGGCGAGGCCGTTGCCAAAGAACTTGGCGGCGTTTTCTGCAATGTGAACGTGACCGACGAAGCGACTGTTGACGCTGGCTTTGAAAAAGCCCGTGCTGCTGTTGGCCAGGAGCGTATCCTGATCAATTGTGCAGGTACAGGTAATGCGATCAAAACAGCAAGCCGCAACAAAGAGACGGGCGAGATCAAGCATTTCCCGCTTGATGCGTTTAACCTCATCATCCAGATCAACCTGGTTGGCACCTTCCGCTGCATCGCGAAATCTGCTGCGGGCATGATGTCACTTGATCCGCTGGACGGTGGTGAGCGTGGCGCAATCGTGAACACGGCGTCTGTTGCTGCTGAAGATGGCCAGATTGGCCAGGCTGCTTACTCCGCGTCCAAGGGTGGTGTTGTTGGCATGACATTGCCGATTGCGCGCGACCTTTCCCGTGAGGGCATTCGGGTCAACACGATCCTGCCAGGTATCTTCAACACGCCATTGCTTGCCGCTGCTCCTGAGCAGGTGAAGCAGGCTCTTGGCATGCAGGTGCCTTACCCACCACGTCTTGGTGATCCAGACGAGTACGCAGCGCTTGCGAAGCTTATGGTTGAAAACAGCTACATGAACGGCGAAGACGTCCGTCTTGATGGCGCCATCCGGATGGCTCCACGCTGATTGACCTCAGTTGCTAAACTGAAAAGCCCCGGTGGAGACACCGGGGCTTTTTGTTGCGTGATCCGATTGTCAGACGCTTTTGTCGACAACTTTACCGGTCCCAGGTGGTGGGGCAGAGGGACGGTTCGCCGCTTCCTCAATGGCATCAGCAAATTTCTGATCGGCTTCGAACGTTTTCTTTAGAACGACAGATGACACAGAAAGTTGTGTCTGCGCTTTGTCCAGCGTGGCGCCAGCGATAGAACTCATGGGCAAGGCCTTAATCTGTTGTGGTTGTTCTCAACAGACTAAGGGTCGATCTCTTGCGAAAGAGATGCGTTGGCGTCGACAGTTTGAATGAAATTGCAGCCTAGACGCTAACGTCGACGGCTTTGCCGGTACCTGGTGGGGGTGCGCTCGCAACCACTTCCTGGATCACGGAGATGAGTTCCTGGTCCGCTTTGGCGGCTTGTTTTAAAGCCGCATTTTGAAGCGTTGTCTGCGTTTGTGCCGCCTGCTGTGCGACAGCTGCTGATGCAATGCTTGAAGCGTCCATAAACTTACAGCCCCTTCTTTACCTAGCTCTCAAGGTAAACGAAGAGGCTTGCTAAAGAGTTTATCTTTCTGTTGTGACGCATATTCTTGTCCGAAAACCGATCACACTTTTCGGGAATATACGCTATCTCCCTGCTTTTCCGGCAAACTTGTCCATGACCTTGGCGAGTTTGATGTCGAGCTCTGTGATTCCACCGGCATCGTGGGTGTTGAGGGTCACGTTCACGGTTTTGTAGACGTTGAACCATTCGGGATGGTGGTCCATTTTTTCTGCAACAATGGCGATGCGGGCCATCCAGCCGAAGGCGTCAGCAAAGTCTGTAAAGGTATAGGTTTTCTCGATGGCTTCCTTGCCGCGCACCTTTTTCCAGCCTTTGAGGCTTGCCAATGCTGTCTGGCGGGCTTTGCCCGTGAGTTTTGCAGGACGTGTGTCTGTCATGGTCTTCCCTCTTTTGCCGAGAAATTCTTATAGCGTGCTTTTTTGCTGAAATCTGGAACCGCTTGCCCAAAAGCACACTAAGATAGGGAGAAAAATAGGGAGAGGTGCAAATGGGGCAAGAGAGCAACGCGCAAATTGAGGGGTTGGATCTTTACTCTTACGCGTTCCAATCTGATCCGGTGCCCTACCTGCATCGATTGCGGGCAGAGGATCCGGTCCATCTGTCCTCTCATGGTTTCTGGTTTTTGACCCGCTATGACGATGTGCAGATGGTGCTGCGCGACGCGGAACGGTTTTCCAGTGCAGGGGCCAGTTGGGGGAGCTCAAACCCCATGGCCAAGGATAAGGAAAAAGCCAAGGAGCAGGGCGGCGATGTGGGCAAGGTGGGCAATCTGCTCCGCCATTCCTTTAATCTGTCGGATCCGCCTGTGCATACCCGCCTGCGGGGCCTCGTGAACCAGGCCTTTTCGCGCCGCGCTGCAGAGCATAAGCGCGAGCGGATTGAAGCTGTTGCTAGAGAGCTTGTGGCAGCGGCGAAGGTCAAGGGTACTTTCGATCTGGTGAAAGATCTTGGGTTTCATCTTCCGATTATTGTGGCATCAGAAATTATTGGTATTCCGACGGAGGACCGCGAGAAGTTCCGTCGCTCCTTCGAAGAGGCGGGAGTCTTGATGATGCCCATCAAGAACAAAGACGTGCTGGAGCGGGGTGTGGCCGCTGCACGGTGGCAGGGTCAGTATCTTAAAGACCTTGTTGAAGCGCGACGTGCCGAACCCGCAGACGATCTCATTTCCCATCTGATTGATGCGGAAGAAGAGGGTGAGCGTTTGACGGCGCCAGAGATGATGGCGGCGATTGCGACCATCTTTACGGCCGCCGGCACCACGACGGAGCGCATGATCTCTTCAGGTCTCTATATCCTGCTCTCTAACCCAGATCAGTTTGCCGCCCTGCGGGATGACCGGTCGCTTATGGAGGGGGCGCTTGAAGAAATTTTACGCTTTCATCATCCGGACCAATCGACATCGACCAACAGGCGTGCGACGCAGGATATTGAGATGAGGGGGAAGACCATACGGGCGGGCGATAGTGTGCGTGTGTCCCTAGGAGCTGCCAACCGCGACCCTGAGCGTTTTCCTGACCCAGACAGGTTTGATATTCGCCGGGTGGACAATAAGCATCTTTCCTTTGGGAACGGCATTCACTTCTGTCTTGGTTCCGCTCTTGCGCGATCTGAGACGGAAGTCATGTTCAATATGGTTTTGGATGAGATGCCGAACCTGTCACTGGTGACAGAGACGCCTATCAAAGATCCGAGACGTCCGGACCGCTATCAGGAAATATTGGTGAGCGCGTAGGCTATGACGTCGATTCTATTTGTTTGCCTTGGCAATATTTGCCGGTCGCCCACGGCAGAAGCTGTGTTCCGGGCGCGCGCTGCTACTGCAGGCCTTGATGTTGCGATCGATTCGGCTGGAACGGGCGCCTGGCATGTGGGGGCGATGCCAGATGAACGGGCGCAAGCTGCAGGGATGGCGCGTGGCTATGATCTCACACCGATCCGAGCGCGGCAGGTTGTGGCAGATGATTATGAGACGTTCGATCTGGTGCTTGCCATGGATCATGACAATTTAGCCACGCTGAAATCACGCGCTCCTGCAGATCGACATGGGCGTATTCGCTTGTTCCTGGAGTTTGCGCCGGAAGCCGGGCTCAACGCCGTTCCCGATCCCTATTATGGTGGTGACGATGGATTTGAAGAGGTTCTTGATCTCATTGAATCCGCAAGCGACGGGCTCATCGCTCACCTGAAGAGTTAGAACTATTTCTACGCGTTTTCGGACGGAAAACCGGAAGCCCACATTTCCTGAAAACGCTTTAGTCCAACAGGCTCATAAAACGTCTTGGGGCGCAGGTGAGATGCGGTGCCTCATGCGGGCAGGTGTGGAGTGAAAAGTGGATGATGCGCGCTTTGCCGATCAGGTTTTCGAGCGGCACATAGGACAGGCTTGGAAACCGGCTGTCAGATGAATTGTCCCGGTTGTCCCCCATCATGAACACATGCCCGTCAGGCACCTGATAGACAGGCGTGTTGTCAGCGCGTCCTCTGTCGCTTCGCTCAATGATGATGTGATCTTTGGCAGGGAGGGCTTCGTTAAACATGCGGACGCGGATCTCACGGCCCTGCTGATCCGCATAGGCATAATCTTCCATCATCGTGCGGGGCACGGTGAGCCCATTGATCATTAAACGGCCCTGGCGCAGTTCAATTTTCTCGCCTGGCAGTCCAACGACCCGCTTGATCATGTCTGTTCCTGGTTGGAGGGGATGATCGAAGACGATGATGTCTCCGCGCTCTGGCAGTGACCCAAACAGCCGGGTGTCGCTTTTGGGAAGATAGTGACCAAGCCCATAAGGAAGGGAGTGACGGGAATAGCCATAGTCCCATTTTGTGACCATAAGGCGGTCATCCACCTCCAGTGTCGGAACCATGCTTTCAGAGGGAATGTAGTAGGTCGCAAAAGCAGCGGTCCGCATGACCAAGACGGCGAGCAGCGTGAAGCTCAGTGTTTTTATGAGTTCTTTGATGGTCATGAACGTCCCCTCCTATCGCTCTTGTGTCAGACCTAGGCATTCATTGGTTTGTTCGCAAGGTCAGGCCGCGTGGACTTCTTCGTCCAGGTCATATGTGCGCTCGGCCACATAGGGTCCACCGCCTTTGGAGTTGCGGGCAGAAAAGAGCACGAAGCGACTAACCGGGAAGGGCAATGTTGAAAACAGATTGCGGTGCTCGATGTAGTGCATCACATCGCACGGATTGGTGCTGCGTTTGTTGAGGCGCGCCACAGTGACATGGGGCGTGTATTTCCGTGGTTCGGGTTTGAGCCCAAGTTTCTGCATCGCGGTTTCTTGTTTGGCCTGCAATGCGCGCAAGGGTTCGCTCTCTGCCACGCCCGCCCATAAGGCATGTGGCTTTGCATGGCCGAAGGAGCCCAGCCCATCCAACTGCAGATCAAACGGGCTCCCATGAATTTGGGTGAGAGCCTCATCAATGTCGTAGGCCATGTCTTCAGAGACATCGCCGATGAAGCGCAGCGTGATGTGGAAGTTTTCCGGACTGATCCAGCGCGCGTCTTTGAGGCCAGACTGCAGGCTGCATAGGCGTTCTGCGGCGCTTGCAGGGATCTCGAGGGCGGTAAAAAGGCGTATCATCTGGGGCCCTCCTGATCGTTACTTACACAAAAGAGATTGGGCTGATTTGGTAATCAGCGCAATCCCTTTCATGAAAGATTCACATTCGTAGAGCGTCCAGCGCAGCCCCTTATGAGCAAGGGCAAGTGCCTTATGGGCAAGGGCTGGGGCAGGTGTGATGCACAGCATCAATTTCTTTTTCCAGCTCTTCTGACCATTCGACATCCACCGAGGTCACCGCAAGTTTCAACTGCTCCATGGTCGTTGCGCCAATGATGTTCGACGTGACGAAGGGCCGTGTTGTTGCAAACTGATTGGCAAGCTGCGACGCATCAATGCCCCACTTCTTGGCGATGGCTAGATATTTGTCGATGATGGCTTCGACGCCTTCACCCTCGTAGCGTTGCAGACGATTGAAGAGCGCCTTGCGGGATCCTTCAGGCAGTGCGCCTTTCTGGTACTTGCCTGTCAGGTAGCCTTGCGCCAGTGGTGAATAGGCCAAGAGCCCCACCTGCTCGCGATGAGAGACTTCCGAGAGGCCAACTTCATATGCCCGGTTCAACAGGTTGTAGGCGTTCTGGATAGACTGAACGCGGGGCAGACCGCTCATTTCGGCATGGTGTAGGAACTTCATGGTGCCCCAGGCGCTTTCGTTGGAGAGGCCAATCCAGCGCACCTTGCCGCTTTTTACTATTTCATCGAGCGTTTCGAGAATGTCACCAATCTTGTTGATCTCATCGCCCACATGTTGGTAGCCCCCACCTGGGTTGCCGCCGAACAGCGGAATAGGACGGTCTGGCCAGTGGAGCTGATAGAGATCGATGTGGTCTGTTTGCAGGCGCTTCAGGCTCGCATTCACCGCTTCATTCAATTGTTCTTTTGTGTGCTGTGTATCTGACCCGTCTTCCCGCATCCAGGTGAAGGGTGCGCGGCCAGCAGCCTTGGTCGCAAGAATGATCTTGTCGCGATTGCCGTTTTTCTTAAACCAGCTCCCGATGATGCGCTCAGTGGAGCCCTGCGTCTCTGGACGTGGCGGCACGGCGTACATTTCGGCGGTGTCGAAGAAATTGATGCCCATGGAGACGGCGTAGTCCATCTGCTCATGGCCTTCGGCTTCGGTATTCTGTTCGCCCCAGGTCATGGTACCCAGGCAAATCTCACTTACTTCCTGGCCGGTGCGGCCAAGTTCACGATACTTCATTGGATCCCCCCAAATGTCGGTCTGGTTTTATAGATGGCTTAGAAAGGTTTGTCAGTTGATGGCGGCGGTTTCTTCGCTCGGCCCTTCGATCAACTGCTCTACAAGCGGCAGGATGCGCTCGACAATGACGGCAACCCCTTCTTCGGTGGGGTGAATGCCGTCTGGCAAATTAAGATGACGCTCCGCGGCGACCCCGTCCAAGAAGAAGGGATAGAGGGGGGCATCATATTTCTCGGCAAGGTCGGGAAAGATGGTGTTGAAATCCGCCGCATAGTCGTCGCCCATATTAGGTGGCGCGAGCATGCCGGCGATGAGCACCTTCACGCCGCGCTTGGACATTTGCTGAATGATCGCGTCAAGATTGGCTCGGGTCACGTCCGGTTCTATACCGCGCAGGGCGTCGTTTGAGCCGAGCTCCAGGATGAGGGCGTCAGTTTCGGGGCCAACGGCCCAATCGAGGCGCGCTAGCCCGCCGGTGCTGGTATCACCGGATACACCTGCATTCATCACGTTGACGTGATGGCCTTTCGCGTTTAACGCCCGGCCCAATTGTTCAGGAAAACCAGCGCCTGGAGGAAGCAGGTAACCTGCCGATAAACTGTCGCCCAGGGCGACGATTTCAAATGGATCGGTCCGTTCAGCCTCGGAAACAGGGGCTTCCGCTGCCTGAACCGACCAGCTGCCCAGGCTAAATGCTGCTGCAATGATCCATGTTTTCATGCCGAACGTAGTCTGTATGCGTCTCATATAAGTCCATATAGGCTTGTATGGGCCCTAGGAAAAGGCCATATCGGCTTGATCGCCTGCTCTCCCGCCCCTTAAAGGGCGCTAAATCAAGAAGGACGCCCGCGCGCTCCCATGTCAGATACGTCAAACGACCCTATTATTCGCCTCGATGATCTTAAACTCACACTGCCAAGCGCTGCCGGTGAAGTGAACATTTTGCGAGGGCTGTCTCTGGCCGTCAAAGAAGGTGAAGCGGTGGGGTTGGTCGGACCCTCCGGGTCGGGCAAAAGCACGCTTTTGATGGTGCTGGCGGGTCTAGAGAAGCAAACGAGCGGGACCGTGACTGTCGCGGGTCAGAATTTTGCGGGCATGAATGAAGACGGCTTGGCCCTCTTTCGCCGCGACCATGTGGGGATTGTGTTTCAGTCATTCCATCTGGTGCCGACCATGACGGCGCTTGAAAATGTCGCCGTGCCCATGGAACTTGCGGGCCGAGCCGATGCGTTTCAGCGCGCGGAAGAAGAATTGGCCCATGTGGGTCTGTCACACCGGTTGACCCATTATCCCGGCCAGCTCTCAGGTGGTGAGCAGCAACGGGTGGCGCTGGCGCGCGCTGTTGCGGGTGATCCCAAAATTCTTCTGGCAGACGAGCCGACTGGCAATCTCGATGGCACAACAGGCGAACAGATCATTGAGCTCATGTTTGACCTGCACGAAAAACGTGGGACGACGCTGGTGCTCATCACCCATGACCCGGAGCTTGCAGAAGCGTGTGACCGGGTGGTGCGTCTGAAAGATGGCTTGATTGACTCCATCGAACCTGGTCGCCGGGCCAAGCAGACGGTTGCTGCTCAATGACTGGGTCTGCACGCATGGCAGGGTCTTCGTCAAAACCATCACTCTCTCTCGCTCTCACATTTGCCCGCCGTGAATTGCGCGGCGGTCTCAAGGGCTTTCGGGTCTTTCTTGCCTGTCTTACCCTTGGTGTGGCGGCGATTGCCGCTGTCGGGTCTGTTTCATCTGCGCTCGTGGAGGGACTGTCCGAAGAAGGGCAGACCATCCTTGGGGGGGATGTTGATTTCCGCCTGGTTCACCGGGAAGCAGGCGCTGAAGAGCTTGCTTTCATCAGCCAGAGCGCAACCATTTCCAAATCGACTGAGATGCGGGCGATGGCTGCTGCCCCCCGGACGGATGAGCGCACGCTCGTTGAATTGAAGGGTGTGGATAGCCTTTATCCGCTCTATGGGCGCGTTACGCTCACGCCAGAGATGGACCTTTCCGCGGCGCTGGAAGCGCGATCCGGTGTTTGGGGTACAGCTGTCGAGACCGCGCTTCTGGACCGTTTGAGCGCTGAAGTGGGCGACACGCTGGATGTGGGTGATATTTCGGTTGAGATCCGCGCAGTGATTGACCGGGAGCCCGACCGTGTCGCAGGCGGTTTCGCTCTTGGACCGCGGCTTTTTCTGTCGGCTGAAGCCATGGAAGCAACTGGTCTCATTCGTTTGGGATCACTCATCAATTATCACTACCGAGCGAAACTGCCGGAAGATCAGCGGCTCAATGCGGATGTTGCGGCCTGGGTCGCAGAGGTCAATGAACAGTTCCCCAATGTTGGGTGGCGGATCCAGGATCGCTCCGACAGCGCACCGGGTGTGCGGCGCTTTGTCGAGCGGGTGGCTCTCTTCCTGACATTGGTTGGGCTTACCGCGCTTGTCGTTGGTGGTGTTGGTGTTGGGAATGCGGTGACATCCTATCTCGACACGAAACGCGATGTGATCGCCACGTTCAAATGTATCGGGGCGCCTGGCGGCTTTATTTTCAATGTGTACCTCATCCAGGTGATGGTGCTGGCGCTTGTGGGTGTTGCGATCGGCCTGGTTGTTGGCGGGGTAACGCCGTTCCTTGTGCAATGGGCCATTGAAGACATGTTGCCCATTCCCGCACGGTTTGCGCTCTATATGTCGCCGCTGGTTTTAGCCGGTGCCTATGGCATTTTGGCAGCGCTTGCCTTTGCAGTGTGGCCATTGGCTCGGGCGCGTGAAATTCCGGCGACGGGTCTCTTTCGGGATATTGTGGCGCCCTCGCGCGCCTGGCCGCGCCCGGCTTATGTGATTGTCATGGCGGCGGCCCTGCTGGCGTTGGCGGGGCTTGCGATTGGTTTGGCCGACCGGCCCGACTTTGCAGCCTGGTTCATCGTTGGCGCTGTGGCGAGCTTTGTGGGTCTGCGCCTGACGGCGGTGGGTCTTATGGCACTCGCGCGCCGGGCGCCACGGTTCCGCAATCCGGAGCTTCGTCTGGCGCTCTCTAACCTCTATCGTCCGGGCTCGGCGACAGCGAGTGTGGTTCTCTCATTGGGGCTGGGTCTTACGCTGCTTGTCACCATCTCCCTTATTGATGGGAACATTGCCGATCAAATCAACGGTGAACTGCCGGAGCGGGCACCATCCTTCTTCTTCGTCGACATTGGTCCTGATCAGGTTGAGCAATTCGAAGAGATTGTGACCGGCACGGAGGGTGTTCGGGCGTTGAACCGTGTGCCCATGCTGCGTGGCCGGATCGTTTCTGTTCAGGGCGTTGCGGCAGAGGATGTGGTTGCCGCGCCGGATGTGGCCTGGATGCTTCAGGGCGACCGGGGCATAACCTATTCGCAGGACCTGCCGGGTGGCTCTGAGCTTATTCAGGGCGAGTGGTGGGCTCCTGATTATGCGGGCCCGCCGCTCATCTCCATCACGGAGGAGATGTCGCAAGGCTTCGGCATCGGCATTGGAGATGAAATTACCGTCAACGTGCTCGGCCGGAACCTCACCGCAACGGTTGCCAATACTCGCGAGATCGACTGGGGCAATGTGGGCATCAACTTTATCTTTGTCTTCTCTCCATCGGCGCTCGCAGCTGCGCCGCATACTCATCTGGCGACACTTGCAATGGATGAGGCTGGGGAAGTTGCCCTCCAGCGTGAGGTCTCAAAAGCGTTCCCCAACATCACGATTGTGCGGGTGAAGGAAGCGCTCGAAGCGGTCAACAAACTCTTGGAAGATTTTGCCATGGCGGTGCGGGCAACATCGATCGTGACGCTTGCGTCGGGCATAATGGTGCTTGCGGGCGCCATGGCGGCAGGCCACCGGCGACGTGTCTATGACGCGGTGGTACTCAAGGTTCTGGGTGCAACACGTGGCAAGGTGCTGAAAGCCTATATCTGGGAATATGCGCTTCTGGGCATCGGGACTGCGACGGTTGCGGCCGCAGTCGGCTCCATTGCTGCCTGGCTGGTTGTGACCCAAGTGATGCAGGCGCCGTGGGCGTTCCTGCCGGTGACGCTTGCTGTCACGATTACTGGGGCCGCTGTCATCACTGTGGGGCTTGGGTTGCTCGGTACCTGGAATGCGCTCTCTGCGAAGGCAGCGCCTGTCTTAAGGTCGCAATAATCTCGGGTCTCAATAACCCGGGCAATTTTAAGGATTAAGTCCTTATTATTGTTAAGGTTTGGTCACCTGCGAGGGTGCCGGTTCTGCTTGAAATCGGTGCCCAAACTCCCCATATTCGTTGTCAGAGTTTTCGATCAAAAGGATCATTGGAACGATGGCTGAATTTGACCAACAACGTATGGGCGCGGGCACCGCTGCACGCGCTGCGGACCTGGACGAGGGTCTGCGCACATATATGTTGCGCGTCTATAACTACATGGCGCTTGGCGTTGCCTTCACGGCAGGTGTGACCCTGTTTATGGGCGCAAACCCTGAACTGATGGCTGCGGTGGCGCTTGGACCTATGAAATGGGTTCTGTTTGCAGGCGTGTTGGGCCTTGGCTGGTTCGCACCGAAGCTGATCTTCTCAAACGCCGGGTCAACAACCATGGCCCATGTTTGTTACTGGGCCTATGCGGGCATGTGGGGTCTGTTGATCTCGCCCATGATCTACGCATTCATGAACATTCCGAACGGCCCTGGCATGATTGCGCAGGCCTTCCTGATCACGTCGGTTATGTTCGGGGCAACAAGCCTCTATGGCTACACCACGAAGCGAGACCTCTCAGCCTTTGGCCGGTTCTTCTTCATGGCGTCTGTTGGCCTGATCGTCGCGATGCTCGCAAACGCTTTCATTTTCCAGAGCATTGGTTTCAGCTTTGTGATCTCAGCCATTGTGGTTCTGCTGTTTGCAGCGGTAACCGCCTATGAGACGCAGATGGTGAAAGACATTTATAGCGGCGGTGACACAGGTGTTGTTACCAATCAGAAAGCTATCTTCGGCGCATTCGCGCTCTATGGCAGCTTCATCGTGATGTTCATTCACATCCTGAACCTGCTCGGCATCATGCGCTCAGAGTAGTTCTCTGGAGCATTCGAATAGGGAGACCCCGGGCCTTTGAGGTGCCGGGGTTTTCTTTTGCTTGATCCCGTGTGAGAGGTCAGTCGACGAGGCGGAGCTTCTTTTTGTCCAGAACGCGAATAACCGTCGCCAGGTCATGGCCACGCTTCAGGATGGCGCCGGTTGCCGCGATTACCTGATAGGCGCCCTGCTTGCGGGCGAGCTTTGGGTGTTTCTCAATCCGGTAGAGAGGGATCTCGCTGGAGCGTCTGAAGATCGAGAAGACGGCTTTATCTCTGAGGCCATCAATGGCGTAGTCCCGCCAATCGCCTGCGGCGACTTTGCGTCCATAGAGATTGAGGATCACGTCAAGCTCCCGGCGGTGCCATGAAACCTCCGTCTGAGGCGTCGTGCGGCCTGCCTGATAGCCATTGCCAACGATCACAAGGCTCGCGCCCTGGCGGTTGGGTTTCAGACTTGTCGGTGATCGATCCATCGCCCAAATGATCGCGCGGGTGGCTGCGGAAAACAAGGAATTCTGCGGCTTTGCGATGAATGTGTTGCGCAGAAATCACAATCTTGCCTTTTTTCAGCCGCGGACCGGACACATGGCGCTCCTATCTTTCAATTGTTGCCTTACAGGCCCGGTCTCGAAAGTCTCCGGTTCTTTCAGCCCCCCAGCCCCACCGGATCATTCGGGGTCGGGCCACTTAGATCTCCTCGATTATTCCCCTGCTTGTTTTGGGAAGATGTGAGGCAACAGACTGAAGGGTGGTGCTTCCTCTGACATTCAGAAGCGGCTCACCCTTTTTTCTTGCGTGTTTTTTTGTGCGCACTTTCCTGTCGCACAAGTCTGCAACTTTTGGTTCGAAAGAACTTCCGTTTCTCGTCTGCTACACTCCCCGCAAACGACATAAAAACAGGGGAGAAGAGAATGCGTCTGCAGGACAGGGTGGCGATTGTCACGGGAGCAGCAAGTGGGATCGGCCGCGCATCGGCGGAAATGTTTGCGGCTGAGGGAGCAAAGGTTCTGGCGGTCGACCTGGAGCCGTTTTCACTGGAGCATGAGAATATTGACACGCTTGCGCAGGATGTGAGCGCTGAGAGCGCGACAACTGCGATAATTGGTGGTGCCATCGAGCGCTTTGGGAAGCTCGATATCCTGATGAACAATGCAGGGATCGGCGCGGGCGCTCCGGTTGAGGAGTTTCCGGATGATCTTTGGGACAAGTGTCTCGCAGTCAATCTCACCCCTCACTTTAAACTCTCCAAGGCAGCGATCCCGCATTTGAAAGAGAGCAAAGCCGGGCGGATCATCAATGTGGCGTCTGTGATGGCAGATGGCACGGACTATGGACTGGCGGCTTACAGTGCGGCGAAAGCTGGGGTCGCAGGTCTCACCCGCAATCTGGCCCTTGAGCTTGGTCGCTATGGCATTACAGCGAACTACATTCTTCCTGGCGCTATTCGCACGGGCATGACAGTCAATTTCAAAGACCCGAAGATTGCGGAGGTCTGGGCCAAGAAATCGCCGCTCAAGCGGTTGGGGGAACCGGTTGATCTGGCGCGGGGCGCCTTGTTCCTCGCTTCAGACGATGGCGGCTTTGTTACCGGTCACGGGCTTAATGTTGATGGTGGCTTGATGCTCCGGGTGTAGTGCCCCACCTTTAGTCCAGCGATGGGAGAGAGCATGCAGGACATTTCGGGCAAGAATGCAGTGATTACAGGTGGGGGTGACGGTATTGGTCGGGCGCTTGCGCTTGAGTTGGCGAAAGCAGGCGCGAATGTTGCGGTCACGGACATTCGGGGCGACGCTGCGGAGGCGGTCGCGGACGAAGCCGCCGCTCTTGGCGTCAAATCCGTCGGCTTGGCCTGCGATGTCACAGACGAAGCTTCCATTCAGGAAATGGCGGCAAAGGCTGTGGCAGAGCTGGGGCCCATACAGATTGTTTGGGCCAACGCGGGTCTTGGTATTGGACAGGGCTTCACCACCGCCAGGCGCGAGAATTTGCGCTGGATGTATCAGGTGAATGTGGATGGGGTCATTGATGCCGTTCGGGCGTTCTCTGACAGTCTGAAGGAGCAGGACGGGTTCCGCGCGATCGGCGTTACGGCCTCGATGGCGAGCCTCACCCACCCGGATGCGGGAACACCTTCATACTCAGCCTCCAAATATGCGGTGATGGGGATTGCCGAAGGGCTTCGCACGGAACTCGCTCCCGACGGCATCGGTGTGACGGTTCTATGTCCGGGCCTTGTAAATACCCGTATCTGGGATGGCGCGCGGGCGCGGCCTGAGAAATTTGGTGGGCCGCGTCATGCCCCTGAGGAAGCGGGCGCGCACTGGCGTGAGGCGGGGATGTCCGTCGATGAGGTTGGTCGCTGGGGCGTTGAGGCCCTTCGAGGCGAGCAGTTTTTTGCCGTGATGCCGAACAATGAGGACAGTCGGGACGCGGTGGCCGCCCGGCAGGCGGAAATCCTGGCAGGCATTCGCTACCCGACGGGCTGAGGCTAATTGGGGGCTTCCCCTAAGCCACTGGCCTGTTTACGAAAATGACCGATTGTTCACGTGGTGCCCCCTTGTCGTCGCGCCCGTCGCAATGGCATAAGAAAGGGGGGCAAGATGGGCATTGTTTTGTCGCGTTTTCGGACGGTGAGACCTAGATCCACTTAACCTGGAAACGCTGAAGATCCATCTGATCGGGAGATAAAGTCATTACGGCAAACGACCAGAGTTCATCCACCAGCGGCGGGTCTGCGGCAGCGATGATCGAAATTGATGGGCTTGTGAAGAAGTTCGGTCCGTTCACAGCGGTGGACGGGATCAGCTTTTCAGTGGCGCGGGGCGAAGTCCTAGGGTTTCTTGGACCCAATGGGGCTGGCAAATCCACAACGATGAAGATGGTGACGGGTTTTCTCGCACCGACCGCCGGGCATATCAGTGTTTGTGGCCACGAAGTGGGGCCGGACACGCTGGCCGCGCAGCGTATGATCGGCTATCTGCCAGAAGGGGCGCCTGCCTACGCAGATATGACGCCGCTGCAGTTCCTGCGTTTCATTGCAGATATCAGAGGTCTTAAAGGTCCTGCTGCCACGGCTGCCATCGCGCGTGCGGTTGACCGCACGGAGATTTCCGGTGTGATGGAGCAGCCGATCGAAACCCTCTCCAAAGGCTTTCGTCGCCGTGTGGGGCTTGCGCAGTCCATTCTGCATGACCCGCCGGTGCTCATCATGGATGAGCCGACAGATGGTCTGGACCCCAATCAGAAATTTGCTGTGCGGAAACTCATCGCAGAGATGGCACCGACCAAAGCCATCATTATTTCGACGCATATTCTCGAAGAGGTGGATGCAATCTGCAGCCGGGCGCTCATTATTGACCGCGGGCAGATCGTGGCAGATGGAACGCCTGCGGCGCTGACCGCACGGTCGCGCTACCATAATGCGGTGACGCTCACGCTTGATGCGGGCGACGCAGATGCGGCGCGGGAAGCGCTCGCCGCTGTGGAGGGTGTTGCGTCTATCGAGGAAGATGCCCGCGGGGCAGACCATTCCTTCACGCTGTTTGCCGCAAGCGCGGATGAGGCGGATACGAGTCTCGTTGACCGTGTAGGCAATCTGGCCCGGGAGAAATCCTGGAATGTCCGGACGCTTTATGGGGAGCCAGGCCGTCTGGATGAGGTGTTCCGGTCATTGACGCGCCCAGATACAGAACAGGCGACGGGGGATGCGGCATGAGAGAGACCCTTGCGATCTTCAAGCGGGAGTTGGCGGGCTATTTCGCTACGCCGCTCGCCTTTGTCTTTATGATTATTTTTCTCTTCTGTGTTGGCGGCTTCACCTTCTATCTCGGCGGCCACTTTGAAGCGGGTCAGGCAGACCTGAAGGGCTTCTTCCAGTTTCATCCCTGGCTTTATCTTTTCCTGATCCCGGCCATCGCCATGCGCCTTTGGGCGGAAGAGCGCCGGGTTGGTACGATTGAGCTTCTCCTGTCTTTGCCGATCCCGCTCTGGTCAGCGGTGCTTGGCAAATTCCTTGCGGCCTGGGTGTTTGCGGGCATTTCATTGTCGCTTACTTTCCCTATGTGGCTGACGGTCTCCTATCTTGGAGACCCTGACCATGGGGTGATCCTGGCAGGCTATGTGGGCTCCTTCCTGATGGCGGGTGGTTACCTTGCTATCGGGTCGTGCATTTCCGCTACAACACGCAACCAGGTGATCGCCTTTGTGGTGAGTGTGGTTGTCTGCTTCCTGTTTACCGTTTCTGGGCTTCCCATTGTGACCGATTTCGTGTCCGTCTGGGCACCGCAGGCGGTGCTGACAACGATCGCCTCGTTCAGTTTCCTCACGCACTTCGAAGCGATTGTCGAAGGCGTGATTGATCTCCGAGACATTATCTATTTCATCACCCTGATTGGTGTGTGGCTTGTCGCCTGCGGCATTGTTGTTGACATGAAGAAGGCGGGATAAGTCCATGAATACGCAAATCTCCCGCCGCGCCATTTCCATTGCCACGCTTGTGCTGCTTGCGGTTTTCTTTGTGGCAGTGAATCTGTTTTCCAACATTTCGTTTCGCACCAGTCGGATTGACCTGACGCAGAGCTCTTTGTTTACGCTGTCCGATGGCACGCGGAACATGCTGCAGGAAATCGAAGAGCCGATCACGCTGCGCTTCTTCTTCTCTGAGTCCCTTGCGACGGATTATCCGCGTATTCGGACCTATGCGGGCCGCGTGCGCGATATCCTCGAAGAAATGCGTTCCTATTCCGATGGCAATCTCGTCCTTGAAGTGATTGATCCGGAGCCTTTCTCTGAAGAAGAAGACCGGGCTCAATCGCTCGGGCTTAAAGGTGCGCCGACGACAGAAGGTGAAGTCATCTATTTCGGCCTTGCAGGCAGCAATCTGGTTGATGGGCTTGAGGCCATTCCCTTCTTCACCGATGAGCGGGAAGAATATCTGGAATATGACGTGGCGCGTCTCATCCAGAACCTGAAGCGTCCTGAAAAGCCGGTGCTGGGTATTGTCACCAATATTCCGCTTGATACAGGTGCTGGCGGTTTGCAGGCAGCCATGCGCGGCGAGAGCCAGTCTTTCCTCATCTATGACGAGCTCCTGGACAGGTTTTCTCTTGAGTTTCTGGAGCAGGACTTTGAGTCCATTCCGAACTCCATTGACGTGGTGATGATTGCGCATCCCAAGCCTTTGGATGCGCAAACGACCTATGCCATTGACCAGTTCATGATGCGCGGTGGTCGCGCCCTTGTCTTTCTCGACCCGCATTCAGAGGTAAGCCTTACTGCTGGACCAAATGGTCAGCCGGTGCAGGGTTATACGGAAGCCTCAAGCCTTGATCAGCTGATGGCCAGCTGGGGTGTTGATCTTGACCCGACCAAGGTGATCGGCGACCGGGACAATGCGCAACGCGTGCAGGCCGGGCGGAATGTGCGCCGCCAGCAGACAGATTATGTTGTCTGGATGGCGCTTGGACCGGATGATGCCAATAGCGATGATGTTGTGACGGCGGATATTGACCGTCTCAACCTTGGCACGGTTGGCCATCTTGTGCCCCGCGAGGATGCAACAACATCTTTCACGCCTATCCTCAGCTCCTCGACAGATTCCATGTTGCTTGATCTGGAGTTTGTGAAGACCGGGCCGACACCTGATGCGCTTCTTCGAGCGTTTGAGCCGACGGATGAGGCTTATGTGATCGCGGCGCGGGTTTCCGGGCCTCTCAAGTCTGCTTTCCCGGATGGACCTCCACCGCCAAGTGAAGATGTGCAGCCGGGCGCCTCACCCAACCCGGACGATTATCTGGCTCAGTCAACTGGTGATGCAAATCTCATCATTGTTGCGGACTCTGAAATTTTTGATGACCGGTTCTGGGTGCAGGAGCAGAGCTATCTCGGAGAGCGGATCGCGATCCCGATGGCTGACAATGCGACCTTTGTTCTGAATGCCGTGGATAATCTTATGGGGTCTAATGATCTCATCTCGCTCCGCGCGCGTGAAAAGTCTGAACGGCCTTTCCTGGTGGTCGACGAATTGCGCCGCGAGGCTGAGGCCACCTTCCTTGCAGAAGAAGAAGCGCTGCAGGCGAAGATTGCCGAGACAGAAGAACGTCTTGCGGCTCTGCAAACGCGGGCACCGGCAGGTGCGGATGTGGAAGAGTTTCTTTCTGAAGATGAAGCGCAGGAGATCCGGAAGTTCCGTGCAGAGCTTGGCGAGAGCCGCACCGCGTTGCGCGATGTGCAACGTAATTTGCGGCGTGGCATTGAAGATCTCGGGTCGACGGTCCGCTTTGTGAATGTGGCGCTGGTTCCGCTTCTGATTGCGGGACTTGCATTAATATTGGCGCTTCTTCGCGCGCAGCGGCGGAAACGCCGCGCTGGACTTTAAGGAGCGCGTTTATGAGCCAGATACAGGATACGCTGCGCACGGCGGGACCCCTCCGCAATCTGCTGATTTTGGCAGCGGTGACGCTTTTCTTTGTGGTGGCGGCTGCTGTCGCGCTCTCGACGCAGCGTGAGGCGACCTCGGTTCGCTTTGACCCAGTCCTCTTTTTCCCTGACCTGAACGATAAAGTCGGGCAAGCAACGCGGCTGGTCTACACGACCGGGCAGGGCATGCAGGGTACCGCCAACATCACCATTGAGCGTGATGATGAAGGCACCTGGCGAGTGCTTGAGCGGGAGGGATATCCCGCGCGGGTCGACCGGGTCCGCAAAACCATTCTGGGGCTGACGGAACTTGAGGCGTTTGAACCGCGCACATCCAATCCCGAATGGCACCGTAATCTCGGTCTGCTGGAGCCGGAAAATCTCGGCCGTGCGGTGCGCGTGCAATTGCTCGATAAGGACGGCAATGAGATTGCCGGCCTTCTTGCCGGTGAAATTGTTGAAGCGACTGCTGACCTGCAGGGCCGCGGGTTCCTTTATGTCCGCCGTGACGGTGAAGATCAGACCTGGCTTGCTCGCGGGGCGATCTCTCTTGATAAGGAAGTTTCCAACTGGCTCGACACCAGTGTTGTCGATCTTCCGCTGGAGCGTATTCATAAGGTGACGCTCTGGGAGGGCTCAGAGACACCTGTCATCCTTTCGCGGTCTAAACCTGAGCATCCAAACTTCATCATCGAGAATGTGCCCGAAGGATCTGTCTCCCGCGGTGCGCCGATTGTGAATGCGAGTGCCACGGCGTTTGCCGGCTTTGAGTTTCAGGACGCCGTTCCGGTTGAGTCCATCATTTTCAACAATCCGCCAGTCTCAAGCATTGAAACCTTCAATGGCCTGAAGCTCACACTGACCATGACCGGGGCAGGCTCGGGCATGTGGGCGAAGATTGTCGCCTCTGTTGATCCGGCGCGACTTGAAGAAGGTGCAGACACTTCCGCTGCCGAGGCGGAGGCTGCGGAGATTAACGGTCGGATTGGCGAATGGGCTTATAAGCTGGACCAGAATGTCGGCCTGCGCCTTACACAGACCATGGGTGAACTCACCCGCCCCATCACAGAGCCGACAGCGCCTTAACGGCTCAAAGCGCGTTCATATCAAGGCGGGCGGCGCCGAGGATCTGCCCATTGCCTTCCACCTGAAGGATGGCGGCGCATCCGTCATAGGTTTGTCCTACTAGATCGCTCTTTGGCAGGGTGAGGCTGATCGCCTCGCCTTTCCACATGCCCACGGGCACCATTTCGCGCACGACATTGGAATAGGTGATGGTTTCGCCGGCGTTCTCGCCCCGTTCGATGATGACGGGTGTTTCTTTTACATAGCGGACAAGCCAGAGGGTTGCTTCCTGGTTCGTCGCACGTGCGCCGACATTCAGCTGAACGCTGTCGCCATCTGATAGGAAGTCGATGGCGACGTCTTCTTCTCTCATTTCACGGCGAAGGTCGATGGCACTGTTCACGTGGCCGGTTCGGGAGCCGACCGCATCTTCAACGCCGTCAATCACCATTTGCGGCGTATAGACGGAGCGGCCACCGAGATTTTGTACATAGGCGCGCTGACGGTCTGTGAAGGCTTGTTTCGCAAGCGTGTCCCGCCAGCCGAGATAGTCCCAGATATTAACGGGCAGAGAGAGGGCCAGCACGTCCTCGCGTTTTGCCAGATCATTCAGAAACGCGTCTGCCGGTGGACAGGACGAACAGCCCTGGCTCGTGAAGAGTTCCACAACAATGGGTCGTTCGCCCGCTTGGGCAAAGGGGGTCAAGGCGCACATGCTGATGCTGAGTGCGAGTACGGATTTGGCGAGACGGTTTTTCATGCCCCCAACATAGGAAGGGGCTGGCGTCCAAGCGAGTAAATTTGAGGTGAGGCCACTGTGAGTGGGGCCGTTTACCTTTGCCCCGTCGTGTTTCCGAGCCGGTAAGATCAGCCCCGCCTGTTGAGCGTATGAGGTACAAAAAAGGGCGCTCCAGATGACTGGAACGCCCCATTTTCTGTTGTTTTATCGCTGTTTAGTCAGCAGCAAGTCCGCGCAGCACGTAGTGGAGAATGCCGCCATTGGCGTAGTAGTCCACTTCGTCCTGAGTATCGATCCGGCAGGTGAGATCAACCGATTTGGTTGAGCCGTCCGCAAAGGTGATCACGGCCTTCACTTCGTCACGTGGCCCGATGTCTTCCAGCCCTGTGATGGTGACGGTTTCTGATCCATCGAGACCGAGTTTCTCCCAGCTGTCTCCGTCCTTGAACTGTAGAGGCGCAACGCCCATGCCGATCAGGTTGGAACGGTGGATCCGCTCGAAGCTTTCTGCCACCACGGCTTTCACGCCAAGGAGGAAGGTGCCCTTTGCGGCCCAGTCACGGCTGGAGCCTGTGCCATACTCTTTGCCTGCGAAGACAACCAACGGGGTGCCCCGCTGTTTGTATTCCATGCAGGCATCATAGATCGGCATTTCCGTGCCTTCTGGCTGCAGCTTGGTGACGCCGCCTTCCGTACCTGGAACCATCTGGTTCTTGATCCGAATGTTGGCGAAGGTGCCGCGCATCATGACTTCATGGTTCCCGCGGCGCGAGCCGTAGGAGTTGAAGTCCTGAACGCCCACCTGGTTGCGGGTCAGGTAAGACCCAGCCGGGCTGTCCACTTTGATCGAACCGGCCGGTGAAATGTGGTCGGTTGTGATCGAGTCTGCGAAGAGACCCATGATGCGGGCATCATGGACATCTTCCAGTGGTGCAGGTGTGTCTGACAGTTCTTCAAAGTAAGGCGGGTTCTGCACATATGTGGAGTCATCGTTCCAGCCGTATGTTTCGCCCTTACTTGTTTTGATCGCCTGCCAATTGTCGTCGCCCTTGAACACGTCCGCATAGCGTTTGCGGAACATGGCCGGGGTAACAGCAGTGCGAACCGTGTCCGCGATTTCCTTGTTGGATGGCCAGATGTCTTTCAGATAGACGTCTTTGCCGTTTTTGTCCTGGCCGATTGGCTCAGTGGTCAGGTTCTTGGTCACGGTTCCAGCCAGAGCGTAAGCGACAACCAGCGGCGGTGAGGCCAGATAGTTGGTGCGAACGTCCGGGCTCACGCGGCCTTCGAAGTTCCGGTTACCTGAAAGAACCGAGGACACAACCACATCATTGTCAGCGATGGACTGGGAGATCGCTGGTGGCAGTGGACCGGAGTTCCCGATACAGGTGGTGCAGCCATAGCCCACAAGATCGAAGCCCATGGCGTCGAGGTCTTCCTGAAGGCCTGCTTTCTCAAGATATTCCGTCACCACCTGGGAGCCAGGGGCGAGGGATGTCTTCACCCAAGGCTTCACTTCAAGGCCGAGGGCGCGTGCTTTGCGAGCAACGAGGCCGGCGGCAATCAACACGCTCGGGTTTGAGGTGTTGGTGCAAGAGGTGATCGCTGCGATGGTGACATCGCCGTGGCCGATGGTGAAGTTTTCGTCTTCAACATCGAAGCGCGTGTCGGCTTCAGCCGCTTTGCTGTACTCCCCTTCAAGGGTTGAGGCGAAGCTGTCAGCAAGACCTGTCAGGTCGACGCGGTCCTGCGGACGTTTCGGTCCGGCAAGTGCTGGAACAACCGAGCCCAGATCCAGTTCAAGCGTTTCTGTGAAGACTGGATCAGGTGTGTCCGCATCGCGGAACATGCCCTGTGCCTTCGCATAGGCTTCAACAAGATCCACACGGGCTTTATCCCGACCGGTAGAGCGGAGATATTTGATTGTTTCCGCATCAATTGGGAAGAAGCCGCATGTCGCGCCATATTCCGGCGCCATGTTGGCGATGGTTGCCTGGTCTTCGAGTGACAGGTGATCGAGGCCGTTGCCGAAATATTCAACAAACTTGCCAACCACGCCGAGCTCGCGGAGCATTTCCACGACCTTCAGCACGAGGTCTGTTGCGGTCACACCTTCGTTCAGCTTACCGGTCAGTTTGAAGCCAACCACTTCTGGGATCAGCATGGTGACAGGCTGGCCGAGCATTGCAGCTTCCGCCTCGATGCCGCCGACCCCCCAACCAAGTACGGAAAGACCGTTGATCATGGTGGTGTGGCTGTCTGTCCCGACGCATGTGTCTGGATAAGCCATTTCAACTGTTTTGGACGCACCGTCTTTTTCAGTGCGGGTCCAGACAGCCTGGGCCAGATATTCCAGGTTCACCTGGTGGCAGATCCCGGTTCCAGGAGGAACAACGCGGAAATTATCAAAGGCCTGAGAGCCCCAGCGCAGGAATTCATAGCGTTCCTGGTTGCGTTCATATTCCAGATCGACATTTTCTTTAAACGCTGTAGCTGTCCCGAACTTGTCCACCATCACAGAGTGGTCAATCACGAGATCAACAGGGACCTGCGGGTTGATCCGCTTTGGATCGCCGCCGAGCTTGGCAACCGCGTTCCGCATGGCTGCAAGGTCCACAACGGCTGGAACGCCGGTGAAGTCCTGCATCAGCACGCGTGCTGGACGGTAGGCGATTTCCCGGGTTGATTTGCGGGTCTTCAACCAGTCTTTCACAGCTGTGATGTCAGCCTTGTTGACGGTGCGGCCATCTTCAAAGCGCAGAAGGTTCTCAAGGAGAACTTTCAGGCTGAACGGAAGGCGGGAGACGCCTTCCAGGCCATTCTCTTCGGCTTTCTTCAAGTCGTAATAGACGTAGTTCTTCGTGCCGACTTTGAGGCTTGAATAGGCATCAAAGCTGTTGGTGCCGAGCGACTTGAGAGCCGCTTTTGGCGCAGCTTTGCGCGCAGGCGCCTTTTTAGCAGGAGCTTTCTTGGCAGGAGCCTTTTTCGCGGGCGCTTTTGCCTTTGGAGCGGCCTTGCGGGCTGTTGCCTTTTTCACCGGTGTTTTCTTCTTGGCCGGAGCCTTCTTTTTGGAAGCCTTTTTTGCCGCCTTTTTCTTTGCGACTTTCTTCTTAGGCTTTACCGATGCTTTTTTTGCGGTTTTCTTTTTCGCCGTTTTTTTGGCTACTTTTTTCTTCGCTGCTTTCTTAGCGGTCTTTTTGGCCGCTTTCTTCCGCGCGGGCGCTTTTTTCTTCGCGGCTTTTTTTGCCGTCTTTTTGGCTACTTTTTTCTTCGCAGCTTTCTTTTTGGCAGGAGATTTCTTCTTTGCAGAAGCTTTCTTCTTAGCGGCGACTTTCTTCTTCGCCGGTGCCTTTTTCTTCACTGTCTTCTTTGCAGCTTTTTTGGCTGCTTTCTTTTTTGCTGCAGGCTTCTTTTTAGCCGCCTTCTTAGCGGTTACTTTCTTTTTAGCAGGGGCCTTTTTCTTTGCCGGTTTCTTGGCCATGGGGTCCGCTCTCCTCAAAAATGTGGTGCTGCGCCAAATGGCGCGCCCGCGCCAATCGACGGGGCGGACTATAGTCAGAAACATGTGCCAAGGCTATGGCCGGAAGGGGGCAATATGACGGATAATGAGCAAAAATATGTGTCTCAAGACCTGTTTGTTTTGGGATGGTTTTGAGGCAATTGAGAACAGGTTGCGAGATGGCAGTAAGAACAGAAAAAAATGGCGCCGTAACGACGGTCATTCTCGACCGACCGGATGTGCGAAACGCTGTGGATCGGGCGACAGCAGAGGAGCTTGCAGAAGCCTTTCTTGCATTTGAGCGGGATGATGAGGCCTCTGTTGGGGTTTTTGTTGGGGCAAATGGAACTTTCTGCGCAGGCGCTGATTTGAAGGCGGTCGCTCAAGGTGGCGGTAGTGGGAATAGTGTTTCCCCGGCTGGTACCGGGCTTCAGTTTGATCGCCTGGCTGCTGACGGCCCTATGGGACCTTCGCGGATGGTGCTCTCCAAACCGGTCATCGGTGCGATTTCCGGTTATGCGGTTGCTGGCGGTATGGAGCTCGCGCTCTGGTGCGATATGCGTGTCATGGAAGCAGATGCCGTGATGGGGGTTTTCTGCCGACGCTGGGGCGTGCCATTGGTTGATGGCGGGACCGTGCGTCTTCCCCGTCTCATTGGCCATTCTCGGGCGATGGATTTGATCCTGACCGGACGTCCAGTGGATGCTGAAGAAGCGCTGAGTTTTGGGCTTGCGAACCGGGTGGTGCCCGCAGGCGAAGGGCGCGCGGCGGCCGAGGCGCTTGCAGCGGAACTGGCTCGGTTCCCTCAAAACTGCCTGCGCAGTGACCGCATGTCTGCCTATGAGCAATGGGACCTTCCTTACGACCGGGCGATGGCCGGTGAAACTGTCCGGGGGCGTGCGGTGCTCGCGTCCGGTGAAACCGTTGCCGGTGCCACGCGGTTTGCGGGTGGTAAGGGACGAGGCGGCAATTTTGACGACATCTGAGCCGCTGGCGGGCCTGACCGTCACCAACCTTTCCTGCGTGCGGGGCGAGCGCGATGTGTTTCGTGATCTGTCTTTTCATGTGGCCGCCGGTGAGATGCTGACCCTTGTGGGACCGAACGGGTCCGGCAAATCCAGTCTTTTGCGCCAGCTTGCCGGGTTGCTGGAGGTATCAGGTGGCGACATCACCTTGCAGGGTGCGCATGAGGACCAAACCGTCGCGGATCTTGTGCTTTATGCGGGGCATCAGGATGCGGTGAAAGCGCCGCTTAGTGTGTTTGAAAACCTAAGTTTCTGGGCTGAGTTCTACGGTGTCGCTGTTGCCCATGTGGAGCCAGCCCTTGAAGCCTTCCGGCTTGATCATTTAGGACACTTACCCGCCGGTGTTTTGTCAGCCGGGCAAAAGCGGCGGTTGGGGCTGTCGCGACTCGCCCTTTTGGATCGACCCCTCTGGCTGCTCGATGAACCCACTGTCTCTCTCGATACAGCAAGCATTTCTGCGCTTGCAGATCTTATGCGGGGCCATCTCGGCTCAGGCGGGAGTATTATCGCTGCAACCCATGTTGATCTCAGGCTTGAGGGCACGCGGACATTAGATCTGAGCAGCAAAGGGGACTTGAGCAGTACCGGGGGGGCACCGTCATGAATGCCTTCTTTTCCCTGGTCCAGCGTGATGTGCGGCTTGCCACCCGGGTTGGCGGCGGTGGCGGGATGGCGGTCTTTTTCTTTCTGATTGTGCTGTCGATCGTCCCGTTTGGGATCGGTCCGGATCTCAATCTGCTCACCCGCATTGCCCCGGGCATGTTGTGGGTGGCCTTGCTTCTTTCTGCTTTGCTCACTCTTGATCGCTTGTTTCAGGCAGATCAGGAAGATGGCACGCTTGACCTGCTGGTTTTGGCGCCCCAACCGTTGGAGCTCACGGTGCTGGCAAAAGCGGTCAGCCATTGGCTTACAACGGGCCTGCCGCTGGTGATTGCAGCGCCGGTCCTGGGGTTGATGCTCAATCTGCCGCTTGAGGGCATGCTGCCGCTCATGGGGGCCATGCTGGTCGGGTCTCCCGCCTTGTCTCTTATGGGCGCGGTGGGTGCGGCTCTCTCCGTAGGTGTGCGGCGGGGCGGTCTGCTGATATCGCTGCTTGTGCTGCCCTTTTACTTACCGGTACTCATCTTCGGGGTGAGTGCCAGCCGGGCAGCCCTTGTGGCGGTGCCGGGCGATTTGGGCGGGCAATCCTTGGCTTTGCTGGGGGCGGTGAGCCTTGCATCCCTGGTGGTAGGGCCGGTCGGTGGGGCCGCTGCGCTCCGGGTTGCGGTCAAATGAGGTATGGGGACATGGAAACCTGCGGCGACATGCCCTTCGAACGTGACTTGCTGGTCTGCACTTGGCGGGCTACATCAGACTGATATGGCCTGGTCAATTCACACATATGCCAATCCGACGCGGTTTATGAACTTCTCCGCGATTGTGCTGCCTTATGTCTGGGCGCTTGCCGGGGCGGGTATTGGGATCGGCCTCTATCTGTCCTTCTTTGTGGCACCGCCTGACTATCAGCAAGGCGACAGTGTGCGGATCATGTTTGTGCATGTGCCCTCTGCCTGGCTTTCTCAGTTCGGTTACGGGACCATGGTGGCCTCAAGCATTGTGGCGCTCATTTTCCGTCATCCACTGGCAGATGTGGCGGCGAAATCTGCTGCCCCCATTGGTGCTGTCTTTACGTTCCTCGCTCTTGTTGCAGGTGGTTTGTGGGGCAAACCCATGTGGGGCACCTATTGGGTGTGGGATGCGCGCACGACGTCCACGCTGGTGCTGCTCTTCATCTATCTCGGCTATATGGCGCTCTGGGCTACCATTGAAGACCCCAACCGGGCGGCACGTGTGGCTGCGGTGCTTGCAATTGTTGGGGCGGTCAATCTCCCCATCATCCGCTTCTCGGTGGATTGGTGGAATACGCTTCACCAGCCTGCAAGCGTCTTCCGCCTTGATGGGCCTACTATCCATTCGTCCCTGCTTTGGCCGCTTTTTGTTGTGGCGCTGGGCTTTACGTTTTTCTTCATCGGCGTCTTGATGGTGCGCATGCGGGCGGAAATTCTGCGCCGCAAAGTACGCACCCTTCAGATGCAACAGGCGGCAGCGTAGTCTCATGAATAGCTGGGCAGAATTCTTCAATATGGGCGGGTATGGACCCTATATCTGGTCGTCCTTTCTGATTGCTGTCATTGTGATGGCGGGCCTTGCTTTGCAAAGCTGGTGGGACCTCAAGAAACAAAAGCGGCTGGTTGCAGAATTGGAAGCGCGCGCGGAGCGCAAGCGCATATGAAGCTCGCGACGCTTCTGCCCATTGCCGGGTTTTTGGGCCTTGCCGCGCTCTTTTATGTTGCGATCTTTGGGGGAGACCCCTCAGAGGTTCCCTCCGCCCTTTTGGGCAAGCCGGTGCCCGAGTTCACACTGCCCGCAGTTGAGGATACGGGCGTTCCGGGGTTTGCAACGGCTGACCTGCTCCAGGGTGAGGTCACCGTGGTGAATGTCTGGGCTTCCTGGTGTGTGCCCTGCCGACAGGAACACCCGCTTCTGGAGGCGCTGGCGCGGGAGAGTGGCGCGCCCATTTTTGGGCTCAACTATAAAGATAGTGGGGATGCTGCTCAGAGGTTCCTGGCGACCCTTGGAAACCCGTTTGCCCGCGTTGGTGCAGACCGTGACGGGCGCGTCTCCATCGATTGGGGTGTGTATGGCGTGCCGGAAACCTTTGTGGTTGATGGTGAAGGAAAGATCGTTCTCAAACATGTCGGGGCAATCGATCCGGAAAGTCTCACTCAGAAGATTTTGCCCGCTATTGAGCGCGCCCGGGGGCTCGACTTGTCCCCAGCTTCCCCAGAAGCCTCCGGTGGCCTTTAAGCGTTTGTTAGCCCTAACTGTTTCATAATCGCAAATATCCCAGGGTTTGGGCCAAATCGCGATTTTTTAGGGTTACTCCTTCGTAAATGAAACCGGTGGTCAGTGCAGCACAGATAGCCGCTCAGGCGTATGCGCAGAAGGTCAATGCGCCCCGCAGCACCGCTCCGTCTGCATTTGTTGTGGACGCAAAGGCCGCTCCGTCCAAGGGTGCGACACCGGTTCGCCGGATTTCAGAAGAGACCGAAGCCTTCAAGATTGAGATCAGTGCAGAAGCACTGGATGCAGCCAACCGCGACGGCGGTCGCAGCGCGCAAGTCGCGGACACGTCGATTGCCGAAAGCGCTGATGATGTTGCTGAGCTCACCTTCCAGCCTGTCGATAGCGTTTCAGTCAATAGTGGGCGCCGTGAGGCTCCCTTTGCCCATGAGAAATTGGCTGTGACGGAAAATGAAGCGGCGCGCAGGCCTGGCACGCTGTTAGATATCACCATCTAAGCCCAGAAAGCTCGCGCCTTAAACAAAAACGCCGGCGACTGGTGTCACCGGCGTTTCCAACTTGTTGTCGTCAGCTTCTATTTGCGCCGCGTCGTTTTCTTCCGCGCTGGCGTCTTTTTCTTTGCCGTCTTCTTGCGGGTGACGACTTTCTTTTTCGGCGCTGGAGCTGCCTCTTTTGCTTCCGTCACAGCTTCTGCAAGCAGGCCTAAGTTCTTTTTAAGGTCCTTCTGCACCGTCTTTGGAATGAGCGCGAGCAGTGCTGTTTCGGCAGCTTGAGCGCCGGGCTCTGCTGCTTTCAGTGCACGGCGTCCCGCGGCTGACAGGCGAACAGAGTTGGCGCGCGCATCTTCCTTGGTGCGCTTGCGTGTGAGGAGCCCGCGATCAATCATGCGCGCGACCATGTCGGCCAAAGTAGACCGGTCGATCCCAGTCCGGTTGACGAGATCTGTTTGGCTTAGTCCTTCTGCGTCACCGACGGCGACAAGGACGACAAATTGACGGGGGGTCAGACCGCTATCACTCACGGCTTGAGCAAACTGGTCATAAGCAAATTGTTGTGTTCGACGAAGCAGGTGGCTGAGGGAACCATCCAGGTCGAAGCCTTTCGACTTACGAGTCGCCATTGTAACTCCTTTGGAACTCATTGATCATTCTGTTGCCGCAGTAAATCGCACATTTGGTTCAGTGCGCCAAGCGCTCTTATGCAGATGGTGACGACGGCGTTCAATTTCTTGTGTTAAATTGGTTGGAATTTGTCAGAGGGCGTCAAAATGTCGCCCTAATTTGATCAATCCGTAAGCGGATGAGGTGGGTGAGCGCGTTATGGGAAATGAAAACGATAAAAGTAGCGGCGCTAAACCAGGCTTGCCTATCCCAAATGGGTTTAGTCACCGCGTTCCAGATGGGGACAATTTTCCGCGAGCCGTTTGCGACACATGTGGTTTCATTAATTATGTAAACCCAAAGATTGTTGTCGGGTCAGTTGTGACCTATGGGGATGCGTTTCTTTTGTGTCGCCGGGCTATTCAACCGCGGCACGGTTTCTGGACACTTCCTGCAGGCTTCATGGAAGAAGGAGAGACGACGGAAGATGGGGCGCGCAGAGAAGCCTATGAAGAAGCCAATGCAAAGATAGAAATCAAAGACCTGCTGGCGGTCTACAATATTCCCCGTATCTCGCAGGTGCAGTTGATGTATCGGGCGGAACTGCCGACGCCCGAATTTTCTGCAGGTGCAGAGAGCCTGGATGTCGGTCTGTTCACATGGGATGACATTCCATGGGATGAACTCGCCTTTCCAAGCGTCTATTGGGCGCTCACCCAATTCCGTTCTGTGCTGGGGCAGGATGCCATTGTTCCTTTTACCAACCCGCAGGGGGAGCTCGGCAATCAAATGCCAGGCGCAGGTAAGGGAGCATGACGGACTCAAACGCCGCTGCCAAAGCATTCCAACTGCAGGCAGGCTTTTGTGAGAATTTGGGGTCCCCCTTTACAGCCCATGTTCTTACCGTTTTGGCGGCAGATATCGAGGCGAGAGGTGTTGTCGCGAACCTGGTTGCGGGTTTTGAAGAGGAGCCTGTTGCCGCTGCGCTTGCACTTCGGGTCGCTGGTGCGTTGCATCGCAAGGCACTTGATGAACCCAACGGACCGTTAGGACAGTTGTATGCGACCGCGGGTGGCGCGGGCCCAGATGATGCGGCGTTACAGGCTATCTTGATCAAAGATATTTCTGAAAACCGGCCTCACTACGACACCTACCTTGAGAGTCCACCGCAAACAAATGAGGTGGGGCGATCGGGCGTGATGATTGGGGGATACCTGTCTATTGCGGAGCAAACAGGATTGCCTCTCCATGTGTTTGAGGTTGGCGCCAGCGCTGGTCTTAATCTTGGATGCGATCGTTTCTACTACCGGTTTGGCGACAAGACCTGGGGGAAGGCAGATTCACCTGTCTCTCTCGCGCCTGATTGGCATGGGGGGCCGCCACCGGTGCACGCGGATCTGCAGATTTTGGAGCGGGGTGGTTGTGATATCGCGCCGGTGGATGTGGGCGAGCATGAAAACCAACGTCGATTGGAATCATACATCTGGCCTGATCAGCCTGAGCGTCTTGCGCGTCTTCGTGGCGCGGTTTCCATTGCCAAAGAACTTGGAACGCAGGTGATCCATGAAAGCGCGGACGTCTTTGTGGAGCGCGCACTTCAAGGCTCAGCGCCGCTGGCAGTCAGAACTATTGCTCACACGATTATGTGGCAATACATGCCAGAGGCCATGCGGGGGCGGATTGAAAGCACGATCCGACGGGCGGGTGACGAAGCCACGGATGCAAACCCGATTGCCTGGCTACGGCTGGAGCCAATTGATGTGAAGGATCCGCCGAGCTTAAGGCTTAATCTGTGGCCGGGTGGTGAAACCCAGGAGCTTGCCATTGCCCATCCGCATGGCGCGTCCGTTAAATGGCTTTAAGCTTCTTTGGTGTCGTCTTCCGGTTGCACTAGCTGGTGGTCTGACACGACCTTCACCTGGAACATGGCGAAGACGGCTGTGATTGGCATGATGCCGAAGACCTTGAAGCTCACCCAGAAGTCTGTTGAGAAATTCCGCCAGACAATCTCATTTACGATCGCCAGGAAGATGAAGAAAGTTCCCCAGCGGAAGGTGAGTTTGCGCCAGCCCATTTCATCGAGCTTAAAGGCGCCATCGAAGAGATATTTCATCGTCGGCTTGCCGAAGGCCAGTCCGCCGAGCAAGCCCGCTGCAAAGAGTATGTTTGTGATGGTTGGCTTGATCTTGATGAACTGTTCATCCTGGAGCAAGACGGTCAATCCCCCAAAGACAAGCACGAACCCGCCGGTAACCAGCGGCATCATCGGGATCTTCTTGAACAGAATGTAGGTTGCGATCAGAGCGACGATGGTCGCGATCATAAACATGCCTGTGGCATAGAAGATGTTTTGCTCAGGCGGTGAGCCGAAAAACGCGTCTGCCTTTGAGTTCATCAGGAAAAAGACAATAAGGGGACCTAGCTCAAGACTCATGCGCAGCCATTGCCGGCCACTCATGCCCCCTTCGCTATTGGATGGGGCGTCTTTTTCAGTCTTTTCCGCTATGTCGGTCATGTTACTCGCTGTGTTGCGCTCGTCGATCTCGGGAGCCTCTAATTTATACGCATTGCTCTCTCAGTCGGATCAAGCGTCGGTCAGTGCTTTTGCAAAAACCTCTGCTGAAAAGTCCTGAAGATCCTCAATTCCTTCGCCAACACCAATCATATGGACCGGCAAGCCGTATCTACGCGCAATCGCAACCAGAATGCCACCACGGGCGGTGCCGTCCAGTTTGGTCATGACAAGACCGGTGACGCCTGCTGTTTTTGTAAAGACCTCAACCTGATTAAGGGCGTTCTGTCCTGTGGTTGCATCCAAAACAAGCAGTGTTGCGTGGGGGGCGGTGTCATCAAGCTTTCGAATGACCCGGATCACTTTTTCAAGCTCTGCCATCAGATCTGCTTTGTTTTGCAGGCGTCCGGCCGTGTCGATCATCAGCAGATCCGTGCCCTCCTGTTGGGCCCGCTCAACGGCCTCAAATGCGAGACCAGCAGCATCACCGCCCACTTTGGTCGTGACGACCGGCGCGCCGACCCGTTCGCCCCAAACGCCTAATTGTTCAATCGCTGCGGCGCGGAACGTATCTCCAGCAGCCAGCATGACTGACTTGCCTTCGGCTTTTGTCTTTGACGCAATTTTGCCGATGGTGGTTGTTTTGCCAGCGCCATTAACACCTACGACCAGAGTGATGAAAGGTTTCTTGGCGGCATCGACGCGAAATGGATACTCAACGGGTCTCAGGACCCGTGCAACTTCCTCAGCTAGGATCTTGCGGACTTCTTCCGGGGAGACTTCCTTGTCGTAGCGGTCTTTGGCGACGGCTTCTGTAATTTCTACAGCGACATCGAGGCCCAGGTCGGAGGTGACCAGGAGATCTTCCAGTTCCTGGAGGGTCTCGCCATCCAGTTTGCGTTTGGTGAAGATGCCCGTCACACCATCGGACATGGCGCGGGTAGAGCGGGTCAACCCCTCCTTCATCCGTTTGAAGAGAGACTTCTTCTCAGGCGCTTCTGTATTGTTTTCTTCTGTTTCGCTCACGCGCTCGCCTCGCCATGCAGCATCCCAGCTGCGGTACCGGTTACTCTTGTCTTCACAATCTCTCCGGTGCGCGCCGGCGCCGCCAGAATGATCTCCGCGAACTGTTCCGTGCGACCCCGGGTTTCTGTTTCCATCAGGACATTTTCGGTTTGAGCGATACGGCTATTCAGGAAGGCGGTCGTTCTTGCGGCGCCCGCGTCGCGCAACTGTTTCGCACGGTCCTTAATCAGTTTCCCGTCTACCTGTGGCATGCGTGCGGCTGGTGTGCCTGGACGCGCTGAATAGGGAAAGACATGTAGCCAGGTGAGATCGCAGTCTTCGACAAGGCGCAAAGAGTTTTCAAACATCTCGCCTGTCTCCGTCGGAAAGCCTGCAATGATGTCGGCGCCGAAGACAATCTCCGGACGCAGACGTTTTGCTTCCAAGCAGAAGGCAATCGCATCTTCCCGGGAGTGGCGACGTTTCATGCGCTTGAGCACCATATTGTCGCCGGCCTGCAGCGACAGATGCAGGTGCGGCATCAGCCGTTCTTCATCAGCGATAAGCCGCATCAGTTCCGGATCGGCTTCAATGCTGTCGATGGAGGAAAGGCGAAGGCGTTTGAGGTCCGGCACAAGCTTCAAAATGCGGGCGCAGAGATTGCCAAGGGAAGGATGGCCGGGCAGATCGGATCCATAAGAGGTAATGTCGACACCGGTGATCACGACCTCGCTGTACCCGTTTTCGACAAGGGCGCGCACCTGGGTCACCACTTCGCCTGCGGGGACCGATCGTGAATTGCCGCGGCCATAGGGGATGATGCAGAAGGTGCAGCGATGATCACATCCGTTTTGTACTTGAACAAAAGCTCGGGCGCGGCCTTCAAAGCCCTCCACAAGGTGTCCGGCGGTCTCTTTCACAGACATGATGTCGTTGACGCGAATGCGCTCCGAGCCAATGCCTTCAATGGCTAGCCGGGCGAATGCGGATGCGTCGGTTTTTTCCTCATTGCCGATAACGAGATCGACTTCTTCCATCTCGCCAAACTGTGCCGGATCAATCTGAGCGGCGCATCCTGTTACGATGATGCGCGCGGTGTCATTGTCTCGGCGTGCTTTGCGAATGGCTTGACGTGCCTGGCGCACAGCTTCGTTGGTGACGGCACAGGTATTGAAGATGATGGCATTGTCGAGTCCCGCCTTTGCCGCATGTGTCTTCATCACTTCGGACTCGTAGCTGTTCAGACGGCAGCCGAAAGTGACAATGTCGACATTCGGATCAACGTCAGGCGTGTTGGTCTCTTTCTTCGGTGTGCCCGACATTAAGCAACCTCAAAGAAGCGGCTGTCGAGCTCGCCGTCATAATCAAAGGTTGCCGGGCCCGTCATCAGTACGTGATCGTCACTCTCGCGCCACTCCAGATGGAGGTCGCCACCGGGCAGCGTGATAATGGCATTGCGGTCAGTCAGACGCTTGCGTGAGCCTGCAACAGCTGCAGCGCAAGCGGCCGTGCCGCAGGCATTTGTGAGCCCAACGCCGCGTTCCCAGACTTTGAGGTCCATGTGACCGCGATCGGTGACGTGTGCCAGGGAAATGTTTGCCCGCTCCGGGAACATGGGGTGGTTTTCTAGAAGGGGGCCGACCTGGGTCAGATCAATCGCGTCAATGTCATCGACGAAGAAGATGGCATGGGGGTTGCCCATATTCACCGCGGCTGGCGTGTGCAGGATCGGTGCATCAATCGGTCCGATCTGCAGCTCAATGCCGCGCGTGTCGCGAATTTCTTCAGACAAAGGGATTTGATCCCATTCAAGCTTCGGAGGGCCCATGTCAACGGTTATGTCGCCATTCGCTGCGCGCCAGCCTTTGGTGATGGCGCCGATGGTCTCAACAGTAACCTGGTCCTTGCCGGTTTCGTCGAGCATTAGTGCTGCGATGCAGCGGGCCGCGTTGCCGCAGGCTTCGACTTCGTCGCCGTCGGCATTCCTGATTCCCATGAAGCAATCACCGCCGGAACGCGGGGTCTCGATAAGGATGAACTGGTCGCAGCCGATGCCCGACTTGCGATCCGCGATCGCCCTTACCACTGCATTCGAAAAGACAACAGGGTGTGCGCGCACATCCACCACGACAAAATCATTGCCGAGGCCGTTCATTTTTCTAAATGGTATTGCGCCAAGATCACTCATAATGAGCGTTATATGGCGAATCTCTGGCAAAAAGCCAAGAATTCGTGATTACGAACCCGCGCTTATAGTCTCAAATTTCGCCTAAAGGAGTGCTATACACAGCACACCTGTCGGCCTTTGGACCTTGGATGACGTTTTTGGATCAAATTCTCCCCCGTTTTGTGAGGGATGACCCACTTCTGGCGAAGCTGTTTACCAAAAGCGGGGGTGACGTTGTGGTCCGGGGTTTGGGGCTCTTTCTCATTCTTTTGATGAACGCGGTGCTAGCCCGGGTGGCAGGAGTCGAAGCCTTTGGTCACTATGTCTATATTACCTCTGTTGTTTTCATTGCAACGATGCTCGCCAGGCAGGGAATGGATAGTAGTATTTCCCGCCTGGTGCCTGCCTATGTCGCAAAAGCAGAATGGGGACGACTGAATGGTGTGATCCGGTGGATGCTGCTGCGTGTCGCGTTGGTTAGCCTTGCATTGGCTGCTGTCGGTATTCTCATCCTGCCATTCCTGCGAGACGGCCTGGCTCCCGGCCTCTATGACGCCGCGTTTTGGGGCATGTTTCTGATCCCTGTTTATTCGCTGGCGCTGCTTGTGCAATCTGCCTTGCGCGGGCGTTTATGGATTGTGCTTGCGCAGATACCAGATCTCATCGTGCGGCCCTGCGCTGTGATCATTCTTATCCTTTCGCTGTCGTATGCCGGGTATCAGATTGATGGCGCGGTTGCTTTTCAGGTTGTGATTGCAGCGACGCTGCTTGCTCTGATTATTGTTGCCTACTGGTTCAATCGCAGCCTTCCAAAGGAGGCGCGAGGTGTTGCTGGTGTGATCGAGGCTGGTGAATGGCGGTCAGTGTCCAGCAAATTGCTGCTGGCATCGGGCGCCAATCTCCTTTTGACTCAGATTGATGTTTTGATGCTTGGTCCGCTTGTCTCTACCGATGTCGCCAGTTTTTATTCTGTCGCCAGCCGGATCTCAGGCGTAACGCTTTTTGCCATCGTCGCCCTTGGATCTATTGGTGGGCCCATGGTCTCGGAGCTTTTCGCTCTTGAAAAACATGATGAGCTGAAGCGCCTTGCGAAAGTGATCGGAAGAACGGCCTTTCTGGCTGTTTTGCCCATTGTTTGTGTGCTGGCGGCTTTTGGTGGTTCAATCCTGTCGCTATTCGGAGAAGCCTTCCAGGTTGCCTATACACCGCTTCTAATCCTCCTTGCGAGCCAGCTGGCGACGGCTTTATTTGGGCCGGCTGCATTGCTGCTTACTATGACTGTGCATGAAGACGCCGCTGCGCGTTTCCTGCTCATGAGCCTCGTGGCCAATATTGTGCTTAATGCGGCTCTCATTCCTTTGTTTGGAATGACGGGAGCGGCGATAGCGACAGGTACAACGACTGTCCTGCCTGTTCTCGCGATGAGTATCGCTGTTCGTAGACGGATCGGAATCAGCACATTGATTATCGGGCGCATTGGTGGAGACACCAGAAGCGATTAAGATCGGTTGTCTGTTTGCAAGTGTAAACTGGCTTGGTGCCAAATTTTGAGAGGCTGTGTCATGGATGCTCTATTGCCCTTTGCTTCTGAGGTTGCAGAACTATTGAAATCGCGGGAGGAGAAGATTGCGGTGGGGGAGAGTTCTGTCGGCGGTCTTGTGTCAGCAGCGCTAGTTGCACAGCCCGGCGCATCGGCGTTTTTTCTTGGGGCGACCGTCATTTACACGCGTGAAGCGGGTCGGGTCCTGCGAGACCGCTCGACCCTGAAGCTTGAGGGGCTGGAACCGCTCACGCCTGAATTTGCGCAGGCCATGGCCGACGGTTTCAAAATCCAAATGGGATCTGACTGGGCGACGAGCGAAATGGGTGCTGCCGGGCCGGCTGGTTCACCTTACGGACCAGAGCCCGGCACTGCCGTTGTCGCTGTCTCAGGGCCGGTTTCGAGGGCAAAGCTTATTGAAACGGGTATCGGGGATCGTTTTCAGAATATGCGCCTCTTCGGTATGGCGCAGCTCAAGCTTCTTGCTGAATGTCTGGAAGAGGCGAGCGCCTAGCTCAAGCGAGAATATCGAGGGTTTCGCCCATCAACCTGTCGACCGTTTCGATGACCTTCGCGTTGGCGCTGTAGTTCGTCTCCGCCTGGCTCATCTGCACCACGGCTTTGACGATGCCGTCCGTTTTTGCAGGCGGTGCGGCGCTGTTGCTCGTTACCTGCTCCACGGCATTGGTTCCGGCTTTGGCGATTTGAGTCGCCGCCTGGTCAAAGCTCTGGAGGGCATTGTGGGCGCCCTGGGTTGCTGTGCCGAGTGCATCAATCATGGGGCCAAGCTATCCCCAGCCCATTAACGGCTTGTTAGGAAACTGGGTTAACCCACGATAACCCTGTTTTTGACCGAGGGGTTTGACAGAAACGGGCTTTCTGCCTAGTTTGCGCGCTCTTTCGAAGCTGTTTGTACGCTTCGGTCCTGACGAGGTCTCCTGAGGGAGGCCGGGATCACCACCTGTCGGCGAGGGTTCGCTCACAGGTGTTTTTGTGCTTTGGCTTTTTTCTGGCGAAATTCCGCCGATAAAGGGTGCGATGTTTGAGAGTTTAACAGATCGGCTTGGGTCCGTTTTTGATGGTCTGAGAGGCAAGGGTGCCCTCGGACCAAAAGACGTGGATGAAGCGCTGCGCGAGGTTCGCCGCGCGCTTCTCGAAGCTGATGTTGCGCTCCCTGTTGCCAAGAGCTTTATCGACAAGGTGCGGGAACGCGCGGTCGGTCAGGAAGTATTGCGCTCTGTGACGCCGGGCCAGCAGGTCGTCAAAATCGTCCATGATGCGATGGTTGAGACGCTGGGCACCGAGCCTGCGCCGATCTCTCTTGCTGCGGCAGCGCCTGTTGTCATCATGATGGTGGGGCTTCAGGGCTCTGGTAAGACGACCTCGACCGCGAAAATCGCGAAGCGCCTAACCGCGACTGAGAAGAAAAAGGTTTTGATGGCGTCGCTCGATGTGCGCCGTCCCGCCGCCCAGGAACAGTTGAAGGTTCTGGGCGAGCAGACAGAGATTGCGACGCTGCCCATTATAGAAGGGCAGCAGCCGGTCGATATCACCAAGCGTGCGGTACAAGCAGCGAAGCTCGGTGGCTTTGATGTGATCATGCTCGACACGGCGGGGCGTCTGCATGTGGATGAAGCATTGATGGCGGAGATGGCCGATGTGCGCGCCGTCTCAGAGCCTCACGAGATATTGCTCGTTGCTGACAGTCTGACCGGGCAGGACGCTGTCAATGTGGCCGAACAGTTCCATGAGCGTATGGGCCTTACGGGTATTGTACTCACGCGGACGGATGGCGATGGTCGCGGTGGTGCGGCCCTTTCCATGCGCGCAGTTACCGGTGTGCCGATCAAGCTTCTTGGTACGGGCGAAAAGCTTGATGAGTTAGAAGATTTCGCTCCTGACCGTGTTGCGGGTCGCATTCTCGGCATGGGCGACGTTGTCAGCCTGGTTGAGAAAGCAGCTGAGACCATCGACGCTGAAAAAGCGAACAAGATGGCCGCGAAGATGAAGAAGGGTCAGTTTGACCTGGATGATCTCGCAGAGCAGCTGAAGCAGATGGGCCGCATGGGCGGTATGGCTGGCGTGCTTGGCATGTTGCCGGGAATGGGCAAGATGAAGAAGCAGATGAATGCTGCCGACCTTGATGACAGTGTCATCAAGCGTCAGAGCGCGATCATTTCTTCTATGACGAAAGCGGAACGCCGCAATCCGAAGATCCTGAATGCCAGCCGTAAGAAACGTGTCGCGGTGGGGTCTGGGACAACGGTTCAGGAAATTAATCGCCTGCTCAAGATGCATCGCCAGATGGCGGACATGATGAAGAAGATGGCGAAAGGCGGCATGAAAGGGCTTGGTGGCCTGTTCGGCGGGGGTATGCCGGAAATGCCTGCTGATCTGCCGGCCGACATGCCAACAGACCCGAAAGAAATTCAGCGCCTGCTGGGCGATCAAGCCGGTGGCATGCCTGGGCTTCCGACGGGGTCGATCGCTGGCGGTGTTCCTGGTCTCCCAGGTCTTGGTGGCGCGCCGGGCGGTCTTCCAGGTCTGCCGACAGGCCGGGGCGGGAAGAAGGGCAAGAAAAAATGAGCCATATAGATGACAGCGCGCGGGCGACAGAAGTGCTCGGTAAGCTTCGCTCCAGCATCGACAATATTGATGCGGCCCTCATTCATATGCTGGCGGAACGCTTTAAATGCACGCAAGCCGTGGGTGAGCTGAAGGCGCAGCATGATCTGCCACCTGCGGACCCTGCCCGCGAAGAAAGACAAATTGCGCGTCTGCGCACACTGGCGGAAGACGCGGATCTCGATCCTGCTTTCGCTGAAAAGTTTCTCAACTTCCTCATTGAGGAAGTTATTCGTAATCACAAAGCAATTCGCGGTTGAGACCAACCGTTAGAGCCGTTTCTTAAGGAGATATAAGATGGCATTGAAGATCAGACTGGCCCGGGGTGGCAGCAAGAAGCGTCCGTATTACCGGATCGTTGTTGCTGACATTCGTTCCCCACGTGATGGCCGTTTCATTGAAAAGGTCGGCAGCTACAATCCGCTGCTTCCAAAAGATCATGCTGATCGTGTGAAGCTGGAAGTTGAGCGCATTCAGCACTGGGTTTCCAATGGTGCGAAGCCAACAGACCGGGTCTTACGTTTCATGGACGCTGCCGGTATTGCGAAGCGCCCAGCCCGCAACAACCCAAACAAGGGTAAGCCTGGCCAGAAAGCTCAGGAGCGTCTGGAAGCTGAACGTCAAGCTGCTGAAGATGCAAAAGCTGCAGCTGAAGCACCTGCCGAAGAAGCACCCGCAGAAGAGGCCGCTGCTGAGGGTTAAGCCCTCACAGCGTTTCTTCCATGAACGTTGAAGCTGACATGACAATTGTATTGGGCGTCATTGCCGGCGCTCACGGTGTCAGTGGACGGCTTCGGGTGAAACCCTTTACGGGGGAGCCAGAAGCGATCGGCGATTATGGACCTGTCATGGTTCGGGGTGTCTCTCGGGAGATCAAGGTCACAGGGGCTGGCAAAGGCCTGGTGACAATTGAGCTTGAAGGGATCAAGGGGCGTGATGCAGCAGAAGCACTAAAAGGTGCGGAGCTGACGGTCACCCGAGCAGATCTCGGTGAGGTCCAGCCGGACGATGAAGGCTGGTTCCACGCGGATCTGGTGGGCCTCGCGGTCGAGGCCCCTGATGGCAAGGTTCTGGGAACCGTGTCCGGGGTCTTCGACTTTGGCGCCGGTGACATTCTGGAGATCACGCCTCACGGCGGTGGTGCCGATGTCATGATGGCCTTTACGGAAGAGAACGTGCCCAGCGTTGATGTGGCAGGCGGCAAATTGGTTGCTGACCCGCCAGTGGGCACGTTTGAGACCGAAGAGGAAAAGGCTAAGCCAAAGCGGCGGAAACGGCGGCGAAGCCCGAAAGCCCGCGCCCGCGAAAATGCGCGAGCTCAAGGTGATGAGAGCAGCAATGGCTGATCCGGTTTCTCAGGAAACGTGGTCTGCGAGTGTGCTCACGCTCTTTCCGGAGATGTTTCCGGGTTCGCTGGGGTTTTCTCTGGCGGGTAAGGCGTTGGAAGAGGGCAGATGGTCTCTAGAGACCATCAACATTAGGGACTTTGGCCAGGGCAAACATGCCCAGGTGGATGATACCCCTTCCGGGGGTGGGGCTGGCATGGTCCTGAAGGCAGATGTGCTGGGGGATGCCATTGATGCGGCAAGTCCCGCTGAGGATGCCCGTCCACGGCTCTATCTGAGCCCCAGGGGCGCACCGCTTACACAAGAGCGGGTGCGACAGCTGGCCGAAGGCCCAGGCGTGGTGCTTCTCTGTGGCCGGTTTGAGGGCATAGATGAGCGGGTGATTGAAGGGCGCAACCTGGAAGAGGTGAGCCTGGGTGATTTTGTGTTGTCGGGCGGTGAGCCTGCGGCACTGGCACTTCTGGATGCAGTTATCCGACTGTTGCCAGGGGTGATGGGGGCGGAAGCCTCCGGCGAAGATGAGAGTTTTGAAGGAGGTCTCCTGGAATATCCGCATTACACGCGGCCTGGGACCTGGGAAGGCAAGGAAATCCCTGCTGTTCTCACCTCCGGAGATCACGGAAAGGTCGCGGCATGGCGCCGGGAGCAGTCCGAGAGGTTAACGAAAGAGCGGCGGCCAGATTTGTGGCAAAAAATGCACAAAGAAGGTCGCACAACAGATTGATATGTGGTACTCACGCGCGCTTTCGGGGAATCCGTCCCGAAAACGTGCCGTATCCGGCTAAAAAGGTTTGAAGCGATGAACATCATCCAAGAGCTCGAAAAAGAGCAAATTGCGTCCCTGGGCAAAGAGATTCCGGTTTTCGATCCGGGCGATACGGTTCAGGTGAACGTCAAGGTGGTGGAAGGCACCCGCGAACGTATTCAGGCGTTCGAAGGCGTGGTCATTTCGCGGTCTGGCGAAGGCGTGAACGAGAGCTTCACGGTTCGCAAGATTTCCTATGGTGAAGGCGTCGAGCGCGTGTTCCCAGTTTATGGACCGCTGATTGACAGCATTAAGGTCATCCGTCGCGGACGTGTGCGCCGCGCGAAGCTCTACTACCTACGTGGCCGTCGCGGTAAATCGGCCCGTATTGCGGAGCGTCAGGATAATAAGAAGTCCGCCGCTGCAAAATAAGAAGCCACTGCCTGAGATCAGGCTTTAAGGCACACGAAGAGCGGGCAAGGCCAAAAGGCCTTTAGCCCGCTTTTTGTTTCTTGGTGGCTGGTCGCATTTTCGAAGCGCAAAAGTCTGCAACTTTTGGCTCGCAAATGCTCCGGCGCCAAAATTGAGTTCAACGAAAGAAATGCGTTCCTGCGATGAGCGCGTTCAAGAGGAGAAGAGATATGTCTGGTGCTCGTACGATGTATGACAAAATCTGGGACGCCCATATGGTGGACGTTCAGGATGACGGAACCTGCCTTCTCTATATTGATCGGCATCTTGTGCATGAAGTGACAAGCCCGCAGGCCTTTGAAGGCTTGCGCATGTCGGGCCGTCAGGTGCGTGCCCCTGAAAAGACCTTGGCGGTCGCAGACCACAACGTGCCGACAGAAGGCCGGGCAAACGGCATTGCGGATGAAGAAAGCCGCATTCAGGTCGAGACACTTGAAAAGAACGCCAAGGACTTTGGTGTTGAATATCTGGAGATGCTCGATATCCGTCAGGGCGTTGTGCATATCGTCGGGCCTGAGCAGGGCTTTACATTGCCGGGCACAACGATTGTGTGCGGCGATAGCCATACGTCAACCCATGGCGCATTCGGCGCCCTGGCACACGGCATTGGCACATCGGAAGTGGAGCATGTGCTGGCCACCCAGACATTGATCCAGTCTAAAGCCAAGAACATGAAGATCGAAGTGAACGGCACCCTGCCTGATCACGTCACAGCGAAAGACATCATCCTCGCCGTTATTGGTGAGATCGGCACGGCGGGCGGTACTGGCTATGTCATGGAATATACAGGTGAGGCCATTCGCGCCCTTTCCATGGAAGGCCGCATGACGGTCTGTAACATGTCCATTGAAGGTGGTGCCCGTGCGGGACTTATCGCGCCGGATGAAAAGACATTTGAATATCTCAAAGGCCGTCCGCGCAGCCCGCAAGGGTCGGACTGGGACGCTGCCGTTGCCTATTGGAAGACGCTGCCATCCGATGAAGGGGCGCATTACGACAAGGTGGTGACGCTTGATGCGTCGAACCTGCCGCCAACGCTCACCTGGGGCACGAGCCCTGAGAATGTTGTCTCCATTGAAGGGGCGGTGCCTGATCCGTCCAAGATCGAAGACGACGCAAAACGGACAGCGGTTGAGCGCGCTCTTGCCTATATGGGGCTCGAGGCGAACACGCCCATGACGGACATCAAGATTGATCGGGCCTTTATCGGGTCCTGCACCAATGGGCGGATTGAAGACATTCGCGAAGTCGCGCGTGTCGCCAAAGGCAAGAAGGTAGCGTCCCACGTAAGTGCGATGGTTGTGCCGGGCTCTGGTCTGGTGAAAGAGCAGGCGGAGCAGGAAGGCCTCGATAAGATCCTCATCGAAGCGGGCTTTGACTGGCGGGAACCTGGCTGTTCCATGTGTCTGGCAATGAACGCAGACAAGCTCAGCGAAGGCGAGCGGTGCGCGTCTACCTCTAACCGAAATTTCGAAGGCCGTCAGGGCCGTGGCGGACGCACGCACTTGGTGTCGCCAGAAATGGCGGCTGCAGCTGCGATCGCCGGTCACTTTGTCGACGTGCGAAAAGTATAAGGAGAGCAGTGATGGATAAGTTCAAAAAAGTAGATGGCGTTGCCGCCCCCCTGCCGATCCTGAACGTCGACACGGACATGATCATTCCAAAGCAGTTTCTGAAAACCATTAAGCGGACGGGTTTGGGCAAGAACCTGTTTGATGAAATGCGGTTCACAAAAGAGGGCGAAGAGATTCCAGACTTTGTGCTGAACAAGCCTCAGTATCGAAACGCTGAGATTTTGGTTGCCGGCGACAATTTTGGGTGTGGGTCGTCACGTGAACATGCGCCCTGGGCGATTGCTGACTTTGGCATCAAGGTGATCATCTCCACCTCGTTCGCGGATATTTTTTACAATAACTGCTTCAAGAACGGCATCCTGCCTATCAAGCTTTCACAGGGCGACGTGGACAAGCTGATGGATGATGCAGAGCGCGGCGCAAACGCCACCGTCTCTGTTGATCTGGAAGCCCAGGAGATCAAGGGCCCGGATGGTGGCACGATCTCTTTCGACATTGACCCTTTCCGCAAGCATTGCCTGCTGGAAGGTTTGGATGATGTGGGTCTCACGCTTCAGAAGGAAGAGAAGATCACATCGTTTGAAAAGACACGCGCGAGCGAGCAACCCTGGCTCTGAGCTTTCGCTTCTTTAAGAGAACACATTGATCCCCGGTGGCTCACGCTCCCGGGGATTTTTCTTGCCTGAAACCAGTATCTCTGCACACTTGCTGAAACAATTGTTTCTCAGGGGGTGAGTATGCGTATTGGTGGTTTGTTCGGCACGGTGTTGATCTGCATGGGTTTGGCAGCGTGTTCGACACAGGATTTAGCTGAGCGAAGAACAAAGGGAGCTCAGTTGACCCCCTATAACGAGGCGTACAATGTTTGGGGGACCCCGATCGTAAGAGACGACCGTGTCGACGCCAATAGTATTGAAATCGAGGTCACTGGTCTTTCGCTTATGAGCGCTCAGCGAGCGGCCAAACTTGCGCGCTTTCATGCAGCAATCGTTGGGCGCCAAGATGGTCGCTCGCATTTCGCTCTCGGCGATGGGAATGTGAAAATCGTTTGCAGCTCCAGCGGATCACGTACACAACTAGATGTTGTTGCAACCTATGGTTTGCCAGAAGCACTCGTGGGTAAGGCTTACAAGGTTGACGCTGTAATTGCGGAACTTGAGAATGAAATGCGAAATCCGCAGACAACGCATCAAGATCGTCAGCGGATTTTTCTAGCTAACCAAATGTCATGCTCGAGCAAGCGATTGATTGCGCCAGAGAGCGTCAATTTGGGCTCTTAGCCAGAGGTCCAGCACCTCAGTTTTTATGAAAAGTGGCTCTGACAATGGCGTTTGGTATCGGGGAATTTTCTTGCCTGAAACCAGCATCTCTGCACACTTGCTGAAACAATTGTTTCTCAGGGGGTGAGTATGCGTATTGGTGGTTTGATTGCGTTGGTGTTGATGGGCGTGAGCTTGGCGGCGTGCACTATCCAAGACAAAGCAGAGGTTGCTGCGGATTTCTATAAGCCGACAGGCTATACGGAGCGAGCTTGGCTTATTGGAAAGCCCGGCTATGGAGACGAGGAGATTGATACGGACACCCAAGAGATCTGGTTCGTAGGAAATTCGGTGACCAGCCGAGACCGCGCGAAGGATATGGTTGTGTATCACTCAGCAATGGTAGGGCGTCAACGAGGCGCGACACATTTTGTGCTGTCCGATATCAAGTTCACGACGACGTGTATTCAGCCTCAAACATACGAATCGACGGTTCGGGCGACGACTGAAGCGACATACGTTTCAGAGCGACCGGGTGCATTCGAAGTCGAGTCAGTGTTGAGAATGTTAGAAGCCAAAGTATTAAGGTCAACGTCCACGTCGCAGGAACGCCAGAAGATCTTTCTTGCCAATCAGGCGTCTTGTTACAATCAGCGCGCGGTAAGACCTGAACAGGTTCGAACCAACCTGGAACTTGAGGCGGAATCTCAAACGGGAAAGACTGAAAGTGAAAAGACAGGTAAAAGCAACTAGGCGATGGCGCTCGACAACCGAGCGTGTACGGTTCAGCAAGATTGTTTACAACAATCAGCCTATTTGATCTTGCTGGGGACCGGGCTCCTTAGAAAACAATCTAGGCGGCTTGCTCTCTATGCATCTGGCAATTGGGGATTCGATGTTCTTTAAAGTTTCTGCGCTCGTAGTAATGGCCCTTGTGCTGATCAGTTGCGGGACGCCTCAAGAGCGTTTGGCTAGCCACGTCGAAAGCCAGAAACCGCGTGTCTACGGCGCTTCCGGCATCATTCGTGATACCCTGTGGCATGGTGATGATCTTCTTGATGATGGAACCTATGAAATCGTCGGAGCTGGTTGGACGGTTAACGAGCAGGCTTACACCATTGACATGGCTTTCATGCATGCCGTTGAGCTGGGCAGAAAGCTAGGCGCAGAACGCATGTCGGTTGTAAGACATCGCCTGCGTATGATGTGCGGCTCCTATGGTGCTTCGGGGATTCCTACAGCATTCATCGTTGTCGATTTTGAGAAGAGCGGCGTTCCCATGAAGCCTGGAAAGATCGTCTCGCTTGCGGGTTTGGAGGCTAAGCTTGCTCCTTCCTTCGCGAGCCCCCCTCCCAACGACATTGAGACCAAACAGCGGATATTCCTTGAAAATCAGCGATCCGCTTGTCCGCGGGATGGTGATCGTTCGCACCCCAGGTTTGATGAACTGACAGACGCTGCTCTTTAGGACCTGTGCGCGTTGCCAAGGCCAGACACCGGAGGTTTTGGCTTTAACGTGTGCAGCTGGCTTACGCGGCGGGGTGTGACCCGCTACGCTGAACCCTGCTCGTGGCATAGGAGGTCTTTATGGAACTCGACGCAAAGTTGATCGCAACGATCGCTGCCTCAGCGCTTGCGCTGATGATGGGATGGTTTGGCCTGCGCATTATGGCCGAGCGGATCAAAGCCAAGGGCCTTGGGCCGTACAATCTGCAAGGGCTGGGCCTGGTGCTCTTGCTGCCCACGATCTTGATGCTGCTGGTGGTAAGCAATGAAATGCCGACTGAGGTGATCGCGACTCTTCTGGGTGGTGTGGCGGGGTACATTTTCGGTCGGGGGGACGACAAGCCGCCGCGGCCTAAGGACCCACAATAGGCAATCACGCCTAATTCAGTCGGACGTGTGGGGATTCTGGGCGCTCGAGGGTGACATTCAACCTAAAACCCGCTAAGACGCTCGCAAATTCCGCATTTGATGAGGCATGAGACCCTCCGCGCTCGATACTGGATTGAGCGGCGATAGGCCATTGAGCCCCACAAATGCCAGTAATTTCAAAAGGTTAGTGGTTCGGATGAGCAGAAATATTCTCATAGTTGCCGGTGACGGCATTGGCCCTGAGGTAATGGGCGAAGTTGAGCGCGTTATTGCCTGGTTCAATGAAAACCGGGGCTTTGATGGCGTCGTTGAGAATGAGCTCGTGGGTGGCTCCTGTTATGACGCTCATGGCGTTGCGGTGACAGACGAGACGGTCGAGAAGGCGAAGGCCGCTGATGCTGTGATGCTTGGCGCTGTGGGTGGCCCTAAATGGGATGATGTGCCGTTTGAGGTGCGCCCGGAAGCAGGGCTGTTGCGTTTGCGGAAGGATTTGGGCCTGTTCGCAAACCTGCGGCCTGCCATCTGTTTCCCGGCCCTCGCGGAAGCTTCTTCGCTCAAGACAGAGCTCGTTCAGGGCCTCGACATCATGATCGTGCGGGAGCTCACCGGCGGTGTCTATTTCGGTGAGCCTAAGGGCATTGATGATCTGCCAAATGGCGAGCGCCGTGGCTATGACATGCAGGTCTATGACACCCACGAAATTCAGCGCATTGGCCGGGTCGCATTCGATCTCGCGAAGAAGCGCGACAATCGCGTCATGTCTGTTGAGAAGCGGAACGTCATGCAGTCAGGTCTCTTCTGGTACCAGGAGATGGTGAAGCTTGGTGCGGAAGAGTTCCCGGATGTGAAGCTTGAGCACATGCTCGCAGACAATTGCGGCATGCAGCTCGTGAAAAATCCGAAGCAGTTCGACGTGATCGTTACAGACAATCTGTTTGGTGACATGTTGTCTGATGTGGCGGCAATGCTCACCGGATCGCTCGGCATGTTGCCGTCGGCTTCGCTTGGTGCGAAGGATGAAAATGGCAAAGCGTGCGCCATGTACGAACCAGTACACGGAAGCGCACCGGACATTTCAGGCCAGGGCCTTGCAAACCCGATCGCGACGGTTCTCTCGTTCGCGATGGCACTTCGTTACACGTTCGATCTCGGCGCTGATGCGGATCTGCTGGAAGGCGCTGTGGAAGATGTGCTCGCTGACGGCTTGCGCACGGGCGACATTATGCAGCCGGGCATGAAACAGGTTGGCACCGTGGAGATGGGCGATGCAATTCTTGCCGCGCTCACCAAACGGACAAGCTAGAAGATTTAACCGACCACCTGTTGCCCGGACATGACCGCATCAGGCGGTCATCCGAAGAAGAGACCTCGCGCTCATGCAGAGGCGGGATTGCTCAAGGAGAGATAAGATGGGTTTAAAAATCGCCATCGTTGGGGCCACAGGAAATGTGGGCCATGAATTGCTGAACATTCTGGACGAGCGGGACTTCCCGGCGACTGAAGTGGTGGCGCTTGCGTCGCGTCGCAGCCAGGGCAAAGAAGTCTCCTTCGGTGATCGAACTTTGAAATGCCAGGCGCTTGAGAATTATGATTTCACAGGCACCGATATCTGCCTGATGTCAGCTGGCGGCACGGTCTCTGGCGAATGGTCGCCGAAGATTGCCGCCAAAGGCTGTGTGGTGATCGACAATTCGTCCAAGTGGCGGACCGATCCGGACGTGCCGCTCATCGTGCCTGAAGTGAACCCGCAAGATGTTGACCTCTTCTCGAAGAAGAACATCATCGCAAACCCTAACTGCTCAACCATGCAGTTGATGGTGGCATTGAAGCCTCTGCACGATGCAGCAAAGATCAAGCGCATTGTGGTGTCCACCTACCAGTCCGTTTCCGGCACGGGTAAGGCGGCGATGGATGAGCTCTTCAATCAGACGCGCGCTATTTTTGTGAATGATCCGATTGAGAAGGAAGTCTATCCAGCGCAAATCGCGTTTAACGTGATCCCCCATGGTGGCGACTTCATGGAAGATGGCGGCACGACCGAAGAATGGAAGATGATCGTCGAGACCAAAAAGATCCTGGATCCCAAGATCAAGGTCTCTGTGACATGTGTGCGTGTGCCTGTGTTTGTCGGCCATTCCGAGGCGGTGAACATCGAGTTCGAAAACGAAATCGATGACGATCAGGCGCGGGAGCTTCTGCGGGAAGCACCGGGCATTCTCGTGATCGATAAGCGCGAAGATGGCGGCTATATCACGCCGGTTGATTGCGTTGGCGACTATGCAACTTTTGTCAGCCGCATTCGTGTTGATCCGACACTGGAGAATGGTCTCAGCCTTTGGTGCGTCTCTGACAATCTGCGTAAAGGGGCGGCGCTCAATGCCATCCAGATTGCGGAGCTTCTGCTTGAGCGCGGACTGGTCAAAAAAGCGGCATAGCGCTTAAAGTGAATTCACTCGTTAGGGCTCTGGCAAGAAACGGTCGGAGCCCTTTTTGTTTTCTGTGTTTGCATCGCAACAATCCAGCAAATTGAGACCTTCATTTTCGCGCCTTTAACGCTTCGAAGGTGATCCTCCCCTTGAGTTTCGCGACAACGCTCATGGCGTTCTGAGTTTCTTGAGGGTCGAGTATGCCACTAACAATTGATGCTGGATGGGTTGTTATCTGCACCGTTCTTGTTTTGCTGATGCAGGCTGGGTTCATCTGCCTGGAGACAGGTCTCGTCCGCGCGAAAAACTCGATCAATGTAGCGCTTAAAAACATCAGCGACTTCTGTATCGCAAGCCTTCTCTTCTGGGCGGTTGGTTTCGGGCTCATGTTCGGGGCATCGGATGGTGGCCTTGTCGGCGGAAGTGGCTTTTTCCCGAGTGTTGGCTTGAACGCGACTGAGAATGATGTCTGGTTGATCGCTTTCTTCTTCTTCCAGCTTGCCTTTTGCAGCACTGCCGTGACGATCTTCTCTGGCGCCGTTGCAGAGCGCATGTCCTTTCGCAGCTTTATCATTGCCTCAGTTCTGTTGGCGGCGATCATCTACCCGGTGACCGGTCATTGGGCATGGGCAAGCCTTCTTAATACAGAGACGGAAGGGTGGCTGGAGGCGCTTGGCTTCATCGATTTTGCTGGCTCCACCGTCGTGCATTCCGTCGGTGGGTGGGTGGCGCTTGCGGCCGTGTTGGTGCTCGGCCCACGGCTTGGTCGTTTCGGTCCTGAGGGCCGCGAGATTGAGCCGCATAATATGCCGATGGCGGCGCTCGGCATGTTTCTCATTTTTATCGGTTGGTTTGGGTTTAACGGGGGGTCGACCCTTGCCTTTGATGGGTCTGTACCTCTTGTCCTCGTCAACACGCTCCTTGCCGCTGCCGCCGGGGGCGGTGCAGCAATCCTGCTTACTTGGCTCAAGCATGGCCGGCCGCACCCCAATGCGGTGCTCAACGGTGTTCTTGCAGGACTGGTCGCGATCACCGCGTCAGCGAACATGGTGACTGTCTCTGATGCAGTATTGATCGGCGCAATTGGCGGAGTCGTTTGCTTTGCCGCAACTGTTCAGCTTGAAATCTGGGAAGTTGATGACGCTGTTGGCGCAGTGCCGGTTCATCTCGCTGCCGGTATCTGGGGGACCATCGCGGTCAGCCTTTTTGCGGATGTTTCTCTTTTTGGCGCCGGCGTTGGACGGACAGAGCAGCTCGGCATTCAGTTGTTGGGCGTGGCTGCGATAGGGGCATATGCGTTTGGTGTTTCCTTTACCATTCTCGCCTTTGTCGATGCATTTGTGCCGTTGCGTGTCAGTTCGCGCGCTGAGCGAGAAGGGCTCAATGTCTCAGAGCATGGTGCGAATTCAGCGCTTCTCAGTCTGTTGAATGTGATGGAAGACCAAAGCCGTCGAGGGGATTTTTCTAACCATGTGCCGGTTGAAAACTTCACGGAAGCTGGGGAAATTGCCGTGCGATATAACAAAGTTCTCGACCGCTTTACGCAGCAAGTGCTGGCGAATGATACTGCTATTGCCCAAGTTATTGACGCACGCGACAAGGCGGAACTCGCCAATGCCTCTAAGTCTGAGTTTTTGGCAAACATGAGTCATGAGCTTCGGACGCCGCTCAATGCCATCATTGGGTTTTCAGAGATCATCAATAAGGAACTTTTCGGGCCGCTCAATAACGATCAATACAAAGAATATGTCGATGACATTCACAGCTCCAGCAGACACCTATTGAGCTTGATCAACGATATTCTGGACCTCTCAAAGATTGAGGCGAACCGGTTTGAACTGGACGAAGACGAGTTGGATCTTGGAAGTCTTTTTGATTCCTGTGCGTCAATGATCCGTCACCGGGCTGAGGAAGAACTGATTGCCTTTGAGGTTTCGGTTGCTCCCGGTGTTCCTATGGTTATTGCTGATAAGCGCGCCATGCGGCAAATGGTGCTCAACCTTGTGTCGAATGCTGTCAAGTTTACTCCAGAGAACGGGACGGTGCGTCTGTCAGCGTTTGTTGAGCCGGATGGACGTGTGGCTCTTCAGGTGAGCGACACCGGGATCGGCATTGCAAAAGACGATATGTCAAAAGCGCTTGAACCCTTCAGGCAGATTTCGACGGATGAGACCGTTTATTCCGCGGAGGGTACTGGTCTTGGGCTCCCTCTAACGGTTGCCCTTGCGCGCCTTCACGATGCGACCTTTGTGATTAACTCCGCTCCCGGGGAAGGGACAACAATCACGTTGCGCCTGCCGCATGATCGACTTGTGCGGCCTGTTGCGGCGTGATCTCCCCATCGCCAGCGGAACCATTCGTAACATCAAGCATGCGATCAATTTCACTGATGAGCGCTCCAACCTCATACGGCTTGCTGACATAGCCATGCATGCCCGCATCTGCGAACCGTATTCTGTCCTTATCTAGGACATCGGCCGTGATGGCGATGATGGGGATCGTAGAGCCAGACGCACGAATGGTTTTTGCAGCGGTGACCCCGTCCATCACAGGCATATGCACGTCCATCAACACGACATCGAATTCTTGATCTTCGACTGCCTCAACGGCTTCAGACCCGTTATTGACAATGGTGATGTCCATTTCAAGGATCTTGCCCAGTCGCCGTAAGAGCTCCTGATTGACGATGTTGTCCTCTGCCGCAAGTATTTTGATGCCACCGCGGACCGTGGGTTTGGGCGCGGCGCGCCTCTTCGGTTCCACGGAGCGCGACTGCAAAATAGGAACGGGGAGTGTTACCCTGAAGCAGGTGCCAATGCCTTTGTCCGACGTCACAGTGATCTCGCCCTGCATCAGCTCGGCGAGGTTCTGGCAAATGGCGAGCCCGAGGCCGACGCCCTCCTGTTTGCGGGTGTAGGATGGGTCGACCTGCTCAAATCGGTCAAATATGCGGTCCAGCTGATCTGAGGTCATGCCGGCGCCAGTGTCGGTAACGATGATGCATAGATCGCCCACGTCGGGGGGGCGAGAAAACTCGATTTTGATGCTGCCTGTTTCGGTGAACTTTATCGCATTGTCACCGAGATTGATGAGGATCTGTTGTATCCGAAGGGCGTCGCCGTAGATCATTGCCTCGCCGAACTCACTTTCAATCAGGAGCTCGAGGCCTTTCCCTTTTGCTTTCGGTCCTAACATGGTCTCCAGGCGCGTTATGAGATCCTCCAGCCGGAATTCTTCAGGTGTAATGGAAAGCTTGCCGGCCGCGAGTTGCGATAGATCCAACAGGTCGTTCATGAGCTCAAGCGCCGCGTAGGCTGCCTGTTTGGCAAGATCAATGCACTCGACTTGCTCATCATCCAATGAGGACATTTCCAGCACAGAGAGCATGCCAAGCACACCGTTCAGCGGTGTGCGCATTTCGTGGCTCATGTTTGCGAGAAAAGCAGACTTGGTTTCACTGGCGGTCTCTGCTCTTTCCTTTGCCACCTCCAGTTCGTCCGACAGGACCTGAAGAGATTGTGCCTGTTTCTCAAACTGTCTGCTCAGTCTCTGAACCTTCACGATTTCAGCTTTGAGTTCGGCGTTTTGATCCGCGATCGTTTCCTGTTTGTTGATGTCGACGAGACAGATGGAAAGAATGTCAGCGATCGCAGAAAGGAAGTTCTCTTCCTGCGCGGCGCAGGCATTGCCTGCGTTTGTTTGGACGCTTCGTCTGAACGCGAGGTATCCCAGTGTTTTGGCGTTGTGCAAGAGCGGAACGAGGATAAAGCTGTTGAGGTGGCTCGACTTTTCTGGTGCTGTGCAACAGATTTTCAGGTCTTCAAGTTCGTCTGTGGTGAAGCCTATTTGAGCTGTGACCTCAAACTCTTCATCGCAGTCCCTGGCAAGCAAAAGGGCTTGCGCGGATATGGCATAGCTCCAGGGATAGGTGGAGATTGAATTGAAGGTCTCTGCGAAGAAGAGTGCTGGTGTTTCGCCGCGGGAATATTTGTAGAGAATTTCCTTCAGCACGCTTTGCTGCTGGCTATAGCGTGACAGGCGTTCCTCACGCTCTTGCTGTTCAGTAATATCTAGTGCCGTGCCGAACACAGCGATGGGCATTCCATCGGCCCCCAGTGCGGCTTTGCCGGTCGTGCGAATGTGGCGGATCGTCCGGTTGGGCCTGATGATGCGGCCGGTGAAGTTGAAGCTCCGCCCGGTTTCAATGGCAGCAGCAAAGTTCGCCGCTACGCTTTTCTGATCCTCAGGGTGGTAGCATGCGATGGCGCTGTCGATTGTCAGACCAAAAAACTCCCGGCTGAGGCCGTGTATCTCAAAAAGTTGGTCGGTCCATTCAAGAGACCGTGAGTGCACGTCGATGCGCCAAAGGCCGACTCCATCCAACAAATCAATATTGCTGTAGAGCAGCTCCGCTCTGCGACGCTCCTCGCTCAGAGCGACCGCATCAGACTGGTCGGTGATGAGGCCGACATAGAATTTGTCTTTACTATTTGCCTTGAGGGCGAACACGGTGACGGTCACCGGAACGATTGTGCCGTCCTTTCGGCGTCCCCTCAGCGTTCGATTGGTCGCAAGTGCTCTGCCCTTCTCACCAACCGTGGATGTGTCGATGTAGGACTGATGCGCATCGGCATCGTCTGGCGGCATGAGAATCGAGATGTTCTGTCCGAGGAGTTCTTCGTTCTCGTAGCCGAAGATGCTTTCTACCGCCGGATTCACTGCGGCGATAATGCCTTTGCTGTCTATGGTGACAAACCCATCTGTCAGCGATGATGCAACTGCACTGAATGACGACGCGAGATCCATGATCTACCTCATAGAATACCAATCGCCACCGCTGGGCAGTTTGGCAGACTAGGGGTTTCACTATTGTTAACTGGATGACCGCCTTCGCTTCATCATGCTGATGATATGTGGGACTTTGTCCTGTTTCTCGCTTGGCACTCGAGGCCAAGATCACTAGTCTGCGCCCAATTCTTTCTACCCTTTGTCCGGAGATTTTCGTATGTCCTCTGCCGCCCGTCCACGCCGATCTGTCCTCTATATGCCAGGATCAAATGCGCGGGCGCTAGAGAAGGCGCGCTCCATACCAGCCGACGCACTTATCCTTGATTTGGAGGATGCTGTGGCGCCGGATGCCAAAGCTGAGGCCCGCGCCCAGGTCTGTGCCGCAGTGAAAGAAGGTGGCTATGGAAAGCGGGAGATCATTATTCGGGTCAATGGTCTCTCTACGGAATGGGGCGGGGCGGATATTGAGGCCGCGGTCGCTGCCGGGCCGGATGCCATTCTTGTTCCCAAGATCAGCTCTGCAGAGGATGTGCGAGCAGCCTCGGCGCTCTTGGACCAGGCGGGTGCCGGTGCAGGTCTGCAATTGTGGGCTATGATGGAAACCCCTTTGGCGATGCTGCAGGCACAGTCAATTGCGGCGACAGCTTCGGAGACGCGGATGACGGTCTGGGTCATGGGCACGAATGATATTGCCAAGGAACTCCGCTGTGCACACACCCCAGACCGGTTACCCATGGTGACGTCGCTGGGTCTTTGCATGCTGGCTGCCCGGGCTTACGGGATCACCCTGCTTGATGGCGTTTATAACGACATCAAGAACGAGAGTGGTTTTGCGGCGATTTGCGAACAGGGCCGGGATTTGGGGCTTGATGGCAAGACCTTGATCCATCCGAGCCAGGTGGGGCCTTGCAACACGATCTTTTCTCCTGATGAGGCAGAGGTCGCCTTCTCACGGCAGGTCATTGAAGCATTCAAACAGCCTGAAAACTCAGGCAAGGGAGTGATCAAGGTGGATGGCAAGATGGTTGAGCTGCTGCATGCTGAGATCGCTGAACGTGTTGTCTCTATTGCGGACGCGATCGCTGAGCTGGAAGCCGCTGGCTGAATCGAATTGTTCATGGTACGTTCTCTTTTGATGCGATGAGGCATCGATCGAGGGGAGCGCCATCATGGGTGAGCCGAAGAAACCAAGTGCCGAAGATTATGTAATCCGGACAGCTGAGCTGAAGCCCGCGGAGATCTATTCTTTTACCCATCCGCTCAATCCCAATTCGGCAATTTCCTTTGTGCCGCTGTCAGACCGCGTAGGGATGCGGCGCGCGCAGCTGGGACTTGGGCGCATTCCGCCGGGGCGCGAAAGTTTTGTGCCTCATTCCCACAGTGCCCAGGAAGAGTTTGTCTATATTCTTGAAGGCAATGGCGAGATGGAGATTGACGGGCAGCGGGTTGCTGTTGGACCAGGCGATTATGTCGGCTTTCCGATCGATGGCGCGGTGCACCAGCTCTACAATACGGGTGAGGCGGATCTTGTTTATCTGATGGGGGGCGAGCGCACACCGACGGACATGTCGCGTTTCCCGACAATCGGGAAAATTGGGGTCTGGGCTGAGGGGACGATGCGCTACGTCGATGAAAATGCGGCCCAGCAGTTTTCACCCGAGGACTTTGTCGAACCGCAAGGGTAGAGGCGCTGAGCAGGTCTGCTACCTCCCGTTGGGCATGTACAGTCCTGTTGCAGGCTGATATAGGCTGCACCCAATGGTGAGCAGTTTAAAGGCAGATCAGCGATGAGCGATAAAACGGGTTCGGGCAATTTTTTTGAGGACTTCAGCGTCGGGCAGGTGTTGACCCATGCTACGCCACGAACGATCACTGCCGGGGATGTCTCTGTTTATAACAGCCTCTTTCCCATGCGGTTTGCGCTCCAATCGTCTGACGTATTTGCACAGCAGGTCGGGTATGACCAAGCTCCTGTCGACGACATGCTGGCCTTTCACTTCGTGTTCGGCAAAACAGTCCCGGATATTTCTTTGAATGCTGTGGCGAACCTGGGCTATGCGGATTGTCGTTTTCTGAAGCCGGTTTTCCCAGGCGACACCATCACCACCGTCTCGAAGGTGATTGGACTTAAGGAAAACTCGAACGGCAAGACCGGTGTTGTCTATGTCCGCTCGACCGGGTCGAACCAGACTGGCGACAATGTGCTCGACTATGTGCGCTGGGTGATGGTGCGCAAGCGGGATGACGCCTCGCCAGCGCCTGAGGAAGATGTGCCGACTTTGCCAAAGGTGGTGGAGCCGAAGCATTTCGTTCTGCCTCCTGCAAACGGCTTTTCTGAGCTTGATCCCCAATTGTCGGGATCGTTCCATCGGTGGGGTGACTATCAGGTGGGGGAAAAAATCGATCATGTGGATGGTGTGACCATCGAAGAATCTGAGCACATGATGGCGACGCGTCTCTATCAGAACACAGCGAAGGTTCATTTCAACCAGTTCACCGAAGGCCAGGGCCGATTTGGGCGTCGCCTTATGTATGGTGGCCATGTCATCTCCATGGCCCGCGCGCTCACCTTTAACGGATTGGGCAATGCGTTTCTTGTTGCGGCGATTAATGGCGGACGTCATGTGGCGCCGTGCTTTGGCGGTGACACGGTTTTTGCCTGGTCAGAAGTTCTGGACAGCGTCGAGCTTGATGGCCGGTCGGACCTAGGAGCGCTGCGGTTGCGGACCATTGCGACGAAGGACTTGCCCTGCAGCTCATTTCCCGGTCCGGCGGACAAGGGATATGATGAGGGTGTGGTCTTAGACCTTGATTATTGGGTGCTGATGCCGCGTTAGACTGAAATCGTTTCTGCGAGGGTTTATGGGGCGTCTTATTGGGGTTGGCGGTGCACTGGTTGTTGTGGCCGTCATCGGCCTATTTCTCGGGTTTGGGGCCTATTTTGTCGAAGATAGTGAAGCGCCGAACGCAGCTGCCCCTGCTGAGCCGCTCTCTGCGACCCCGCTTTCTGTAACCATTGATCCTGCCTGCCTCTGGCCGGTCTTAGACACCTCCTTTTCGCCGGATGCCCCTCCCGCTCCGTCCCAAATTCCCCTTCAAGATTGCGCCCCAGACGACGCTGAAACTGAGGTCGACGGAGACTGGATTAGAGTATTACTCCAAAAAGGAGACCCGGGAGACAGGGATTTCGAACGTCGATTCTCAGGGGTGCGGATGGCACAAGCTTCTGAAGATGGGCGGTTCGCCCTGGAAGCTTATGATAATTGGGGTGGATCGGGCGTTTTCAGCTCCCTGATTGTAGGAACCCTGACCGCCCAGGGGGCGGAGCTTTCGGACATTCAGGTTCATGCCTTTGGTGACCGCTGCAATGGCGGTCTCGCGGGAACGCGGTTGGCCCCGGATGGCCGTCTATCGGCCAATGCCAACATGACGCCTTGGGATATTTTGATCGTGCCGCTCGCTGATCTGGCGTTTGAAGCTCAGTGGGAGGCCGCGAAACAACGGTTTGGGGCAGCTTTTGGCAAGGCTCCCTCCTGCGCAATCTGTTGTAGCGCCGTTACCCATGAGTATGAGGTGACCGCTGATGGGGCGTTGAGTTCCCTTGGTTTTCGCTACAATGGCGCGGGTGAGGCTTCTTCAGACGATCCGCTGACGCTCTGTCTTGAGCAATCCGTCCAAAAGGCGGCGGGGGATGACGGATTGGTTCGCAGCGGGGAACGGGAGGCGCTGAATAGATTGATTGATGCCTGCGCCCGGAATTCCCGCAATTAGAGCAATACTCTAATATAAAGTCGGTTTAACTGCAGATAATTGGCTTTAGCCGGGCGCTCTTGAGGCCCCTTGGGCTGATATTGCTATGAAAGCAAGGCTTTCTGGGCGAGTTTCACGAGGTTTTCTATGTTCTCGCTAGGGGGGACTTTCGATTGCCCTGCTAGCCAGGCCCGGCACATGACCTGGGTCGGTCCCACAAGAGTTGCCAGAATTAGAGCAAGGCTCCAATTCTGGAGAAGATGTTTGTCTTCGAGGTTGCTCTTCCACTCAGCCAACGCCATCCCGAAGGTTCTGTTCTCAGCCCTGATCTTTTTAAGAGCATCATCGCTCCAGCTTGGATGATGGCCGTTAAAGAGGATGCGGGCTCCGTCTGGATCTCTTTCAATCCATAGATTGTGGGCACGAATGAAGGCCTCAATGCCTTCGGCGGCCTGGTGCGTGGGCGACAGTTTTTCGGCGATTTCAGCCTGATAGGTGCGCACCAGGGTTACAAAGACAGCGACTGCGATGCCTTCCTTGTTTTCAAAATGATGAAAGAGACTGCCATTGGACATGCCTGCAGCCTGCCGAATTTCGGCAGTTGAAACAGCATCATATCCGCGCTCTGAAAAGAGCCTCTTTGCTGCGGCGACACCGGCAAGATAGGTTTTGCTTTCCTTTTGAGCCATCTATGGAGTATTGCTCCAAATCTGGCGGATGGCAAGTAAGGTGGTCCTCAGGTTAGCCCGAACTTCTTGGCCAATGTTTGCATCTGCATATAGGCGGCATCCTCGGGGCCGTCATAAGGCAAGAAACAGCTGACGGTGCGCCTGGTGCCTGGAAAGTGAAAGCAAGACGTGCTGAAGCCTGGGCCGCTGCCATTATGTCCATAATTCGTGCCGCTCAAATCTCCCATGACCCCCAGACCGTAGGCAGCGTTTGGGTAGAGCGGGCCTGCATTGGGCACTGCGACGAGCGTCTTGTTTAGTCTTGATACGAGATTTGACGCCATAAAACGTGCCGTATCGCGGGCATTGCCGCAAACCAGGCCGTGCCAGACCCACCCGGCCTGATAGGTTGGGAGCCTGTCGGAAAACAGTCCGCTGGCGACATGCAGCGATGGCGCGTTGAAACGAGAGGCAATCTGTTCTTGAACCAGGGAGGCGAACTCTTTTCCGCTTTCAAGTTCACACACTCTTTTCAGCACCCAAAAACCTGGATTTGAGTAGGCCCAGCCCTCTCCGGGTTCAAAAAGAAGAGGCTGACAAAGTGTCTGATCGGCATATTGCCGGTCGTTCCAGGGATCGTCTCCCGCCGCCACCGCAGTCTGGTAAGCTGCCAGGCCACCATAATCTGTGAGCCCCGACGTATGGGTGAGCAGTTGAAAAATGCTGATCTCGCCTCCGCGTGGCAGCCAGTTTTTGTCTAGCCAGTCCCCGGCGGCGCGCCTTAGATCTGAGACAAGATCGACGACAAGAACGGCGATCATTGTCTTGGTGATCGAGTATAGCGGGGTAGCCGTCTCAGAATTCTCGGAATGGAGTACCACTCCATTTTGATCCAGAATGCAAACAGCACGGTTCATCACCTCACCATTCCTGTTTTGCGCGGTTCCCTCAAGTCCATATCCTGTCTTTTGGACCTTACGTTGGGTCAGACCATAGCTTCCTGCGAGACACTCTCAAAAATTACGGAAAAGTGCCAAAAACCGGCTCCAAGTGAGGCCTTGTTATTTGCCATGTTCCCCTGTCTTCGCTAAACACGGGGCCTATATTCCCAACGGTGACGCACCCGGCAGAGGGGCCGGACGCCACCTATCAAGGACAGAACCATGGCAGAAACGTCTGTAAAGACACCTGGGCGCGCCCGGCCGCTGTCGCCCCATCTGGGGATCTACCGGCCTATGCTCACAATGATGATGTCGATCGTGCATCGCATCACCGGCGGCGCTCTCTATTTCGGCACACTTCTTCTGGCCTGGTGGCTTATTGCCGCCGCAACAGGGCCTGAAGCCTATGGCGCCTTCATGGATGTTGCGACGTCGTGGTTCGGAAGATTGGTTCTCTTTGGATATACCTGGGCGCTGATCCACCATCTGCTGGGGGGCATTCGCCACTTCATCTGGGATCTGGGCAAGGGCTTTGAGCTCGGCACGGTGGAATGGATGGCGCGTTTGTCGCTTGCGGGTTCCATCATTTTGACACTGATCGTTTGGGCGGTGGCCTATGCGATGGCAGGAGGGTTCTGAGATGGCTGATATGCGCACCCCTCTTTCCCGCGTTCGCGGTCACGGATCAGCAAAATCCGGCACGGATCATTTCTGGCTTCAGCGCCTGACGGCTGTCGCCAATGTGCCGCTGGTAATTTTCGCCCTCGCATCGGTTGTCGCCCTGGTCGGCGCTGACTATGCGACAGTGAAAGCCTATCTTTCCATGCCGGTTGTTTCGATCCTCTTTCTGCTCCTCATTCTGTCGGGCGTCTATCACATGCGCATCGGCATGAAAGAGATCATCGAGGATTACGTGCATGGCGAGGGCATGAAGCTGCTCTCCATCATCGGCAATAACTTTTTCGCGGCAGTGGTCGGCCTCGCCTGCATTTATGCAGTGCTGAAGCTCGGCTTTGGCAGCTGACCCACCAGTAGGAGATGGCGATGAGCGCCTCGACAGAATACGAATTTACGGACCACACATTTGATGTGGTCGTGGTGGGTGCCGGTGGTGCCGGTCTTCGTGCGACATTGGGTTGCGCGCAGGCGGGCCTTAAAACCGCGAACATCACCAAGGTCTTCCCAACCCGCTCGCACACAGTTGCGGCACAGGGCGGTATTTCCGCTGCGCTTGGCAATATGGGCCAGGACGACTGGAAATGGCACATGTATGACACTGTAAAAGGGTCAGACTGGTTGGGTGACCAGGACGCGATTGAATATCTCTGCCGCAATGCGCCGGAAGCTGTGTATGAGCTGGAGCATTTTGGTGTGCCCTTCAGTCGGACGGAAGAAGGCAAGATTTATCAGCGTCCTTTCGGGGGCATGACCACGGAATATGGCAAGGGCATCGCACAGCGCACCTGTGCGGCGGCAGACCGGACTGGTCACGCGATCCTGCACACGCTCTATGGTCAGTCGCTCCGCTATGATGCGGAATTCTTCATCGAGTATTTTGCAATCGACCTCATCATGGATGATGAAGGTGCCTGTGTCGGCGTTGTTGCGCTGAAGATGGACGATGGCACACTGCATCGCTTCCACAGTAATGAAACGATCCTGGCGACAGGTGGTTATGGCCGCGCTTACTTCTCGGCCACCTCTGCGCATACCTGTACGGGTGATGGCAATGCGATGGCGCTTCGTGCCGGTCTGCCGCTTCAGGACATGGAATTTGTTCAGTTCCACCCGACGGGTATTTATGGCTCTGGTTGTCTGATCACGGAAGGCTCGCGCGGAGAAGGCGGCTATCTCGTCAATTCCGAAGGGGAGCGCTTTATGGAGCGCTATGCCCCATCGGCAAAAGACCTGGCGTCTCGCGATGTGGTGTCCCGCTCCATGACCATGGAAATCCGCGAAGGGCGCGGCGTGGGCGCAGAGAATGATCATATTTTCCTGCATCTCGACCATCTGGACCCAGACATTCTCGCAGCCCGACTGCCTGGTATTTCTGAGTCCGCGCGCATTTTTGCGGGCGTCGATGTCACCAAAGAGCCGATCCCAGTGATCCCAACTGTTCACTACAATATGGGCGGTATCCCCACGAACTATCATGGGGAAGTGATTGCAGGCGACCCGAATGATGCGGAGAAAACGGTTCCGGGCCTGATGGCTATTGGTGAAGCGGCTTGCGTGTCGGTTCATGGCGCGAACCGTTTGGGCTCCAACTCTCTTATCGACCTGGTGGTGTTTGGCCGGGCGGCGGGCCTTCGCGCTGGCGAAAAACTCACCGCAGGCGGGCCGACCAAGCCGCTGCCGAAAAACGCTGGTCAGAACTCGATTGAGCGTCTGGATCGCTTCCGCAATGCCAAGGGCAGCACGCCAACCGCAGAACTGCGCGGTCGCATGCAGCGGGTGATGCAGAATAATTGCGCGGTCTACCGGACCGGTGATGTTCTGGAAGAGGGCGTCAAGCTCATGGAGCAGGTGCATGCCGGGTCAGAAGACATTGGTGTCACGGATCGTTCGCTCATCTGGAATTCCGATCTCATTGAAACGCTTGAGTTCGACAATCTCATCATTCAGGCCCGTGCAACCATGAACGGTGCGGATGCGCGGAAGGAAAGCCGGGGCGGCCATGCCCGGGAAGACTTCTCGGATCGTGATGATGAAAACTGGATGAAGCACACACTTTCCTGGGTGGATGATGCCCGGAACGTGACGCTGACTTATCGTCCCGTGCATACCTACACGATGACGAATGAAGTCGACTATATCGAACCCAAAGAACGCGTGTACTAAGGCGGCGAGGAGAGACAGATGGTTGAACTAGCACTGCCTAAAGGCTCCAAGCCCAGCAAAGGCAAGAAGCACGCCGCTCCTGCGGACGCGAAAAACCTTCGCACGTTCAAGGTCTATCGCTATGACCCGGACGGTGGCGCTGACCCGAGCATTGATGAATATCAGGTCGACATGGATAGCTGCGGGCCCATGGTGCTCGACGCGCTTATCAAGATCAAAAACGAAACTGATCCCACGCTTACCTTCCGCCGGTCCTGCCGGGAAGGTATTTGCGGGTCCTGCGCCATGAATATTGATGGCACCAATACGCTTGCCTGCACCAAGGGCATTGATGAGGTGAAGGGCGAGGTAAAGATTTATCCATTGCCGCATATGGATGTGGTGAAGGACCTGGTTCCCGATCTCACGAACTTCTATGCGCAGCATGCGTCGATCGAGCCTTGGCTTCAGACGACATCCGTGCAGCCGGAAAAAGAATGGAAGCAGTCAACGGAAGACCGCGAAAAGCTCGACGGTCTTTATGAGTGCATTCTCTGTGCCTGTTGCTCAACGTCGTGCCCCTCTTACTGGTGGAATGGCGATCGCTATCTGGGCCCAGCTGTTCTATTGCAGGCCTACCGGTGGTTGATTGATAGCCGCGATGAAGCGACGGGTGAGCGTCTCGACAATCTGGAAGACCCTTTCCGACTTTATCGCTGTCACACGATCATGAACTGCGCGAAGGCCTGTCCGAAGGGCCTTAGCCCCGCGAAGGCGATTGCCGAGATCAAGAAGATGATGGTCGAACGCCGCGTCTGATCGTTTTTGCATTTTCTAAGTTTCAAAGGCCGCTGCCTCACAAGGTGGTGGCCTTTTTGTTTTGGGCGCTCACCCTGAGGAGGTGATTGGTTCTCTGCAGTGCTTCAAACAAATACGTCATACCCGGGCTTGTCCCGGGTATCCAGGGCAAGGAAATGCCCACCGTGCCCCAAGCCCCTGGATTGCCGGAACAAGTCCGGCAATGACGGTTGTGGGGGGTGAAGGGTAGTGCTCAATAAACCACGCCTTGACGTGGACATAAGAATCGGGAGTCCTATTCAAAATAGCTGTTTTGGACGAAGCTTATGAACCCGATCTACATAGTTTGGGAATTGATCGATGACTTGATCGGCGACTTGGAGCGGATTTGCTGCGGTGTTGCGCGTTCGCCAGTGCCCTACCTTGGCTTTGGCTTCGGCGCCGTCATTGTGACCTGGTTGTTATTAGGTCGCTCAGACGGCGGTGATTTTCTCTCCGTTGCGTTCTGGAGCAGGGACCCAGAAGGCATGCGCAACCTACTCTGGGCGCTTGCGACTATCGCAGCAGGTGCCGCAGGGCTCTATGGTCTTTCACTTGCCGCTCGTCGAACCAAAACCTTGGATGAACAGGCGCGGATTGCTGAAGAGAACCGCAAGCTCTCAGAGCAGGCGCAGATTACCGACCGATTCACGAGGGCCGTTGAGCAGCTGGGACACGAAAACCGATCTGTTCGATTGGGTGCGATCTATGCGTTGGAGCGCATCGCTAAAGACAGTGAGCGTGATTTTGACGTGATCATGGGCACTCTCGCCGCGTATGCTCGTGTTCAAGCACCGTTTGCATATAAGCAAAGTTCATCCCCTGCCGTTTCGTTCGATGCTTTTAATGTCGCCGTTGAAACCCCTGATATTGGTGCGGATTATCAAAAACAATTTGAGAAATATCGACCCTCAGTAGATGTAGAGGCAGCACTACTGGTGTTGTCACGAGTGATACCGCGAAACCATCCGTTGAGAACTTTCCGCAGGATCGACCTAAGGTTTACAGATTTAAGGGGGCTTGATCTTCCCCAATCAGACTTTTCTGGTTTCCGCTTTGATTTCTCAAATTTTGACGGTGCTAACTTGATCGAGTCTTCTTTGCGGAATGTTTCACTGAATCATGCAAGTCTCAATGCTGTGCGATTGGAGCATTCAGACCTCACAGAGGCGACGTTAAAGGGGGCGACGCTCATACGCAGCCAGCTCTCTGACGCGATTCTTACTAAGGCCAACTTATCAGAGTGCGAGTTGCTCCGAACCAATCTGTGGAGTTCGGAGTGTGTCGGGTCATCGTTTCGCCTGGCCAATCTAGCAGGCGCGCATATGGGTGAGGGGAACTTCAGTGGTAGCAACTTTTTTGCAGCAACCATGTGGGGGGTGCAGGCTCACAACTCCAATTTTACAAGTGTAGATATGGGACATGTAGATCTAGCTGGCTCTTTTCTTCAGAATGCGTGTTTTCGTTTGGCTTGCCTCATTGAAGGCTGTTTGGTGCACGCAAATGTTAGGGACTCAATCTTTGAAGGGGCACAAATCGATGAAGCCGATTTTCTCGACGTTACTGGCTTGGAGTCTTCGCAACTTTCCTCGGCAGGATTCGTTGCAGGCCATCCGCCCGTAAATTTGCCCAATGAGATCTCTGGTTAGACACATCCACATGGTGTGGATTTTGTGTTGGTGACACTGCCAATTGATTCCATGCTTCGACCCGCCTCAACATTGCCGCAAAGGTGTCCCTGGGTTGCCGCAGTCAGGTCCAAGTGCTGCCTGGATGAAACATGAAAGTGCTCCCTGTCATTACTAGGGGACGTTTCCATGTCAGCAATCGATCCAGCACAAACCGCCCATCCTTCTTTCCGTCCATCCCTGCACAGTCCAGGGGTGAAGTTCTTTGTGATTTGCGGGCTCACGCTGGCGCTTATGATCCCGATGCTTTTTGTCTGGATGCTGATTGAGGACCGTGAAGCTCACGAAGCGCAAGTGGTGCAAGAGGTGGCGGAGAGCTGGGGCGCCGCCCAAAGCATTGCGGGACCTTTTCTGGTGGTGCCCTTCAGAGGCAGTTTTACGAACACCCAGAATGGCGTGACGACAAATGTGTCGCGGAAGGATTTTCTGATTGTCCTTCCGGAGGAAATGAACGCGACGTCCCGCAATGAGGTGTCGCTGCGCACGCGCGCGATCTATGAAGTGCCGGTCTATCATGCAGACATGTTGATTGAGGGGCGTTTCCCGGCCCGCGAGAAGATTATGGACCGACTGCCGGAGGGATATCAGCCGCAATGGGATGACGCGTTTGTCGCGCTTCGCGTTCAGGACCCGACGGGTCTTCGCGACGTGCCGGGGCTGCGCCTTGGTGCGGCGCCTGAGCCGATTGACTTTGTGCCCAGTCTCAACCTGCCGCAGAGTGACGGGTATGGGGGGCTTCATGTGCCCCTGTCAGATGGCGCGTTGGAGGAGGCTCTTACCTATTCCGCCACTTTGAGTTTCAACGGCACCCAGTCCTTAAGTGTCGCACCCGTCGGGCAGACCAGTTCTGTTCATATGGCGTCGGATTGGCTGCACCCCAGTTTTGGGGGCGGTTATCTGCCAGATACCTATGTTTTGAGTGCCGCCGGATTTGAGGCGGATTGGTCCGTACCCTATGTGGCGCGGTCCTATCCCCAATCCTGGCTCTATTCAGAACAGAACATCTCGCCGCTTTTCGGAAAGGCGGTGAAGGTCGGGTTTGTGGAAGAGGCGGACAATTATCAGCTTGTCTCACGGTCGGCGAAATACGCGATCCTCTTTCTGGCAACCGCATTCCTCGCCGTGTTCCTTTTGGAGCTGCAGGCAGGAACGCGCGTGCATGCAGTGCAATATGTCTTGTTTGGCTTTGGCCTTGTGATCTTTTACGTGCTGCTTCTCGCCTTCGCGGAGGTCATTGGGTTCGCGGCTGCCTATGCGGTCGCAAGTATTGCTGTGGCATTGCTCAATGGGGGTTATGTGACCGCCATCTTCGGGCAAGCCCGGCGCGGCGCGATTGCCGCTCTCTCCCTTCTCGGGCTCTATGGGCTGCTTTATGTCATTCTTCAGGTGGCGGCCTATGCCCTGCTGGTCGGGGCGATGACGGCATTCGGCGCGCTTGCGGTGACCATGTACGCCACCCGATCGGTGGATTGGTCGGGCGTGGTCGGAGGGCCTTCGGAGTGACGAATTCTTCCTGAGACCGAGCAAAAAATAGCCGTTCTCTCCCAAAATCAAATGCACAGCTTGCATGGGGTTTTTGGTGCGGTAGAGTGGCATGCAAACGGGGTACGCAACATAGGAGCCTGGACAGTGAACCAGATCAAAAGCCTTTTCGGCGCAGCGCTATTTACTCTTGGAACGATGGGCATTGCTGCCGCACCTGCGAGCGCTGCTGAATATATCGGGACGGTTGAACCCAACGACATTGTCGAGATGCTTCGGGACAATGGGTATGATGATGTTCGTATCGCAGATACTGATTACGAAGATCTGCCGATCCTGAATTTCAAGCTCGCGGACTCAAATGCCGTCATCTACTTCTATGAATGTGGGAAGACAGGTAAGGCGTGTGAGTTCCTGCAGCTCTATGTGGGTTGGTCGATGGACAATCGTCCGAGCTACAAAGCTATCAATGACTTCAATGCGGGTGAGCGTTTCAGTCAGGCTTATATCGATGATGAGAACGACCCGGTGATTGAGCAGTGGGTCACGCTTGAAGGTGGCATCTCTGACGTCAACTTCATCAACACGGTCGCGACCTTTGGCGAAGTGGTTGAAAAGTTTGAAGACCTGATTGAGTGGGAAGGCTAAGCCTCTCCCGCGTACAAGACTTAAGGCGCCCTCTCTTTCTGACCGAAGGGGAGGGCGTTTTCTTTTGTGCCGCGCAATGTTGCCAGCGCTTTAGCCAATCACTTGTGTGTTCTCGACCTGGTGAATGTTGACCTTAGGCGGTGTTGAGGAGAGCTCACCCGCGGCTGCCATGAATTCCAGGCAATAGTCTTGAGCAAAGTGAAAGTCGACGGCCGCCTGGTCCTTCCATTCTTCGTAAAAGAGGAATGTGCCGGGCGCCATGGCATCTTCGTAATAGCCATAGTTGAGGCAGCCTTCTTCCTTCCGGGAGAGGGTCACTTGGCGTTCTGCCACAGGGCGGAAGGCGTCGATCTTGTCTGCGGCAATGGCGGCCTGTCCGGTAATGACGATCATAGTAAGCCTCCTTATAGGGTTTGCTTGGTTGCCCTGATGCTAACAAGAACTGTACACCAAACGGTCCTAAAAGCTCAGCTTTGCAGCGGCGCTCAAGCGGTGACGGCTCGCGTCAGCGCGGCCGATGTCGGTTTCTGCCTCGAGCTCAAATCTCCACCCATCATGCCGGCTGAGGATCGCTCCGGCGCCCAGGCGAACCCAATCTTGGGCGACGTTGTTTCCCTGGCTGGTCATGAGGTTGGTGGGAGCGGAGACAAAATTGGAGGTGATTATTGTCGCCTCGTCCTTGAACTCGTGTGTCCAAACCGCCCTCAGGAATGGGCGCAGGTTTGCCTCGCTTAGCGTGTATTCTTTGGCGAGCTGCAGCCCCAACGCAGATCGCAGACTTGTTTGTGAGAGGTCGCGAACCGTTGCGGCAAGGGCAGCATGGCCGGTTTCGCTATAGCCGTCAGTGTTTGTGTCGCTGAATTCGACACTCGCCAAAGGTGTCAAAACCAGGTCAGTGAGGTCGGCATTATCTGGGTTGTGGTCCTCAAGCTGGATGTCAAAGCCAAGTGTGGCTCCTAAAACAATCGCTCGGCTCTTTGTGTCGCCGGTGGCACGGAGCGTGACTGCTCCGACAGATGCTCTGCGGTCGATGTCGATATCACTCATTGAAACAGCGGCGAAAGCGTCAAGCCAAACGCCGACATCTGTTTTGTGGGTGCCATATAGGCTGAGCGCTGCGCCTTCGCTTTCTACTCGTCCACCGCTAGCGGGACTTGTCTGTGACACAAGGTAGCTCACTGCGGCGCCTGCTGTGGTACCGGGAGCTAGTTTGCGGTCAAGGCCAATTGTCATGGCCTGGGTCCAGTAGCCATCTTCGCCCCCATTCTGACCGTCGACATCCCCAAAAACGGTATCGCTCGCGATCAAGATGCCCCAATCACCATCGGCGTTGCCGGAAGGCAAGGCGATGCCGAGCGCGTTTTCTTCCTCATCTGCCTCGGGCGCATGCTCTGCGGTTGGTGTTGCCAGGGCTGCGTTGAAGGCAGACGTCATTCTGTCCATAAACGGATTGGGCGCTGTGTCGATTTCCTGAAGAGCATGTGTGTCCTCCGTGAAGTTTCTCGCTGCTGCGACCCGCGTCTCAGACTGTCCGGCTCGGATTGCTGCCAGTCGGTTTCCGATCTGTCCCCCGACAATGCCTGCGCCGCCACCCCGAGTTGGCGTTCCGCCGTTCGTGTTGGTGTTTGGCGTAATCAGCGCGAGGGCATTTCTTAGATCTTGCGCGCTCAATGGATCGATGGAGTTGAAGAAATCCTCCGTGCCCGCTAAGCCGCGCAATGCATCCAATGCACTCGCCGTATCGGAGTTTTCTCCGCCACCAAGGACCGCATTAAAACTCTGTCGGCCGATGGTGACTTCATAACCCGTCGCTGTCAGGCTTTCGCCCGTCACAATTAATGTGCCAGGCAGGTTGGGCGCTGTGTCATCCCAATCGCCGGTCAGAATACCTGCGTTAACGAGCAAGAATGTTTCACCGTTTTCAGGTAGAGCGCCACCAGGGGCGATGGAGAGCGCAAGGACGCCGCCAATATCAGCGATGCCGGTGACACGCAGTTGATCACTTTGATCGCCGTCAATTTCTATCGACAAGGTTGCGTCATCGGAAAGGGTCAGGTTCCCAACCACGTTTAGGGTGCCGATGGAGTTCCCTGGAGCGATGGTGCCTGCAGTCGCCGTGATTCCATTCACCGTCGCCAGGTTGCCGGAACCTGACAGCATTCCACCATTGATGTTGAGACCGAGTGCTGCGAATTGACCATTGAGCTTTAGGGTGCCGTTGCTCAAACGCGATGTGCCCTCCGTGGCAAGGGTCGCACCATTTTCAACGGTCAGTTGCGCACCTGGATTGGTGATCAGGACGCGATCCACGATTTGGTTTTGTGTCACCGAGGTTTCGCCGCTTCCGATCGTGACGTCGAAAAAGCTTTTAAATGTTGCTGATGCCCCTGCTGCTGAATTCTGGGGAACAACACCGCCGCCCCAATGCTGCGGATCAGCCCAGTTTCCTGAACCGAGGGATGTCGCTGCCTTGAGCGGGTTGTTTGTCTGTATCCAATCGTAGTTGGTCGCCGTCGCTGTCCATAAGGCGATGCTGCCATAGGCGCCAAGTGGCGGGAAGCTCGTGGTGCCGCCGACCACTGTTCCGATGAGAACCAGACTTCCATCGGACTTCACAAAAAACAGGGGACCACCACTATCGCCCGGTCCCGGAACTCCTTCGTTCGGAAGTGCACCGCCGCCGGCAATGTTAGGCACGATGAGGTTGGGATCATCGAAATCTGCGATATAGAATCTGCCGCCTGACCCTACTGGCTCGAATCCGTCAATCACATTATTGACGGTGCGCAATTGCCCGTCCGAGTTTGAGGAGGGATTGGAGGCGGTCCCACTCGAGCCGTATCCGACCGATATGACCGGGGTGCCCAAAGGCGCAAACTCATTTGTCGGTTCGATGGGTGTTACGTTTTCAACGGGTTGTTCGAGCGTCAGAAGTGCAACATCGTTTGCCGAGAAAAAGCTCGTTCGGTTCGTATAGCCCGGGTGAACGAGATGTGATCCCGCCAGAATGTCAGGCGCGTTGATGGTTGTTGTGGGCGTAAAGGTAACCCCGAACGTTGTGGCTGGTGCCACGCCGTCGAAACAATGACTTGCCGTCAGGATCGTTCGGGCGTTGATGAGTGTGCCAGTGCACACATTCTCTGAACCCGGCAGTGTGATGTTGACGACGGGAGTAAATTTGGTGTCCGTCTCAATAATGTTGCCGATGCCGCCTGCATTCGCGACGACATCATCCCGGAGATTGCCCGCGTATGACGGTGTAACGGCCATCAAAAACGCGCACATCTGTGCTGTCAGCGCGCGTTTGCGGCGCCAGCATTGCTTCAGTTTCATTGCAAGAACTCTCCCCCACTTGCCAGATCTTCGTCCGGCTATCCCCAATTTTTATAGGCCATAGGTAGTGTTTTGAGTCAATAGAGCCGATTAGGGGTTGCAATCTCATTATATTTCTATAATTATCAAAATATGGAAATGATGAACGCAATCGACGCGCTTGGCGCCTTGGCTCAAGAAACCCGGTTGGAGATCTTCCGGACACTCGTACGGGCCCATTCGCCCAATGCTGAGGAGGCGGGATTGCCGGCCGGTGGCTTGGCAGAGCAATTGGGTGTCGCTGCCCCTACGCTCTCCTTTCACTTGAAGGAGCTCACGCGGGCGGGGCTTGTCTCAGCGCGGCGTGACGGGCGTTCCATCATTTACACGGCAAACCTTGGCGGCATGCGCGCCCTTGCCGATTACCTATTGGAAGACTGTTGTCAGGGCGCGTGTGCGCCGTCGTTAGAGGAAACAGGAACATGAAGAGATTGCATGTGAGCTTTGGTGTTGCAGATCTGGAAAAGTCTGTGGCGTTCTATTCGACGCTCTTTGGTCAGGAACCAACCACTCAAAAAGACGATTACGCCAAATGGTTGTTGGACGACCCACGGGTGAACTTTGTGCTTGAAGCAAATAGTGAGCAGTCTGGCTTCAACCATGCGGGTATTCAGGTGGACAGCGAAGAGGAACTTGCCCCCCTGTTTGATCAACTCAAGCAGGCTGAAGGCCCCTATCTGCCAGAAGGTGTGACCACCTGCTGCTATCACAAGTCAGAAAAAAGCTGGACGACAGATCCGGATGGCGTGATGTGGGAAGCGTTTCATACAAAGCACCAGACAGAAGAGCGGGGCACGGGTCCTGACTTACGGGCTGAAACCGTGGCAGCCGAGATGACCCGCGATATTCCGGTGCCGTCTCACAAGGGCGGCTGTTGTTAAGCGATGGCAAGTACACCGACCCCATACAATGTGCTGTTCCTTTGCACAGGAAACTCTGCACGTAGCTTACTGGCCGAGGCCTACCTCAATTCCCTGCCGGGAACGTCCTATCGGGCGTTCTCGGCGGGAAGCCATCCAACGGGCGCACCCAATGAGTTCGCTTTGGAGACCCTTCAAACAGCCAAGATTTCCATAGAGGGCCTCAGGTCCAAGTCATGGGATGAGTTTGCAGTGGACGGTGCTCCCCAGATGGACTTCATTTTCACCGTTTGTGACAATGCAGCCGGCGAAGTCTGTCCTGTTTGGCCCGGAAGTCCCACGAGCGCCCATTGGCCGTTTGAAGACCCTGCCGCCTGTGAGGGGCCAGATGTTGAGAAGCGGGCGGTCTTTCTTGATGTGTTTCGTCAAATCAGGTCGCGGATCGATGTCTTCGTCAATCTGCCAATGTCCAGTCTCGATGCTCTCGCATTGCAACGTGAGTTGGATAAGATGGGCGTGAGCACATCCGGCCAGAAGAACGAAAGCGCCTAGAATTTCCCATGCAAGAAACTGATTTTGGACGTCGCCTTGTCGCCGAGGCGCTCGGCACCTTCTTTTTGCTGGCCACTGTCGTTGGCTCAGGAATTATGGGCGAGAGTCTCGCCGGTGGTAACGCCGCCATTGCGCTCCTGGGCAATACAATCGCCACAGGTGCTATTCTCGCAGTTCTGATCCTGATCTTTGGGCCCATCTCCGGTGCGCATTTCAATCCTGCGGTGACGCTTGCCTTTGCGCTGCGCCGAGAGATCGGCTGGGGTCAGGGCGGTGTCTATGTGCTGGTGCAGATTATGGCTGCAGTTGCGGGCGCTGTGATTGCCCATCTCATGTTCGACCAGTCTCTTATCCAAAGCTCTACGAATATGCGTACAGGCCCCGGTCAATGGACCGGTGAAGTGGTGGCGACATTCGGCCTGGTCGCGACCATTCTTGGGTGCATCAAAGCGGCGCCGCAGGCGGTGCCCTACGCGGTGGGTCTCTTTATTACCGCTGGATATTGGTTCACATCGTCCACGTCCTTTGCCAACCCGGCCGTGACCATTGCCCGCACCTTCACGGATACATTTTCCGGCATTCATCCTGATAATGCGGCGCTCTTTATCGCCGCGCAGCTGGCAGGCGCCGTTGCCGCGACGTTTATTATGGGTTGGCTCCTCAAACGCCCCTGATCTCTTTTCCAAGACTGGCCAATATTTTGATCACTGGGGCACCGTGAAGCGCTGCTCCGCCTTTCAGGCTCTTGCGACAACTGGTTGCGAGCGCTAGGAACAGAGGGTGAATTTGGAAGGTGTGAACCAGGGAGACGCACCCGGCAACGGGATCGCGTGAAGAACATGGCCAAAGAGCTGCATCACTTTATCAATGGCGCGAAGGTTTCCGGCGCGAGCGGTCGCACGCTTGGTGTCTTCAATCCGAACACGGGTGAGGTTACCGCTCAGACGCCGCTTGCAAGCGCTGATGAAGTGCGCGCGGCGATTGCGTCTTCCGCAGCAGCATTTCCCGGCTGGGCTGCCACCAACCCGCAGCGTCGCGCCCGCGTGATGTTTGATTTCAAACGCCTGCTCGAAGACAATATGGATGAGCTCGCGGAGATGCTCTCTTCTGAACATGGCAAGGTGATTGCCGACAGTAAGGGCGACATTCAGCGTGGCCTCGAAGTGATTGAATTTGCGTGTGGTATTCCGCATCTCCAGAAAGGCGAGTTCACGGAAGGCGCCGGCCCAGACATTGACATGTATTCCATGCGTCAGCCTTTGGGCGTGTGCGCCGGCATTACGCCGTTCAACTTCCCCGCCATGATCCCGATGTGGATGTTTGGTGTGGCGATCGCCTGCGGCAACACATTTGTCTGTAAACCATCTGAAAAAGACCCGAGCGTACCGCTGCGCCTCGCGGAACTCTTCATGGAAGCAGGTGCGCCAGCCGGTGTGCTCAATGTTGTGAACGGGGACAAGGAGGCGGTTGATACACTGTTGACGGACCCTCAGGTTGAAGCGATCAGCTTTGTCGGGTCGTCCGCCATTGCGGAATATATTTACGCGACAGGTGCGGCCCACGGGAAACGTGTGCAGGCAATGGGTGGCGCGAAGAACCACGCGATCATCATGCCGGATGCTGACCTTGACCGGGTTGTGGACGATCTCATTGGCGCTGGCTATGGCTCTGCCGGCGAGCGGTGCATGGCGCTCTCCGTCGCGGTCCCTGTTGGCAAGGAAACCGGTGACCGACTCATTGAGAAACTCATCCCCCGCGTTGAAAGTTTGAAGGTCGGTCTTTCAACAGACGCTGACGCGGACTATGGACCAATGGTTACCGCTGAACAGCGCGACAAGGTTGCTGGCTGGATCGACCGTGGTGTGGAGCAGGGTGCAGACCTGCTTGTTGATGGTCGCGGTTTTGAACTTCAGGGCTATGAGGGTGGCTTTTTCATTGGCGGATCGCTCTTTGACAATGTGACGCCGGACATGGATATCTGGAAAGAAGAGATTTTCGGGCCGGTCCTGTCAGTCGTGCGCGCGGAGACGTTTGAGGAAGCGGCGAAGCTCCCAAGCGAACACCAATATGGCAATGGCGTTGCGATCTTTACCCGTGATGGGGATGCGGCACGGAGTTTCGCATCGAATGTCAATGTGGGCATGGTGGGCATCAATGTGCCGATCCCTGTGCCGCTCGCCTATCATTCATTCGGTGGCTGGAAGCGTTCCGCTTTCGGTGACACAAACCAGCACGGCACAGAAGGTGTGAAGTTCTACACCAAAGTGAAGACTGTCACGTCTCGTTGGCCAACAGGTGTGAAAGAAGGCTCCAGCTTCGTGATCCCTACGATGAAGTAGGCCCAAAAGATTAGGCGTGGGAATATGGAGCTGAGTAGAACGCGAATTGGCTCTAGGTAATTGATGGGAGTGCTCCTACATAAGGAGCACTCCTTTTTTTGGTGGTTTTCCATGTCCGACACTGAACTCGATCTCGACGCCTATTTCGCCCGCATCGGCTATGAGGGTGATCGCGCGCCGACGCTGGAAAACCTGACGGCGATCCAGTTTGCTCATGCCACCTCCATTCCTTTTGAGAATCTCAGCATTCTGTTCGGGCAGGGTGTGCAGCTTGATCTCGAGGCTTTGCAGGGCAAGATCGTTGGCGCCTGTCGCGGCGGTTATTGTTTTGAACAGAATGGTTTGGCGCTTGCTGCCCTTCAACAGTTGGGCTTCAAGGCGACAGGATTGATCGGGCGTGTTCGCTGGATGGTTGAAGACGGCGTTGCGGCTCCGTTGACCCATATGCTGATCCGCGTTGATTTTGACGATGAGACCTACATTTACGATGGGGGTTTTGGGGGTATCCGCCTGACCGGTGTGTTGAAGCTTGTCCCGGACCTTGTTCAGAAGACGCGGCATGAAGATCATCGCATTGTTAGACGTGGCGACAATTACACGATCCAGGCCGATCTCGGGAACCAGTGGGCGAATGTGTGTGAGTTTACGCTGACGCCGCAATCGCCCGTCGATTACGAACTGTCGAGCTGGTACACGTCGACCCATCCGGAGTCTCTTTTTACCAACAATCTGATTGTGGAGCGCCCGTCTCACGACGCGCGGCGCATGGTTTTTAATAATACATTTGTTGAACGGAAGTTGGGCGAAGACCAGACCGTTCATGAGATCGCGGATGTTGACGAGATGGTTGCGTTGCTCGACCAGCATTTCGGGTTGCCGGTAGAGACCGATGAGCAGCGGAAGATACTGGAACGCTTCCTCACGCCGCCGGTTTTGTAAGCGTCCGAAAGTGGCGAGCGGATCTTCCGCTCACAGCCTATATCCAGCGGGCCTTCAGAACAGGGATAAGACGCATGAGTCAGAAAGCAAAAGCAGAACGTTTTAAAGCGCTGCACGCGCAGGAAAACCCACTTGTCATTCCAAACCCTTATGATCGCGGGACGGCGCGCCTTCTTGAAGGGTTGGGGTTTGAGGCGCTTGCGTCCTCCAGCGCGGGCTATGCCTATTCTATGGGCACGCTTGATAATCGGGTAGGGCGTGATGCGATGCTTAGACATGTTGCGGACATTGTTGAGGCCACCTCATTGCCGGTGAATGCGGATCTAGAGAATGGATGGGGCGACGCGCCTGGTGCGGTGGCGGAAACCATTCGCCTTGGTATTGCTGCAGGACTTGCAGGTGGGTCCATTGAAGACATGACGCCTGATCGGTCGCTCTATCCGCTCGATGCCGCGAAAGCGCGGATCGCAGCCGCAGCTGAGGCCGCCCATGGTGGAGATGTTTCTTTCGTCCTGACAGCCCGTGCCGAGAACTATGTGGTGGGTGACAGGAATCTAGGTGCCGTCATCGAACGGTTGCAGGCTTATCAGGACGCAGGAGCAGATGTGCTTTATGCGCCCGGCCTTACGGATATTGATGAGATTGCCGAACTGGTGCGTTCTGTTGATCGTCCGGTGAATGTGTTGGCGGGTCTGCCAGGCCATGCGCTAACCGTTGATCAGCTGGCCACCCTCGGCGTTAAGCGGATCAGCACAGGAAGTGCCCTTGCCGTCGCGGCCCTGGACGGCTTCCTGAAAGCGGCCAAAGAAATCAGAGATCAAGGGAGCTTCACCTTCGCGAGTGATGACCCGCCCTATGGCGAACTCACAAAACTCCTTGGCTAATCGACGTCAGAGGCAGGCACGTCGGTGGTTGGGTCAAACCGCCATTTGCGGCTGATCGCTGCGTCCAGGTCGATCTTGTTCTGTTGTGCGAACAAGAGGACGTGACCCAACAGGTCAGCTGTTTCGTCAGACATTTCATAGTGCAAATCTGCTTCAGATTTGCCTTTGCGTCGTCCATGTCCTGCCCATTTCATCCAGGCTTGTGTCAGCTCACCAAGCTCTTCCTGCATTTTGAGCGTAAACCATTCCTCAGTGCGGCTGATGCCATTGTCGGCGGCATATTTCTTTGATGCCTGTTCAAATCGCGCAGCTAGAGATATGAGTGAGGTCACGGCATTTGCTCCTTTTCCTGGAAGGGTAGCAAAGGCCACGTGTTCTTGAAATGTTCTTTTTGGATGTGTGCGGCTTAGATGACAGACGGCCCGGTTCAGAATTATCGCGCGCTGACGGATGAAGGGGAGATTGCTCATGATCCGGCGCAGGAGCGGGCGGTTCGGCATTTGCAGCGTTTGCATGATGCGCTGGCGGATTGGCGCCCCGGTCTGAAGACGGGCCGCCTTCGGTTTTTTGGGCTGGGCCAGCCGGTCAGTCCGCCTGAGGGCATCTATCTCTGGGGCGATGTGGGCCGAGGCAAATCCATGCTGATGGATATGTTCTTTGAAACGGCCCCGGTTGCCCAGAAGCGCCGGGTGCATTTCCATGAGTTTATGGCGGAAACACACGAACGTATCTTCGCGTGGCGCAAACAGGAAAAAGCAGGAAAGACCAAGGGGGATGATCCGATCCTGCCTGTGGCCTCGCAGATTGCGCGGGAAGCGACGCTGCTCTGCTTTGATGAGTTTCAGGTCCATGACATTGCGGATGCGTCAATCCTTGGGCGGCTTTTCACGCGCTTGTTTGAGCTGGGCGTTGTCGTGGTCGCGACCTCCAACAGAGCCCCGTCGGGCCTTTATGAAGGGGGGCTTAACCGTCACCGGTTCCTGCCCTTCATAGACCTTGTTGAGGAAGCCATGGAGGTTGTTCCGCTCGACAGCGATACGGACTACCGGCTTGATAGGATGAATGGCATGCCTGTCTATTATGCGCCGCTCGATATGGGAGCGGACCGCAAAATGGATGCGTGCTTTGACAGCCTGACAAACAATCTGAAACCCAAGCCGCGAACCCTCGCAGTTAAGGGGCGGGCCGTTGAGGTGCCGCAGGCGGTGCATGATGTGGCGCGGTTCAGTTTTGCCGATCTCTGTGCCAAGCCGTTGGGGGCTGCCGACTATCTGAAGATCGCGGAGTGCTTCCGTACGGTCTTCATCGACCATATTCCGGAGCTCAGCGCGGCAAACAGAAACGAAGCCAAACGCTTCGTGACCCTCATTGATGCCTTCTATGAAAGAAAGGTGCGGCTGGTGGCTTCTGCTGCGGTTGAGCCTCAGGCGCTTTACAAGAGTGGAGACGGCAGCTTTGAGTTTGAACGCACTGTCTCGCGGCTGATGGAAATGCAAAGCGCAGACTATTTGGATGCGCATACGCCGTAATCTCCCCGCTACGGCTGCGGCTACGGCTGCGGTTCCAAGCTCAACAATTTAATTGGTTCCTTTGAATGCTTGTATTTGGTGCAGGCTTGCTCACATTCATACAAACTGTATGGGAGGGTGTGATGAGCGAGAGGACCATGAATCTGCAAACGACCGCCAAGGGGTGGTTGTGGCTTTTGCGTGTTGGCGCGTGGGGCTGTGCAGGTCTCGTCATTGTCGTGCTTGTGAGCGGTATGGTGTACCAGCGCATTGGCGAGATGCGCGCCGCCTCCCTCTATCCTGCGCCGGGCACGCTCTATGATGTCGGTGATGTGTCTCTTCACATGGTTTGCCGTGGCGAAGGAGAACGCACAGTGGTGCTTTCCTCGGGCATGGGCAATCCGGCTGCTAGTTGGCGGCCGCTTGAACGGCTGTTGGAATCTTATTTCCGGGTTTGCTCTTATGACCGGGACGGGTTGGGGTGGAGTGAAGACAGTGGTGCTCCCAGAGATGCTGGGATTGCTAGTGGCCGTTTGGCCCGCTTGCTTGACGCCGCTTCGATCACGGGGCCCGTCATTCTGATTGGTCACTCCTATGGGGGTGTCGTTGGGAGGGTGTTCGCAAAAGACAATCCTGCCCGTGTTGGCGCCCTTATTCTTTTGGACTCAAGCCACGAAGATATGGGTGAGCGATTTCCACCGTTTGCCCAAAAGGGATTCAGGGACCTGCTGGATGGGTTTCAACTGGCGCCCTGGCTTAATGTTTTTGGTGTGCCGCGTGCTTTTGACCTCTTCGCACCTGCGATTGATGGATTGGAGGGGGCGGATTATGCGCAATCTTTGGCGCTCCTGAATTCCATTTCTCACATGCGCGGCACGGCAGAAGAAGCGCGGGGCTGGGAGCGATCGGCGTTTGCAGGGCGTGAGGTTGCTCGCCAGGGCTTGGGGAGTCTTCCTCTGCATGTTTTCGTTGCAGGAGATTGGCCTGAAGTGATGTTGCCAAGCTGGATAGAGATGCAGACGGAGCTATCGGAGCTTTCGTCCAACGGGCAGTACCACTTGGTGGCAGACGCAAACCATGCGCAGATCGGGATGTCGGATGAATTTGTCCCGTTGGTGGCCGATATTGTACGTCGACGGGCGGCCGCGCTGGTTCAAACGCAAACCCAATAAAAAGGGCAGCTCAAAGCCGCCCCTTTCAAATCTATTCATCTTGCGCTTAGTTCGCGACAGGTTTCGGCAGGATCACTGCACCATCTGTTCGTGTGCCAGGAAGCGCTTTTGGTTCAGCGCTGGCCAGCTGGCGATTGGTGCCGGCCTCTGCGTAACGCGAGCCATCCCTGCGGGTCGTTAGCTCGTAGGACCAGGACTGGCCGTAAGACGCCTGCAGCATTCCAAAGGAAACGGGCTGTCTGGTTCGCTCCTGAGGTTCGGCATTCGCCGTTTCCAAAGCAAATCGGTCGCGGGCAATGCCACGATCAATTGGTGCAAAGCCCAACGCGATCAGGTCTGCTTCATCCTGGGAGTTGCCCGCTTCAGCTGCTGCAATTGTTGTCGTTGACGTCTGGCCGTCATCAAACAGCGCCATCACACCTTCAAAGTCATTGTCTGTTGCGCTGTCGCTATGTTCGACGCAGAAGTCACGCTCAGAGCGCAGCATGGCTTCCAGGATCCGGCAATCTTTGCCTGTCGCGGCGGACAATGCATGCTCGGTCAGATCCTGGCCGGACATGAAGGTCGAAACAAGACCCGCAATTGACGCGATCTCGCCGATGGTCAGCGCACCGATAATGGGCGATGCACATCCAGACAGCATCAGACCCGCAGCAACGGTCGCGGCAATCCCCGACTTGCGGATACGATTTCTTTTGCGTGTTGGTTGTTGAGCCTGATGGCTCGCGGTGCGTGACTTGAATGTCTCATCACCAATATGCGTATTGAACCCCTTTGGCATCACTGCCTACCCCACTAACTCACGCTGCTGAACCTTTTCGGGCGCCTCTATGACCCGTTGGCCTTCTATTCAGCTGCTACTCCGCATCCTGTTTAAAGCGGTTACTCAAACCTTTTGTGTCGGACCAATCAATGGCGGTTTACCCGCTCTCTTCCCCCGATCAATCCGTGCCCAGTTAAGCTGGACCCTGATAGATTGCGCTTTCGTTGAGGGTGAGTCAAATCTTCGAACTTGGTTTGATTAACGCTAAAAACGGGCGAAAAAGCCTGTCTCTCCAAAGAGAATTTGAGTTCATTTCAGTGGTCGGCATCTTTCAGTCGTCAGAACGTTGCCCCGACACGAGATTCACGCTACTAGGCACCCTAACAACTCGTTTTCTTAACTTTAAAAGGCGGCGCTTCTTGCAGTGTCTGCCAATGCGATATCCCGGAGGCATCAATTATGGCACGCAAAAAAATTGCTCTTATCGGCGGCGGTCAGATCGGCGGAACCCTGGCTCATTTGGCCGGACTAAAGGAGCTCGGCGACGTTGTCATTTTTGACATTGTCGATGGCGTGCCCCAAGGCAAGGCGTTGGACCTTGCTGAAAGCTCCCCGGTTGACGGCTTTGATGCAGCGTTGAAGGGCACAAGCTCTTATCGCGACATCAAGGGCGCGGACGTTGTGATTGTGACAGCTGGCGTGCCGCGTAAGCCAGGCATGAGCCGCGATGACCTTCTGGGCATCAATCTCAAAGTCATGCAGCAGGTCGGCGAGGGCATCGGCAAGCACGCGCCAAACGCTTTTGTTATCTGCATCACAAACCCACTGGATGCGATGGTTTGGGCGCTGCGCCAGTTTTCTGGCCTTCCGGCGAACAAGGTTGTGGGCATGGCTGGCGTGCTTGATTCCGCTCGTTTCCAGTACTTCCTGTCCGAAGAGTTCGACGTTTCCGTGAAGGATGTGAACGCGTTTGTTCTCGGTGGCCACGGAGACACGATGGTGCCGCTGGCTCGCTACTCAACGGTTGCGGGGATCCCCCTTCCTGACCTTGTGAAGATGGGTTGGACGACAAAAGAAAAACTCGCAGAAATCATCCAGCGGACCCGTGATGGCGGTGCTGAGATTGTTGGCCTCCTGAAGACGGGCTCCGCCTATTACGCGCCAGCTGCCTCTGCGATCGCGATGGCGGAAAGCTACCTGAAAGACCAGAAACGTGTTCTTCCGTGCGCGGCGCACCTTAATGGTGAGTTTGGCCTCAAAGACATGTATGTGGGTGTGCCAACGGTGATCGGCGCTGGCGGTATCGAGCGGATCGTAGAGATCAAGCTCAACGCAAGTGAGAAGAAGCAGTTCGACAAGTCTGTTGGCGCTGTGAAGGGTCTCGTAGATGCTTGTAAGAAGATCAACCCAGCGGTAGCAAAACTCGCACCGGCTAAGGGTCGCAAGAAGAAATAAACTGCGCATCAGATGCAATTTGAAAGCGGGGCCTTCGGGTCCCGCTTTTTTGTTTGGATTCTTGTTTTGAGTATTGGCATTGTTTGTGCCAATATATAGGTCTAGGTCAAGATGACAGGAGGACGGCGAGAATGAAACGCGTTTTATTGTATGGCGTGGGGGTGATCATTGTTCTCGTGGCGTTGGTCGCAATAGGCCTCAGGGTTCCGGCGATCCAGGATGTGGTCTTGGAACGCGGTGTCAATGCGGTGGTATCTTCGGACCAGATCGATCTTTCAGACCCTGACAGCCTGACGTTGATTTTTTGCGGGACCGGTGGACCTTTCCCTGACCCTGAGCGTGCGGGTCCTTGCACGCTCGTTGCAGCTGGTGGACGTGTTTTTCTGGTTGATAGTGGGACCGGTGGTGCGCAGCGGCTGCAGCAGCTGCGTGTGCCGATGGAGCGTCTTGAGGCTGTGCTCTATACGCACCTGCACTCAGACCATATTGCGGGTCTGGGTGATGTCGCGCTTAATAGCTGGGCCGGTGGACGGAAAGAACCGCTGACACTCTATGGCCCCCCTGGGGTCGAAGGCCTTGCCAACGGGACATTTGATGCGTTCGGCATCGATAGCAAGTCCCGGATTGATCATCACGGCGAAGAAGTTTTTGAACCCCAAGCCCAAGTGATTAAGTCGGCAGCATTTCTTGTGCCCAGTCGGGATGACACGGTCACCGTGATCGAGGAGGGTGATCTGAAGATCACTGCGTTCAAAGTTGATCATGTGCCTCTGGAAAACGCTTACGGCTATCGGATCGAGTTTAAGGACCGCACTGTTGTGTTCTCCGGTGATACTGTCAGGGATCAGAACATGGTCCGGTTCGGAGCGGACGCGGATGTCATGGTTCATGAGGTGATGGGCATGGCCAATATTCATGCGATCATTGGAGCCCTTCGTGGCAATGGCCAGTCAACGACAGCAAAGATTTTGACCGATGCTTCTGAAGTGCATACCTCGCCTGTGGATGCAGCCGAGATTGCCAATGAGGCGAATGCTTCGCTCCTCATCTACAACCATATTGTGCCGCCGATGCCGCTTGGCGTAATGGAAGACATCTTTATGCGCGGTGTCTCTGATGTCCGGTCGGAAGGTGTTGTCATCGGCTTTGATGGGTTGCGAGTTCGCCTCCCTGCGGGCTCGGATGAGATTGCTTATGGCAGGCTATAGGAATGGATTAAATAAACTGATCTATTCACTTTATGTGATCTTATTTTGCGTACTTTTTTGTAAGTGAAAGGGGGCGTCCCCCTTTCCAAAAGCACTTACTGGCTTATCGTTATCCTTGCTGAATAAGGGGCTGAACAGAGTCGTTATGAGTGCTGAATCAGGCAATGCAGGCGTTGATCAGGAAGAGGTGCGGGAAAAGGTCAGGAAAGCTGTCTTCCGACTGATGCACGATGATCGCAAGATCCCTGACCCGAAGAATCTCGCAGAAAAATCAGGTGTTCCAGAAGATCTGATCAATCAGATCTATCCAACGATTGAAGATCTGGCAGTGGACATCACTGATGTGCTGGATATCAATCTGGCGCCCCAATATGAAGCATTTCCTGAAGCGGGGCCCCTGCCAGGCATGCTGGCTAAGCTGGTCGAGATTCGCATCAATCTCTATGAAGATACGGCGTTTGTGCGAACCTATGCCGAGGCCTCTGAACATATGTTCCCCCCAATCAGAGAAAAACGCGCGATTAGGGACGGGCTCTTTCGCGCGCGCATCGTTGAGATGTTGCAACCTCATTTCGGTCCGAAGACAGACGATATGGCTGCTCAGGTTGAGGCATTGGTCAGCTGGGAACTCTGGCGTCATATGCGCAATATCCAGAGATTGAGTGAGGAAAAGACCCGCAAGATCATTGGCGACCTTGTCCAGCAAGTGGTTCGGGCACCTTAGGTAAACCAAGGCTGCGGCATGGAGACACTCATTTGCCGCCTCACCCTTTTGGGTGATTGACGATGAAAACCGCCTGTGTTCGGCTGATTCTCAGGGGGGGCCCATGCGGACAAACCGTCAGAAAGCACAGCAAAAGAGCGCCATTCGAGACACTATTCGTGATGCCGCCCTGTGCCTGGCCGCAAGCGACCGAGTGATTCCGACGCTTCAGCGCCTTGTTCAGGAAACGGGCCTGACAGAGGCTCAAATAGAAGCGCATTTCCCGTCGATGGATGATCTGGCGATTGAGATTCGTAAGGTTGCAGAAGACCTGTTCGGAGACCTTGAAAACGCCATGCCTGCCAATGGTTCTTTGATCTCCATGATGGAAGAGCTCGCCGTGCTGCGGGCCCGATATTATGAAGCCGCCGCTGATTTCAAGCACTTAGGGGATGCCGGCGGGCGCTTTTTGCCGTCTGTGGCTACTTCCCAGGCGATCCGCGCGGCGCGGTATCGAGCGCGGCTGACAGAAATGCTGGAGCCCCACTGCCTTGGCAAAACAACAGATGTGGTCGCCCAGGTGGAACTGATCACCAGTTGGGACAGCTGGCGGCACCTTCGTGGTGTTCAGCGGTTGACCGCGGATCAGGCGGTTGACCTGCTGAAGTCAGTTTTGACTACCGTCGCGTCACAGGTCAATCAGCACGCATTGGCTGAATAAAGCGCCTCCGACGGTGCCTTGCCGGTTGATATGCAGACCTTGGGTGCTATAAACGGCCCGTCTCTTTCTCACCATTCCCGGCGCAGTTCTGTGCCGGTCCAGCCGGTGGTTGCCCATGAATATCCATGAATATCAAGCCAAGTCGGTGCTCGCGAAATATGGCGTGCCCGTTCCCAAGGGGAAACCCGCATTTAGCGTTGATGAAGCTGTCAAAGCAGCAGAAGAGCTCGGCGGGCCTGTTTGGGTCGTCAAAGCCCAAATCCATGCAGGTGGTCGCGGCAAAGGCGGTGGTGTGAAGGTCGTAAAATCGATCGATGAAGTTCGCCAGGAAGCTGAGCGCATGTTGGGCATGACGCTGGTCACGCATCAGACAGGCCCAGAGGGCAAAAAAGTTGGTCGGATCTATATTGAAGACGGATCTGACATTGCCTCAGAACTTTATCTCTCCGCACTTGTTGACCGGGCCAACTCTCGTGTGTCCTTCATCGCTTCTACCGAAGGCGGAATGGACATTGAGGAAGTTGCTGCGAGCACACCGGAGAAGATCCTCACTTTTGATATCGATCCAGCCAGTGGCATTTCCGGCTTTCACGGCCGCAAGGTTGCCTATGCTCTCGGACTGTCAGGTGACACGGCAAAGCAGGCCGTCGCTTTGATCTCTAAGCTCTATGATGCCTTTGTCGGCGAAGATATGAGCTTGTTGGAGATCAACCCGCTCGTGGTCACGGGCGCCGGCGACGTCATTTGTCTTGATGCCAAGATGAACTTTGATGACAACGCGCTTTATCGCCACAAAGATCTGTTGGAGCTGCGCGATCTTGATGAAGAGGACGCGCACGAGATCGAGGCGTCAAAATACGACCTCAACTATGTGACGCTTGACGGTACGATCGGTTGCATGGTGAACGGTGCCGGTCTTGCTATGGCAACGATGGATATCATCAAGCTTTATGGCTCCGAGCCTGCCAACTTCCTGGATGTGGGCGGTGGCGCCACGACCGAGAAGGTGACGGCTGCTTTCAAAATCATCCTGTCAGACCCGAATGTTGAAGGCATTCTCGTGAATATTTTCGGGGGCATTATGCGCTGCGACGTCGTCGCGGAAGGCGTTGTTGCTGCCGCTAAAGAGGTGAAACTTGATGTGCCGCTGGTGGTGCGTCTGGAAGGAACCAATGTGGAGCAGGGGAAAGAGATCATGGCCAAGTCTGGCCTGCCCATCATTTCCGCTTCTGATCTTGCCGACGCGGCAGACAAAATCGTTAAAGCCGTGAAGGAGGCCAAGTAATGGCTGTTCTCGTTGATGCAAACACCAAAGTGATCTGCCAGGGCTTTACCGGCAACCAAGGCACCTTTCACTCGGAAGGCGCGATTGCGTATGGAACCCAAATGGTCGGCGGTGTGAGCCCCGGCAAAGGCGGCTCTACGCATCTTGATCTCCCTGTATTCAACACGGTTGCTGAGGCCGTCGATCAGACGGGCGCCACAGCATCGGCGATTTATGTGCCACCCCCGTTCGCGGCGGATGCCATTCTGGAGGCTATTGATGCTGGCATTGAACTCGCTGTCTGCATCACCGAGGGTATCCCTGTCCTTGATATGGTGAAGGTGAAGCGGGCACTCAGCGGGTCCAAGACACGTCTTGTAGGGCCTAACTGCCCGGGCGTTATCACACCTGGCGCCTGCAAGATCGGCATCATGCCGGGTCATATTCACCAGGCTGGATCTGTGGGTATTGTTTCGCGGTCGGGGACGCTCACTTATGAAGCCGTTGCTCAGACAACAGCGACAGGCATGGGGCAGTCAACGTGTATTGGCATCGGGGGTGACCCGGTGAACGGCACCAACTTCATCGATTGCCTGGACATGTTCCTCGGCGATGATCAGACCGAATCCATCATCATGATTGGTGAAATTGGGGGGTCGGCCGAAGAAGAAGCGGCTGAATTCCTCAAGGCGTCCAAAGTAAAGAAGCCTGTCGTTGGCTTTATTGCCGGTGTCACGGCGCCTCCGGGACGTCGGATGGGTCATGCCGGCGCGATCATTGCCGGCGGTAAAGGCGGCGCGGAAGACAAGATGGAAGCGATGCGTTCTGCAGGCATCACCGTCTCGCCCTCACCGGCTGCTTTGGGAACAACATTGGCGGATGTGCTTAAAGGTTAATCACCTCTTAACGCACGTCCGGCTCTTCACTTTTTCTGGCGTGAGACTTGTGTTTTTGTCTCGCGATTTTAAATGGCTAGTTAACGACCTGCGTGGCACACTCAGGAAATTAACCATACGACCTCGCCCAGAGATCTGCTTTCTGAGCTCCCCGGCGAGGGTTTGAGAGGAGTGCGGGGAAGACCCGCACCAGCCATGATGAGCAAAAGCAGTTCAAACGAACAGCTTGAACGGACATCGTTCCTGTTTGGTACCAATGCCCCCTTTGTTGAAGAGCTTTACGCCCGTTTTCAGAATGATCCCCAGTCTGTAGACGCCGAATGGCGAACCTTTTTCTCATCGTTAGGTGACAACACGGCTGATGTTTTGAAGGAAGCTCAAGGGGCGTCCTGGGAACGTCAGGACTGGCCCATGCACGCTAATGGCGAGATGGTCAGTGCGCTGGACGGCAATTGGCCTGCGGCGGATGAAAAAGTCATTCGCACCAAACTGCAAGCGCGTGAGCCAGAAGCGTCGGAAGAAAGTATTCGGGCGTCAACGCTCGACTCCGTTCGAGCGATCATGATGATCCGCGCCTATCGTATTCGTGGCCATTTAGACGCAGATCTCGATCCGTTGGCACTGCGCCAGGAGAGCCATCACCCAGAACTACAGCCTGAAAGCTATGGGTTTGGTCCCGAGGATCTCGATCGCCCCATTTTCCTTGATTATGTGCTGGGGCTTGAAACATCCACGATCCGCGAGATGTTGGAGATCCTGCGCCGGACATATTGCGGCACGTTCGCGGTGGAGTTCATGCACGTCTCCGACCCAGAAGAAAAAGCGTGGATTCAGGAGCGCATCGAGGGGCGCGACAAGGAGATCAGTTTTACGCGGGAAGGGCGTTTGGCCATTCTCGATAAGCTCATTCATGCCGAAGGCTTTGAGAAGTTTCTCGCGGTCAAATATACCGGCACGAAGCGTTTCGGTCTTGATGGGGGTGAGGCGACGATCCCTGCGCTTGAGCAGATCATCAAGCGCGGTGGTGCTTTGGGCGCCAAGGAAATCGTTGTTGGCATGCCTCATCGCGGTCGGCTGAATGTGCTTACCAACGTTATGGGCAAGCCTTACCAGGCCATCTTCCATGAATTTTATGGGGGCTCGGCCAATCCGGAAGATGTTGATGGCTCAGGTGATGTGAAATATCACCTCGGCGCGTCGTCTGACCGTGAATTCGATGGGAACAAGGTGCACCTGTCGTTGACGGCTAACCCGTCCCACCTGGAAATTGTTGATCCGGTTGTGCTCGGCAAGGCACGCGCGAAACAGGATCAGCTTCATGACCGTGAACGTGGATCGGTCATCCCATTGCTCCTTCATGGTGATGCTGCTTTTGCAGGTCAGGGGGTTGTTGCTGAGTGTCTTGGTCTCTCAGGGCTGAAGGGACACCGAACCGGCGGTTCAATCCACTTTATCGTCAATAACCAGATCGGCTTTACCACAGCACCGCACCATTCGCGGTCATCGCCCTATCCATCTGATATGGCCAAAATGGTGGGTGCGCCGATTTTCCATGTGAACGGTGATGACCCGGAAGCCGTTGTTCATGCGGCGAAGGTTGCTGTCGAGTTCCGTCAGAAGTTCGGCAAACCTGTTGTTATCGATATGTTCTGCTATCGCCGCTTTGGTCACAATGAGGGCGACGATCCGTCTTTGACGCAGCCGCTCATGTACAAAAAGATTGGCGACCAACCGACAACGCTTGAGATCTACGCCAAGCGGCTGGTTGATGAAGGTCTTGTCACCCAAGCAGATGTGGATGAACGGATCACTGGCTTTCGTGCGCAGCTGGATGGCGATCTCGCTGCTGCAAAAGGCTTCCGTCCCAATAAGGCGGACTGGTTGGACGGTAAGTGGGCAGGCTTTTCTCAAGCGCAGGGTGATGCGCGCCGTGGCGACACGGCTGTGCCGATGGAGACGCTTGTTGATATTGGCGAGAAGATCACCACGATCCCTGATGATTTTAATGCACATAAGACCTTGCAACGGCTCCTGAAAAATCGTCGCAAGATGATTGAAACAGAAGCCGGTATTGACTGGGGCATGGCCGAGCATTTGGCCTATGGATCTTTGCTCAATGAAGGCACGGGCGTGCGCTTGGTGGGTCAGGATTCTGAACGCGGGACCTTTGTGCAGCGGCATTCTGTTTTGAATGACCAAGTGAACGAGGATCGTTTCATCCCGCTCAATTCTGTTGCGACTGGCGATGCCGAGTTTGAAGTGATCAACTCCATGCTGTCTGAAAATGCCGTGCTCGGCTTTGAGTATGGATACAGTCTCGCGGAACCTAATTCGCTTGTGCTTTGGGAAGCCCAGTTTGGCGATTTTGCCAATGGGGCGCAGGTTGTGATTGACCAGTTCATTTCCAGCGGCGAACGCAAATGGTTGCGTATGTGTGGCCTGGTGATGTTGTTGCCGCACGGCTATGAGGGGCAGGGGCCAGAGCACTCGTCTGCGCGGCTTGAGCGCTATCTACAGCTTTGTGCGGAAGACAATATGCAGGTGGCGAATTGCACAACGCCTGCGAACTATTTCCATATCCTGCGTCGTCAGATGCATCGGAACTTCCGCAAGCCACTGATCATTATGACGCCGAAGTCGTTGCTGCGTCACAAGCGGGCGGTCTCGACCCTGAAAGAATTCGGTCCGGACAGTTCCTTCCACCGTCTATTGTGGGATGACGCCGAGCTCTTGCCTGATCAGAAGATCAAGCTGGTTGACGACAAAAAAGTTCGTCGGGTCGTTCTCTGTACGGGCAAGGTCTATTACGACCTTTACGAGAAACGCGAAGAGCATGGCATTGATGATGTGTATCTTCTGCGTGTCGAGCAGCTCTATCCCTTCCCCGCGCGAGCGCTGATCAAGGAATTGGGCCGCTTTGAGAATGCAGAATTTGTCTGGTGCCAGGAAGAGCCTAAAAACATGGGTGCCTGGTTCTTTGTTGAGCCGAATATTGAATGGGTGTTGTCACATGTTGGTGCACGTAAGCGCCGGGCAACCTATGCGGGCCGTCCAGCTGCGGCGTCGCCTGCAACGGGTCTCATGAGTAAACACCTTCAAGAACTGAACCAGCTTCTTTCCGAAGCATTGATCGTCGACTGACTGATAGAAAACGGCAGGAAAAAATGAGCACTGAAATTCGCGTCCCTACGCTCGGTGAATCCGTCACAGAGGCAGAGGTGATCCAATGGTTCAAGCAGGCAGGTGATGCTGTCGCGGTTGATGAGCCGCTGGTGGAGCTTGAAACAGATAAGGTGACGATTGAACTTCCGTCCCCTGCTGCAGGTGTTCTGGCGGAAATCACCGTGGAAACCGGTGAGACGGTGGAAGTGGACGCATTGCTCGGCATGATTGGGGACGGCGACGGTGCCGTTGTTAAAGCAAAGCCAGCTGCTGCCAAAGAAGAAGCCAAAGCAGAACCTGCGCCTAAAGTAGCGCCGGAACCAGCGCCTGCTCCGGTTGCGGCGTCTGAAGGCAGTAATGAGGCTTTGTCTCCTGCAGTTAAAAAGCTGATTGATGAGAATGGCCTCGACCCATCTACGATTTCGGGCAGCGGGAAAGATGGCCGGATCGTCAAAGGCGATGTTCTGGCTGTGCTTGAGGCAAAAGGTGCCGCGGCTCCGGCTGCCGCGCCAGCGGCCCCTGTCGCGGTTCCAGCGGCAGCAAAACCTGCCAGCGCCCCGGCTGTTGATCAGGGTGCTCGGGAAGAGCGAGTTCGGATGACCCGGCTTCGCAAGACCATTGCGACACGGCTTAAAGATGCGCAGAACACGGCTGCCATGCTCACAACGTTCAACGAAGTTGATCTGGGCGCTGTGATGGCGGCGCGCTCGCAGTATAAAGAGCTGTTTGAGAAGAAGCACGGCGTGCGCCTCGGCTTCATGAGCTTCTTCGTCAAAGCCTGTATCACCGCGCTTAGAGACATCCCGGCGGTGAATGCCGAGATTGATGGCGATGAGTTGGTCTACAAGAATTTCTACAATATCGGCGTTGCGGTTGGTACGGACAAAGGTCTTGTTGTGCCTGTCTTGAAAGATGCGCAGGATCTGTCGCTAGCTGGAATTGAGAAGGTCATCAATGCTTATGGTCAGGCAGCTCGCGATGGCAATCTCAAGATTGACGATCTTCAGGGCGGTACCTTCACCATTTCCAACGGTGGTGTTTATGGCTCGCTCATGTCGACACCAATTCTGAATGCGCCGCAGTCCGGTATTCTTGGCATGCACAAGATTCAGGAACGGCCGATGGTTGTGAATGGCGAGATTCAGGTACGTCCGATGATGTATCTGGCGCTGTCCTATGATCACCGGATTGTCGATGGCAAGGAAGCTGTAACGTTCCTGGTGCGGGTCAAAGAATGTCTGGAAGATCCTCAGCGGTTGCTTCTTGATCTCTAACAACTCTCGCGGCAGGTGTTTCGTGGACGAGATGCCTGCGCAATCTGCTGTTTAAAGCGAAGGTAGGGTACTTCTATGTCCGACACGTTCGATCTTATTGTCATTGGTGCAGGCCCTGGGGGCTATGAATGTGCGATCCGGGCGTCCCAGCTTGGCATGAGCGTGGCGTGCGTTGAAAAGCGTGATGCGCTTGGCGGTACCTGTCTCAATGTCGGATGTATTCCGTCAAAAGCGTTGCTCCACGCCTCTGAGCTTTTTGCCGAGACAGACCATTTTGAAAAGATGGGCATAAAAATCAGCAAGCCGAAGCTCGATCTTGGCGCGATGCAGAATTTCAAGCAGCAGGCGATCGATGGGAACACGCAAGGTATCGAGTTCCTGTTTAAGAAAAACAAGATTGAATGGGTCAAAGGCACCGGCGCGCTAAAGGGCGCTGGCGAAGTTGAGGTTGCGCTCGCCGAAGGTGGGTCACGGACCCTGAAAGCCTCTGACATTGTGCTCGCGACCGGCTCCGATGTTGCCAAGCTGCCTGGTATCGATGTTGATGAAAAACAGATTGTCTCTTCCACTGGGGCGCTGGAACTTGAGAAGGTGCCCGGCAAGCTTGTTGTTGTGGGTGGCGGAGTGATTGGTTTGGAGCTTGGCTCTGTCTGGAACCGTCTCGGTTCAGATGTCACTGTTGTGGAATTTCTTCCTGCGATCCTTCCTGGCATGGATGGGGAGGTGGCAAAGACCTTCCAGCGTGTTCTGAAGAAACAGAAGTTTGCGTTCAAACTTGGGTCAAAAGTGACCGGTGTTGAGAAGAGTGGCAAAGGCCTCAAAGTGTCCGTTGAGCCTGCAAAGGGCGGCGACACAGAAGTGCTGGACGCGGACGTCGTGCTGGTTTGCATTGGACGCGTTGCCTATACGGAGGGCTTGGGCCTCGACAAGGCGGGCGTTGAGGTTGATGAGCGCGGTCGTATTAAAGTGGATGCGCATCTCAAAACCAATGTGGACGGGGTTCACGCGATCGGCGATGCGATCACCGGGCCGATGCTTGCGCACAAGGCGATGGAAGAAGGTGTGGTTCTGGCGGAGCGACTGGGGGGCCAGTCACCGCATATGAACTACGATGTCATTCCGGGCGTTGTTTATACGCAGCCCGAAGTGGCCTCTGTCGGCAAGACCGAAGAGGAATTGAAAGAAGCCGGTATTGAGTATCGTGCTGGCAAATTCCCTTTCACCGCGAATGGGCGTGCGAAAGCAAACCAGCAGACAGACGGCTTTGTGAAAATTCTTGCTGACAAGAAGACTGATAAGGTTTTGGGTGTCCACATTATTGGTACACAGGCCGGTGAGATGATCCATGAAGCGGTGACAGTGATGGAATTTGGCGGGGCGGCAGAAGATATTGCGCGGACCTGTCATGCGCACCCGACATTGTCGGAGGCTGTCAAAGAAGCCGCGCTTGCCGTGGATGGCCGTCCGCTCCACATGTAATCAAAGAATCTCGACGTCAGGTTGCTTTGGTGCCTTTTTGTGCCGGATGCGCCTTGTCGTACACATCTCTTAGCCGATCTGCGTCGACCTCAGTATAAACCTGCGTCGACGACAGGCTCGCGTGGCCGAGTAGTTCCTGAATGGATCTCAGATCGCCACCCGCGCTTAAGAGATGTGTTGCAAAAGAATGCCGCAGCGCATGAGGCGTGGCGGTTTCAGGCAGTCCCAGCCGGGCGCGCAGGTTTGCCATGAGCTTTTGTACTGCTCTGGGGTTGAGCCTTTTGCCGCGCACGCCGACAAATAGCGGCTCGTCTTCCTCAAGCGGGTGGGGGCAGAGGGTGCGGTACTGATCCACAGCTTCTTTTGCCGCAGGCAACACAGGGACGATGCGTTCTTTGTTGCCCTTGCCGATGATGCGCAATGTCTCGCTGAAGGGCGCATCGCTTTGGTTGAGGGAAAGTGCTTCTGTGATCCGCAATCCACACGCGTAGAGCAAGGTCACAATGCTTGCGTCGCGGGCTGCAACCCAAGGTTCCGCCGCAATGGCTTTGGCGTCTTCCACGAGGTCAAGCGCGCCGGTCTCTGAAACGGGCTTCGGAATACTGTGAGGGATTTTAGGCGTCTTCAGGCGTTTAAGGGCATGATTTGTAGCAAGGCCCTCGCGTTCCAGATGTCCGTAGAAGCCCCGCAATGTGGAAAGGGTTCTGGCAATGCTCTTGGCGCTCAAGCCTTCTCGGCGGCGATGGGCCAGGAAAGCGCGGAAGTCACTGACGGATAGGCGTCCCAGATCGTCCAGGGTGGCATCGCTTGCCAGATGTTCACACAAGAACTCGAAGAAGCGTAAAAGATCCCGCGCGTAATTCTCTATCGTTTTTGGACTTGCGCGCTTCTCGCTGGTCAGAAACGTGAGATAGCTGGCAACGGCTTTTGTTGCCGATGCTGCGCCGGCGACATTTGCGGCGACATCATCTGGGGGGCCGCTTAAGCGACCGGTTATTGGTCTCTCGGCAGGTCCAACCATAAGCGCACCGCGCGTTCAACGACGCGGCCCATAAACTCAAGCAGGTCTGCTGCCTGGCTTGGGTGAAATTGTTCGGGATGGGCTGAGCCGAGTGCCAGAATTCCAGGTGGTGTGGATTTGGAGAAAGTCAGACGCACCAGTGCTTCTGATCTGACATGAGGCGCTGAGCCGCCATAAAGACCCGGGTTGGAATTGATCTCTGCACTCAATCGATAGGGTTCGCCGGATCCAATCAGCGCGTCAACGCCGTTTGCTTCGAGAATACGCAAGCCCCTGACGCCAAGGCCCGGAACATCGGCTTTGCTTTCAACGGCAAGGGCAACAGTGTCGAGATCAAGGGCGGCGGCAAGTCCGGCTGGCTCGGTGATAAAGGCAATGAGTTCTTCAAAGCTCTTAGCATCCATTAACTTCAAGACGGCGACCAGTACCCTGTCACGGGTGAGAGCATTGATGGAGGCCGCGTCAATCAGTTCAGCCTGGATGTCGCGAAGCTGACCCACTTTATGTTGCAGGCGTTCAATGATTACACTTTGAAGATCGAGGACATTGTCCCCGACTGCATTCTTGGGCGCACTCATGGATGCGATCAGGTCCATATCGTCCAGGATAAAGTCAGGATTTGCCAGCAGATATTGCTTCACCGCATCGGCAGTGAGCTGTCCGCCCGTATGATGGGACGGTGTTTGTTGCTGGCTTGGGTCTATGGGACGCGACATACTGTGAGAGTTCCTGTTTTGCTCTTAACCCGAGATCTTCTGACCAGTCTTCTCCCAGTCTGCCAGGAAGGCTGCGAGGCCTTTGTCGGTCAGCGGGTGCCCAACGAGTGTGCGTAGAACGGCAGGCGGCACGGTCACAACATCTGCGCCGATAAGGGCTGCATCTTTTACGTGATTTGGATTGCGAATGGAGGCAACCAGAATTTCGGTCGCAAGCTCATCGTAATTGTCATAGATGGCGCGTATGTCTTCGATCAGCTCCATGCCATCAATGTGAATGTCATCCAGGCGTCCGACGAAGGGGGAGATGTAGGTTGCGCCTGCTTTGGCGGCGAGCAGCGCCTGGGTTGCTGAGAAGCAGAGAGTGACATTTGTTTTGATGCCTTCAGCGGTCAATGCGCGACAGGCTTTCAGCCCTTCCCATACAAGCGGCAGCTTGACGACAACATTGTCAGCCAATTTGGCGACTGTCTTGCCCTCTTTGATCATGCCGTCGGCATCAAGTGCGGTTACTTCTGCGCTGACCGGGCCATCGATGGTTCCACATATTTCTTTCACAACTTCGAAAAAGTCGCGGCCTGTCTTAGCGACGAGGGATGGATTGGTGGTGACACCATCAAGCAAGCCTGAATCGCTCAGGTCGCGAATCTCATCAATGTCAGCTGTATCAATAAAGAACTTCATGTCGTGTTGTGGCCTCTGGTCCTGCCGCCCGATTTCCGGACATGTTTGTTATGCGCCTGCATTCTCCATTGCCTTGATGAATTTGCCAAGGAGAGAAAGAGAGTTACTGCGCGCACCCTTGTTGAAGGGTTAAGGTTGATGCATGCCGAGTGAATTTTCAGACAGCGATCTTTTTAAGGATGATGTAGCCCAGAAGCAGCGGGTTGTCTCCGTTCTGTTGCCGCTCGGCATTCCGGGTCCCTATGACTATACGGTGCCTGACACGCTCTCCGTTGGCGCAGGTGATTATGTGACTGTGCCTTTGGGGCCACGTGAAATACTGGGCGTTGTTTGGGGTGAGGGCAGTGGCGAGGTTGGTCACAATCGATTGAAATCAATTATCGACAAAATTGATGCGCCCCCCATGACCCATGCGTTGCGCCAGTTTGTTGATTGGATTGCGGTCTACACGCTTTCGCCACCAGGGGCAGTGTTGCGCCTGGCTGTTCGAGTGCCCGGTGCCTTGGAACCTGCTGGCGTGCGAACTGTGTATCGGTTGGGCGGACCGCCACCTGCGCGCATGACACCCGGTCGCGAAAAAGTTCTGGAACTGGCCCAGGATGGGTTTGCACGCACAACACGTGAAATTGCCGATGAGGCCGGTGTCTCTACAGCAGTGGTTCGCGGTCTTATTGATGCAGGCACGTTTGAAGCTGTTGAGTTGCCTGCCGATGCACCGTTTGATGCGCCTGATCTGGATCGCGACGGTGCGGATCTCTCTGATGATCAGCAGTTTGCGGCCGATCAGCTGACGGCGCGCATCGAGCAAGGTGGATTTTCGGCGCAGCTTCTAGATGGCGTGACGGGGTCGGGCAAAACAGAAGTCTATTTCGAAGCGGTTGCGGCAACTCTTGCCAAAGGGCGACAGGCGCTCATCCTGTTGCCGGAGATTGCGCTCACGGGCCAGTTTTTGCAGCGGTTTGAGGCGCGGTTTGGCTGTCGCCCGGCGGAATGGCACTCGGACCTTTCCACTAAAGAGCGCAAGCGTGTTTGGCGGGCTGTGGCGGATGGCACCGCGAAAGCGGTGGTGGGCGCGCGGTCTGCGCTTTTTCTGCCCTATCCGGACCTTGGGCTCATCGTGGTGGATGAAGAGCATGAAAGTGCCTTCAAGCAGGAGGACGGTGTTTCCTACAATGCGCGGGATATGAGTGTGGTGCGGGGATCGCTTGGCGGGTTTCCCGTTGTTCTGGCGTCTGCCACGCCATCGCTTGAAACCATGGCGAATGTCTGGTCGGGCAAATATGACCATTTGGTGCTGCCTGAGCGGCATGGACCTGCGGTGATGCCTGCGGTCGGGGCAATTGATATGCGCGCGCACCCGCCTGAAAAGGGCGAGTGGATTTCGCCGCCTCTCTTGCGTGAAATGGCGGAGGCGCTCGCCAAGGGTGAGCAATCGATGCTCTTTCTCAATCGTCGAGGCTATGCGCCGCTCACGCTGTGTCGCACCTGCGGGCATCGGATTGGCTGCCCGGAATGCGATTCTTGGCTGGTTGAGCACCGGTTTCGAAAGGAACTGACCTGTCACCATTGTGGTTTTTCAGCGCCGGTTCCACGGGCCTGCCCGTCATGTGGGGACGAGGATGCGCTCATTGCCTGCGGCCCAGGTGTTGAGAGAATCGCTGAGGAGGTGGTGCAGAAATTCCCGCAGGCGCGGTTGGCGCTCCTGTCGTCGGACAGTTTGCGCGGGCCCGCGGCACATGCAGAAGCCATCCGGCAGATCACGGATCACGAGGTGGATGTGATTGTGGGCACGCAGATCGTGGCCAAGGGCCACAATTTCCCGCTTCTGACGGTCGTGGGGGTTGTGGATGCGGATCTGGGGCTCGAAAACGGGGACCTGCGTGCGGGCGAGCGGACGTTTCAGTTGCTCCATCAGGTGGCGGGGCGGGCAGGGCGCGCGGACCGGCCAGGACGTGTCTATCTGCAGACCTATATGCCCGAACATCCTGTTATGCAGGCTCTTATTGAAGGAGAGCGAGACCGATTCCTGGAGCGCGAAGCCTCCATGCGGGAGCGGACCGGCTATCCACCCTATGGTCGGCTGGTGGGAATTGTGGTCTCAGGCCCCAATCCCCAACAAGTGCATGGTGTTTCCCGGGAGCTCGCCCGGTCGCATGCCCCCCAAGAGGGAATCAGTGTGTTTGGGCCAGCCCCGGCGCCGCTGGCTCTACTGCGTGGCCGTCACCGGGTGCGATTTCTGGTGAAAAGCACCCGAAATGTGCCGATCCAGGACTATGTGGCCGATTGGCTGTCGCGAGTGAAAGTCCCCAATGCGGTTCGGGTCTCGGTGGACGTGGATCCCTATTCATTCCTTTAATTGGGACTAGGCTTGCAGATTTGTCGCGAATTCAAGTTCCTCTGGGCGCGCCGCCCATTGGTCCATCATGCGTTTTCCGGTCTCAAGGATGGCAAGGAACTCGTCGACTATCTCCGACGCTTGAACTTCCTTCCTCAACGTATCTCTTTTCCAAAACCGCTGTCTTTCGCGGTCCTGCGAGACGCAGATCCAGAGGTTCAGCCTAGGCAAAGGCGTGTCTGCAAAATAAATCTGGATGAGCGACTCCACACCGCCGCTCTTCCATCTGATGCAGCGAGTCGGAAAATCTTTGGTTTTTTTGTCGACTTCAAAACCGTGCTTGAGCGCGAACTGTTCAAGGCCCTCATCGAGCACCTGAAGTTCGGCTTCCATCCGCTCCCACTCTTCATTTGAGATGTGATATCCGCCGTTTGCCATATTTTTTTGATGTACCTCTTTGGTCGGATGATTTGGCTCCTCTTGTGGACCCAACATATCAGGGTGAATTGGTCTGTTTGCGCATGAAATGCGACAAAAATGACGCCGAATTGCCGCACCTGCGCGATTTTCTGGGCTGGGGCATTGCACCTGCTATGCCTGCGTGTTACCACACGCCCGGTTTCGGGGGCGGTCACTTTGTTGGCTGTTTTCCGTTTGCCATAACATCAATGTTTTCAGGAGGTTATCCTGTTTACCCGGGCCATCCGGGAATCTCAGGTAGCTGTCCTAGACCAAGCGTTGCGAGCACACACGTGTCAGCTGATAAACCACTCGCCACCGGCGTTGCCGGTCGCTATGCAACAGCTCTCTTCGAGCTGGCAGACCAGGCAGGCGCCCTTGATACGGTCGCTGCAGACCTTAAGGGTCTGAGCGGTCTGATCGATACGTCTGATGACCTGAAACGGCTTGTGAGAAGCCCCGTCTTCTCCACCGAAGAGCAGGCCGCCGCCATGTCAGCGATCCTGACCAAGGCCGGCGTTCAGACTTTGACCCAGAATTTTATCGGCGTGGTGATTGCCAACCGCCGAATTTTTGCACTTCAGGATATGATCCGCACATTTGGCCAGCTTCTGGCGAGCTCGCGCGGTGAAATTTCTGCTGATGTTACCAGCGCTCACCCGCTGGGCGATCCGCAGGTTGCGGCGCTGAAAGAAGCGCTCAATGCCGCGATGGGTCGTGACGTACAAATCGAAACACGGGTGGACAAGGAGCTGCTTGGCGGTCTCGTTGTTAAAGTGGGAAGTCGCATGATTGACTCCTCACTCCGCACCAAACTCAATAACCTCAAATTTGCGATGAAAGAGGCTGGCTGATGGACATTCAGGCCGCGGAAATTTCTGCAATCCTTAAGGAACAGATCAAAGGTTTCGGTGACGAAGCTGAGGTCTCGGAAATCGGACAGGTTCTGTCCGTTGGTGACGGTATCGCCCGTATTTACGGTCTCGATAACGTACAGGCTGGTGAGATGGTCGAATTCCCAGGTGGAATTCGGGGCATGGCGCTGAACCTGGAAAATGACAATGTCGGTGCCGTGATCTTCGGTTCTGACCGTGACATTAAAGAAGGCGACACCGTTAAGCGGACTGGCGCCATTGTGGACGTGCCGGTTGGCAAGGGTCTCTTGGGTCGTGTGGTTGATCCGCTCGGCAATCCAATTGATGGCAAAGGCCCCATCGAAGGCGTTGAGCGTCGTCGCGTGGATGTGAAGGCACCGGGCATCATCCCGCGTAAGTCTGTGCATGAGCCTATGCAGACAGGTCTTAAAGCGATCGATGCGCTGATCCCGATTGGCCGTGGCCAGCGTGAGCTGATCATTGGTGACCGCCAAACCGGTAAAACAGCTGTGGCGATTGACGCCATGCTCAACCAGAAGCCGCTCAATGCGGGTGATGATGAGAGCAAGAAGCTCTACTGTGTTTACATCGCGGTCGGCCAGAAGCGCTCTACTGTTGCGCAGATCGTTAAGACGCTGGAAGAAAACGGCGCTCTTGAATATTCAGTGGTTGTTGCGGCGACGGCGTCTGAGCCTGCACCGCTTCAGTTCCTCGCACCATTTGCTGGTTGTGCGATTGGCGAATATTTCCGTGACAATGGCATGCATGCTCTGGCGGTTTATGATGACCTCTCCAAGCAGGCTGTTGCTTATCGTCAGATGTCTCTTCTTCTTCGTCGTCCTCCTGGGCGTGAAGCTTATCCTGGGGACGTTTTCTATCTTCACTCACGTCTGCTCGAACGGGCTGCGAAGCTCAACGAAGACAATGGATCTGGTTCACTGACCGCTCTGCCGATCATTGAAACCCAGGCGAACGACGTGTCCGCTTACATTCCGACCAACGTGATTTCGATCACTGACGGTCAGATCTTCCTGGAAACAGACCTCTTCTATCAGGGCATCCGTCCTGCGGTGAATGTGGGTCTGTCGGTGAGCCGTGTTGGTTCATCTGCTCAGGTGAAAGCGATGAAGCAGGTTGCCGGTAAGATTAAGGGTGAGCTTGCGCAGTACCGTGAAATGGCGGCGTTTGCGCAGTTTGGTTCTGACCTTGATGTGACCACGCAGCGTCTTCTCAACCGTGGCGAGCGTCTGACCGAGCTTCTGAAGCAGGGTCAGTTCTCACCGCTCAAAGTTGAAGAGCAGGTTGTCGTGATTTATGCCGGTGTGAACGGCTATCTTGATGGCATCCCAACAGCTGATGTTGGCCGCTACGAAGAAGAGCTTCTTCGCACGGTTCGTGACAAGAACGCTGATCTTCTCGACACCATCCGTCAGGAGCTTGCGCTCTCTGATGCGACGGAAGCGAGCCTCAAAGAGGTTGTTGAGAGTTTCACCAAGGCGTTTGCATAAAGCCTTCTTCTGACCAAACAGGACTGATGGCGATATGGCCAGCCTTAAGGAACTAAGAAACCGGATCTCCAGCGTGAAAAACACGCAGAAGATCACGCGTGCCATGCAGATGGTGGCCGCAGCGAAACTGCGCCGGGCGCAGGAAGCTGCTGAAGCTGCGCGCCCTTATGCTGCTCGAATGAGTGGCGTATTGGCGAATCTGTCTGCTGGTATGGAAGGTCGTGATGGTGCCCCTGAATTGATGGTGGGTACCGGTAAGGAAGACACGCATCTTCTGATTGTTGCGACATCTGAGCGTGGCCTTTGTGGTGGGTTTAACTCTTCGATCGTGCGTCTGGCACGGGAAGAAATTATCCGCCTTCAGGGCCAAGGTAAGACGGTCAAGATTTTGCCTGTTGGCAAAAAAGGCCGTGACCAGCTGAAGCGTCTCTACAGCGACCTCTTCGTTGATTTTGTTGATCTGTCTGAAGTGAAGCAGGTTGCTTTCTCAAACGCTGACGCGATTGCCGAGCAGGTCTTGTCGCTCTTTGAAGCTGGCGAGTTTGATGTTTGCACTCTCTTCTACGCTGAGTTTGAAAGCGTTGTGGCGCAGATCCCAACGGCTTTGCAGCTGATCCCAGCCCGGATTGAGGCTGTCGAGGGTGCTGAAGACGAAAGTGTTGATCTGGGTGGTGCCGCTTACGAGTACGAACCAGAAGAGACAGACATTCTGAAAGAATTGCTGCCACGAAACATCGCGGTGCAGATCTTCCGGGGTCTTCTAGAGAATTCTGCTTCTGAGCAGGGTGCGCGGATGTCCGCCATGGACAATGCGACGCGGAATGCGGGTGAGATGATCGACAAGCTGACGATCACGTACAACCGTTCTCGCCAGGCTCAGATTACGAAAGAACTGATTGAGATTATTTCGGGTGCTGAAGCGCTCTAAAATATTTTGTTGGACGCAAGCCTCCCGTTGAGGCTGCAACCGATCCGAGGAAAGACATATGACCAACGCTGTCGGACGAGTTACCCAGGTTATTGGTGCTGTTGTTGACGTTGAATTCGACGAACACCTTCCAGCCATTTTGAATGCCCTTGAAACGAAGAATGGCGACAACCGCCTTGTTCTCGAAGTGGCGCAGCATCTCGGCCAGAATACGGTCCGGACCATTGCGATGGACGCGACGGAAGGTCTCGTGCGTGGGCAGGAAGTGACTGACACAGGCGCTGCGATTGAAGTGCCGGTTGGTGATGAAACGCTCGGCCGGATCATGAATGTGATCGGCGAGCCGGTTGACGAAAAAGGCCCGGTTGTTACGGCAGCCAAGCGTGCCATTCACCAGGAAGCTCCTGAGTTTGTTGAGCAGTCAACAGAAGCAGAAATGCTTGTTACCGGCATTAAGGTTGTGGACCTTCTCGCTCCTTACGCGAAGGGCGGTAAGATTGGCCTCTTCGGTGGTGCGGGTGTTGGTAAGACCGTTCTTATTCAGGAACTCATCAACAACATCGCGAAAGCGCACGGTGGTTATTCTGTGTTTGCTGGCGTTGGAGAGCGGACCCGTGAAGGGAACGACCTTTACTACGAAATGATCGAAAGTGGCGTGAACAAAGAGGGCGGTGGCGAAGGCTCCAAATGTGCTCTCGTGTTCGGTCAGATGAACGAGCCTCCCGGGGCCCGCGCACGTGTTGCTCTGACAGGACTGACTGTTGCTGAGCATTTCCGTGACGAAGGCCAGGACGTGTTGTTCTTCGTGGATAACATTTTCCGCTTTACGCAGGCCGGTTCAGAAGTGTCCGCTCTCTTGGGCCGTATCCCATCAGCTGTGGGTTATCAGCCAACGCTGGCAACCGACATGGGTACGCTGCAGGAGCGTATTACGACAACAACCAAGGGTTCGGTTACCTCCGTGCAGGCGATTTACGTTCCTGCCGATGACCTGACTGACCCTGCACCTGCTGCATCGTTTGCTCACTTGGATGCGACAACCGTGTTGAACCGTGCGATCTCAGAAAAGGGTATCTACCCTGCTGTTGACCCGCTTGACTCAACCAGCCGTATTCTTGAGCCACGCGTTGTGGGTGACGAGCATTACGAAACAGCCCGTCGCGTTCAGGAAATTCTGCAGAAGTACAAATCGCTTCAGGACATCATCGCCATTCTCGGTATGGATGAGCTGTCTGAAGAAGATAAGCTTGTTGTGGCGCGCGCTCGTAAGATCGAACGTTTCCTCAGCCAGCCGTTCTTTGTGGCGGAAGTCTTCACCGGCAGCCCAGGCGTGCTGGTTGATGTGAAAGATACGATCAAAGGCTTTAAAGGTCTCTGCGATGGTGACTATGACCACCTTCCAGAAGCAGCCTTCTACATGGTCGGCACAATCGAAGATGCCATGAAGAAAGCGGAAACGCTTGCTGCGGAAGCTGCTTAATCTTCAAAGCTAACCAGAGGGCCGTTTCATGGCTGAGAAGCTGAAATTTGATCTCGTAGCTCCTGAGCGTCTTCTGATGTCGACGGAAGCTGAGATGGTCATCGTGCCAGGGGCTGAGGGTGACTTCGGTGTGCTGGCAGGCCATGCACCTGTTATGTCGACGCTTCGCGTCGGCGTCCTGGATGTAAGCGGCACAGATGGCAATGACATGCGTATCTTCGTTCGCGGTGGCTTTGCGGAAGTAACGCCTGCGGGTCTGACGGTTCTCGCAGAAGAGGCTGTTCCTCTTTCAGAACTTGATGCAGCGGCGCTTGATCAGCGGATCAAAGATGCCAGCGAAGACGTACAGGATGCGTCGACGGATGAGGCAAAATCCAAAGCACAGGCTCACTTGGACCAGCTTCAGGAACTTCGCGCCGCGGTTTAATCAAGCCGAAGACCACAGAATTTGAGGCGGTACTCTCGAGTATCGCCTTTTTTGTGTTTTGGGCCTGCTATTTGACGCATTCGCGCTTTTGACAGATCGGTCTATAATGAAACTAAGGCCTGCGTGAGCCTTTGAGGTATGGGAAATAGCATGGACGAGCATTGGACATTAGATGATATCGCGTGGGATCGGTTTGACGCTGCGAAGGTGGATCAGGATCTTCTCGCGGCTGTGAAAGCTGCGGCGATGGTTGAGTATAATGCAGGTGACTATGTCACCTATCTCACCAATGTATTTTCAGACCTCCCGCGGGTGCAGGAAACCATCCAGCAATGGGGCCGCGAAGAGGAGCAACATGGGGCAGCGCTTGCCAAATGGGCAGAGCTCGCAGACCCTGATTTTTCATTTGATGCTGCTTTCAAGCGGTTCCAGGACATCTATCAGATTCCAACAGATGCGACAGAGAGTGTCCGTGGGTCGCGTGCGGGCGAGATGGTTGCGCGCTGCGTTGTAGAAAGTGGGACGTCATCTTTTTACACGGCGATCAAAGAGTCGACGGATGAACCGGTTATGAAGCAGATTGCGCAACATATCGCGGCCGACGAATTCCGCCATTACAAGCTTTTCTATGACACGCTCAATGAAATTGACGAACAGCCTTCCCTGTTTGAGAAAGCAAAGGTCGCGCTCTTGCGGGTCAATGAAGCAGATGATGATGAGCTGGCGTCGGCCTATTTCGCGGCCAACACGAAGCCTGGCGATGGCGCGGCGTACAGCCGAGAGAAATATGCGGCAGCTTATGAAGCTCGGGCTTTGGTTCTTTACAAGCGGACGCACACCAATCGGCTGCTCTCTATGATCGCGAAGGCAGTAGGGATCGCACCCCATGGTCGCTTTATGCGCATGTTGGAACCGATTGTCTGGAAGGTCTGGCAACGCCGGACCCGCAAAGCGCAGGCATTGGCGGCTTAGGCGTCGGCGAGGTCTTTCACTGCGTCGCGGAACTCTGAGACCACCTTTGCGTAGACGTCGCGCTTGAACGGCACGATGAGGTGTTCAAGTTCATCAATGTCTGCCCACCGCCAGGCAGAGAATTCCTGATGATCATCCGCAGCAATATCAATGTCGCTATCTTCACCGGTAAAGCGGAGCAAGAACCAGCGCTGCGTCTGGCCGCGGAATTTCCCTTTCAGGGCTTTGCCAACAATCTCTTTGGGTAGATCGTAATTGTACCAATGGGCGGATTCTCTGATGATTTCGGCCTTATCAGTTCCAGCCTCTTCCGCAAGTTCGCGCAGTGCTGCGGCTTCCGGCTCTTCACCCTTGTCGATGCCGCCTTGGGGCATTTGCCAAGCAGTGTCGTGGCTGTCATCGGAATAGCCGATCCGGTCGCCGATCCAGACCTTCCCGTCCGAGTTTACAAGCATGATGCCGACACAGCGGCGATAGGGCAGTTCGGTTGATTTCGCTGACATGGACTTCCCAGAAACGAATGTGTGTTGGACTTTTTCTATCGCATTTCCGGACGCTGAAGTGCTTCAACTTCGGCTGGAAATGCTTCAGCCGTCGATAGCTGTTGCGCTCACGGGTATCAGAACAATGTCGTCTTGCCCAAGGTTTTCTGTCCACTTCTGGATCCGCTCAATGGTCACTGGAAAGGCAGTGCCGAGCCCGACCACAACACCATTCTGGCTGGCCTGCTGTCGCAGTGCGAAAAGAGCCTCGTCAATGGCACGGGGCGTACGGGTGGGGTCGACTGACCGGTTTCCCTTGGTCCAGGGGAGCCCCAATTCCTGAGCTAATTCTGGGGCTGTGCTTCTGCGGCTTGTGCCGGGGTCGACATACATGACCCCTCGACTTTCCAGCGCTTCGAGAACAGGTTCCATCGCAGCTTTGTCGGAGGTGAATTTCGCCCCCTGATAGGAGGTGACGCCAACATAGCCGGTAAAGCGGCTCATCAGCCAGGCAAGACGGTCCAGATTGTCTGCGGCGCTCAGCGAGGTAAGCAGGGTATAGGGCCCAGGATCGTTTGCTGGATAGTCATAGGGCTCCATGGGGAGCTCAAGGAGCACTTCGTGGCCCGCGGCGCGCGCCTTATTGATCCAGCTTTGCAGGTTTCGCCCATAGGGAGCGAAGGAAAGGGTGATCTCCGGTGGTAGCTTTTCGATCGCGTTCCGTGTCGCGGTTTCGGAGATGCCGAGCCCACCCACAACCAGGGCGACACGGGGCAGGCGAACATTCGCTGCTGTGAGGCCTGAAGGCCGAGCATAGGCAGTGGATGCGCGTTGCCCGGCGGACCCGATTACCGGCAGAGGTCCATGAGGCCCATTGGCGATGAGCCCAGGGAGAGGTGCTGGCGGCAGCGCTGCGACAGCGGCTGTTGGCTGATTTGCAGATCTCGGTGCTTCCTGAGGCGGCCTGGGCTCCGGCGCCGGATCTGCAGGCTCCAAAGAAAGTGGTGGTGGCAGCGATATGCTTGTCTCTTCAAGAGGCTCTGGGGCAATCGGGTCGTCGGCGGTTCCCGATCGCAAGATGTCTGGAGCTGGAATGGCTGGTTCAGCGCTCAGCTCAAGCACCTGCTGCGGACCAATATAGCTTGGATTGCCGCTCGCCCAGAGCCAGAGGATGATGGCCGCATAGGAGAGGGCAACCGCAAACGCGCCGACAGCCAAAGGGCTGACGCGGCTGGTCGCCATGTTGGGCAATAGTCGCCTTTTCTCTGTGCTTGCAGTTGAACTGCTTGCCATTCAATCCGGTCCTTTTAGGGGCCGATTTCCGCTTCTCAAAGCCAGCGACGGGGCCTCACGTCTCTGGCTTTTTCATTTTTCAGGTGGCGACCGGTGAGAGCCAGTCGCCCTCATAGGGTATCGCTTCCCAGTATCTTTTTAGTTAGCGACCGTCGCGCTTTGGTCGTCTGTATTTGCTTTCACCTCATATGTCCGGACGCCATTTAGCAGATCCAATGCATATTGCAGTTGAAGGTCGTCAGCTCGGTCAGCTGGCACGAAGGACGGAGAACCCGCAGATTCTTCCTTGCCGTTCTCCGCTTCCAGGTGACCGGGAAGGGCAGCCTCGCCAGTTATTCTGCGTTGACGCTCGTCCTCGACTTCCTGGTGGACTTCAATGTCAGGTTCAATGCCGGTGGCCTGGATAGAGGTGCCACTAGGTGTGAAATAGCGTGCTGTGGTGAGGCGGATCGCTCCGTCAGAGCCCAAAGGAATAATGGTCTGGACGGAGCCTTTGCCGAATGACCGGGTACCAAGCACTGTCGCACGTTGGTGGTCCTGAAGCGCGCCGGCGACAATTTCGGAAGCGCTTGCTGAGCCACCATTGATCAGTATGATGACCGGCTTGCCATCAACCTTGTCTCCGCCGCGTGCATTGTAGCGCTGTGTTTCCTCGGTGCGGCGTCCGCGGGTTGAAACGATTTCGCCTTTGTCGAGGAAGGCATCAGAGACAGCGATCGCCTGATCAAGCAGACCGCCGGGATTGTTTCGCAGATCAAGGACATAGCCTTTCAAGCGGTCTTCACCGATCAATTCAGACAATTCTTCGATGGCATCGTCCAACCCGGTGGAGGTCTGTTCGTTGAAACTTGTGATGCGGATATAGCCAATGTCCTCTTCCCGCTCGAAGCGGACAGAGCGAATGGTGATGATGTCGCGTGTGACCTTCACGTCAAACGGTTCGTCGACGCCTTCGCGCAGGATGGTGAGCGAAATGGTTGTGTCGACAGGTCCGCGCATCTTTTCGACTGACTCACCAAGTGTGAGCCCTAAGATCGGCGTGTCATCGAGATGTGTAATCAGATCGTTGGGCAGCAGGCCGGCTTTTTGGGCCGGGGTGTCATCAATCGGGGTCACGACCTTGATCAGGCCGTTCTCCATGGTGACTTCAATGCCGAGCCCGCCAAATTCACCGCGGGTCTGCACCTGCATGTCACGGAAGCTTTTTGGATTCAGGTAGCTGGAGTGCGGGTCGAGCGAATGCAGCATGCCGTTGATGGCATTGTCGATCAGCTCAGAATCTTCTGTCGGTTCGACATAGTCAGCCCGTACGCGTTCAAACACGTCGCCAAACAGGTTGAGCTGACGATAGGTCTCTGAATTGGCGGCATTGGCCGCTGATTGGTTGGTCAGAGGCTGCAGCGCAAAGACTGTTACGCCTGCTACCAGCGTACCAATAGCAAAACTTGCAATTATGGACCTATTCATCAGCCTCGGGCCTTCCTATCACTTGCGACAAACCAAGGTCTTGGGTCGACGGGGGTCCCGTTTCGCCTCAACTCGATATAGAGCGCCGGCTTGTCGCTACCAGCGTTCGAAGACTCTTCAGAGCGGGTCTGTCCCATCGCACCAACGGGCTCTCCTGCCAGCACATTTTGGCCAACAATTCCGTCGATTCGGGTCATGCCCGCTAACAGCAGATGGTACCCCTCGCCGACCTCTAGGATCAAGAGTTGGCCATAGCGGCGAAAGGGCCCGGCAAAGGCAATTCTGCCATCAAATGGGGCGGTAACCGGCGCTTCCGGCCGGGTTTCAAGCGTTAACCCTTGTACCGTTCCTCCGACACCGTCGTCTGTGCCATAGCGACCGAGTGCAATTCCCTCAACAGGTGGGCGTATGAGCCCTCTGGACGCTGAAAAGAGGCGGCCTGGCGCCAGATTGGGGATGAGGGCTGCGACCTGGCGTTCGGCTGGCGCGGGCACTGCGTCTGTTGGCACGGCCCGTTCGGTAAAGGTCGGGCGCGGGACGGGTGTTCTGCTGGCGGCGCGGGCTTCAAGGCGTGCAATCAGGTCTTTGAGGCTTTTTGCTTCACGAGAAAGTGTGGCAAGGGCAGTGGCTTCTTCTTCGGCGAGGGCCCGGGCGGCTGCCTCGGCGGTGACTTTGGCTTCCAACAGCTGGTTCAGCTTTTCGCGTTCTCCAGTGAGGTCAACGGAGGCCGTATCAAAGGTCTCCTGCTCAGCGATCAGATCTGCTTTTACTGTCTCCAGCTCCTCGAGGCGCTCACGGATCTCCCGGGCGTCAGTCTCGAGCTTTGGGACAATGGTGGAGAGCAGTAGTGCACTTCGCATCGCTGACACTGCATCGTCGGGGCGCACCGCAAGTGCAGGTGGTGGATTTCTGTCCAGGCGCTGCAAGGCGGCAAGGGTGTCCGTGAGCTCTGCCCGACGGGTGTCCAGCTGAGCCAGGAGGACCGCCTGGGCTGCTTCCAGGCCAGCAAGTCGGGTCTCGGAATCTGTTACATCGCGCTCGCGGGCCTGCACCCTGGCGGCTGCTTCAATCAGCTGTTGTCGGATTTCCTGCACTTCCTCGGCAAGTGCATTTGCCTCCGTCTCAAGTTGCTTGCGCCGCTCGACCCGATCTTCGATTTCGCCTTCCAGTTCCAGAAGCCGGGTAGGATCGGTCTCGTTCGCCGATGACGGCGGGCTGATAACAAGACCTGTGCTCACCAGTACGGCACCGGTTAGGGCGCAGGCGGTGTTAAACGGCCTCATGGGCCTCGGCCTCGTTTGACACCAGGAGCGACGCGCCGGTCATTTCCTGGGGCGGTGGTGCGTTGAAGAGTGCCAGAAATGTCGGTGCGACATCTTCCAGACGGCCTGGCTTTAGCGCAAGGTTCGCCATCGCCGCCGGTGGTCCGTCGATCACAAACGGTACGGCGGCTCGTGTATTACGTGGGTTGGCTTTTCCCATCTCGTCGACACGCATGTCTTCGGCATTTCCGTGGGAGCCTGTGATCATCAGAGTGCCGCCGCGCTTCTCCAGGATGGCAGTGATCTTCCCGAGCGCCTTGTCGACAATCTCGGCTGCCTTTTTCACCAATGCGGGATCACCGGTGCGGGCCGCGAGGCCTACATTCGGGAAATGCACGATGATTGCGTCGGCGTTGCCTGCTTTCACGGCGCTCACCGTCTCATTTGCGAGATCAAGTGCCGCAAGTTCAGGTTTCTTCTCAAACTGCTGGCGTTTGGGGCTTGGAAGCGCAAGGTGACTCTCGCCTTCGAAGGCAGCTGGTCTTCCGCCCAGCTGATAGGTGCCTAATGCATAGGGCGATGCTTCATCGCACAGATAAAGCTGCCTTTTCCCAGCGGTTGCCAATGCTTCACTCAAGGTGCCGTTTAACCGGGCTTCTTCGAAAAGAGTGGGGATCTGATCGCGTAAAGGGTAGGCGAGTGGGGTGAGGCTGCAAATCGCCGACAGCTCTACCGGCGCGGCGCCGCTCGCTGACGTCTCGCCTGTGCCTGACAAAGCCGCCATGAGGGGGGCTGCGCCATCCGCCCGAAGGAGGGCTAGCAAAAGGGCATCGTCCTGTCGCAGGCCACCATAGCCGGTGAGGATGGCAGGTGGAATGTCAGCGTCGCAAAGGCCTTTTTCATAGCACTCGGTGACATAAGGCACAGCGTAGTCGACAGATACAGCTCCTGCTTCCACGATTGTCTTCAAGGCAAGGCCTGTCTGTCCCTCACGTTGGAGCCGATCAAAAGCGTATTTGCGCCCCATGACCGACACGAGTTGTGCATTGTCGGCCCCCTCAATGTCGTGGAGAAATTCGCCAAGGCAGTCGGCACCTGTCTGAGCGCCCGCATCTTCGCCATCCAGGATCGCGTGGATCCAAACCTGTACCCCTTCGTGGCTCATCAGCGCTGCCAGAACGGCCAAGTGATATTGATGCCCTTCAACGCCTGCTGGGGAGATCAAGCCGACAAGATGGATGGCGCCACCGACACTGCGCGCCTTGAGGATAAGATCTTGCAGCTCTCTGTTCTCGGCGATGGGTTCGGGGCCATCACCGGCGAACGCAGCGTTTACCCGGACAGCGAATTGCTGCTCCGTCCGGCCCGCGCCGATGGCCCGATGACCAGCTTCAACATTGCCTGGCTGATCGGCGCCAAGACCTACCGCCTCACCGCTTGCCGCCAACATGGTTCGCATGCCGCGCGCGGCCAGACGATCAAAGATAGGTGTCTTCGCATTGGCGATCGCGTTGCCGTCGGTATCCGCACGATTTCCCCAGCCGTCCAGAATGGCAAGTACGACGGGTTCTGTGCTTGTCGCGCGCGCCATCTAAGTGTGTCTCCTGAAGTCTGTGGGTCTTGGTGCGCTGACGCAAATGCCAGTGCGAAAAAAGAGAATCGCTCTTCGCCTGCGGGAAGGGGGCGACCCTACTGAGCGTGTTATACCCTGTCCAGAGACGAGAACCAGTCTATCCATCCCGGTGGTAGGGATGGCCTGCTAATATTGTCGCTGCTCTGTATAACTGCTCACACAGCATAACCCGCGCCATCATATGTGGCCATGTTTGAGACCCGAATGAGAGCTTGAAATCTGCGCGATTTCTAACCTCCTCGCTCAAGCCTCCAGCGCCGCCGATCACAAAGGCGCAGGCGGGCGCACCTTCGTCCCGCCATTGGCTCAACTTCTGGGAAAACTCTTTGCTTTTTAACGAGCGGCCACGCTCATCTAATACAATGAGCTTAGCGCCCTTGGGCAAGGCTTGGAGGATTTTCTCGCCTTCGCGTGTGGCTAATTCTGCGCGCCCAAGGTTCTTTTTCTCTTCCACTTCGGTGAGTGACAGTGGTCCAAGGCTCAAGGACTTTCCCTGGCTGTCAAACCGCTTTGCGAAAATGTCGAAAAGGTCCTTCTCGGGGCCCGGCTTCATCCGGCCCACGGCGATAATCTCTACCCGCATCGCGGTCTAGCTGATGGCGATCCGCTCAGCCGTCACATCGGCCGACCACATCTTTTCCAACTTGTAGAACTCGCGTACCTCTGGCCGGAAGATATGAATGATCACATCACCGCCATCGATCAGAACCCAATCAGCTTGTGCAAGACCCTCTACCCTTGCGCTGCCGAAGCCTTCTTCTTTCATGCGCCGAGTAAGGTGATCTGCCAATGCGCCAACGTGCCTCTGAGAGCGACCGCTGGCGACGACCATGTGGTCGGCGATGGCGGATTTTCCCTCAAGGCTGATCGACACGATTTCTTCTGCCTTGTCATCATCGAGACAAGTCAGAACGAGATCGAGCATGGCGTTTGATTGGGTGTGGGTTGATTTTTCATCAGCCGAGAGGGCGGCTTTGCGGCCCTTGGATGACTGAGATTGGACATTTGAGTCCAGATTTTGAGCGCTCAGGGATAACTCCTTGTCCCCGTTTTGGGGTCCCTATGCATGACGAAAGCAGAGGCTTTTTGGCCGCTGCGAGAGGCGCAGATTACGTCTCCCAAGGGAAATATGACTGCTTGCCGGCGACAATTCAATGAAACCCCGCATTGGTGATGGGGTTGGAAAAACTCTTATGTTTTTCAATGCTTTAGAGTTTTGTGATTGAAGGGGTTTGTGGCCCTTCGCGCAACTGCGTGGCAGAAATTGGATTCTGGGGCCCTTCCAGGAAACAAAGGGCGGGTGCTGCAAGCCTGGGGATCAGGGCTGCATCGGATGGGTCCAGCCAGCTGGAGCGATAGGTTGTGGCTGCCAACGACAGGCGGGCTTTCAGGGTGAAGCCCGGGCGGGGATAGATCGCCATGGGGACGGTGTTGACCAGTTCACGCCATTTCGCCCAATGCGGCAGCTGGATCATATTGTCCGCCCCCATCAACCAGACAAAATGAACGTCTCGGTAGCGGTCTCTCAGCGCCTTCACTGTATCGACTGTGAACCGGGTTCCAAGACGAGTTTCCACATCGGTGACGAAAATGCGTGGATGCGCAGCGCACGCGGTTGCGCTCTGCATTCTCGTCTCCAACGGCGCCATATCGCTTGCTGACTTAAGCGGATTTTGTGGAGAGACCAGCCACCAAACCTGATCGAGCTGCAACTGGCGCAGTGCCATCAGCGAGACAAGTCTGTGGCCTTCATGGGCGGGATTGAAGGAGCCGCCCAGTAATCCGACTTTCAAGCCCGGCGAGGTTGCAAGGGGGAGGGTCACAGCCTGGGCTCAAGGCCGTGTCTGACCGGTTCCGCGCACCTGATATTTAAAGCTGGTGAGCTGCTCCAGTCCGACAGGTCCGCGCGCATGAAACTTGCCCGTGGCGATCCCGATCTCTGCGCCCATGCCAAACTCGCCGCCATCCGCATATTGCGTGGACGCATTGTGCAACACGATGGCACTGTCGACTTCATTGAGGAAGCGTGTTGCGGTTTCCGCATTGTCGGTGACGATGCAATCAGTATGGTCCGAGCCGTGCTCGCTGATGTGGCGCATGGCGTCCTTCACATCATCGACGACAGCGATGGAAATGATCGCATCTAGAAACTCAGTGCCGTAGTCCTGATCTGTTGCGGGTTTCACCCGAGCATCTGCAGCCTGGCTGGCATCGTCGCCACGGACTTCGCAACCGGCATCGATCAGGCTTGCAATAACAGGTCCGAGGTTCTTGTCGGCGGCAGCTTTGTCGACCAGCACTGTCTCCGCAGAACCACAAATGGCGGTTCGCCGCATTTTGGCGTTTACGACAATTTCCTGTGCCATCTTAAGGTCTGCATCTCTGTCCACATAGACATGGCAAATGCCATCCAGATGCGCGAAGACGGGGACGCGGGCTTCATTCTGTACGCGTTCCACCAGCGAGCGGCCGCCGCGCGGAATGATGACATCCAGGTTGCCATCCAGGCCCTTCAGCATTTCGCCGACTGCCGCACGATCTGTGGTGGGCACGATTTGCACAGCACCGTCGGGCAGGTTTGCGGCTGCCATGCCTTCTTCTAGGCATTCAAAAATAGCGCGGCTTGAATGATAGCTCTCTGATCCGCCGCGCAGGATGGCGGCGTTGCCGGCCTTTAGGCACAGGACGGCTGCGTCTGCCGTCACATTGGGCCGGCTTTCATAGATGACGCCGATAACGCCGAGCGGCACACGCACGCGAGAAATGTTCAGACCGCTGGGCTGTTCCCAATCCGCCATCACGTCGCCGACGGGGTCTTTCAGGTTTGCTACTTCTTCGATGCCTTTCGCAATCGCTTCTATGCGGGCGTCATCCAGCATCAGGCGGTCCATCAGCGCACCGGACAGTCCTTTTGCGCGACCGACTTCCATGTCCTTGGCGTTTGCTTCCAGAATATCGCCGGCATTTGCACGCACCAACATGGCGCTTGCCAGAAGTGCTGCATCCTTTTGTTTGGTGGGGATTGTGGCGAGCGTCTTTGCGGCTGCGCGTGCCCGCGCGCCGATATCTGCCATGATGGCTTCGATATCGTCATTTGCTGCATTCAGATCGGCAATGCTCATAGCCTTATCCCCACTGCTACTTTGGGTTGGTGTCATCAGGTCTGAGTGTTTTCTTCAGGACCAGATCGTCCCGATGGATCATCTCAGATCGTCCACGATAGCCCAGAAGGGCTTCGATTTCACTGCTGTTATGGCCTGCGATTTCCTTGGCATCCGCGCTGGAATAGGCGGAGAGGCCGCGTGCGAGTTCTTCGCCGGTTCCGTTTTTCACGAGAACCGCGTCGCCGCGGTCAAATGTTCCTTCAATGCCAACGACCCCTGCCGGCAACAGTGATCTGCCGTCGCCGAGTGCCTTGGCGGCACCTGCGTCCACCAATAGAGCACCAGATGCCTGCAAGGCGGCGGCGATCCAGCGTTTGCGCTCTGTGTTGGGATCAGAATGAGCATCGAACCAGGTACACCGTGCGCCCTCGGCGAGCGCCTTCAATGGATGCTGGGTGCGGCCATTGGTGATGACCATATGACAGCCCGCCTGCGTAGCAATCTGCGCGGCGGTGATCTTGGTCTTCATGCCGCCCCGGGAAAGATCTGAGCCTGCATCTCCTGCCATGGCTTCAATGTCTGCTGTGATGTGCGCGACTTCGGGGATGTGGGTCGCTGATGGGTCACTCGGCAGGGCTGAGTAGAGTCCATCGATATCGGAGAGAAGCACAAGACAGTCGGCGCTGATCATGGAGGCGACGCGCGCAGCGAGCCGGTCATTGTCGCCATAGCGAATTTCCGCTGTCGCGACAGTGTCGTTCTCATTGATCACAGGAACAGCGCCGAGCTTTAAGAGCGTTGTGACGGTTGAGCGCGCGTTCAGATAGCGGCGGCGCTCTTCCGTATCATCGAGGGTGACAAGCACCTGCGCTGTGGAGAGGTTCCGCTCAGCCAGAGCTTCCTGAAAAGCATGTGCGAGATGAATTTGTCCAGCTGCCGCAGCGGCCTGGCTTTCTTCCAGCTTTAAGGACCCACCAGGCAGGCCGAGAGCATGACGGCCAAGTGCAATGGCACCTGATGAGACAATAACAACATCCTGGCCTTGTCCGCGCATCGCGGCGATGTCATCCATCAGAGCATCCAGCCAGGACCGGTTCAGTTTGCCCGTATTGCTGTCAACGAGAAGAGCCGACCCGATCTTCACAACAACTCGTTTTGCGTTGTCTAGACGGGATGTCATGGCTGCCACCCTTGCGAGGTGGATACCTCGTCTTCTTCAGGCTGCGCCTCTTTCTTGCGATGAAGATTGATTTCTTTCAGCAGCTTATGGAGCACGGGGCGGACGCCTTCGCCGGACACGCCGGAGAGGGTCATGACTTCCTGACCTGCGGCCTCTTCGAGCGCTGCTTTGCGTTCAGCGACAATATCCTCGGTCAGCGCATCGCACTTATTGAGTGCCACGATGACGGGCTTCTCATTCAGCCCATGCCCATAGGCTTCCAGCTCGCCCTTGATGGTTTGGTAAGCGCCCACAATGTCTTCTTCTGTGGCGTCGACCAAATGGAGCAGAATGTTTGTGCGTTCTACATGTCCGAGGAAGCGGTCTCCCAGTCCTGCCCCTTCATGCGCGCCTTCGATGAGGCCGGGAATGTCGGCAAGCACAAATCCATCGCCATCCAGATCCACCACGCCAAGATTGGGATTGAGGGTGGTGAAGGGATAGTCGGCGATTTTGGGTTTTGCGCGGGAGACGGCGGCGAGGAAGGTGCTCTTGCCCGCATTGGGAAGGCCAACCAGACCGGCATCGGCGATCAGCTTCAGGCGCAGCCAAATCCACATTTCCTTGCCTTCCTGGCCAGGGTTTGCGTGGCGCGGTGCCTGATTGGTCGCCGTTTTAAAGTGCGCGTTGCCGAAGCCGCCATTGCCGCCTTGCAGGAGGACAACCCGCTGGCCGACCTCTGTCATGTCAGCGATGAGAGTCTCGTTATCCTCTTCGAAGATCTGCGTGCCGATCGGGACTTGTAGAATAGCGTCTTCGCCATTTGGGCCGGAGCGGTCCCGACCCATGCCGTGGACACCGGTCTTGCCTTTGAAGTGCTGGCGATAGCGATAATCAATAAGAGTATTCAGCCCTTCGACGCATTCCACGATCACGTGACCGCCGCGGCCACCATCGCCGCCATTGGGGCCACCGAACTGGACATACTTCTCCCGCCGGAAGCTGATCGAGCCAGCGCCGCCGTCGCCGGAGCGAATGTAGATTTTTGCTTGGTCCAGGAACTTCATAATAGCCCCTTTTGAGCCTGCCAGCGCTCTTGGGTCAAGCGATACTCACGTTTGGGGCAAGTTTCCTGTCGGGCTTCGCTCCAGCCCGACTTTTCACATAAGAAAACGAAGCCTGCTTTCTCCAGAACCCGGGCTGATCCGTGATTGTCTGCGAAAAGTTCCGTCAGAAGAAGGTTAATGCCGAGCACGCCGAAAGCGTAGTCGAGAGTTTCAGCGACGGCTTCACTTGCATAGCCGTTGCGCCAATAGTTTTTGCCGATCCAGTACCCGATGCCTGTTGTGTCTTCGCCCCGGTTCTCAATGTTGATGGAGCCGATAAGTGTTTCCTTCAGCCAGATTGCGAAGGTGAGATCGGTTCCATCAAGCGCGTTTTGTGGTTGGCTGCTGATCCAGTCTTCTGCGGATGAGACAGGGTAGGGGTAGGGCACGGGCGCCATCATGCGCGCCACCTCCCAATCCCCCGCGAGCTTGCAAACCCTCTCGGCGTCCTCATGTCTGAAGGCGCGAAGCGTCAACCGTTCTGTTGTCAAAACGGGCTGCTTGCTTTCAGGCAATGTGAAGACGCGTTTCATGGATCTACCAGCTGTCCTTCACGTCTTCCCAGACATGCCGATTGGTCGTCACGTCAAAGCGTTCGACCTCAGCATCGCGTGCCAGGCAGAAGACCTTGCTTTCGCCGGTAACTGAGAACCCGGAGCGCTCTAGCACGACACCGGATGCAGGATTGTCTTTAAAAAAAGACGCGCCGAGATCGTGCATGCCTTCTTTGTCGAAGAGGTAAGTGACAAAAGCGCGGGATGCTTCTGTCATTATGCCTTTGCCCCAAAAGGGTTTGCCGAGCCAATAGCCATATTCCAATTCCTGTGCAATGCAGCCCGCGAACGCGCCGTCTATTTCGATGGCACAGATAATGTCGGGGGAGGCGTTGTGGCTCGCAATCCACTGGTCTGCCATCTCCCGTGTATAGGGATAAGGCACCCGGGTGAGTTTGGAACAGACATCCCAGTCACCTACATATTCAGTAACGAGCGCTGCATCGTCTGGTTCAAATGTGCGAAGGCGCAAGCGGTCTGTGGTCAGGATCGTGGTCATCGTGTCACCTTTTCCGCCGTTAGCTTCAGCGTGATGCAGTCTATCTCTTCTCCGCGCGCGAGGCAGAAACGTTTCTCTTCACCGCTCCTCAGAAACCCGACTTTGATCAGGACCCTCCCGGATGCGGGATTGTCTTTGAAATGTCCTGAGACAAGGTGATCAAGGCCGAGAATGTCGAAGGCAAACTCCACCAGGACTCGGGCTGCCTCAGAGGCAATGCCTTTGCCCCAATAGGGTTCGCCAATCCAATAGCCGATCTCGAAAGGTCCGCTCTCCGTTCTTGATAGACCGACGGCTCCCACGAGCTTGTCACCTACCTCTATCGCGAAGGGCCAATCTTCACCTGCTGCGCGGCGCTCCCTGTGGCCGCTGATCCACTCTTCTGCTCCTCCATCCGGATAAGGATGGGGAATGCGGGCGACCATTGATGCCACATTCCAGTTGCTGACGAGGTCCTGCACACGGGGGGCGTCTTCCAGGGTGAAAGGGCGCAGCTTTATTTTCTCTCCGGCTAAGCTCAGTGTTTCGGCAATCATCGGGTCCTCCCCCGGATCGGGTTGCGATCATTTTGAGAGAGAACAAAAAAAGAGAGAGATGGCGAACCATCTCTCTCTCGAAATCTTTAGGTCTGTTCGCCACCCGCAGGTGACGAAGGCCCCTGCTATTTAGTCTGCCGCTTTCGCTGCCGGTACGTCCGATGAAAGAACAGAGACATAGGTCCGGCCGCCAGCGCGGGTGCGGAAATTCACTGTGCCTTCAACGGTTGCAAAGATCGTGTGATCTTTGCCCATGCCGACATTTTCGCCAGGGTGCCACTTGGTACCGCGCTGACGAATGATGATGTTGCCTGGGATCACTGCCTGGCCGCCAGATTTCTTGACGCCAAGACGGCGGCCTTCACTGTCGCGACCGTTACGGGATGAACCGCCTGCTTTTTTATGAGCCATTTTTCTCTAACTCCCTAAGGACCGCGCCGGCGTTAGCCTGCTGCAATGTCCGTGATTTTCAGCAGCGTCTCGTGCTGACGGTGACCGGCTGTGCGGCGGTAATTATGACGGCGCTTCTTTTTGAAGACGGTGATCTTGCGAGAGCGACCCTGCTCAACGATTTCAGCTTTCACTGACGCACCGCTGATCAAAGGAGCACCAACTTTGGTGTCTGTGCCTTCGCCGCCAACCATCAGAACGTCTGTCAGATCGACTTTATCGCCGGCTGCGCCGTCGAGTTTTTCGACCTTGATGACGTCGTCTTTAGCGACCCGATATTGCTTACCGCCTGTGCGGACAACTGCGAACATCTTGAAATTCCATGCAAAACAAAATCCAGCGGACCCGTCGAAATCCATGAAGATTGGCGGGGACCGCTGTGAGTGGCGCGCACTATAGCCGTGGCGCGAGGACTGTCAACCGGATTCGGGCTGGTTTAGAGCCCGTTTTTGCCGGTTTTTCAAGCGTTTGGCCCTTATGCCTGTTTTTCAGCGGGCCCACTGTTGGAGACAGCCTCCAGAAGCTCTGCGGAGCCGAAGGCAGAGCCCGAACTTTTGACTCCCAGTGCGAATTCCGGAGGCACCACTTCAGGGCCTTCACCAGCTGGCAGGGGAGGCGTGTAATAGCCCAGTGCGTAGGAGCCCATGGCATAGCCAAGCAGTGCCTGGAGCTCTGGATCGAAGTCCTTGGCGATCTCTGGCGGGCAGGAGAGGTACTGGTTCTCCTCCTGTCGGAGCCAACCGAGCGTATAGGTGATATTGACGCCAGCCCGGTCCCCATTGGACTTGTTGGCCCCGCCGCCGTGGAAAACGGACCCGGTGTAGATGAGGACCGACCCGGCCGACATTTCGGCGTAGCCAATTTCAGCAGGTTGCGGCACCCGGTCATCGGGCCAGTCAATTGAGCCTGGCACCACCTGGGTCGCTCCGTTTTCCTTGGTAAAGTCCGTCGCAGCCCAGATCGTGTTGAGTTGCGGCTCAATTCCTTGCAGATATTTGCCCCAGGCCCAGCGGTCGCGGTGGATGGACTGCTCTGGCTGGCCAGGCTTAATGCGGATTACTTGTGTCAGGTGGAGCTGATAGGCCTCGCAATTGGGCAGGAGAAAATCCGCCACGGCACCTCTGATCGCTTCGTTCATGACCATTTCCCGGCACATGGGCGAGCGGGCCACCAAAGCCCCTGTTCGGGTTGTGTGACGGCCGGTGAAGTCGTCGCGTCCTTCTTCTGTGGCGTCCACATAGGGCCCGATTTCAGCATTTAGCTGTGCCACCTGCTCTGCGCTCAGGACGTCTTTCAGGATGACGGCGCCGTCGCGATTGATTACGGCCATGATCTCATCTTTGGTGGCCGTTGCCGGCAGCGTTTCAACTTTGGGTGTGGTCATGAGAATTCCTCCACTCTCATTGTGTCGCTCAGTAGAGAGCGCAGCATCAGGTTCAGGTGATCGAGTTGTTTTTGGGCAGGCCAGCCATTTGGATCGAGAGTCGCGCGCACCAGAAGGCCGTCGACGATAGCGATGATGGCGTCTGCCAGCATGATGAGGCGGTCCTTTGGGGCGTCGCTCTCTTTCTTCAGCCGGTCGATCAGGCTTGCCTGGAATTCGTTATAATATTGCCGGTGAATGTCGGCGAGTGTCTCGCTCGTTAGCGCCTGGTCGAAAAAGGCAAGCCAGACGCGGGCTGCGAGCTGCCCGCTCTCATCAAGCGGCAGAAAAGCTGCGGCGGCCTCGAACAGGCTTCCCGCATCTTCGTTCCCGCGTCGGTGGGACTGAGCAATGACTTCTTCCAGGGCGGCTGCGATGAGCTGATCTTTGTCGTTGAAATAGTGTGTGAGACTGCCCGTCGTCACGCCTGCGACGCGGGCGACATCCACCAGACGCACGGCATCGAGCCCCTGTTTCCCAATGACTTCGATGGCGGCCTGTGCGAAGGCCTGACGTCTTTCGGTATGGTCGACTTTTTTTGGCATAACCGTGATTATATAAAAAATGTCGTTGAGCGCAAGGTGATTGATCGACCGCTGCTTGATATTCCGCCTATGCTACCCAAGTTCTTTTTTCGAACTTAAGTTTCAGGAAGCACACCGATGGCCGATCTTCGACTTTTCTCGTACCTCCCCAATCCTCGCATCAACAAGGCAACCGTCACTGCGCGTCTCTGCGATGTGGAGGTTGACGTGCGAGGGGCAAAACCGCGTGAGCTTGTTGATTGGCTTTGGGATGCAGATGCGAGGCCTTTGACCGAGGCAGACAAAGCACCGGGTTCGCCCACCATGCGGGAGGCCAGGACCGGGTTTGCCGGTGTGCTGCATAAGACAGATGCGTTTCTTGAGGCGCATCCGTTCGGGACAGTACCAGCCGCGTTCAGTCCCGACGGGCAGGTTGGCATTTTCGAGTCCAATAGTATTGCGCGTGCAGTCGCGCGCCTTTCGAAAAATGATCACCCGATCTATGGGCGTGATGCGTATGAAGCATCGCGTATCGATAGCTTTCTGGATGTCAGCCTGGTCTTTGCCCGGGATACGCAGAAATATCTTCTGTCGATTGCGGGTAAGTCCATATCGCAGGATCTCTATGACGCGACAGAGAAGGCGGTCGACACTTACATGGCCGGCATTGAGAATGCTCTTGATGGCCGCGCCTATCTTGTGGGCGAGGATGTCTCGCTTGCAGACGTGTGCTTTGCCGCTGAGATGGTTGAATTCGCCCTGTCCCACTACAACCGATCCGTTCTCGAAGAGGCGGGGCTTGCTCCGCTGTTTGATGAGAACCTGAAAGACCGGTTCCCACGATCCATGACGCATTTGGTCAGGTGCCTTGAGCATCCGGCCTTCGCGCCGGATCTTGGCGCGCACTACGCGCAGATCCTCGCGCGCGCTGAAACGGGAAGTCTCAGGGCCTAAATGTCTGGAATGTGGCTTAGAAACTAGTGGGCCGGAGGTGCTTGCAACTCCTCCGGCCCTACCTAATAAAACATAGACCCAAGGGGTGAGGATGCTGACCGGCCAGAAGGAAACTGTGCCGACAGGGGCCTAGTGCTCACCAGGTGTTGCTAACTCGTCAGCAACAGGATCACCATATGTGGGAAAAAATCCCACGTCAATATAAATGTGGGTAGTTTTCCCACAAAAATTCCGCTAGTCTCCAGATATGGGGGAAATCCTGGAAAAAGATGGGCCAACAGGGCCTTTTTTGAACGCTGTTCGGACGGTGTTGAGGCCGTTCGTCCGGGGTCTGGTGCGCCGGGGCGTGCAACTCCCTCAGATTGTTGAAGAGTTGAAAGCGCTATACGTCGATGTCGCGCGACAGGAAGCAACAAAGACGGGACGCGTCACCCAAAGTGCGATCAGCGTGATGACCGGTGTTCACCGCAAAGATGTAAAGCGCCTTTTGGATGACGCCGATGATGTGCCCCGTCCGCCAAGTGCGGCGTCGCTCGGATCGAAACTTATTGGGATTTGGATGGGGCGCGCACCGTTTGCTGAAACAGATGGCAGTCCGGTTCCCTTGTTTGAGAAACGGTCCGATGGGTCGCCCAGTTTTGAGGAGTTGGTGGGAGAGGTGAGCCAGGATGTGCGCTCGCGCGCCGTGCTGGATGATTGGTTGCGGCTCAAGGTGGTGGTGCGTCGCGATGATGGTCTTGTTGAGCTGAACACCGAAGCGTTTGCGACGCCCGAAGCCGAGGTAGAAGCGCTGCACTTTTTTGGCCGCAATCTCCGCGATCACGTGTCTGCTGGCCTGCACAATCTTGAGGGGCAGGATCCCCGCTTTATCGACAGGGCGACGTTCTATTGGGGGCTTACAGATGCCTCGATAGAAAAGCTGCGTTTGCTGGCGCAAGAACTTGGCGCTGAAGCGGTGCGTGAAGCCAATAAGCAGGCGCTGGAGCTCGCCACTAAAGACCGCGAACAGGGCGATGGTCATCATCGGATGACATTCGGTGTCTATTTCTATGCGGAAGATGAAGGGCAGGCTGCCGACAAAGGAGGGGATGCTAAATGATCCGCCTCTTATCTCTCTTCGTTGTTTCAAGCCTTATTGCTGGATGTGCCGGCCTCACGCCTGTGGCGATGGCTCCTTTAAGTACGTCATCGCCCGACTCTGGTGTCGGTGGCACGGGGTATAGCGATGTTGATAGGGCTGGTGGTGATCGGGATGAAGGTGTCGGTGGGACCGGCTTTGTTTCCGGCGTTGCACAGGCAAGTGGCGGCGATGAAGGCGTCGGTGGTACCGGCATCTTTGGCGTCATCACAGCGTTTGGCAGTATCGTCGTCAATGGCGTCCATATTGATTATGAAGATGAGACCCCGGTCGTTGTGGATGGTGTTGCAGGGACCCCTGCCGATTTTGCTATAGGCCAAGTGGTCGCTGTTGAGGCGCGCCCTATGGGTGAGCGCTACCAGGCGCAGCTGGTTGAAGTTCAGCATGCGGCACTGGGCCCCGTCAGTGAAGTTGACGAAGCGGCGCGTACCATCACGGTGCTTGGCCAGACCATTCAGGTTGCGCAGAGCGACCGCCTGCCGCTTGTCGATGAGTGGGTGAGAGTGAGTGGTCTGAGGGGACCTGATGAGCAGGTTGTTGCTACCCGTATCGACCCGGTGTCACCTTCGCGCGGCGCATTTGTTCGTGGCGTGGCTCTGCCTGTCGATGGCGATGGGTTGACATTGGGAGGACTTGTGTTCGACCGGCCGCTGATCAATGGCCGCACCATTGATGCTGGTGATGAAGTGTTGCTCAGAGGTATTGTCCGGGCGCGCGTTTTCGAAGTGACAGATTTTATCAAAGCGCCGGGGGAGCCTTTTGACGGGCGCATGTCAGACCTGCTTGTGCAGGGGTTTGTCGGGTCCAACCTTTCTGGTTCCCCCTATGTCGCAGGGCATAACTGGACTTTGCCTGCCGGGCTTGCCCGTCGGTTCACGGAGCAGGGGCTTCCAGCGGCCTTGTTTAAAGGGCGGTGGCTCGAAGGCGAGATTTCCGTCAGTCCGCAGCCACATATTCAAATTCCCGGGCTGATGCGCAATATGCCTTGGGCCTTAGACGGCGAGGCATTGGGTGCTGGTGAGCTTCCCGATCTGTTGCGGGGACGTATGGAAGCGCAGGGGCTGACGCCGATGACAATCGACCCCACCACGCTTCCAAATATCACTCAAGTCAAAGCACTCCTATCGACGAAAGGGGTGCCGGTTGGCTTCTTTGACGCTGCACGGCCTCTCACTGGTGACCAGTTATCAGCGTTGATGGAGTTGGGGGGGCAGGAAGTAACTCCAGAAGGCATCCAACGTTTCAATCCCAACCGTTTAGCGGCGTTCCTCGAAAACAAGGAAGTCATAACCGACTATATCTCGAGCGACGAATTTGCTCAGACTGAGTTGCCGCCGTTGCTGGCGATAAAGCAGCGCTTGGAATCCTTGGGGATTGACCCAGCAGAGCTAGCGGGTGTCCGGTATGACCTGGCTGCGGTCATTGGTCTGCTTCGGTTGCGTGATGCGGTCAATCAGGAAGGGTTCGACCCTGCAACCCTTCCGGTGGCAGTGCGCGGTCGTCTTCGAGAATTGGTTTTGGCGCGCCCAGAGTTGCTTGACCGGGTTCCCGCACACTTGCGATCTAACATTGTTGCGCCAACACCGGTAACGCCGCGCCCTTAGGTCTTGTGAGGGTGGCTAGCCGCGTTCGGTGCTTTGCTGGAAAGATCGGACAATTCCAAATCCCACAAAGTAAAGCGAGGAAAAGAGCCAGGCGGCGAAAGCACCTGGATCACTCTCCAGAAGTGGCGCGTCGGTTTTTGTGATCAGAAGCCAGGTGCTGCTGAGACCCCAGGTTGCTGTCATAAAAATTGTGAGCAGCCTTAGTCGAACAACCCTGAATGGGTGAATGAACTTCAGGCGGGTAAAGGTCAGGACGCCAAGGAACACGATCACTGCGAGGTTGGTCACCTGCCCGCTGTCCAACAGAAAAAAGCAGAGCACAACCAGATTCCAGGTTGCGGGAAAGCCCTCGAAATAATTGTCCTTGGTCTTCATATCCCGATTGCCGAAGCAATAGAGAGCCGTCACCATGACAAAACTGGCTGCGGCGAGACCCCATCCTTCTGGCACCATATTCAGTTGCCAGATCATGAGGGCCGGAATGGCTGTGTAGGTGAGGTAGTCAATCACCAGATCGAGCACGGCGCCGTCAAAACGGGGTGTGTATGTTGTTACCAGATAGCGTCTGGCAAGCGGACCGTCGAGTCCGTCAATGATGAGTGCGACGCCTAACCACAAAAGGGCCATGCGCCCATCATTGGCGAATGTTGCTTCTATTGCCAACAGGCCGGGGATGACTCCGGTGGCTGTAAAGAGATGGATGGCCCAAGCGCGTGCGCGCTGCAGGGGCGTATGTTCTTCGCGGTGCATCAAAGCAAACTAATGCCATTGGCACCGAACTGCCAGCAGGCTTTTGCCTATCTGCCGGTCATCATTCGATCGGAGGGGCGCGGGCCTGTGCTTAGTGCCCGGTCAATCTGAGTGATCCCTTTCGAGACCTCCGCCCAGGAGTTTGCGCCGACTTTCTCGACAAATTCTGCTTGTGCGCGTTCCCAATAGGGTGTGGCCTTGGTCAGACGCTCCGCGCCTTCCAGCGTTAACGACAGGTTGCGAACACGGGCATCTTTTTGATCGGGGACGCTGGCGACGAGCCCTGCTTTGATCAAAGGCTTCAGGTTTCGGGTCAAGGTTGTGCGGTCCATGACCAGTTCCTCGGCCAGTACATAAACCGGAACCTGGCCGAAGCCGGAAATGGCATTCATCAGAGTGAATTGGGTGATCCGCAGGCCTGCCTCGGACAGATGGTGGTCATAGAGCTGCGTCACCGCCCGGGTCATTTTTCGGACGGCAAAGCAAGCGCAGGAAGTTCCGATATGAATGGCTTGCTGTGTGGTTTTGTTTTGAAATGTTGTCATACGGGCCACCCTTAGTTGATGTCGCCATAGGTAGGGAAGCAGGCAGCGAGGCGGCGGAAGGTCTCTTCTGGGCCATCCAGCTTCATACGACCTTCTTTGATCGCACTTTCCAAGTCAAAGCTGCTTTCGAGTGCGCCCATCCAGACATCTGCGCTGGTTTCAATGGTCAGGTCCGGCTCGCCTGTGAGCCCAAACTCGATCTCGATCCGCCGGCTGGCGATGGTGATGGTCGCTTCCAATGGCATGTCACCGGTGAGGCGGAGATGGTAGGTCGCATTGAGGTTGCCTGCTTTGCGGCGCTGAAATGTGAGGGTGATGTTGAACAGGTAGCTGAATATATCCTTCGCGCCAACGTTCCAGCGAACCTGCTTCACTGTCTTTGCGGGAAAGCGTGATGGGACCAGTTTTTCAGCGTCAGAGTTGGGGAGTACGTAAATTGTCTCGGCAGTTTCCTGCAAGGGTTTCACATGCCGCTCGGCAAACCCCACTCTGTCGTCGAGATAGGGGCTGATCACATCTTCGCCTGCCGGACAGACGGAGATACAATAGGCGGCTTTGTAGCTTGGCTTGAAAGAAAGACTCTGCCACATGGAAACAACTTCGCCGTCTTCCACCCGTTCGCGGTAGTCGTGTTTGTCTTTTGCGTCTGCCACCTGTTCCGTCCAGTCAAGGAAGCCGCCGAGGAACTCCCGGTAGTTGTGGGAGTAACAAGCGGAGAAGTTGAAACTGCCGTCAGGACCAATGGCTTCAACTGGGCAAGCGGCGACACAGAGTTTGCATTCGACGCAAGGGTTGTAGTTGAGCGGTTTGCTGTCGTCGGTTACAGGCGCACCAATAAGAATGGTGTCGAGCAGGATGAAGTTGCCAAACTTTGGATGGATGACATTGCGGTGGAAACCGATTTTGCCCATGCCGGCAGCTTCCGCGATCGGCTTATGTGAGACCGGCCAGCTTTTGCCGGGGAAGTCCTGCACCTCCATGGGGAAGGCGGCGACAGCATTCACCGCGGGGATGCCCCTGGCCTCCAGTTCTTTGACAATGTGGCGGGCGGTTTCGTTTACCGACGTATAGGTCTCGTGGAATTCGTGGTTGGCGATTGAGCGTGTCGCTGTTCGCACCGCGTCGCGGTTCATGCGAGAGACAATGCTGATGAGCGTTTTTGTTTCCGGCAGAATCGAGAGGATGTCCATTTTCTGATCGGCAATTTCCGGGCGATCTATGGACACAAGGCCGACATCGTCTGCCCCCGCCTTTTTACAGAGTTCCTTCAGCCAGGTGGCGTTGAGCGGCTCTTCTTCTGTCTTCAACGCGCGGGTGGCTCTGACCTTTTGAACGGTCGGGTGGTCGTCTAAACGCATGATTTGGAACCTCTGTCCGTCTGAGTGGGGTCAAATATAGATGTATATACATTCATTTCAAGAGCCTCGCCTTAGGAAGGTAGATTTTTGGCGGATTATGAGGGGGCGTAGTGCTCGGAATAGCCCCAATGACGTCTTGTATCAGGAGCGACTTCTGATACATTCCGCCGCCACAACCAAAGGCTGTTCAGTTGGTCTTCCGCGGAGAGGTGCCGGAGTGGTTGAACGGGGCGGTCTCGAAAACCGTTGTGCTGGCAACAGTACCCAGGGTTCGAATCCCTGTCTCTCCGCCAGTATCCCTGTTTAACTATTTGATATTGTTATAATTTCCGAATTTCTGATTAGGCTTACCCATGTTTCAACCCATGTTTCGGACCAGTGTTGGCGCACACTGAGGAAATGGGCATGGCCGCTCGCAGATGAGCGAAAAACCTCATTGTTTTGAAGGGTGAACCTATTGAAATAACGTCGACATTTTGACCTGACTTGTCAGCCATTTCGACAATCCTAAGGTTCAAACAACGTTGTGATTGTCTTTGGCAAATGACCGGCGAAAGCATCCTCTATGGTGCTAAGGGAAATTGCCGCCATTGTGCGTAGTGGAATCCAATTTCACTTAGAACTTTTTTCCGGCTTTTCCTTCTCATGTGGTGAGTTGCCCTGGGTCGTTTTCAACGGCAATACCCTTGTTTTGGCGTGGCGATGACATTGAACCCTAGGGACCAATTGAATTTCGTAACTGGAAACTAAAACAGTTTGGCTGGGAGTGTGCCGCACTAGCTGTCTGGCCGTTTTCCTCGTCAATGCTGGCAGGGTGGCTGGTGACGGGATACGCTCAAAGTGAAGCGAAAGACCAAGCTCGGCCTCGGCGGAGCTATTGACCTGGCTCAAGACCGTGAGGAATAAATCTCAATTCGTCGTCTATGTTGGCGGGAAGCGGATTGCCAGTCAGGCCGCGAATATCTTCCAATGTATCGTCGACATAAGGGAATCCACGCTCAAGCTCTTGCCACATTTCTCGCCCAAAAATCCGTATCTCTGGGACATTGAGCGCCCGAACACTGTGAAGCAAAATCATAGCTCCGACTGCGTCCGATGGCTGATTCATTTTCTGAAATTGCTTTATGGTATTCACAAGGGTCACAGAACACATGTCGCATTGATAAGCGACGCTCTCGTCACGCGATATGCCTAAATCCAAAGCCGCAAGCGGAATTTTTCCCATCTCGATAAGATTCAAACGAATAATATTTGCCAATACCACCATAAGGGATATTTCCTCATCGTCAGCACCTCTTAAACTAACGATAAATCTTTCAATATCATTCTTCATCGCATCGGCTGAAGCCTCTAGCACTTTCTTCTTCAGCCATCCAAACATCACATTATTCCATCCAAATTTTGCACCAAACTAAGGTGGAGACGACTGACGATACCATGAACACTTAGGTTAGACTCACGGGTACATACTGAACAAGTGCTTTTTGTCAAACCCTAGGAACCCTTTCAACCAATTGTAGCAAATGCTCTCGGCAATGACTTCGCGATGGCACAGCTTCGAAATAAAATGTTCCCCGCGTAGGCCATCCAGCGCGATCCGTATCTTATCCTCGGCAGAAAGCCTGCGCCGCGTCTTGTGACTAATATTTCTTTACTCGGCTATCAGTCGATCCGATCGACGTTGGTCTCGTGTTGATCATCTGCCCCTCTAACCCCTTCCCCATGGTATATATTAGCGTCCCGTTTCAGAGCCCAATGATGCGGCACAAATAGTGCTGACGGGTCCTTAAGCGGAACATGCCTTTAGGTTGCGGTTTTCGGACGGGACGGTCAGTGACTAAATATGTCCTATTGCAGTACCGCATTTTGTTTTTCGCTCAGATTGGCGTTGTTGAATGGCCTCCCGAACTAGCGTTGCGCCGGAGACCCTTGAAGGTTTGATCCAGAAAGGCACTGACCTGTGGGTGTATTGCAGCTCATGTCAGCACAACGGCGTTGTTTCAGCGAAGACATTGCTCAACCGCATCGGCAATACGGCAATTCCAAACGTAGGCCGTCGCTTCCGTTGCCCTGAGTGTGGCGCGACACCTGCATTCTGCCGTCCGCATCACGAGTACAAGCCGCTTATGGTGGATGGTGGTCGCACACTCTAGTAGACGCCTTAACCCGTTATTTACCGTTAGATAGCGGCTTTGCATGTTGCCAGTCCCTCGTGGCCAAATGACCATCGCAACTCACATCGGTGGTCCGCCATTCCGTTGCCTGCCGTCCATACCAATAGCCTTGCTTTGTTTTTACGATAAAGCCCCTATGCTCCAACTCCTTAAATGCCCGGTCTGCTGATGATTTCCCCATGCCGAGCAATTTGGCGGCTTCCCCAAGCGACAAAAACAATTTGCCGTTGTTTGAACCGTTGTAGCGACAACGAAGCTCGATCCAGATTTTGAGTGCATTGCCACTAAGGCCACGAAACACGGGATGCTGTGCCATGCGGTAAGGTAGACGCGCATATTGTTCGTTCTCGTTTCTTCCTTTGGTATTGACCCGCCGCCCGCGACGGTTTGTTTTCTTGCTCGCCATCAGTTTGGACTTCCTTCTTGCGAAGGTGACGCGCCATCGCAAATAATGCTGACAGGCATTCTCAAAACGTATCGCGCATGGCAACCCGGAAATGGACCTGCGTGCTTTTCGTGGATTGTGTCGATTTCCAATTCATGTTCATGCCTCAGTTCATGGACGTATGCTGACCATCTAGGTCCAGGATGCGTTATCGGCGTGCATCCTTCAGCGCCCGCATTGACGAGCTCTGCCAAAGCCCATGCTTTACGTCCGGTGAGTGCGAGGCGCCTTGTGCGGCTGGTTTCGGCCGTTACTGCGAATGTTATTTTCATTGGGAAAGCCCCCCGTTTGGCAAACCCATTTCTGCGGCATAAACGGTCGCTTGTGAGAGAGGGATACGGTACCTGTGCGCCAGCTGCTTTTCTTGCCATGAGACGGGTCGATAGGTTTTTCCAGGGAAATAAACGGGAAACGGGAAGTCGAACTCGTTTTGTGTTATGGTCATAGGGTTGAACCTCTTTTGTGGGAGCGGATGCATTGACCCCGGAACCGCGTTGCTGCGCGGCCGGGGTTTTCTTTTTGTCGTGTTCATGTTGAAGTCTCTTTGTAGCTATCCAGCCATGACTGAAGGTCGGCAGCGGCGATAAGCGTCCGCGACCCGACCTTCCGAGTTGGAAGGCGTCCTGCTGCAATTTGCTGGTAGAGGAAACTCCGGCTAAGGCCGGTTACCTGGCACGCTTGGCGTATGCCGTAGGTCAGCGTGGGCAGTGTGTCTGTGTGCATCCTTTGATTCTCCATCTGTTCGGGACGGACTAAAGATGCCAGTAGAGAAAGTGCTGCTGAATTATTTCATTCGTTTCTCTGCAATAAAGCACTACGTACGTTCTTGTAGTACTCATCAAGACGATCTGTATCGCGATAATAGCGAAAGCTGTCCCAGGCCACGAAGGTCCATAGGGGGTCCTTCTTTGCTTCGTAAAACTGAGTTCTGATGGCTTCGGCTGGCGACGAGGAAATGCCCGTTGCATCGATTTTCTCCAGAAAATCCTGCCAATGGGGTAGCCGTGCCACTTGCTCCGCTATTTCAGAAATCGCTGTCTCTGGCAGATTGTTTTCGGACAACAAATGCATAGCGTCCGCGTATAGGTAGCCTCGGACGATGCTGGTCCATTTTTTTGGGCGCCCCATTCGCGTCTTTGGTTGAAACCCTGGAACGAACTCGGTTGCCAGCGCTAGGCTTAACTCGAGATACCCTTGTTCCTCTATTCCATAATGCGCTTTTAGTACCTCAAGTTTACGGAGCCGCGTTGCTTGCCATGAGCTCCATGCATTTTTGTTTTCCTCTTCATCTAACAATCCCGACCAGCGGGGTGGCTCCAACGGCTCTGCCAGAGCCCCCGAGAATTTCCTTTTTTTTGGATGACGTTTGGTCATGTTTTCACTAGCCGCATTGGCGCGATATTGCTTCCAAGCACTGCTTCTGCAGCGCAAAACTTGGCCCATGCCTGCATGAGTCTCTCGCGTTTGTTGAACAGGTCCCGGCGCTGATAGGCCGCTTCCGCTTTATCCTTGATGGTGTGTGCCAGGGCGCGTTCAGCTACCTCACGTGGATAGGCCGTTTGCTCCGCTGCCCAGTCGCGAAACGTGGAACGGAAGCCGTGTACGGTTATGTCTTTCCATCCCATGCGCCTGAGAAGCGTCAGGCAAGCCATGTTGGACATATGCCGGTCAGGTCTTGTGCCGGGGAATAGAAACTCCGAGCCGTCAATGCGGGGCAGGTTTTTGAGAAGTGCCATCACGGGCTTGGAAAGCGGAACACGATGTTCTCTTTTGGCCTTCATGCGCTCTGACGGAATGGTCCAGCTTGCGGCCTCAAGATCAAATTCGCTCCACTTGGCACCAATCACTTCGCCCGTTCTGGTGGCTGTCAGAATGAGCATTTCGAGGGCGCGTGCAGACATTTCTGAGCGTTCGCGTGCCGACGCCATGAATGCGCCAATCTGTTCATAAGGCAAAGCCGAATGGTGGACGACTTCCTGGACTTTTGAACGCTTGGGCAAGGTCTTATCCAAATGTCCACGCCACCGGGCCGGGTTTTCCCCCTGGCGGTACCCTCGGACCGTTGCCCAATCGAGGATGTTTTCAACTCGGCCGCGTAGTCTGCTTGCTGTCTCCGACTTGTCCTTCCAGATAGGCTCAAGGATTTTCAGAATGTGGCCAGTGTCGATGCTGGCTACTGGCAGTTTGCCAATGACGGGTGAGGCATATTGATCCAATGTGTTTTGCCATTGGCTTGCGTGCTTTGCGTTTTTCCAACCGTCACGATGGGCAGCGATATAAGATGTTGCACATTGATCGAATGTCACAGCCTTGCTGGCTTCGAGTCGCTTAGTGGCCCTCAGAGCGCGTCGGTGTTCTATGGGGTCAATGTCTGCCTGTAATTGCTTGCGGCACTCTGTGGCTGCTGTGCGGGCTTCTGAGAGCGAAACAGTGTGAAGGGCACCGAGGCCCATATCGCGGGTGCGTCCGTCACGTGTGAAACGGAATATCCATGACCTGTTGCCGCCTTTTTTCACCTGTAGATAAAGGCCACCGCCATCTGGCAGAAGGCTGGGGCTGGTCGCTGTTGCAACGGCCCTTGCAGAGAGGCGATTAATTGTACGTGCCAATTCCTGAACCCATGTTCCTACCCATATTTGAAACGAGGATTACAGTGGACGCTCCTGGTCAGGGATAGTCAAGAAATGGCATGGAACGGCTTACGCATAAGGGATTCATGCACAGTAATGGAATCGAGTGGACACGCTTGGCGCGGACTGTCTCTCCGCCACCCGGTCTTGAGGTTGCCCCCGAGCTTTGTATTGGTCGTTGTCCAGGTCCCTGGATCTGCCAGATCACCGACGTTGATGTAACAAATCGTCTGTTCCGGGCCCGAGCAGGGTCATGAGAATTTTTGCGGCGGCTTCGGGCGTTTCCTTAAAACCGCGCTCTGCCCAGACAATAATTGCTCCGCGGAACGCGCCGCCGACAATCTGCGCGACATAGTCATGCATATGGGCCTCAAGGGGCGGCAAGGTGTTTATACGCACGATCCGGTGCACCAGCTCGGCGATCGCTTCGCCGGCAGGTTCCAGAAACACAGCGCTCGGACACCTGGTTGCGAGCAGCGCGATGGTTTCCATGTCATCAGCAAGGTGGGAGAGAATGGACACGCCCAGCCGACTGTCGGCGACAGGCAGGGTGAGCACCTCGTCTTCCACCTCTGAGATAGCGCGCTGAAACAGGTGAGCGGCGATCTGCCGGACCACGTCATCCAGCGACTGGAAATGCGCATAGAAGGTTTTCCGGGTGACCCCTGCGCGTGCAGCAATGGTTGAGACAGACAGGGTTTCCAGCCGCTCTCCCTGCTTCAGTTCGTCCAGAAGTGCCTCGCATAGTTTCTGGCGTGAGCGGCGGACACGGCGATCCAGTGGCTTGGGTGTCGTTCCCATCAATCCGCTGCTTTCCAATAAATCAACGTCCACTGGTGGCTCCCTTGCTTGACCTAGCGTCAGTTATTACACATTTGACACTTTTCTCCAACTAACTATACATTTGTTACTTAAGTTTTTTGGAGCGAGGACGGTTGTGTCTATACGGCCCCGCACGATCTGAAGGAGAACAGGCATGGGATCCACACCGGCTTCGGCAATGGCGCCAACGTCAAATGTCGCGCAAACCCCGCTCAGTGAGATTGACGTCTCGCAGCCGCACCTCTTCCGAGATGACAGTTGGGGTCCCTGGTTCGAGCGTTTGCGCCGGGAAGATCCGGTCCATTTTCTGGCGGACAGTCAGAATGGCGCCTTCTGGTCCGTTACCTCCCACGACATGGTGATGGCGGTGGACACCAACCATCAGGTGTTTTCTTCCGAAGTGGGTGGCATTGCCATTGTTGATGCGGACAATTCTGACGAGCAGCAGGTGGCGACCGGGGCCTCTTTCATTTCCATGGATGAGCCGCGCCACGGTGAGCAGCGCAGGACTGTCTCGCCGACCGTAGCCCCGCCAAACCTCGCCAACCTTGAGCCGCTTATCCGATCACGCGCTGCCGATATTCTGGACCATCTGCCTGTCGGCGAGACGTTCAACTGGGTGGAGGAAGTTTCGGTGGAGCTCACGGCGCGGATGCTCGCGACGCTCTTCGACTTTCCTTATGAAAACCGCCGCGATCTCATCCGCTGGTCAGACGTAACGACGGCTGTGCCGGAGACCACGGGTGAAGAAGTGGACATGAAGGCGCGTCACGAGGCCTTGATGGAGTGCGCGGGCGTGTTTATGGGGCTGTGGAAGGAGCGGGCGGCGGCGGCGCCCAAGTTTGATCTCATCTCCATGCTGGCGCATGGGGAGGCGACCAAAAACATAGAAGATGACCCGATTACCATGCTGGGCAACATTCTGCTTCTCATCGTGGGAGGCAATGACACGACCCGCAATAGCATTAGTGGAGGGCTTGTCGCCCTTAATCAGTATCCAGAGGAATATGAGAAGCTGCAGGCTGACCCGAGCCTCATTCCCAACATGGTGTCGGAAATGATCCGCTGGCAGACGCCGGTCATACACATGCGTCGAACGGCGCTGGAAGACATAGAGCTTGGTGGCAAGACCATCCGCAAGGATGACAAGGTGATCATGTGGTACCTGTCGGCCAACCGCGACGAAAATGTCTTTGAGGATGCGGACCGCCTCATCATTGACCGGCACAATGCGCGGCGGCATGTCTCTTTCGGCTTTGGTGTGCATCGCTGCATGGGCAATCGGCTCGCGGAAATGCAGCTCACCATTCTTTGGGAAGAGATCATGAAACGCTTCCGCAAGGTGGAAGTGGTCGGCCCGGTTGAGCGGCTGCCCAACAATTTCATCCGGGGCATCGCGACCGTGCCGGTAAGGCTTCAGCCGCTTTGAGTGAGCTGGCAGATATGGTGTCCCGCTGCGATAGGGCTAACCCGCCTTCAGTTTCTCAGCTGACGCATCATATGCCTCACGGGCGTCATCGATGGTCGCCAGGTTCTCAAGTGCCCAGTTTCCCAGTTCTGCGACCGGCTCGCGAAAGGACTCGCCGAGTGGCGTGAGTGTGTATTCTACCTTCGGCGGGATGGTAGGATATTGGGTGCGGTTGACGAGACCGTCCCGCTCCAGTTCACGCACTGTGCGGCTCAACATCCGCTGGGAAATGCCCAGGTTCCGCTTTAACTCGTTGAAGCGCAGGGTCCCGTATTGAGCGAGCGAGATAATGACGAGCACGCTCCAGCGATCTCCCACGCGAGACAGCACTTCATTTATGCGTTTGCAATCAGGACATTGTTCTGTTTCTGGCATGTCGGTTCCCTTCGTGTAACCGGGGATCAATCCTGTGCCCTCTTGCGGCGGCTTTTAGTTCTGTTTATATCCTCAGTAACAAATGTATACTACTTTCTGTCGACGCCCACAATAGGACCTCAAGAATGACCCAGAAGACACTTACCGACCTTTTGAACTGGCGCTACGCCACGAAGAAAATGGACCCAACGAAACCCGTGCCGCAGGAGAAGGTCGATGCAATTGTTGAAGCCGTGCGGATGACGCCCACTTCGAGCGGCACGCAACCGTTTGAACTTCTCGTGGTCACAAATCCGGATGTTCTGGGCGAAATTCGTAAAGTTGCCCACGATCAGTCGCCGATCACGGACGGCTCTCATCTTCTGGTGTTTGCTGCGTGGGACAATTACACCGAGGAACGTATTGATGCTGTTACACAGCATATGACGGAAGCACGCGGCGAGATTCCGATGCTGAATGCCTATTACGACAATCTGAAGGCGATGTATCTTCCACGGGATGCAGAGGTCAACTATGCCCATGCGGCACGCCAGGCCTATATCGCATTGGGGTTTGCTCTGATCGCTGCTGCTGAACAAGAAGTCGACAGCACACCTATGGAAGGTTTCGATCCCGCAGAGGTGGACAAAATTCTGGGCTTGAAAGAACGCGGACTTCGCTCCGTGGTGCTTTTGCCATTGGGCTATCGCGATCCAACGGGCGATTGGCTGTTGCCGATGAAGAAGGTCCGCAAGTCCCGAGACACCATTGTGACTCACGTGGCCTGATCTCTAAATGTGTATCGGAACGACATAGTTGCGGTGTCTTCAAAAGAAAAGGGCGTCTCTCAAGAGACGCCCTTTGTCATTTCAATGAGGATCGGTTTGCCTAGTTGAGCTCCAACCCGGTCATGTCACCTTCGGTGCGCCACTTGTCGAGGATCTTGAAATACTCGACAGAACCACCGCCATAGGGCGCATTCTGGACGGCGCGTTCTGACGCCTTGCCTTCATTATTGTAATAGCCGGGCGTGCACTCTTCGAGGAACTTGGTGCGCATGGCTGCTTTGTCGAGGATCTGTTCGACCCATGCGTTCTGTCCTTCCTCGGAGGCTTCAATGATCGAGGCTTGACGTTTCTTGGCTTCATCCAGCAGCCACGCAATGTGATTGCTTTGCTCTTCGAGAAGGTGCGGATAGTTGGCGGTGAAGCCAGCCTGTGCGCCGCCCATGATGAAGACATTGGGGAAGTTGTGCACATGCATGCCATAGAGTGTCTGCACGCCATCGGACCATGTGTCGGTCAATGATTGGCCGCCGCGCCCATAGAGTTCGAAACCTGAGCGGCGGGTATATTCCGTGCCTACTTCAAAGCCCGTTGCATAGATCAGGCAGTCGAGCTCGTATTCCTCGCCGTTTGCGAAGACGCTTGTCTCGGTGATCTTGTCGACGCCTTTGCCATCCGTATCAATCAGGTGCACGTTCGGCTTGTTGAAGGCAGCAAGATAGTCATCGTGGAAACAGGGGCGCTTACAGAACTGGCGATACCAGGGCTTCAGCGCTTCGGCGACGGATGGGTCTTTTACCACTTCGTCAACGCGGGCGCGCACCTGTTCCATTTTTTTGAAGTCGGCAAGTTCTGCAATCTCGGCGAGTTTTTCAGGGGACAGGTTCTTATTGTCCCCTTGGCTTGCGATGAAGAGAAGGTTCCGGATGATTTCTGTCCAGCCGTCATTCACGAGGTCTTCTTCTGCAAAGCCGCCGGAGACGAGAATGTTGAAGTTCTCCATGCGGTGCTTGTGCCAGCCTGGCTCAAGTGTCTTCGCCCAATCCCAGTCTGTTTCGCGGTCGCCGCGAACGTCGATAGAAGACGGTGTGCGCTGGAAGACATAGAGTTCATCTGCGCCCTCAGCCAAATGAGGCACGCATTGAACAGCGGTCGCGCCGGTGCCGATGATGCCGACTTTTTTGCCTTTGAGCTTTGTCAGGCCGCCCGCAGGGCTGCCGCCGGTATAGCCATAGTCCCACCGGCTGGTGTGGAAGGTATGACCTTTGAAACTTTCGACGCCTTTAATGCCAGGAAGCTTCGGACGGTTCAGGGGTCCGTTCGACATGATGACGAACTTTGCCTTCATGGCATCGCCGCGGTTGGTTTTGATGATCCAGCGCGACAGGCTTTCATCCCAGCGGACTTCTTCTACTTCTGTCTGCAGGGCGGCATTGTTGTAGAGATCGTATTTCTTCGCGATGCGTTTGGAGTGCTCGAGAATTTCTGGTGCGCGGGTGTATTTTTCGACGGGCATGAAGCCAGTCTCTTCGAGCAGCGGCAGGTAGACATAGGATTCGATGTCGCATGCTGCGCCGGGATAGCGGTTCCAATACCAGGTGCCGCCAAACTCGCTGCCCTTTTCGATCATGCGGAGATCTTTGACGCCTGCCTCGCGCAGACGCGCGCCGGCAAGCAGGCCGCCAAAGCCACCACCGATCACGACCACATCGACTTCATCCGTCAGAGGGTCGCGCTCAATGCGCTCTTCGACATAAGGGTCTTCGAGATAGTGGGCATATTGGCCTTTGATTTCGACATATTGCTCATTGCCGTCCGTGCGCAGGCGCTTGTCGCGCTCTTCGCGATACTTGTCGCGCAGGGCATTTGGATCGAAATCAATCGCAGCTTTGGTTGCTTGATCGCTCATGGAGCATCTCCCCAGATCAGTCTCAGTGTTGGCGCGGCTTGGAGCCGCCATTCATGAATATCGATGGGGAAATGTTAGTGCGTCACTCAGCGTCTGTGAACAAAAAACTGACAAAAAGTCATATTATCAATGTGGGTAGTGATTTGACGTCGCGTGAAGAGGGGTTTGCAAGCGCGTTCAATCAGGTTGTTCGAGTGCTGATTGAATGGCGACAATGCGCAGCAGGTCTTTTGTTGCAATCACGCCGACCAGATCCTGTCGATCCATCACCATGAGCAAGCTGATCCCGGTCTCCTGCATTCTTGCCATCGCCTTGGTCGCCAGGTCGAGGGGGCTAACAATTGCGTCGGCGGTCACGGGCTTCATGATGTCATGGACCCGTGTGTTGCTATGGCGGTTGAGAGGCAGCGCTTTCACCTCCTGAAGGCTAACGCTGCCGACAACGCGGCCGCTATCCATGACGGGAAAAAACTCAAAATCGTAGTGATAAATGTAGTTTTCGATCAGATCGCTGACAGCGGTATCTGCTGCAACGGTGATGGGGTTTGGTGTCATGAAATCCCGCACAGGTTTTTGTGCCAGCACATTCTTGGTCTGTGCCTGGAAGTTTGAGGAATCTGCCGCAAAGCGAACGAACATGCCGAGCACCACCCACCAAAGACTGGCAAGGCCCGCGCCGGTGAACAGTCCCATCAGTCCTACAGCGATAAGGCCCAAACCGAACAGCGAGCCCATGCGGGCGGCGGTTTTTGTTGCGGCCAAATAATCCCCGGTGCGCATCCAGATGATGGCGCGGGCAACCCTGCCACCGTCCAGGGGAAAGGCCGGCACCATGTTGAAGGCGGCGAGGATGAGATTGAGCATGCCGAGATAGCTCAACACTGTGGCCACCGACACGAAAGATGCCAGGGCGCCTGAGCTCAGCCAGAACAGCGTGCCAAGGAAGACACTCATCAAGGGACCGGCGATCGCCATTAGGAGCTCGACCTTAGGCGATGGCGGCTCGCCTTTTAGTTCGGCGATGCCACCGAGCAGCCAAAGGGTGATGCCCGTGATCTCCATGCCGTAGGCACGCGCGACCAGAGAGTGGGCAAGCTCGTGCAGCAATATGGAGGCAAACAAACCCAGGACGGCGACAATACTCATCCACCAATAAGTCGCTTGTGGGAGTTTGTCGTGGATGGTGGGGAAGTAGCCTTCGGCGAGCCCCCAGGCCAACAGAATGGCGATGAACGCCCAACTGATGTTGACCCTGATTTTAATGCCAAAGACTTCGATAAGCGTGAAGCTTGCGCCAATCATGATGACCACCTCTGCGATAATTCCCACGCCGGTTGGCTTAACCGTCGCGGGCGGGGCAGGCCGCAAAGCCCGCCCCATGCGCGTCATCAATGATAGTGGCCGAAAAGCCCTGGGGTTGCCTTGATCCGGATCATGCAGCGCCAGGAAATTCGATGTTCAGCCGTGGTGATCCTCAAGGCGACATCCACGGGCTTCCAGAATGGGTCGCAATTCCCGAAAAGCTGCCTTGTTTCGGTTCAGCGGCATGCCGGGATGGAGGTGGTGGATGATGTGATCTTCCATCCCAAACGCAACCAGATTGCCAAACTTGTGGCTGAAAGACCGCGTGTTGCGATAGCGCCCCATCTCGTTCATCGGGTGATGCGGCCACCAGCTAAGAAAGAGTGAGATATAGATGCTGCCGAGCATGCGCGGGATCCACCAGAGGAGTGCTGCTTCCAACGCATAGCCGCTCCAGGCAAGAGCACAGAGAATGCCCCAATAGGCAAGCGACTGCACCATGCCTTCCAGGCCTGCACGTTTTGCCGCTGGGTCATCAGCATTCGCTGACAGGACTTCCCCGTAAGAATTTGGGAAACCCGGTTGCATGCGGCGAATGGTTTTGAAAACTGCCTGCTGCCAGGTCGGTGCGATCACCTCATAATCCGGGTCGAGCTTCGGATCATTGGTGTGCTTGTGGTGCAGCATGTGGGTGTAGCGGGCAATCTTGAAAGGGAGCACCAGCGGGATTGTTGAGACGTAGCCGATCAACTCATTCAACCAGCGAAGCGGCGTGCCAGGGTTCGCATAATTGGAATGCTGTGCCTCATGGGACGGCAGATAGCAAAGCGCCACGTTGGCGGTTGCGATGATGAAGCCCAGCCAAAGCGGGATGATGTCGAACAAGACAAGCGGCCAAAGAGCAAACCAACACAGAAGGTTGGAGAAGCACCATAGTGCCATCACAACGGGGAAGGGCCCGATATATTTCTTGGCGATGGCCATCTCTTCGCGATAGAGGCGGCGTTCTTCGTCCTTGTCCAAATCGGCAGGACCTTGTGCTTCTGCGACACTCATATCCAGCGTCCCCCGAATTTGGCGATGAGACCCCAGGTGCCGCCGATGATGAGACCTGTTTGAATTTCGGTGAGGCCGAAAGGTGCCGTGACACCGATATTGGTCATGATCGCGGCGATGAGTGGGGCGAGAAATCCAATACCAAAAAGGAAAGGCCCCCACGGGTAAATTACTTTTAAGAGTTCCATTTAGTGTCTCCTCCGTGATGCTTTGGTGCTTGGCGGGCACTGTCCGAACACAGCTCAGAGCTGGGCGGAACGACAAGATTGATGATTTCTGCAGCCAGTTTTTCCATGTCGCGGCCTTCAAAAATGTCGCTGCCGCGTTTATTGGTGACCATGTTTGCGGCGCCCGTTGCTGCCGCAGACGAAAAGGCCATGAGCACCAGCGGATCGATATCCGGGTGCCAGCCCGCGGCCTGCGCCTCCGCAGCCGCCATCATGACAATCTCCATGTATTCGCTATGACTTTTCAACAGCTCTGCGTCTGCCTGCTGTGTCACATCCGGATGATTGAAGGTGGTGTAGTAAGCTGGATGGGTGAGCGCAAAGCGAATGACGGACCGGCCCATGGCGTTGTACCGGGCGACCGGGTCGCTGCCCGCTTTCTCTGCAGCGGCGGTCATATAGGCACTGAAGCGCAGATAGCCCTCTGTGGCGAGCGCGCTTAAAAGGGCTTTCTTGTCGCGAAAGTGGCGTGCTGGAGCTGCGTGAGAGACACCAACATCGCGGGCAAGACCGCGCAGGCTCAGTGCTTCAATGCCTTTGTCAGCGATCACCTCTGCCGCTCTGTCCAGCAGGGCCTGTTTCAGATTGCCGTGGTGGTAGGTCATCTAAATGTCCATGTTGTCGATGCCTACATATGTAGCGTTGCCGCTCAATGTTGTCAATAGCAACATTCTGCCACCGCTATGAGGTGCTCGGGCACAGGAGTCCGCTTGACGCATGTCAAAGAAAATGACGCAGGCGTCACGTTAGGGTTGCCGCCATCAATCAGTGAAAGCGCTCCCGGCGGGCCTTTCCAGGATCTTTGGGAGCGGTGGTTGCATGACGAAAATCAAGTTTGTGGAGTTTGGTGGGACCGAACATGAGGTGGATGTCACGAACGGCCTTACGCTCATGGAAGGTGCCATCAAGTACACCGTTCCTGGGATTGATGGGGATTGTGGCGGGGCCTGTGCCTGTGCCACCTGCCATTGCTACATCCCTGAAGAATGGGCGGAAAAAGTGGGTCCCATTGATGAGCTTGAAAAAGACATGCTCGATTTCGCCTTTGATGTGAATGAAACAAGTCGCCTCAGCTGTCAGATCAAAGTGTCTGATGAGCTAGAGGGCATGACCGTGCTGCTGCCAGAGCGGCAATATTGATTGTTCCCCAAAAAGAAAATTCCGCCATTTGATTCACGTCAAATAAAAAAATGACGCAGGCGTCATTATTGATGCGTCGGCCGGGTGGTATCGAGATCAAAAGGCGCGTTCATGCGCACAGGAGGAAAGAATGACTGCACCCAGCAATTCCAAGGTTGTCGAGAAGGGTGACTGGAAAGTCGCGATGAACCCTGACGACATTTACAAAAACCCGATGGATATCGCCTGGTCCTTTGCCTATGAGTTTGGCGAAGACAAGGTGGAAGATCTTTACAATCGCGCGAAGCAGAACCAGTGGGACTCAGATGAGTTGCTTCCGTGGGATCATGAAGTTGACCCGTCCAATCCACTGATCGCGGATCGCTCGAGCGTCTATCACAAGATTCCGTTTTTCCAGAAGCTCTCCAAGTCGCAACAGGAGACCTTTACCGCGCATTCAACTGCTCAGTTGCTGTCGCAGTTCCTGCATGGTGAGCAAGGCGCGTTGATGACAGCGGCCTGTGTGACCCACTCTGTGCCAGATGCGGGTGCGAAGCTTTATGCGGCGACGCAGACGATGGACGAAGCGCGTCATGTAGAAGTCTACGCAAAATATTGCGACAAGATCGCCATGACTTATCCCATGTCGCCCTGGTTGAAAGCGCTCATTGACGCAACGCTTCAGTCGGACCGACATGAAAAAGTAATGATCGGTATGAACATGATTGTTGAAAGTCTCGCGCTCGGCGCGTTCAACAATATGTATCGCACCACGAACTGTCCGCTTCTCAAAAAGCTGACCTTCAATGTGATGCGGGACGAATCCCGTCACGTGTCGTTTGGCCATGTTTACCTCGGACCTGTCTTTGCGAAGATGCATGAAGATGACCGGGAAGAAATGGCTCAGTTTGCGTTTGATGCGGTGAACGTCTTGGCGTCCGCGCAGATGCAGGGCGGATCGCTGGCGTCACGCGCAGACCCAGGCTTCCTCATGGTTCTGGACAATTGCAATATTGACCAGGACGACTTCTTTAAAGGAATGGAAGAGGCTGAGGAAATGGGCATTGCTCAGGCGCTGCCTCCTGGCCAGATCCATGCGCTGGAAGATCTGATGATGCCTGCCATTGCCCGTGTTGGCCTTGTGACGGAGCGAACACGTCCGCTTTACGAAGAAGCTGGTATTCCGATCAGCGAAGACTTGAGCGTGCTTGAGGCGATGGAGGGTGGAAACCCGGACACTGAGGCGAATGTCGCCGCAGCAGAATAAAGCAGTGCTCGCGGGTTTATGCCCGCGAGCATATTCACTGCCGGCCAATGGTCAGGTGGCGCAGGTCTTTAGAACATGAGGTGGTTGTGATGGATGGCGCGTTTTATGAGACTCTGGTTGCGGCTCTTCCGGAAGCAATCATTGTTTCCACACCGGATGGGCGCATCGTTTATGTGAATGGCGCGCTGGAAGAGCTGTTGGGCTATAAGGCGGCTGAGCTTGTAGGCGAAGAAATCCTCACGCTAGTGCCCCGACAGCCGGGCCAACGAGCCGACCCTATGAAATGGCTCACGCGCTGGGCTGGAGAAGGGTTACAGAATCAATCGCGATATCTTGATCTGACAGGCCGGACAAAGGACGGGCTTGAGATGCCTGTCGATGTGCGTGTGTCCGAAGCCTCATTTGGGGGTGACAAGCGGTTCATTATTTCCGTGCGCGATCATTCGGCACGGCGTGACGAGATGGTGCGCACGAAGGAGAAACACCTTCTCATGTCCCGCATCCTGGCCGTGGCAGCCGATGCCATCATTTCCGTTGATGCTGCGCAACACATTACCTTCTTCAATCTGACAGCGGAGAAGATGTTCGGTTATTCAGCAGAGGAGGTCATGGGCAAGTCGCTTGATGTGTTGCTGCCCGACCGGTTCCGCAAAAAGCACGGCAAAGAGATCGAAGATTTTGCCAAATCGAAACAGGCATCGCGGTTTATGAATGAACGCGGTGCTGTTGTTGGTCTGCGTAAAGATGGAACGGAATTTCCCGTCGAAGCCACCATCACCAAAGTGACATCTGGCGGCAAGCCAACCTTCACGGCCCACATTCGTGAGAGAGTTTCTGTCTCCTCATGAGCGAGATTGCTCACGCAATCTGACACAGATGTTATCTCGTGCACGGCGTCGTGATTAGAAGTGTTCTAAACTATATGCGACACCCTCCCCGTTGCGGCATGTAAGCCGCTGGCCGGAAAACGGGGGAACAAATGACCCAACCGATTACAAAAACGAGCGCTGCATTCGTGTTCGGCGCAAGCCTGCTTGCGGCAACCGCTGCACAGGCGGCAAATGAAGGCTTCTATGTGGGAGCTGATATTGGCTACAACTTTGCCGATGACCAAGACAGCACGGGCCCAAGCCGGAATGTGGATATCGAGTTTGATGATGACATTTTCTATACGGGCAGTGTCGGCTATGCGTTCGCTGCAGGTGAGTATGGACAGCCATCCATTGAGCTTGAAGCAGCCTATCGTGAAAACGATGTCGATAGTCTGAATTTCAATGGCAATCCGCAAACACCTATCGGCGATGAGTCGGTTTTCAGCGTGCTTGTGAATGGGAAGTGGCACTTCACCCAACTCTCAGATGACATTATCCCGTTTGTTGGCGCAGGCATCGGCTTTGCGGATATTGATGCGTCAGTGCGCTACGGCCCGGTTGCCAACATCAATGATGACGACACTGTCTTTGCCTATCAGCTGCTTGCTGGTGCTGCTGTGCCAATCACGGATCAGCTCTCAATTGTTGGTACCGCGCGCTATTTCGATCTGGCGCAGGACCCAGAGCTCAACCGTTTTGGCGGCCCGGCTCCAGTCAGCAATGTCGAACTTGATTCAGAATATTCGTCTTTCGGCCTGTCGCTTGGCTTGAAATACGCTTTCTGATTCTGGCCAGTGCCTGCGGGGCTGGCCGAAAAAGGTCAGCCCCGTCGGTATTGCTTGCGCCTCTCCATCCGCTCTTCCTATGATTTGTAAAAATAGGGGGACGGGATGGCGGAACAGGTAACGGCGGATAAGCCCCTTGCGGGTGTCCGCATCATTGAACTGTCGACGATGGTGACGGCGTCGCTGTCATCCATGATGCTGGCGGCTCAGGGAGCGGATGTCATCAAGGTGGAACCTGTTGGTATTGGTGACCCGATGCGGTTTATCGGCAGTCAGAAGAATGGCATCTCAGCGCTCTTTGCGAACTGCAACCGCGGAAAGCGGGCCTTAGCGGTTAATCTCAAAGATCCGAAAGGCCAGTATCTGCTGCAGCGCCTCGCGGCCGATGCTGATGTGTTGGTGCACAATTATCGTGATGGTGTGATGCGGCGTTTGAACCTTGGCAGTGACAAGCTCCGTAAGGCGAACCCCAAACTCATCTATGCCGCTATTACCGGATTTGGCAAAGAGGGCCCTAAAGCCCAGGACCCGGCCTATGATCATGTGATCCAGGCGCTGACTGGATATACCGGTGTGCAGGCAGAGGGCGGTGCGCCGGAATATATGAAGACATTGGTCGCCGACAAAATCACCGCCTATACCGTGGCACAGGGGATCACAGCGGCTCTGTTGGCGCGGGCATCGACCGGTGAGGGACAGCATATTGATCTTTCCATGCTTCAATCCTGCCTCTTTTTTCTGTGGCCGGATGGAATGATGCGCCAGACCTTGCTTGCGGATGATGTCACCGACTTTGCACCCATGGCCGACTATTACCGCGTTTCAGCAACCGCAGATGGCTATATCTCAATCGCCGCCGCGACGGACGATCACTGGCGCGGCATTTCAACGGTGATTGATCGCCCAGAGATCATGGAGGACGATCGTTTCAACTCCATTTTTGCGCGCAGTGCCAATGTCGCGGTTTTGTTGAAGGAGCTGGATGGTGCCTTTTCGCATCTCACGACTGCGGATGCGTTGGCGCACCTCAAGGCGCATGACGTTCCTTGTGCAGCCTGTCTGTTTCCTGACGATGTGATCGCCAATGAACAAGTGGCTGCAGTAGGAGCGCTTGGACTTCAAGAGCACCCTTTGCTGGGGCCGACACGTGTTGCTGAACCGCCTGTGCAACTTGGTGGGGTCCAGGCGCATATCGAGTTGCCCTGTCCGGCACATGGCCAACACTCTTCCGAGATCGCGCGGGAAGCAGGTCTGGACGCGGCGGAGATCGCCTCGATGCAGGAGGCTGGTATCCTCACCGGTGGATGATCAGACTTTAATTATCTGCCAATAGCCGCGGCGGAAACGTTCCGCTAACAAGATGCCTTTGACCAGATAGTCCAGCAATAGGACGGACCAAACGAGCTGGATTGAGCCGCCCCAATAGAGCGCAATGAGCATCGCGGGAAAGACGCGAAACACGAACAGGCCTGTAAAGATGGCAAACAGCGGGAACCGTGTATCGCCCGCACCGCGAAGGGCACCTGCAATCACGAATTCGATGGCCATCAAAGGCTGCGCGATCCCTAAAATCCAAATGAAATCGACGGTCAGCGAAATGACTTCTGCATCATCAATAAACCAGCCGGCAAGCATGGGAGCCATGGCTATCAACGCCGCGCCGAGCGCACCCATAAACAGCATGGACATGCCGAGAGAGCGCCAGCCGGAACGCATGGCGCCCTCAGGGTCATTGGCACCAAGGTGCTGGCCGACAAGGGTCGATGCAGCGATTGAGAAACCATTGCCCGGCAGGAAAGAGATGGAGAGGATCTGTACACCGATCTGATAGGCGGTGAACTCAGCGGTGCCATAGACACTCATGAGCGCCATGAAGCTCAAGATGCCGATCTGAAACACCATGCCTTCAATGGAAGCTGGGTAGCCGATGTGAAGAATGCGGCGGCTCATGCCCCAATCAAACCGGAAGCCTTTGAGCAGTGGTTTAAGGATGAGTAGGCCACGTGACCACATGACCCAATAGACGGCCAGCTGCACGAACATGGCGATGGCTGATGCCATGCCTGCGCCTGCAACGCCGAGCGCGGGGGCGCCAAGATTGCCATAGATCAGCACCCAGTTCAGGAAGAGGTTCAGAAGGTTGGCAAGGATGCCGATATAAAGTGGCATGCGGGCATCGCCTGCCGCACGCAGCGCCGCAGCGAAGATGAAGCCCAGAACAAAGGGCACATTGCCGACAAGCAGCCAGAACAGGTAATCGCTCCCGAAGGCGATCACACCATCGGTCACCCCCATGATGCCGATGATGGGCCCTAGGAAGGGCAGAACGACAAACCAGGAGACGAGGCCAAAGACGACACCTAAGATGATGGATTGGCGCAGTGCTTGATCGGCTTCCTGGCGATTGCCCCCGCCGATTGCGCGGGCGAGGATCGCAACAAGCCCGGTGGACAGGGCCATCACCAGGGTCTGGATCATCCAATAGATCTGTCCCGCGGCGCCGACGCCGGCGACCGCTTCAACGCCCAGGTCTCCTACCATCATGAAGTCTGCCCACCGCACCATGGTTTGGAGCGCGGACGCGACAATGGTTGGCCAAGCGAGTTCCCATATGCCGAGTGATTGAGGTGGTGGCGCGAGCGCACTTGGACTGCGTTCACGCAAGTCGAGGAGTGGCGAGGCGAGCTCTGGCTTGTCCTCGTCTTCCGAGCGCTCGGTCTTGTTATTATGTTTGTCGCTCACGCCTATCCCCCAGCCCAGTCTGCTCACTTAAGGTGAGCAGAGCGTAAGCACAAGGGAAGATTTGATCTGGGTAGGCGTGTCTTGAGACGTTAGCTGTTTTCAGCGATCCGCTTTTTGATTTCTGCTGCAACCAGCCACAGGCGATCCTGGCCCCAGGTGGTAAAATCGGGCACTGACCCAGGTCCTGAAACCCGAAAGCTCGGCACGCCCCAGAGCTGCATGTCTTCGCTCATCACGCGCTGGTTCTCCGCGACCAGGGTTTTCCAATCGTCGGTTCCCAGGTGTGGCTTTGCTTCTTTCCAGGAGAGCCCTGCCGCTTCGACGACCTTTTTCATGCCACGGTCGGTGTCGATACGAACAGCTTTTCTAAAGGCGGCATCCAGAAAGGCACTCAGCAATTCTCTTCCTTTGCCTTGGGACTCTGCCCAGGGATAGAGGGAGTAAGCCCTTCGGACAGGTTCCCCAATTGGGTCATACACCGGACCAAATCCAACGCCGATGGCATCGGCCTCTCGTTTTGTGTCGCTGAAGATATAGCGACCCTTATTCTGTGTTCCCGGGACGCCGCGCATAACCATGGGCAGCACAGGGCGCACAACTAGCTTTACGCCGCTTGCATCTGCCAACTCGCAGGCTTTGTCGAAGATGATAGCCGTGTAGGGAGAGCGCAGAGAGGGGAAAACCTCGAGGGTTATGGTGCCTGTATCCTTGGTGGTTCCCCAATCAACGGGCGGGCGAGGTGCAACCTCCTGATCGCCGTCCTTTTGTGCCAAGCGTTCTTTTAGACGGGCTTCGAGATGGTGGAGACGGTCAATTCCCCAGAACCATTCGCCTGCATAGCGGAAGGTGCCGCCAGAATAGTGACCTTCTTTCTGAAGCAGTGCGGAATCCTGTTCGAGACGTTTTCGTGCGTCCTTTTCGCTGATGGTTCCGAGTTCATCAGCCAGCGCCTGAAGTGCGGTGTGATCGCCGACCCAAAGCAAGTCACTGACCGGTGCGACCCGGTCGACAAAGTCGGTGGGGCTTGCTGCTGCCAAAATTCGCGCTGCGAGCAGTCGGTCATCTTCGCTTGGCACCGTGCCAGCATTGCCGGGGAAGCCAACTTTGTAGTGGGGGGCGATTGCAGCGGCGTCTCGACGCGCGTAAGCCGCCAGATCTTCGGGATAGGGCTGGTTTTTCCCACCGGTCGCATTGATGAGGTGAGGGATGATCTCAATGTCATAGGCTGCGCCCAGGTCGGCTAGCTTCTGGGCGCTTAGATGGCTGTAAGGATCATCAAGTTGGTGGAAATACTCCACTTTGTGAGAAGCGCCCAGCGTTTGTCTCTCAGCTTCTGCGGCATCCCTTTGTTTCTGCAAACGGGCGGGGTCCATCATTCGGTTCATCATGAAAGACATGACAATGCGAACCGGTTTCGGCGGATCAACCGTCAGAGAAGGGTTTGGGTTGTCTTTTTTTGATGGTTCCAACATTGAGCGTCTCCCTGCATAGGGCGTAATTGTTGGCATGCTTAATGTCATTAGTCCAGTGTTGCCAAGTGGCTGGCGTACGAAAACGATCAGGGGACGGCGAAATTTGATCGCTGCGCCACCCGTTTTACGTGGTTAGTATGTGTCATTCGCAATTTGTCTTTAGCGAGTTTATTGGGGTCAGTGAGTGGCGCACGGCGCACCGCTGGATGGAGGAACCAAACGATGAGCGAAGCTGCTGTAATGACTGATGGTGCGTCTGAGGACGCTTATTCCCTGCCGCTTGATCAAATCAATGTCGGTCAGCCCCATCTCTTCAAAGAGAATGCAATCTGGCCTTACTTCGAACGACTGCGGAATGAAGACCCGGTGCATTACTGCGCCGACAGTGACTATGGCCCCTATTGGTCGGTCACGAAGTACAATGACATCATGAAAGTGGATACCAATCATGGCATCTACTCATCAGAGTCGGGTCTTGGGGGCATCACGATCCGAGACCCAATGGCTGATTTCCAACTGCCGATGTTCATTGCGATGGATCAGCCAAAGCATGATGAACAGCGCAAGACGGTGAGCCCAATTGTGGCCCCTGGCAACCTCGCGATTCTTGAGGGGGTTATCCGGGAACGGGCAGGCAAAATCCTCGATGGTTTGCCAAGGAACGAAACCTTCAACTGGGTAGATCGTGTGTCGATTGAACTTACAACCCAGATGCTGGCAACCCTCTTTGACTTTCCCTGGGAGGATCGTCGCAAGCTTACCTATTGGTCTGATGTGGCGACGGCGGACATTAACGGGCCGCTGATCTCGTCCATGGACGAGCGCCGTGAAATTCTCATGGAATGTGCTGAATATTTCACTCGGCTTTGGAATGAGCGGGTCAACTCACCCGAACCCAATGGCGATCTGATCTCGATGCTTGCTCATGGTGAAGCGACGCGAAACATGGAGCCGATGGAATATCTCGGCAACGTTATTCTGTTGATTGTCGGCGGGAACGACACAACACGCAACTCGATAACGGGTGGCCTTTTGGCGCTCAATGAGCACCCAGAGCAATATGATAAATTGCGTGCAGATCACAGTCTTATTGAGACGATGGTGCCGGAGATTATCCGCTGGCAGACTCCGTTGGCACATATGCGTCGTACCGCCCTTGAAGATACGGAGCTCGGTGGAAAGCAGATCAAGAAAGGCGACAAAGTTGTCATGTGGTATGTCTCTGGCAATCGGGACAGTGACGTAATCGAGAACCCCAATCAGTTCATTATTGATCGTGAGCGGCCGCGGCAACATCTTTCATTTGGCTTTGGCATTCACCGGTGTGTGGGCAATCGACTGGCAGAAATGCAGTTGCGGGTGCTCTGGGAAGAGATCATGAAACGGTTTGACCGCATCGAAGTTGTTGGGGAACCGGTCCGGGTTCTCTCCAACTTTGTGAAAGGGTTTGAGCAGCTTCCCGTGCAAATAAAAGGCTGAATTGACCGACACTCACTGAAGTGGTGGCAGAGGCGTGCAAGACAGTTTGTGCGCCTCTTCCTTTTCTATGCCCAGGATCAACAGCAGAAGGTATGCGCAATTCTCGATGATAGGTTGGTCTAAGCCTGTTTCGAACTTGTCGCGAATGATCCCTACGAGGGCCCCCAGTAAAAAAGGCTCAAGCGTTTCTTCCTGGTGATCAATAAACCGTCCCGCCGCGATGCCGTTTTGAATATCGCGCTTTGCGCTCTCACCGCTTGCCTCTCGGATCTGGTCCATCGGAAGGTCGGACTTAAAGAGGAACCAGGTCCATAGCGGATCTTTTGATATCTCTGTCAGCATGTGCCTGATGCTGACTGAAACCACTTCAGCTGGGTCTGACATGTCCCCCGTCAGATCATCAAGCTGTTCGGTTACTTTTCGCGCTTTTGTGCGCACGATCGGAACCAGTACATCCATCTTAGTTTTGAAGTGTGTGTAGAAAGTGCCGTGGCCTACGTCAGCGACATCGGTGATGTCCTGGATTTTGACCGGATCGAAACCTTTCGCCCGCATGAGTTCTTCGGCCGCTTCCAGAATACGCGCGCGTGCCCGCATGCGCTTGCGCTCTACCCGGCTGATCGGTGGCTGTGCGATTTCCATGAGGTCCATTGTGGTCTCCTCTTTTTCACCTATGCGGACCGATCTTTCAGCCCAACTATTTGTGACCGTCGTCATTTCTGATGATATTATCATTCATGGTTGGTAAATCAAGATGAGCACCGAGATTGACACTTCGGATGCCTTGTGGAGGTTCGCATGTGCGCAGTCTTCTGTTCATTTTTGCTCAACCGGTGGTGCGCGGTTGGATGCTTTGATGGTGTAGGCTCCCGGGAATAGAACCAGATGACCTGACGAGAAGGGACTTTTGTCATGATCGAGAAATGCATCGCTGACTGGCACGAATACATAATTGGCAAAAAGCCGGGTGGACTTGAGGCACTGATTGCTGATGAGTGTGTCTTTATCTCACCGATCGTTTTCAAACCGCAGGTTGGCAAGGAGTTGACACTCGCGTATCTGCGCGCGGCAGGCGGCACCTTGGGTGGTCAGGGTGTACCGGGTGAAGGAAAGCCTGCTGAGAACTCTGGCAAGTTTAAATACACCAAGGAAGTCCTTGCCGGGAACCATGCCGTGCTTGAGTTTGAGACGGAGATGGACGGCAAATATGTGAACGGCGTAGACATCATCACCTGCGATGATGAGGGCAAGATCATCGAATTCAGAGTGATGATCCGGCCGCTTCAGGCTGTGAATGCGGTCCATGCCGCAATGGGCGCTATGCTGGAGAAAATGAAGGCTGCTTAGATTTCCTGGTAGCTCGGTCGAGAAAGCCCGCTCTTTAGCGGGCTTTTTTTGTGGGCAAACAAAGAATTGACACTAGTAATGCCAACTTCTAGGCTACTTACAACAAAACGATGATGGGCTGGTTTTGATCGGCTCCATCCGCATGGGAGGTTTGCATGACAGTTTCGACGCCGCTCACTCTGATGGGTGCGCCTGGATCCCCTTACACACGCAAGATGCTCGCAGTGATGCGCTATCGGCACCTGCCTTACCGTCTGTTTTTGAGTCGCGACGGCATGCCGGAAGGATTGCCGGTTCCGAAAGTGGCACTCCTACCCACATTCTTTCTGCCGAACGCTTCAGGTGACATGGAGGCGGTTGTCGACTCAACGCCACTGATCCGGCGCTTTGAAAAAGAGTATGAGGGGCGATCTGTTATTCCGACCGATCCTGCGATTGCATTCCTCGATTACCTCCTTGAGGATTATGCGGACGAATGGCTCACCAAGCCCATGTTCCATTATCGCTGGCACTTCCAGGCCGATATCGACAAAGCCGCTTCGATCCTCCCACGCTGGACGTTGAAACCGCAGGCGGAAGAAGAAGCGCTCAAACTGGGCAAGATCTTTGCAGACCGCCAGATTTCCCGATTACATGTCGTTGGCTCAAGCAACGAAACTGCACCGGTCATTGAAGCGAGCTATGAGCGGTATCTGGGCGTGATGCGCGCCCACTTGGAAACGTCTTCGTTCCTCTTTGGCGCGCGGCCCAGCAGCAGCGACTTCGGCATGTATGGTCAGCTGACCCAACTTGCCACGTTTGACCCGACGCCGATGCAGCTGACCTTGGACAAAGCCCCAGCTGTCTATGCCTGGGTCGATATGGTTGATGATCTAAGTGGTGTGGATGCAGATGAAGATGCATGGACCAAACGCGATGCGATCCCGCAAACGCTGATTAATCTCTTCAAGGAAGTCGGTGCCTATTACGTCCCAGCTCTGCTCGCGAATGCCAAAGCACTGATGGATGGCGCGGACACAGTTGAGACAGAAATTGATGGCGCCCGGTGGGTTCAGAAACCGTTTGCCTATCAGGGCAAGTGTTTGCAGTGGTTGCGGGAGCAACATGCGGCGCTGGCTGATGCAGATCGGGCGGTTGTCGACGAGGTTCTTGCGGGAACCGGTTGCGAGAAGCTCTTCGCTTAAAGGAAAAATCCATGTCGCTTCGTTTGTTGGTTTGGCTTGTTCCGGCGCTTCTTTATGGGGTCTTTTTCTTCTGGTACACGAGCTTTGGTGGCCCGCTTACCCAGGAAGAAGTTGATCGCTATGTGTCTGCGTTTGAAGAACGCGGAAGCGACGCTGAGGGCGTTGCCCGCCTTCGTGCTTTCCTGGAATCTGACACTGGCAATGATTTCATCATGATCAACGCCATTCACATGAAGGAGACGCCAGACCCGGTGGAAGGTGTTGAGCCGGGCGAGAGCTCTGATGATGTGATGGCCAAATATATGGAATATATGTGGCCGGCGCTTTTTAGTCGTGCGTCTCATCCTGTGATGTTTGGTCCTGCGGTTTCCAACGCGCTTGATATTGTGGGCATCGAGAATGCACGGGTCTGGAACCGAGGTGCAGCAATGCGCTATCGCTCCCGGCGCGACATGATGGAAATCACGACCAACCCGGCTTTTGCTGGGCGGCATGACTTCAAAACAGCCTCTCTTGAAAAGACGATTGCCTATCCGATTGAAGATGGGCTTCCTTTGACGGATCCAAGGGTCTTGCTTTTTTTCGTGTTGCTGAGTGTGGCGGGTGTGTTGAACGCGGTGGTGCGTCGTTAGGGATGACTCCCTGAGGAGGGTGAAAAATGTTGAAGAAAGTGTTTGGCGGTGTTGGTGCGGCGCTACTTGTTCTGATCGCTGTTGGCTGGGTCTACCGGGTTGAGCTTGCGCTGAACGCTCCGGGTGTTCTTCTGAATCTCGTCAACCCTGTTGGTCCCAACCAGGAAATTGTCTGGACGAAGGGACCGGACGTTGCAGAGGCGCCTCCGTCGGAGCGTCCGCCCAACATCATCTTCATTGTCACTGATGATATGGGTTTTAACGATATCAGTTTTTATGGTGGTGGCGCGTCCGGTTCAGATATGCAGACACCTCATATCGATGCACTCGCTCATGAAGGTGTTGCCTTCACGAATGGGTATGCTGGCACTGCGGTGTGTGCACCGTCACGGGCGATGATTATGACCGGTCGTTATGCGACCCGTTTTGGCTTTAAATTCACGCCCACACCTCCTGGTATGCTTTCGCTTGTCAACTTTGTTTCACAAAATAGTGGGATTGAAAGACCGCATCCGAGCATGGTGTTTGATCGGGATGTTGAGATCCCGTCATATGATAATCTTGGTATGCCGACCTCGGAAATCACCGTTGCCGAAATGCTGAAGGAGGCAGGCTACTATACTGCGCATATCGGCAAGTGGCACATTGGGCGGTCCAATGGCAGCAGTGCGATTGAACAGGGATTTGATGATAGCCTGCTGATGGCAAGCGGGCTTTATCTTCCAGAAGATCATCCTGATGTGGTGAACTCCTACCAGGATTTTGATCCGATTGATCGCTTCCTCTGGCCAAACATGCAATATGCCTCGACGTTCAATAACGGCGAGCGTTTTGAACCGCGTGGCTACATTACCGACTATTACACCGATGAAGCGGTGAAGGTGATTGAGAATAATCGCAATCAGCCGTTCTTTCTCTATCTCGCGCATTGGGGCATCCACACGCCGTTGCAGGCACTGAAGTCTGACTATGATGCGCTGTCACATATTGAAGATCATCGTTTGCGCGTCTACACCGCGATGACCCGTGCGGTGGACCGTTCTGTGGGCCGTGTCATGCAGGCCTTGAAGGACAATGGTCTGGATGAGAATACGCTTGTCATTTTCACAAGTGACAATGGCGGTGCAGGCTATGTTGGCCTGGATGACCTCAACACGCCCTATCGGGGTTGGAAGATCACCCTGTTTGAAGGGGGCACCCATGTGCCGTTCATGGCGCGCTGGCCGAAGCGCATTCCTGCGGGCACGGTTTTTGACGAACCGGTCTCTCACATTGACATGTTCGCCACTGCGGCGGGTGCCGCAGGTGGTGCCATGCCGACCGACCGCATAATGGATGGGGTCGATTTTGTTCCCTTCGTTGCCGGTGAGACGGAAGGTGCGCCGCATGAGGCATTGTTCTGGACGGCTGGTGAGTACCGATCGGTTCTCAAAGATGGCTGGAAGCTCCAGGTCTCTGGCCTTCAGGACAAAGAGTGGTTGTTCCACCTGGCAGATGACCCAAGTGAAACGACAAACCTCGCCGATGCTGAGCCCGCTAAACTTGATGAGTTGAGGAGCCTTCTCGACGCGCATCAGGCGGAACAGGCTGAGCCCATCTGGCCATCCTCTGTGGCGACACCCGTCTATGTTGACAAGACGCTGGCGGAACCGCTTAAAGAGGATGATGAAGTCATCTATTGGGAAAACTAGTGCGGTAATTCTCGGGGCTCTGGCCCTGGGAGCGATTGCTTATTTCGCTTGGCCGTCGTTCGGTCCGGTCGAGCAACAGGTGAGCTGCGTTTCGCCGGAGACGATTGCACCGCAAACAGCTGGTATGATCTTCATTGAAGGGGGCTCCTTCGATATGGGTGCCGGTGGCATCTACTCCGAAGAGGGGCCGGTGCGTCGAGAAGCCGTCGACAGCTTCTGGATTGATGCTACCGAAGTCACAAATGCCGAGTTCGCTGAATTTGTCGAGGCCACCGGATATGTGACGGTTGCGGAAGCAGGCATTGAAGGTGTCGTGCCACCCGGCGCGGCAGTGTTTCAAGTGCCCGAGCGCAATGCAGAAGGCCGATGGTCCTATGCCGACACGGCCAACTGGCGGCAGCCGGAGGGAGCGGGTAGCACCATAGTCGGTCGTGACCGTTTTCCCGTCGTACAAATTGCCTATCAGGATGCGGTTGCCTACGCGGCCTGGAAAGGCCGCACGCTCCCCACCGAGGTTCAGTGGGAGTATGCGGCACGCGGCGGCCTGGACGGCGCCAAATATGCCTGGGGTGAAGAACGTGAACCGGGCGGGCAATATCTTGCAAACAATTGGCAGGGCTTCTTTCCCTTTAATGATGAAGGGGCTGATGGCTTTATTGGTCGCGCACCTGTTGGCTGCTACCCACCCAATGGCTACGGCCTCTATGACATGATCGGCAATGTCTGGGAGTGGACGGCTGATCCTTATGCGCCGCCCGATGCGTCAGTGGGGCTGATGAAAGGGGGCTCCTATCTCTGCGCACCCAACTATTGCCGTCGCTATCGGCCGGCGGCCCGACACCCGCAAGAGGTGGATCTGGGCACAGACCATATTGGGTTCCGTACTGTCTCATTGACCCGCCCAGAGGGCTGAGATCGCTCCAGATTTGAATTTCGCTGCCGAAATGGTTAGGTATTCGCTCAATTCCCCCTCTCCCCCGCCTTGTTCTGAGTGAGACTTAATGCCTGATACCACCGTTTCCAAAGATCATCTCTTCGATCTGCAACCAACACACAACCCCAATCGATATTACTTGCCTGTTGAAGACAAATTGAGTGTCGGCCCTCCCGGCAGTCTCTTCCTGTTCGGCGGCGTGGGGTTGGCGTCTTCGATCCGTGCGATCGAGCAGACAACGGGACGCCCCACTGTTTGGGCGGCAGCGCAATATCTTTCCTATGCGCGGGTTGGTGAAACTGTCGACCTGGATGTGCTGGTGCCGGTATCTGGCAAGTACAACACACAAGCACGAGTCGTCGGTCATGTGGGAGACCGAGAGATCTTCACGGTGAATGCGGCGCTTGGTGAACGGCCCAGCGAGTATTCTGCTCAATGGGCGGTGAAGCCTGAAGTGGTGCCACCGGAAGATTGTGCGCCGGTCGACCATTGGCGTGAAGACCGGCAAGACCTTCATGGCCGCATCGATGTGCGGGTCGTGAAGGGGCGCTATGGAGAAGAACGGAAGAAAGGTGGCCTTAGCGAAGATGGTCATGTGGTCCTGTGGGCGCGGATGCGCGAAAACCTGCCCATGAGTTCCAGTGCGCTTGCAGTGATGGCGGATTTTGTGCCGTCAGCAATTGGCAATGCGATTGGTCGAGATGCGGGCGGAAACAGTCTTGATAATACAATTCGCGTGCGGCGGGTCGTGGAGACGGATTGGGTGCTTTGTGACATCCGAATCCACGGTGTCCATAACGGCTTTGCCCATGGGCGCATGCATCTGTTTGCAGAGAATGGCGAGTTGATGGCGAGTGCGAGCCAGTCGGTGATCTTGAGAATTCGCGACTAAGCCTCTTCAGCCGTTTCGCAGAATGTTCTCGATCCAGTTTTTGACTTCCAGAGTGCGGATGTCTGCATCCATGACGTCCTGGTCAATGCCGAGGTGCCAGGCAATGTCTTTGCGGGTCGGGTCTTTGTGGAGCGCCTCAAGATCTTTGACAAAGCTCCTGGCAGCTGCGTGGTCTGCGAAATATCCGCTTTCAACCAAGCCATCCATTCGGAAGCGGGTTAGGGCAGCCAGTTCTGCAAGGTCATATTCAGGGTGATATTGCACAGCCCAGAAGGGCGTGCCTTCCTGAGTAACGATGGCCGCCTGTATTGGGGTGATGTGGTTGCCCGCCAGATGGATACTGTTTGAGGGCAGGCTTTCGACATCGTCAAAGTGACTGGTGAAGCCGTCAAAGACGGATGCTTTGCCTGCATAGAGTGGGTGGCTACGCCCTTCCGGCGTTAAAGAGATTTTTCGCGCGATGCCGAACTCGCGCCCCTTCGGGTTGAGGCGACAGGTGCCACCTGCTGCGAGCGCTGCTATTTGCAATGCCCAACAGCTGCCAAAGCTTGGTGTTCCGGCAGTGTAGAGCGCACGTGCCAAATTCACCTGCCGCGTTACGTCTGGTGTCTGGTGGTAGATGGTGAGACTTGAACCGGTCCAAAGCGCTGCATCAAAAGCGGTGAGGTCAGCTCCTGCTGGCAGTGCCTCGTCCGGGTCTGCCGGATGCAAGATGGTGACGGATGCGTCGGGCAGGAAGCGCTTGATCATCTGTTCATAGAGTGTGCCAGCCAGTGTGCAACCGGCTTTGCCCAGGTTTTCCCGGCCGGCCTTGTCGTAGCCATCAATGATGAGAAGCTTTTCGCTCATGGAGACTCTTTTTGTCGTGTTTCCGGACGGAAGACCGCAAAGTCACTTTTTCTGGAAACACTCTATACCGGTTTCTCACCGTTTACGGTCACACGATAGAGAAGACGTTCATATTCGACATAGTCGTCGACCGCATAATGCTGAACGCAGCGATTGTCCCACATGGTGACCATCTTGGGATCCCAGGGCACACGGCAACAGAATTCCGGCTTTGTGCAATGGGCAAAAAGATAGTCCAGCAGAGGTTTGCTTTCCTCTTCGCTCATGTCTTCAAAGCGGATCGTAAACATGGGGTTCACGTAGAGCGCCTTGCGCCCCGTATTAGGATGCGTGCGCACGACCGGGTGCACGACTTCGTCATAAACAGAGTCGGAGCGCTTATAGGTGATGGCTGTCTTGCCCTCGTACTTCTCTTCCGCCGTGTCGGACGTATAAGCATATTTGGCAGAGTGGACTGCGCCCATGCCGTCCAGCATCCGTTTCATGCCGTCTGACAAGCGTTCATAGGCAAGATACTGATTGGCGAAGAGTGTATCGCCACCGTGCGGCGGTACCACATGGCTGTACACCACGGATCCCATGCTCGGTTCGGCAAAAAAGGAATTATCCGTGTGCCAGCCGACACCAAAGCTTGCCGACTCGCCCGCAGGCTTTAGCATCTTGATCATCTCTGGTCGCTCGTCCATGCCATTGACGATCGGATGAACTTCGAGATCGCCGAAGCGGCGGGCGAAGGCGACGTGTTCGTCGTGGGTCAGGTCCTGATTGCGGAAGACGAGGACCGAATGATCTGCGAAGGCCGTGCAGATCCCATCGAATTGTTCGTTCGAGAGGTCATTCAGTTTTACACCAGAAATTTCAGCACCCAGTGAACCGGTGACCTGCTTCAGCTGAAGGTTATGCGCTGTCATTTCTTCTCTCCCTATAAACAAAGGTTCAAGCGCGAACGCGCTTGGACTGAGGATCATATAGCGGTTTCACGGATGCCGTCGCGGGAATCCGTTTTCCTGCGACATCGATTTCAAAGGACTTTGCCTCAAGGGCGCTCAGTTTTTCGCCCGGCGCGCGGGGGACATACCCCATGCCGACAGAGGCTCCGAGCGCATGCCCATAATTCCCCGACGTCAGATAGCCGACCTGCTGTCCGTCACTATAGATGGGCTCATTATGAAAAAGGAGTGGCTCCGGAGTGTGTAGCTTGAAGTGAAGCAATCGGCTTTTTGGGCCTTCTTCCTTCACCCGCAGAACCGCATCGCGACCAATGAAGCGCCCGTAAGGGGTTTCCTGCTTGTCTGTTTTCACGGCGAAACCAAGCCCTGCATCGACCACATGGTCTTCATCAGAAATGTCATGGCCGAAATGGCGATAGCCCTTTTCGATGCGGCAAGCATCAAGCACATGCATGCCCGCAGGGGTGAGGTTCCAGGTTTTTCCAGCTTCCCAGAGCGTGTCGAATATGTGGAGGGCCATGTCTGCTGAGACATAGAGCTCGTAGCCTAGTTCACCCACATAGGTAATGCGGTGGGCGCGGACAGTGCCCATGCCAAGTTCGATTGTCCTCGCTGTCCCGAAGGGAAAGGCGTCGTTGGAAAGATCGTCTGGCGTGAGCGTTTGCAGGAATTCGCGGGACTTTGGACCCATAAGGGCGATCACCGCTTCGCCAGAGGTGACATCGGTTGCAATGCAGTTAACGTTGTCGGGAATGTGCCGGGAGAGCCAGTTCCAGTCCCGCTGGTGCACGCCAGGTGCCGTGATGATCAGGAAGGCTGTGTCGGTGAGGCGGGTCACGGTGAGATCCGCCTCTATGCCGCCGCGTTCATTCAGCCATTGTGTGTAGACGATGCGGCCCGGCTCCACATCAATATCGTTGGCACAGATATATTGAAGGACGTTCTTGGCATCGCGTCCCTCAACACGGAATTTGGCAAAAGACGAGAGATCGAAAAAGGCGAGGCCGTTTCGCACCGCGTGATGTTCAGCGGCCGCATTCTCAAACCAGTTCTGGCGCGCCCAGGAATAGCCATAGGCTGGCTTAACGTCTGCCGCGATCTGGTCTTTGCTCAGATACCAGTTCGGTCTCTCCCAACCTGCTACTTCACCGAAGCAGGCGCCGAGCTGTTCCAGTCTCGGGTGCAAAGGTGACCTGCGGACGCCACGTCCCGTTTCATACTGGCGGTAAGGAAAATGGTCCTGGTAGAGAAGCCCGAGAGATTCCTTTGTTCGGTTGAACAGATAGGTCTTGTTGTTCTGAAAAGGCGCCATGCGCCGGATATCAACGTCCCAGAGATCAAAGGGAGGGTGCCCCTCTACAATCCACTCCGCTAGCGCTTTGCCTGCACCACCGGCCGACTGAATGCCGATCGAATTAAATCCGGCGGCGACATAGAAGTTCTGAACCTCCGGCGTTTCGCCGAGGAGGTAGCGATCGTCGGGCGTGAAACTTTCTGGCCCATTGAAGAAGGTCGCGATACCTGCCTCACTGAGCATGGGGAGGCGCGCAATAGCTTTTTCCAGTATGGGTGTGAAGTGATCCAAATCTTCCGGCAGTTCATCAAAACAGAAGCTCTCAGGGATGCCGTCCATGCCCCAAGGTTTTGCCGTTTTTTCAAAAGCACCGATCAGTAGTTTGCCAGCATCTTCTTTGAAATAGGCTTCTTCATCCGGCACGCGGAGTGTGGGCAGGTTGGGGACGAGGTCTGCTAGCGGCTCAGTCACCACATAAAAATGTTCGGCGGCGTGAAGGGGCACGTTGGCGCCCGCCATTTTCCCAACATCCCGGGCCCACATGCCAGCGCAGTTTACGACGATGGGCGCTTTGACTGGACCAAATTCTGTTTCAACGCCGGTGACGCGGCCTTTGGATTGCGTCGCGCCCGTCACCTTGACCTGTTCGACAATCCGGACGCCTGCCATGCGCGCCCCTTTTGCCAGCGCCATGGTGACATTGACGGGATCGGCCTGGCCGTCTCCTGGCACGTGGACGCCCCCTTCAACACCGCTCAGGTTGAGATGCGGATAGAGATCCAGGCATTCGGCTGGGGAGAGCATCTCTGCCTCCACACCAAAGATAGACGCCATGGCGGCGTTGCGTTTGAATTCTTCCAGGCGCTCTTTCGTGAGAGCGAGAGAGATGGAACCTGTTTGGCGATAGCCGGTGGCGAGCTCGGTCTTGGCTTCAAGGCGGGCATAAAGGTCCGCAGAGTATTTTGCCAATTGCGTCAGGTTGCGCGTGGCACGTAGCTGAGCGACGAGACCTGCTGCATGCCAGGTTGTGCCGCAAGTCAGTTGCTTGCGTTCCAGTAACAGGACATCTTTCTGGCCAAGTTCGCCCAGGTGATAGGCGAGGGAACAGCCAATGACACCGCCGCCAATAATGATGATGGATGCCTCTTCAGGCAGTTGGGTTGTCATGTGATCCGCCCTATTCAATAGACGGGTGGCGCGACAACCCACACAAGGATCGCTGGTTCATCCGATGGATTGTGCCAGCGGACATTTTGATCATGAAACCGGAAGGCGTCTCCCGGAGCGAGGGCGTAGTGACGGTCCTCAACCCAGATTTCCAACGTGCCGCTTACCAGATAAGCCGCTTCCTCCGTCGGGCGATGAATGAGGTGCTTGCTGGTGGCACCGGGCGCGATCTCTGTGCGCAGCATCTCGAATGTGCCGGTCATATCTGGTGAGAGCAGTTCTTCGGTGAAGCCCTCTTCTCGACTGCCAACCTTGCGCCGTGCGTCGGCACGCACCACAACACCCCTGTCGGAAGGATCTGCGTTGTGATGCTCAAGAAAAAAGCCGATTGGCACGTTGAGGGCCGCGCCCAGTTTGCGCAGATCATCGACGCTTAGACTTGAGAGGCCGCGCTCTATCTGGCTCACATAGCCGACGGATCGATGGATCTTGTCGGCGAGGGCTTGAAGCGTCAGACCTCTGGTGCGTCGCAGGGCGCGGACATCTTTGCCGATTGCCTCAGCTATCTGCCTGGTGTCGCGCTCAATTTCTTGGGTTTTGGTCATGCGTGAAAATATCACGCCAAGCGTGAAAAATTCAAAGAATTTTTCACGAGCGATGTTTTCGTTGCCCGAAGCGCGCGGAAAAGCTGGGGGTGTTCTGGGTTAAGCCCCTATTCGTCTGCGATCTTTACCACCAGTTTTCCGAGGTTTTCGCCTTCGAACAGCTTGTTCACGGCTGTTGGCGCGCTTTCCAACCCATCGACAATGGTTTCCTGACTTTTGATCTTCCCGGTTGCGACCCATGTTGCCAATTCCATGGTGGCCTCAGCATATTTCTCCAGAAAGTCTGTCACGATGAAGCCGCGCACATTTATGCGGCGCATGAGGATTGGAGAGAAGTCACCGCGCATGGGTTCATCCGTGTTGTAGCCGGAAATCATGCCGCAGAGTGGCATGCGGCTGAACAGGTTCATGCGTGCCATGACGGCTTCCATAATCTCGCCGCCGACATTTTCAAAGTTCACATCAATGCCGTCGGGTGTCACGGCCTCCAGTTGCTCGCGCCAGTCGTCGGCCTTGTAGTCAACAGCGGCATCGAAGCCGAGTTCCTCGACAATCCATTTGCACTTCTCCGGACCGCCAGCAATGCCCACAGCCCGGCATCCATTGAGCTTAGCGATTTGTCCGACAACGGAACCGACGGCACCGGCAGCGGCGGAAACGACAACAGTCTCTCCGGCCTTGGGCTGGCCAAGTTCCAGAAGTCCGAAATAGGCGGTAAGGCCTGTGAGGCCGCAGGCGCCCAGCATGGTTGGCAGTCCGACAGGCAGCTCCGGTGGCAGAACGCCGACGGGAATCTCATCATTTGGTCCGGCAACATAGTAATCCTGCCAGCCAAGAAGGCCGCTGACAGTGTCGCCGACCTTGTACGCATCAGAGTTTGACGCGACCACTTTGCCAATGCCGCCGCCGCGCATCACCGCGCCGATCTCAACGGGTGGCATGTATTGATCCATGTCCGACATCCAAATGCGGTTGGTCGGGTCGAGGCTCAGATAAAGGTTTCGGATCACGGCTTCACCTGGTCCGGGCGTTGGCACAGGCTCTTCCACAAGATCAAAGTCGGTTGTTTTGATTTTACCGACTGGACGGCTTTTCAGGCGAAACTGACGATTGACGTTACTGGACATGAGGGCCTCCCGGGCTGCGATTTTGTTAGAGGCATTCTTTCACAGGATTGGCGGTTAGCCGAGTCTGATGGGCGAGCTTTTTAAGACCTGGCCTCAAGCTCTTCGCGCTTCATCTCGAGCTCGAGCCATTGTTCTTCCATCTCGGCGAGCCTGGTTTCTGCGGTCTCAAGATCTTTGGCTGTCTTTTGAAACCCTTCGGGGTCGCGCGCAAAAAAGTCCGCTTCCGCTAAAGTGCTTTTCAGCTTCTCGATGCGCTTTTCCAGGTTGCTCATTTCCTTGGGCAGGGTTTCCAAAGCATGTTTGTCTTTGAAGGAGAGCTTGCCTTTGGACGGCGTGGATTTGTTCGCGTTTGAGGCTGCCTTTTTGGGTTTTGCGTTTTGGTCGGTGACCTCCGGCTCAACTGGTTTACGCTGGCGTGTCATGTCGGAATAGCCGCCTGCATATTCCTGCCAGTCGCCATTTCCTTCCGCATTGATGACAGACGTCACCAGACGGTCCAGAAAGTCGCGATCATGCGAGACGAGCAGCACAGTTCCCTGATAGGCGCCCAGCATTTCCTGCAAGAGATCGAGTGTTTCCAGGTCGAGATCGTTTGTTGGCTCATCAAGGATCAGAAGGTTTGACGGCTTTGCCAGCGCACGGGCAAGCATCAGTCGGCCTTTCTCCCCGCCTGAGAGTTCATCAATCGGTGTGCCTGCCTGCTCGGGAGCGAAGAGGAAGTCCTTCATGTAGGAAATGACATGACGCTGGGTGTCACCCACCATGATCATGTCTTTTCCACCGCCCGTCAGAGCATCTTTGAGGCTGGTGCCCGCGGGCAGGCTTTCGCGCTTTTGATCGAGTGTTACGGTTTCAAGGTTTGTGCCCAGGCGAACAGTGCCGCTGTCAGGCTCAAGTTTTCCTGTCAGCAAGTTAAGCAAGGTTGTTTTCCCGGCTCCATTGGGACCGATAATGCCGACGCGGTCGCCGCGGAGGATACGGGTTGAGAAATTGTTGATAATCGGTTTGTCGCCGAAGGTCTTGGAAATGCCTTCTGCTTCAAAAACCAGCTTGCCCGACAAACGCCCTTCCTGCGCGGTCAGGTCGACCTTCGCGGTGCCTCTATTGAGCTCACTCCTGGCTTTTGCCGCGTCTTCCCGGAGCTGATGAAGGTCGCCCAGGCGTCTAACGTTGCGCTTTCGGCGCGCGGTGACGCCATAGCGGAGCCAGTGCTCTTCGCGGGCAACCTTGCGCTGCATCTTGTGGGCGTCGCGCTCTTCTTCTTCCAAGAGCTGATCGCGCCAGGCTTCGAAGTCGCCAAAGCCCTTGCCCAGCCGTTTTGTGGTGCCTCGATCAAGCCAAACTGTTGACCGGGAAAGCGTTGTCAGAAAGCGTCGGTCATGACTGATCAGAACAAGGGCGGAGCGGGTCTTGCTCAGTTCCTTTTCCAACCATTCAATGGCTGGCAGGTCCAGATGGTTGGTCGGCTCGTCCAGCATGAGGATGTCAGGCTCGGGCGCCAGAGCCTGGGCGAGAGCCGCGCGCCGCGTTTCGCCACCAGAGAGGTTTGCCGGGTCTTCATTGCCTGTGAGGCCCAGTTCGTTCAGAAGATATTGAGCCCGGTAGTGATCATCTCCTTCGGTCAGACCTGTTTCTGCGAACTCTTGAGTTGTGGCGACCCCCTTAAAATCGGGTTCTTGCGCCAGGTATCTGATGGTTACGCCGGGTTGGAGGAACCTTTCCCCTTCGTCCGCCTCAACGAGGCCGGCAGCGATTTTGAGCAGGGTAGATTTGCCTGAACCATTGCGTCCCACTAGGCAGAGGCGTGCACCTGTCTCTATTGTCAGGTCCGCACCGACCAGGAGCGGTGTGCCGCCGAAAGTCAGGTGCATGTCTTGAAGAGTGAGAAGGGGAGGAGCCATGGTCGCCCTATAGCCTTTCGGCCTCCCTTTTGTAAGGGGATGCGCCCATTTTCTTTATTCACATAGAAAATATGGTAATAAAAATAGATTACGCCCTTGAAGTGTGATTTCAATCGGCGCATATAGTCTGCAACAAGGCACCCCAGAGTTTGCGAGGTGTTTTGACCCTAGACCCAGTTGATCAGGATCTGAATTTATGCGGGCGCTTACCCACCTCGAACGGCTCGAAGCCGAGAGCATTCACATCATCCGCGAAGTTGCTGCGGCGTGTGAAAATCCGGTGATGTTGTATTCTATCGGCAAAGATTCAGCCGTCATGTTGCATTTGGCCATGAAGGCTTTCTACCCCTCAAAGCCTCCGTTTCCCTTGATGCATGTGGACACGACCTGGAAATTCCGGGAGATGATCGAGTTTCGAGACAATCTGGCGAAAAAATACGGTCTCGATCTCATCGTTCACACAAACCAGGAAGGTGTTGCGCAGGGAGTGGGTCCCTTCACCCATGGGTCTCAGCTTCATACGCAGATCATGAAGACAGATGCATTGAAGCAAGCGCTCGACAAATACAAGTTCGACGCGGCTTTTGGTGGCGCCCGTCGGGACGAAGAAAAGTCTCGCGCGAAGGAACGGATTTTTTCCTTCCGGTCTGAACAACATCGTTGGGATCCAAAGAACCAACGCCCAGAGCTCTGGAGCCTTTACAACACCCGCATGCATCCGGGTGAAAGTTTGCGCGTGTTTCCGATCTCGAATTGGACCGAGCTCGACATCTGGCAATATATCCACAAAGAACAAATCGACATTGTCCCGCTTTACTATTCGGCCAAACGCCCGGTTGTCGAGCGCGATGGCCAGCTGATCATGGTTGATGACGACCGTATGCAGTTGGCTGATGGTGAAGTGCCTGAAATGAAGTCTGTTCGTTTCCGCACGCTGGGCTGTTACCCGCTAACGGGTGCCGTTGAATCTGAAGCGGCGACGCTGCCCGAAATTATTCAAGAGATGTTGTTGACCACGTCCTCTGAACGCCAGGGGCGGATGATTGACCATGATGCGGCTGCGTCCATGGAGAAGAAGAAGCAGGAGGGCTATTTCTGATGGCACATCAATCGGCTCTCATTGAAACAGATATCGAAGCGTACCTGGACGCTCAGGAAAACAAGAGCTTTCTGCGCTTCCTCACTTGCGGCAGCGTGGATGACGGGAAGAGCACGCTGATCGGGCGTCTTCTTTATGATTCAAAGCTGATCTTTGAAGACCAGCTGGCGGCGCTGGAGGCCGACAGTAAGAAGCTCGGCACTCAGGGTGATGATTTTGATTTTGCGCTGCTTGTTGATGGGCTTGCGGCAGAGCGGGAGCAGGGCATTACGATCGACGTCGCCTATCGTTTCTTCTCAACCGACAAGCGCAAGTTCATTGTTGCTGATACGCCGGGTCACGAGCAATACACACGCAACATGGCGACTGGCGCCTCAACCGCGGATGTTGCGATTATTCTGGTCGATGCGCGCAAAGGCATGCTTACCCAGACACGGCGACATTCCTATATTGCGTCACTTCTCGGCATCAAGCATGTGATTGTCGCAATCAACAAAATGGATCTGGTCGACTATTCGGAAGATACATTCAATGAGATTGAAGCTGCGTATAGGGAATTTGCGGCGCAGCTGAATTTCTCAACCATAAAGTGTATTCCGGTTTCAGCGCTTAAAGGCGCTAACATCACTGTCCCAAGTCCCGAAGATACACCCTGGTATAAAGGCCCAGCGCTTCTTCAGGAACTGGAAGAAATTGAGGTCGATGCAGAATCAGAGACCCAGGCTTTTCGGTTTCCGGTTCAATGGGTGAACCGCCCTAATCTGGATTTTCGCGGGTTCAGTGGCACGATTGCCGGGGGCACCGTAAGGGTAGGCGATGAAGTCATTGTCATGCCCTCGGCGTCCCGGAGCAAAGTTGCGCGTATTGTGACATCGACCGGTGATCTGGACGAAGCGCAGACCGGCCAGTCGGTGACCTTAACGCTGGAAGACGAGGTGGATGTCAGCCGCGGTGATGTTATCTGCGGCGGGCAGGCGCCTTCGCTGATTTCTGACCAGTTTGCGGCACACCTTTTGTGGATGCGCGAAGAAGAAATGCTGCCGGGTCGACAGTATTATATGAAAATCCACAATAAGCTCGTGTCTGCATCAGTCTCTGAGCTCAAGCATAAGGTCAACGTCAATACGCTTGAGCAACAGGCTGGTAAGACGCTTGAACTGAATGAAGTCGGGGTCTGCAATATCAGTCTGGATCAGGCGATTGCCTATGATCCCTATGCCGAAAATAGAGATACAGGCAGTTTCATCCTTATCGATCGTCGCACGAATGAAACAGTTGGCGTGGGCATGCTCGACTTCTCGCTTAGGCGCGCACAGAATGTTGTGTGGCAGGAGCTGAAAGTCGACAAAGAGACCCGTGCGGAACAGAAGCACCAGAAACCAGCCGTACTCTGGTTCACGGGCCTAAGTGGGTCGGGTAAATCGACGATCGCCAATCTGGTGGAGCAGAAGCTGTATGATCGCGGACGCCACACTTATACGCTTGACGGTGACAATGTCCGCCATGGTCTTAACAAGGACCTGGGCTTTACCGATGTTGACCGGGTGGAAAACATCCGCCGGGTTGGCGAAGCTTCGAAGCTGATGGTGGATGCCGGACTTATTGTTCTTGTGTCGTTCATTTCTCCCTTTATCAGCGAGCGTCGTCTGGCGCGCCGACTGGTTGAGGAGAATGAGTTCATCGAGATTTTCGTGAACACGCCGCTGGAGCTTTGTGAGCAGCGAGACCCGAAAGGCCTCTACAAGAAAGCTCGGGCTGGTGAAATTAAGAATTTCACTGGCATCGATTCAGATTATGAGGCGCCGGAAGCTGCAGAGCTTGAAATCAAAACAGATGAGCTCTCTGCAGAAGAGGCAGCGGACCAGATCATCGAGTATCTGGAGAAACAGGGATACCTGTCCGCTCGCTGAGCGCTGACAACGTATATATTTTGAGCGGCGGCCTCAGGAAGGGGCCGCCGTTTTCATGTCGCTCAGGCGGTTTGAGATTTGTTGGTCAAGGTCGCGAAAACATATCCGGCGACGGCGCCGACCGCGATTTGGGCAATGAAGCCGCCGGTTGAGCGGGCCCCTGAGATAGGCATTATGCCGCCAAAAGCTGTTTGTAGGGTGATCAATGTCACGCCGACGGCGGTGCCGCCTGCTACCAGATAGACAAACCATCTGAGATTGGGTGCGAGCTTTGATACGAAAATCGCTGCGACGAAAGCCACCAACAGACCTGTTCCGATGATCGCTCCATAAAGAGGTGCGATGCCGACAATATCCTGCAAGGTCATGGAGAGGCGATCTGCGAATGGGATTTCGATCCCGAGGTCTGACAGGGCGCCCAGCACAAAATGGGTGGAAGCGATTGACCCCAGAATTATTGCGACAATCACTGCCGCAAAAAAACTGCCTATCGGGCGCACATAGCTCATGATCTCTTCCCCATCGTCTATTGATCTTTGGGGGAGTATGGTCACATGATCAGACAACGTAAAGAACAAGCTTATCTGTAATGAGAAGGGGATCGGCCATGAAGAAAAGCTCAAACCTGCGATTGTGGGCCAGGTCAGGAATGGCCGCTTTGGTGATGCTCTTTCCTGCGGGTGGCGCTGCGCTGGCCGAGCCCTCAGCCTCCTATCAGATTGAAACCGTCGCAGAAGGGCTGGCGTTTCCCTGGAATGCCGCTTTCATGGACGATGGAACTATTCTGGTGACAGAGCTGGATGGCCAGCTGCGGGCAATCCGGGATGGTGCGCTTGATCCGACCCCTATTGCCGGTGTGCCGGAGGTTTACCGCGCGAGCCAGGGCGGATTGTTCGATGTGGTGCCGCATCCGGACTATGCAAACAACAAGCTTCTTTATCTCTCTTATGCTGCCGGGGAACCTGCTGCCAATGCAACCCGTGTTGCCCGTGCCACATTTGATGGTGCGGCGCTCAGTGACCTGGAAGTGATCTATGAGGTGACGCCTCTCAAAGATACGCCAGTCCATTATGGCGGGCGGCTTGCTTTTGCCCCGGATGGCACGCTGTTTCTTACGACCGGTGACGGGTTTAACTATCGTGAGCAGGCACAGGTTCTATCCAACACGCTTGGGTCCATCGTGCGATTGAACGATGATGGCTCTGTTCCCTCGGACAATCCGTTTGTGGGTGAGGCAGGGGTAAAACCTGAAATCTATTCCTATGGCCATCGCAGCCCACAAGGTCTGTTCATCATGGATGACGGCACTGTCTATATGAATGAGCATGGCCCCCAAGGGGGTGATGAAATCAACCTGATTGAAGCGGGCAAGAATTATGGCTGGCCGGTGATTGGCTATGGTCTCGATTATTCAGGCGCGCGGATTTCGCCGTTCACCGAAATGGACGGCATGGAGCAGCCGCTCAAATATTGGGTTCCGTCAATTGCGCCGGCCAATATGGATCTCTACACCGGCGGTCTTTTTCCCGCATGGAACGGCGATTTTTTCGTGGCCGGGTTGGTTCCCGGTGACGTGCGACGGATCGATATGGAAGATGGCGAGATTGTCGGAGAGGAAATTCTCTTCGCGGAATTGGAAAGCCGCATCCGTGCTGTCCAGGCCGCGCCGGATGGCTCTCTCTACCTTCTTACGGACGGGGAAGGCGGAAAAGTGCTGCGGGTAACGCCGAACTAGAGCTACCAACTTTCCTACCTGACGCGCCATTCCTCCACAATCATGGTGAGAGCGGGGACCAGCAGGATGATCATCACGCTCGCAACCACGATCCCGAAAGCAAGACTGATTGCCATGGGGATGAGGAATTGCGCCTGAACGCTTGTCTCCAGCAGCATGGGCAGGAGCCCGAGAGCGGTGGTTGTGGTTGTAAGCAGGATGGGGCGGAACCGACGCACAGCGGCGTCGACCACGGCCTGGCCTTCTTCAACGCCCTGCTCAATCAGCTTGTTGTAGTAGTCGACCAGCACAATGCTGTCATTTACCACCACGCCTGACAGCGCCACCATGCCGAAGATTGAGACGAAGGACAGACCGTGGCCCATGATCATGTGGCCGAGGATGGCGCCAAGGAACCCGAATGGTACGGCGGTGAGGATAACCAAGGGTTGAATATAGCTGCGAAGCTGAACCGCCAGCATCACGAAGATGACAAAGAGTGCAATGAGTAGTCCCTGGCCAAGCGCGGCAAGATCTTCTGACTGGCTGCGCGCATCGCCTTCTTTTGAGTATGAGAGGCCAGGAATGTCCCGCATCATTCTGGGCATGATGTCGGCCTCGATGAGTGCGATGACATCATTTGGTGTGGTTTCCGCTTCATTGACTTCAGCCGTGACGGACGCGATACGGCGCCCATCGACACGCTGAATGGAAGAGTAGCCGCGGGATTCCGTCAGCCTTGCTACGGTCAGAAGTGGCGCCTCTGAGCCATCGGCCAGGCGTATGCGCATGTCATAGACTTCTGACAAGGATTGGCGTTCTTCCAATGGATATTTTACGAGAACCTTGATCTCGTCGCGACCGCGCTGCAGGCGTTCAATCTCTTCGCCATAGAAGGATTGGCGTACCTGGCGCGCGAGGTCGTTGGTTGTGAGACCGGCGGCCAGCCCCGCGGCGGTCAATTCGAAATCCAATTGCCGTTTGCCGACATCGAGATTGTCCTGGATCTCTTCAACGCCGGAGACTGCGGCGAGCTCCAGTTTCAACCGGTCGGTCGCCATCAAAACCGTTTCTTCGTTTGCGTGGCGTAGTTGGATTTCAACCGGCGGGTCATTGGCAAAGAGAGAGCTTTGTATCCCAAGATATTCTGCACCCGCGATCTCACCGATTTCTTCGCGCCATCTTTGTTCCAGCTCTCGAGCTGAAATGACACGGGCGTCGCCGAGTGGCAGTTCAAGGATTACACGAGAGATATTCTCTCCATTGGAACTGCTGCCGCCGCCTGGGCCTCCTGAAAAGGATTGTTCGCCGACGGTGACCGAGGTCCTGGCAAGAACGCTGTCGGTTCCATCTGGTGTGGTGGCGTCAATTTCTCTGCGGATGCGCTCCGCCGCGTCGATGATCTGCTGCGTCGCGGTCCGTGTTGTCGCAAACGGCGTGCCTTCCGGCATTGTGAGGGAGGCGGCCACCCTGTCGCCCTCAAGATGAGGGAAGAAGATGAAGCGGGCATAACCCCCTTGAAACAAGCCATACATGATGAGCAGCAGGCCGAGGCTTCCGGCAAAGGTTGCATATTTGAACTGGACGCACCGTGCCACAGCGGGGCGGACGACAGTTTCGGTGAAGGTGAGTAGCGCACCACCTGCACGCGTTTGAATGCGCTCCAGGATGCCTCGGCTCCAACGGCTCGAGGTGGAAAGGTGAGCTGGCAGAATGAAAAATGCTTCGAAGAGAGACACCAAGAGGACTGCGATCACGATCAATGGCACCGGCGCCATGATCTGCCCCAATATGCCTGAGGCGAAGAGAAGTGGCGCAAATGCTGCCATGGTTGTCGTCACGCCCACGGTTACGGGGGCGGCGATCCCCATGACGCCCGCCAGAGAGGCTTTGTGGTCTTTGAGGCCTGCTTCTTGCGCAGCGAAAATGTTTTCGCCCGCGACAATGGCGTCATCGACAACAATGCCCAAGACAACGATGAGCGCAAACAGGCTTACCATTGAAATGGTCACTCCAAACAATGAGGCAATCATGAGCCCACCTAAGAAGGAGATGGGGATCCCCATGCTTGTCCAGAAGGCGAGTTTGAGATCGAGAAAGAGAACAAGAGAGAGAAAGACCAGTGCGAACCCAAGCAGGGCATTTCGGATGAGAAGGCTGATCCGGTCTCTGAGAATATCCGTCTGGCTCTCCGAAATATCGATTCCCAAACCGGCTGGCAGGGTAAGCGTTTTGAGGTAGGTTTTGACTTTCTCTTCGATCTCGAGCGCGTCTTGGTCACCTGTACGGGAGATATTGATCTTTGCAGCGGGTTGGCCATTGAAAAGGCTCACCAATTCATTCTCGACGAAACCATCATTGATGGTTGCGATATTTCCGAGCCGAAGAAGGGAGCCGTCGATGTTCGAGCGAATGACCACGTCCTCGAATTCGCGACCGGTATAACGTCTACCCGCTGTTCGCAACAGGATCTCACCGGCATCGGTTTTGATTGACCCGGCTGGGAGATCGAGCGATGTATTGGACACTGCTGCGGCGACCTCGCGCAGCGTTAAGCCATATCTGCGCAGGGTTTCTTCGCTGACTTCGATGGAAAGCTCATAGCCGCGAACACCACTCAAAGACACCAGCGACAGACCGTTGACCTGAAGAAGGTCATCTCGTATGCGCTCAGCGTTTTCGCGGATCGCCCGTTCCCCTCCCTGGCCAAAGACCACCAAGGACATGACGCTTGACGCGCGACTTGATTTGGAAATGGCGGGTTCCTCAGCGTCTGCTGGGGGAAAGTCTGAGAGCCGGTCAGCTTCGTCTTTGATGTCATCGAGAACAGTGCTCGCATCGATAAAGTCGTCTAGCTCGGCAGTAATCGAGCCTACCCCTTCGGAAGCAGTGGAGCGTACGCGGTCTATGCCCTCAATGCCGGAAATGGCTTCCTCGACGCGGCGGGTAATCCCGTCTTCAACCTCGTTGGGGGTCGCGCCAGGATAGGCGACAGTAATGCTGATGGTGCGCAGATCAACCTGAGGGAATACTTCTGCGCGCATATTGGACACAGCCAGGAGGCCAGCGCAGAGCAAGAACATCATCAAGAGGTTCGCGGCCACATGGTTGTTGACGAACCAGGGGATGATCCCGCGTGGTTGTGCCGGCATGCGGTCTTCGTAGTCGCTTGTGTGCTCGCTTGGAAAGTCACTGGGCATGTTATCGAGCCTCGACTGTGTTGATCGCAGATGAGGTTTCGATGACGGAGCGTACCGCCATATTTTCAACAGCGCCTGGGACATTGCTCAGCATGATCTCAGTGCCTGCTACCAAGCCGCTAATCAGTGAGGCCGCCGGTCCGGTTTGGACAATCTGCGGTTGGGCCGCTTTCAGGCGTTGATCCACAATGGTCCATATTTTCCCATTTTCCTGAATCGCCGCAGTGGGCACGGTGACAAGATTGTCGAGTTCGGGCCCGAGAAATGTCACGGAGACGAAAACACCGGGAACCAGTGGCAGCGTGTCTTCCTCGTCCGTGTTCTCGCCTAGCGACACAATGACGGAGGCAAACCTTGTCTGCGCATCGAGCTGGGCGGAAACCCGTGTGGCCTTCGCGCGTATCACCCGATCAACACCGAGATAAGAGGTCTTGATGATCGCCTCAACATTGTTCAGCGGTTGAAGCCATTTGAGGTCTCTGTCGGCGAGCGGCACCGTGACTTCGAGACCGTCTAAGGAATAGACCGTCCCATAGGTCTGGCCGGTGGCCATGAACTGACCAAGCTCGACATTGCTGGACACAACTCTTCCATTAAAGGGTAAGGAGAAGTTTGTTCGATCAAGATCCAGCTGCGCGCGGGCAAGCTGAGCTTGGGCAGATGCGAGTGCAGCGCGTCTGTCCCGAATTTGCGGTTTGCGAGCAACAAGCGCTGGAACCGGCTCCCCCGGGGTAATTTCTTCCCACTCTCTCTTGGCCGCTAACCCTTCTGCTTCTTCTAGCTGTAGATTGGTTCTGGCACTTGCGACTTCAGCACGGCGGCGCTCTACCTCCAGCTCAAAATCTTTTGCTTCGATGCGGAACAGCACTTCGTCTTTTAAGAAGGAGCCGCCCGGGCGCATTATGGAGCTTAGCCAATCAACACGGCCTTGCACCTGGGGAATGATCTGTACATCGACCTGGCTACTGACCGCCCCGCTGCCGACAATTTCAATCCGCCGCGTTTCGGGTCTCACAATGGTGGAGTTTACAAGAGGGGCAAATTCTTCTTCATCTTTGAGTTTTGGTGTCCGGTCTGTTCCAGACAAGAGGCTGGACACAAGAACGGCAAACAGAAAGAAAGAGACGACCAGGATAAGCTGAAGACGCCCTACATTCTCTGTGCGATAGGTTGGATCCGCGGCGTCTTTCGAGAAGCGCCTCGTTATCGGATCAAGAATGCGTTTCATGCGTCCCACTTTCCTGTGTACTCGTTTCAAGCGAGAGTGTGTTGATGGATGTTTGGTCGGGTTCGGTGGTCAGCCAATCACCGCCTAGCGCGAGCAATAGGTCGATACGGGTGTTCCACTTGTTCTGTTGCTCTATCAAAAGTGTCTGCTCTGCATTTTGCAGCCGTCGTTGTGTTTCGAGCAGTCGTTCGTAGGACCCGATGCCACGGCGGAAGCGGTCAAAGGAACTCGCTTCGGCCAGTCGTACTTCGCGCAGGGTGCTCTCGAGCTGGACCAGCCGGGCGCCAGATTTGCGCTCAGCCACAAGTGCGTCTTGCACTTCCTTGATTGCGGTCAGAATATTTCCGGCATAGGCGGCAGCTTGCTCCGCCATTTGAGCCTCTCGTTGCCTTACGGTTGCCTGTCTGGCTCCGCCGTCGAATAGGGGCTGTGCAATCTGCGCCATCAGCGAGCCCGCCAGGCTTGTCACGTCGAAAAGGTTACCTATCGAGGGATCGGTCGAGCTCAGGCTGCCGGTGAGGGTGAGGTTGGGATAGAGATCCGCAATGGCAACGCCCACATTCTCGGTTGCTGCTTCCAATCTGAATTCAGCAGCCCGTAGATCCGGCCGGCGATCAAGTAAAGAGGCAGGCACACCTAGGGGCACGTCCTGGGGTGGCGGTATGTTTGCCAGCGTGTCCCTCTCGACCTCGCTGTTGCCGGGAATCCGACCGAGCAGCACATGCAGGCTTGTTATGGTCGCTGCAATGTCGTTCTCAAGCGAGGGGATGTCGGCTAGCGCCGATGTGTAGTTCTCCCTCGCAGCGTGGAGATCAACCGCATTGGTGCTTTCCAGGCCTGCTCGATACCGGCGTTCGACGGCGTTCAGCGTCGCCAGCCTGCTTTCTGCGATGGTTTGGGTTGCTGCGAGGCGGCGTTCCAGGGTTGCCAGTGCGACCCGCGTGCGCACCAGGGTTGCGATTTGGGTATGGATCAATCCCTGCCAGTCAGCTTCGGCGGCCGCGAGATTGGCTGCCTGGGCACGTTCGCTCCGCCGCAAGCGACCAAAAAGGTCGGTTTGCCAGGAAAGGGTGGTTCCAACGGAGAAGCTGTTTGCATATGTCCGGTCGCCTGCGGCGTTTGTTGTAAATGACCGGGTGGCGCTGGGGGCAAGGTCAAGGCTTGGAAGGCGTGTCCCGGCAATGTTCTCCAGGCTCGCCTGGGCCTGTCGGACGCGTGCGACTGAGACTGCGAGGTCTTTATTGTTTGAAAGCATCTCCGCGACAAGGCCGGAGAGGCTCGGATCGCCAAGCCGCTCCCACCAGTGGGAAATGGTCTCCGCGGCGCTGACTGCAGGGTCAGGCGCTACGGCAAATGTTGATGGGTCCGCTTTGGGGTCACCAAGGCCAAGGATCTCGGCTAATGAACCGCCCCGCTCATAGTCCGGCCCAAGGGTGCACCCGGAGAGGATGAGGGCAGTTGTTAGGGTTACCACTTTGGGGGCAATCATTTGCAGCGGCCTTACTTGCGATGGGGATGGCCGGTTAACGGCAACCTTACATGTCATATTGTACGCGGCAGACGCGGAAAACGTTCACTTATGCCAATTATTCCTCGATCACAGGGGTATGATTAGGATTTCTGTGCTCTGCAGAGCACGGGTCATGAATGACTTTGGCGCCGGATTTCTTAAGACAGCAGAAAATGCCCTTTAAGATACATATTTGTCTCTTATAAAAATCATTCCCGTGACGCGCGCCCATCGGATCAATTTATGGTGGTGATCAGTCTCAATACAGATAGAAGGGCTCTATCGGAACAGTTTCATTGCGGTCCCTCCATTTGTTTGACCTGTATTGCCTTGGGTCATGTGTGTGGCAAAAAGCTCAGCCGCTTTCTGATTAACCAAAAGTTAACTTTGGTCCGACTCCTGCGCGCAATCTTTTGTACAATTTGGCTCTCAGGTTGACGCGTAAGCCTGAGGTTTTCCAACCATCCAAGCGTAAAAATGGATGTGGAACTTGGGGGCGGCCGTGCGGATTATCGCACTATTAATCATTGGTCTCATTGCGGCTGGGTGCAGCACGTTTGAGCTGAGCCAGGCGGGCACACAGCCATCGGGTCCTGCGGCTCCAGCGGCGGAGACAGCTGGCGGACCGAGTATTGAATTCAGCGCTGTTGTGCTTGAGCGTATGAGTGCCCTCCCTGAGCCCTCAGCGGTGGACGATGCAACGCTCGAGGCGGCGGCTGAACCCTATCTCAACCGGCCCGTATCGCTTGATGACTTGCGGGCGTTGGGCACCGAGATGGAGGGTATTTTTCGAGACGCCGGCTACCCTTACGTCCGGGTTGTCCTGCCACCTCAGGAAATTCTGAATGCGCGGGTGCGATTTCAGATCATCGAAGGATGGGTTGAGGGCGTCTCAGTCCTAGGATCCTCAGCGATTGCAAAAGCGCAGACAGAAGCCCGACTATCAGCTTTGGACGGCAAGGGGCCGCTTGCGCTTGATGACGTGGAGCGCACTGTCGCTCAGCTCAATGATGTTCCTGGTCTTGCCGCACGGGTCTCGATCGCGCGGGGCAAGCAAGGGCCAGGAGCCATGCGTCTCATTGCGGATGCGGAACGGCAGGATCCACGCGTCCTCATCAACGTTCAGAATTTCGGATCCAAAAACCTCGGTCGTGAAGGCACGACGCTTTTTGCGCATATTCCCGGTTGGGCGCCATTGGGCGACGAATTGGAACTCGCTGTATTTAATACCTGGGAGTCGGGCGAACAGGTGAGCGGTCAGGCCGCGTATTCGCGCGGGTTGACCGTCGACGGTCTTTCGGCGCGGGTGTGGGCCTCATATGCGGAGGCTGAGCCCGAAGGTGCAGTGGCGACGCTCGGGTCGACATCGGAAAGTCTGACCGCTGGGATAGAAGCGACCCACCCGATCTATCAGCGTCGCGAAGAATCGCTCTCGGGCTATCTGGGGTTTGAGGCTGCCAATCTCAAAGGCGAGCTTTTTCAGGGGGCTGTGCCTCTCAGTAAGGATGAAACCCGGACGATCTATGCAGGCCTTGAGGGCGACTTCTCAGTTGATGGTTGGGATTTCGCGGGGAATGTGGAGTTGCGGCAGGGAGTTCGCTGGTTTCACGCCAGCGCGCGCGGCGATTCCAATCTTGCACGGTCGGAGGCCAACCCTTTTACGCGTGTCGTTTCCGGCGAATTCCTGACCGAAACGCCTGAGCTCTGGGGCGTAAAGGCAGAAATTGATCTTCGTGGTCAGTGGGCGAACGACCCGCTTATGGCCATTGAGGAGTTTTCCTTTGGGAACTACACAATTGGTCGGGGATATGACCCCGGTGCCGCCGCTGGTGATAGTGCTATCGCGGCAGCCGTCACTTTGAGCGGTTTCAAGCAGCAATTCTGGAGTGATCGTATCGGTGCCGAATTGGTCGCCTTTTACGATATTGGCAGATATTGGAACGAGGACACTACGGGTACACCGGCTCGCACCCTGGCGTCAGCGGGTGGCGGCGTGAGGCTGCTTTTCAACAATCAGGTGCGGGCGGATATCACCTATGCGCATCCGCTTGATCAACCACGTGGTCTTGGTGAGACGCGCCCTGGCGGTCGTGTGCTGTTTAACATCACCGCCGATGCGGTGCAGATCTGGGATGATGCCGCAACGTTTATTGGAGGGTTAGGTGAAGATCCGGCCCTCTAAATCGCCCAACGCTGTTGGCAATCCCCGGAAGCTGTCCCACAGCCTTCTGTGGGTTGCTGCTTTTGCTTGCATGACGACCGTTGTCCAGGCGGAGCCGAGCAATGGAACGATTGTCGCCGGCGGCGGTGCCGGTGCTTCTATTGGTTCCGTTGCGAATGCCGGTGGCGGGTTTGATGTGACCGTCCAGCAGAACTCTGGCCAGATGGTTGTTACCTGGGACGATTTTAATATCAATGCCAACGATGTCGTCAATTTCATCCAACCATCAAGTTCAGCCATTGCGGTGAACAAGGTAGTCGGTGGCCTTGTGACACCCACCATGATCGATGGCACTTTGTCGAGCAACGGCCATGTCTGGATCCTTGACCCTGCTGGCATCGCCTTTGGTGCGGGCGCCGTGGTGGATGTTGGTGGGTTGCTAGCCACGACGAGTACAATCGATACAGCCACATTTATGGCAACTGATCCAACGACGGGAACCTTCGTTTTTACGAATGACGGCGCGGGTTCGATTACCAATGCGGCCGATCTCAAAGCACAGGGGCTGATAGCGCTGGTGGCGCCGGTGGTCACCAATTCCGCCTCCGTCACATCTGAAAATGGCGATGTGCTGCTGGGGGGCGCAAAGGCATTCCGTCTCAAGTTCGCAGAAGTTGACCGGACACCAGCGGGTGGCGGTGCTGCCTACAAAGAGCTGCTGGTCACGGATTTCATCATTGATACCGGTGTTGATAATGCGATGGCGCCAGCTGAGACCGTTCCTGTTACGCAGACAGCGACCGGGAGCGCGCGCGGCAGCAATATTATTATCTCTGCGGCTTCAGCCGGGGGCGGCGCTTTTCTCAATGTTGACGGCATTGTGGAAGCAACGAATGTCGGAACCGGGTCTGGTTCGGTTGCGCTGCTCGGCGGCGCAAATCTGGTTGGTGGCGTTGTTGCTGCCACAGGAACGGAGACCATCCGAACTGCCGATCTTGGCGTGAGCGCGACGGGCGGCCTGACCATTCAGGGGGGGGCTGTCTCAATTGCTTCCAGCGCTCAGGACGTCTCTGTGGCATCTGCAACGATCACGGCCGTGACCGGGGACGCGACCGTTAATGACGCAATAGTCGCGACGACAGGTGCGATTGATATCACCGCCAGTTCCGGGAATATCGATGCTGCTGCGCTTACCGCTGGCACGACCATCACGATGACCGGTCAGGATATTGATCTGGCAGGCAAGGTGGATGCGACGACCACGGCCATGCTGACAGCGACCACCGGGAATGTGTCCTCGACAGGCGCTCTGGAGATTGAAGGCTCGGCGGGGAAGGGTCCGGGGCCGATCCTTGTGGCGACGGGTGCCCCAATCCAAACCACCGGGCCCCGTGGGCGC
>JAAWWE010000034.1 GCA_021404525.1 Rhodobiaceae bacterium
CGGCAGGGTATTGCGCAGCAAGCCAAACGCGCCGACTACATTCTCGAAATCGCACCTCGCATGGAGAAATGGCGAACCGACGCCACAGACAAGCTGCACGATACAGGCAGCCCGATTGGCATGGGGCGTATGTTGACGGAACTAAACAACGAAATGCCGGCTGAATCAGTGCTGATCGCAGACGGAGGCTTTGCTGCCCATTGGGGTGGGCTATTGTATGACACCAAAAAGGCCGGACGTCGGTTTGTAGCCGACCGCGGATTTGCTTCGATCGGCTATGGTCTTCCGGGAGCCATGGGTGCCCAGCTTGCCGTTCCGGACCAGCCTGTTGTTGCCATTACAGGGGATGGTGGCTTCAACATGGTTTTAGGAGAGCTTGAAACTGCCATTCGAGTAAAGACGCCGTTCACGCTGATGATCGTGAACAATGCAGCGTCTGGTTACATCAAATCGCTGCAACACGCGATGTATGGCTCCTACCAGTCTTCGGACCTCGTCGAGATGAACTATGCCGAGATCGCCAAATCTTTCGGCGCGCATGGAATTCGCGTTGACGACCCGGAAAAGCTCGCACCTGCTATTCGCGAGGCGAATGCCGAACGGACGAAACCCTCAGTAATCGATGTTGTTGTCACGCGTGATCCGGCGAAAATGCTTCCCGGTGTCGATAGCAGAACAATGAAAATCAAGAAGGGTGATCGGCCCGTATAATTTGAGCTCGACGGTGGAGCGGCAAACGACTTGAACGCTTCACCCTCCCCTCTCGACTGAATGTACAATGTTCTCAATGACAAAAACTTCTTATCCATTGTCTCATATTCTCAAGAATAGGGACCTTCTCTGCATGGGCGCACTGATTGGTGACTGCTGGGTGCAAGCAGAACAAGTCCAAAACTCTTTCAAGGTGACGAACCCATCTACGGGTGCTGTTGTGGCTACGTTGCCTGACCTGGGTGTGACGGAGACGCGAGTTGCAATTGATGCCGCTCATATTGCCCAAAAGTCTTGGGCGATGAAGACTGGTAAGGAGCGCTCCGCTGTTTTGCGTCGTTGGCATGATCTCATGGTCGCCAATGTCGATGATTTAGGTGCCATTCTGTGCGCCGAAATGGGCAAGCCGCTGCTTGAGGCCAAAGGTGAAATCCTCTATGGCGCGAGCTATATCGAATGGTTCGCCGAGGAAGCCAAACGGACCTATGGCGATATCATTCCGGCTCATCAGCCAGATAAGCGGATCATTGTGCTTAAGCAGCCCGTGGGCGTTGTTGCATCCATCACCCCCTGGAACTTTCCCAATGCCATGATCGCGCGCAAAGTGGCCCCTGCCCTCGCTGTTGGTTGTGCCTTCGTGGCGCGCCCTGCCGCGGAGACCCCATTGTCAGCGCTCGCCATGGCCAAGTTGGCCGAGAAAGCAGGATTGCCCGGAGGCTTGTTCTCAGTCATCACGTCCACAAAAAGTGCCGAGATCGGCCAGGAGTTCTGCTCCAACAACAAAGTGCGCAAGCTCACCTTTACCGGTTCAACCGAGGTTGGCCGTATCCTGATGAAGCAATCCGCCGATCAGGTCATGAAGACCTCGATGGAACTCGGTGGCAACGCACCCTTCATTGTCTTTGACGATGCGGATCTTGATGCGGCGGTAGAGGGCGCAATGATCTCCAAATACCGCAATAATGGGCAGACCTGCGTTTGCGCCAATCGCATCTATGTCCAAGATAGAGTCTATGACGCATTCGCAGAGAAGCTGGTCGCAGCAGTCAAAAAGATGAAGGTTGGCGACGGCTTTGTCGACGGCGTCACCGCCGGACCACTGATAAACGAGAAGGCCGTCGACAAGGTGGAAGAACACATCAAAGACGCAACCTCGAAAGGCGCATCTGTTGCGACCGGCGGAAAGCGACACGTGCTTGGAGGCACCTTCTTCGAACCAACCGTTTTGAAGGGTGTAACTGGCGAAATGCTCATCGCCAGTGAAGAGACCTTTGGGCCAGTTGCACCACTCTTCCGCTTTGATACCGTTGAAGATGTGATCGAACAGGCCAATGACACGATCTTCGGCCTCGCTTCATACTTTTACGCCAATGATCTATCGAAAGTCTGGCGCGTTGCTGAGGCCCTTGAATACGGCATTGTTGGTGTGAACACCGGGCTGATCTCAACAGAAGTTGCTCCCTTCGGTGGAGTCAAACAATCCGGTACTGGGCGCGAAGGTTCCAAATACGGCGCAGATGATTATCTCGAACTGAAATATGTCTGCATTGGAGGCGTTTAGACAAAGAATTCTCCCTGAGCCGCCTGCGCACCCTTATCAGCAGCGTGGCCACTTGGCCGGTGGGCAAAACGCCGAAATTCGGACACTGACGTAAGCTGCGATTTTCTGTCTGCTGATCTTCAACACGAAGGAGATCAGAAATGTCGCAACGGAAGCAACATCATCCAGAATTCAAAGCCAAAGTGGCGTTGGAGGCGCTGAAAGGCAAGGAGACGGTTAGCGAGTTGGCCAGTCGGTTCGGCGTGCATCCGACGATGATCCATCAGTGGATGCGGGCGCTGCTTGAAGGCGCGTCTGGTGTATTTGAGCGCGGTGGCCGTGGCGTGCCCCGATGGGGTGGTGCGGTTTGATTGTTAGTGCATCGTGGGCCTTGGGTCCATGGGAACGACGCTTTCCGGCGCGGGCGGGCGTTAGCCCGATGCGCTGTGCGGCCTGACGGTGCTGTAGTGGATGCGTCATTGCTCGATTAGGATTTGGGCCTCTCTCAAGGTGTAGAACGTCCCCCTTTGGGGGTTTTCAGCGGGAAACGGAAAACGTTCCCCATTGAGCAGTTCATCGCGGAACCCGGGCATTGAAGTTCTCGCAGTATCCGTTTTCCCATCCACTGCCCTGCAGGGAATCGCATCGCATCGCGATGTCACGTGTATGGACGCCCCCGGGGTTGCAAGTGGTTTCTTTCACCTTGGCTCTGGCCATGCAGTCGAGCTCCTTCGTGTATGGCCACGCGCGCAGCCCTCAAACAGCGCAGCGGATGGCCATAACCAGGTCTCAGGTCTCAACAGTGGTTTTGCATGAACCACACTGCTGAGGAGACCGGCTATGACCGTCACCCAATCTGACGCACCGCCTCAGCGATCGTCGCGCCTTGTCCTTGCAGAACCGCATGGTCCGAACGATCTATGCGCATTTTTTCCGGACGGACCTGCTACAGACCGTGGGTCACGTGCCGAGAGCATCCAACCAGTTTTTGATGGAGCAGGTGTTTGGCAATCCCGTGGAAGTGATGGATTATTGCCATTCCACCCCAGCAATGTGCCCCATGCGCAGGAGGTTGTTGTCTGGATCGACAATCTCCAGTTCACAGACGCCCCAGGATCTCTGCTCAGCTCTGACAAAGCGAGGGATGCCGTGTTCAGCCAGATTCAGCGGTTCGAACTCAGCCGACAAAGCGTTGGCATTCTCTACACGGACAAAGGAGCCATGATCCGAGTGTTCCGTCGCTTCATGTCCGTGAGTGCTGAAGAAATGGATTTCCACGCGGTCGCGGGCGAGGATCATGTAGCCGTTCTCCTCAAATCTAGCGACTTCCTGGAATCCCAGTTCACCATAGAAAGCTGAGGTTCTGTTGAAATCTGAACTCGGAAAGATGGGGCATATGCTCTTTAGCATTCGGGTTCTCCTGAAAAAATATGCTGAGGTTGGAATAGACCCCCGAAAGTGGTCCGCCAACTGGGATAGATTATCGCTTGAATTGGAGGATCGGCGATGGCTGGAAAACGTGAGAAGCCCGAAGAGATTGTATCGAAGCTTCGGCAGGTTGAGGTTCAACGTGGATTGTTTTTGGCTTCCATGCTGTATGTTGCAAATAATTCACCCAGCCCCCTTGCACCTTTTCTCGGCCAAGGATAGATCACCGACATTGGCGCGGGGTGGAGCAGCCCGGTAGCTCGTCAGGCTCATAACCTGAAGGTCGTAGGTTCAAATCCTACCCCCGCAACCAACGATACTTGCGACGCCTCCGCCGGTCCTGCCGCGGAGGTTTTTGCTGTTGGGCCTCCGGTCCGCCGCGATCGTCTGTTGCGCCCCTCAAAACCAACGCCTCACATTCGTTTGGGTAATACCTGACAACTCGGTAAGCGTCCGGCCTTGCCGCACTGAGCACCTCCCCGAAAATTGGACAGTTACGAAAGCTATGATCTGACGTCTGCTGGTCTGCAAGAACGAGGAGATCAGAACATGTCGAAACGCAGGAACCATGACGCGGGCTTCAAGGCTCGCGTGGCGCTGGAAGCATTGAAGGGCGAGCGCGCCGTGTCGGAACTGGCCGCAGATTACGGCGTGCACACGCCGCGTCAGTCGGTCTGGCGGGCTTGGAACAAACCTATCCTTTGCAAGCTCTTTCCAGCGGGACGCAGGTGTCTGTCCCTGAAGGCCCGAGTGCGGGGCGTGATGATAAAAATCGACGATCCATCTAATGATGATCCGCAGCAGCTCAAGGTCTTCATCGTCCAACACGGCTCTGGCATCAGCGTCATAGTCGCCACGCTCCGCGACATCGGAGAATGTTCTCCCAGGCAGAAGAGATGCTAGTGTGGTTGAAAAAGTACCGAAGGTTCTTTCGATAGTGGCTCTGAGTTCAGGCACGCCGACCGGCCCGAAGTGCACGTGGCCACCGAGATCGTTGACGGCTGTCTGAAACTCGGTTGAGAGAAACGCAGACCCCGTGTCGCACGACACAGTGCACAGAAGGCTATGATCCGCGTTGGGTCTTTCATGGCTGTCTGATCGGCTCTGTTTCGGATGCAGCGCGTCTTCTACACGCCCTCTTCCGAGGTCAGCTACTTCGTGGCCACACACGGGACGATATGCTCGCTCGCCATGTCATTGGGGGCGCAATTCCCGGGCGACCATGGACAGAGTGTGGATATGCGCTTGGTCTGATGTCTGGCGCCGTCGGCGAGATTGGGCGCGCGATCGGACATTCGGGAGGGGGGCCGTTCAGCGTCAACGCTGTTTACCATTTTCCGGACAGGCCTGACCCCGTCACAGTGTCTTGTTTCACGAGTGGTCAGGACGAAGGCGTCGCGGAGTTCGAGGCTGTCAGGATAGCGGGTGAAGTCTAGTGCTTATCCGTTTTGGCCATGCATCGCGCCATCGCTTTGGAATAGTGAAAGCCACTCTCGTCTATCCAAAACCAAGTGCATCGACTGGCTGACGCACACAACCAAGAGGGTCGATCGTGGCGAAAGAAAAGAAATCCTATGACCTTGTGATCGGCATCGATGATAAGATGACCAAGGAAACGATGATGGGCGTTGTCGAGCGCGCCGCGAAGGCGGCGGGTTTGTACATCTCTCACATCGGAGGCTATTCACGCGTCAAATACCCCAACTCGGTCCATTGGCACTTCAAGCGGCACAAGAAGGAGCCAGGTTTGATTGATGCCACGTTCTGGGAGGAGGGTGCGAAGTTCTGGCTGATTGTCAGGAACAATGAACCACAATGGGTTCATGATATAGCGCCGATGCTTCAGAAAGCGCTGAAGAAAGAGTTGGTGGGACACTAGCCAAAGCTCTCGTTTGCAGAGGCCTAGTCAAGACGGTCTGGCGAGAGCGCTCCGGTAAAAGTCCACCCCGCGAGGGAGATGAGATTGAAAGGTGACATTACATTTGCCCGGTTGCGCGAAATTGAGCCAGCCGAGATTGCAGCACATATGTCGGATCCACGTGTGGCGGAGCATATGCCCCTCTTGTCAATGACTTGGGACACCGATGTTGCGAGGAGATTCATTGCCAGCAAGGAGCAATGCTGGGAGCGCGACGGCCTCGGGCACTGGGCATTCCTTCTCGATGGCCGCTACATCGGATGGGGTGGATTTCAGAAGGAAGGCGATGAATGGGACTTCGGCCTCGTTCGGAGACCTGATGCGTTTGGCCTCGGACTTCGCATTGCGCGAGAAGCTATCGAATTCGCCCTTGCTGACGACCGAATTCCCTATGTCACGTTCCTATTGCCGCAATCGCGTGAAAATTCGAGCGCCCTCAGAAGGCTGGGTGCCAAGCAGATCGGCGAGATCAAATATGATGGAGCAACATTCCTGAAGTACCGGCTTGAGACCCGGTAACGGCTTTGCCAGCGACTTAGGATCTAATCGATATCCAAATGCAGCACGTTCAGCGAATGGCCTGTGTGGATGGTTCCTGCATAGCAAGACTTTTTTGATCTGATTTGTGCATTTGTCAGAAGCAGTCATGTGTCCGGCCTGTTTGCGCGGTTTTGACCGCTGGCCCTGATGGGTTCCGCAAACCAAGTTCCTAAAAGCTTCCCGGGCCATGTTGCCCGGGCCATTCGGCGGGGGGGCTTGGTTTTGGGGGGAGCATTATGCCCCAAAATA
>JAAWWE010000044.1 GCA_021404525.1 Rhodobiaceae bacterium
TGTCTTGGCGTGGGACCTGTCCGTCACGAGGGCGCCGGTGACCGCCCGCGATGGCTCGGTTCCCGGGAGGGTTTACGGTGTCATGGTCCAGTGGGGGCAGTCCGGTCAGTGCGGCCGCTTCTTGACCGGGGATGGTGCCGAGGTCAGGCATTTCGGCGTTCTGCATTGTGAGGGGTATCGGTGTTGAATGTCACTGAGAACTGACCCGGTATTTTCACCGGGATTTGACCCACCTTCAGTTATGCGTCTTTGTTTATGACGCGGTCAATGTTGTGGTCTCCTTTTCTGTTTTCTTTGCAGCCTTGGCACTGGCCTTGAAGCGGTAGCTGTCGTTGCCGGTTTCGAGGATGTGACAGCGGTGTGTCAGGCGATCCAAGAGCGCGGTGGTCATCTTTGCATCGCCAAAGACCTGGGCCCATTCTGAGAAGCTGAGGTTGGTGGTTATGATCACGCTGGTGCGTTCATAGAGCTTGCTGAGCAGATGGAAGAGCAGCGCACCGCCAGAGGAACTGAACGGCAGGTAGCCAAGCTCGTCCAGGATGACCAAGTCGACCTTGGTCAGCATTTCAGCGAGTTTCCCAGCCTTGCCGAGCGCCTTCTCCTGCTCCAGGGCATTGACCAGTTCGACGGTCGAGTAAAAGCGGACCTTGCGTCTGTGGTGCTTGATCGCCTGCCGCAGGTCCCGATCATCGTACACAGCTCAAGAGCCGCATTACGATGCGGTAGGCGGGCTCATACGCACGGAACGCTCTTTCGTCGGGCTGTAGCTCGCCGTGAAGGAGCGAATTGCGCAAGGCGTATATTACTTCGACTAAGCCAAAGAACAGTTCCTCACTGGTGCAACGGAACTCAAAATCCCCCGCAACAATTGGGCGTTCCGTGCCGACCAAGAGGTTGCTCATCGGGCGCGGGCAGCAGAACTGGTAAAGGCCGCGCAAGTGCCCCTGCATCGTCTGAGACAAGCCGACATACTGGGGATGCACGATAAGATCTGCTTCGTCATAATCCGCTTGATTGATGGTTGCTGCCACCTGTCCACCCCGGTTCGTGACAGTCGAAATCCACTGGCCATTCTGCTTGTTCACCGTAAACGTGATCGCACGGCTGACGGTAGACTGAGGGAGCTGCACGTGCTGACGGATCGCGACCGATGTAAAGGTAATGCGTTCCAGCACATCATCTTCTCTGGCGACCTCGATCTGGTAGTTTTCAAGGAAACGGTGCAAATCGGCAATGAGCAGTTTCAGCTCTTGCGCATCCTCCGTATCCCGCCGGGGCCGCCCGTCTGGTCCGTTTTCACGCGGGCGCAGAAGCGGCAATATCTCTGATCGAACCGGGTTGGCGTGGGTCTTGACGTATTCGATCCCAGTCCGATCCCGGCGGCTTCCGGCTTCTTCTCGGAACCAAGCGTTGAACGCTGCCCAGGCTTTCACGAACGGCCCGATGTAGTCGATTTCCGCCCGCTCCTTCCACAGCCGTGCGTTGTTCGGCAGGCGTGCCATCAGATCGCCTCTTCAGCTTGGTCAAGGAAGGCCATCGCAGCGGGTTCACCGTCTTCAATGGCAATCTCCACAGCTCGTTTCGCAGCCTCTAGCAAGTCGTTGGCACGGCGTTCTTCGTCAAAGGCTGACAGGATCGCCTCCCTGACGGCTTGCTGCACATCATCTGGAGCGTCCCAAATCATGATCCGGGCAATGTCGCTGGGATACAGCTCGACCTGCCCCGACGACCCCTTTATGTGTCGCTCAATCTGCCACTGGCCCAACGGGCTATTAAGAAACACTGCGAGATACACCGGGTCTACAGCGTCCGTGCGCAATACGGTCACGTGGTTATCGGGCAATGATCGCTGGCTGTGCAGGTAGGGCGCGGCGCGGCCAATAGTGCCTTCACCGGTTCCGTTAACCAGAACATCGCCGTTCTTGATGACGACCGGCGAGCCCTTCTCCGTCGCAGTTCGGTTTCCCGACAGAATGACCCGATTGGTACGCACATGCTTCGAGTTGACCACCGGTAGCCCTTCATCAGCATATCTAGGCTGACGTCCACGTGCATTGGTCGAGAGGATCGAACCAAGTTCCTGTGCCGCCCCGGTTGCGCGAAGTCGTTCCTCGACCTCAAAATAAAGTGGTCGAAAATACTGGGCGTCCAGTCGACCTGAGGCAAAAGCCACCTTTGAGTTGGCCGAGTAGGTCAATGGATTAGGGGGCACCCAGCCTTCTAGGCCTAGGGTCAGGACTCATAACC
>JAAWWE010000012.1 GCA_021404525.1 Rhodobiaceae bacterium
TTGTGGTTGCCCGTAGGCGCGGCACCTTGAACCACCCCACCGACACCCCCATGCAAACCCCGCCGGGCGCAACCGTCTTCGGCCTCGACTTGTACCGGCCCTCGGTGATCGCCCGCGATCCATAGGCCACGTGTTTGCCCCCCTGGAGCAGCTCAGCCCTCATCGGGTGATGCTTGAACCGCTGAACCTCCATGTAAGGATAGAGATGCGGTCGAATTGGAGAAAAGATGCACCACGAAACCGACAGAGACGAGATTGTCGTCAAAGTGATAGAGGAACGAACCACCGCCCGTATTCGCTTTCAAAGGCCACCCGAAGGAGTGCTGGATCAGGCCCTTCTTGTGCTTCTTGGGGTCAACTTCCCAAAGCTCTTTAATCCCGATCCCGAATTTCTGAGGATCGCGCCCCTCATCCAGATTGAATTTCCGGATGAGCTCTTTTGAGAGAGAGCCACGGACACCTTCGCCAAAGAGCGTGTACTTGCCGCGCAATTCCATGCCACGCATGTAGGTGTCTTTTTGCTCGCCTTCTTTGCCAACGCCCATGTCACCGGTTGCGACACCGCGGACAGATCCATCTTCATTGTAAAGGACTTCAGACCCAGCAAAACCAGGATAGATTTCGACACCCATCTCTTCGGCGATGCCCGCAAGCCAACGGCAGACATTGCCAAGGCTGGCAATATAATTGCCGTGATTGCTCATCAGAGGTGGCATGATGAAGTTTGGAATGCGGATGCCGCCGGAAGGCCCAAGGAAAAGGAAGTGATCCTTCTCAACTTCTGTGTTGAGCGGCGCTTCCCGCTCCTTCCAATCCGGCAGAAGCTCATTCAGCGCAATCGGATCGATCACGGCGCCGGAGAGAATGTGGGCGCCAATCTCTGACCCCTTTTCGATCACGCAAACAGAGAGATCGAAATCTTCTTGCACTGCGAGTTGCCGAAGCCGGATCGCCGCAGAAAGGCCTGCAGGACCGCCGCCAACGATGACGACGTCATATTCCATATATTCGCGCTCAGCCAGCGCTCCGGTATCTTCGCTCATGTCTTGTCTCCTCATCCGGCGCGGGATGGTCTTGAGGGTCCGCGACAGACTAATTGGCCCCAGGTCCTCAGCGACATTGTGAGACGACCTGATTGGGCGCAGAAATTTGGCCCCTCTTATGGTGTTTTGACGGAGTGAGGTCAACCAATGTGACTGTGTGCCTATTGTGGCACCAGCCGGGCGACCTGCGGAATCGCGTGACGCGGGAGCTTAAGGGGGGCAAAATGCGACCACTTCCCCGAGTCTAGTGAGATCGGTGGGGCGTTCAATGCCTCAAAGGTCGCACCTGCCGCAGGGGAAGGGCCAAATTTGCGAAAAAACCGAGACAAAGCCTGCAATTGTGAACGCTCTTGACGATATGACGCCTTATGAAGCGGCAGCTTTACTGCGGTTCTATGTAGAGGCAGGCGTGAGCGACGGGCTCTCAGATGAGCCCATCGACCGCTATGGGCTCAACGCGCGGGCCTCACAACTGGCCAATGATGCGCCGGCCCCGACTGGCCCGCGGACATTGCCGGGTGAACGGCCGACCTTCGCCCCCTCACCCCCGGCACAGGCCACCTCCTCTCCTGCAGCGATTCCCCTCGACACGGTTGAACAAGCAGGGGAAGCCAAGGCCATCGCAGCTTCGTGCAGCTCCCTAGAGGAGCTTAAGGCCGCGCTAGAAAGCTTTGATGCCTGCCCTTTGAAGCACACGGCCAAGAATCTCGTCTTTGCCGATGGCAACCCGAAAGCAGAAGTCATGCTGGTTGGGGAAGCCCCTGGGCGCGATGAGGATATTCAGGGTCTTCCCTTCGTTGGCCGCTCCGGGCAATTGCTTGATCGAATGCTTGCTGCCATCGGCCTTGATCGCGACCAGGTCTACATCACCAACGTCCTGCCCTGGCGGCCGCCGGGCAATCGGCAGCCCACACCTGTGGAACAAGCCATGTGTGCCCCGTTTATCGAGAAGCATATTGAGCTCGTCGCCCCCAAACATCTGATGCTGGTAGGTGGCGTGTCTGCCAAACAGATGCTTGGGACCACTTCGGGCATTATGAAATTGCGGGGCAAATGGGGGTCGGTGACCGCTGGCGATCTCACGATCCCTGCCCTGCCCATCTTTCACCCTGCCTATCTGCTGCGTCAGCCCGCGCAGAAACGCCTGGCCTGGCGCGACCTTCTGGACTTTAAAACCAAGGTTGAGGCGGGTTGAGGCCCATTAACCAGATCGAAAATTAACTTCGCAGATTCGACCGCCAGCAACTTGTTGGCAGGCATTAGCTGTGTAGAATATCCTCGTTGGTCGGGGGACAAGTGTGCGTAAACAGTTGAAATCTTTGAAAAATTTCTGTGTTGCTGGCGTTTTGGCAGGCATGGCCATGAGCTATGGCCCGGCCCAAGCAGCTGATCTGACTGACTATCAGACGTCCCCCAACACAATTTCCTATCTGAGCCAGGATGACCGCGACCGCTATACACGGATTTTCTCGGTTCAGACCCGGGGGGACTGGCGGACGGCTGATCGTCTGATCGGCCAGCTGGAGAATGAGATTTTGATGGGGCATGTGCTCTATCAACGCTATATGCACCCAACAGCCTATCGTTCCCGTTACCACGAGTTGCGCGATTGGCTCGCCAACTATGCGGATCACCCAGAAGCAGCAAAGATCCACAAATTGGCCCTTCGCCGGAAACCATCCGGCACTGCGGCCCCACGCCGACCCGTGCCGAGGTCGTACCGTCAGGTTTCACACCAACAATATGCCGTTGCCGAAGGCCCACGCCGGGACTTTTCCCGGAATTTCCGAAATGCAGCGCGGAAGGTTCGCTCGCTGCTTCGCCGTGAACGGCCAACCCAGGCGCTCAACCATATTTCGCAATCCTCTATCCGACGCGGCCTTAAAGCGGTTGAGTTTGACACGCTGCTCTCACGGATTGCGGTCTCCTACTACATTGAACACCGCGATGATCGGGCACTTGAAGAAGCAACCCGTGCCGCTCGACGCAGCCGAGATGGTGTGCCCCTCGCCGACTGGACGGCCGGCTTGTCTGCCTGGCGTCTTGGCAAGTTCGCGCTTGCTGCTGAACATTTCGCTTATCTGGCTGCGGCACCAAATGCCAGCGACTGGACACGGGCCGCTGGCGGCTTCTGGGCTGCGCGCGCTTACATTGCAGACCGCAGGCCTGACCATGCCGCGCCCATGCTGGAACTCGCCGCAGACACAGGCGCAACCTTTTACGGAATGCTTGCAGCTGAGCAGCTCGGCCGTGACATTGACTTCCAGTGGGTGCAGCCACCGCTTGACCAGGCGGGCCTCAGCCTTCTACTCGCCAATGACACAGTGGCGCGTGCTGTGGCACTCACAGAAATCGGGCGCCGCGACCTGGCGGAAGGCGAACTCACCCGTGGTCATGGTCGCATTGATGCATCCCTTGATCATGCGCTGATCGCCCTTGCCGAACAGCTCGACCTGCCGGCCACACAGATGCAGGTGGCGAATGCCGCCTATGTGCCCTCAAGCTTCGGGCCTGAGCGCTATGTGATGAATGCGGGTCTCTTTCCTGTGCCCGACTATACGCCGCAGGACGGGTTCCGGGTGGACCGGGCGCTGGTCTTTGCCTTTATGCGCCAGGAAAGCAAATTCAAACCTTTGGCGCGATCAAGTGCCGGCGCCCGTGGTCTTATGCAGATCATGCCGGCCACCGCCAGCCACATCACCCGCGACCGGTCGCTGCGACGGACGGGTGCACAAGGCCGTGACCGTCTGTTTGATCCCGCGTTCAACATGAAACTCGGCCAGCAATATATTGAGGAACTGATGGGGAGCGGTGAGCCCTATGGCAATCTCTATCAGTTGATGGTTGCCTATAATGGCGGGCCCGGAAATCTCAGCCGGTGGCTCCGTAATACCGACTATCGCAACGATCCACTCTTGTTCATCGAGAGCATTCCGGCACCAGAGACACGCGGTTACATTGAGCGGGTCCTCACAAATTTCTGGATCTATCGGGACCGCCTTGGTCAGGACACACCCTCTCTGGAAACCGCGGCAACAGGTGACTGGCCCGTCTATCAATCGCTGGAACGCGGCAACTCTCTGGCACAGCGACAATAATACCCCGCTTTCCTTACTGGACATTCACGCAACAATCCCCAAGTCTTCACACCAAATGTGTGAGGCGTTCTGCGTCCGATAATCATGCAAAAGAAGAACAGGAGCCCCCATGCCCGGCATTGATGAATCACGTGAGTTTGTTCCCGTCCGCATCGCGGTGATGACCGTTTCCGATACGCGCGGACTTGATGAAGATACGTCGGGCGCGACGCTTGTGGGCCGCCTGGAAGAAGCGGGACACACACTCGCGGATCGGGTGGTTGTGAAAGACGATGTGACGACCATTACCGGCAAGCTTGCAGAGTGGATCGCCGATAAAGAGATCGACGTGGTGATCTCCACCGGTGGAACGGGTCTCACGGGCCGGGACGTCACACCGGAAGCGTTTCACTCGGTTTACGAAAAAGAGATTGAAGGCTTCGCCGCCCTCTTCCATCAGGTGAGTTTTGCCAAGATCGGCACCTCCACCATCCAGTCCCGCGCCACAGCGGGCGTTGCGGGCGGCACCTATCTCTTCGCACTTCCAGGCTCAACGGGTGCGGTAAAAGATGGCTGGGATGAAATTCTCAAGTTCCAATTGGACATCCGCTACCGACCCTGCAATTTCGTGGAAATCATGCCGCGCCTTGAAGAGCACAAAAGGAAGTGAGCGAACTACGCCCAAGTCTTCGGCAAAAGATCATTGAGGTTTGCGACAAGAAAATCGCAGCGAAGGGGCCTGATGTGGGCCTCTCCTTCTATGCCTTTTTCGCCAACAAGAATGATGATCCTGAACTACTGATGGAAGCGGCGACCTGGTGGATCGAAACCCACAAGCTCGACCATTTCGAAAAGGCAGTGAAGATCAAGGCGATGGTTGAGGGGTAGAGCACCCAGCTCAGCCTTGCTTCCTCAGCACATAAAACACATAGCCATAGTCCGCGGCGTGACGCTCATAGAGGCGGATTTCGGTTTCTTCTTCGTCGAGCATGGCCTGAACACCAGGATCGCCTGCGTAAGCCTCACGGGCTTCGGCAATGAGTGGAATGAGGGGCTGATAATAGTCCGTCCACCAATCTTCTTCCGGGAGCACCCGTGTTGAGAGAAGCTCGAACCCGGCGTGTTTCGCGCGGTCCATGTTCTCGCCAAACGTGCCCATGGCCGGATAGGCATTCTCCCAAAAGAGTTTTGCCTCAACACTTGGTGTGTCGGTGAGCCATGTGCATTCCGACACAACCGCAAAGCCGCCGGGCTTGAGATATTTTGCCCAGGCCTTCAGCCCCTCTTCAAAACCCAGCGTATAGATCGCGCCTTCTGACCAGAGCAGATCGAAAATGCCTTCAGGCAGGTCCAGCGCTTCAAAATCTGAACAGACCGTGCGCAGCCGGTCGCCTGTTATGCCTGCGTCTTCCGCCTTCGCCTCGAGTTTCGCCAGGAAAGGCTTCAACATATCGACGGCGGTGGCGCGCCCTTCGCAACAGCGCAGCAGCTCAAGCACATCATTCCCCTGTCCGCAGCCCATAAAAAGCATTTCGGGTTCTTGTGGGAGACCGTCCAGGCTTTCAAACATGGTGCGGGTCATGGCATCACTGCTCGGCGCATTGCGTTTGAGCTGGATCTGCATTTCCAGGAACACACGAAACGGGTCAGTGTCCATGGGTCTCTTTCCAGCGCGCATAATCAGCGCCTGTATCAATATCGGGCAGTGTGTCGAGAAGGGCGACGCGGGCGTCTTTCAGATTGGCGCGGGTATCGGCGAGCGCATGTTCCGTTGACCAGCGCACATTGTCGAAGATCGAGCGCACATGAGGAAAACGCTTCAGGCCCACCAGCCAATAGCCGCCGTCTTCCGCCGGCCCAAAGACAGCATCATGATTGCTCAAAGCTTTGAACGCGGCTGCGATGCGTGTGTCGCTCACATTTGGAATATCGCAGCCAATAAGAACAACAGGCCCGGGTGGCATTGTCTTCATCACCCGGTCCATTCGTGTGCCGAGGTCACCCTCGCCTTGCGGGACACGTGGCATCTGACCCGGCCAGAAGCCGGTATCCAGGACCGCACTATCAGGAGCTGCCGCGATGACAGTCGTCCAGCGCGGATCATCGCCGACGTTTCTCAGCACCTCACCGGTATTTGTTTTGTAAAAGCGCAGCGCTTCCGAAGCCCCAATGTCTCTGGCAAGGCGTGTCTTCACATTCCCCATGCGGGGTGCTTTCGACATGACCACGAGCCAGTTTGTGTACCCGCGTTCCGGTGTCATCCGTAGAGCCGCGCCAGAATGCGCGGCGGCACCCGCAGGAAGTAAAGCGACAAGAGCCCAAGATTGGAGAGTGAGCGTTTCAAATATCCATCGCGTTGATAGCGCGCGGGGCTTGTCACCGCTTCCGAGCGCAGAAGCACCATGCGCCGCCAGCCAATGCGGCGGACGAGGTTCACATCTTCCATCAGTGGCGCATCCGAATAGCCGCCAAGCTTTTTGTAGAAATTCCTGTGAATGAGAAGGCCCTGATCGCCATAGGGCAGACGGAAAAGCGCGCAGCGCAGGCCCACGACCCATTCGAGCCACCGTGCTGCAGGTCCAAAATCATCCAGGGCAAAGCGAAAGGCGGCAGCGACTTCCTTGCCGCGAAAGCGGCCCTGCTCCACCTGTTCCAGAAACTTCGCCACTTCATCTTCCCACCCTGCCGACAAGACCGTGTCCGCATGGAGAAAAAGCAGCCAGTCTCCCTTGGCGTGCTTTGCTCCTGCCCGCAGCTGGGTGCCGCGCCCTTTTTCTGAGGTCACGAGGGTGGCGCCTGCAGCGTCACAAATTTCTGCTGTCGCGTCGCTCGAGCCGCCATCGACAATCACCACTTCCCGCACGAGACCGCGCACGGTCGCCTGGATCAGTGAATTGAGACACTGGGGCAGGCCTTCTTCGGCGTTCAGGGTTGGAATAACGACGCTCAGCATGGGCGCAATCTATACATCTTCAAAAAAAATGGCGAGAACCCATAAATGTTCTTGTTTTGTTCTGAATAAATTCCTATCTTCAACTTATGGACATTCACTTCGAAAACGCGCGCCCCGGAAACACCGCTTCCCCCCGAGCGGCAGCCCGGCCTCCCATCCCCAAGGCAGCGCCACACACCAAGGCACCGGATGCCCCCTCGTCCCCTGTGTCTTCTGTGGTGCCTGCAACTGGCCGGCGTGGCCGGGGCGCGCGCTCCAATTCATCCGGGCGGTATGAGCCCCTCTCCTACGCGGCATTCGATGATGGCTGGGAGACGATTGAGGAACAGTCTGCTCTTAAGACGGAGATTACTGATGAGAGCCCTCGCAAGATCATCACGCGGAACCAGTCTCCGGACATTCCTTTTGACCGCTCGATCAATCCTTATCGCGGCTGCGAGCATGGCTGCGTCTATTGTTTCGCCCGGCCGACACATGCCTATATGGGCCTCTCTCCCGGACTTGATTTTGAAAGCCGTTTGTTTGCGAAGCCGAATGCGGCAGCGCTTCTGGAGCGGGAACTTTCCAAACCCAACTATACCGTGCGGCCAATCGCCATCGGCACCAACACGGATCCCTACCAGCCCATAGAGCGGCGCTATCGGATCATGCGCCAGGTGCTGGACGTGCTTGACCGGTATAATCATCCGGTGACCATCGTCACCAAGTCCGCGCTCATCACGCGGGACATCGACATTCTGTCCTCCATGGCAAAGCGCAACCTGGTGCGTGTGGCGCTCTCGATCACCACGCTGGACAAGAAACTCGCGCGCGCCATGGAACCACGGGCGAGCGCGCCAACCCGGCGCATGGCGGCCCTCGAACTTTTATCCGCCGCAGGCATTCCCACCGGGGTGATGGTGGCGCCGGTAATTCCGGGCCTTAATGATCACGAGATTGAGCGCATTCTGCGCGGGGCCCACTATGCCGGTGTGGAACAGGCAGGCTTCATCCTGTTGCGCCTGCCGCACGAGATTAAAGACCTGTTCAAAGAATGGCTTGCGGATACAGCCCCTGACAAAGCCAGGAAGGTGATGAAGCTCATTCGCGATACCCGCGGTGGAAAAGAATATGACGCAGAATGGGGCAAGCGCATGCGCGGCGACGGGCCTTATGCCTGGACCATCAAGCGGCGCTTTGATCTGGCAGCTGAGAAGCTTGGCATACGCACGAGCAAAAGCTCCCACACCCATGCGTTAAATGGGGGACTTGATTGCGCCGCCTTCAAAGTGCCTGAAAAAGTGGGCGACCAGCTGGCTCTTTTTTAGGTCCAGTTTGACTCCCGTATGCTGCGGCTGAATGATCTATTGCAAGAATTCGGGCCGATTGGGATAGAGCGTCTTGATTGCCGCACGCCGCATCTGACGCGCCAGCGGGTCATAAAAAACATATAGTGAATGTTCGACCTGGTCAGACGTTAGCCAAACATCCGACAAGCGCCAACGACGGAAAAACACCGAATCCAATTCGCGTGTTCGCAAATAAATCAAGCTTGAGCGTATCTGCTCCGGCGATTTTGACTGGCCGCGCCACGGCTGCATTCCATGTGCTTTGCGCCGCTCTTCTTCCCCGACTTTCTGCTCAGCAATCGCTGCCTCCACGTCTGACTCTGTTATCGTCATCAGAATATCGATCTCTTCCCCAATTTCCTTCGGAAGAGCATCGATAGCCTTCTGCGCTCCGTCGACAAAGCGAGGGTCTCCGGTCACATCCATTTGCCACTCGTGTGGTTGCTCACGCCATAGCAAAGTCTCTGCCTGTTCTGACCAATGCCCGTCCTCAATCAACCCAAGACTTGTAAGGACCAACTGCGTCGCCGGTTCCGCGACGGCCGCGCCAGCGGTACCCCTTGCGGCGATTGTGGGTTTTGGTTGGTCAGCGCCTGCAACGGAATAAGTTAAGGTTTGCGCCTGATGACCCAACCTCAGTATGGCTAGACTCACATCATCCCACCTTGGCAGAGTGTGTGGAAGAGCGGGGTCTGAAGTTGGAATCGCTCCGCGATCAGCCTTTTCAGCGTGGCCAAGGGATATCAAAGCCTCACAACCGACTTGGTAGGCCGACGAAGCCATGTGATCCCACCCGCCACTTTCGACACTGCCGGGAAGGTTGCTCACGAGGAAGTCAACGACTTCTTCTACCCAACCTGATGCCTGTAGATTCATTTGGTTACCTGCCTTCGACCTCTTTGGCTTATTAAATAGATGGCCTATCGATCTTAAACCTCTTCATTGTAGGGGAAAATTCAAGCCATCTGCCAGCTTGCCTGACAGTTTGTCTCTGCCTGCTCGCCAGTGCACACTGGCTTCCATGAGCGAAAAGACTTCTCTTTTTGGTGGACCGGACTTCAGTCTGGAACGTGCGGCGGGTGCGCCCAAACTCCGCATTGCCGGGATTGATGAAGCAGGCCGCGGTGCCTGGGCGGGGCCGGTTGTGGCCGCTGCTGTGGTGCTAGACCCGAGACAAATTCCCGAAGGGCTTGATGACAGCAAAAAACTCTCCGCCAAGAAGCGCGATGCCCTCTATGACGTAATCATGGAACAGGCAGATGTGGGCGTTGGCTATGGCAGTGTCGAACAGGTGGAAGTGCGCAATGTGCTAAACGCCACGATGGATGCCATGCGTGATGCCGTTGCAGACCTCGCGACGCAGCCCGACGTCGCACTCGTCGATGGCAATAAAACCCCTCTGCTGGCCTGCACCACAGAAGCGGTTATCGGTGGCGACGGTCGCTCGGTATCCATCGCGGCTGCGTCCATCATTGCCAAGGTGACCCGGGATCGATTGATGCAGGCGCTCGATAAAGAGTTCCCTGGCTATGGCTGGGACACGAATGTTGGCTATGGCACGGCTGTGCATAAGTCAGGCATTGAACGGCTGGGTGTTAACGAACATCACCGGCGTTCCTACAAGCCCATACGCAACATGTTGAGCAAATAGGCTCACGACAGACTCTATTTGGTGGCTTGCTCCCTTAAGCCCTTGATTCCTAAAATGATTCACCGGAATTAACTGGGGGTTAACCATGGAGACTCATGATTCCTCCATAGTTTTCACCGAATTCATAAAGCGCCTTCCTTGAGTGAATGCGCATGCACGGGGGCAGTAAAGCGTGGGGCGTAAAGGTCAAATGAGCCGGTTGCCGGCCAACGAAATCCTTCAGGGCGATTGCATTGAACTGATGAATGCGATGCCGGAAAAATCCGTCGATCTCATTTTCGCCGACCCACCTTACAATCTTCAGCTGCAAGGTGATCTGACACGGCCCGACCAAAGCAAGGTCGATGGTGTTACCGACAAGTGGGATCAGTTTTCAAGCTTCAAGGCTTATGATGATTTCACAACCGCCTGGATGACAGCGGCACGGCGCATCCTGAAGGATAGCGGTGCGATCTGGGTGATCGGCTCCTACCACAATATCTTCCGCGTGGGTGCCACGCTTCAGGATCTCGGCTTCTGGATCATGAATGATGTCGTCTGGCGCAAAACCAATCCGATGCCGAACTTTCGCGGCACGCGTTTTACAAATGCGCATGAAACGCTGATCTGGGCGTCCAAGTCCGAAAAAGCCAAATACACATTCAATTATGACGCCATGAAAGCGCTCAACGAAGATGTACAAATGCGCTCTGACTGGGTGCTGCCGATCTGTACGGGCGGTGAGCGGCTGAAGGGTGAAGACGGATCTAAAGCGCATCCAACGCAGAAGCCTGAATCCCTTCTGCACCGCGTGCTTCTGTCGACAACCAATCCAGGCGACATTGTGCTCGACCCATTCTTCGGCACCGGTACAACAGGCGCGGTTGCCAAGAAACTTGGCCGGAACTTTATCGGTCTTGAGCGCGAAACTTCCTACATCGACGCTGCCAAAAAACGATTGAAGTCCACCAAATCCGGCACCGCAGAAGATATTGAAGTCACACAGTCTAAGAAGTCAGAACCACGTGTGCCGTTTGGTACGATTGTGGAACGCGGCCTGCTATCGCCCGGTACAGTTCTCTATGACCCCGCGAGCCGCCATGCGGCCCGTGTCCGCGCAGACGGCACATTGGCATGTAAAGACGCGACGGGGTCGATCCATAAAATCGGCGCCCATGTTCAAGGCGCGCAGGCGTGCAATGGCTGGACGTTCTGGCACTATAAAAAACGCGGCAAGCTGCAGCCCATCGATCTGCTTCGGCAGAAGGTTCGCAAAGAAATCTACGCGAGCTGAATTCCTTCTGAATTGTGCACTGTCAACGCCGGGTCGCTTTAAAGAGCGGTCCGGCGTTTTCACTTTCATCCGCAAGCGCCAGCGCCACAACTTTCTTCATGACCGTTGGCAAGGCGTGGTCGCCCAAATTCTCCGGCAACACCCATTCGCCGTCAGCTTTAGCTTTCAACGGTACCGATGCCTCATAAAGGTCGAGTTCCAGATGAAAGTGCGTAAACGTATGACGCACCTGGCCCACCCGTTTTTTCCACTTTGATTTTGCAAGGGGTGCTTCAGAGAGAAGCGTTGCCTCCTCACGTACCTCTTCCACCCACTGAGTAGACGGCACTTCCATCATGCCGCCGAGCAAGCCTTTCGGCGGGCGCTTGCGGATCAGCACGGCACCGTCTTTGCGCACCAGCCAGAAGGCTGCGCCTTTGCGTGTTGGTTTTTGTTTCTTAGGCGCCTTCACGGGAAGTGTTTCGGGGTCTCCTGCTTTCAATGCCTGACAGGATTTGTTCCAGGGGCATCGATCACAGGACGGGCGGCGCGGTGTGCATATGGTGGCGCCCAGATCCATCATGGCTTGCGCAAAATCGCCGGGGCGTTTTATCGGCGTCAACGTCGCCGTCATTTCCTTGATGGGCTTCTTAGCTCCAGGCAGCGGCTCACGAATGTTGAAAACTCGCGCAATCACGCGTTCCACATTTCCATCCACCACAACGGCAGGTCGATCAAAGGCAATGGAAGCGACAGCGGCGGCCGTATAGGGACCGATCCCAGGAAGGGCGGCAAGGCCCTCCTCCGTGTCGGGAAAAACACCGCCGTGTTCTTCGGCTACCTGTTTCGCACAGGCGTGCAGATTGCGGGCACGGCTGTAATAGCCGAGCCCCGCCCAGGCATGCATGACCTCGTCAATGTCGGCGGCTGCCAGATCACCGACACGGGGCCACTTGGCAAGGAACTTTTGGAAATAGGGCCCAACCGTCGCGACCGTGGTCTGCTGCAACATGATCTCTGAAAGCCAGACAGCATATGGGTCCGCCTGCTCGCCCGGCAGGGACCGCCAGGGCAGACGCCGCGCATGGGTGTCATACCAGGTCAGCAGATCTGACGCTTTGGGAGGTCTCACACTAATTCCTACTCGTTTGTTCGATCTGGACAGAACGTCTCATCGCACTCCCACCCAAAATGGGGCACACTGGCTCCATGTCTACCTTCCGACCACCCTCTCGCGCCAGAGTGCCGTTGCCTGTTGCCAAACAGATCGCAGCAACGGCCCGGTCTGTGTTCAAAGCGCGCGGTTTTCAGCAGGACCATATCGTTCGCCATTGGCCGGAAATCGTTGGGGCATCATTATCGGGCCTCTCCATGCCCGAAAAGCTCGCCTTCCCGCGCACCAAGACAAATGAAAGCCCCAGGCGATCAGAAGGCGCAACGCTGACGGTGCGAGTGGATGGCCCTGGCGCGCTTGAGTTTGCCCATCAGGAGCCGCAAATCCTTGAACGGATCAACTCCTACTATGGCTATCAGGCGGTTACACGGATCAAGCTGGTGCAGGCCCCGTTGCCGTTGCCAAAACCCAGCAGGAAACGGCGGATTGCCACATTGTCGCCCTCACAAGAGGAGACGCTGCGTTCAGAAACAGCACAAATCCAGTCGGATGCGCTCCGCGCCTCCCTGGAAGAGCTTGGACGTCGGGTGCTTGGCTCCCAGAAAAGACCCAATCGCCCCGGACCCAGACGGCGCTAAGTCCCGATTCTCTGCCGTTTGCAAGCGAAAGGATCGGTTGAGAGACCGGACAAGAAGCCTATAATCACGCAACATCTAGTAGGGATATTTAAAAGTGGAACAAAATAAGCGCAATTTGCTGATCGGGGGCGGTGCCCTGCTGGTCCTCATTATCGTGGCTTTCGCCTTCATGAACTCCAACGGAAACGGCGCTGGCGCGGGTTCCGCGGCCACCGGCGATCCGGAAGTGACCGACGCTCTCGCCGTTGCGGGCCCCATGGGCGACTATGCCCTGGGAGCAGAAGATGCGCCCATCACGGTTTATGAATATGCCTCGCTGACGTGCAATCATTGCGCGGCGTTCCATCTGCAGAGCTTTCCAGAGATTAAAGAGAAATATGTTGAAACCGGAAAAGTGCGCTGGATCATCCGTGCCTTCCCGTTTGATCCCGCAGCCACAGCAGCAGTGATGCTTGCACGGTGTTCTGGCGAAGACCGCTATTACAAATTCCTTGATGTTCTGTTTGAGCAGCAGCCCCAATGGGCCTTCCAGGGAAACCCCGGTGAGAATCTTGAAGCCATCGCCAAGCAGGGTGGCTTTTCAGGGGAAGCCTACGAAGCCTGCATCCAGAACGAAGATATTTTCGCTCATGTCAGAGACGTTCAGGCGCGTGGCCAGGAAGTTCATGGCGTACGCTCCACACCGACCTTCTTTGTGAATGGCGAAAAAGTTGAAGGCGCATTGCCTTTCTCCGAATTCGAAGAGGTTTTGCTTAAGTACCTACCCGAATCGTGATCCATTGCTTTGAGGTTCTGACGGACCTAGTTATCGGACCGGGGGGTCCCTTTCAAAAAAGTCCGTCGAACCACAAAGGGGCTTAAACCACTAATAAAAACGGACACTGTCTTGAAGTTCTCTCGTCTGCGTCTTTCCGGATTCAAATCATTTGTCGATACAACAGATCTGTTGATCGAACCTGGCCTTACGGGCGTTGTTGGCCCGAACGGGTGCGGCAAATCCAACCTGTTGGAAGCCATGCGCTGGGTTATGGGCGAGAACTCGTTCAAGAATATGCGCGGGTCGGGCATGGAAGATGTGATCTTTGCCGGTACCGCCGGGCGGCCTGCACGAAACAATGCTGAAGTTGTGCTGACCATCGACAATTCAGATCGCAGTGCGCCTGCAGCTTACAATGAGTCAGATGTCCTTGAAGTTTCGCGCCGCATTGAAAAAGACGCAGGCTCTCAATACCGCATTAACGGCAAAGACGTTCGCGCGCGCGACGTACAGCTCTTGTTTGCAGACGCGTCCACCGGCTCTCACTCTCCTGCCCTGGTACGCCAAGGACAGATCGGGCAGCTGATTGCGTCAAAACCTGTGAACAGACGCCGTATTCTGGAAGAAGCCGCCGGCATTACGGGCCTTCACACGCGTCGCCATGAAGCGGAACTTCGTCTGAAAGCTGCAGAGACAAATCTCACCCGGCTTGATGATGTAGTGGTGCAGATCGAAACGCAGCTCGCCGGTCTCAAGCGCCAGGCGCGCCAGGCAACCCGGTACAGAAACCTTTCAGGTCACATTCGCCGTGCGGAAGCCACCGTGCTTCATATGAAATGGGCGAACGCCACCGAAACACTTGGTGAAGAAGAAAAGCGGCTGACAGAAACGGATGCGCGGGTCGCAGAATTGACCCAATTGGCAGCAGCGGCCTCCACCGCACAAGCGCAGGCTTCAGAAAAACTGCCGGAGCTGCGCGACGCAGAAGCCCATGCGGCGGCTGGTCTTCATCGACTGACGGTTGCTCGCGAAAATCTCGACGCAGAAGAAGCCCGCGCCAAAGAACAGGCCGCGCAGCTTGTTGCCCGGCTGGAGCAAATCACTCAGGACATTGCGCGCGAGCGCGAATTGATGAGCGACACACGCGAGGCCCTTGAAAAGCTTACCGCTGAGGAAGCGGAGCTCAAATCACAAGATGCGTCTCAGGCTGAGGCCCATGAAGCGGCACGTGCCAAGGTCTCGGAGACAAGCGAAGCGCTTCAGACGCGCGAAAATGAGCTGGATACGCTGTCGCAGGAAGCTGCCGCTCTTGCTGCGGAACGCCAAAGCCTGGAGCGCGCCATTCAGCAAGGCGAACAGCGGATTGAAAAACTCGCTTCGCAGCTGAGTGACATCGCGAATGAACGCGCGACACTGGCGGACGCGGAGGAAAAGAAAGCCGCGATCGCCCAGCAGGGAGCCGAGCTTGAAGAAGCCATGGCCCGCGCGGAAGAAGCAGAAAAAGTCGCCCTTGCAGCAGAAGAAGCGCTTCGCGCTGCACGTGCGGATGAAGCTGAAAAGCGCGACCCTCTTCAGGGCGCTGAGCGGGAACTTGAAGGCCTGTCAGCGGAAGCCAAAACATTGGCGGATATGCTTGCTGTTGATGAAGGCGGCCTCTGGCCTCCGCTCATTGATGCCGTGACCGTTGAACCAGGGTACGAAAAAGCCCTTGGCGCCGCGCTTGGGGACGATCTCTCTGTTCCAACAGATAGTGCTGCGCCGATCCATTGGGACCTTGTCGAAGCCCATGGCGATGCCGCTCTGCCAGAAGCCGCGCGTCCGCTGTCATCGGTTGTGCGCGGCCCGGCTGCCTTTGCCCGTCGTCTTGGCCAGATTGGTCTTGTGTCGGCAGAACAGGGCAAAGCACTGCAGGCACTATTGAAGCCAGGTCAACGTCTGGTCTCTGTCGCAGGTGATCTATGGCGCTGGGACGGGTACACAGCCGCGGCTGATGCACCGACCTCTGCTGCAAAACGCCTTGAGCAGCGCAACCGGCTTGCAGATCTCGAAGCAGAGATTGAAACAGCGCGCAATACAATGCGTGATCTGCGCGATGCCTATGAAGCAGCGCGGGTTAAGGTAGAAGAAGCCGCGTCTCGCGAACGCGAAAGTCGGCAGGCCTTGCGGGAGGCACAATCAGCAGAAGCCAACCTTCGCAAGGCGCTCAGCGACGCGGAACGTCAGGCTTCGGCTCAACTCAATCGTTTAGCCGCTCTCACGGAAGCAGAAGAACGCCTGACGGGTGACCTCACCGACGCCAAACGGGGCCTGGAAGAATCACGCGCCTCGCTTGCCGGTCTCCGGCCAGGCGATGAATTGCAGGCCCGGGTCAACACAGCCCGCGAAGATGTTGGCAAACTGCGTCTTGCTCTGTCAGAAGCCCGCGCGGCCCTTGAGGGACTTAACCGCGACGCACAAGCGCGCCAGCGGCGCCTGCAGGCCATTGGCGAAGAACGATCTGCCTGGGAGCTTCGCTCTACCAATGCGACCCGTCAGATCGAGACGCTTGAAACACGGAATACTGAGACCGCCGCTCAGCTGGAGGAACTGAAACAGGTTCCGGCCCAGATTGAAGAGAAGCGCGGCGCTCTTCTCACCCAAATATCCGAAGCTGAAGCGACACGAGGCCAAGCAGCTGACGCGCTTGCGACGGCGGAAAACAACCTCGCCGAATGTGACAAGATTGCCCGCGAAACCCAGACGGCCCTTTCTGGCGCCCGGGAGGATCGCGCGCGGATTGATGGTCTGGTCGATGGCGCGCGGGAACGCAAAGCGGACTCCGAGGCGCGTATCCGGGAAGTGCTGGAATGCGAGCCAGAAGAAGCTCTGGCGCTCATTGAGCTAAAAGACGGCGAAGAACTGCCTGACCTTGATCAGATTGAGACCAAGCTTGAGAAATTGAAGCGCGAGCGGGAAAACCTTGGCGGTGTCAATCTTCGTGCAGATGAGGAAGCTCAGGAACTCAACGAGCAGCTTGATACAATGATGCGGGAGCGCGAAGACCTGGAAGCGGCGATCGCGCGGCTTCGCCAGGGCATTGCGAGCCTTAACAAGGAAGGCCGCCAGCGCATGCTGGAAGCCTTCGACACAGTGAATGAGAACTTCACCCGGCTCTTCACCCACCTGTTTGGGGGTGGCACCGCGCACTTGAAGCTCACAGAATCAGACGATCCACTGGAAGCGGGCCTGGAAATCATGGCGCGGCCTCCTGGCAAACGCCTTCAGGTCATGTCCCTTCTCTCTGGTGGGGAGCAGGCTTTGACCGCCATGTCACTCATCTTTGCGGTCTTCCTCACCAATCCATCGCCGATCTGCGTCCTCGATGAGGTCGACGCGCCGCTGGATGACGCAAATGTCGAGCGTTTCTGCGATTTGATGGAAGAAATGGTCCGCACAACGGATACGCGCTTCCTGATTATCACTCACCATGCCCTCTCCATGGCGCGGATGAGCCGTCTCTTCGGCGTGACCATGCAGGAACGTGGTGTCTCGACCCTCGTTTCCGTCGACCTGGAAGCAGCAGAGCGCATTCGCGAGGCTGTTTAGGTCCATTCTGACCACCTGCCCATACGCTTGGTTCCCTCTCCCACTTCAGAGGGAATCAGGTGGACCGGGAGGCCATTTGACGCACCTGCGAAAAGCTCTGAAATGGTGTTGTTTTTCAATAGCTTAATCCGTCCTCAGACTTCCTTGACAGGGTTCGGGTCCACAAGTAGGGTGCGCGCGGCTTGAGGCGAAATTCTGCAGTTTTGCAGGGGTTTCGTGAGGAACGCGGAGGTTCGGTCGGTACGTATGAAGACCCCGACAGAACATGACAGCGGCACAGGCGACGCAAAAGCAGACACCAAGTCTGATCTTGCAGCGCTCGACGCAAAGATCCGCGCCCACACGGAGGCCCATCGGCAGAAAAACCCTGAGCCGGCCGAGACTGGAAGACGAAGTACCGCCATCGGCATGGCATTTAGACTTTCAACCGAAATGGTTGCGGGACTGGTTGCCGGGGGCATTATCGGATGGGTCGTTGATGACCTATTGGGCACAAAGCCTTGGGGCTTGCTCACCTTCTTCTTTCTGGGGATGGCCGCAGGAATTTTAAATGTGTTCCGCACGGCGCAAAAATTGGCGGCCGATGCAGCGGAACAGGTGGCAAAGTCGGGCGATCCGTCCGGTGACAAGTAAGGGCAAATAGCGTGTCAGCAGCAGACAAAGAAAGCGGCGGCCTCGGCATTGATCCGATGCACCAGTTTGAAGTGCAGACGATTATTCCAATCCAATTCGGTGGTATTGACGCGTCTTTCACCAACGCCTCCATGTGGATGGTGTTTGCGGCGATCGGCATTATCAGCCTGACTGTGTTCGCCATGAGCGGACGCGCCATGGTTCCAGGCCGTTGGCAGTCGATCGCGGAGCTTTCCTACGAATTTGTCGCCAATATGGTGCGCGACAATGTGGGCAAAGCAGGCCAGAGCTACTTCCCGTTCATTTTCACGCTGTTCATGTTTGTTCTCTTCTCAAACATGCTGGGCATGCTGCCCTACTCCTTCACCACCACCAGCCACATCATTGTGACGTTTGCGCTGGCGCTCTTCATCTTCCTGGGCGTGACACTCATCGGTGTTGTGAAGCACGGTTTCCACTTCCTCTCACTCTTCGTGCCGAAAGGCCTGCCAGCTGTTCTCTTGCCGCTGATTGTTGTGATTGAAGTTATTTCCTATCTCTCCCGCCCGATCAGCCTGTCGGTCCGTCTGTTCGCCAACATGATGGCCGGACATACAATGCTGAAAGTGTTTGCGGGATTTGTGATCGGCTTTCTTGGCGCCGGGGGCCTTTTCACAGGTCTTGCGATTGCGCCGATCGCCTTCATGGTGGCCTTTACCGGCCTCGAAATTCTGGTGGCATTCCTGCAGGCCTATGTGTTTGCCATCCTGACCTGCATCTATCTCAACGACGCGTTGCACCTGCACTAGGGCCTTGGCTCTAAGGCGCAGCGCCTCTTCTATTTTGAACGGGGCATATCGCCCCATAAGTTAACTGAAAGAGGGCCGGGACAATCCGGACCCGCATTACGGAGACACGGACATGGAACCTGAAGCAGCAAAGCTCATCGGCGCTGGTATCGCTTGTATCGCCCTTGCAGGCGCTGGTGTTGGCATCGGCCACATTTTTGGTAACTACCTGGCAGGCGCACTGCGGAACCCAGCTGCTGCACCAGCACAGTTCCCTAACCTGCTGCTGGGCTTCGCCCTTGCTGAAGCAACAGGCCTCTTCGGTCTTGTTGTTGCACTGATCCTGCTCTTCGTTCTTTAAGTAGACCTCGAAGACAGTCCTCTTTCGCATGTCACCGGTGGCTTTATCAGTCACCGGTGTCCGCGAAACGCCTCAGCACTCTCCCTGTGGGTTAGTGACTGAGTCTCAGGAGACAGGCATATGCCTCAGTTAGATTTTGCCACCTTCGTGCCACAGCTTATTTGGCTGACGCTCGTCTTTGGCGTTCTCTACCTCGTCATGGCGCGGGTCGCCCTGCCACGGATTGCGACCGTTATTGAAGAACGCCGCGACCGTATTGCAGACGATCTCGACACGGCTGCTCAGCTCAAAAGCGACACGGACGACGCCATCGCGTCTTACGAAACCGCTCTTGCGGAAGCCCGCACGAAAGCTCACACAATTGCGCAGGAAACGCGGGATCGACTGACAGCAGAAACAGACGCGCACCGGGCTGACCTGGAAGGTCAGCTGGCTGCACGGATTGCAGATGCTGAAAAGCGGATTGATGCCACGAAAACTCAGGCGCTCAGCAGCGTTCGGGATGTAGCGGTTGATGTTGCGGACGCGATCACAGAGCAGTTGCTGGGTGCTAGCGACCGGGCGGCTGCAGAACGCGCCGTCGACAGCGAACTGGCTTAAAGAAAGGGTCTGGATAAATGCTTTTAGATGCAAATTTCTGGGTTCTGATCAGCTTCAGTATCTTTGTGGGTCTGCTCTTTTATTTCGGCGTGCCCGGAATGGTGACAGCAGCGCTTGATAAGAGAGCTGATGACATCAAGAACGAGCTGGATGAAGCCCGTAAGCTCCGCGAAGAAGCTCAGCAGGTGCTTGCCAGCTATCAGCGCAAGCAGCGCGACGCTGAAAAAGAAGCCGAAGCTATTGTCGAACAGGCACGAGCTGAAGCCGAGCGCCTCGCCGTTGAGACCAAGGAAAACCTGGCTCAGCAGGTTGAACGCCGCACACAGCTCGCTGAAGACAAGATTGGACAGGCAGAAGCCCAGGCGCTTCAAGAAGTTCGCGCCGTGGCTGCAGACATCGCTGTTTCAGCCGCACGCAAAATCATTGAAGAGAAGCTTGATGGTGACCAGGCGGCTCAGCTGGTTGATAAATCAATCGCTGAGGTTAAAGACAAGCTGCACTAAGCTTTCTGCAATCGCTTAGAAAACCCCGCGTGGCTTCGTGCTCCGCGGGGTTTTTTGTGACTTCTAGGCTGCCTCAATGGTGAGTTCTGGCCAGAACTGCTTCCAGCGCGCACACTTTTCGTCATAGCGTTCCTGCACGAAGTTCCCTGCCCTGTTGGGGCGGATGTGCATTGCCGCCATATCAGCGAGACCGGGCACATAGAACCGCCTCTCACCACTCCCCAAGGGCTGGATCGCAACCATGTTCCCGATGGCCAGGAACCGATCGATGCCCTCACAAGAGTTCTTGAGCGGTGGATAGGAAACATTGTGCTTCTCTTCATACCAAAGATGGACGCGTGCCTGGTTTCGAAACTCGATCTCGACGCCGAGATCTTCAAACAGCTTCTCCCCGCGCTTAATCACCGCGTCTTCCGCCTTCCAGGACGTATCTGGGTCGTAATAGAAGATGTCATAGTCCTTGATGCCGTGGGTGAGCGGCCGATCTGTTGCCACGTTCCAGACCGTCTGAAAGAGGCTGCCCGACACAAGCCAGGCATCGTCCAGTCCGAGTTCTGGTAGACGCTCAAGAATGGTTCTGTTCGCTTCATTCCGACAGGCAATTTCCAGGAACTCATCTTCTTTCATTCAAAACCCCACGAAAAAGGCACCTCCCGGAAATGGGAGGTGCCCTTCTAACGATACCCGATTCGGGTCGTGCCTAGTTCAGCGCTGCATTGATCGCTCGGAAAAACTCCATGGTTTCCATCTCGCGATAGGCGCTTTCATCCAGTGACGTCGCATAGTCGCTATTGGCGGACAGTTTGACGATCACCGTGCCCTTCGTTGGGTTCACAAAGATGAACTGATTGTAGACACCAATGGCGGAATATTCCCCCTCTGTGCTTGCTGGGATCCACCACTGGTAGCCATAACCGACCGGGAAAAACTGGTCTTGCGCCGCCTTGGTTTCCGGCAGCAAATGGGGCGCATCCGGTGTCACTGAGGCGGTTACCCAGCCAGCAGGCACGATCTGCTCCCCGTTCCAATTGCCACCCAAGCGATAGAGTTCCCCCAGCTTTGCATAATCGCGTGCTGTCGCGTTCAGGCCACCGAATGCCATCTCCATGCCTTCGCTGTCGATAAGCCAATAAGCATCTGATTCCATGCCGAGCGGCTTCCAGAGCTTCTCCTCCATATAGTCGGCAATGGTACGGCCCGTTGCGTTGACCAGCAGCATGCCAAGCACCTGGGTGTCCGTGGAGTTGTAGTGATTGTAGGTGCCGGGTTCCTTCTCGGGCTTTAGCGTCGCGGCAAATTCGTTGAACGATCCGCCGAGCGCCATGATGCGGCCAAAGCGATTAATGTCAGATTCCGGGTCGCTATAGTCTTCGTTCCAGGCAGCGCCGGACGACATTTGCAGAATGTCCTTGATCCTCACCCCGTCATAGGCAGAGCCAGCGAGTGACGGCGCATATTTCGTTATGGGCTCTTCAATGCTTGTGATGTGGCCTTCTTCCACTGCAATACCGACAGCTGCGGAAATGAAACTCTTGGCGACAGACATGGAGAGCCAATTCACATCGCGCCCGCCGGTCAGCATGTAGCGCTCCGTGCGCACCTTGCCGTCCTTGATGACGAATACGGCGCTGGTATCTGTCTCCGCGAGGAACGTCTCCGTGTCGACGGTCTCTCCTTTGTAGATGAAGGATGTGGGCAATGGTGCTGTCTCTCCATCGGGGAAATCGAACGGGACTTCCGATGCTTTCATCGTACTCACGGGATAAAGGTCGGCGAGGCGGTTGAAGTTTTCATACTGCTCCGACCCGTTGAACAGCGTCGCGGCAAAGCGGGCACGGTCAATCTCGCGCTTGAAATAGAGGCCTGCTCCGATGGCAACAACCAGAATGGCGGCAAGCCCGCCAAGAATGATCTTCTTCATAATGTTTCCTTTCTGAAACCAGTGTTAGGTGTCCGACGCGTTGGTGAGCTCTCTCACAAGAGCGTCTGCCAGCTGCCTGGTGAAAATTGCATTTGGTTTGGAGAGACCAACATCGATAAAACTAGCGTCGCCGTAAGCCAGAGAGAGCAAGGCATGCGCCACATCTTCGCGCTCTGCCATACCAGGACCAATCTCTTCGATGGTCATCTGCGCGACGAGCGCGTCTGTAATCCGTCCGTACATATCTGCCAGTCTGGACCTGATCGTCACGTCGCGTTGCGCCAGGTACCAAAGTTCGCCAACAACATTGTTTGATGTTTCATCGCTGAAAGTTCTGTCGAACACGGTATCGATGAGATCGTTGAGGGTATTGGCTCTGCCCGCCTGCTGTGCGTCCACGAGAGTTGCTTCCCCCCGCTCAATCATGCGGTTAATCAGCAGGTCGACCATGGAATCGCGATTGCCAACAAAATATCGAACAAGGCTTCTCGGCAGACCGGCTTCATCCGCCACCTTTTGCAGGGTGGTTTTCGCTAACCCATGCCGGATCACACAGGCCTCAAAGGCCTTGAGGATCTGTTCCTTGCGTTCATCTTCAATTTTCGCGCGGGCCATGAGACACCCCATTCTTGTCATCTTTGACAAGAATAGGGTGAGAAACGAAACTTGTCAAGAGTGACAAGAATGAATTCCAAAAAAGGCCCGGAAATCCGGGCCTTTTCGATGCAGGTTTATTCCGCCGCTTGGGCAGGGGCGGGTGGAGACCAGGTGAGAACCGGTTTCCGTGCAGCCTGTGTTTCATCCAATCGACGCATTGGAGCAAGATATGGCGCTCCGGCAAAGCGGTCGGTTTCACCCCGTTTCGCGCTTTCCGCAAGGTCTGCCAATGTCGCGATAAAGAGGTCGAGACTGTCTTTCGACTCGCTCTCCGTCGGCTCCACCAACATGGCGCCATGCACCACCAGCGGGAAATACATGGTCATCGGATGATAGCCTTCATCGATCATGGCTTTCGCGAAGTCGAGTGTCTCAACGCCGGTATCCTTCAAGAAGGCATCATCGAAGAGGGCTTCGTGCATGCAGGGGCCCTCAAACGGAGCTGACATGGTGTCTTTCAGCGAGGCCAAGACATAGTTGGCAGACAGCACCGCATCTTCAGCTGCCTGGCGCAGGCCATCTGAGCCATGGCTCAACATGTAGGCTGCCGCCCGCACGAACATGCCCATCTGACCGTGGAAGGCTGTCATGCGTCCAAAGGTGCTGCCGCCCACTTCTTCCACCTGTTCAGCTACGTCGGCAAACTTCAAGCGACCATTTCGCTCAATCACCCATGGAAGCGGAGCGAAGGGCGCCAGTGCTTCTGACAAAACCACAGGACCAGCGCCTGGTCCGCCACCGCCATGGGGTGTGGAAAAGGTTTTGTGCAGGTTGATGTGCATGGCGTCAACGCCCAGATCACCCGGGCGCACGCGACCAACAATGGCGTTGAAATTCGCGCCATCGCAGTAGAAATAGCCGCCAACATCATGCAGAGCGTCAGCGATTTCCTTGATGTCTTTCTCAAAAAGACCACAGGTGTTCGGGTTGGTCAGCATGATCGCCGCCACATCCGGTCCGAGTTTTGCCTTGAATGCTTCCACATCCACACGTCCGTCTTCGGTCGCGGGAATGGAATCCACCGTATAACCCAGGAGCGCCGCGGTCGCTGGGTTGGTGCCATGGGCACTTTCCGGCACAAGCACACGTGTGCGGGTTTCTCCCTCACCACGCGCTTCAAGGGCTGCGTGAATGGCCATCATCCCGCATAGCTCACCATGGGCACCAGCCTTCGGAGACATGGCTACCGCCGGCATGCCAGTCAGCACTTTCAGCCAATGGGCGACAAGCTCGATCAGCTCAAGCGCACCTTGCGCCGTCTTTGTTGGTTGGAGCGGATGCACATCAGCAAAACCTGGCAGCCGCGCGATTTTTTCGTTTAGACGCGGGTTGTGCTTCATGGTGCACGACCCCAGAGGATAGAGCCCCGCATCAATCGCGTAGTTCTTTTGTGACAGGCGCACATAGTGGCGCATCACATCAGGCTCTGAGAGGCCAGGCAGACCGATGGCATTCTTCCGACGGTTTCCGCCCAGACGATCTTCAAACGTATCCGGCTCATCCAGGTCTACGCCGCAGGCCCCGCTGTCACGTTCAAAGATCAGGAGTTCTTCCTGAGCCAAGCCACGATTTCCGGTGAAGGTTTTCCGGCCTGCGTCACCCAATTCGCCAACGCCTGTTGGACGGCCCTGTTTGTTCATGCCGCTCATGACAGCACCTCCTTCAGCGCTGCCGCAAAGGCAGCGCGGTCTGCGTCCGTGTTTATTTCTGTTGAGGCAACAGCCACCAGATCGTCCAAACTGTCTTCGCCCGGCCAGAGTCTTGATATGCGAACCCCTGCCAGCACGCCTTTGTCAGCCATCTCATCAATCAAATCACGTGCATTCTTTGGTGTGCGAATGGTGAATTCGTTGAAGAATGTCGGCGTCACAATCTCCACGCCAGCAACGTCATCCAGCTGTTCAGCCAACTTAACGGCATTGGCATGATTGATCCGCGCCAAGCGACCAAAGCCTTCTTCCCCTAATAGAGACAGGTGGATGGTGAAGGCGAGACAACACAGGCCAGAATTTGTGCAGATGTTACTGGTGGCCTTTTCACGGCGGATATGCTGCTCACGGGTGGAAAGCGTCAGCACAAACCCCCGCTTACCTTCCGCATCTACTGTTTCCCCGCAGAGACGTCCAGGCATTTGGCGCACATATTTTTGTTTGGCTGCAAAGAGCCCTACATAGGGGCCGCCAAAATTAAGCGCGTTGCCGATAGACTGACCTTCGCCGACGACAATGTCGGCGCCCATCTCGCCGGGCGGTGTCACCATTCCCAGAGAAACAACTTCTGTAAAGGCGACAATCAGGAGGGCTTTCTTCGCATGTGCTGCATCGGCAATCGCGCGCAGGTCGCGCACATTGCCAAAGAAGTCCGGATTCTGCACCACGACACAGGATGTCTCATCATCAATGCGGGCAATAATATCTTCCGAACCATCGACCACGGGGGCGCCTGGATCAACTTCATAGCCAGCAAAGTCTGACAGGTTCTCCACCACTGCGCGATAATGCGGATGTAGAGAGCCGGACAGCACCGCCTTCTTCTTTCGCGTGACCCGGTGCGCCATCAGAACAGCCTCACCGCAAGCGGTTGAGCCGTCATACATGGAGGCATTCGCCACATCCATGCCGGTCAGCATCGCCACCTGAGTCTGAAACTCAAAGAGATACTGCAATGTGCCTTGAGAGATTTCCGGCTGGTACGGCGTGTAGGCGGTGAGAAATTCTGAGCGCTGAATGAGGTGATCAACTGTCGCAGGCACGTGGTGCTTATAGGCGCCACCGCCGACAAAAAACGGAACCGATCCGGCTGGGGTATTTTTGGCCGCCATGGCGCCCAAAAGCCGTTCAACTTCCAGCTCGCCCTGCCTGGTTGGCAAATCGACGAGGCCTTCCCGACGCGCCTCTTCAGGCACATCGACAAAGAGGTCATCAATGGAGCCCGCGCCGATGCGGGCGAGCATGGCCTGGCGATCAGGCTCTGTCAGCGGCAGATAGCGCATTTGTTCAGTCCAATCCTGCAGTAAATGTATTGTAAGCGGCTTCGTCCATGAGCTCTTCCAGCTCACCCACATCGCTCAGCTTCATCTTCACGAACCAGCCCGCTCCTTGTGCATCTTCGTTCACTTTTGCCGGTGTCTCGTCGAGAGCGTCGTTGATCTCAACGATTTCGCCCGTGATCGGCGCGTAGACCTCACTGGCCGCTTTGACGGATTCAACAACAGCGGCTTCGTCACCCTTTGCAACTTCCCGTCCAACTTCGGGCAGTTCGACAAAAACCACATCGCCCAATTGTTCCTGGGCGTAGTTGGTGATGCCGATAGTGGCGACGTCACCGTCAACGAGAACCCATTCATGGTCTTCGGTATATTTGACTGTGCTCATAATTCTTTATCCCCGTTATCAAATCTCAGGTGCCGTCTCAGGCACATTCTATTTGCGATATCTTTTTTCAATGAAAGGCATAGCAGCCACTTCGGCCGCCCGCGGTTTGCCACGCACCATGAGCGTGAGGGAGGTGCCCTTTTTTGCAAACTCTTTGGCGACATAGCCCATGGCGACTGGTGCGTTGGCAGTTGGGCCAAATCCCCCACTTGTTACAGCGCCAATAACATTTCCATCGGCGTCTTGGATTTCCGTCCCCTCGCGCGCCGGGCCTTTTCCCTCCGGACGCATTCCAACCCGCTTACGCGGAGACCCATCTGCGATATGAGAGAGAATTTTCTCTGCGCCGGGAAAGTTCGCCTCTTCCCGACGTCGTTTTCCAACTGACCAGGTGAGCGCTGCCTCAACGGGTGTTGTTGTCTCATCGATGTCGTGGCCATAGAGACAAAGCCCAGCTTCCAGCCGTAGAGAGTCCCGCGCACCAAGTCCGATCGGCTCGACATCGTCATGACCAAGAAGCGTGCGCGCCATCGCCTCTGCTTTGCCAGCCGGCACAGAAATTTCGCAGCCGTCTTCGCCGGTATATCCCGACCGGCTCACATGACAGGGAATGTCGTCAAAGAAGGTTGGCTTGCCGGTCATGAAAACCAGGTCTGCTGCTTCGGGGCACCAGTTGGCGAGAATGTCGACGGCCGTTGGTCCCTGCAATGCCAAGAGTGCCAGATCATCGCGGATTTCCAGCGACACACTCTCGGGCAGATTGGCATTCATATAATCGTAATCGCCGTGTTTGCAGGCTGCATTTACAACGAGCAGCAGCTTTCCTTCATCCCCGACGTCGGCCGGACGGGTCACCATCAAATCATCAATGATGCCCCCTTCCTGGTTCAGTAACTGGGTGTAGCGCATGGCGCCGCGTTCCAGGCTTACCAGGTCTGCAGCGACCAGCGTCTCAAGAGCGCGGGCCGTTGTTTCATGATCAGGCCCTACTAGCACTGCCTGCCCCATATGGGAGACGTCAAACAGGCCTGCTTTGTCCCGCGTGTGAAGATGCTCGCCCAACACACCCAATTTGTACTGAACGGGCATGTCATAGCCCGCAAACGGCACCATCTTTGCACCGAGTTCAACATGAAGGCCGTGCAACGGCGTCTTCAACAAGTCTTCTGTCGTTTGGGTCCCCATGGACTCTTTCATTCAACACGATTCGTCAGCGGCCAGCCGGCGCAATGTGCACCGCTCGCGCCCCCTCTGTCGTGTGAACCTGAGAGATTTCACCGGGCCAAAACTTTGGCTGGCTTATCCCCTTGGGTGAGACCCGCATCGCTGCGAGCCTACTTTCCAGAGTGTCCTCGTCTCGCGGTCCGGTTGCCTGAGAGTTTCCGGGGCGGTTGCTCCTTCGGCGTCAGGACTGCCTAGGGCATCCTGAACTCTCCCGCGAGGGTCGTAGGTGATAGGGATAATAGGTGGAGGTGGTTGAGAGTCAATCGCCGGACGCGCAAGAAAAAAAGCCAGCAATCAGACCAGATTCCCTAAGGAATCCAAATGCATAGCCGGACAGCGTCTCAACGATCCCGTTTGTTGTACGCCAGCTCCTCTGGCGTCAGCTGGAATCCAACCAGAATCTCATAGGCTGACCCGTCGATCCGGGCAACATAAGGCACCTTGGTTTCTTCAATCGTGTGGATGAAGCTTGTGGTGCGCTGGTTGCCTTCAAACGTCAAAGGCAGAAGGAAAGTGTCTTTTCGCAGGACCCGGGAGTTGATCTCTGTAAGTGCGATGAACATCGGCACAGCGACTTCACGACTGGTCGCTGCCGGACCGATTTCCGCAATGCCTCGAACCGCCAGGTCAACGTAGATTATGCCATCGTCAATGTCGTACTCACATCGGCTAACGACCCGCTCCAATTCAGCGGTGAGCGCAATATCGGTAATGTCATTTCCTGCGCCAGAAAATGATGTCAGATTCTCAGCACCACCGAGAATACCGACCCCTGGACAAGGCAGCGCTCTCTCAAGCTCGACCTGGGCCTCTGAGGTGCAGGCTGACAGGAGCCCAACAACACTCATGCCCACAATCAACACTTTAAACGCTCGGAAAATCTCTTGTGTGGCCCGCATCATTGATTCAACTGCTCCTGGCATGGCAGAGGACCGTATGCAGGCCTCCGTCTTGACTTTATATGGCGCGCATTCTCTATTACCGGCTAACCGACCGACACGCGCCGGACCTCACAGAATCCCTTGAAATCAAAGGGTTGTGAGACTTCGGGCACTTTAGAGTGGTTCTGTTTCACATGGAATCAGAAAACCGCTCTAAGGATATCTTTTGTCGCATTTCCGGACGGATAAGTGCTTTCGCCTATCCTGGAAATGCTTTACGAACCGCCCGCGTGGCCACTAGCGCCGCCTCGTAAGAAAGCAGACTGATAGACGTGAGTGCAGCCCCAGATACCCCTCTCCAGGCACTGACCGTGCTGGTGGCGGAGCCACGTGGCTTCTGCGCCGGTGTTGACCGTGCCATCCAGATCGTCGAGCGGGCTCTGGCTAAATACGGGGCGCCGGTCTATGTGCGCCATGAAATTGTTCACAACCGGTTTGTTGTTGAAAATCTTGAGGCGCAAGGCGCTATTTTCGTCGAAGAACTGGACGAAGTGCCTGATGACGCCCATGTGATTTTTTCGGCCCATGGTGTACCTAAAGCCGTTCCTGCGGATGCAGAGGAACGCGGCCTTTCTTACTTCGATGCCACCTGCCCTCTCGTGTCAAAGGTGCATGTGGAAGCAGAACGACATTTCGAGGCCAACCGCGAAATCCTCCTCATTGGCCATGCTGGCCATCCGGAAGTGATCGGGACCATGGGGCAGCTGCCGGACGGCGCTGTTACCCTCATCGAAACAGTTGAGGACGCGGAAACGCTCACACCATCTGACCCAGATCGATTGGCCTTCATCACCCAGACAACACTCTCGGTCGATGACACTGCAGCTATTGTCGCCGTTCTGACCCAGCGCTTCCCGTCGATTGCTGGCCCGCATAAGGAAGATATCTGTTATGCGACCACAAATCGGCAGGCGGCCGTCAAAGCCATCGCGCCAGACAGTGACGCGGTGATTGTCATCGGTGCGCCAAACTCGTCCAACTCTATGCGACTTGTGGAGGTCGCTGAACGGGCTGGGTGCCCTCGATCTTTCCTCGTCCAGCGCGCTGATGACATAGATTGGAAAGCCCTGGATGGCGTTGAGAGCGTCGGTGTGACTGCGGGCGCTTCTGCCCCTGAAATTCTGGTAGATGAAGTGATCGATGCTTTTAGGTCTCGTTACGCTGTCACAGTGAAACCGGTGACGGTGAGCCGCGAGCGCGTTCAGTTTAAGCTCCCTCGCGCGTTAAGTGAGCAAGCATAAATCATGGCTGTTTATACGGAAGTTGACGATCAAGCGCTTTCGGCGTTTCTCGAACTCTATGACATTGGCGGCCTGCTTTCGTTCAAAGGCATTGCTGAGGGCGTGGAGAACTCGAACTATCTGCTGCACACCGACGCCGGCAGCTACATTCTCACGCTCTACGAGAAACGCACGAATGTGGAGGACCTGCCCTTTTTTCTGGGATTGATGAACCACCTGGCGGCTCAGGACTTTCCCTGTCCCACTCCTATCCTGCAAAAATCCGGTAATATGCTTGGATCGCTCGCTGGTCGCCCGGCAGCCATTGTTTCCTTCCTGGAAGGTATCTGGCCGCGCAAACCGCAACCCAAACATTGCGGAGAACTAGGTGCTGGCCTTGCGCGCATGCATATTACTGGCCGTGACTTCGACCTGACGCGCCAGAACGCTCTCTCCGTGTCTGGCTGGCGTCCGCTCTACAACACCTGTAACGGTCGTGCCGACGACGTTATCGCTGGTCTCGCGCAAGAGATTGAGAAAGAGCTCGATTTTTTTGATGCCAACTGGCCGTCGGACCTACCCTCCGGAGTTATTCACGCGGACCTGTTTCCTGACAATGTGTTTTTTGTGCAAAACAAGCTGTCTGGCTTTATCGATTTCTATTTCGCCTGCAATGATGCGCTGGTCTATGACCTGGCGATCTGCCTGAACGCCTGGTGTTTTGAGTATGATGGTGCCTTCAACATCTCTAAAGCGCGGGCCATGCTGCAATCCTACACGCGCATCCGCCCACTTAATGTGCAAGAGCTTGCTGCGCTGCCGATTATGGCGCGAGGCAGTGCGCTGCGTTTTTTGCTGACGCGAACCTATGACTGGATCAACACCCCGGAGGGTGCGCTGGTCCGGCCAAAAGACCCAAAGGAATGCCTAACTCAGATGCGTTTCCACCAAGATGTTACGTCGCCCGCGGCATACGGGCTGGACGTGTAGAGCCATGACCACTTCTACGATTGTTGATATCTACACTGACGGCGCGTGCTCTGGAAATCCTGGGCCCGGCGGCTGGGGCGCACTCATGCTATGCAAGGGTGAAGAGAAAGAACTCTCTGGCGGTGAGGTGGAGACAACCAATAACCGCATGGAAATGCTTGCGGCAATTGAGGCGTTTCAAGCGCTAAAAAAACCAAGCAAAGTCCGTCTTCATACAGACTCAACTTACCTCAAAGACGGCATTACGAAGTGGATCAATAATTGGAAACGGAATGGGTGGCGCACCGCTGCCAAGAAGCCCGTCAAAAATGCAGACCTTTGGCAGCTGCTTGAAGAGGTAATGAAGCCCCACGATGTAGAGTGGCACTGGGTGAAGGGCCATAGCGGGCATCCGGAAAATGAGCGCGCGGACGAGCTCGCACGGCAGGGCATGGAACCCTACAAACCCTAAACTTGGGTAGAAAAAAGCCGCTGGATCGCAGCGGCTTTTCTCTTTTCATTTACCGTCTTAGTGCTAGACGAGCGTCAGCATATGATCGGCACCAGAGACTTTCGCCTCTCCTGGGTTCTCTTCCTGATTGAGAGACTTCAGGACACCGTCTTCGATCAGCATTGAATAGCGCAGGCTGCGCGTTCCCATGCCGAAGCCTGATCCATCAAAACCCAGACCGACAGCTTCCGTGAAGTCACCATTGCCATCACCCAGCATCAGGACCTTGTCGTCTGCCCCTTGGGACTTCCCCCAGGCATCCATTACAAATGCATCATTGACTGACAGGCAGGCAATCAGATCAACACCCTTGCTTCCGAGGTCCCCAGCTTTTTGCACAAAGCCTGGAAGATGTTGATTCGAGCAGGTTGGCGTGAAGGCGCCTGGAAGTGCGAAAAGCACAACCTTTTTGCCTGCAAAAAGCTCTGATGTTTTTACAGGTGTTGGACCTTTGTCCGTCATATGCATCAGGGTTGCGTCAGGCAGCTTATCGCCAACTTTGATTGTCATGGTACCTCCGGCTGTCAGGTTTTGAGCGGACAGTTTCCGCCTTTTGTTGGCCGCCATTAAAGCGCGGTGGCGCTGAAAGTGCCAGCATCTGCCGCCTGCTTATTCGATTAAAAATGCACCCTCGACACCGGGTCTGCCGTCTTCGAACAAAAACAGAAGATTGACGGGTTTGCCCCTAAGTTTTTCGGGGTCATTTCCCTCAAGTGGCAACGTGTAGGTGTTCTCTTGGTCGGACCGCGATGCGCCGAGATAGACACCTTTGAGACCGGAAGCGACAATTGCTGCCGGCATGAGATCCGATCCCGTCAGAGAAATTTCAAGTTCCGCGCGGTATCCGCTGACATTGAGAAGGCGTACAGCGCCGCTGAAGTCAGCATCACGCGCGCGGACAGGCACCTGAGCGACAAAGTCCTCAATAAGACCAGCATGTTCTGTTGGAGCTGCCTCCCCTGAAGGGATTTTCAAGCTGCTTCTTATGCTTGTGGGCACACAGACGTCTGAACACACCCCAAAGTCCAATTTGAGAGACAGGTCAATCGCCTGATCGGGATCCTGAGCGACGATGCGCAATGGCCAAAGCACGTCCCCCTTGTACCCATAGAAGCGCTCGCCAAGCTCATCAAAAGCCACAGGCGTCGGCCAAAGCAGTTCGATCGCGTGGACATTCTTTGAATTCGACCAGTCAAAACGGGGGGCCAGTCCACTGTCGCCTGGGACCCGCCAATAGGTTTTCCAGCCGGGATCAAGCGTCATATGGAGTGCAGCTGAAACCCGCCCCTCGCCCACAGCAGATTGGCCGCTTTCAAGGCGGGTCGCAACGGATACGCCTGTGTTCCAATCACCTGCAAGCCTGGGCAAGGGACCGGACGGCGTGGATCGGTCGAGCACAAACAGAACCGCCACCAGCCCAAAAAGGGCCAGTACACCTGTCACAATCCAAAGGGACCGCTGCCGCACGCTGCTGCTCCTGTTTACCGGGTTTCTTCGTCAATCATACTGATGAACCTCGCATCAGATAGAGGCTTCTTCGCTCTCCTCCCAGACACTTTAGCGTGACCTTCTCACTATTTCCTCTACGCGCTCGCCCCTTGAGGCGAAGGCCCCTGAACAGCTAACATGTGTGGATGACATCGGAATTTGACCCGCCAGCCACACCACCAAGCGGATCGGGTGCTGACCAGTATCTGGAAGGCAAGATGCTCATTGCCATGCCAACAATGGGGGATGACCGGTTCGCCCGCACTCTGATTTATATGTGTGCCCATAGTGATGAGGGTGCCATGGGACTTATTGTGAATAAGGTGGCGCCGTCGATCGAGTTTCCAGAATTGCTAGAGCAGTTAGATATTCAGAATACCGGTAGTGTTGGCGAGGGCGCACCTGCGCCAGCCGTCCCCGTGTTGCAGGGTGGACCTGTTGAGGCCGGTCGAGGTTTTGTGTTGCACAGTCACGACTACCATCAAGACAATGCCACCCTTCCAATCTCCGATCAGGTTTCCATGACAGCCACAGTGGACGTTCTGAAAGCCATTGCCCGCGGCGCCGGTCCAAACAAGGCAATGCTGGCGCTGGGGTATGCGGGATGGGCACCAGGCCAATTGGAGCACGAAATTCAGGCCAATGGATGGCTACATTGTGAGGCTGATGACGAGCTTCTTTTTGGTGATGATCTTGAGGGCAAATATGATCAGGCGCTCGCCAAACTCGGCGTCGATATTTCTTTTCTGTCTGGAGATGCAGGTCACGCCTGACGCCTTACCGTCGGCGCGGCCAGATTCAGTCCTGCCAATGATGTGCAATAAACTCGAGGGTATCCTCAGCGGTCATTGGTTGGCCAAAGACATAGCCTTGCCCATAGTCGCAGCCCATTTCCTTCAGCTCTTCAACCTGTTCGGTTGTCTCTGCACCTTCGGCCACCACCATTTTTCCGAGATCCTGAGACATGGTGACAATCGAGCGCACAATGACGGGAGGCTCTTCACCTTTGCCCATGTCATCGACAAAGCTCTTATCGATCTTAATTGTGTCGACGGGGAATTGTCGCAAATAGGAAAGACTTGAATGTCCTGTTCCAAAATCATCTAGAGAAATGCCGGCGCCCAGGTCACGGATCCGTGCCAAAATGCGCGAGGCGAGTTCTGGGTTTGCCATGATGAGTGACTCGGTCACTTCCAAGCGCAAAGACCCCTCCGCGACTTCGGTTTCCTTCAGCACCCGTTCCACGTCCTCGATCAGATCGTGTCTGAGAAGTTGGCGGCTGGACACATTGACACTCGCAAACAAGGGTTTACGTAACGGGAATAAGTTCTGCCAAACCGCAAGATTCTCCGATGCCGTCGTCAAGGCATATCGGCCCAGGAGCACAATAAGCTCCGACTCTTCAGCCAGAGGAATGAATTCATCCGGTGTCAGGAAACCTTGTTCTGGATGTTCCCACCGCAACAAGGCTTCAAACCCCGCAACACGCCCATCCTTGAGTGACATGATGGGTTGATAAAAGAGCTTCAACTCGTCGCGTTCAATCGCCCGCCGGAGATCTGACTCAATGGGGAGCCGATTGTCGGCTTCCTGGCGCATGGCAGGTTCAAAAATCTCAACCCGCGCCTTACCCAGCCGCTTTGCGCGGTACATGGCAATTTCAGCTTCTTTCAAAAGGTCGGTTGGGCGGTCATGGCTGTCTTCGCAAATGGCAACACCGATGCTGGCGGAGGGGAAGACCTCCTGTCCGTTGATGTCTACCGGTTGCGATAGAATGTCATTGATCGCGGCCGCCATCGCCTCCACGTCCTCGGGCTCGGTCTTCTCAGTCAGGAGAATTGAGAATTCATCGCCACCCAAACGCGCCACCGTTTCAGCCCGTGGAACCACCTGCTCCAAACGCCGCGCAATAGCTGTCAGCAACCCATCCCCTGCCGCGTGGCCCAAACTGTCATTCACTGCCTTAAAGCGATCCATGTCGATCATCATCAGGGCAGCGCGCGGACGACCTTGGGGTGCGGGCCGCGCAATGGCCCGTCCCAACCGGTCAAGCAAGAGGGGTCTGTTCGGCAAGCCGGTCAGGCTGTCATGGACGGTGTCGTGGAGCAGGCGTTCCTCAGATCGTTTGCGGTCCGTAATGTCACGCACCACACCGACGCACCGCACAGCAAACCCTTCCGCACCGGCAAGGCAGCTTGCACGCAGGTTGAACCACCGGTAGCTCGCATCCTTGTGCTGGAGACGAAATTCCAGGGCGAACGAAATGGTGCCACGTCCTATATAGGCGTTGAGCGCCGTTCGGTAGGTTTCCCGATCTTCCGGGTGCATGCGCTCACGCCAGGAGACCTCGGGTCCGCAAATGTCACCAGCCGCCAGCCCCAGCGATGCTTCGAGTAACGGTGAAACATAGAGACGGTCTTGTAGGATGTCCCAATCCCAGATTGCCTGGTGTGCCCCTGCCAGGGCAAAGGCGTGACGTTGTTCCCGGCGAAGCGCTTCCACATCTGTGCTCGCCGCAGCGACCTGCACCTGGCGCGTCACCACAGCAGCGATCAATACCAATGCGACCAAGAGAAGCGCAGAAATCAAGATCGGCGCTGACAAAACACCCGCACCGCTCCCAATAAGGGTCATGAACCCTGTGGCCAGAGCTGCGCCGAGTAGCGCCACCGCGCCAAGGTGGCGAACCGCTAATCGTTTGCCCCGGAGCGCGAGGGCGATCGTGATCCCTGTGCCCGCAAACAGAACAATGGCGGCGATCACATTTAGCAGGAAGCCGGCAAAAGAGTGGCTGAAAACGCCAAGAAACCCGAAGCCGACGGCCAGATAGGCAAGAATTACGGCCGCGTCGCCTGCTGGAGGCCATAAGGTTTCCGGTTCAATTGCACGGCGCCAATAGTGCAGTCCCGCTGCAATTGCCGCGCCTAGGAGGATCAAGGCAAACGCACCGCTCCAATGTGCACTCAACCCTATGTTGCCACTTAAGAGCCCGAGATTTGAGAGAACCAACCCAAAGGCTGCTGCTGCAAATACCAAGGCACGTCTTGCCAACTCGGTGCGGCCCAGCATGAAAAGACCGGCGAGATAGATGCAAAGCAGTGCCGCCGTGCCCACCAGGACGCCGGTTATAAGTGCAGCGTTTTCGGTGTACCTGGCGTGCGCCTCTCGTTCCCAGAGGATCACCCTATGTTGCCCGCCTGTCGGGAGGCGAATAGCAAGCGTCACTTCCTGCTTCGGAGGGAGCGTAACAGAAAAAATATTGCGCCCATCTGCAGCTATTCGCAACGGCACCGGCCCGCCTGAGGCCAGTATGCGATCCACCGGATCTGGCGTTGCTGCCGGCCACAGAAATCCGCGGTTCTCCATGCCAGAAGAGAGCGTCAAGATGCGCGGTAGCGGAATGTTCGCATCACTTTCAAGAACCAGGATCGCCCAGACAGCGTCTGAATCTTCTGTCCCGTCATAGAGCAACATTTCTTGCGGTTCGTCGCCGTCGGCCTGGTCAATTTCCAGCGCAAGTCTGCCAGCCTTCTCCGGAAGCGTTAGGATGAGGTCTGAAACATCGAGCCGCTCAGATGCCGGGTCTACATGGGCGATTTCCAGCGCGGTGGCAGAGGATCGCATTGCCAAACTCAGAAAGGCTGCCGCTACGCAAACTGTGATGCCTCTTGCCCATAGAGCGGTCATGGACGTGGATCACCTGTCAACAAACCGAAAACGACATGGTCGCGCCACGCGCCATTGATGCGCAGATATCCCCGGGCGATCCCTTCCTGCGTAAACCCACATTTCTTCAAGACTGCTTGGGACCTTTCATTTTCGGGAAGACAGGCGGCTTGTATCCGATGCAATTGAAGCTCATCAAAGATGAAACTGGAAAGCGCCCGGACTGCCGCTGTTGTATAGCCTTTGCCCGCATAAATCTCACCTGCCCAATATCCCAATGTGCAGGATTGTTGCACGCCTCTGTGAATGTTGGAGATGGTCATTCCGCCAACCAGGGCATCATCATTTTCGCGGAACACAAAAAACGGGTACGCGAGATCCTCTCTCACGTCACGCATGTAACGGCGGAGACGACGGCGGAAGGCTGCCCGCGTCAGATCGTCTGGCGGCCAGGTTGGTTCCCATGGGGTGAGGTAAGCACGGCTTCGAGTGCGCAGTTCTGCCCACTCGGCATAATCCCCCATTGTCGGACCTCGAAGGTATACTCCGTTGCCAATGACAAGTGGTGCCACCTCTGGGCGTGTTATGGATCGCAGAAACGCCATTGGTCCCTATTTGTCCCCGTCAGGATCTTGCACTCAAAGACCCCAAATCACTTATGCGAATCTTGCCGCGATCCGGTCATAAGATTCAAGGGTACTCAGGGGCCCAACGGCCGCAATTGCCGGTTTGGAGCCAGTTATTCGGGCCGCAAATCGCCGCAGGGCCTCAGCATCGACGGCATCTACTCGTTCGGTGATCTCTTCAACGCTCAATGGACGTCCAAAGATCATCTGCTGGCGCGCCAGCTGCTCCACTCTAGAGGCTGATGATTCGAGCCCCATAAGCATGCCCGCCTTTAGCTGGGTTCGCGCACGAGCTGCCTCGTCTTCAGATGCGTCCTGCGCCAATCGATTGAGTTCAGCTGCGACAACAGGCACTAGCTCGGCGACGTCTTCTTCCGCTGTACCGGCATAGACACCAAACAGCCCTGTATCATCGAACGACCAGTTGAAAGAGTAGACGGAATAACAAAGGCCGCGCTTTTCCCGGACCTCCTGGAAGAGCCGGGACGACATGCCGCCCCCAAGGATCGAGGAGAAAACCTGGGCGGTGTAGTAGTCAGGGTCAGCATAGTCGACACCCTCAAAGCCAAGTGTCAGATGGACCTGTTCAAGATCCTTTTCTTCTCTGCCCTCGGTCGCTCTGAATTGGGCTCTTTCTGCCACCGCCGGCACCGCGTTCGGCAGCGCCTTAAACAATGACTCGCCCATATCCTGCAGCGCGGCATGCTCAACGGCGCCCGCCCCTGCCAGAACCAGTTGAGGACCGGCATATTTGGATGTCATGTAGGATTTGAGGCGCGTGCCGTCGAAGGATTTCACCGACTCTGGCGTTCCCAGGATCGAGCGCCCAAGCGGCTGCTCTGGAAAGGATGCTTCAAGCAGCAGATCGAACACCAGATCATCGGGCGTATCGGCTGCCTGACCAATCTCCTGTACGATCACACCCTGTTCGCGTTCAACTTCCTCTGGTTCAAAGGTCGAAAACTGGAGAATGTCTGCAAGGATGTCTGCACCTAAAGGTACATCGTCTTTGAGGAGGCGGACATAATAGGCCGTTGCCTCGTGGGTGGTATGGGCATTGAGGTGCCCCCCCACCGCTTCAATCTCTTCGACGATGGCCCGCGCTGAACGACGTTCTGTTCCTTTGAACGCCATGTGCTCCAGCATGTGGGAGATGCCATTGTCTGGAAGAGCCTCGTGGCGCGAACCGGCATTGACCCAGACGCCGACGGATGCGCTCTGCAGATGCGCCATCTCATCGGTCACCACAGTCATGCCGTTGGAGAGTTTTGAAACGCTTGCTGTCATCGACTAGGCCGCCGCCACACGGCTGCGGGCCCGAATGAAATCTTCAATGGCTTTGAGGTCGTTTGCGCACTCGTCCAACCGTTCTTCCCTTTCAAAAAGGTCAGCCATGCGTGCCGGCAGGCCTGGCGTGAGACCACTTGCTGCTTCAACGGCGGCGGGGAATTTCGCGGGATGGGCTGTCGCGAGTGTCACCATCGGAATGGACATATCTCCTCGGTGGCGTTCCGCGACGGCGAGCCCGACCGCTGTGTGTGGATCAACCAGCTCACCAGTCGTTTCATTCGCGCGGCGGATCATGGCGTTTGTCTCCGCCTCATCTGCGCGGTCTGCAGCAAAACAAGTTCTGGCTTTCTCCAAGGCACCTTCTGGAATGCCAAAGCCGCCGGACTGCTGCAATTGCTGCATCATGCGTTCAACGCTCTGGCCATCTCTGTCACATACATCAAAGAGCAGACGTTCAAAATTGCTCGAGACTTGGATGTCCATACTGGGGCTGATGGTCGGCGTTACCGTGCCCACATCATAGCGACCGGTATTCAGCGCCCTTGCGAGAATGTCATTCACATTGGTTGCGACGAGGAGCTTGTCGATGGGCAGCCCCATTTCCCGCGCGACATAGCCCGCAAAAATGTCCCCAAAATTCCCTGTCGGAACGGAATAGCTTACAAGACGTGCGGGGGCGCCCAGCGCTACGGCCGAGGTGAAATAGTAGACAATCTGCGCCATTACTCGGCCCCAATTGATCGAATTCACGCCTGCAAGGCCAACTTCATCGCGGAAGGTCATGTCGTTGAACATGGCTTTCACAAGTGCCTGACAATCATCAAAGCTTCCGTCCAAAGCGATGTTGTGCACATTGTCGTCGAGGACCGTCGTCATCTGACGTCGCTGCACCTCCGACACACGACCCTTGGGATGCAAGATGAAAATATCGATGGCATCCCGGCCGCGGAATGCCTCAATTGCCGCAGACCCCGTATCTCCGGACGTCGCACCTACAATGGTAAGTCTACGGCCTTTGCCTTTGAGTGCATGATCAAACAGCCTGGCCAGGATCTGCATGGCGACATCTTTAAAGGCGAGCGTCGGCCCATGAAAAAGTTCCAACAGCCAGTCATTGTCGCCCAGCTGCTTAAGCGGCGTAACGGCGCGGTGCCCGAAGGACGCATAAGCCTCGCTCAACATGGCTGTTAGCTCATCGGAACTGATGGCGCCTGACACGAAGGGCGTCATCACTGTATGGGCTACCTCGACATAAGACTTCCCAGCAAAGCCCGCTATTTCGTCTTGAGACAGGCGGGGCCAGGATGCAGGCACGTAGAGACCACCATCCCGGGCGAGCCCGGTCAGCAATGCCTCTTCAAAATCAAGCTCGGGGGCCTGGCCCCTGGTGCTCACATATTTCACGCCTGTCTCCTGAAATTCGGCCACACATTATCTGCGGGGGGGCCTCGCCACAAGTCACTCTCTTGGGCGACCAAACCGACCCTGAGAGCGGTGAAAAACGAGGTAAATCACGACCAGGACTAGCGCCAAACCATACCAGGTCAGTGCGTAATCCAGATGGTTGTTAACCAGTGTGACTTTTGCCGCCCCCGGTTTGGGCCAGTCCTCCTCGGCCACCTCTCCCAGTTTTTCCAGATAAATGGGCAGATAGTCTCCGCCGCCCGCCAGATCCGCCATCGCTGCGGTATCTCTGGTGAACCATATATTGGCGGTAATATCGTTTGTGGCATCCAGAGCGCCTGGCATCTCCGGCACCCGCGCGATCGCCTCAAAACTTGCGGTACCACCAAGCCTGTTTGCTATGTCCTCTTTTAGCGGCGATGGAATGAAGCCCCGGTTCACCATGACCTTTCGGCCGTCTTGAAGCGTAAAAGGCGCAAAGATTAGATAACCAATCCCATAAGCTTCTGATGTGGCAAGCCAATGGAACTCGACGCCCGCATCAAATGCTCCAGACAGGCGGTATCGACGAAACTCGTCATCGATACCCGGACTGGCGTCTTCAATGGCGATGGCTGGCGCATCCAAGCGGGCCTCCATCTGCTCCACGAGACCGAGTTTCCATTCAAGTCGCTGAAGCTGCCAGGTCCCAAGCCAGAGCAAAACCGGTAGAGACGCGATCAGGAACAAAGTGGGCCACAAGCTTGGCCGGAAATATGGATTGCTCAGCAGAAATTGCATGCCGTCAATCCTCCAGCCGGCCTTCACGGGCCTTGTGGCGGAACTGCTGGGCTACGAGCCAGGCTTTCAGAACCGGCAGCAGGACAAGTGGCAGTGCCACTGATAAGGGCAACCACAAAACAGCATGGACCCAATAATCTGGGCGGAAGGCAACCTCAACATAAAGAGCCAAGCCAACAATCACGAAACCGGCAATCATGATGATGAAGACAGCCGGGCCGTCGCCTGAATCAAATTCCCCAAAGTCCAAATCACATTGATCACACTTGTCTGCAATGGTGAGGAAGCTCTTATAGAGGTTCCCTTCACCGCAGCGCGGACATCGGCGTTTGAGGCCGACATTGACCGAAGACTGTGGTTGAAAGGTGCGATTGTTCATCGTGAGCTTACTTCCCGCGTCGCCTTATGCATTTGGTGGCCGACGCCAAAATGAGAGAGGGCGGCCAACCGCTTAAGCGGTGCCGCCCCCCAATAGTCTTCTGTGTCTCAGATCAGTTGCTCTGATCAGTATGCTAGTCAAGCGCCCCAGACATAGATTGAGACGAACAGGAACAGCCATACAACGTCCACAAAGTGCCAGTACCAGGCCGCTGCTTCGAAGCCGAAGTGATGCTTCTCTGTGAAGTGGCCGCTATAGGCCCGCCCAAGACAAACGGCCAGGAAGATGGTTCCGATGATCACGTGGAAACCGTGGAAACCCGTTGCCATGTAGAATGTCGCGCCATAGATGCTGCCGGAGAAGCCGAAAGCGGCATGAGAATACTCATAGGCCTGCAGAGCGGTGAAGAGGCCACCCAGGATGACTGTGAGCCAGAGGCCCTGCTTCAGGCCCTTACGGTCCCCATGTTGCAGCGCGTGGTGTGCCCACGTGACCGTTGTGCCTGATGTCAGCAGAATTACGGTGTTGATGAAAGGCAGGTGCCAAGGATCAAAGGTTTCGATGCCAGCTGGTGGCCAAACACCACCGGTTGCCTCTGCCCGCTGGAACATGATGTCGCCACCTGGGAACAAGCTCGCATCAAAGTATGCCCAGAACCAGGCAACGAAGAACATGACTTCTGATGCGATGAACATGATCATGCCGTAGCGCAGGTGGAGCTGAACCACGGGTGTGTGATCTCCGCCTTCTGCTTCGATGATGACGTCCCGCCACCAGCCAACCATGGTGTAAGCGATGCCGACAAACCCAGCGATCATGACCCATGCCGTCATTTCGCCATGCATCCAGAAGATCGCGCCTACCGCAGTGATGAATGCTGCGATGGAGCCAATCACCGGCCATGGGCTCGGGTCTACCAAATGGTAGTCATGTTGTGGTGCGTGGGCGTCTGCCATGTCCCCTCATCCTCATTGTTTGAAAGACCAAAGTCTTTCGGTCGGTTAGTTCGCCGCTCAGTTAGTCAGTCACCTGGGCGACATCCCGTTTGGGATAAAATGTATAGGACAATGTGATGGTGGTCACATGGTCCAGATTCTTGTCATCTTCGATTTCAGGATCAACAAAATATGTTACCGGCATATCAACAACCTCACCGGGACGCAGGACCTGCTCTGTAAAACAGAAACAGTCGATTTTGTTGAAATAGTAGCCCGCTGATTGAGGCGTCACATTATAGGTCGCCGTGCCAACCAGGGTTTCGTCGGAAAGATTGCGGGCCTGATAGAAAGCCAGACCAGACTCACCAACCTTGATCTCCTGAGAGAGCTCAACCGGCTTGAACTCCCACTCGAGACCCCGGTTGATGTTGCTGTCAAAACGAATGGTCATGCTGCGATCAATCGCTGCCGCAGGTGCAACTTCTGCCGTATTCGTCGTGCCACCGTACCCCGTGACGCGACAAAACAAGTCATAGAGCGGAACAGCGGCATATGCCATGCCGACCATGCCCACAACCAGCGCGGAGAGCAGAAGTGCTACTTTCCGGTGCTGACGCTGTTGCGTCTCGATTGTGTCTGCGGTCGCAAGGCTCATCTGGTCACTTCCCTCACATCGGCCGATCAAGGACGTTGGCGCCAAGCTTCACCAATGTCACGGCAAAAACGAGCACCATGAAGCCCAACAAGGCCCAGGCCATTGCTTTGGCGCGCGCGCGGCGCTGCTTCAGCATGTCTTCCGACCAAACTGGTGTTTCAATCTCGTGGCGTGATTTTTCGTCCATATGAGCTAAAGCCATTGGTTAGATCACCGGCAGATAAAGGCCTGGCACACGTTCAACCAGGAACAGTGCGAAGATCAGGAAGAGATAAAATATCGAAAAGAGGAAAAGGCGTTTTGCCCGCGCGTCGCTATCAGGTTCGTCGCCGCGCTTACCTGCCTGCCAAACCTGCCAGGCCAAGGCCAGGAACACGGCGCCTGCAGACGCTGTCACAGCACCATAAATCGCGCCAGCAAAGCCAAGGACGACAGGCGCCAATGTCAGCGGCACCAGGAGCGCTGAATAGATGAGGATCTGCTTCCGCGTTTCGTGCTTGCCGGCGACAACAGGCAGCATTGGAACACCAACCCCCGCATAATCGCCTTTGCGGTAAAGCGCCAGCGCCCAGAAATGCGGCGGTGTCCACATGAAAATAATAAGGAAGAGAATGATCGATTCCAGCGACACAGTGCCTGTCACCGCTGCCCAGCCGATCATCGGAGGAAAGGCGCCTGCAGCGCCACCAATCACGATGTTCTGAGGGGTCCGGCGCTTCAGCCACATTGTGTAGATGAAGAGATAGAACCCAATCGTGATCGCCAGCAGCGCGGCGGCCACATAGTTCACAAAAAGGCCCATCGCAACGACCGACACCACAGAGAGCGTTGCTCCAAAACCAAGCGCCTCACCAGCGGTCACGCGACCTTGCGGGATGGGACGTTCAGCTGTGCGCATCATGCGGGCGTCAATGTCGGCGTCGTACCACATGTTAAGGGCGCCAGAAGCCCCTGCCCCTACGGCGATACACAGCAGGGCTGCGAATGCGAGCACAGGGTGCAGCGTGCCAGGCGCCACAGCAATGCCGACGAACCCAGTGAACACCACGAGCGACATCACCCGTGGCTTCAGAAGCGCAAAAAAGTCGCTGGCCGTGCCAGCGTTCTGGCCGCTGGAGGCCGCCGATTTTGCTGTTTCTATGGATACGTCTGACATTTTGATCACTTACGAAAAATGAGGAGCTGGCACTTGAGTTTCCAAGCGCCAGCTCTTTCAGAGTTTATTTGACCCGTGGCAGTTCATTGAACTGGTGGAACGGTGGTGGAGATGGAAGTGTCCATTCCAGTGTCGTTGCACCTTCGCCCCACGGATTGTCCGCTGCTTTCTCGCGACGACTGAACGCCACTGCCAAACCAAGCAGGAAGATCAGGACGGAGAAGGCTGTGAGGTAAGAGCCCCAGGACGATACCGCATTCCAGCCTGCATAGGCATCAGGATAGTCCACATAGCGACGTGGCATGCCCTGACGACCAAGGAAGTGCTGCGGGAAGAACACGAGGTTCACACCGATAAACATCAACCAGAAATGCAGCTTGGCCAGGAATTCCGAATACATGTACCCGGAAATTTTAGGGAACCAGTAGTACCAGGCTCCAAAGATCGCGAATACAGCACCCAGCGACAGCACGTAGTGGAAGTGAGCCACAACGTAATACGTGTCGTGATAGGCGCGGTCGACACCAGCATTCGCCAGCACAACGCCTGTCACACCGCCAACGGTGAAGAGGAAGATGAACCCGATAGCCCAAAGCATGGGTGCTTTAAACTCAATGGACCCGCCCCACATGGTTGCGATCCAGGAGAAGATCTTCACCCCAGTTGGCACCGCGATGACCATCGTCGCCGCAACGAAGTATGCTTGCGTGTCCACATCCAGACCGACTGTGTACATGTGGTGCGCCCACACAACGAAGCCAACGGCGCCGATCGCGACCATGGCATAGGCCATGCCGAGATAGCCGAACACCTGCTTCCGGGAGAAGGTCGAGATGATGTGACTGACGATGCCGAAACCGGGCAAGATCAGAATGTACACTTCAGGGTGACCGAAGAACCAGAACAGGTGCTGGAAAAGGATCGGGTCCCCGCCGCCTGCCGGATCAAAGAATGTCGTTCCAAAGTTCCGGTCTGTCAGCAGCATGGTGATGCCGCCTGCGAGAACAGGCAGAGATAGAAGCAGAAGGAACGCCGTTACCAACACAGACCACACGAAGAGCGGCATCTTGTGAAGGGTCATGCCAGGCGCGCGCATGTTCAAAATGGTGGTGATGAAGTTGATCGCACCCAGAATGGACGATGCACCAGCAATGTGAAGCGACAGGATTGCAAAATCCATCGCAGGTCCCGGCTGAGCCGTTGTCGAAAGCGGCGCATAAATTGTCCAGCCACCGCCGACGCCGTTGGAGCCTGGAGGGCCCTCAACAAACATGGACATGACAAGAAGTGCAAGCGAGGCAGGCAACAGCCAGAACGAGATGTTGTTCATCCGCGGGAACGCCATATCCGGCGCGCCAATCTGGAGTGGAACGAACCAGTTGCCGTAGCCCCCGATCATCGCCGGCATCACCATGAAGAAGATCATGATCAGGCCGTGGGCGGTGGTGAACACATTGTACACGTGCGGGTCACCAAAGATCTGCATGCCTGGCTCATGGAGCTCAAGCCGCATCCCGATGGACAATGCCCCACCCAGAATCCCCGCCATAATCGCGAAGATGAGATACATCGTGCCGATGTCTTTGTGGTTCGTCGAATAGACGTACCGCTTCCACCCGGTTGGATGATGATCGTGATCGGCGTGAGCGCCTGCTGCTTCACCGGCCATATCTTATCCCCTTATCTCTAACGTCGTTTCTCAAAAATCAAATGCGGGTCTCAGCGCTTATTGCTGAGCATCCGCTACATCATAGGCAGCTGGTGCTGCCGCATATTCTTCTTTGGCCCAGAGGATCCATTCGTCGAATTCTTCCTGGGTCACAACCTTCACTGTGATCGGCATATAGGCATGCCGGATACCGCACAGCTCAGAGCATTGACCGTAATAGGTGCCAACTTCTGTTGCGCGGAACCATGTCTCATTCAAACGGCCTGGAACAGCGTCCATCTTCACGCCGAAAGACGGGATCGCCCAAGCGTGGATGACATCTTCTGATGTGATCTGCAGACGCACAGTTGCATTTACGGGAACAACAACATCTGTGTCTGTCGCAAGCAGACGCGGTTGGCCTTCGGCCAACTCATCATCTTCGAGCATAAGGCTTTCGAAGAAGAGACCGTCATGGTCAGGATATTCATAGCCCCAGTACCACTGATAGCCAATCGCCTTAATGGTAAGATCGGCTTCTGGTATCTCCATCTGCTTATAGAGAAGGCGGAAGGACGGCACAGCAACCACAACCAGGATCATGATCGGCACAACAGTCCAGATCACTTCGATCAGGGTGTTGTGGGTTGTCTTTGACGGTTCAGGGTTCTTCTTCGCGTTGAAGCGCACCATGATGATGATGAGCAGTGCCAGCACAAAGAGCGAAATCACTGTGATCAGGACAAGCAGGAAATTATCGAACCAGACCAGGTCATCCATTACAGGACTTCTGGAGTCCTGAAAGCCAAGGGCCCAATCCGTTGGCTGACCTGCCGCAGCAAATGCCATATCTGCCGATCCGGTTACTACTCCTGCAACCAGGGCCACGACTGTCGCCGCCAAAAGTGTCGTCACGCGCATTTCTGTGCCTCGCTCTTCACATCAAATTCTGATGGCGCCAATTTTGTGCGTTTGCCACAACCGGCTGCCCCCTCCACAAACCAAAACCCCGGCTTTTTGTCCGGTGGCCCCGTTTGCGGTCAATCTCTCGCGTCAAAAACCACAATCAGCCGCGGGTCGCAAGCGGTCGAATGAGAAAAAAAGAGGAAATCCGCCGTTCAGCAGTTCCAGGCCACGTCTATGGTCTTCCCCTCGCCTCATTCAACGGACGCAGATCCGCCGGGCCGCAATTGGGCTCCTGAGTCGCTTAACAGTATAGACCGTGCTTGAGCATATGTGACAACGCGCGGGCTTCACGCGACTTTTTGCCACGCTTTTGACCAAATCAGATCAATGCACTCGGATAAATCCTGTGAAACTGCGGATCAGAAGGTGCTGAACACCCCAAATCAGCCTAATATGGCGGCAGCAACGGAGGTCGGTCATGCGCGATGAGGCGCTTATCCATTTTCACTACGGGCGGCATATTTCGTCAGGGGTGCACCTGCACACAAATGGAGGGGCTGCGCCTGAGCTGATCAGCGAATCCGCCCCCTATCTCGACCCAAAAGCACCAGGACGCTGCGTCGTTGGCTTCTGCGCCGCCCACCCATCTGCCGTCGATGACGTGACCAATGCCCCCCCAGCTGGCTGGGAAACCTGGACCTTCCGGGAATGGGATGATTGGTTTGGGCGCATCAATGGCGTTTTTCTGGTGGATTTGGCTCAACTTCAGGTGACTCAATATCCTCTTTACAGCTGCAGCCCCCATATTGTGCGGTGTGACCTGTCCAATCTGCCGGGGCGGCTTGTCCCAGTGGCGGACTGGCTGCCCGCCTAAAGTTCTAAAATTCCGCCCATCCACCCTATTGGAGACATTTACCCCTCATGAGTGCTTCGTCAGACGATCTTTTCTTTGAACCTGCTGGTCTTGACCGGTCCCGCGTGGAACGGCTTGTGGATGATACGCTGGCGGAAGCGGACGATGGGGAGCTCTATCTTGAATATCGGCTCTCTGAGGCGCTCGCCTTTGACGATGGGCGACTCAAAACAGCGACGTTTGACACTAACCAGGGCTTTGGCCTTCGGTGCGTGGCGGACGAATCTACGGGCTATGCCCATTCCTCTGACATGTCTGAAGCCTCGCTCATGCGCGCCTCAGACGCAGTCCAGGCGGTGAAGTCCGGACACTCTGGCACATTGGCTGATGGACCGGCGCGGACCAACACGCAGCTCTATGGGGATGAAAACCCACTTGGCGACCAGACGTTCGAACAGAAGGTCGAACTGCTGCAGGAGATTGATGCCTATGCCCGGGCGAAAGACCCGCGCGTGCGCCAGGTGACCGCCTCCATGGCGGGTGAATGGCAGGCGGTTGAGATCATCCGCGCCGGCGGCCAGGTGGTGCGCGACATCCGCCCTCTCGTGCGCGTTAACGTCTCTGTGGTGGTGGATGACGGGGACCGGCAGGAAAGTGGGTCTCATGGCGTCGGTGGCCGCGAAGGCTATAGCGCCTGGATCAGCCCGGATCAGTGGCAGGGCCAAGTCGATGAAGCGCTGCGTCAAGCGCTTGTTAACCTCGACAGCGTTCCCGCACCCGCGGGCGAAATGGAAGTGGTGTTGGGGCCTGGCTGGCCCGGCATTCTGCTGCATGAAGCCATTGGCCATGGGCTTGAAGGCGATTTCAACCGCAAGAAGACCAGTGCGTTTGCGGGCCTCTTGGGAGAGCGTGTCGCCTCGCCGGGCGTCACCGTTGTGGATGATGGGACAATTGCAAAACGCCGCGGCTCATTGTCAGTGGATGATGAAGGCACGGCGACCTCAAACACGGTGCTTATCGAAGACGGCATCCTCAAAGGCTATATGCAGGACCGGATGAATGCACGGCTCATGGGCATGGACCCGACAGGCAATGGCCGCCGCGAGAGCTTTGCGCACCAGCCCATGCCGCGCATGACCAACACATACATGCTGGATGGCGACAAGGATCCGGAAGAAATCCTCAAGAGCGTGAAAGACGGTCTCTATGCGGTGTCCTTTGGCGGTGGCCAGGTGGACATTACGTCCGGCAAGTTCGTCTTCACGGTGACCGAAGCTTACCGGGTTGAGAATGGTAAGATCGGTGCACCTGTGAAAGGCGCCACACTCATCGGCAATGGGCCCGATGTTCTTACCAAGGTTTCCATGATCGGTAATGACATGAAACTTGATCCAGGCATCGGCACCTGCGGAAAAGCCGGTCAGGGCGTGCCCGTCGGCGTCGGCCAGCCGACATTGAAACTCAGCGGACTGACGGTTGGTGGCACGGCTGCTTGAGCGAAAAAATTCGACATCTTGTTGACGGCATAGGCTTCGAGATTCAGAAGGTTCCATACACAGTGCGGTATTCTAGCTTTCGCACTTGGGCGCTTACTCTTGCTACCCTTTCCTTTTTCTCAGCTGTCTCTGATGACTTTGACGGTTGGCAACTGATTATCTCGGGCGAGCTGGCATTTCCAAATGTTCGGGGGTCAATCGAAATGCTTTGCCTACTCGCCGGCATCACATTCTCTTGGACAACAACCGAAGTGCATTTCAAAGATAACAGTTTGTCTTGGCGTTATCGGGCTTTTCTCGTCCGTTGGCAGCGGGAAATCCCCTATGAACACTTCAAGGGCCTCAAACACTTTAGTGCTGTCCGCAGAGAATCGATTGGCGAGACAACCAAAAAATCAAGGTACCAAAATATTGACCTGGTTCACGACGATCCCAGGCTGACAATCCGCCTATTTTCAAAGATGGATGATAGATGGAATGATGCAGCAAGACTTGAAACCTACGCGCGGTTCTTCGCCCTCCCTATCATTCAAGAACAAGGTCGCGTCAACATTCCGAAGCCCACAAGACACTAACGACGGGCACTACTTCGACGATATTCACGCCTGTCTCAGCGGCGCATGGGCATCCGGTCACGCACACCTATCGATAATTCTTCCGGATCCATTTCATGGATTCACGCGCAAGTTTTTCGAGCACTTTCATGTCTATGTCTTCGAGCTTTTTCACGTAGAGGCAGGACTTGCCGGTTTTGTATTTGCCAAGTTTGCCCATCAGATCCTCATAGGCACTGAAGCCCTGCATGATGTAAATGGTCAGCGCCTGCTTACGAGGGCTGACGCCAGTGACGAACCATGTGCCGGAACGGCCAGACTCATAAGTATAGTCGTAGCTATCAAATCCGATGATGCTGGTGCCCCACATTTTGGGCGGATGGCCGGTGACGCGCTCCAGCATCTCCATCACAACACGCGTGTCGGCTTTCCGCTTTTCATCGCTCACCGTGTCGAGGAACGCTTCGACGCTTGCCTCGTTTTCTTTGGTTTTCAGTTCGGCCATGCGTTCTTCCTCTCCTGAAGCGCCAAGTGAAAAGGACCGCTGCAAAAATGGCGTGTGGCGCTTAGTGGAACCAAAAATCGCGCTGAGGTCACGCGTTTTTTGGTGCTAGTGCCGCCTTTCCAAACACAACTCGCCTTAGATCAATCAGCCTTTGACTTGAGAGACTCCAGGAAAGCCTGGGCGTCGGCATCACTTGTGATGGTGACCTGCTTTGCATGGGCGCCAATGGTCGCCAGGGCCTCCTGGATGCGGGGCAGTGAGCGGTTCGGGAAATCCCAAATCCACTTGTAAAACGCCGGATCAAACTTTTCCGGACACCCGTCTGCGAGGTCTGGCCGAGTCGCGCCACGATATTTGAGATAGCGCTTGAAGACGCGCCAAAGACAGTGCACGCGCGGACGGATTACCAGAACGATGGTGTCGGCCCGAGGCATCCGGAGGTCGAACGTCGAAGAAAAATTTCCTTCCATGATCCAGCTGTCGCGAGCCACAAGCTTTTCAACATGAGGGCGCCACTCTTCGCCCGGCGTTTCGACCCAGCCCGGACGCCAATATTCTGTATCAAGATGAATGAGGGGAAGGCCCGTCTTTTCGGCAAGTACTGTCGCAAGGGTTGTTTTCCCCGCGCCGGAGGGGCCGATGACCAGAACCCGTTTCATGACAGTCTCCCCGTTTCGCCCCAAAAGGACGCGGGTTTTAGGCCCGCCGGGTCAGATGGTCAAGGCGTTAAAACGCATACTCGTCATAGATGGGATCGGTCTTGCCGCCCCAGCGATCATTGTAGGCATCAAGCTGATCGTCGGCGCGGGTCTTGCCCTTGTCGAGAATTTCTTCAAGCGTTGAGAGGAAGATGGTTTCATCGGCCCCGACGCCGTCGCTTTGGGCACGACCTTTGAGCCCTGCCCGGCTCATGTCGACCATCTCCCGGGCAATGTCCATTACGTTGACGTCGCTCGTGCGCGTGGCAAGCGCTGTCTTTGGCACTTCCCAGCGGAGCTCTTCGCGAGCGTAGGGCGTCCACTTCTTCACCATGTCCCAGGCGGCATCCAGCACGCCGCCATCATAGAGCAGACCCACCCACAAAGCCGGCAGCGCACAGATGGAATTCCACGGGCCACTGTCGGCACCGCGCATCTCCATGAACTTCTTGATCCGCACTTCCGGGAAGATGGTGGTGAGATGATTGGACCAGTCGCCAATGGTCGGCATCTCGCCCTCAAAGCCTTCCAGCTTGCCATCCATGAAATCTCGGAAGCTTTTGCCCGTCACATCGTGATAAGTGCCGTCGCGATAAACAAAATACATGGGCACATCGAGGGCATAGTCCACATAGCGCTCATAGGAGAAGCCGTCTTCAAACACAAAGGGCAGCATGCCGGTGCGCGCCTTGTCCGTGTCGGTCCAGATCTGACTGCGGAACGACAGGAACCCGTTGGGCTTGCCTTCGGTAAAGGGAGAGTTCGCAAAAAGCGCCGTCGCAATGGGCTGCAGGGCCAGCGCCACGCGGAACTTTTTCACCATGTCGCTTTCAGCGGACCAATCGAGGTTCACCTGGACCGTGCAGGAGCGGTACATCATGTCGAGCCCGTAGGAGCCTACCTTTTTCATGTACTCGGTCATGATGCCATAGCGGCCTTTTGGCATGACCGGAATGTCTTCGCGGCTCCAATCCGGCGTGAAGCCAGTACCAAGGAAACAGATATCAAGTTCGCCGCCGACCTCTTTTACCTGGGCCAGATGGTCGTGCACTTCAGAGCATGTCTGATGCAGCATTTCGAGGGGTGCGCCGGAGAGCTCAAACTGGCCACCAGGCTCAAGCGATACATTGGCGAGACTGTCCGGACAGGTGAGACCGATAATGTGGTCGCCTTCATAAACCGGCTGCCAGCCAAAACGGGTCATACCTTCCAGCATCGCGCGGATACCTTTGGGACCGTCATATGGAATGGGAGAATGATCGGCAGTGCGGAACGGGAACTTCTCGTGCTCGGTGCCGATGCGCCAGTCTGCTTTCGGCTTTTCGCCCGCCTCAATATAGGAGACCAGGTCGTCATAGCCTGAAATGGGATCGGCTCCCGCTACCAGAATGCTCATGCTCCCAGCCCTTCTGCCTTGTTCAGGCCACTTCTCTTTGCGCAGTTCTTGACGGCTGCGTCATTTCTAGTTCTTCCCGATGTAAGGGGCGACCTTACAGCGCACAAGGTCTTTTCTAAAGGATTGGCAAAAACGTGAACAAAAATATGAGATTAGCTTCGCCAATCTCCCAGAACCAACTGTATCGCAGCAAGTGCGGCAACAGCCGCCGTATCCGCCCGCATGATCCGGGGCCCTAATGAAATCGCGAAGGTATCCTCACGCGCAAGCAATTGATTGCGCTCAGCCGGAGAAAAACCGCCTTCAGGTCCGATGAGGATCGCTAAGGGGCCGATTTGGGGTCCTGCGGTGCCAAGTGCCTGTAACTGCTCCAGAGTGCTTGCTTGCGGCGCTGCCTCATCACAGAAAATGATCCGGCGGTTCCCCATTGTCTCTATCCAGCTTCCGAGAAGTCGTTCCAGGCTTTGGGGCTCTTCAACTTCCGGCACGGACAAAAGCCCGCATTGCTCCGCGGCCTCGACCGCGTTGGCTCTCAGGCGATCCTGTTTGATGCGGGCCACATTGGTTCGGGCCGTATTGACGGGCAGCAACCGCCCTGCGCCCATCTCCACCGCCTTCTGAACCATAAAATCCAGGCGCGCCCGTTTGACCGGCGCAAATAGCAGCCAGATGTCGGGCAGCGCGTCCTGTTCTCTGGTCTTCTGTTCCAATGCGATCAGGCAGGACCGTTTCTTTACTTCGTCCAACCGACCAAGCCATTCCCCATCACGACCGTTGAACAGGCGCACCTGGTCGCCATCGCTCATGCGCATCACGTTTAAGAGGTAGTGGGTTTGATCGCGGTTTGGCACGACGCCAAGGCCTTCGCCCAGCTCCGGCTCTACAAAAAGGCGCACCTTCCCGGTCCCGCAATGATCCGGACTGTCCTGACTTTCCAAGCTCTCGCGTTTCTTGCTCATAACCCCTTATAGAAGAAGTCATTTTCCAGGTGAAGCTTGGGGTTTTGAGCCCAGCAGGCGAGACGACGCCTTAAGAAAGAACAAACATGTTTCACCTATGCTGTCCCCATGATCGGTAGTGTCGGCGCCCCACAAACGTCATTTAATCCATACCTTCAGAGTGCGAGTTTGAATTCTGCCCGCGCTGGTGGCGTTTTTGCGCCGAGTGCGCCGGGGCTTGATGCCACACAACAGGCTCAAGGCAATGGTCTTGGTCGCGGCCTTCTCGACCAGACGGGCAGTGCCCGCAAGGTGGAAGGTGGCTCATCGGCCACTAAAACCAATTCCCAGGATGATCTCACACCTGAGGAAGAGGCCGAAGTCGAGCGGCTCAAAAAGCGCGAAGAAGAAGTCAAAGCCCACGAAGCAGCGCATGCTGCCGCAGGTGGTGGCGTCACAGGCGCGATCAGCTATAGCTACACCACCGGACCTGACGGTAAGGAATATATCACCGACGGTGAAATCCAGATTGATACGTCTGGCGGGGGCAGCGATCCGGAGTCGGTCATCGCCAAGATGGAAGCGGTCATTCGCTCCGCCTATGCGCCGTCTGAGCCTTCTGCAAAAGATCGACAGGTGGCTGCTCAGGCGCAACAGATTCTAGCTGCCGCTGAACTTCAAGCCAAGGACCAGAAAGCGGCTGAAGAAGAAGCTGAAAGAAGCGAGGATGCTACAGCGACAGAGGGAGGACTTTCTTCAGCCCTGTCACAAGCACTCAAAGCCTATGAAGTGCCCAGTACTGACAGACGGCAGGCTGATTTTTCAGTCTAATTGCCCCTTTAACAACAGCCCCGCACCTTACAAATGATGCTATGACACTCTGGAATTTTGAGTGACTGCCTTTCTGTAAGAGAAGTTTTGGATGACAGATCCCCACCGACAGCCAAATGACAGCCGCGTTGCGGACGCAGCATTTGACAATTGGGTGGATTTTTATGCGCCTGAGAAGACAAAGCCCTATTTGCGTCTGATGCGTGCTGACCGTCCGATCGGCACATGGCTCCTGCTCTGGCCCTGTCTCTGGTCGATCGCGCTCGCCGCGCCGCTAGGCGAAGGCTGGTCGGTGCTGTCACTTCTCTATCTGCCGGAACCCGGCACGATGCTGCTCTTTGCGCTTGGGGCGTTTGTCATGCGCGGCGCTGGGTGCACCATCAACGATATTATCGACCATGAGTTTGACGCGAAGGTTGCGCGAACACGGTCGCGCCCCATTCCTTCCGGCGCGGTCAGTCTGCGGCAAGCCTGGCTCTTTCTGATCACGCTTTGCCTTGTGGGTCTTTTGATTCTGGTTCAGTTCAACATTTTCACAATCCTGCTCGGCGCTGCATCGCTTCTGCTGGTCGGGCTCTACCCCTTTGCCAAACGGTTCACCTACTGGCCGCAAGTAATGCTTGGGTTGACGTTTAATTGGGGTGCTTTGCTCGGCTGGGCTGCGGTTGCGGGCAACCTCAGCCTGCCTCCCGTGCTCCTTTACATTGGCTGCATCTGCTGGACGATCGGCTATGACACGATCTATGCCCATCAGGACAAAGAAGATGATGCGCTGCTGGGCCTTAAATCGACAGCACTTCGATTTGGGGATAACACCAAGCCGTGGTTGTTTGGCTTTTATGGTGCTGCCCTGCTTTTCTTTGGCCTTGCGGGCATGGCAGCTGCCATTGGATGGATCTTCTATCTAGGACTTGCGATCGGCGGCTGGCATCTCATGCGCCAGGTCACCCGCACTAAAATCGATGACGCTGCCAGGTGCCTTGCTGTGTTCAAATCCAACCGGGATTTCGGCGTGATCCTGTTTGCCTCCATCCTTGCCGGAACGCTCGGCTCCGGATTGCACTAGCCGCACCTACTCATTCCTAAGACTGAAAACCATACGCTCTGCTATCTGGTGAATGTCTGCTGCCTTGTAGGCGCCATTGTTCATAGCCAGCGCCAATGAGCTTTCAATGGTCAATCCCAAGACCATTGTGGCCAGCGCATCCCGGTTCGCCGCAATGATTTGCCCTTTTTCTTGAAGGCCATCGATGAGGTCACCAATGAATCCGAGAGCATATTCTTCTTCGACCTTACGCCACTGCGCCCACCCCAGTGCGCCAGGCCCTTCAATCAAAACAATCTGCCGGTATTCTTCATCCTGACTGTTTTCCAGGAACGCAGACAGGATCGCTGACATATCAGTCCAGTCACCCTTGGATTGAGTGGCGGTACCCTCCCCAAGCTTTTCAATCATCTCCGCCTGAAGCAGGCAGAAGACTGCGAGGAAAATGTCTTCCTTGTTTTTGAAGTGGTGGTACAGAGCGCCCCGCGTCACCCCGGCTCTTTTCGCTATTTGCTGCAAGGAGGAGGCGGCAAAGCCAGTTTGGGCAAAAACCTCCCGCGCGCTTTTCAGAATTTCTGCTCTGGTCCGCTCTGCATATTCATCGCGAATGGTCTTGGCCGGTTCATTCTGATTGGACTGGATCACGGGGCAATCTTTCACATACACTATGAATGTCAAATACGTTATGTATGTTACATTCGCTGGTTCGGAGACTCGTCAAAATGACCCTATCGACATTCATTCAATGCGCGCAAGCCTTTGAAATCGCTTTCCTTTCAGATGATTTTTCCGTTCTGGCACCGTTCTATTCCGATGATGCTGTACACGAGCTGGCGGACGGAGGCCCTTTCGGCGCCCCAGTTAAGAACGGTCGTGACAATGTGCTTGAAGGACTGCGTTTGTCCGTCAATTCGGTCGACAGACGCTTCGACATCCGGATCCCGGAGATTATTGAAGGCCCTGAGATCAGGGATGAGGGCATTTGGATGCGGTTCCGGCTCAGTTTCAGCCGTGCCGGCCTTCCTGATTTGAGCGTTGAGGGAGAACATCTCCAGGTTTTCAAAGCCGGAAAATGCGTGAAACTGGCGGAGCGTTTGGCCCCAGGGCACGGTCAACGTGCAGCCGACTATCTGGCGCAACATGATTCAGACCTGAAACCTGTTGCGAGCCCCTATGCGCCGCCACCCAGTGCCGCTTACAAAGAGGCGCTCGAGCTTGCTGCACGCCGGAGCTTTGTGCGCATCTACGGCGCTGCAAAAAGTCGGCAGGATATTGAGGCGGCGCTGATGGTCTGTAGTGATGATTTCTCACTGGAAGCCGTTTCCATTCCTGGAAGGGCCAATAACAAACAGGAAGCCCAAGATATGCTGCAGGGCTTCTTTGCAGCCTTTCCGGACTACAGCGTCACCTTGGATCATATTGCGCCGGATGGCTCTGCCTGTTGGGGCAATGTCACCATGACTCACGGTGGCGATTTTCTAGGTATCCCCGCTTCGGGCAACAGGATCTATCTGCCGTTCTATTCCACGTTTGAGTTTGATGGTCCTTACCTTTCCGACGAACGCTTTTTCCTGGATATCGGCCACCTGACTGTGCTGATGGAGGACCATAATCAGGTGCTGCTGGCTCTGGCCGCTGCTGTCCACGAACGGCAGGCAGCGCAGGCCTCATGAACGGTGCCCTTCATTCTTTCACTCAACGGAAAGCGCTAGCCCATGCTTGAAAGCCCTCTCCTGCATCTGACCTTGTTTGCGGGCTGGACCATCTTTTTGCTCATCCTGGTTGAACTTGTGCGTGCCTGGTTGATGTCGGCCCGTGGATACGCTGTCACCGCCTTCCCTTCAGGGGAGCGCCATGGGCCCGATGCGTATTGGCGTCTCTATCGTGCTCAGGCGAACTGCCTTGAGTTCCTTCCTATGTATGGTGTCGTGATTGGTGCCATGATCGTATCCGGCGAGGCGATCCCTCCACTTTTTGCTCAAGCAAGCCTGGTCATCGTCGCTGCCCGCCCCCTGCAATCTCTCGTCCACATCACATCTACTTCGGCTCCCGCCATTCGTCTGCGGGCAAGCCTGTTCTTACTGCAGCTCACGGCGCTGGCGGTGATGTGCTGGTTGACTGCCAGATCGCTGCTCGGTGCCGCGCCTTAACCCTGAGCGTAGATGTCGCAGGTGGCTGCCTTGAACAATGGTGCGATGCAGCATATATATCGCATAGCAACATAGCTGCGCTTCACGCCAATTCCGACGCGCAGGTGCAGCTAAAACATCAAGGAGTGAACCAATGTTCAAGCAATGGTTCCATGGCGCAGCGATTGTGGCCAGCCTCTTTTCCGGCATGTCCTATTGGTGGATTGAAGACCGTCGGCCAGGCACCCCCGCTCACGAAAGCTAAAGCCACTCGAAAAGACGAGGCTTTTTGCCAAAAATGTAAATATCGAACCCAAGTTCATTTCTTTGATCTGGGGTTCTTTCTTGATCAACCTATGAATTCATTTTCATTTCTTTATGCTGACCATCTTGACCTCATAAAATGAATCTGATTTCATTGTCATGGTTGGACATTGCGATCAAGTGAACCGGATTTCATATCTATGGCCTATCGGCAAACAGAGAATGTTGCGCAACGCCTTGAGGAAAACAGGCGCAGAATCCTGAAGGCCGCGCGCGAGCTTGTCGCAGAAGGCGGGTTCGCAAAAGCGCAAATCACCGCTGTTGCCAAACGAACGGGTCTAGCAACGGGCACGCTGTATCGCTACTTCCCGTCGAAGGACGATCTCTGCCGTCAGGTTTTTCGGGAAGTCTCGTCGCGGGAAATGAACATCCTCGCGGGTATCGCCGCGGCGGATCATCCAGCGCTTGACCGCTTTAATCTTGTATTGCGGACCTTCTCTGGTCGTGCACTCAAAAGCCGCCGACTTGCCTATGCCCTGCTGGCTGAGCCTGTCGATGTGGCGCTCGCAGAGGAGCGCACCCGCTTCCGCAAGACCCATGCGGCGATATTTGCGCGCATTATCGATGATGCCGTCAATGAGGGCAGTGTGGCCCCCTGCGATAGCAAGCTTGTTGCCGCTTGCATCGCCGGTGCCATTCCGACAGCACTGGTCGGCCCGCTTGCACCCGAGACTGACACACAGGGGAGCGATGATGTTCTTAACAGCATTGTTCAATTCTGCTTCGGCGCGCTCGGCGTGACTGCGCAACAGACGGCGGCAACAACAGAACTGGAGAGCCGGGCATGAAAAAGGTCAAAGCACAAGACATTCTCACCGACGAACAGATTGCCATTGTCCGCGAACGCTCCGATCTTCGCGCCATTTGGATCGCTGCTCACGCTTGGGGAACGTGCTTTGCGGCGATGGCGCTGTTCGTCTATTTCCCAAATCCGATCACCTTCATTCTGGCATTCTTGATCATTGGCAGCCGCCAACTGGGGCTCGCCATTCTCATGCATGACGCTGCCCATGGGGTCCTGGCGAAATCGCCAAAGCTCAACGCGTTTATTGGTCAGTGGCTCGGTGCCTATCCCCTGATGGCAGAGACCTGGTCCTACCGCCGGTATCACCTGAAACATCACAACAGCACTCAGCAGGCGGATGATCCGGATCTGATCCTGTCTGCACCCTTCCCCATCACCAAGAAGAGCTTCCGACGCAAAATGTGGCGGGATATTACGGGCCAGACCGGGTACCAGCAGCGCAAGGCTCAAATCCTGAGTGCTCTTGGTTCTTCCGACCTGCCATTTGCTGAACGGGTCCAACGCTATTGGTCAAAACTGGGGCGCGCGACCGTCGCCCATCTCATTCTATTTGCTGGTCTTGCCGCGACGGGCCACTGGTATCTTTATTTTGTTCTGTGGCTGCTTCCTTTCCTGACCTGGCACCAGGTGATCACCCGCATTCGAAACATCGCTGAACATGCGATGGTGCCTGATAGCGACGATGTTTTTCGCTCATCGCGCACAACAGTCCTTAGCCTCTGGGAACGCGCCTTCTTTGGCCCCTATTGGGTCAACTATCATGTCGAACATCATTTGATGATGTGGATCCCCTGCTACAATCTTCCCAAAGCGCAGGCGTTTCTCAAAGCCAATGGGCATTGGGATCGCATGGAAACCAAGAACGGGTACTGGGAAGTGATCAAGATGGCGACCTCAAAGCCGGATGATCAGGACAAGCCCGGCGAAGTCATTCACAACACGCGGCGGCGCGTTGCCGGGATTACGTCGGAAGGGTTCGAAGCTGCTAACTGACGACCTGCCTGTCGCGGGGGAAGACCCCTCTGCGTTCATTCGCGCCCACACCGCATTGCACGAACCACCGCTCGTGCCCGAGCTTCAACTGCATCTGGCAACAGAGGGGGACGCGCTCTGGCGCATGGGCGAAGATGAATTGGCAGCGACGGACCTCCCTGCCCCTTTTTGGGCCTTCGCCTGGGCAGGCGGGCAGGCGCTTGCCCGCTATATCATCGATACGCCTGACATTATCGCAGAGAAGAGAGTGCTCGACTTTGGGTCGGGCTCCGGCCTTGTTGGCCTCGCTTCCATGCACGCCGGGGCGATGTCGGCCCTGGCCGCTGATATTGATGTCTTTGCCTGCGCAGCGGCAACTCTCAACGCGCGCGCCAACAATGTTCGCCTTTCCACAACATCCGATGATCTCGTGGGCCAGGATGGTCCCTGGGACATCATCCTGGTGGGGGACATGTGCTACGAACAGCCTCTCGCGGACTCGGTCGAAGCATGGTTGCTGGATCAAGCGTCGAAGGGGATCAAGGTCCTGATCGGCGATCCAGGCCGCACCTATCTCCCCAAAGGCCGCCTTCAGAAAGTCATCTCCTATGCGGTAAAAACATCCCGGGAGTTGGAGGATACGGATGTGCGGAACACCTCTGTTTGGCAGTTTTCCTAAGATTTTGACCGGATAGCTCATTCTGCTTGCCAAGGCGGCAATTAGTTCATATATGAACTACATGTCTCAACAACCCCGCATATTCCATCTCATGCAGCTTGCCCACCGTGCGCTTTTCCGAGCCGCCGATCAGCGACTGCAGGCCTCCTTGGGGATCAGCGCGGTTCAACAGGGCGCCCTTTTTGTCATAGGCAAACAGGAACCGTGCAAACCCTCTTCGATCGCCAAGGCGCTGGATATGAACAAGTCTGCGGTCACAACGCTGCTCACGCGCTTGGAGACAGCCGGGTTTATTCAACGTGTTGCTGACGCCCAGGATGGGCGCGCGCAGCGCATCAGCCTCACTGCCAAAGGCAAGGATGCCATCCGGAAATCCGTACCACTCACCAAGCAAGCGAATGCTGACCTTCTCAATGGATTTCAACCCCACGAAGTGGAAACCATTGAACGGTTTCTCACCCAAGTCATTTCAACGTCGGCTCGCGCTGCGTCCCTGACCAGCCCTGAGCCTTCCCCCAAATAGTCAAAGGATGTTCTCCATGATTGCGACCTCTGAAAATATTCTTGTTCACAAGGAAGCCGGTGTTCTGACCCTCACCATGAACCGGCCGGAAAAGAAAAATGCCCTGACCCAGGACATGTACGCGGCGCTTGCAGACAACGTGGTCGCTGCCCAGAGCGACCCTGAAACCAAAGTGGTGCTGATCACCGGGTCCGGCGATTCCTTTACAGCCGGAAATGATCTAGGGGACTTCGCAGGCAGCGATGACAGCCCAAAAGGCGAAAACGAACTGCCGCCTGTCGGGCGCTATCTTCAGGCAATCCTCAATGCGGAGAAACCGATTGTCGCTGCCGTAAATGGTCTCGCGGTTGGCGTCGGCGTAACAATGCTGCTGCATTGCGACCTTGTCTATGCCTCCCCCAATGCCACCTTCCAGACGCCGTTCGTCAATCTCGGGCTGGTGCCAGAAGCAGGTTCCAGCCTGCTATTGCCCAAGCTCATCGGCACTCAGAAGGCCAATGATATGTTCCTGCTGGGGACGAAGGTCACCGCTGCGGATGCTGAGAAGATGGGCCTTGTGTGTTCCATATTCGACGAAAGTGCCCTGATTGAGGAAGTCTCCGATCGCGCAAAGGCGCTCGCGGCCAAAGCGCCGAACGCGGTGATCCTCACCAAACAGCTGGTCCGCAAAGACCACAGCGTCGTTGCGCAGCAAATGGCGGATGAAAGCGTGCATTTCTCAGCCCAGCTCAAAACAGCCGAATTCGCGGAAGCAGCACTGGCATTTGCGGAGAGACGCGCGCCCGATTTCTCGAAACTTTGAGTCTGGAGCCTATTCGGCTTAGCCAGAGCCGTCGAATAGGCTCCAACTGCTTTTTTGTTTGCCGCATTTTCGAACCGCAAAACCGCCAGCACTTTTGCTGAAAATGCTCTAGTAAGCCTGTGGCCGGGAGGCCGACACCCGGTCACTCCACTGTCTTGGCCTGCCGGTATATCCAAAGCTTAGGGGCCGGCGGGTCGTCAGAGGACTGGCACCCCGATGGGGCTGTGGCGCGTCCGTTTTTAGGGCACCAACATGTTCTGATGTTTCACGCAGATCACCGCTACGGTCCTGCACCAGCAAAGGCAGGTTCAAGACGCTTGCCCAGGAACGCCACCGCGCACCTGCGTCTGCGCCATCAAAAGAGGCATGGACGGTTACGCTCTTGCTAGGGTCGGAGTGACATAGCTCGATCAAAATCACCGGCGCTTCGCGGTCGCGACCCTTATAGGCGATGGCCATCACCACACCTGCAAAGTCAGATATGGGGGCATCCCACTCCCACACGCCGAGAGGTGGTGAGCTATCCTGCACCACAACACGGTCTCGATAGATGGTCGCATAGCGGATAAAGCCGAAGGCGCGACGCCAAACTGGCTGGAAGGGAACTGTCAGGCTCGCAGGAAGGCGATAGGGATCGGCATCAAACCCTGGAGACGTCCAGCGTCTGCGAAACCGGTCTGCATCGTCTTTGTCAGCGAAAAACCGCATCAAACGTTCCTGCCCAAGCACGGGGCACACTGCCCCTTTCGGTCTAAGAATAGAGAGCGCATGCTTTCTATCTCTTTAACGTGTGCTTCAAACTTTTGTGGGAGTCCCAGAAGGCCCGGAACCCAAGCGCCGCTTCGTGCTAAGTATTCCAGGTAGGGTCGAATCAGCAGATCAATCCAAGCCTGCTGAGCACGAGGGGACAAAGACATGATCGACAACCCGCTTCAAATGGTCGGGCTTTACATCGCGATCAACCTGCTATTGAACCTGGCGCTGGCCTATCGGGTGTCCGCCACACGTCAAAAGACCAACGTCATGACAGGGACGGGTGATCACGAGCCTCTCTACAAATCGACACGGGCACATATCGTCAACAGCGAATACACGCCCATTGGCCTGATCGGGCTCATCGGCCTTTTCATCTTATCGGCCTCTATATGGATTATTCACGCTGCAGGTATCGCTCTCACGATGGGGCGTGTTTTGCACGCGATCGGGCTCTATATATCCGCTGACAGCACACGACCAAGACTCTGGGGAACACTGCTTACCTGGCTTGGGCAGCTCATCACCGGTATTGGGTGCCTTTATTTCTCGCTCACCTATACGATCTAGCCCAAACCTTCCTCCTTGCCTCAGCCGGGCCAGAGCCACTGCCGGCGCACCCAGCGTTTGCTGACGGCGCGACATTCCTGCTTTTTCTGGTATAAGACCTCCACTCTTGGGGGCCCATTGCCCCTGCCCTGTTACGGATGTTCTCACACATGCAGCAAGCCCAAGACCGCACCGATCTCCTTCAAGACCTGATTGCCCGCGCCAAAAAGGCCGGCGCAGACGCCGCTGACGCCTTAATGGTGGAAAGTACGTCTTTTGGCGCCAGCTACCGACTGGGAAGCCTCGAGGATATTGAGCGTTCTGAAACTCAGGACCTGGGCCTCCGGGTTATGGTCGGTCAGCAGCAGGCTGTGGTCTCAACCACTGATGTGGCCCCGCGGGCTTTTGACTCCCTTGTCGAACGCGTGATTGCGATGGCCAAAGTTGCGCCAGAAGACCCTTATTGCGGGCTGGCTGATCCCGCCCGTCTGGCAAAGACCGTCGCCGACCTGGAACTTGATGATGGGAGTGACCCTAGAGCAGAGGAGCTGGTTTCGCGGGCGCAGGCCGCCGAAGAAGCAGCTCTTGCCATCACGGGCGTGACAAATTCAGGCGGTGCGGGTGCAAGCTTTGGCCGGGCGGCAATAACGCTCGTCACCAGCGACGGCTTCTCGGGTCATTATGGCGGCAGCACCCATTCAGTGTCCTGCTCTGTGCTTGCTGGCGAAGGCACGGACATGGAACGAGACTATGATTATTCAACGGCCCGGCATTTTTCTGACCTTGAAGACCCGAGCAAGATCGGGCGAGAAGCCGGGGAAAAAGCAGTCCGGCGACTTGGTGCACGCAAGGTTGAAAGCTGCCAGGTTCCCATCATTTATGACCCCCGTGTTTCTGGTGGATTGGTTGGGCATTTCGCGGGTGCAATCTCTGGTGCGTCCGTCGCCAGAGGCACGAGCTTCCTGAAAGACAGCCTGGATACACAGGTTTTCAGCAACGGCATTCGGATCACCGACGACCCGTTAAAGAAACGAGGACGCGGCTCAAAGCCCTTTGATGGTGAGGGCGTGCAAACAGAGGCGCTCACACTGATTGACGATGGTCGTCTGACCACCTGGTTGCTTGATACCTCAACAGGAAAACAGCTGGGTTTGCCAAGCAACGGTCGTGCAGCACGAGGTACGGGCGGATCTCCCTCACCCTCAACGACCAATCTGACGCTTGAGGCTGGTTCCCTGTCACCGGAAGAGTTGATGGCCGACATTACGTCCGGCTTTTACGTGACCGAGATGATTGGCATGGGCGTCAATGGGGTGACGGGCGACTATTCTCGCGGCGCCTCAGGCTTCTGGATTGAAAATGGCCAGCTCACTTTTCCAGTGAGCGAAATCACCATCGCCGGGAACCTGAAAGACATGTTCGCGAACATCACACCTGCCAGCGATCTGGAATTCAAAGCAGCGACCAACGCACCCACCGTGCGGATCGAAGGGATGACCCTTGCCGGAACTTGACCCGACGTCTCTTCTCAATCTCAAAGAAGATCATCAGCTGCTGTGCGATGCTGTCCGGGCGGCCGGTGCGCTCGCGCTTACCTACTATCAGCGCGACATTGAGCAATGGGACAAGGATGACGACACGCCGGTAAGCGAGGCCGACCACGCGGTCAACGCGCTGTTGCATGAGCGCTTGCAGGGGGGGCGGCCCGATTATGGATGGCTGTCGGAAGAGACGGACGATGACCCGGTTCGGCTTGAGCGCGATTATGTCTGGGTTGTTGACCCCATTGACGGCACCCGTGCCTTTCTTAAAGGCCGGCCACATTTCACCATCTGTGTCGCCCTGGTTTTTCAGGGCCAGCCAGTGTCTGCAGCTGTGTTCAATCCCGCAGCCGATGAGTTCTTCGAAGCTCAACTAGGGGGTGGCGCCCTTCTGAATGGGGCCACCATCTCCCCAAGCAAACGGTGCGACATCGCTGGCTGCCGCATGGCCGCCTTTGCTCCCATGTTCAAGCACCCGGCCTGGCCAGAGCCGTGGCCGGACATGGATATTGTCAGCCGAAATTCAGTCGCCTATCGGCTGGTGCTTGTGGCAAATGGATTTGTTGATGCCTGTATGGCCCTCAACCGCAAAAGTGACTGGGATCTGGCCGCAGCTGACCTCATCGTTCGCGAAGCAGGGGGTCGCATGACGACCCATGACGGCAGACCCTTTGTGTACAATAAGAGCTTCACGAAACACCGCAGCCTCGTCGCCGCAGGGCCAGCTCTTTATGACGCTTTGTTTGAGCGGGTAGGCAATCTGACTCTGCCTTGACCAGTCTTCTCCCACTTGGACGGACAGCCAATCACAGGGCATACTGCCTCGGAACTTCACCCTGTATCTGGGAGATTCTCTCATGTCCGACGAGCAGCTGCTTCACCTTGTTTTTGGGGGTGAACTCGAAGACCTTGAAGGCATCCGCTTTAGCGACCTAGAAAATCTCGACATTGTCGGCATTTATCCAAGCTTCGCGGAAGCTGAAGCCGCATGGCGACAGGCGGCACAGCGAACCGTCGACAGCGCTCAGATGAGGTATTTCATCGTTCACCTTCATCGTCTGATGGATCCAGACAATGATGCTGCCCAAGACGCCTAGGCACAGGCAACAGGCCCAAAAAGGCTTTCAAAACCGTTGCTTAGAGGGCCTCGGGTGAGGTGACGCGCCTCATTGCCCATGATACAATCCATTAACTTCCAATCACCTTCCTGGCCAACGAAAGCCCTGCAGTTGAGCGTACATACTGGCGATCCCACCATTCGAGAGGCAGCCGAAGAGGCTCGGGAGGCAGCGGCCTCACGTGGATCGTCGCGCCAAGAGCAGCCACCGTCTGAGCTTGTCGCGCCGCTGAAGACCATGGTCGCGGTCAAGAGGATTGCCTCGAGCTATCTCAAACCACATGCCGCCCTCATCGCTTTGGCGATCCTTGCCAACCTGATTATTGCCGCAACCACGAGCGTACTGCCATTCCTGATTGAGCAAACAGTCGAATTGATTTTCGAACAGAAGCGTGAAGATGTTTTGCTCATCCTCGCCTTGGCCGCACTTGGCGCACAGAGCCTCAGGGCCGTCACCACCTACGTTTCAAATGTGATCATGAACTATGTCGGCCAACGTATGGTTGTAGCCGTTCAAACACATCTTTTCTCGAAGCTGATGACGGCCGATCTTGGCTGGATCCAACAGACCCATTCTGGACGCTTCATCTCAACCTTCATGACAGACGTCATCCGGCTGCGGGATTCAACGGCTCAATCGATCGTCAATCTCAGTCGACATCTTGCCGTACTCGTCTTCCTAATCGGCTACATGTACTACCTCGATTGGTTGATGGCGATTATCGCCACGGGCGTCATTCCCGTCGCTGCAATCTTTATGCGTCGCCTCGGCCGTAAAACACGCAAGGCAACAAACAAAGGCCTTGAGGAAACAGGCTCCCTGTCCACGCTTATCCTGGAAGCACTGGGCGGCATTCGGGTCGTTAAAGCCTATGGACGTGAAGATGCAGAGATAAAGCGCGCGACGGGTACAATCGCGCTCGTGCTTGAACACACAATGCGGTCCGTAAAAGCGAAAGCAGCTGCCGGGCCGATCACCGAGGCTCTGACCGGCGTCGGTATCGCCGCCGTGATTGGCTATGCTGGAATGCAGGCCATCAATGGCGCCATGACATCCGGCTCATTCTTTGCGTTTATGGCGGCGGTCATGCTCGCATACCAGCCCCTCAAAGCGGTCGCCAATCAGCAAACCGTCCTACAGGAAGGTGTCGCGGCGGCTTCGCGGCTCTTCCCTGTCCTGGATGTGAAAGCCAAGATTGTCGATGGAACGGAGAGCAAAGAGCTAAAGGTCAGCGATGGCGCTATCAGCCTTGATCGCGTCAGTTTCCACTATGATGACGGCACTAAGGCACTCGACGATGTGACGATTGACGTGCCTGCCGGCCAGACCGTTGCGCTGGTGGGGCCGAGTGGAGCTGGCAAGAGCACGATCCTTAATCTGGTTCCCCGGTTTTATGATGTGAGTGAAGGGTCCGTCTCTATTGATGGGCAAGACCTGAAATCTGTGACGCTCGCCTCGTTACGCAATGCAAGCGCTCTGGTTACTCAGGAGCCCTTCCTGTTTGATGACACCATCCGGGCAAACATCGCCTATGGCAGCCCGAATGCTTCGCAGAAGGAAATCGAAGCTGCGGCGAAAAACGCCGCCGCGCATGACTTCATCATGCAGCTCACCCATGGTTATGACACGCATGTGGGCGAAGCAGGTCTCAAGCTTTCTGGCGGACAACGTCAGCGTATTGCCATTGCCCGGGCAATGCTTAAAAACGCTCCGATCCTTCTCTTGGATGAAGCCACATCGGCGCTCGACACAGCATCAGAATTGCAGGTTCAAAAAGCGCTACAAACTCTTATGCAGGGGCGCACAACGCTTGTTATTGCGCATCGTCTTTCAACCATCATGCATGCAGACAATATATATGTCATTGATCAGGGCCGTGTCATTGAACAGGGGCGCCATGCAGACCTGATAGCCCAGGGCGGTGTTTATGCGGAACTCTCCCGATCGCAATTTGATCGACAGGACGACCCCACACCAGCCCTGGCTGGAGAATAGTGGATAAATATTTCGCCATGTCGCGTTTCAAATCATTCACGAAAGACATATTGAAAAGCGGTGCCGTACAGGGTGCTTTGGCGCTGTCGATTGCAAGCTATATCCGTTTGGTGCACCTCACCTGCCGCTTCAATCAGCGGCGCGCGGACATTCCGGAACGGTTTTGGGCTGACGATGAAACGTTTATCTGCGCCACCTGGCACGGCCAGAACCTTATTCTTCCCATGTTCTGGCATAATTGGCGGACGCTCAAAATCCTTGTCTCAAAACACGGTGATGGCGAGATCATTGCAAGGCTAATGCATAGTCTTGGCCTCGGCACCATTCGCGGCTCCGGCGCGCCGAAGGGAAAAGCTGAAAAATCAATAGAGAAAGGCGGCGCTGCCGCACTACGGGCCATGGTCCGGGCCCTTAAAAATGGTGCTTCGATCGGGCTGACCGCCGATATGCCGCCGGGACCGCGGCGCATCGCCGGATTGGGTATTGTCACGATGGCCCGCCTCTCTGGGCGACCTATCCTTCCCATTGTTGCAACCACCCGTGCCCGGCTGGTGCTCGGCAATACCTGGGACAAATTCACCATTCCGCTGCCGTTTAACCGCGGTGTAGTTGTGTGGGGTGATCCGATTTATGTGCCGCGCGATGCTGACGACGCGGCTATCGAGGCATGTCGACTGCAGGTGGAGGACGCGCTGAACCAATTGACCCGTGAGGCCAATGCTATGGTTGGAAGACGGCCCGAGAGTTCCTCCTCAGACTCAGACGCCCTCACTGACACACGCGAAGTGGGATAGCACTTTGGTCGCACCGGTTCCGATGACGCTGGGTTTGAAGACCTATCGTATGCTTACGTCAAGCACTGGCCCTCTGTTCGGATTTATTCTCAAGCGACGCACCCTTCAGGGCAAAGAAGACCCGAACCGGGTGACCGAAAAACAGGGATTTGCGTCTGCGGCACGTCCAGACGGTCCACTGGTCTGGCTGCATGGCGCAAGCGTTGGTGAGTCTCTATCCATGCTTCCGCTGATTGAGAGTCTGTCTGAGATCCGCCCGGATATTCGCTTCCTGGTGACGACCGGCACGCTTACGTCAGCTGAGTTGATGGCTGAGCGGCTGCCGGCTTCGGCCTTCCATCAGTTCGTCCCACTGGATCATCCCGCTTACTGGGATCGCTTTTTCGATCATTGGAAACCGGACCTTGCCGTCATCATCGAGTCAGAGCTTTGGCCGAATATGATCGTCGGCAGCTGTGCGCATGGCGTCCCACTGGTCCTCGCCAACGCCCGGCTGTCTCAACAATCTGCGAAAGGCTGGGGGCGGGTCGGTCGATCGATTAAGGCTCTGCTTAGCGCTTTTGACCTTGTGCTCGCACAGGATGAGCAATCGGCCTCGCGTCTTCGTGCCTTGGGTGCCCATCGCGTCGAAACACCAGGCAATCTCAAGTTTGACGCTCCTCCCCTGCAAGCCGATAGCGGCGCCCTGGAAAACCTGCAAACACAGATCAGGGAACGACCCTGCTGGGTTGCTGCGAGCACCCATGAAGGCGAAGAAACACTCATCGGGCGCGTACATCTAGAGCTCCGAAAAAAGTTCCCCGGCCTTCTGACAATTATTGCGCCCCGCCATCCCACACGCGGGGCAGCTGTTGCAGACGATCTTAGGGAACTTGATCTTACCGTCGCACGCCGCACCCAAGACCATGCGGTTACAGACGACACCGACATTTACCTCGCTGACACGCTCGGCGAGTTGGGTTTGCTTTTTCAGCTTGCACCCATTGCTTTTATTGGCGGGTCGTTCGTTGACGTTGGAGGCCATAATCCGCTCGAAGCCGCGCGGCTGGGAACGGGCGTTCTTTTTGGCCCCCAAATGTTCAACTTTGAGGAGGCGGCAAAACTTCTTCTCGACGCGGACGCCGCAAAACAAGTGATGTCTGAAACTGACTTGGTCAATAGTTTGTCAATCTGGCTGTCTACACCCTCAGAAACTCAGGCTTTGGCAGCAAGAGGAGAAGAAGCCATTTCTCAGTCAACGCATGTTGCCAGTCGAATAACACAAAAACTTCTCCCCCTTTTGCCAGAGGCTGAGAACTCAAAGGCAGATCAATAATGCGCAGTCCGTCCTTCTGGTACCCACCTATCCCGCCCAGATTGCGTGATCGCCTATTGTGCCTTGCGATGACACCTTTGGCAGGCCTCTATTCTTTCGGCGCAGGTTTGCGCCGTCGAATGAGTGTGCCCGAACGAATAAGCATCCCTGTTGTCTGCATCGGAAACTTCACGGCAGGTGGTGCGGGCAAAACACCAACGGCCATCGCCATTGCTGAGCGGCTCAGGGCGTTGGGAGAGACGCCTCATTTTGTCAGCAGGGGGTATGGCGGTCGCGAAGTTGGACCGATTTGTGTTGATGCCGAACACCATAGCTCCACCGATGTAGGCGACGAACCGCTCCTGCTCAGCAAACATGGACCGACATGGGTCGCGCAGGACCGCGTGGCCGGGGCCTTTTCTGCTGAAAGAGCGGGCGCAAGTGTGATCCTTCTGGACGATGGGTTTCAAAACCCGACACTCCACAAAGATCTTTCGCTATTGGTCGTTGATACGGGTGCAGGTGTTGGCAATGGCTCGGTATTGCCGGCCGGACCGCTGCGCGAACCTTTATCGGTGGCTCTTGAAAGAACCCATGGCATTGTGGCGCTGGGGGCAGCGCCGCTACCGCAAGATATTGCGGATCAGGCCGACCAAGCCGCCATTCCCCTCTTCAATGCGACCCTTCAGCCGACGGCAGATTTTGGTGGGTCACACACTGGAGACCGGTTTGTCGCCTTTGCGGGTATCGGGCGCCCAGAGAAGTTCTTCTCGACACTTGGGCGTTTAGGGGCTGTCCTGGCAGCGACAAGGTCCTTTCCCGACCATCACCCATTTACAGAAACCGACGCACGCTCCCTGTTAGACCTAGCTGCGCGAGAGCAGGCACGCCTAATTACCACAGAGAAGGATGCTGTCCGCCTTCGCGACAATGAGGGCCCGGCAGCTAAAAACCTCAGCGAGCAAGCCGAGGTTTTGTCTGTGAAAGCCACGTTTGACGATCTTGACGGCCTGGATGCGTTGCTTAGCCACCATCTGGCGGCCGCGCGGGAAAGTCACACTTACGCCCCCCCGGGCACGCGAAGGGACTGACCCCAGCGATACGACCTGTTATAAGGCTCTTCCATTACACGCTCCGGACTTGTTGTTTTGTCTAGCAAAGCCATCAGATACCGCCTCGAAGCGATTGCAGCCCTTCTCCCAATTGGGGTCTTCAAACTCCTGGGTCTGGAGCGCGCCTCGGCTTTTGGGGGCTGGCTGCTCAAAACAATCGGCCCACGCGTTGGCGTCAGTCGACGAGCCAGAAACAATATCAAGCGGGCGATGCCAGAGCTTTCGGAAGCCGAGGTCGAGAAGATCGTGCGCGACATGTGGGAAAACCTTGGCCGAACGTTTGCAGAATACGCGCATCTGGACAGGTTCAGGGAACCGGTTCATCGCGAGCGGGTTTCCTTGAAAGGTGCGGAGTATGTTGACGCCCTCAAAGACGAGGGCGGTATTCTGGTTTCCGGTCACTTTGCAAACTGGGAGCTGATGCCACTCCATCTTCACCTACTGGGGTACAAAGGCGGTGAAGTCTACCGGCACGCAAACAACCCAATGATCGACAAGTGGATTGTGAAGCTTCGGTCGCGCGCCATCCAACCTGTTCAAATTCCTAAAGGCCCGCAGGGTGCGCGCGATGTGCTGCGCGTTGTCCGGGCAAAGGGTTTTCTCTGCATGCTTGTTGATCAGAAAATGAACGACGGGATCGAGGCAACCCTGTTTGGCATCAAGGCCATGAGCCCCGCAACGCCAGGCGCCTTGGCGGCTAGATACGGGGTCGCGGTGATACCTGCGACGTTTCGGCGGACAGACGGTGTTCACTTTGAACAGGTATTGCATGAGCCGATATTCGCAGACCCAGATGCTGACCCCCTTGCTGAGACGGTCCGCATTACCCAGGAACTAAATGACTTTCTGGAAGCTGCAATTCGTGACAATCCAGCACAATGGCTTTGGCTGCACAATCGCTGGCCGAAGGATGCCTGACTAAGGGGTTTCGCTTGCTGGTCGTTCCAGCGGTTTGGGCGCCGGCATGTCGCCTGCCAGCAGGGCCGGGTCGACATGAGCTGTTCGCCAATACATACGCCAGTCTAGGTGTGGGCCTGTCACGCGTCCCGTGGCTCCAACCGCTCCCACTATATCGCCTTGCTTAACCTGCTGACCGACTTCAACGTCGACGCGGCTGAGATGCATCAACACGCTGATCATTCCATGCCCATGGTCAAGGAAGATGGTGCCCCCTTCGAAATAGAGGTCGGGGTGTGCCAGGCGTATGATGCCATCTGCTGGCGCTGCTACAGGCGTACCGGTGGTGGCTGCAACGTCGACACCATAGTGGGGCCGACGCGGTTGCCCGTTGAAAAAGCGCTGCAATCCAAACGTCCCAGTGATCACCCCTTTGACAGGCCAGATAAATTCATCTGCGAACCAGTCTTCGCTCGTGTCCGTTGGTCGCGCAACCCGCTTCAGATTGCGATCACGTGCGATCCGCTCCAATTGCTCTGCGGAAGGGCTGACATATTTCGACGCGACACCTTCAATCCGTTGCACGTCATACTCTCGTTGAGCGACATCGATGGAAAGACTCTCGCGCTCGGCATCTGGATATTCAAGATCAAGGTGGGCGGTACCTTCATGATCACGGTCGAAGGCGAACAGAAAGTGTCCTCGCTCCGACACCATGAGAGGCTCGCCATCCAGTATGACTTTTGTGCCGGGCTCAGTGGTACCGATGATGATCCCGCCTTGAATAGCCTCACCGGTCAATTCGACACGGTCTTCCGCCCAGGCTGGAAGCCCCACAAAAAGAGAGGTCACAACGAACAGAAGCAATGTGTGCAGGAACCTAAGCGTCATTCCTGCCCCTTCAACTCAAGTTCTCGCTTCAGCGCGGCAGCTGCATCCACATAGGCTTCCTGCCGATCTGCATGCCAATAGCGCAGATCGCTCAGCGGGATGTTGGCACCTGTCACCGCACACACGACAAACGTCCCCTGGCGGACCACATGGTACTCGCCGTCTCCATAAACCAGCTCTGCCTTGCTTCCGCCGAAGCCATTTTCATGTCGATTCATACGCTCAACCTACCTTCGGTGCGCGGAGATGTCATTCCTGCCGTGCAAATATGGTTTCTTGCAGCTGTTCTTGGCCCCTAGAACAGCTGACCCTGGTCATCTGTGGGTGCCACCCTCTTTTTCGAAATGGTTCTTTTAGCCTTAGGAGATGCCGCCGGCTTATCCAATGTCTCACCAGCCACGACCGGCAGCTTGTCTGATCCTGCGAATTCGAGCTCTAGCGGCGCTCCCGGCCCGATGCCAGCAGATCCCCGGACAGGGGCACCCTTTTCGTCACGCACCAAGGCAAACCCGCGGCTCAAAACAGATTGATAGCTCAATGTATCCAGAAGCCGCCCTGCCTGCGCCAAGCGCCCAGAGAGGTCAGTCAAATGTCTCTTTTCCGCGCGGGCCGCACGGGCTGCAAGATCCTGCGTTCGCTGCTGCCCATTCGCGACCTTGGATGCCAACACCTGACCCGACAGGCGGCCTGCAACTCGTTCCAACTGGCCTCGCTTTGCCGACGTAGCGGCTCCCAGACCGAGCCCCAATCGCTGGCTTGCATGGTCCAGACGTTGTCCTGGTAGCGCAAAAAGGTCGTCTGCTTTGGGAATGCCGCGGGCGAGGCCCTCCAGACGTGCGCCCAGCTCCGTCACTTTTCGGGTCTCGGCGCGTACCAGTCGCCGGGCATTGTCCAAGACCCGGGCGACCAGATCTGCGCGCACAGGCACTGCCATTTCAGCGGCGGCTGTGGGTGTCGGCGCGCGCTGGTCAGACGCGAAATCAATGAGCGTGGTATCGGTTTCATGTCCAACAGCAGAAATGAGTGGAATTTCACTCGCTGCCGCAGCTCTCACCACGATTTCTTCGTTGAAGGACCAGAGATCTTCAAGCGATCCGCCGCCTCGCGCGACAATCAAGAGTTCCGGGCGCGGCACCGGCCCGTCTGGCGCAAGATCATTGAACCCTTTAATCGCCGCAGTAACCTCTTCTGCCGATTGCTCCCCCTGAACCCGAACCGGCCAGACGAGAACATGGCGAGGAAACCTGTCCCGAAGACGATGCAGGATGTCCCTGATAACGGCGCCCGACGGGCTTGTCACCACACCGATGGTCCTGGGCAGAAATGGAAGGGGGCGCTTCTTTGCCGGATCAAACAAGCCTTCGGCTGTCAGCGCCTTTTTACGCTGCTCCAACAGTGCCATGAGAGCGCCGACGCCTGCCAGTTCCATGCTTTCAATGACAATCTGATAGCGCGATTGCCCAGGGAAGGTTGTGAGTTTCCCCGTACAGACAACTTCAAGCCCCTGCTCCGGCTTTACCTTCAACCTTGACGCCACGCCCTTCCAGATCACGCCGTTCAGGACGGACTTGTCGTCTTTCAGGTCGAGATAAAGATGGCCGGACGCTGGTCGACTGACACGCCCCAGCTCGCCACGCACCCGCACATAGCCATAGGTATCCTCAACCGTGCGCTTGAGTGCCATAGACAGCTCGCTCACGGAGAATTCGTAGGCATTTCCGGGGATTGTCTTGTCAGCCATGGGCACAGCTCATTCCTCTTTAAGCCTTTGATTTTACTTCAAAATTTGTAGAACCATTTGGATCCCGCGGCGGTTTGCCGGAATCGCCCACCATGATACAAGATTGTCCGGGGATTGCTCAGGGAATGCCCGGAAAAACGCTGAGGACCGACACCACGGTCCAACAATGGAATTCAGGGATCGAAGTCGAATGAACGTTCTGGTTATAGGATCAGGCGGGCGCGAACATGCTCTCGCATGGGCGATTGCCTCCAGCCCCCTGCTTGGCGAGCTCTATTGCGCGCCCGGGAATGCAGGGATCGCCGATGTCGCAACTTGTGTCGATATTGGCGTTGATGATTTCGATGGCATCGTCGCTTTTTGCCAGGAAAACAGCATCGACTTTGTTGTCGTTGGACCTGAAGACCCGCTGGTTGGTGGGATTGTTGATCGACTGGACGAAGCCGGCATTAAAAGCTTCGGCCCCAATGCAGCAGCGGCCCAACTTGAAGGCTCCAAAGGCTTCACCAAGGATCTCTGCGCAGACTATGACATTCCGACCGCGGCCTATGGGCGCTTTGCTGACGCCGCTGAGGCCAAAGCCTATCTCGATAAACATGCCGCCCCGATTGTGATCAAGGCGGATGGCCTGGCTGCTGGCAAAGGCGTCATCATGGCGGAAACCGACGCAGAAGCAGTTGCCGCTGTCGATGAGATTTTTGGCGGCAAGTTTGGTGGGGCTGGCGCGGAACTCGTCATTGAAGAGTGGCTTGAAGGTGAGGAAGCAAGTTTCTTTGCTCTCTGCGACGGCAAGACAGCTGTACCTCTGGTGGGCGCACAAGATCACAAGCGGGTCGGTGACGGGGATGTCGGCTTAAACACAGGTGGCATGGGCGCTTACTCTCCAGCACCGGTGCTCTCCATGAGCATGCAATTTGCGCTGATGGACCGCATCGTCAATCCCACTCTCGCTGCGATGGCCGAGAAGGGAATGCCCTTTAAAGGCGTTCTTTTTGTTGGCCTCATGATCACCAAGGATGGTCCAAAGCTCATCGAGTTCAATGTGCGTTTCGGCGATCCGGAATGTCAGGTCCTGATGATGCGGCTTATGTCAGATATCCTTCCGGCACTTGTCGCTTGCCATGATGGGACGCTCGATCAGATCGAGCTTGAGTGGAATGATGATGCCGCTCTCAGCGTGGTCATGGCGACGGAGGGCTATCCGGAGGCATACGAAAAAGGGTCTGAGATCAAAAATCTTGAGGCCGCTGCCGCTGAAGACGGTATTGAGATATTTCACGCAGGCACCCAAAGCGATGGCAAGAAGACCACCGCTCATGGTGGCCGGGTGTTGGCAGTCACGGCGCTTGGAAAGTCCGTCGCTGCCGCGCAGTCGCGCGCTTACAAAGCCGTCGATGCCGTTGACTGGCCAGAAGGCTTTTGTCGCCGTGACATTGGCTATCGCGCTGTCGCTCGCGAAAAACAATCAGCATAATTATTAATAAGACATGAGGGAGATGGGCCCATGAGTGAGCCTGTATCAAGTGGTAAACAGGAGCAATTCTCCGGTACCCAGTCGGTGATGGAACAGCATCGCTTCGATGAAAAAAAACTGGAGGACTATCTGGCTGCCAATGTTGAGGGGTTCCAGGGACCGCTAGAGGTGCGCGAGTTTAAGGGCGGACAATCCAACCCAACCTACCAACTTGTGACGCCCAACAAGAAATATGTTCTACGCAGGAAGCCTCCAGGAAAACTGCTTCCATCAGCACACGCAGTTGACCGCGAATATAAGGTCATTACAGCCCTTGGCACGGTTGGATATCCGGTTGCCAAGACCTATTGCCTCTGCATGGATGAAAGCATCATCGGTACCATCTTCTATGTGATGGATATGGTTGAGGGGCGCATACTATGGGAGCCTCTGCTGCCCGGCTATGAACCTGCCCAGCGGCGCGCGATTTTCGAAGCCAAAAACAAGACACTGGCTCAGCTGCACATGGTGGACTATGAGGCGATCGGCCTTGGCGATTTCGGGAAACCCGGGAACTATTTCGCCCGGCAGATTTCCCGCTGGTCAAAGCAGTATGTGGCATCAGAGTCCGAAAGCATCAGTGAAATGGACAAGCTGATGGACTGGTTGCCGGGCAACATTCCTGAAGATGATGCGGTGAGTATTGTCCATGGTGATTATCGTCTCGACAATATGGTGCTGCATCCAACTGAAGACCGCGTTCTTGCGGTCCTTGACTGGGAGCTCTCCACGCTTGGGCATCCGCTCGGCGATTTCACCTACCATATGATGCAATGGATCATGCCAAGCATGGGAGACACACCGGGCACCCAGACCCTGGGCGACGCTGACTTGCCGGCGCTCGGCATTCCGACGCTCGATGAATATGTCAAAATGTACTGCGACCAGACAGGGCGCAAGGGCATCGACAATCTGGACTATTACTTTGCCTACAATCTCTTCCGGCTGGGCGGTATTTTGCAGGGGATTGTCGGTCGGGTGCGCGATGGCACCGCCGCCAGCGAACATGCCGCGCGCGACGCCTCTCAGGTTCGCAAGCTGGCCGAGCTGGGTTGGCATTACGCACAGCGCGCTGGTGCTGTGTAACAAGCCTCAAGGTCAGGAAACAAGCCGGGTTATCCTTACGGATTGCCCGGCTTTTTCATGACTCTTTGCATGAGCCCAGATCCCTTGCTATCCCTAGATCAAAGACATTTAGGAGAGAGATATGGCCGAGTCAGCCGCGCAAAACGCAGAAACCATTGATATTCGTGAGGCCCATCGATTTGACGTTGGGCGGCTGGAGGATTTCTGTCGGTCAGAGGTTGATGGATATTCCGGCGAACTTGCCGTTCGGCAATTCTCTGGCGGTCAATCCAACCCAACTTTCATGCTCTCAGCAGGGGGCAAACGTTATGTGATGCGCAAAAAGCCTCCTGGGACACTTCTAGCAAGCGCTCATCAGGTGGATCGTGAATACCGGGTGATGAAGGCTCTTGCCGATACAGATGTGCCGGTGCCGACGATGCGCGCACTCTGCACTGACCCTGAGATCATCGGCACTGAATTCTACATCATGGATTTCCTGGATGGGCGCGTTTTACGGGACCCACAATTGCCAGGCTTCAGTGCAGAAGAACGCAGCGCTATCTATGATCAAATGAACGATGTGCTCGCGCGCCTCCATAAGGTGGACTACAAGGCTATTGGTCTTGAAGACTATGGACGCCCGGGCAACTACTACGAGCGTCAGATTGGGCGCTGGATCAAACAGTACCGTGCGGCGGAAACAGAAACCGTTGAGCCCATGGAAGACCTGATTTCTTACCTACCAGCGCATATTCCAGCAGATGATGCGACAAGCATTGCTCACGGCGACTACCGACTTGAGAACACCATGTTCCATGCAACCGAGCCAAAGATGATCGCTGTCCTTGATTGGGAACTCTCAACAATTGGGCACCCGCTCGCCGACCTTGCTTACAATTGCATGCTCTATCATTTCAACAGCCCAAGTCAGGGCACCATTATGGACCTGGACTACGCGACCCTCGGCATCCCAAGCGAAGAGGCCTATGTGGACGCCTACTGCAAGCGCACCGGGCGCGACGGGATTGAAGACTGGGATTTCTACCTTTCCTTCTCAATCTTCCGCCTCGCGTCTATCACCCAAGGCGTTTACAAGCGGGGTCTTGATGGCAATGCGAGCTCTGAGAAGGCGACACAATATGGCGATATGTGCCGACGCCTCGCTGAAACAGCCTGGAAGGTCGCGCAAAGGAACCGTTAACCTTTGCCTCGTTTTTAACCCTTCCTTTCCTTGAGACCCCTATCGTCGACGCAGAGAAATCCGGCTGGAGCCGGGTAAGTTTGTCGAGGGGGGGCAGTCCGGTGACGGACCAGGAGCAACCAGCGGAGGGGGACAGCGCGTCACCTCACATGCGTGGGGCAAAGTTCTTTGAAGCTTTGCTCGCGAATTCTGGTGATGTGCTCACATTGCTCGACGGTCAAGGCCACTACATCTATCACAGCGCCGCCATTAGAGAGATGATGGGCATTGAACCTGAGGATGCATTGGGTTTCTTTGCCGCCGACATTGTTCACGCAGATGATCGCGACCGGGTCACCGATAGAATTCACTATTGCCTCGCCAATAGAGGTGTGAGGCTAAGCGAGAACTTCCGACTGCCACACATTGACGGATCGTGGCGATGGGTGGAAGCAGATGTCCGAAACCTGCTCGACGACCCCGACATTCAGGGCGTCCTTGTGGTGAGCCGCGACGTGACGTCGCGCCGACGCATAGAAGATCACTTTTCTATCGCCGAGACCACAGCCGGTTTTGGTACATATCGATGGGACAAGGGATGCGAGGCACCAGCTATCTCTCCTGCCCTCGCGCGCATGCTTGATCTACCCGAAGAGGCAGAAGAACTCTCTGACGCAGCCATGTATGAGCTCTTGCATCCTGACGATGTAGAGCGCGTCAGCACAACGTTCGCATCCCTCGAAAACGACCCCAAACCCTTCTCGCTTGCAATGCGGCTGCGGCAACAAGATGGAAGCTATCGCCATTTTGTCTCGCACGGATTCCCTGAAATCGCCACGAACAATGAAATCATAAGTGTTGTCGGCATCATGGATGATGTCACGGAAAGTCTGAATACGGAGCTTTCTCTAAAGCGCACCGCAGAAGAATACAGGCTGATCGCCGACCATGCCCACGATATGTTTGCGAGACACGCACCCGATGGGCGCGTAAATTTCATCTCACCAGCCATCAAAGAAGTCCTGGGCTACACCCCAGAAGACGCTGTCGGTCAGAAAATGATCGATTGGACACATCGCGATGACAAGGCGATGGTTGAGCAAAAGATGGAAGATCTCAGGAACGGCGCTGAGAGCGTCCTCATGACCTTCCGCTTGTGGAATGCGGATGGGAAATTCGTTTGGCTTGAAAGCACAGTCCATCGCATCAATGACGAACAGACCGGTGAGATGATTGAAGCGATCGCCATCACCAGAGATATTTCTGAGCGCAAAGAATATGAACAGCGCCTCCTGGATGCCCGCCAAAAAGCTGAAACAGCCAACCGAACAAAGTCGACCTTTCTCGCCAATATGAGCCATGAACTTCGTACGCCGCTCAACGCGGTCATCGGGTTCTCAGAAATTCTCAAACGAAAGATGTATGGGCCGCTAGGTGACGAGGTGTATGACGAATACGCCAATCTCATACATGAATCCGGCACGCACCTGCTTGATCTCATCAATGACATTTTGGATATGTCGAAAGTGGAAGCTGGCAAGATGGAAATCGAGCCGGAATTCATCGATATGGTTGAAATTGTCGAAACCTGCATGCGTTTTGTAGAAGCAAAATCCGAAGCTAAGAACCAGCGTATGCAGCTGAACCTGCTAACGCCGGATCTGGGTAATTCAGCCTATGCGGATGTCCGGGCGACGAAACAGATATTGATTAATCTGCTTTCCAATGCAGTAAAATTCACTGGTGAAGGCGGATCAATCAGTGTGGACCTCCAATCCCTGCCTAATGGTCTCGAGATCAGTGTTTGTGATAGTGGTGTTGGCATTGACCCTGCAGATATTCCCCGGCTTTTGAGACCCTTTGAACAGGTCGCCGATAAATCCAGCCAAGCGGAAGAAGGGTCCGGACTCGGTCTAGCGCTTACCAAATCCCTTACAGAGTTGCAGGGCGGTGCGTTCCGTCTAGAAAGCGAAAGAGGCAAAGGCACAAACGCCATTGTGACACTGCCTAGCGCCCACCCGGACCTGCAAACAGGGTCGGCGCGCGCCTGAGTTCTGGTGGGTCATCAAAGCGACTGGCTGGCAGCCCAGAGCGACTCAAACAAGGTCTTTTGCACATTGGCATAGCCTGCACTCTCGATGATCAGGCCATAATTTTCCCGTTTAGATGAAATGATTGCAACCTGGTCGTCACAGACAAATGTCGTCATGAGCAAGGGCGCAGACGTTGGCGTGAACCGTACCTCTCTTAATTCGCTCTCGCTTGCCCCCCAAATGTCGTCAACATCTTCGCTGGCGGACCTGATAACGCGGAGCGTTTTTCCTGCCTCAACGCGCTTTGTTACAAAACGGGCAAGCTCTTCGCGTCCAGGAAACTGAAGCAGCTCTTTCATGGAGAGCATCCCACATAGCGTATCTGTCTGCGCCGTCAGCACGGCATTCAGAACCGTTCGAATACCTTCCATGCCCTCATAGAGTCGAAATCGGGGACCGTTTTGTCCGCCAACATATATTGACCGCAGCTCTGGGAGCACGTCCGACAAGGCGGAGCGCCTATCGTCCAAGTTTCGCAGCAGGACGTCCGGATCCTCCGCAACGACATGGGTGCGCCCGCCTTTCTGAAGAAGCGTAATCACCCCTTCCTCTGATAGTTTCTCGACAAGAGAATAAGCCGTCGTGCGGGTAACGCCGCAGTGTCGAGCAATCTCCTGAACGCTTGCTGCTCCGAGTTGAAGCGAGGCGAGATAAAAGCGCGCCCTCTTTCCTGTCATCCCGATCCGCGCGAGCGCACTTTCCATATTGTCGATTTTTTCCGACAATATTTCCTCCTTCGTCACCTATTGACTCGTCCGAGCTCTATTTCCTATGTATTTATTACCACTAATTTCCCGATAGATCCGGACTTTTGTCTGATTTTTTCGACATCATGGAGTTCTTCATGCAAAACATTCTCGTAACATCTGGCCTGCTACAGGTGACTTTTGGTGTTCTGCTGGGCTGGGTGATGGTTCGTCTTCAAACAGGCGCAGAGAGTGTCGGCCCACTCGTCAATGCGCGACGGGTGCTGCAATGTCACCTGGACAATATCTTTATGGGGATTTTGCAGATGGTGATCGCCACTGTCTTCCCGGCTCTGCCGGTTGTGGCGGGCTGGCTGCTCTTGGCAGGCTCTTGGGCGAACCCTCAACTTTTTATGTACCAGGCAACCGTGAAAGGCCCTGGACAAGATCTACCAGGCATTCGGTCAATGGCCGCTGTTTCCTTCAGCGTCATTACCGTCGCCTATCTCTGGCTTGTGGTGGCCTGGGTGAGCGCTTAAAGCCTTACGGAGAAGAACGTTCTCTCGCTAAAAACTACTCTGCAGGTTGTTTTTGTGGCTCTGTCTTTGGACCCATCATTTTGGCAAACGCCTCTTCGAGCTCATCTACCACGCGGGCAACTGCCGGATCCTCCAGGGTCTTTGTGAAATAGTTGTGGATGATCGGCGTCTCACACAAAACACATTCACGGCCAAAGAGCGGCGTGATGTTGGATGCGAAAAACAACATGGGCACAAGCGTGCAATCTGCGAGACTGAGTTTGTCGCCGACTGCATATTTTGATCCGTCGACATAATGCGCCAGCCAGGCCATGGCCTTATCCAGCTCACCAAACATGTATTGAACCAGCTTAGGGTCGCGCCCCTGGGGGTTTACCTGCCCAAAAAGCTTGCCCAGAGGCATCATGAGATAGAGATCGCCAAGCCGCGACAGAAGCCGGACCTGCGCTCGCTCAGCTGGGTCGCTTGGCAGAAGAGGCACGTCAGCCTCCACTTCTTCCAAATATTCAGCGATGACCTGGGATTCGGGCAAAATCAGCCCATCGACATCGAGTACGGGCACTTTTTTGAGCGGTGTCAGGCTTGCAAACTCTTCCGGACTGAGGGTCTCAAACGGACTGACAGCCTCGAATTCGAGACCTTTTGCGTACATTTGCATGCGACATCTGGCTGAATAAGGCGACAGCTGCGCGTTGTAGAGTTTGTATGCCATTTCTTCCTCCCGTCCCCGATTGCCAATATGGGGGGTGCCAATGAAAAAGGCGGCCGTAACCCCATGTGGAGCCGACCGCCTGATTCTTCAAGGCCTTAAAGACATTTGTGAAGGGCCGATTACTCGGCCGCTGCCTTTAACTGTTCCTTATGCTTGCGAAATTCCAATTTCGCGATGGTCCGTGCATGGACTTCATCTGGACCATCTGCCAGACGCAATGTCCGCATTCCGGAGTACATTTTGGCAAGGCCAAAGTCAGACGTCACACCGCCGCCACCGTGTGCCTGGATGGCATCATCGATGATTTGCAGTGCAATATTAGGCGCATGCACCTTGATCATGGCGATCTCAGCGCGGGCAACCTTGTTGCCAACTGTGTCCATCATGTAAGCCGCTTTAAGCGTCAGCAGACGGGCACACTCGATATCGATCCGTGCACGTGCAATCCGCTCTTCCCATACTGAATGCTCCGCAACAGTTTTGCCGAAGGCTGTACGAGAGAGAAGTCGCTGACACATTTTTTCAAGCGCACGTTCTGCGACACCGATGGTGCGCATGCAGTGGTGAATACGGCCAGGGCCAAGCCGGCCTTGCGAGATTTCAAAGCCACGCCCTTCGCCCAGAACAATGTTCTCAGCAGGTACGCGGACGTCTTTCAGGATCACTTCCGCATGGCCATGCGGTGCATCGTCATAGCCGAATACTGGCAGCATGCGGACAACTTCAACGCCTGGCGCATCCATTGGAACGATGATCTGAGACTGCTGACGATACAAATCCGCATCCGGATCGGTTTTCCCCATGACAATCGCAACAACGCAGCGTGGGTCACCAACGCCCGACGACCACCATTTGCGGCCATTGATGACATATTCGTCACCATCGCGCTCAATCCGGGTTTCAATGTTTGTCGCATCTGATGAGGCAACAAGCGGCTCTGTCATCAGGAAGGCAGAGCGGAATTTGCCGTCGAGAAGCGGCTGAAGGTATTTTTCCTTCAGGCCTTCGCTTGCATACCGCTCAAACACTTCCATGTTGCCTGTGTCTGGTGCGGAGCAATTGAACACTTCCGATGCCCAGCCAACGCGGCCCATGATTTCGCAGAGAGGGGCATATTCCAGGTTGGTCAGACCGCCGCCGAGTTCAGATTCCGGCAGGAACAGGTTCCAAAGCCCCGCTTCCTTCGCCTTTGGCTTCAGGTCTTCCAGGATCTGCGGGACCTGCCAAGGGTTACCTTCCGCGCGGAAAGCATCCATTTGCTCGTTATAGGTCTTCTCATTTGGATAGATGTGCTGATCCATGAACGCTTCCAGGCGATCAATCAGCTCACGTGTCTTGTCTGAATAGGCAAAATCCATCGGATTTCCTTTCATGTTCTTATGATGTTCTTTGGGAGACCTTTGGCTGGCCCCCCGGTTCCAATACCAATGCGGGCATATTAGCTCTTTGCCCCTCCGGAATCACGCAAAAGAGTCTTGTGAGCGCGTCTAAGTGGGTGAGCTATTTGGTCGCTAGTCAGCTTCGGCGGGCGGCGAAAAACTGCCTCAAAAGGTCGCTGGCGGGCGCTTCGGACAATCCGCCATAGACATCAGGCGCATGGTGGCAGGTGGGTTGGTGGAAAAAACACGGGCCATTGTCTACCGCGCCGCCTTTTGGGTCCTCGGCGCCATAATAGACACGCCTCAACCTTGCAAACGAGATGGCGCCAGCGCACATGGCGCAGGGCTCCAACGTGACATAGAGATCGCAATCGATCAGCCGCTCGCTTCCCAGATGTGCAGCTGCTTCCCGAATGGCCAGCACCTCAGCGTGGGCGGTTGGGTCTTTGAGCTCCACAATCCGGTTCCCGGTTTCGGCCAAAACCTCGCCGTCAGCGCTGACAATCACCGCGCCGACAGGCACTTCGCCGCGCTTCGCCGCAGCCTCTGCCTCTTTCAAGGCCAGCTCCATGGGCGCGTCTATGGTCTCGTTTCCACTCATGGCCGGACCCTGCCGCGTCGGCTCACCAGTCGTCAAGCTTTCCAGCCTGCCCGTGCAATGCTATGCACCCTCTCATGACGGACAAAGCTCCCCCATCAGATGAAACGACGGCAGCGGCAACAACACCGCAGGGCGACCGGATCGCCAAAGTGCTGGCACGCGCCGGTGTCTGCTCCCGGCGCGATGCAGAGCGGATGATTGAGGCTGGCCGCATCACCGTGAATGGGGTGGTGCTGACAAGCCCGGCTCTTAATGTCACCCCCAAAGACAAGATTCTGGTCGACGGGAAACCGCTGCCAACAAAAGAGCCAACGCGTCTCTGGCGCTATCACAAGGAACGCGGAAAAGTTACCACTGCCCGCGACCCGGAAGGCCGCCCCACGGTCTTTGACGCCCTGCCAGAAGATCTTCCCCGGGTGATCAGCATTGGGCGGCTTGATGTGAATACGGAAGGGTTGCTGCTTCTCACCAACGATGGGGAGCTTGCGCGAAAGTTGGAACTGCCTTCCACGGGATGGGCCCGGCGCTACCGGGTGCGTGCACACGGGCGGACAGACCAGGCCAAACTTGATGCGCTTCAAAAAGGAATTGAGGTTGACGGCATTCGCTATGGCCCCATTCAGGCGCGCCTTGAACGGGAGCAAGGCGCCAATGTCTGGATTTCCATGACCCTTCGCGAAGGAAAAAACCGGGAAATCAAGCGGGTGCTTGAAAAGCTTGGCCTTGATGTGAACCGGCTCATCCGAACTTCCTACGGTCCGTTTCAACTGGGCGACCTGAAAGAAGGTGTTGTTCAGGAAGTGCCTGAGCGCATCCTGATGGACCAGCTTGGCGAAACGGATCGTCAGAAAAATGCGGACCAAACCGGTCGCGCAAAGAAAAAATCGACCGACAGGAAAACACCTGGCGCCCGAAATGGTGGCAAGAAGTCGTTTGGCAACAAAGCGCCGGGCAAGGGTTCATCAAAAAAGACCAGCATGACGAAGAAGAGCGGCTCCAGACCAGGTTCGAAGCCCGGATCGAGACCAGGCGCAAAATCAGGGCCCAAGACAGGAACAGGAAAGAATGCGGATCGTCGGCGGTGAGTTGAGAGGCCGGAAGCTCCAGAACCCGACCGATGACCGGGTTCGCCCGACAAGCGACCGCATTCGCGAGGCGCTTTTCAATGTTCTGGCGCATGGGAACTTCGGGGCATTCACGCTTCAGAACGCCCGCGTGCTGGACCTCTTTGCGGGAACAGGCGCGCTCGGGCTTGAGGCTCTCTCCAGGGGTGCTTCCTTCACCCTCTTTGTGGATGACCACACAGCCTCTCGTGGGCTCATCCGAACCAATGCGGAAGATCTTGGGGTCACCGGACGCATCAAGCTTTACAAGCGTGACGCGACAAAGCTCGGGCCAAGGCCAGCGAGCGCTGGCCCTGCCTTCAACCTTGTCTTTGCGGACCCGCCCTATGGCAAAGGCCTGGGTGAGAAAGCGCTTGTCGCCGCGATTGACGGAGATTGGATCGCACCAGACGCCCTCATCGTCCTCGAAGAAGATCGCGACCAAGAGGTTCCAATCCCACAAGGCTTTGTGGAAGTTGATCGGCGAACCTATGCCACAACCCAGATTGTGCTGATGCAGCTGACCACTTAATCCATCTGCGTTCCTCACGCGTATAGTGACCCAAAGCAAGTGAGGGTTTCCATGAATAAGAGTATCGAGCCGGTCAGACTGTATTTTGCCTTCCGCAGCCCCTATTCCTGGATGGCGACAGAGCGCATAGTGCAGGAAGGGATCTCAGTTGACCCGATTGCTTTCGTTAAACCACCGGCCGACACACCGCCTCCCAACCCTATCACCAGCCCAGCCAAAGGTGCTTATGTCGCACGGGATGTGGTGCGCCTTGCCAAGCGTCTCGGCTTCGACTTTGCCCTCCCCGACCCGTTCGATATCGACTTTGTGCGGCCCAATAATGTTTTTCAGCTCGCAAAGGAAGAAGACCGGGCCCTGCCTTTCATGCTGGCGGCCTATCGCGCCCGCTTTATCGGGGAGCGAAACATCTCCGAGGACGAGGTCCTTTGTGACATCGCGGTCGAGGCGGGGCTTGACCCGGACGCCACACTGGTTGCTGCCGATAGCGCCGACCTGCGCGCCCGTTCCCTGATGGAGCTTGAAAAAACGCTGGAGGCGGATCGGCCGTTTGGCGTTCCGTTCTTTGTCTATCAGGGGGAACCTTTTTGGGGTCAGGACAGGATTGATCTTCTGCTAGAAACCATTCGGCTCAGCGCCGAGGGCTAACGACGGCCGAAGAGCCGTTCAATGTCCGCGAGCTTGAGCTCCACATAGGTCGGGCGTCCGTGATTGCATTGGCCCGAATGGGGTGTGGCTTCCATTTCGCGCAAAAGCGCATTCATTTCCTCCCCGGTCAAGCGCCGCCCTGCTCGCACAGACCCATGGCAGGCGATGGTGCTGCACACATCTTCCAAGCGCTCTTTCAAAGACAATGCTTCATCCAACTCAGTCAGGTCGTCGGCTAAGTCTCGCACCAATCCGGTCACGTTGAGCTTGCCGAGCAGCGCCGGCGTTTCCCGCACGACGACGGCGCCCTCCCCAAACTTCTCAAGCACAAACCCAAGCTCTGCCAAATCCTGTGCACGGCGCGCCAGTCGATCGGCTGCGTCGCCTTCCAGTTCGACCACTTCCGGGATCAAAAGCATCTGCCGGGTGAGCCCATTGGCAGCAATGGCTTCCTTCATCCGTTCGTAGACCAATCGTTCATGGGCCGCATGTTGATCCACAATGACGATGCCATCTGCTGTCTGCGCGACCACGTAGGTCTCATGCAGCTGCCCTCGCGCAACACCCAAAGGCCGCGCTTCCAGTTCCTGGGCTTGACCGCTCTCCGGTTCCACACGGGCACTGGGGCCAAAGCCTCCGCCCCATTCTGCTTGAGGAGCCTGCTGATGGGGCATTTGCGCAGCGGCATGGGCCTGCAATGCCGAAGGCGGCGCCCAGTTTCGGCTATTGTCCTGCCACCCTGCTCCAGACGGCGGAACCTGTGTGCTGCCTGGAAACTCGGATTGAATGGCGCCCAAGGCTGTTTCGGCAACAGTGGTCGATGCTCTGTGGCCAGCTTCTGCCAACGCCTGGCGCAAGGCACCGACAATCAATCCCCGCACGAGCCCTGCGTCGCGGAAGCGCACTTCCGTTTTCGCCGGATGCACATTCACGTCCACAAGTGCTGGATCTATCTCCAGAAAAAGCGCCACAACGGGATGTCGGTTGCGCGCCAGGAAATCCATGTAAGCGCCTCGGACCGCCCCTGTGAGGAGCTTGTCGCGCACTGGGCGTCCGTTCACAAACAGGTACTGATATTGCGCTGTCCCACGATTAAAGGTTGGCAGACCAGCATACCCGGTTAGCCTTACCCCTTCGCGTTCGGCATCAACGCGAAGCGCATTGGCTGCGAAGTCATTCCCCATGATGCCGGACAGGCGAGAGAGCCGCGCCTCAAAGAGGTCGCCTTGCGCTGGGGGCAGGCGCAGCAGATTCCGATCACCGCTGGTGAGCGAAAAACCAACGGTCTCATGGGCCATCGCCAAGCGTTTCACAACATCTGATACAGCCTGGGTTTCAGCCCCTTCTGACTTCAAAAATTTCAGCCGTGCCGGGGTCGCGAAAAACAGATCTCGCACCTCAATGCGTGTGCCCTCTGGTCCGGCGGCAGGTTCAACCGGTCCGAGTTTGCCCCCTTCGACGGTCAGTTTAGACGCGGTATCAGCGCTCTCATCTCGGGTGGTGATGCTAAGCCGGCCGACGGCCCCAATGGATGGGAGTGCCTCCCCCCGAAAACCCAGCGTGTCGATGTCATGCAGGTCTTCCCGACCGGTCTCATCCTGTTTCAGCTTAGAGGTTGCATGACGTTCAACAGCCGTCAGGAGATCATCAGGTGACATGCCACAGCCATTGTCAGAGACCCGAATGAGATCTCGACCACCGCTCACCACCACAATGTCGATTTGGCTGGAGCCTGCATCGATGGCGTTTTCGACAAGCTCTTTCACCGCGCTCGCCGGGCGTTCAACCACCTCGCCTGCGGCGATGCGGTTTATGGTTCCTTCGCTGAGCCGACGGACACGGTTCATGTCGCAGACCTTCCGCTTTCCGCCAGATAGGTGCGCGCCAAAACCTTCCCTTCTTCAACGGCAGGCTGGTCAAAGGGATCCACACCCAGCATATCGGCCACAAGAATTGTCTCGAGCATGAAATGCATAAGGAGGGCGCCCATGCTCTCTTCATTGAGCGAGGCGACATTCAGATGCCGCGCCGGGCGACCATTTTGTGCCAGCGTTGCGAGCGTTGCCCGCTGTTCGGCATCCAGCAGATCGCCCATCGTTGTCCCCGCATAGGCACTCAAGGGCCCGGCAGCGTAATCAGAAACGGGGATAGGCCCCTCACCTTTTACGTCTCGGGTGATGATGGTGTGGAGCTTGTCGTTTGGACCCGCGAGGTAAAGCTGAAGCTGACTGTGCTGGTCAACCGGGCCCACGCCTGCGAGCGGCGTCAGGCCTCTTCCCTCTTTCCCCAGGCTCTCGCCCCAAAGCTGTCGAAACCAGAGACCAAAACGCTGCAGACGGTCGTCATAGGAAGTAAGCGCACTGAGGCTCACGCCCCGCTCCTCCAAAAGCCCGACAGTCGTCGCCGCACAAAGCGCAACCGGCGATTTTTCATCCGTCAATGTGGCTTCGAGAGTACTCGCAGCTCCGAGCCTCAGTTTCTCGCCATCGAGGTCCAACAATTCTGCTGGCAGGAGGCCTGTATTGCTTAGAACAGAGAAGCGCCCACCGATGTCGGCATGATCAAGAATTGGCAGTCCATGGCTTTCAGCAACCTTGCGCAGCGGGTTCTGATCGCCAGGGCTCGTCAGGACGAAAAAATGTTGTTTGAGATATTCCCCGCCGCCCGCTTTCTCAATCGCTGACATAGCCGCCAGCATCTGAGTCAAAGGCTCTGCTGTGCCTCCGGATTTGGAGACAGTGAGGAACCGCGTTGACCGGAGGTCGCATGCGGCGAGCAGCCGTTCAAAGGTCAGCGGGTCCAGATTTTCAGGTAGATGAATTGTTGGGCGGCCTGCCGCAGGGTTGTAGCCAGGCAAACCCCAGCCGGTCAGCTGCGCCAAGGCCTGCGCGCCGAGGCTCGAGCCGCCAATACCCAGGATCACAAGGTCGGTTGTGTCTTTGATGAGGCTCGCTGCAAAAACCTTCAGCGCATCAAGATCATCGCGCTCTGAGACGAGACGCGTGAGCATGAGGTCGCCAGCTGCATGCTTCTGCTTCAGCCGGTCAACAGCGCCTTCAGCCTGCTCCAGCGCCGCAGCAAATGCCGCTGCCGTTAGACCGCCGGTCCCAATCTCTGTTTCCAGAGTTTGGCTGATGTCACACGCGTAGTAAGGCTTTGTCATGAGAATCGCAGCTACACCAATTTGAAGAGGTGAGAGCCTACCTAAATCACCATGCGCAAGCGAGTCAGGGAGCCGAGCCTTCGGCCAGCAGACCTTCTGGTTGGCCTACCACGGTGACGATGAGGTTCTCTGACCCGAGCAGCCTTTTTGCGACCCGTTTGATATCGTCTTGTGTCACGGCCTCGATCAGGCCGTTTCGCCGGGTAATATAGTCAATGCCAAGATCTGCCTCCTGAATGGCGATCAATTGACCTGCAATCTTGTCATTGGTGTCAAACCGGAGAGGATAGGACCCGGTCAGATAGGTCTTGGCGTCTGCAAGTTCTTTCTCTGTGACCCCCTCGGCGGCCAGCTTAGCGATCTCTGCCCGGATCACGTTGAGCGACTCTGAGACGCGTTGATTTTCAGTCGCCACCTGACCGATAAAGAGCGCCGCATGGCGCAGCGGATAGAGATAGGTTGCGACGGAATAGGCCAGCCCGCGCTTTTCGCGAACCTCTGTCATCAGACGAGAAGAAAAGCCACCGCCACCCAGAATGTAATTCATGACATAGGCAGGAATGAAATCATCGTCCTCACGAGCGATACCCGCATGGCCGAAAAGGACCACACTTTGTGGCATATTCCGCTCAATGATCTGAAGCTGGGCTTCAGGATTGACTTCTGCCAACGCAACCTCTTCCAGCGATGTCGTATCAGGTAGCCCACCGAATACCTCGTCCAGCAGGTCACTCAGCACCTCTGGCTCAATGTCACCTACGACCGAGATCTTGATATTGTCTTTTGCAAAGAGACGCTGGTGATGAGCGATGAGATCGTCTCGACCAAGCGTCGCGATGCTCTCCAGTGTCCCCTTGGATGGGCGCGTATAAGGATGGTCCGCGAGCGCTGCGTTGTACCAAGCTTCGGCAGCGATTTTGTCCGGGCTCTCAGCGTCTCTGAGGATGGCAACTTTCAGCTGGCCACGGATCTGCTCGATCGGCCCCTCGTCAAAGCGTGGTTTGGTCAAGGCTAGCCGGAGAAGCTCCACAGCTTCTTTCCGGTTTTCCGTCAGAGTCTTGAATGACAGCGACAGTCTGTCTCTGCTGGCTCGGAAGGAAAGATTGGCAGCCAAACGCTCAAGCTCGCCCTGATAGGCCTGGCTGTCCAGGTCGCCTGCCCCTTCGTTCATAAGGCCCGCCATCATATAGGTCAGCCCCGTTTTGGCTTCCGGGTCTTGCAGCGTGCCATTTTCCCACGCCGCTTCGATAACGATGAAGGGGAGTGAATGTTCTTCTACGAGCCAAGCGGTAATCCCACCAGGACTTGTTACCTCCTGAATTTCCGTCGCCGCATATGCAGAAGGTACACTGATAAGACCAAGCGCGCCGACAGTGATCGTCGCCGCAAGCGTTAGAATTTTCGTGATCTGTTTGAACATCAGATATCTCCCGCCGGCTTCAATATCCCGGTTACAGAGCGGGAGAGATCAAGATACTTTTTTGCTGCCGCCACAACATCGGCAGGCGTCACCTTCCGCAGATTGTCCGGCCAGTCGAGCACATCTTGCACGGTGCCACCGGTGGTCAATGCCACCCCATAGATCCGTGCCATGTCCTGCTGATCATCACGTGCATAAATAGCTTCTGCCAAAAGCAAATTGACGGCGCGATCCACATCTTCCTGGCTTACACCTTCTTCAATAAAGGCGGCAATTTCCGAATCCAATGCCGCTTCAACCTCTGCGATTGTGTGTCCAGGCGCCGGGATGGCGTAGATCCCCAGGGTGGCATCATCAAGCGCGGTGCCAGAGTACCAGCTGCCGGCATTTGCCGCGACGCGGCTGTCGACAACCAGATTTCGGTAAAGACGGCTGGTGGCACTGCCGCCCAGCAGCGTTGCGAGGACATCCATTGCCTCGCTGTCCAGGCCAGGGGCGTTGCGATAGCTCGGCACACGATATTGGCGCTGCACAGTTGCCTGGCGGACCCGCTGGTCAGCATGCTCAACCCTCAAAGGTCCATCCAGACCACCAGAGGTTTCCCGCACTCGGGGCGGTGTGTCTGCGCGCCGTTCGATGGACCCGTAATATTTTTCTGCCAAAGGCCGCAACTCTGCCGCGGTAATATCCCCGGCGACAATCAGGATGGCATTGTTGGGTGTGTAGAAGCGGTCATAGAAGGCAATGGCATTCTCAGTTGAGAGAGCCGCGATTTCGCGCTCCCACCCAATGACCGGCGTGCCATAGGGATGCACGGGGAATAAGGCCTGATTGATCTTTTCTGACAGGAGCGAGCGCGGGTTGTTGTCCACCCTCATGCTGCGTTCCTCAAGGACGACGTCGCGCTCAGGCATCACTTCCGCGTCTGTCAGAACGAGGTTCGACATGCGGTCTGCTTCCATCTCCATCACCAATGGCAGGCGATCGATGGCGACGCGCTGGAAATAGGCGGTGAAGTCTGACGAGGTAAAGGCATTGTCCTGCCCGCCATTGCGCGCCACGATTTTGGAGAGCTCCCCTGGCGGAATGGTCTCGGTGCCTTTGAACATCAAGTGCTCAAGGAAATGCGCCACACCAGACATGCCCTCTGGCTCGTCTGCCGCGCCAACCCGATACCAGACCATGTGGGTCACCACCGGTGCCCGCCGGTCGGGTATGACCACGACTTTCATACCGTTTGAGAGCTCGAATGTTTCCGGTGCACCTGGCTCATCCCCGTGAACAATCGGTTCGGTACTGAGCGCTGCTGTCTCTTCTTCAGAACATGCCGTCAGAAAAAGAGCTGCTGAGAGCAGTGTACCAAGAGCAATCTTGGAAAGTAAAAACGACCGGTTGAGCAAATCCTGAAACCTCCACGTGATCAAACCCTATTGCACCAGCCCAACTTGCGCCAATCAGCGCTTAGTCGACTGCAGTCACTCAACAGGTTGTTTGTGCCCAAATTGGGGCCAAGGCTACAAAGTCCGGGATTTCGTGTGGCTGATCAACAGAAGATCGCTTGGCAGAGCCCTACCCCGCGCGAAAGTGATCGTTTGAGAGGTAGACTAGTCGGAGATCTGTCTCTGTCGATCAGTCGAAGAAATAGTCCAGAAGTCCGCCGCCCTCAGTATCATCAAACTCGGGCGTTTCACCCTCGGTCACAGGTCGACCAAGTGCTTCATTCTCCCGGAGACGCTGAGACTCACCTGAGGCATCGACTACGCGATTTGGCTCTGACGGTTTCTGCCAGAAAAGCACATCGTCCAGGAATTTTTCATCTTTCTGCTTGAGGGCCCGGGTCTCATCGTCAATCAGGGCACGCACTGCGGGATCCGCATTTAGAGCGCCCGCATTGGAGAGAAGCGCAACTTCGCCAGCAGACGGACCATTTGTATTTTGACCGGCATTCGCTGACCCGAGCAATGCCGTTTGGGCGATGGTTCCCGGCGCTGTTTCACGAGGGCTCGGCGCTCCTGGACGCGGTGGACGAAGTGAATAATCAGGAGGGATCACCAAGGGCGCTTTTGTGACAATGGCAAATTCATCCGGCGCCTCTTTGCCGTAGCCCAGCGACTCAGAAAGGGAGCCACTGCAAGCCGATAGAGCTGCTGCTGAAAGCCCCAAGAGGACAAATCGTGTGAGTGTGCGGGGAGTGGAACCTGTTCTGATACGCATAGTCATGTTTGCCTTCGGCACCTTGTGAAATCTGCTTGGACAGCTGTCAGTCTATTTCTTGCCAGAGTGACCAGCTTCGGTCTCTTCTGCAACAGGGAAGAATGAATCATAAATCATCAAGATCACACCCAAGGCAATCCAAATGTCCGCAATATTGAAAATATACCAATAATAGCCGTAGGCGTGGAGACTAAAAAAGTCAGCAACAGCCCCAAAAACGATCCTGTCGTAAATGTTCCCAACCGCGCCGCCGATGATCAATCCAATTGAGAGCGCCATCAACCGGTGGTTGATGCGCGCTAGCCAAAGCGTCAACGCTGCGGTCACAACGATTGCGAAACTGGCCAGGATCGTGACTCCCAAAGCAGTGTCTGCCTGAAACAGGCCATAAGAAATACCCCGGTTCCATGCCATCACCAGGTCAAAAAAAGGCAGAACCGTTACGATTCCTCGCTCCGCGATGCCAAAAACATCGATCAACCACCATTTGGACAGCCGATCGACCAGAAAGGCCGCAAGCGCAATCGACAGGCCGAACGCTGTTAGCGGCCCCTTCAGCGGCATCTCCGAGAGCCAACGAATGAGCTGATCCTTCATGATGCCCTATCAAATTCTGCGACGGCAGCTGCATCACGGGGGGTAAGATCTGGAAAACCTTCTACCGAGCCAACCTCAGGCAGGATTTTCCAAGACCGGGCGCATTTGTTGCCCACGGCCAGGCTTGGGACAACCGCCACGCCCGCCACGTCTTCAAGCGTGAACGCGTCTACGGGAGCCGCATCGGTGCTGAGTGTCGCCTGGGAGGTGATCGCAATTTCCGCCAAATCAATGCCTGCCATCGCCGCTACATAGCTCTCATCAGAGACATGAACGGTTGGGGCAGCTTCCAGGCTAGAGCCGATCCGCTTTTCACGCCGCTCGATTTCAAGTGCACCTGTGACAACACGGCGCAGATCTCGGACCTTGGACCATTTCGCCGCCAGCGCTCCATCCTGCCAGTCAGTTGGCACATCAGGGAATGTCCGCAGATGGACTGACCCTTCGTCAGATGGGAAGCGTGAGAGCCACACTTCCTCGGTCGTAAATGTCATGATCGGTGCGAGCCATGCAGTGAGACACATGAAGATCTCATCCATCACTGTCTGGCAGGCCTGCCGAACCGGGCTCGACAGCGGATCGCAATATAGCGCGTCTTTGCGAATGTCGAAATAGAGTGCCGACAGATCTACCGTCATGAAGTTCGAGAGGGCGTGGAATACTTTCTTGAAGTCATAATCGAGATAAGCTTGGCGTACGAGCCCATCAAGCTCACTCAGCTTATGCAGCATGTAGCGTTCGAGCTCTGGCATATCTGCCGGCGGGACACGGTTCGCTTCGTCATATCCTGCCAGGTTGCCAAGAAGGAAACGGAAGGTGTTGCGAAGCTTGCGGTAGGCGTCCGTGTTCGACTTGATCACTTCCGGACCAATACGCATGTCCTCGGTAAAGTCAGCACTGCCAACCCAAAGGCGAATGATCTCGGCGCCGCTTTGACCTGCGATCTTGTCTGGCGAGACAGCGTTCTTGCCGCTCTTCGCCATTTTCATTCCTTTTTCGTCCAAGAGGAAGCCATGGGTCACGACCTGCTTGTAAGGCGCGCGTCCGCGGGTGCCGCAGCTCTCCAACAAAGAAGACTGGAACCAGCCACGGTGCTGATCTGAGCCTTCCAGATAGAGATCGGCGGGAGAATGGTGATCCTCCCTGGCTTCCAATACAAAGGCGTGGGTGCAGCCGGAATCAAACCATACATCGAGAATGTCGTCGACTTTCTCATAGTCATCCGCGGCATAATCATTGCCCAGATAAGTTTGCGGATCGTCTTCAAACCAGGCATCTGCGCCCCGCTCGGCCACCGCATCGACGATGCGTTTATTCACGGTTTCGTCGCGCAGGATCTCGCCGGTCTCTTTGTGAACGAAGACAGTCAGTGGTACGCCCCAGGCACGCTGACGGGAGAGAACCCAGTCGGGCCGCCCCTCAACCATGGACCGGATCCGGTTGCGACCTGTCTCTGGCACAAACCGCGTTTTGTCGATCTCAGCCAGGGCCGTTTTCCGCAGATCGTTTGTTTCCATCGACACAAACCATTGCGGCGTGTTGCGGAAGATAAGCGGCGCTTTCGAACGCCAGGAATGCGGATAGGAGTGCTCCAACTTGCCGCGGGTCAACAGCTTCCCGGCGTTTTTCAGAGCCTCGATGACAGCATTGTTTGCATCACCATCCTTGCCATTGGGTTTGAGCACCCGTTTGCCAGCGAAGAGCGGTACATCGTCATAGTAGACACCTGCTTCATCAACCGTGAAGGGCACCTCTACGCCATGCTTCATACCGAGCAGATAGTCATCCTGACCATGGCCCGGTGCGATGTGCACAAATCCTGTCCCGGTTTCATCGGTGACAAAATCGCCAGGGTACAGATTGACACCAAAGTCATAGCCCTGTCCGCGAAACGGGTGCGCGCACACTGTTCCAGCAAGGTCTGGCGCATCGCCCAGTCGGGTCCAGCTGACGATGCGCGCATCTTCGCGAACCTGATCTGCCAGGCCATCTGCGAGCACTAGGGTTTCGCCCACCTCTGCCCAGCTCTCTTCCTGGGTCTCCTCAATTTTGTAGAGGCCGTATGAGATCTTTTCCGAATAACCGATGGCCCGGTTTCCAGGAATGGTCCAAGGTGTTGTCGTCCAGATCACGACGGTTGCACCGTCGAGTTCCGGCGCACCGCTCACGACAGGGAACCGAACCCAAATCGTCGGCGACACATGGTCGTGATATTCAACCTCTGCTTCTGCCAAGGCAGTCTTTTCAACGACCGACCACATGACGGGTTTCGAGCCGCGATAGAGCCCCCCATTCATGATGAATTTCTGAAACTCCGCGACAGTGGCTGCTTCTGCGTCATAGGACATGGTCAGGTAAGGATTATCCCACTCCGCCTGCACGCCTAAACGCTTCAGCCCTTCGCGCTGAACATCAATCCATTCTCCCGCAAATTCCCGACATTCCTTTCGGAACTCCAAAACCGGGACGGTATCTTTGTCGACACCTTTGGCTCTGTATTTTTCTTCAATCTTCCATTCAATGGGCAAACCATGACAGTCCCATCCGGGCACGAACAGCGCGTCTTTGCCCATCATCTGCTGAGAGCGCACCACAATGTCTTTTAGGATGTGATTCAGTGCGTGCCCCATATGGATCGCCCCATTGGCGTAAGGAGGGCCATTGTGGAAGACGAACTTCTCGCGGCCAGCGCTTTCTTTGCGGAGGCGGTCATAGAGGTTAAGCTTGGCCCAACGCTCCAGCATTTCGGGCTCACGCTTGGGCAAACCGGCCTTCATAGGAAAATCGGTCTTCGGCAGGCGCAATGTATCTCGGTAGTCGCGTGTATCGGTGGTTTGGTCAGCAGACATTGGCGGATAGCTCTCGCTCAAGAATTTAGGTCAAAGATGGCGGTTGAAGACCCGGTCCTGTGCGTGCGCCTCGTCCAGGCGTCAGCAACAGGCCGGGACGATAATTCGCGCCCCGGGGCGGCTAATTCGAGCTATCGCTCTGTCTGTCCACTCGATCATCATGATGCCGTCTTGTACCAGCGGCGGCGAACCCCGTCCAGCAGATCACTCATTCTGCTGACGCCCAAGGTTCATCGACCTGCTTCAAGCGCTCTCGAGCCAGATCGCTGTCGACAGCGATCTGGTTCCTTGAAACTCGCTATCCGGCCAATATTGGCCACCCCTTTGTACCTGCCCTGGTGCGGACCATCCTCAATCTCAATCAGAACCGCATAGACTCCCAAGGCGGGTTCGACATGCTCTTCAAGCGGTAGATTGATGGTTGGGAAGCCAATGGTCCGGCCCCGCTGGTCGCCGGTTACAATGTGCGTCTCAACCGACCACCAATGCCCGAGGAGCCTTGCCGCACCCTGCGGGTCACCAGCGTTGAGACATTCGCGAATCCGAGTTGATGAATAGGTCTCCCTGCCATTGGTGACCTCCTCAACGATGGTCACGTCAAACCCGAGATCTTTGCCCATTTTTTGCAGGAGGGAACCATCTCCGGCTCGGCCTTTGCCAAAGCGGAAATCATACCCAACCACGATGTGCGACGCGCCCAGCCCCCCAATCAGGATTTCTTGCACGAAGCTTTCTGCTGAGCGTTCTGCCATCTTCGCATCGAATGGCAGCGCCGCCAGCACATCAACGCCCAATCCTTCCAAAAGCCGTGTTTTTGCGCGAAAGGGTGTCAGGCGAAAGAAAGGCTTTTCTGAAAAAAAATATTGCTGAGGATGCGGCTCAAAAATCAGAACGCCGCTCGGCACTGCCTTCTCAGAGGCCACCGCTAATGCACCACCGATGACCTGTTGATGGCCCAGATGTACACCATCAAAATTACCAAGCGCAAAGGCGCCGCCGCGCTCTGCGGTTGCCATATCTTCGGTATGACGGATGACATGCATCCCTGGACACCCTCTTTCATGCACGCAAAGACACGCATGCTCTGTCTTTTTGACCCAGTGGTGATAACCATCCATGAGAGAACGTCAAGTGTCGCGGCGGCTTGGTGCAACGCTGAAGACGGCGGTAACCCTTCGGTAACCCACCCATTTAACCAAAAATTTAAAGCCGCTGCCGTAGGTTGTGGCAGGGGCCAAGAGCGAGCATAGCGCGAAAAGCGGGGTTTGCTTTGGTGTAAGGCACACGATTCGGGGCGCTAAAAAGGCGCCCTTCACATGGAGAATAACCATGGCAGTAGATCTCTCAATGCCCGTACTCGTAGTCGACGACTACAAGACGATGATCCGCATTATCCGCAACCTTCTGAAGCAGCTTGGCTTCACCAATGTTGACGATGCCGCAGACGGCACCGAAGCACTGGCAAAGATGCGTGGCAAGCGCTATGGGCTGGTCATCTCCGACTGGAACATGGAGCCTATGACGGGCTATGAGCTTCTTAAGGAAGTACGGAGCGATGAAGGCCTGAAACCAACACCGTTCATCATGATCACAGCTGAATCGAAGACGGAAAACGTCATCGCGGCGAAAAAGGCTGGTGTGAATAATTACATCGTGAAGCCTTTCAACGCAGCAACGTTGAAGACGAAGATCACCGCAGTCATCGGCGACTTCTAATCCTTCTTAAAAACGACAGCGGTTTTACGCCATGAGTGCGCCTGAAAAATCAGTTGAATCACGTCTCGACGATGTTGCGGGTCATATCCGTGACATGAAAACGGATAGCCTTACGCTTCCTGACATCCTCAATCTCGCCGAGATCATGGTCGGATCCATGCAGGGCTTCTTTGGCCATGTGGACACCGCTATCTATAAAGAACTCACGGAGATTTCCGATTTCATCGATACGACGAGAACGGAAATCGGTCGCCTGCAACCAGGCAACCTGAAAGACAAGCACATTCCTGAGGCTGGCCTTGAGCTTGAAGCCATTGTTCAGTCGACAGAAAATGCGACAAACACGATCATGGAACAGGCAGAGCTGATTATGTCGGCTGATCCTGAGGATATGGCGGCATATCATGACACGGTGCAAGGCGCTGTCATGGAGATTTTCGAAGCCTGTTCGTTTCAGGATATTACCGGTCAGCGGATCAGCAAGGTCGTCAATACGCTTGTGCATATTGAAACCAAGATCAGCACGCTTGCCGAGGCACTTGGTTCGGCACTGAGCGAAACGATTGAAGACGAAGAAGAAACCGCAGAAGAAAAGCGGAAGCGGGAACTTATCCTGAATGGCCCTGCTCTTGAGGGCCAGGGAATTGATCAATCAGATGTCGATGACATTTTGAGCGAGGGTGCCAGCCAGGACGATATCGACGCCCTCTTCGACTGACCTAGTTACCAGACCAAGCGGGCCATCGCGCCGATTGCCCGACCATCTGTCTCCGCAAGAACCTCAGTAACCAACTCAGATTGGGGATTGTCTACGGTCGGCCCGCAGCGCTCGTAAGCAATGCCGCCCGTGACAAAAAGCGCGTCGATGCCTTGATCATTCGCGCCTTTGATGTCGGTGAGAAGCCCGTCGCCGACCGCCAATATCTGGTCATCCTCTAGGTCTGACAACCGAGCCCGCGCCAGGTCATAGATGGGTGCATGGGGTTTGCCAAAATAGTGGGACCTGCCGCCGATTTCGGAATAAGCACCAGCAATAGCGCCGCCGCAATAGACACGCTTCTCGCCGCGATCCACGACGATGTCGGGATTTGCGCAAACGAGATCTAGGTCCCGTTCTTTCAGACGCGCGAGAGTCTCTGCATAGTCGTCGGCCGTTTCTGTCTCATCGTCAAAAAGGCCCGTACACAAAACGAAGTCTGCCTTGTCCTCGTCTGTCTGGCTTATTGGCAACCCTTCAAATGTCGGTCTGTCCCGCTCCGGCCCTAAGTGCCAGAAGGATGAACCGAACCGACCTGATGCGATGCTTTCGCGCGTGGCGTCACCGGACGTCAGGACATCGTCATAGGCGTCACGGGGTACGCCCAAGCCTTCGAGATGGCCCGGAATGCCTACGCCCGGCCGCGGTGCATTCGAGAGAAGCAGCACCCGACCTCCGCTTGCCCGATACCGGGTTAGTGCGTCGACGATCCCGTCATAGGCCGCCACCCCATTGTGGAGCACGCCCCAAATGTCACAGAGAAGTGCCTGATAGTTCTGCGCAATGGGTTCAAAATGAGTGTGGATCGGCACCAGGCCAGATGTATCGGTCATGGCCCCAAGTAGGACGTTCAGAGCCGGATCGTCAAGCCCTGCCCCGCACTAAGCTTGCCAATCAGGCAACGTCGGCGAGGACCTCGTCGCGCACGGGACGCGGTGAGCCAAAGAGATATCCCTGACCATAGTCCACGTTGAAATCCAGGACGTCGACCACGGCCCGTTCTTTTTCGATCATGTCGACGATCAGGTTCATGCCATAACGCGCCATCAGTTCTTTGATGTCTTCAGGACGGATGTCAGTCAGACCATCATCCGCCTGGCCCACCAGAACATGCGCTGCAATCTTCACGTATCGGATGTTCATTTCGTGGAGGCGACGATAGTCAAGATTGATGTCTGTCACCTGGTCCATAGAGAAGCGGAAGCCAAGCTTGGCGAGCGCTGAGAGGCTTGCCATCTCAATCGGGCCACAGGCATTGACCGTTGATTGTGAGAACTCAAACACAAGCTGATCAGCAAGCTGCGTGTTGTGTTGCATATATTCGATAAATTGCGGGAAGAAATCACTGTCGAGCAGTGAATTGACGGAAATGTTGCAGAACACGCCTGTGTCTGAATCCCGCTCGTTCAGTTTGCGCACGACTTGTACGCAGCGGAACAATAGCAGGTTATCAATGGTCGGCATCATGCCTGCCGGTTCCGCCACACGCATGTAGTCTCCCGGCATAATGATCTCACCGCGGCCGCCGCGCAGACGTGTCAGGGCTTCATAATATTTCACTTTGCGCTGAGGCAGGGTCACAATGGGTTGGAGGTAGAGGTCTACCCGATTGTCTTCCAGCGCATGACGGATCACGTCAAGTAAATCGGAATCGTTCATTTGATCTACCGGCATGGTCGGTGCTTCGACCCCCGGCATTGGCACCACTCGGCTGCCAGACTGTTGCTGGTTGACGATCTGTTTTGCAGGCTGGCGTTCTTCAGCCAGACGCTTCACAAAACTCTCAATCACCCGCATTTCTGCAACAATTTCTTCGTTGCGGGTCTTGGTCTCTGTTTCAAGGCGTTCCGTTAGAACTTCAATATCAGCTTCTGCGCGCTCAAGATCACGGTTGAGGCCAGCTGCAAAAGAATTGATGTCGGCGATGTTTTTGACAAAGAGTTTGCGCTCGCTTGCCCGTGCGAACGTCGTATGGGTCTGGGCGACAAGAAGGAAGATTACCCCGCCAACAAGCCAGGCTTCCATGTCTTTCAGTTCCCCGAAAACGATCAAGCCGAAGGACAGGGTCGCTGCCAAAATGGCCGATGTCATCACGAGCATGATCTTGTTCAAGCGCGACATAGAACTCTTCCTCATCTGTCTCAGGCCCCTCCTCACTGAGGTTTGAGCCGCCTATTTCCCAGTTTGAGACAGTGGCAGTGAGTCTTTGAGAAAGTGTTAACCATGCGGCCTCAGGTGCGCTTAAGATGCCCCAAATACAGCGAAAAATCGCAGGGAGACGTATCATGAGCGCACATCAGTTTGCTTTTCAGCATATTTCCGGCGGCGAGTTGGCTCTTTCCGCCTATTCCGGCGGTGCGGTATTGATTGTCAACACAGCGAGCCAGTGCGGATTCACGCCTCAATACCGGGATTTGCAGGGGCTTTGGGAACGCTATGGCGACAAAGGTCTTACCGTGATCGGTGTCCCATCAAACGATTTTGGCGCACAGGAACCGGGCACTGAATCAGAAATTGTCAGTTTTTGCGAAGTGAATTATTCCGTGTCGTTCCCCATGGTCACGAAGCAGGTTGTCCTCGGTGAGGATGCCCATCCGTTTTACAAATGGGTTGTTGCGGAAGCTGGCGAGGGGGCGGCACCGAAGTGGAATTTCCACAAATATCTCATCGGGCCGGGCGGTGAGCTTGCTGGAACTTTTCCCAGCAAAGTCAGCCCGCTTGATGCAGCTCTTCTTGCAGAGATCGATGCTTTGCTCAAATAGGCAGCAAAAAGGGGTGCCGCGATATCTGGGACACCCCTCTTCAATTGATCTGATCAGACTAAGCTGTCAGCGGCGCGATCCGGATTTCGACACGACGGTTCTGAGCCTTTCCTGCGGCTGTTCCATTCGACGCGATTGGCTGGCTTTCGCCAAGACCACGAATGAAGAAACGATCACGCACAACCCCGCGGGTCTGCAGATAAGCCGCAACGGACTGCGCCCGACGCTCTGAAAGCTGCTGATTAAACTGCGCAGACCCATCACTATCAGTGTGGCCGTAGACGTCGACCAATGACTTGTCATATTCATCCAGCACAATGCCGACAGAGTTCAGCACTTCATAGAAGTTTGCATTGATGTCAGCAGAGCCAGACGCAAAGGTGATATTGCCGGGCATGTTGAGGATGATGTCGTTGCCGACACGGGTCACGGATACGCCCGTATTTTGCAGACGCTGCCTTAGCTTCGCTTCCTGCTGATCCATGTAGTAGCCAATGCCACCACCAGCCAGCGCGCCCACACCGGCGCCAATCAGTGCCCGCTTCCGCCAGTCGCCACCACCAATCAACGCTCCGGCGACACCGCCGGCAAGAGCGCCAAGCCCCGCGCCAATCGTTGCATTATTGGTTTTTTGTTCGCCCGTATAAGGGTCTGTCGAGGTACACGCTGAAAGCGCAAAGGCGCCAGCGACAAATAAGGTTGCGATACGTTTCATAGAATAACTCCTGACTGTCCCATATCCGAGTTTAGTGCTGCTTCTTTGGGAAAGCCGCCCCTTTATCGGTTTCAGATCGTTTGCGTACCCCACGCATGAGCCAAATCACCGGCTCGATTTCCGCACTCTAACACGAAGTTCGACCGCTTGTGTCTGGCAGATGTTGTCAAAGGGTGTAAAAATGTCATCACAAAAATTAGACAATTCGGGGCGAACAGCCCGGATATGACAGGAAGGATCGCTTTTTCATGGAACTTTTTGACCTTAGTGGCAAAACCGCCATCATCACCGGCTCCACACGCGGCATTGGGGAGGCTATCGCCCACCGCATGGCCGAACATGGCGCAAATGTCGTCATTTCCAGCCGTAAAGCGGATGCCTGTGAAAAGGTGACTGCAGAAATCAATGCAAAGTTCCCTGACAAAGCCATGGCGGTCCCGTGCAACATTTCCTCCAAGGAAGATCTGCAGCGCCTCGTCGATACAACCAATGACAAATGGGGCAAGGTTGACTCGCTGGTCTGCAATGCCGCTGTCAATCCGTTCTACGGATCGGCCGCAGATATTCCAGATGAGGCCTTTGACAAAATCATGAGCTCTAACGTGAAGAGCAATCACTGGCTTTGCAATATGGTCTTGCCGCAGATGATTGAGCGCAAAGACGGCAACATCACCATCGTCTCCTCGATCGGCGGCCTGAAAGGCTCGCCTGTGCTCGGTGCCTATTGCATCTCCAAGGCCGCTGACTTCCAGCTCGCGCGGAACCTGGCTGTTGAATTTGGACCTCATAATGTTCGCGTGAACGCGATTGCGCCGGGCCTTATCAAAACGGATTTCGCGAAGGCGCTTTGGGACAACCCAGAAACGCTTGAACGCTCGACGTCCAACGCACCTCTCCGCCGGATCGGCTTGCCGGATGAAATCGCGGGCGCTGCTGTGTTCCTGTCTTCAAAAGCGGGCGCTTTCATGACCGGTCAGGGCCTTGTCATCGATGGCGGCGTGACGATTAGCTAAGGCAGGCTAAGGCCATGCCGATAGAAATCAGAGACCTCCTGCCGGAGGATAAGCCCCAGTGGCTTCCCCTCTGGCAGGGCTATCTGACTTTTTACGAAACAGAGCTCGCGCCTGAAGTCACGGAAGATACCTGGGCGCGACTCTTGCTTCCCACTGGCAATATTTTCGGGCTCGGGGCCGTCACCGAAACAGGCGAGCTTATCGGCTTCACTCACTACCTTCTTCATGGGGGCACCTGGGGACCAGGACCCATCTGCTATCTGGAAGATCTTTACGTCTCTGAGGCGGCCCGAGGAACCGGCGCTGGACGCGCCCTGATTGAGGCCCTTGCCACACGGGGGCGTGAGGCAGGCTGGCAGAGCATTTACTGGCAGACCGCGGCAAGTAATCGGACTGCGCAGCACCTATATGACAAGCTTGCGACCCGAACCGACTGGGTTCGATACGAAATGGAGCTCTGACCCAGCACGATTTCGCAGGTCAGGCGCACAGGAGGACAGGCAGATGAAATCAGTTGTGGTTACGGGTGTTTCCACCGGCATTGGCTGGGGCATCACAAAAATCCTCACCAAGAATGGTGTGCATGTATTTGGCAGTGTCCGCAAAGCCGAAGACGGCGACCGCCTCAAATCAGAGTTTGGTGATCTCTTCACGCCGCTCTTGTTTGATGTGACAGATGAAGCAGCTGTCGCAAAGGCTGCGAGCCAGGTGCGCGATGCGCTGGAAGGCAACACGCTCTTTGGCCTGGTCAACAATGCAGGCATTGCAGCGCCCGGGCCCGTGCTCAATCAGCCTATTGATGAATTTCGGAACCAGCTTGAGGTGAACATCACCGGCCAGGTGATTGTCACGCAGGCTTTCGCACCTTTGCTCGGCGTTGACAAAGACCTGACCGGCGATCCGGGGCGCATCGTAATGATCAGTTCCGTGGCAGGGAAAAACGGTGCTCCCTTCCTAGGCGCCTATGCGGCCTCCAAACATGGGCTGGAGGGGGTCAGTGAGAGTCTCCGGCGAGAGCTGATGCTGTTTGGCATTGATGTCGTGATCGTGGGTCCTGGCGCTGTCGCGACGAAAATCTGGGACAAGGCTGAAGAAGTCGATGTGACGCAATATCAAAACAGCCCCTTCGCACCGGCGCTCGACCGCATCAAGGAATATATGATTGCGAATGGCAAAAAGGGGTTTCCGCCTGAGAAGCTTGGTCGTGCGGTCTGGAAAGCGCTCACAATAGCCAACCCCAAAACACGCTATGCGGTTGTGCCAGGGCGCTTGATGAATTGGACCCTTCCAGGTCTGCTTCCCAAACGCACCGTCGACAATATGCTGGCGGGTCGTCTGGGTCTTAAGAAGGAAGACTGAGAGGCACCACAACCGGAGCGCTGCCGACTTTGCTTTCCCCAAAAGAAAGCCCCCGGCGAGGGGAGCGCCAGGGGC
>JAAWWE010000015.1 GCA_021404525.1 Rhodobiaceae bacterium
GCACGGGCCCTTGTCGTTGGGTTTGCAAACAGAAGACGGCAAGCGGGGTGTGTGGGGGGGCACGTGGGCCGGTGCCATTGCGGGGCCTGTCTATGCGGGGGTGGTCTCCAAAATGTACCCCAGCGCAGCCGTGCAGCAGCTCGGCGATGGGGCGGGTGGCTACAGCTCGCCAGAGATCGGCGGACTTCTCACCAATTGGGGTGTCACCGACATTCTGCCGAGCTGGCTTCCGCTCGAAGCAGACACCGTTACCAATTTCAATGTGCTTTATGAGGGGGCGGCGAAAGCCTTCCCGGAAGTTTCCTTCGCGCAATATGACGCCGCCCATGACGGTGTGCAGATCGGGTTTCAACAAGCACTTCAAGGCGGCACGGCGCTACACGAACAGATGATTGCCAATCGTGACGCATTGAGTGATGCCATCCCCGGCTTTGCGAGCTTCACGGCAGGCGGCGCAGAACACACGATCCTGCGGGCACCCTATCTCTATTCATATTCCGCCAACGGAACATCTTTTGTTGACTGGCTGGGTGCCCTGGTCGCGGGCGATGCACCTGCAACGGTCGATTGTGCGGACAGTAACGACGGGTGTGACAACGCACCGTCTTAAAGCCGCCTCAGGCAGGGTTGGCGAGCGCAATTCCGATCAGTGCTTCGCGGGTAACAAGAGCAGCGAGCTCTTCCTCATTCCATCCATCTGTGCCTTCCGGGCGGCAGGGGATCACCATGTAGCGGGTTTCCGCACTCGTCTCCCAGACCCGGATGGCAATATCTTTTGCCAGAACAAGGCCCATTTCCTTTAGGACCTTGCGCGGTTCCCGGGCGACACGGGCGCGATATTCCGGGCTCTTGTACCAATCCGGCGGCAGGCCCAATACCGGCCAGGCAGTGCAGGAACATTGAGTGCAAACAATAACATTGTGGCGCTCGGGCTCATCTTCCAGCGCGACGATATATTCGCCCTGAATGCCTTCATAGCCAAGTTCAGCACAGGCGGATGTCGCGTCTTCCAGAAGACGCTTTTTGAATTCCGGGTCGACCCAGGCGCGGGCCACAACCCGGGCACCGTTTTTCGGGTCCCACTCTTCCGTCGCTGTATGAATGACAGCATCCACCGCCCCGTCGGGCATCAGGCCTTTGTCGGTAAGCGCCGCCTGCAACGCTTCAGCGCGCGCTTTAGGTGAGGCAATGTTGGTCGGCGTGCTCATGCGTCCGCTCCTTCCAGGTAAGAGTCCCAAAGGTCGACAATGACGCTTTCATTGTCTGCGCCTGCCTCCGCCCACAGGTCCTTGGACGCAAATTCAACATGATAGGTGTGTTCCTTACGGAACGCACCACCATGGGCCGCGGCATCGGGAAAGGAGAAAGCAGGGGCCACATGGAGTACCGTGCCGGTCTTTCCGCGACAAAAGCGCGGCACCCGTGTGTGACCTGCCGGGTGAATGTCTTTTACAGTCACCCGATCACCCTGTTTAAAACGCGCCACAGGTTGCGGTTCGAGCTCTGCCATTGGCTCTGGCGCGTTGGGGCTTGCCAGCGGAAAGGCGCCGCCGGCGCGCTCCTCCAGTTCCTCTTTGCTCACAACGCCCTTTTCGACAAACAGGGTCGCAGCGCCCGTCAGCACGCGCTCATAATAGCAGGCTTGGAGATAGTGGATCGGCGGCATGCGCTCAATGGAGTGACGGTATTCATCCGCATTGTGATTGCGGAGCACGCCGATGCCGACAATGTTCAAGGCAAAAGCCGTTGCCTGCCAGGGCTCGTGAAAGACGGGTTCGTTTTCTTCGTAAGCAATGGTGCCGAAGCCCGCCATGCCGCCCAGATCATGAATACCGTCCATGGTTGGTCCCCTGTCCGTTTTTGAGCCTCAAAGCTTCTCTTCGATGGCGTCCCAGATGAGCGCCGAGATATCTGCGCCACCAAAGCGGGCAATTTCCTGGATGCCCGTTGGGCTCGTCACGTTGATCTCGGTAAGGTAGTCGCCGATCACATCTATGCCGACAAAGATAAGACCCCGCTCTTTCAGTGACGGGCCGATCTGCTCGCAGATTTCCTGCTCACGTTTTGTGAGCTCGGACTTTTCCGGACGTCCGCCCACATGCATGTTGGAGCGGCTTTCGCCTTCTGCAGGCACCCGGTTCAACGCGCCAACGGGCTTCCCATCCACCAGAATGATGCGCTTGTCGCCTTTGCGCACGTCGGGCAAATATTGCTGCACGATGAGCGGCTCGCGATAGAGGTCGGTGAAGAGCTCCAACAGGGAGTTAAGATTCTGATCGCCAGGCTGCAGCCGAAAGACGCCGGCGCCACCATTGCCATAGAGCGGCTTGACGATGATGTCCTTATAGTCATCCCGGAAGGCTTTGATCTCCGCCTCATCTGACGTGATGAGGGTCGGTGGCATGACGCCATCGAATTCCGTCACGAAAATCTTCTCCGGCGCATTGCGCACATGGGCCGGGTCGTTCACCACCAGTGTTTGTCCATGCACCTTCTCAAGCAGATGGGTCGCTGTGATGTAGCTCATGTCAAACGGTGGGTCCTGGCGCATGAGCACGACGTCGGTGTCAGCGAGATCAACCACCCGCTCTTCGCCGATATCGACATGGTTTCCCATTTCCCGGCGGAGCGTGATCGGCTTTGTCTTGGCATAGACCCGCCCGTCACGCATCGACAGGTGACGGGGCTCATAGAAGCTCAGCGAGTGTCCACGGGCCTGAGCTTCCAGCGCCATGGCGAATGTGGAGTCTCCGTTAATGTCGATGGCATCGACTGGATCCATCTGGATCGCTACGTCCAAGCTCATGAGATACGCCCTCTGTGAGATGTTTGTTCTTGTTGGATTGCAAGATGGGGCGGGCGGACGCGGATGACAAGCGTCAAGACACCGCTATCGACGAGCTTTTTTAGACTGGTTGGTCTTGTTCTGCCGGTTTGACGCGAACGTAAGGGACAATATTGCGCACCCCTGAAACATTGCGGGCATGATTAATGACCCGCTGCAATTCACCTTGCGTCCGTGCGATCCCCAGCAGATAAACGGTGCCGCGGACGGTCTCTATTGAGTAGTTGATGGCCGACACGTCGCCATCTCCCATGAGACGGGCGCGGAGCTCAGTAGAAATGAAAATGTCCTTTGACGCCTGTGCGATGCTGGCGTCGCCCGCGACCTTGATTTCATTAATGACCTCGGCAACACCATCTACGCCCCAAGAGAGACGCGCTGCCGTCATTCGCATTTCAGGCTCATCAACGACGCCGGTCAGCAGCACTCTGCCGTCATGCACTTCGGTCGATATGGCAGCCAGCAGGTTTTCATCAAGTTCGAGAAACTGTCGCTTTATTTCGACATCAATCTGCAAATCATCAAGAGCCGTCTCCACGCCACGCTCTTCGGCAGCGGCGATGCCTGCTGTGGCCCCTGCCCCGATCACCATGCCAGGCACCGAACAGGCACTGAGAAACCCCAGTGCCGCCACGCTTGTTGCTACTCGGTACATTTTTCTGTGGCCGAACCTGTTGAACCGCATCTCAACCTCCGCCAGTTGCGCAGACGAATCATCCGCAGCTCTATTGGTACCACGCACACCCCGCGAGATTAAGGTCGCCAGGCATCCTTGATATGACGGGGCCAACGGCCAGGCACGACCTGGACGACATCAAATCTAAGCGACGTCCCTTCAGGCGCGCGCGCGAGAAGGATTTCTCCCGCGCGGAGCAAGCGCGCCCATTGTTTGGCTGAGACCGCTTCCGCCGCACCCTCAGAGGTCTGGCGTGCCTTTACCTCTACAATGACCAGAGTTTTGCCCTTGAGCGCGACAATGTCGACTTCCCCGCTGCGGGTTTTCACCCGCTTGCCTCTGATCCCGTAAAGTTTGGCGCGCAGCAACCAACACGCGATCCGTTCCGCCCACAGACCCCTGGTGTAGGCCTGTGCCCCTCTTTCCTGTTTAGAGAGGCGCGCCATGTGCGTCAGACCTCCCCTTTGGAGAGATCAAGTGCCCGGCTATATACCTCTCGGCGTTTGAGGCCCGTTGCGCCGGTCACTGCTGCCACCGCATCTTTAAGCGAGTGCTGGGTGAGCGCTTTGCGCAGCATGTCGTCAACCGATGCCTCATCAATCACGGCGTCGCCTTCTGGCGGTCCGACAATGACAACGACCTCTCCTTTGGGTGCGCCGACTTCATCGTAATGAGCAGCAAGCTCTGCGGCGGTGCCACGACGCACCTCTTCAAATTTCTTCGTAAGCTCCCTTGCGACCGACACCTGCCGATCCCCTAACGCGGTTACGACGTCAGCCAGCATGGCCGCGAGGCGCCTCGGGCTTTCAAGGAATACGAGACTTGCGGTCAGGCCTTGCAGCTCTTCCAGCGACGTGCGCCGGGCCGCCTGTTTTGGTGGCAAAAAACCCGCGAACAGAAACCGGTCCGTTGGCAAGCTGGCCAATGTCAGCGCTGCCATGACCGAGCTCGCGCCGGGCAATGTGGTGACGGCTAAGTCTTCCTCCAGAAGCGCCTGCACCAGTTTGTAGCCCGGATCGGAGATCAGGGGTGTGCCGGCGTCTGAGACAAGCGCCACCGATGCCCCGTCCTGGATGCGCGCGATGACTTTCGGACGCTCGGTTGCTGCATTGTGCTCATGATAGGCGCGGAGCGGTGTTTTGAGCCCATGGATTGCAAAGAGCTTAGATGTGACCCGCGTGTCCTCGCATAGGACCAAGTCTGCCTCCGCCAAAACATCAAGGGCACGCAGTGTGATGTCACGGGCATTCCCGATGGGGGTCGCAACGATGTAGAGGCCAGGTTCCATAAATCTCAATCGGCTCGTGTGGGCGTGGTGATGTTGCCAAAGTGCCGCGCTCAGACCCTCTTTGTCTATGCGGATGGTGCCGATGCCACAAAAAAGCCGTTTCTCTCGTGTCTCTCGCCATTGTTTCTATATAAAGTCGGATTTCTATATAAAGTCGCTTTTGAAAATTGAGTGGCCGCTGAATTTCGATCACAGGCCATTTTGTGTTTACCGCAGTTCAAGGGGAATTAGGTTGTCGATCATTCGTTCGGGGCCCATAGGCCGCCTCGCACTCTTTATCAGCTCCCTCTTTGTGCTGGCTGCCTGCGCGTCCAACAGCACACCGCCGCCTGTTTCACAGCCGCGCACGGAAGCACCCATTGCGACAGCACCCCCACCCATTGCCGCGGAAGACCGCACCCTGTTTTTGCGCCCGCCTCATATGGGAGATCGCGACGCGGTTCGCATTGCCGTTCTCCTGCCACTGAGTGCGCGGCAGCCTTCAGTGCGGAATGTCGCTAACTCTCTTTTGAATGCGGCGCAGCTTGCGCTGTTTGAATTTGGAAACCCCAATGTCCTTCTGATCCCAAAAGACACGCGCGGGACAAATTCCGGCGCTGAAGGGGCAGCACGGGAAGCACTTCAGGAAGGGGCAGAGCTTATTCTTGGGCCGCTCTTTGCTGGATCAGTCACCGCGGTCCGCCCCATTGCGGCCCAACGCAACGTACCGGTCATCGCCTTCTCCAGTGATAGCAGTGTTGCCGGGAACGGGGTTTATCTCCTCTCCTTCCTGCCGGAACAGGATGTCGAGCGGGTTGTGGACTATGCAGGCCTGCAAGGCCTCACCACCTTTGCGGGCATGGTGCCGCAGAACAGCTATGGCAGTCTGATGCGGCAGGCGCTCACCAATGCCGTTACCGCGCGGGCCGGCGAAGTTTACAGCATTGAAAGCTATCCCAATCGGGCAGAGGCGATGTTTGAGCCCGCCAGACGACTTGCCCTCTATGATGACCGGAAGCGCGCGCTGGCGAGAGAAAAAGCCCGGCTTGAGGCGCTGGTCGATGACCCTGAGGCCGAAGCCGCGTTGAAAGCGCTCGAAAACCGCGAGACCCTCGGCGACGTTCCTTATCAAGCTGTCTTTGTGCCCGCCGGGGGAACGGAATTGCGCTCCGTGGCGCCACTTCTTCCCTATTTCGACGTTGACCCACGCAAGGTGCAGTTTCTCGGCACGGGTCAGTGGGATGATGCTTCGCTGGGCCGTGAGCCGAGCCTTGTCGGCGGATGGTTTGCCGCCCCACCGCGCGAAGCCCACCGCGCCTTCGAGCAGCGCTATGCACGGGCCTTCGGCTCAGAGCCACCGCGGATTGCAAGCCTTGGCTATGATGCCACGAGCCTCGCCTCAGCGCTTGCAGCTCGTCCACCAAGCCAGCGGTTCAATGACCAGATTCTCGGCAATCCAGACGGATTTGCCGGTGTCGATGGGATTTTCCGCTTCCTGCCCGATGGTCGCAATGAACGTGGTCTTGCTGTGCTGGAACTGCGCCGCAATGGACCCGTTGTCGTAGATCCGGCTCCCCAGAGCTTCGTGCCGCAACCAACTTTCTGACGGCCGCACCAATCGACCTGACATGTGCGCGTTGGTTCCGTTGACCTGAGCGACCAACAGGGCCAAGTTCGGTCCTGTTGTTCTTCGGATTTTGAGCTCGGTTCATGACCTTTCGTCTTTACAATTCTTATGCGAACTCTGCCGGGCGGCGGGTCCGCATCGCGCTTCATCTCAAAGACATTCCATTTGAGTATGTGGCGATTGATATTGCTCCGCCTGCGGAAGAACACCTGGGAGACGCATTTGGCAAGATCAATCCCATGCGGCTCATTCCTGCATTGGACCATGACGGGAATGTTCTGATCGAGTCGATGGCAATCCTCGATTATCTGGAAGATCTTTATCCGGAACCCTCGCTCTATCCCGAAGAGCCTCTCAAAAAGGCGCAAGCGAAGGCCTTTGCGATGACGGTCGCTGCGGGCATGCATCCGCTTCACAATATGCGGGTCATCAAATATCTGGGCCAGGAGCTGGAGCTCGACCAGAAGGCGGTCGCCAGATGGTATGTCACCTGGGCGGACAAAGGGCTCCACGCGCTCGAAACGCTGGTGTCTGAGAACAGACAGGACGGACCTTATTGTTTTGGAGAAGCCCCGAGCATCGCTGACCTGTTCCTCGTGCCGCAATATGCCAACTATCAGAATCTTGGGCTCAACCTCACACCCTATCCGCATCTTGCAGCCATTGTGGAAACATGCGGCGCACATCCGGCCTTCAAAAAGGCAGCGCCGGAAAACCAGCCGGACTTTCCCTCAGAGGGTTAGGCGAGCAACTCGCCCAGCAGCTTGTTGAGCACAAGGCGCCCAGCTGGCGTGGCTGTGAGCCGATCACCGTCGCGCATCAAGAGGCCATCACCAGACAAGTCGGCCATGCGAGCAGAATTGATCACCTGTCCCGCAAGCGCCTTATAGCGCTCAAGGGAAACACCTTCCTCTAAGCGCAATCCCATCAACATCATCTCTTCGGCGGCTTGAGGCGGTGTAATTGTTTCCTGGTCGACAAGCCCATGACCTTTCGCCTCCACCAGCGCCAGCCATTTGGTTGGTAGGCGCTCCGTCACCGTCGCGCGCTTTATTCCGTCCTTGGTGATGCGACCGTGGGCACCGGGGCCGACACCGACATAGTCGCCGTAGCGCCAATAGGTGAGATTGTGGCGGCATTCGGCTCCCAGCTTTGCATGGTTGGAGACTTCATAGGCCGTGAGGCCCGCGTCTTGGCAGATAGACTGGGTGGCGTCATAGAGCGCGGTGGCCTCATCTTCACCGGGCACAGTGAAAGCGCCGCCGGCATGAAGATCAAAGAAGGGCGTGCCTTCTTCGATGGTGAGCTGGTAGAGCGACAGATGATCCACAGCAAAGGACAGGGCGCGGGTGAGCTCGGTCTCCCATGCCCCGACCGTTTGATTTGGGCGCGCATAGATCAGGTCAAAAGACATGCGCGAGAAATGCGTGCGGGCAAGATCGATCGCACCCAGCGCTTCGTCGACGGAGTGGAGGCGCCCCAAAAACTTCAGGTCTTTGTCGCTGAGCGCCTGGACACCGAGAGAGACGCGATTGACCCCCAGTGCGGCGAGGGCGCGAAATTTTTCTGCCTCGACGCTGGTCGGGTTGGCCTCAAGGGAAATCTCCGTTCCCTGATTGATCCCCCAGAGATGATCAATCGCAGCAAGCACTGTTTCTACCGTAGCCGGTTCCATGAGAGATGGTGTGCCCCCACCAAAGAAAATGCTCGTAACGGTCTGCGGGTCGCAAAGCGCCGCCATATGTTCCAGCTCGCGCACGAGCGCCTCAGCATAGGCCGATTGATCGATAGAACGGACGACGTGAGAGTTAAAGTCGCAATAGGGGCATTTCGCCTGACAAAATGGCCAATGCACATAGATCCCAAAGCCCGGGTCGGGCGCACTCAGGTCTGAATTTGCATCCCTATTTGAGGAAGACATCTGTCAATTGTCGAAATGCATCGGCGCGGTGGGAGATGGCGTGTTTTGCGTCCGGCTCCATTTCCGCGAAGGTGATGTCATAGCCCTTTGCGACAAAGACCGGGTCATAGCCAAAGCCTTTATCTCCGCGGGGCGGCCAGACGAGTGTTCCTTCCACGCGGCCTTCGAAATAGTCCATCTCACCATCTGGCGTCGCGAGCGCGAGGCCGCAGATGAAGGCCGCAGAGCGATCATCGCTGCCTTTCTCTTTCAGCGCCTGCTCAACTTTTTCCATCGCAAGGTTGAAGTCTTTTGACGGACCCGCCCAGCGCGCGGAATAAATGCCGGGGTCACCATCTAGAGCGGTGACCGCAAGGCCGCTATCATCGGCCAGCGCCAGAAGGCCTGAGGCCTCTGCTGCCGCGCGGGCCTTCAGCTCGGCATTTGCCTGAAAGGTGAGGCCTGTTTCTTCCGGTTCCGGGAGGCCTAGATCCCCAGCAGACACAGTCTCAATGCCGAAGGGCTCAAGAAGCGCGCCAATTTCGCGCACCTTGCCTGCATTGTGGCTCGCGACCACGAGTTTCTGTCCTCTGAGATCGCGGGCCATCTTGTTACCGCACAGCTTCTTTCTGCATCTCAACCAGCTGACCGCAGGACTGTTTTGCGAGACGCAGCAGTTCGAGGAAGTTTTCTTCCGAGAAAGGTGTGCCTTCGGCTGTGCCCTGAATTTCCACGATGCCGCCATTGCCGGTGAGTACGAAGTTCGCGTCCGTATCGGCGTTGGAGTCTTCTGCATAGTCCAGGTCAGACACGGGCGCGCCCTGATAGATGCCACACGAAATGGCCGCGACATGGTCGGTCAACGGCGAGATGTCGATCATGTTGCGCTCGCGCATCCACTCAATGCACTGATGCAGGGCAACCCATGCACCGGTGATCGATGCTGTGCGGGTGCCGCCATCGGCCTGGATCACGTCACAATCGACTGTGATCTGGCGCTCGCCCAAAGCCTTCATGTCCACTACCGCGCGGAGCGAGCGACCGATCAGGCGCTGAATTTCCTGAGTCCGGCCAGATTGTTTGCCAGCTGATGCTTCCCGGCGCATGCGCTCATTGGTGGAGCGGGGCAGCATGCCATATTCCGCCGTCACCCAGCCTTCGCCGCGACCGCGCAAGAAAGGCGGGACCCGCTCTTCCAGGCTTGCCGTGCAGAGCACATGGGTGTCGCCGAAACGCACCATGCAGGAGCCTTCAGCGCTTTTTGAAAAACCAGGCTCAAAAGAGACTTTGCGCATTTCGTCAAAAGCGCGGCCAGATGGTCGGGTGGTGCTCACAGTTCGGACCTCGTAAAGCGGGTGTAAATGGTGGGCCGGTCATACCCCGGCACCCTTCAGCCGTCCAGTCTTTGCACCGGCTTCAGGAGACCTTTGAGCCGCATTCTCCTCAAAACAGAGGGGCAATTGACGCTGCCCCCCCTGCTTCCTAAGTTTAGGGGGCTATTTGCGTCCAATTTCAGAGGGTTAGCGCGCACCACGTGGAGCGTCCCAACCCAGAGTGTAGGCCCATGCCCGCCGTTAAAGATCTTAATGACCGTTCCAGGGCCATCCTGCAGCAGGTCGTGGAAACCTACCTGGAAACAGGGGCACCTGTGGGCTCGCGCTTTTTGTCTCAAAACCTGCCGCTTACCCTGTCGGCGGCAACCGTGCGCAATGTCATGTCAGACCTGGAGGCGCTCGGTCTTTTGGCCGCCCCTCATACGAGCGCCGGGCGATTGCCGACGGATGCGGGACTTCGGCTCTTCGTGGACGGGCTGCTGGAGGTTGGCGACCTTTCTGAGGATGAGCGCCGGGCCATTGAGACGCAGGTCACACACTCTCCGTCTGCGAACACGGTGGAAGATGTCCTGCGCGATGCCTCTCAGCTTCTTTCAGGCCTGTCTCACTGCGCTGGACTTGTTCTCGCCCCGAAAGCCGAGCAAGCGCTCAAACATATTGAGTTTGTGGCGGTGGATAGTGGCCGCGCCCTTGTAGTGCTCGTCTCTGAAGATGAGAGCGTTGAGAACCGCATGATTGATGTGCCCCGCGGTCTCACACCGTCGGCGCTCACAGAGGCAACCAATTTCCTCAACGCGCGGCTGCGAGGCCGCACCATGGCAGATGCAACTGCGGTCATTCAGGCTGAGATTGAGACTCAGAAGGCCGAGCTTTCTTCCCTTACCCAGCGGGTTGTTGAAGCAGGCCTCGCGGTCTGGTCGGGCGGTGACGGGCAATCAAGCTCTGCGGGTGTCGGCGATCCGTTGGATCGCTCCCTCATCGTGACCGGCCAGTCCAAGCTGCTGGAAGATGTGAGCGCCATGGAGGATCTGGAACGGGTCCGATTGCTGTTCCAGGAGCTGGAAAACAAAGCCGACCTTGTTCAGCTTCTGGACCTTGCCCAGGACGCAGAAGGCGTCAGGCTCTTTATCGGCTCAGAGAACCAGCACTTTGCCTTGTCCGGCTCCTCCGTGATCGTGAGCCCTTTCATGGATGAAAGCCGCCGGGTGGTTGGGGTGCTGGGCGTTATTGGCCCGACCCGCCTTAACTATGCCCGGATTATTCCTATGGTGGACTATACGGCCCAGGTTGTGGGCCGCCTGTTACGCTGAGTGTTGACTTCGGCGAGCGGACAGGCCATTTCTCCGCCTCATTAAAGTTTAGAGCGGCCAAAGCATCTTTTCGGCGGTTTCAGGGATTACGTAGACATGAGCGATCAAGACAATTCTGCAAATGGCAACACGGGTGATGAGGGCGATACGCCCCGCAAACCAACGCCTGCTGAATTGAAGCAACAGGCTGACGATCTGCTGGCTGCCGCTGCGGCTGCAAATGATGACGGCGCCGACACGGCTGACACATCTGAAGAATTGGATGAGCGCAGCGAAGAAGAAAAGATCGCTGACGCTATGGCGGCCCTCGCTGCAGAAAATGCGGACTTGAAAGACAAGCTGCTGCGCGCCGCTGCAGAAGTCGAAAATATTCGTCGCCGGTCAGAACGCGAAAAGGCTGATGCCGGCAAGTATGGTGCGACAAAATTCGCCCAGTCTGTGCTTGCGGTTGCAGACAATCTGCGCCGTGCCATTGATGCGGTGCCGGATGAGCGGAAAGATGGCTCTGATGATGTGGTGAAATCCATCATTGAAGGCATCGAGATGGTAGAGAAGTCCCTGCTCAGTGCGTTTGAGGCAAACGGGATTGTGCCTTTGAACCCGGAGCCTGGTGAGAAGTTCAACCCGAACCTGCATGAAGCGCTTTTCGAGGTTCCCGGCACCGGCCAGCCTGGCGGCACAATTGTTCAAGTGGTGGATACGGGCTTTATGATCGCTGACCGGCTTTTGCGCCCTGCTCGTGTGGGTGTTTCCAAGGCAGATGAAGGGCCTGCCCCCGGCGGGTCGGTTGATACCACCGCGTAAAGTGCGAGGTGCGCATCTGCGTACAGAGGCTGTGCGCTTATGTCCTCGTAAAAACTTCTCTCAAGGCCCATCTTCATCCTAGAGTTTGAGCACGCCTGCCGGCCATCAGACAGATGGACCCAATAGGCGGATCTGGGAGGAAGACCACATGACACATCTCATCGCAGCGGCAGCCCTGTTTTTCGCTATTCATATCTTCGTTTCCGGTACAAAGCTGCGCGACATTATTGTCGGCGCGATTGGCGAGCTGCCCTATAAGGGCCTCTTCGCGGTGACATCGCTTGGCGCGATTGTCTGGATGGCCATGAGCTATAACGCAGCTGTCGTGAGTGCTGATAACTCCATTCTGTGGCAAGCGCCCTTAGGGCTCCTGCATTCGGGAAGTCTGATCATACTGGTCGCGACGCTCTTTGCCGTGATTGGGCTCACAGCTCCCAGCGCCACAAGCGATGGTGGCGACAAGGCAGTCGCCGAGGCAGACGACCCTTCAACACTTGTCAAAGGCATTCACACCATCACCCGGCATCCCTTTTTGTGGGGCGCCATTATCTGGGCCGCCTTTCATCTGGGCGCCAACGGAGATCAGGCGAGCCTCATCTTTTTTGGAACATTCTTAGGTGTCGCCTTTTTTGGTACGTTCGCTATTGACGGAAAGCGTCGACGGGCGCTTGGTGGAAAGTGGGATGCCTATGCAGGAGCGTCGTCCAATATTCCGTTTGCGGCACTTGCAACCGGACGGGCGAAATTTGCCATCTCAGAACTTGGATGGTGGCGGATTGTGTTGGCCCTGCTTGTCTGGGGTGCGCTGTTCGCGTCACACGAATGGCTCTTCGCCGTCAGTCCGGTGCCGGGGGCCTAGGGCCGTTATCGGCTAAATATATGAATTCTGGCGTGCCGCAAGCCCCCCTTGAAGGACGCTAACTCGCGGCTTCCATTGGCGGAGCTGCGGGTTGTGTATCTGTTTCTTCAACGGCCAAACTCGCGTCTGGTGTCGAGGAAATCTTGACACGGCAACATGTTCCTTCCCCAACCACGCTTTTGATTTCCAAACTTCCACCTAATGCGGCAACAAGAGTATTGACTATCGAAAGCCCGAGACCGGTGCCCTCCGTCCCTGCGGTCTGTTGATCCCCAACCTGGAAAAAGGGGTCGCAGATCAAGTCGACCTTCTCTTCTGGAATTCCTATACCAGTATCGCGAACTTCAATTGCAACCGCGCCATGCCTCGTGCGAGAAATTGATACGCTAATTGTGCCGTGCTGCGGTGTGAACTTCACAGCATTGGAAAGTAGGTTCACAAGGATCTGGCTAAGCGCTCTTTCGTCAGTTCGGACCACATAGTCATCGCCGAAATCCCAAGTCCGAATGAGATTGATGTCCTTGGCCCTTGCCAAAACATCAATCATGCGCAAAGAGGCTTCTGCAATTTGCGCGATCGCTTGAGGTGTTTTGTTCACGTCGACGCCTTCAGACTCCAAGCGTGAAAATTCCAAAATCTGACCGATCAGCCCCAGCATGTGTTCACCGCTATTGCGGATATCAGTTGCGTATTCCTGTCGCTTGGCTGCCGGTGAGGCGGCCTCGAAATCATCCATTTCGAGGACCTGTGCAAACCCAATAATGGCATTTAGTGGCGTTCGAAGCTCATGGCTCATTGATGCGAGGAAAGACTCCCGGGCTTTCGCTGCCGCCTCTGCCGTGGTTAGTGCCAGCATCGCTTTTCTGCGTTCATCAATTGCTACTTCTGCACTCGCGCCCAAAAGTTTGGCATGAACTTCTGAGGCCTCAGCCCGTGTCTTTTGGACCAGAGCCACTTCCCTGAAGGCAGACAGGCCGCCGAGCAATACCAGGATCGCGCCGTTTGCGATCATCAGCTGGACAAGGAACCCTCCTTGAACGTCAGCGATGAGCGACACGTTCTGTACATAGCAATAAGCGAGACAGATCGCGGCGAGCAGCAGGAATAGTATTGTGGACAGTGCCAAGGCTACGCGCCGTTCCAGCGTTGCAAACAGACAAACCTGAACGGCAATAATCCAAAGGGCATGCTCCGCTGCGAGCGCCAGATCATTCGCGACCAGCAATGCCAGCGTGACCGTGGTCAGAAGATGAGTGCTGCCGAGGGCAAAGACGGACCACACTGCCATCTTCAAATAGTGACCCCTGGATATGAGGACGACGGAAACGATCGCAGCGAGAAAAACGGCAAGTGTCGGAATAACCGTCCGGGTATAAGCATCCAGCCGATCCGTCACGGTCAGATGATAGTATTGATAAAGTGCCGCCAGCGCTGCGAGCAAGCCGACCATCGTCACGGAGAGGATGACAATCCGCTGAGCGGATTCCTCTAGTTTCTCCTTGCCAGCCCCTTTATTCCACGGCGCCACGGTCGCCCCAACTCAATCGTTTGCCTTTAGTTGTCCTATTTTCGACAAAAACCACTTACAAAGACCTAAATCTTTGGGATGGGAAACTGTGTGTTCACATAGCCTTCGCGCGCAGCTTTGCATTTGGGCCTGACTAAGCGATGAATAGATAGCTTATTGCTACCAAAGAGCAGGAACGACCGCTGTTAGCCTGCTGCCTTCGTGACCTGGATCGGCTGATGTTCAGCTTCAACAGGCTCGGTTGCTAGCAGGCCCGGAAGCATCACGCGGCAGCAAGTACCGGTTCCGACAGCGCTCTCGATTTCGAATTTACCGCCGAGCCCTCTGACCAGAGTGCTCACAATAGAGAGCCCAAGTCCCGTGCCGCCTTCGCCTGCACATCGTGCATCGCCAATCTGGACGAAGGGTCGGAAAACATCTTGCAGTTTGTCGGCGGGAATGCCGATCCCATTGTCTTGAATCTCAATACACAAACCTTTGGCACCGTCTGTCTTGAGGACAAGCCAGACCTGGCCGCCCTTAGGTGTGAACTTCACGGCGTTCGTCAGCAGGTTGACCAAAATCTGGCTGAGCGCCTTTTCATCGGTCTCAACACGAAAATCGAATCGCTGATCCCAATAGCGCAGAAGCTGAACTTCCTTCGCCGAGGCAATCACATCGACCATTCGCATCGCGCCTTCTGCGATGGGTGAGAGCATCTGTTCGGAAAGCTCTATATCGCACCCTTCAGACTCAATTCGCGAGAACTCCAAGACCTGACCCACAAGACCCAACATATGCTCGCCACTGTTGCGAATGTCTTTGGCGTATTCCAGGCGTTTTTCTTCCGAGCGCGCGATGCCCGAATTTCCCATTTCTAAGATCTGCGAGAAACCAATGATCGCGTTCAATGGCGTGCGTAATTCATGACTCATTGATGCAAGGAAGGCCTCACGGGCGCGTGTCGCTTCTTCTGCTTTGTTCAATGCGTGGATTGCTTTTTCCTGCTCCTTTTCAGCCTTGGCCGCTTCCTTTTTCAGAAGAGTTTCGTTCTCCTCCAGCGCTTTTACGCGCGCCGATTCAACGGTGACGAGATCACGGTAGGTCGCCAAGGCACCGAGCAATAAGAGCGCGGCGGCTTGAGAAAAAGCTGCTTGTACCAAAAGGGATGTCTCCGCACTTGCCGCGGGATTCAGCCCCAGAATAGTGAAGTATGCACAGACGACAGAAATGGTCAGCCCAAAGAGGGAGCCAGCAAGAAAATAGGCGACGCGTCGTGACAATGTCGCAAAGAGGCAAACCTGCAATGGGATCATCCACATCACATTTTCGATTGCGTAGAGATAGTCGGTGGCCACAAACAGACTTATCGCCATCTGACTGAGCAGATAAAGGCTCGCCATACAAAAAACGGAGCCGACCAACGGGCGCAGCAGCCGTCCGCGCGAGAAAAAGAGGATCAGGATTGCGCCGAGGAAGTAGGCGGTGACGATCGCGACAACAGTGTCACTTCGGAACCGTTCTTTGCCCATAGCGGCCAAGCTATAGAACTCAAACGCTGTGGCGGCGCATACAATAATACCGACCAGAGCCACGGACATGTATATCGCAGCTGAGACACCACCTCTTTGTTCTCTTTCATCCGCCACGCGCAGACGCCTCCAACAAGCACACTCCATGCTGCGTTTCCGCTGGCTTAGAATATGCTTCAGAGTTTTCCAAACTGACAATTTTTGTGGTTTACAAATTGTTACCGATGTCGGCTTTAATCCGCCGCAAGCTCGACCATATTGTCCGACGAGGGTTTTGCTTGGACAATTGGAAGTAAAACTGTCGCTACGGTTCCTTTGCCCTCTGCACTTTCAAGTGTGAAAGGTGTGCCCATCGCCTCGGCCAGGGCCGTGGTGATCGCCAAGCCCAGCCCCGTACCGGTTTCACTTGCCAGACTGGCATCGCCAAGGCGCACAAAAGGCTGGCAGACCTCTTCGAGCTTATCTGCTGGAATGCCTGCGCCATTATCTATGACCTGCATTTTTACCTGGTGCCCATCCTGTGATGTGACCCTGAGTATCACCCTGCCCCCGGCGCCGGTAAACTTGAGTGCGTTCCCAACCAGATTGAGACCGATTTGAACAAGAGCCTGTCGATCAGCTTTGACATGCAGGTTCCGGTCGGTGGCAATCTGGATCCCCAGGTCGACTTTTTTTGCCTTCGCCGTGGATTGCGACATGCGGTGAATGAACTGTACGACCTCGTCGAGCTCGAGGTCTGCGGGATGCAGATCGAACGTCCCTGAGCGAATTCTGGAATATTCGAGAAGCTGATTTATCAGTCCGAGCACATGTTCGCCGCTTTGATGGATGTCAGCTGCATAGCTGCGATATTGCTCAGCGGCCCCTTTCCCATTACCCAGTGCATCAGACTTCATCACTTCAGAGAACCCAATGATTGCGTTCAGCGGTGTGCGAAGCTCGTGGCTCATGGTTGCGAGGAATGTTTCGCGGAGTTTGATTGATTTCTCTGCTTCTTCGCGCGCAATTTCAGACTGCTCACGTGCCTCCTCGGCTTCCTCATAAGCCAGCTTCATTTCAGTAGCGTGCTCTTCCAAAGCATCGGACCGGGCGTGAAACTTGATCGCCGCTTCGCGGAACATGGCCAGGCCGTCCAGAAGCACATAGCCCACCATCAATGCCAGGCTGAACAGGATGAGGCTCGCGCAGCAGGGTTCTGTAAAGGGGTTTGCCCCGACGCGAAAGACATGGGCCCCTACGAGCAGCAGCATCACTGCAACGAAGGATCCCCCCAGTATCCGCGCGAATGATCGACCGACCGTCAGAAATGGAATGATCAATGCCGCCATAATCCAAGGCGTGTAACGCTCTACCGCCATAGGATCCTCGGCCACAAAGAGCAGGTGGCCTACGAGGGAAACAAGAAAGAGGCAGAGAACCCCATAAATAAGACCGATGGTCATCCGACTTGAGGCGATAAGACCCAGCCAGGAGGCAACGACAACGGCCGTCAGCAAGCCGATCAGGATCACGACCTGAAACAGCTGAACGTAGGGCGTCTGACCCTGAAGTCCGCTAACGAAGAAATCATAGGCGCTTGCAAAGATCGTGATCAATCCAGCCAGAGTAATGGTGCGCACAACGTCACGAATGCCCTGATCACGCGCAGCCTGTGATTCAGCAGATATTGTACTCATGTCACCCTTCGCCCTTGACGCACCCTTTCTGGGTCGCCGCACAAAGATCGCAGAAAGGCTTTAAAAAAATATATCTTTTAGATAGGGGCGTTAGGGTCGCGCCGCCTCCTGTACCAACCAATCCCGAAAGGCTTCGGTGTCAGCTCGCAATGGTCGGTCATATGGATAGACCACATGATAGGCAGCGGCTGTTTCCAGCGTGAGATCAAACGGTCTGACCAGGCGCCCGTCTTCCAGAGCAGCAGCAGCCAGCGCTTCGTCGGCCAATGCCACCCCCTGGCCGGAGGTCGCTGCCTCCAGAGTGAGATGGGCATCATCAAAGATCGGGCCTTTGAGGGGATCGACAGCCGTGGCTCCCGCTGCCTTCAACCACCCCGCCCAGTCTTCAAAACTGTCTTCATGAATAAGCGTATAGGCGGCCAGATCGTTGGGCTCGCGAAGACCCTTACCGCGCGCCATCAGACTTGGACTGACGACCGGAAAAGACGCGGAGCCCAGGAGCTTTTCCGCGACCAAACCCGGCCAGTCTGCTCGGCCATAACGGATCGCGATGTCTGCGCCTCCGTCCTTGAACTCCACAAAGTCTGGCGTCGGCACAAGATGCAGTTGCACGTCCGGGTGAGCGGCATAAAACCGATCGAGCCGCAACACCAGCCACCGGGCGGCAAAAGCAGGTTCGACGCTCACGAGCACCGGCCGTCCATTGTCTTCCACTGATAGGATCCGCACAGCAAGAACAGCCTCGGCTATGGTGTCCAGCGCCAGGGTGAGCGGCGACGCCAGCACTTCCCCCGCGGGTGTTAGGTGGACCTTGCGCGCAGCGCGGACAAATAGGGGCTCGCCTAGCCAGTCTTCGAGGCCACGAATCTGGTGACTGACGGCGGAGTGGGTCACCCCCAGCTCATCAGCTGCTTGCGAAAAGCTCAGATGCCGCGCAGCAGCCTCAAAAGCCCGAACCATGGAGAGAGGTGGCAGTTGGCGAGAACTCATAGATGAATTTTCCTCACATATTTGATGAGAAAAGATCGTTTGTTATCAACCCGCCCCTACCATAGATAGACGATTAGGAGGAATAAAGAGATTTAGAGCTTGGAGATGAAGATGAGTATTTTTCGTGGATATACGGATGGTTTGGCTGCCAGCTATCAGGTCGCGACCTATCAATCCGGTAATTTCAAACGCCAATCCTCAAAGGCTGCGCCGCGGCGCGCGCGCGTTTCCCTTGCAAAGGCAGTGGCCGGTTTTGCCACCTCGTCGCTAAAGGGGGCACTTAAGAGAACCCAGAAGCTGTTGAAAAGGCGGGGCAAGCCAGTTGCCCCGTCCAATTTTTCAACTCAGCTTGACCTGTTCATGCAGCCTGCGGCGCCCCAAACCTCTTAATTGTTCGCCCTTGCAGGGTCCGTCACCCGGCGCAAAGTCAGGTTGAGACGCCCTCCCTTTTCAAGCAATGTCGACGTTCCCGGTAATATCCGGTCGATCCCATGAAAACGTAGGCGTGAGGGTCCGCCAAGCATCATGACGTCGCCAGATGCCAGTTTGAAGCTTTGGGTTGTCCCTTTTCGCTCAAGCCCCCCCAGCCTGAAAATGGCGGTATCCCCCAATGAAATGGACAAAACTGGCGCATCCAGAGGCTTTTCATCCCGGTCCTGATGCAGGCCCATTTTTGCGTGGGGGCCGTAATAGTTCAGGAGACAGGCTTCAGGGGGTGCGTCGTACCCGGTGAGCCCTGCCCAAAGAGCCCGCAAACCCTCAGGAATTGGCGGCCACAGCCGTCCTGTCGCCGGATGACGGTCCTCATATCGGTAGCCAGTGCGATCCGAGACCCAACCCAGATCTCCGAAATTCGTCATAGACACAGAAAAAGGCTTGCCGGTCTTCGGCATGGTCGGCTGGTAGAGCGGGTTCTCAGCAATCTGCTCACGGAAGGTGGCGACAAGCTCCTCCTGGGCCTCGCGAGACAGAAGCCCTGGCCAGACCTTGGTTCCCGGGACCGGCTCCAGCGTGTTTAGAGTGGCTGTTTTCTTGGACATTTTAAGGAGCTTTGAGGGGTTAACTGTTGCGCCTGGTCTCGCATGCCGCTATTCAACCGCATCCCGCGACGGACAGCCATTTTGAGCAATCTAAAGGTCCAATCTGGCGCGGGTGGTCTTGCGACGTGCGAGGCTCAAACATATATATCTCCCAATCGGTTGCGACCGTTTTTAACCTGTTCACCCCATAGGGGGTCAGAGGTTTCAAGCAGAACGACTTAGGTCTCATGATCGGGGTCACACTGCTTCAACCATTGGGCGCTGAATTTTCAGGTCCGACTGGCCTGCCGCAGTCATAAAGAGGAAGACAATGGGTAAAGTTATTGGCATTGACCTTGGCACGACGAATTCGTGTGTCGCGGTGATGGAGGGCACTCAGCCCAAAGTTATTGAGAATGCAGAAGGTGTGCGCACCACACCATCCATGGTGGCATTTGCGGAAGACAATGAGAAACTTGTCGGCCAGCCTGCCAAACGCCAGGCCGTCACCAACCCCACCAACACCTTGTTTGCGATTAAGCGCCTGATCGGCCGCTCTTTCGACGACCCGATGACCCAAAAAGACAAGGGCATGGTGCCGTACGACATTGTCAAAGCAGACAATGGCGATGCGTGGGTCGAAGCGCGCGGCGAGAAGTACTCACCGCAGCAGATCTCAGCTTTTATTCTTCAGAAGATGAAAGAGACGGCTGAAACATTTACCGGCGAGCCGGTGACACAAGCTGTGATCACGGTTCCTGCCTACTTTAACGACGCGCAGCGCCAGGCAACAAAAGATGCCGGCAAGATTGCCGGTCTTGAAGTTCTCCGCATCATCAACGAACCAACCGCAGCAGCACTTGCGTATGGCCTCGACAAATCTGATGGCCGCACCATCGCAGTTTATGACCTTGGTGGTGGTACGTTTGACGTGTCGGTTCTTGAAATCGGCGACGGTGTCTTTGAAGTGAAATCCACCAATGGGGATACGTTCCTGGGTGGTGAAGACTTCGACCTTCGCATCATCGAATATTTAGCCGATGAGTTTAAGAAAGAGCAGGGCATTGACCTGCGTGATGACAAGCTTGCCCTGCAGCGTCTGAAAGAAGCCGCTGAGAAGGCGAAGATCGAGCTGTCATCCGGCGCTCAGACCGAAGTGAACCTGCCCTTCATCACGGCTGACGCATCTGGTCCAAAGCACCTGACTTTGAAACTCACCCGCGCGAAACTGGAAGCGCTGGTTGAAGATCTGGTTATGCGCACCATTGAGCCTTGTAAGAAAGCGCTTGAAGATGCGGGCCTTAACGCCAGCGCCATTGACGAAGTTGTTCTCGTCGGCGGCATGACCCGCATGCCGAAGGTTCAGGAAGCGGTGAAAAACTTCTTTGGCAAAGAACCTCATCAGGGTGTGAACCCGGATGAAGTGGTTGCCATGGGTGCTGCCATTCAGGCGGGTGTTCTTCAGGGCGACGTCAAAGACGTTCTACTTCTCGATGTGACGCCACTTTCACTGGGTATCGAAACGCTGGGTGGCGTGTTCACCCGGTTGATCGAGCGGAACACCACAATCCCGACAAAGAAGGCGCAGACATTCTCTACCGCGGAAGACAATCAGTCCGCTGTGACGATCCGCGTCTTCCAGGGTGAGCGGGAAATGGCCGCTGACAATAAGCTGCTTGGTCAGTTTGATCTTGTGGGCATTCCCGGTGCACCGCGCGGCGTGCCGCAGATCGAAGTTGCCTTCGACATTGATGCGAACGGCATCGTGTCGGTGAACGCAAAAGACAAAGCGACCGGCAAAGAACAGTCGATCCGCATTCAAGCCTCTGGCGGTCTCTCCGATAGCGAGATCGACAATATGGTGAAAGACGCGGAAGCGAACGCTGATGAAGACAAGAAGCGTCGTGAAGCTGTTGAAGCCAAGAACCAGGCAGAAGCCATGGTTCATGCCACCGAGAAGACGCTTGAGGAAGCTGGTGACAAGGTCAGCGAAGAGGTGAAAGCCCCTGTCGCTGCTGCCGTTGCGGACCTCAAGACAGCTCTTGAGGGCGATGATGCTGAAGAGATCAATGCCAAGGCGCAAGCTTTGACAGAGGTTTCGCTGAAGCTCGGTGAAGAGCTTTACAAAGCTGGCGTTGAAACGGCCGACGCTGAAGGTGCAGAGGCAGGCGCTGAAGCATCTGAGGATGGCAAGGCTCAGGATGATGTGGTCGATGCCGACTTCGAAGAAGTCGACGATGACGACAAGAAGAAAGACGCATCCTAATCCCACTTCCGTAGGCGTGTTTCGCGCCTATGACACCCTCTTTCTGATCAGCGATCTTTGATTGCTGATCAGAGCAGGGCCCGGAAAGGACCTGAAGTCTCGTGTCGAAGCCTGATTTTTATACATTGCTAGGCGTGGATCGTTCTGCGAGTGCAGACGAGCTCAAAAAAGCCTATCGCAAGCTCGCAATGAAATATCACCCGGACAAAAATCCGGGCGATGAAGCGGCTGAGCAAAAGTTCAAAGAAATTTCTGAAGCCTATGACGTCCTGAAAGACGATCAGCAGCGCGCAGCCTATGACCAATATGGGCATGCCGCCTTTGAAGGCGGTATGGGCGGCGGTGGACACCCTGGCGGTATGGGTGGCATGGGCGGCATGTCCGATATTTTCGACGATCTGTTCGGCGAATTTATGGGTGGGCGACGCGGCCAACGCAGCGACGGCGGGCGCGCCCGCGGCCAAGACCTGCGTTACAATATGCAGATCACGCTGGAAGAAGCCTATGAAGGCAAGAAGGCGCAGATCCATGTTCCAAGCTCGGTCACCTGTGACACCTGCTCGGGCTCGGGCGCGACACCTGGGTCGCAGCCTGTTAACTGCACCACCTGTGGCGGCAATGGCCGTGTGCGGGCTGCACAAGGTTTCTTCTCAATTGAGCGCACCTGCCCTGCCTGTCATGGCCGAGGTCAGGTGATCGAAAATCCGTGCTCTGACTGTCATGGACAGGGCCGCGTTCAAAAAGAACGCACGCTCGCCGTCACCATTCCACCAGGTGTGGAAGAAGGCACCCGTATTCGCCTTGCAGGCGAAGGGGAAGCCGGTATGCGCGGTGGCCCCGCCGGCGATCTCTATATTTTTCTCTCTATTGAACCGCACAAGCTGTTTGAACGCGACGGGACAGAACTTTTCTGTGATGTCCCCATCTCACTCACGACAGCAGCGCTAGGCGGCGAGATGGAAGTTCCGACCGTTGGCGGCGGGAAGGTGAAGGTCAAAGTGCCCGAAGGCACGCAGACCGGAAAACAGTTCCGCGTGCGCGGCAAAGGCATGCCAGGACTTCACGCACGACGCCATGGCGATCTTTATATTCAGATCCATGTGGAGACACCGGTTGGCCTCACAAAAGCGCAGAAAGACCTGCTGAAGCAGTTCGACGAAGCGTCGTCTGAGAAGACCAATCCGGAAAGCGCAGGCTTTTTCGACAAGGTCAAAGAGTTCTTCAACGATACGTCCGACTAGAGCTTCGGCGACTGAAGCTCCATGGTCTGGTGCGCAACAATCAGCTAGTCTTTCCTCAATGTCCATGTTGAGAAGAGACCTGATATGTCTGATGCCCCTTTGATAACTGAAACCCACGGTGCCGTGGTGATCATCACGATCAATGATGCGCCGTGGAACCGCATGTCTATCGCTTTCATGGATGAGCTGGAAACGCTGGTCGCAGACATTGCCCAGGATGACAGCATCCGCGCAGTGGTCCTCACAGGCGCGGGGGACAAAAATTTTTCCGTCGGCATGAACCTGAAGGAACTCGGAGCTGGGGTTGAGGCCAAAGGCGGACAGGACGCCTTCTTTGATCAGCGCTGGAACGTCATTTCAGCGATCGAAAATATGGGCAAGCCTTGGGTGGCGACCTTCTTTGGCAATTGCCTGGGCGGCGGTTTGGAGCTTCCCCTGGGATGCCATTTTCGTCTGGCGGCGGAAGAAGGCTGCCAGATCGGTCTGCCGGAGATGGACCTGGGTGCCGTTCCGGCCTGGGGTGGGAGTGCTCGGCTTCCCCGCGTCGTGGGACGCACCCACGCGATTGACATGATCCTCCGCGGCAAGAAGATTTCAGGACCGGAAGCCTTTCGGATCGGCCTTGCAAATGAGGTGTGGCCTCTGGCTGAGCTGAAAGACCGTGCGATTGCACTGGCAGAAGAACTCGCCGCCCAACCACGGCTCGCGGTAAAGACCATGCTTGATGCCCTGATGAGCATGCCAACAAAGACACTTGAAGAATCTCTGGCGGATGAACGCGCTGCGGTGCATCTCACCTCCGGGACGCCGGACGCACAGGAAGGCATTATGGCGTTCCTGGAAAAACGCAAACCGGTTTTCAATCAGACTTAAGGGACCACACCCTTTGGATTAGTGCCTCATTCTTGTGCCTATTGGGCAACAGTGGGGCGCTGTCATTTCTCTGTCACACAAATGTAGCGGACCAGTCATGTGGGCCGCCTATTCGTCTCCTCAACCGGGGCCAAACCCGTGTCTACGAGGAGATACCAAATGATGAAACAAGCACTGGTGGGCAGTGTCGCTGCGGCAGCACTTTCCCTCAGCCTAACAGGGACAGCCTTCGCGGGTTATGATGTCAATTCGCGGATCGACTCCCTAGAAAACGAACTGCGTGAGCTCAAAGCTCAGATGCAGATGCGTGACAGCAAACTTGCCGAGCTCGAAGCAGCTTCAGAAGGTCTTGCCGACCTGCCAAAATTCGATGGTCGCAAGCTGCAGATTTCCAGCCGCGATGGACAATGGTCGATCCGCTTTGGGGGCCGTTTGATGCTTGATGCGTTTATCGCTGAGAGCGACATTGCCGGTGGCACCGACACAAGCGGTGCTGGAGCTGAAATCCGCCGTGCGCGCTTCTTTGCTTCTGGTAAAGTCATGGGTGATTGGAAATATAAGCTGCAGGTGGACTTCGCCAGCAACGCCGTTTCCATTAAGACTGCGACGATCAGCACAAAAATTGCTGGCCTCACAACGACCTTTGGTAATGACAAAGAACCGCAGGGCCTCGAGGAGTTGACCTCTTCCAAGTACATTACGTTCATGGAACGCTCAATGGTCAACGAAGCATTCGCTCCAGGTCGTAATCTGGGCGTAAGCGTTGCTACAGGTGGCGACAATTACAGCGTTCGCGCTGGTTTCTACACCAACGGCATTGATAATGGCTCTGACGCGGCAACAACGGATTGGTCAGCAACAGGTCGCGTCACCTTCGCACCGATCGCTGAGAAAACTGAAGTTGTCCACCTTGGTGCTTCAGCGTCCTACCGTGGTTTTGACGACAATACCGGTCCTCGGATCCGTCTTCGCAACTTCCACAATGGGACACGCTTCGTCAGCACCGCAGCTGGTGGCATCCCGTCTGAAGGTCAGATGACTTTCGGTGCGGAGGCTGCTGCAGTGTTCGGTCCTTTCAGCGCACAGGGTGAGTATTACACCTCAACGCTAGAAGGAAATGGGGCAGGCTCTGCAGATATCGACTATGACGGTTGGTATGTTATGGCCAGCTACTTCATCACCGGTGAAAGCCGTGCTTACAAAGCCGACAAGGGCGAGTTCGGCCGCGTAAAGTCTGAAGGGGCGATTGAGGTCGCCGCACGTTACGAAATGGTGGACATGGAAGACACGGGCTTCGGCACGGACGCTTCTGAAACCACAGCTCTGACGCTCGGTGTGAACTATTACTTCAACCCGTATGTCCGCGCGATGCTGAACTATGGCACAGCCGAGTATGACTTCACGGCGGCGTCTGGTGCGAATGATGTTGAAACCGACTTTATTGGTACACGTCTGCAGCTCGACTTCTAAGACATGAGAAAGCCAAGGTGCTTTGTGGCACCTTGGCTACTTTAACTCTGATGCTGTTCCTCGCGGTCAGCTCTACGGTCCGGTCTCCCCCGAATGTAGGCCGGGCCGTTTTCTTTTGGACTCTGATCGCACACCAAACAGGTCGCAACCCAAAGCATCAGGCTGCTTTGACAGACCCGAGGAAGGTTTCGATCTCTTTCTTCAACCCATCAGATTGGGTCGCAAGATCAGACGCAAAACCAGTCACCTGTTTGGCGGTGGCCATGTTCTCACCTGTGACCGCGTCTACTTCAGAAATGTTGGATGTGACTTCAGAGGTTCCCTTGGCCGCCTCCTGAACACTGCCTGCAATTTCCTGTGTGGCAGCCCCCTGTTCTTCTACAGCACTCGAAATTGCTGTGGAGATTTCCGACATCTGCGAGATCATGTTGTTGACGGTTTCAATTGCAGAAACCGCATCCTCCGTGGAGGACTGCATGGTCGAGATTTGCTGACTGATCTCCTCGGTCGCTTTGGCCGTTTGATTGGCGAGCGACTTTACTTCACCGGCAACGACAGCAAACCCTTTGCCCGCATCACCGGCACGCGCCGCTTCAATTGTTGCATTAAGCGCGAGGAGATTTGTTTGCTCTGCAATATCCTGAATAAGGCTCACCACAGTGCCAATCTTGTTCGCCGCGTCAGTGAGCTGGTTCATGGTGGCGCTGGTTTTTTCAGCTTCATCGGTTGTGCGACGGGTGAGATCTGAGGACTGTGTGACCTGGCGGCCAATCTCAGCAATCGCACTATGCAACTCTTCCGCAGCCGAGGCGACCGTTTGAACATTTTGTGATGCCGAGTCTGCTGCAACCGCCGCCGCACTTGCACCAGAGCTTGTGCGCTCCGCTGTGCGCGTCATCGATCCAGCGGTTTCGTTCAATTCTGTCGATGCCGCTGATACCGAATTCAGAAGCGTTGACACTTTGGAATCGAAGGAAGAGATCACCTCTTCCATATTCCGTGTGCGTTTTTCGCGTTCAGCCTGATGCTCGGCCTGCTCCGCTTCAAGCTTTTGGCGTTCAATGGCGTTTCCACGGAAGACTTCCACCGCGTGCGCCATCTCGCCAATTTCATGGCTGTCGTCGAGATAGGGCACATCAAGATCGGTGTTACCCTCAGCGAGGGTCGACATTGACGATGTGATCCGCTGCAGCGAGTCCGTGATACTGCGGCCAACTGCGAAGCCAAAGAGCGTAACGACGGCCAAAACCAGGAGGCCCACCGTCAGGAAGACCGTTCCGGTCAATGATTTGGACGCAATCAATGCCTGCTCTGCTTCATCCAGACCGATGCCCGCAACGCCCAGGGTGCGCTCGAAAGCTGGCACCATGTCAGCGAAAATGCTGCTCAGTTTCTTGATCTCAGCATCCCGGCTCAAGGACGTATCTGCATAGCGTCGAATCCCCGCCTGATAGCTATCCATCAGGCTTGAAATCTCACGGCTAAACCCGTCAGGTAGCTTTGACACAAGAGGGGCCGCGACGACAACAGGGACAGGTGCAGCAACCGCCTGTGGAAGCTGCGCGACATTGGCTGCGCCTTCTGGTTCTGCACCCTCTGCAGCCTCCACCGGAACCTCTGTGGCAGCGGAGAGAGGTGCTTCCACAATCGCGGGAGCCTCTATCGCAACAGGCGCTTCTGCAGCTTGAACAACGGCAAGTTGTGCTTGCTCCAGGTTTGCCAAAACCTCATCAAATTCAGCGCGGCGGGCGTCAATTCGGCCGATATATTTCTCAGCACCACGCAGCATGAAATCTTTCTCATGGCGGCGCATCATCAGCATTTTGATGGTCAGAACATTGAGGTCGGCTTCCTGGAGTTTCGCCTCAACTGCTTGAACTGCAGCCCGTAATCTACCCTGCAGGCCCTGGTTTTCATCAAGACCCAGTTGCTGGGAGAGGCTCACGACTGATCGGAATTGACCGATATGCGATGTGATGCCCTGTTCTATGGTTTCAATCTCAGTCTGAACGTCCCCGGCTGCTGGAGAGCGCTTCATTTCATCGAGCGCATCCAAAACATTCAGGGCTGCTTCTTCATAGCGTTCGACATATTTCATGTCGCTACGAAGAAGAAAGTCTTTCTCGTTGCGGCGCATTTGAAGCGCCCCAATTTCAACCGACATGGCCAGCTGAGCGAGTTCAGAATTCTCGATCTTGGCCGCAGATGCTGCCGACGTTCTAATGTCCCCGACAAGATAGGTCGTCCCGAGGATCACGACGCTCACCACACCCATAGCGGCAAGAATCCCGATCCGGACGGAAATCTTCAGAGAATTAAGGAACCCCAACATTGCCGTCACTTTGTCGACAACACCACCCGCGTTTATTCTATTCATCGCTCTCACCCAGCGTATTGGCTAACTCACACACCCAACAGGGAACCACCCCAGGGGTGGGTTTGGGATATCAGCGAGCTCTTAAGATTCCTCTAAATCCAACTGTGAGTGCGGACGACACAGCCCTTCGATGTGGCTTAGAGCGCCAATCGGTTGGCGGAACGGTTTCATGCCTTCACCGTGATCACTCTGTATGTTGGCGAAATGAAGATGGTTTTGAACGAGACCAGTCCATACCGAAAGACTGCTCTTAAGGTGACTTTATCCTTTTTTCAATTTTTACCTCTTAGGTTCTAGGTCCGTTTTGAGCCAGACAGCCGGTCTGGCTAGGGGCTTAGACTATTGAGGGGCACTATGACTTCGACCAAATGCGACCAAAAAAACTGGTCCGGAAAAACGCTCAAGCGTTGTGGAACCAATCTCCTGTTGGCGGCGGCGCTGAGCGCTGGCACTGCGGGGAGTGCGCTTGCTGGATATGACGTCAACTCGCGCATTGACGCGCTTGAACACGAACTGCGCGAGCTTAAAGCACAAGTGCAGGAGCGTGACGGCAAGCTTGCAGAACTTGAAGCCGCCTCAACGAGCCTGGCCAATCTCCCGAGTTTCGATAGCCGCAAGCTTCAAATCACCAGCCGTGATGGCAATTGGTCCATCCGTTTTGGTGGTCGGTTGATGTTGGATGCTTTCCTTGCCGAGGCAAGCCGCACTGGCGCCGCTGACACAAGTGGTGGTGGTGCTGAAATTCGCCGTGCCCGTTTCTTTGCAGCGGGTAAAGTCGCAGGTGATTGGAAATATAAGTTGCAGATTGATTTTGCGAGCAATGGCGTCGCAATCAAGGATGCCTATATCAGCACGAAGGTAGCCGGTCTGAAGGCGATTTTCGGGAACCATAAAGAACCGCAAGGCCTGGAACAGCAGACCTCTTCGAAATACATCACGTTCATGGAACGTGCGATGGTGAGCGACACGTTCGCAGCCGGGCGTCAGCTGGGCGCGAGCCTTGGCGCCAGTGGTGAAAACTTCACCCTGCGTGGCGGTATCTTCACCAACGGCATCGACAATGGCAGTGACACAACCACAACTGACCTGGCATTTACGGCACGGGGCACTTACGCACCGATCGTAGAGGCCCGACAGACAGTGCACCTGGGCGTGTCCGGGACTTATCGTACGTTTGACGACAATTCCGGGCCACGTATCCGCCTGCGCAACTTCCACAACGGAACCCGCTATGTTGATACAGGCGTAACGGTCGCAGAAGGCCAGATGACTGTTGGCGCAGAAGCCGCTGTGGTTTTTGGCCCGTTCAGTGCGCAAGGCGAATATTACACATCAACACTTGAAGGCAATGGTACAGGTGCCGCCGATGTCGACTTCAGCGGTTGGTACGCTATGGCAAGCTACTTCATCACAGGTGAGAGTCGCCCGTACAACACGGACAAGGGTGTCTTTGGTCGTGTGAAAGGCGATGGTGCCATCGAGGTCGCGGCCCGCTATGAAATGATCGACATGGAAGATGCTGGTTTTGGAACCGCTGCTTCTGAAACGACAGCGCTTACATTGGGTGTGAATTACTACTTCAACCCCTATGTGCGCGCGATGCTGAACTATGGCAATGCCGAGTATGACTTCACGGCCGCAGCGGGTACAGCTGACACGGAAGTCGACTTTGTCGCAACACGTCTGCAGCTTGATTTCTAGTACTGACCTCGAGGCGCGGTCACGTGCCTCGAGATCGCTTTTTTGCTGGGTGTTCCTCGCATTCAGTCAATCGGTCCGGCACTCCCTGATCAGGGGTCCGGACCGCTTTTTTATGTGTGCTCCATCCTCAGGATTATCTTGCCGCGTCGACCACGCCCCCGCTGGCGCTCGAATGCCTGTGCTGCATCGGCGAAAGCGTAGGTGCTATCGACAGCCGGCGCAAACACTCCCTCTGCCATGAGAGTCGACAAGCGCCCCAGTCTCTTTTCGTCTGTATTGGACTCTAAGAGGAAGCCCCATTTGCGGAATGAAAACATGGATGCAATGGCGCCTGGAACATCAAGGTGCGGCATGGTTGTCACATAGGTACCGCGGCGTTTTAGAAATGGTTTGGCGTGGAGAAAACCTAGTGAGGGAGCAGTGTCAAACACAGTGTTATATGTCGTTCCCTTCGGAAGGGGCTCATCCAGGTCATATGCCATCACCTCTCTCGCGCCCTGAGATCTTGCAAACTCGACTTGCGAGGAATGACATACCGCCGTGACTTCCGCACCCAGATGCAGTGCCAGGTGGAGCGCTGTGATGCCGACGGAACCGGTCGCACCGGTGATCAGAACGTCGTCACCATTTTGGGTTCCAGCTATTTTCTCCAACGCGGTGATCGCGGTTAAAGCACCACCAATGATCGCGGTCGCGCCCTCAGCCGAAACACCGTGGGGGATTGAAGCGAGATTGGTTTCAGCCAGGGCAACATATTCCGCGTGAAACCAGGGCCCTTTGAAGATGTTGGTATATCCAAAAACAGGATCGCCCTTCTTGAACTTCGTTCCGTTGCTTTCAACGATGCCCGCCATTTCAATCCCGGAGACCACGGGGGATTTTTTCAGGTTCTTGCGGAGGGCCTTATTGTTCCAGCCACGCTGATTTTCATAGTCTATATGGCTCAGGGCAACATGGGTGATGCGGACCAGCACCTCCGCCTTACCCGGTGTGGGAACAGGCGCGTCGACAATCTTGAGGTGCGGCTCCGCCTTTCCCTCAGGAATGTCGAAGGTGAGCGCTTTCACGCGGCCCCCATCTGATCGGCATGGTCGGCGACATATGTCTCAATGGAGCGCGGCTTGCGGCCCAAGAGAAACTCAATATCGTTTGACGGGTTGAAGGTGAAACCTTCGCGAACCGCAAATGTCATTTCCGCGTTCATGTCTGCGTACCAGGTTTCAGCACCCTGTTCGATGAGCGCATTGCGAAGGTCCTCCGGTGTGATCCCGACAAAGGGCACGTCACGGCCGAGGGCCGAACTGATGCGGTTCGCTGCGCCTTCAAATGTCATGGGGTCGGGGCCCGTCAGGCGATAGACACGATGCGCATGCCCGTCTTCCGTGAGTGCCTTGATCGCAATTTCAGCCACGTCGCGCACATCCACAAAGCTCGTCTTGCCGGGCCCAGCCGGAAAGGCGACCATGCCCATGGCGACAAATCCTGCAAAGTTTTGCATGAACCAATCCGGGCGCAGGAAGGTCCAGGGCAGGTCAGCCCCTTTGACAATCTCCTCAAGCTCACCCGTTCGGCGCACAAAGAACACCGCACTGTCTGGGTCGCATTCAGCAGAGAGCATAACCAGGCGTTTCACGCCTGCCTCTTTCAGCTGGTCAGTCATGCGGGTAAGCGCTGTTTTGAAGGCGTCGCTCTGATTGGTGACCATATAGACCGCCTCGATGCCAACAAGGGCCTTGTCGAACGCCTCAGCATCATCAAAGTCGCCCAACGCAACTTCATATCCATCAGGTCCGATCATCTCCGCCGCTTTGGCTGCATCGCGCACATAGATGCGGAAGGGTGTTTTCTGGGCAATCAACTGGCGAGCAATCTCGCTACCAACATTGCCGGTGGCTCCGGTGACGAGGATCATGGCGTTTCCTTTCGAGGGGATGTGGCGATGGCGCTTTAAGACGCAAGTGGCGTCACGCTTGTTTTCAGAAGGTGGGTCAGCGTTTCAGTGGCCGCCTGCTCAGAGATACGCCCCGCGGTGAGCTCGGCACAGAGCGTGTTTGCAGCTGCCACAAGACCGATAAAGATGAGGTGTGATCGGGTATCCGGTAGTGGCAGGACCGGCGCGAAGGCTTCGGCAAATTGTTTGGCGTGCAGATCTCTTGAAGCGCGGCCCACGTCACGCGCGTCTCCGTTCGCTTCGATGGCGGCGGTGAGCGCAGCGGCGGCAGGCCCTGCTTCCAGTGCGCAAGAGATGTAAGCCTCAGAGATGATTTCCGCGATGGCGTCGACAGTTTCCGGTGCTGCCGCAATGCGTGCGCGGGCAACGCCTTCATAGTGGCGGTCGGCGTCTTCCAGCAGCGCCAACAGGAGCCCTGTCCGGGTCTCGAAATGGTCATATGCCATGGGCTTTGACACGCCGGCCTTGTCTGCGACCAATGCAAGGGTCACGGCATCCGCCCCTTCTTCCTCTATGAGGGTTCTGGCGACCTCCAGCATCTGCGCCCGGCGATCGGCACGACTGAGGCGGGTTCGCGATGCTGATTCTGACTGTCTCATTTCAACCTACGTTTAGTAACTTACTAAAGGTAGGTAGTGAGTGCGGCAGCATTCGTCAAGGGTTTCGTTGCTGAAATGCTTCAACTTCCGCTGGAAATGCTCTATATCCCGCAGAGAATAAGCGGTCTGGGCGGTTCCGACTGACCTGCTTTGCGGAGAAAACAGATGAGCGACAGCGAGATTAATATCGTCCTTCCTGGCGCTGCCGGGCGTATGGGCCGCACTTTGATCGCCGAGATTGCTCAGAAACCCGATCTCAAACTGGCCGGGGCGATAGAGCCCGCGGGCTCCTCTTTACTAGGCACGGATGCCGGAACTTTGGCGGGTCTTCCCGAACCACTGGGTGTCGCAATTACGGAAGACCCCTTACCTCTTGTTGCTGACGCAGATGCAATAATCGATTTCACTGTGCCCGCCGCGACAGTTGAATATGCGGCGCTTGCGGCCCAGGCGCGGATTGTCCATGTGATTGCGACCACCGGCTTTGACGCTGAACAGGAAGCGCAGATTGAGGCAGCCGCGCGCCATGCAACCATCATCAAGGCCGGCAACATGAGCCTTGGGGTCAATCTGCTGACGGCGCTCACGCGCAAGGTTGCTGCAACGCTTGATGCTGATTGGGACATAGAGATCCTAGAGATGCACCATCGGCACAAAGTCGATGCACCGTCCGGGACAGCGCTTATGCTCGGACAGGCGGCGGCCGATGGCCGGGGCATCAATCATGATGTTGTGGCGGATCGCGGTCGTGATGGCATTACCGGCGAGCGCACGCCAGGCGATATTGGCTATGCGGTGTTGCGTGGCGGCTCTGTCGTCGGTGAACATTCCACCATTTTTGCGGCGGAGAACGAGCGTATCGTTCTTTCGCATATTGCCGAGGACCGGGGTTTGTTTGCTCGCGGTGCTTTGGCAGCGGCGCGCTGGGGACAAGGCAAAGGCCCCGGTCTCTTTTCAATGCTCGACGTTCTCGGGCTCTCAGACTTTTAGACAATAGGAAAAACAACGTGGCCAATCTTCTTGTGCTTGTTCGTCATGGACAAAGTGAGTGGAACAAAAAGAACCTCTTCACCGGCTGGAAGGATCCTGATCTCACAGACCAGGGGCGCGCAGAAGCTGTTGAAGCGGGTCAGGCCCTGAAAGAAGGCGGCTATGAGTTCGATGTCTCCTTCACCTCCGTTCTGAGCCGCGCGCAGAAAACCAATGATGCGATCCTGAAGGAGCTGGGTCAGACCGATCTCGAGATCGTCTGCGATCAAGCACTCAATGAGCGCGACTATGGGGACCTGGCAGGGCTCAACAAGGATGACGCCCGCGAGAAGTGGGGCGAAGAGCAAGTACATATCTGGCGTCGGTCCTATGACACGCCGCCTCCGGGTGGCGAAAGCCTGAAAGACACTGCCGACCGGGTCCTTCCCTATTATCACGCGACCATCAAGCCACGGGTTCTGGGCGGAGAGCGGGTGCTGATTGCCGCTCACGGGAACTCCCTTCGCGCACTCGTTATGGACCTGGAAGGTCTCAGCCGCGACGAAGTGCTGCAGCTCAACATCGCCACCGGCGCCCCCATTGCCTATGAGCTTGATGATGAAGGCAAAGTGCTGTCGAAGAAGCTCTTGATTGAGCGCGAAGCTCACTGAGTGGAGTGCGACTCTAGTGCTACCGACTTCAGCTTCTTGTCAATTGAGGTCGCTGACGCATTAAGCGTTCCAAGGTGCCTTGGAGCGAGACTCTAATTGGTCGCTGCTGGGGCGAAGCCCTGCCGGCGGAGACGCTCCAGCTCAAACCGCAAAGCCTCACCAAATTGCAGGCGCTCTTCTGGTGACAGAAATGCGCCGACTGTCAGACGCCGCCCGTGTGAGGTGATGTCGATGGCGACATCCTCTTCGGCCTCTTTGTCATACTGCACCCGCGCCCAATAGGGTTGGGAGACATAGGCTGTCTCATTTCCCTTGGCATCCACTTTTCGGATTTTGAGCGCGGTGTCGGACAGCTGGACCGTTTCATAGGCCCGGGCGGCGCGGTAGTTCCAGCGGAAGGCCAGATAGATGGCCGCCACGTCCAATCCGAAAAATCCGAAGACGGGCCAGGCTCCCATCGCCGTGAACACGATGCCGGCAACAAAACTGACAACACCGATGAAGATCATGACGATCAGAAAGCCCCTGCTGCCAAGCGAGCGGTGAGGTGTGAGCCGCGCATCAAAATGCAACGATCCACCGGGTGGGGCCGTCAGAGGGCTTGTGTCTTCCACACGTTCCATGGTGGCCAAATTAGGCTGTTGATGTCTTTTCCGCAATGGATCGCCCCGCGTCAAATGCGTATGTTGGCCCCATGAAAATGAAGAAAAAAGACATTGAGCCGTTTTTTGAGATCCTGTCTGCGGACTTGCCGGAACCGAAAACCGAGCTCGACTATAAGAACCCCTACACGCTTGTTGTTGCCGTCGCCCTGTCAGCGCAAGCCACGGATGTCGGCGTGAACAAGGCCACCAAAGAGCTTTTCAAAAAAGTCGATACGCCGGAGAAGATGGTGAAGCTCGGCGAAGCCAAACTGCGCGATCAGATCAAGACCATTGGGCTCTATCGGAACAAAGCCAAGAACGTCATTGCGATGTCCAAGATGCTGATCAATGAATTTAACAGCGAGGTTCCACAGACCCGTGAAGAGCTGGAACGCTTACCGGGCGTTGGGCGCAAGACTGCCAATGTGGTCATGAATGAAGCCTTTGGCGAGGCGACCATTGCCGTCGACACACACATCTTCCGCGTTTCCAATCGCACAGGGCTCGCGCCAGGGAAAAATGTGCTTGAGGTCGAACATGAACTTCTAAAGCGCGTGCCCAAAGACTATCTGCAGCATGCGCACCACTGGATCCTGCTGCATGGCCGCTATATCTGCAAAGCGCGGAAGCCCGACTGTCCGTCCTGCAAGGTTGCCGCCTATTGCGCCTTCAAAGGCAAGACGATAGCGGCCTAATTCTCAGAAACCTTGGGTCAATACCGGTAAGAGCTCAATTGATGGGCCCGGTTCACCCCTGCAATGCATGGGTCAACGGGGAGCTCTCCCCCTGCTTCCGCCCGCGCCTCAATAAATGAAGTGCGCAGCGTGTCGCTCTCGTCCTCATAGAGATAGACAAAGAGCGTGCAACCATCTCCGGCATAACGCCAGATTTCTGCATGGGCTTCGTTGCGCTGAAATTCCGGTGAGCCGAATGCCTCGCGCAATCCATAGGTGTCCAGTCCGATCAGGCTGTCGACACGAGGGGCTGGCGCCAATGTCGGGGGTGTGCGTCCTGGCGCTGAAACGGTCTGGGGCGACAGGTTTGATCCAAAATTGCTCCCACCGCCCGCACAGGCAGCGAGCGCTGCTCCCATTGCCAGTATTGCTAAAACTCGCACCACACTTCTCCCGACTTAAGCTGTCAGCTTCTTATGCAGATGCACCATAAGGGCTGTCGCGAAAAAAGGGGTTAACAGGTTGATGACCGGGATCGACGCGAGAGCCGCGGCGGCGACACCCCCTGAAAAGACCCGAATGCTTTTAGATCGTCTCAGGGACCGGGCCTCTTCAGGCGTATGATGGCGGAGTGCGACCAGCTCAAAATATTCCCGACCCAGCAGATAACCATTCAGTCCCCAATAGGCGATCACGTTCACTATCGGAATGAAGTAGAGCGGCAGGGCGATCAGATTGAGGACAATCAGCAAGGCCGTAAATTTCAGGGCGATCCAGAGACCCTGCACAAACGGTTGATCGCGTCCGGCCGCATCGCTTGGATAATGTTTGTCTTCAACAGCGGCTGCGACCTCTTCGAGAAAAATGCCCGCAAAGAGCGCCGAGACCGGCATCAACAGAAGCACCAGGGCGACAATGACAAAAGCGCCCGACAGCCAATCAACGACTTCGTCAATGATGGGCCAGCCCCAATCGGCGCCAAACTCTGGAATGGCCTCCAGCCCATAGAAAGCACCAAAGCCTGCCAGGACGAGCAGAACAAGTGCCAGACCCAAGGCGCGCATCATGACTGCCCGCAACGGTTTGGAGAATGTATCGCTGAGTGCCGTGGAAAGAGCAGAGAACATAGGACATCCCGGTTGCAGGCCAAGCGCCCGGTGTGGGCGACGGTAAAATCAATGGCAGATTAGCGGCCATCTGGGCTTTGTCCAGCGTGCTGCACCCCTTATACTCCGCTCGACTTTCCATCCTGAGCGAAGCGAGCTTTCATGTCAGAACCTAAGTTTGATGTTGCCGGTATTGGCAATGCAATTGTTGATGTCATTTCTGAAGGGACTGACGAATTTCTTACTGCCAATAAGGTCGAAAAAGGCGCGATGACCTTGATCGACGAGGACCGCGCAACGGAACTCTATGGTGTCATGGGTTCTGCTATCGAAGTCTCCGGCGGTTCGTGCGGCAATACGATTGCAGGCCTCGCAGCGCTTGGCGGCACCGCTGCCTATATCGGGAAGGTGCGCGATGATCAGCTGGGTCAGGTTTTCACCCATGACATCCGGGCGCTCGGTGTCGATTTTACCACCGCGCCCGCTACTGACGGGCCGGCAACAGCCCGCTGTCTCATCGTGGTAACGCCGGACGCACAGCGCAGCATGAGTACCTATCTCGGCGCCGCCGGTGGTCTGACACCAGACGATGTACCAGAAGACCTGATCAAGGCCTCTGCGATCACGTATATGGAGGGCTATCTCTGGGATCCGCCAGGCGCAAAGGAAGCCTTCCTCAAAGCTGCTGGCATTGCGCACAGCGCGGGGCGTCTTGTGTCTCTCACCCTGTCAGACAGTTTTTGCGTTGACCGGTTCCGCACAGAGTTCCGGGAGCTTGCCAAAGACGAAGTGGATATTCTCTTCGCCAATGAAGATGAAATCATGTCGCTCTATGAAGTCGACACGTTTGATGCGGCACTTCAGTCTGTTCGCAAAGACTGCAAATTTGCCGCCCTTACCCGCTCTGAAGCAGGTTCCGTCATTGTCGCCGATGGTGAGGTGCACGTGGTGGATGCTGAGCCTGTGTCCCAGGTGCTCGACACAACCGGTGCAGGCGACCTTTATGCGGCGGGCTTCCTCTTTGGTCTGTCAAAAGGCGCCGACCCTGTGACCTGTGGGCGTCTCGGCTCCATCGCTGCGGCAGAAGCCATCAGCCATTATGGCGCGCGGCCACAGGCAGATCTCAAAGCCCTCGTCAAAGACAAGGGCCTCGCGGTTTAAGGGCTAGCGTCTCTTTTTCAGCTGTCATCCCGGACGCCAACTTGTTGGCGAGCCGGGATCCATTGAGCGTTTCCGCGCCACGCAATCTCTATATATACCCCGGTTCAAGCCCCGGGGTGACGCATATGGAAAAACTGGGCCGGTACACACTACTCGGCGCGAACGTCTAAAGCTTGCGGAGATAGACGTCTCTGATTGCGTGATCGGTTCCCTTGCGCAGAACCAGGTCGGCGCGTTCGCGCGTCGGCAATATATTCTTGTGTAGGTTTGCCAGATTGATTGACGTCCAGATGGAGGTCGCAACCTCGACCGCTTCCTCATCCGACAGGTTTGAGAACCGGTGGAAATAGGCATCCGGGTCTTGAAAGGATGTTGCGCGCAGACCCAAGAAGCGATCGACATACCAGTCACGGACGATGTGTTCGTCCGCATCAAGATAAATCGAGAAGTCGAAAAAGTCTGAGACGAAAGGCTGCGGGTCTTCCCCTTCTGCAGGCTTCCAGCTCTGCAACACGTTCAGCCCTTCAACGATCAGAACATCTGGCTGGTCGACGGTGATGGTCTCGCCCACAATGTCATAGTGGAAGTGAGAATAGACCGGCGCCACAACCTGGCGCTCGCCCGCCTTAATGTCGGACAGGAAGGAGATCAGGCGCTTCACGTCAAAGCTTTCGGGAAAGCCCTTGCGCTGCATCAGATCGCGTTCTTCAAGTTCCGCGTTCGGATAGAGAAATCCATCCGTGGTGATGAGATCGACCTTTGGATGGTTTGGCCAGCGCTGCAGAAGCTCATGCAGGATACGCGCGGTGGTGCTCTTACCAACAGCAACCGAGCCCGCCACACCAATGATGAAGGGTGTCTTGGCCTGTTTGGTGCCCAAAAATTCTGACGTGGCGCCGTGGAGTTCCTGTGTTGCCCCAACATAGAGGTTCAACAAGCGTGACAGTGGCAGGTAGATTTCGCGAACTTCTTCCAGGGAGACATTCTCCCCCCATCCACGCAGTGTCTGCAGTTCGTCTTCTGACAAGGTCAGAGGTGTGTCGGCGCGAAGCTTGCCCCATTCAGCAGATGTGAAGTGACGAAAAGGAGAAATTGACCTAGCCGTCGGCGAAGCCGACTTCCTGGTCTCACGCATGCTCACATTTTTTTCCGACTTCACTGTCGACATAGAACTTTTCCCTGACGGTTTGCTAACCGGGCCCTGGCCGCTTTTTGGTTCTTCTTCTTACTGTTCTTTTCGACTGGCTTTTTCTGCGTGACCAGAGGTTCCCTCGCGGCGCGCGAGCTCTGCATAAACCTCAGCAGGGTCAATGTCGAGGGCTGCCATCAGGACGAGCCAATGGTAAATCAGATCTGCAGATTCACTTACGACTGATTTTTTGTCGGAAGTGCTGCTTTCCATCGCAGCAATGACGGTCTCGACCGCTTCTTCGCCTAATTTTTGGGCGCATTTGCTCACGCCTTTTGAAAAAAGAGACGCAGTATAGGACTTTTGCGGATCATCTCCCTTGCGATCGGAGATGACCGAAAAGAGGGCCTCGAGCTGGTGTATATCGGTGGCCATGTTGTGGCCTCCCTGACTACGATGGGCGTATGCACGGCACTGAGCGAATATTGCATACAGACGAGCCACCGGTCGCATTCCTGGCTCCGGGGGCGCGCTTTCGTATCAGATTTGTGTACAAGACGCCAGCACTCAGACAGGCGCAGAAAAGCAACGTTTTTTGAAGGTTAACGGCGGCGTTGGCTAGAGGCGGGTGACAATTCGCTCATCATCCAGCGCACCCTGCTTTGTTCCTTGCAAAAGGGTACCAGAGGTAATGGCGCCTCGCAGATCGGTGCCCCGCAAATCTGCTCCTTCGAGCATTGCATCGACGAGAATGGCTTCTTTCATGTCTGCGCCGACCAGGAAGGTTTCCCGTAGGTCTGTCTCGACCATGACGGCACGCGTAAAGTCTGCACCCGGAAGAAAATGACCGGCGAGGTTGAAACGCGTGAGATCAGTTTCAGAGAAGTCTGCACGCTTGCCTTGCAGCTTGTCGCTCTCAATCCAGAGTTTATGTTGGACAAGAATCTCAGCGAGTATGTCGCCTTGGGGTGGCCGTCCTGCGCGGCGCGACCGCATAAGGTTCGCTGAGCCTTCCGTTGCCTCATCAATGGCCGTTCTGGTCAGGTTGGCATCCAGCAGGTTGGCGCCCTGCATCTCTACTGAGGATAGGTTTGCGCCGTCGAAGGAACTGTCCCGTAGATCGGCTCCCGTTAGATTGACTCGATCGAGGCGAGCCCCCTGAAAGTCAGCGCCGGTGAGCTTGCAGGTGTCCATATCCGCTTTCAGCAAAGCGGCGTCTTTGAAGGAACAAGAGGGGTCGAACAGAATGCGGCCTTCCTCTCCCTGCACTTCGCCCCGACGCATGTCCGCGCCTTTTAAATTTGTGTTTGTCAGAATTGCAGCTTCGAACTTCGCCCCCCTCAGGTCTGCCCGTGCCAGGTTTGCGTTGGTCAGGTCCGTTCGATTAAGCAACGCGCCAAACAGGTTGGCGCGCGCGAGGTTGGCGTCTCTGAGAATGGTATCGGTGAAGTCGCACGCCGGGAGGTCAGCGTCTGACAGGTTGATGCCGGCGAGATCAAGTCCGCCCAGATCGCATGCCTTCAAAACGATACGCCTGCCGCCCTTCATACCCCGCAGGTAGCGTTCGTGATATTGAGCAAGGCGGGCTACGGCTGCCGCGCTTAGGCGGCGTCCAGAAATTTCCGCAGCTTGCGTACCTGTTCCCAACGTGCGCCGCGCAGGCACGGTTTTCACAGCAGACATGTCATTCCCTTACGGTCGAACGGTGTCGTCATTGATCGCTGACTTTAAGACTAAATGTCTTCAAGCCACGCAAAGGAAAAGGGTGCGTTTTGAGTTCTATTCAAATCAAAGGTCGATAAAGTTTTATCGATTACGTGCGCCAGAATGGCGCTGCGGCGCGGAACGCGCCCCAGGCATCCGCCGCATCTTGCCAATGCGTTTCAGCCTGTGCGCCATGCCAACCCAGGACACGCCCCCCACCCGTCGCGATGGCGAGCTGATTGGGCGTGTCAGCCGATTTATCAATCAGGCTACGAACGATTTCTTCTGCAACCGCCAGGTCGTTGAGGCTGCCGAAAACATCCTGGAGGGCGCTCAACCTTTTGATCTGTTTGGAAACAGGTTTCTTTGGATAGAGGGACGCGAAAAATCCAACCGCATATTTTAGGCTTTTCAGGCGTTTGCGAAGCTCGTGGCGTTCGGTGAGGCTGAGGCTGTCAATATGATCGCCCAATGACTTTGCCTTTTTCAGTCGTTTGGTCAGAGCTCTTTCCGCAAATTTTCGGGCGGGCATGGCGAGCATCATGGCCATAGACGGGTCCTGCTCAGCCCGCTTGAGCCAACTTTTTTCTTCAATGTGCAAAGCGAGAGAAAGACAGGTGCGGGTGAACTCAATGGACGACACTGCGCGCAAACCTTCGTCCCAAGCGGTGATCTGCTCGAGGGTGGCTGCACGGTCGAGCACTTTGATACTCTCTTCACCGCTTTCTTTGAGTGGGGCGACGAGTTCGCCGCGAAACACGTCATAGTCTCGGGCAACGCCCAACAGCCCCGCGAGCCTGCGTGCTTTGGCATTCACTTCCTGCATCATGGCCTTGTCGAGGACGGGGGCAAATACGGCCAAGGCTGCCCGCAGGCGCCGGAGTCCGACCCGCATCTGATGCAGCGCTTCCTCATCGGCGGTTTCCACCAGAGCCGGTTCATTCGACACAATGTGTGCAAGACAGTGGCGCAGGACCTGATCTAGCGCCTGCTCAACAGTCGCTTTCTTTGGAAGGTGAACAAATTCGCCTTTGACCGATTTGGGGCCAAGAGCGTTTGCCAGCGCGTAACCGCGCTCCCCTTTTGTGCGCACGCCAATTCGCACCGGCACCGTTTCGGTGAGCTGCAGCGCGAGGCGATAGAGGGAGGCGGGATCCCCCTTTTTGAGTTCTAGTTCGAGCTCGCTCACCCGGGTTTCGCGGCGTCCTGCACGAATGAAGCCTCGGTCGAGCGCAAGCTCAATGGAATCACCGGCATCGGTTTTGAGCATGCCGATGGTCCGGTCCACGTCGGTCACAAAAAGCGGCTCGACGCTGTTTCCATTCAGGAGTGTCTGAAGGCTTTTTTTCAGATCCGGCGGCAGGCGGTTGAAGTCTGGGGTGGTGCGGGTTTTTGGGATACGGCTTTCAAATTCCGCCCGCCCTGCGGCCAGGCTACCAAAGGCTTTTTTGCCTTTGAGGGTCTGAATGAGACGGCCGTCTTCGTCCCGCAAACGAAGCACAACGCCTTTTTGGCGAAGCGCATTGGCGGGACTGTCGAAATAGGTGGCTTTGAGCTTTTTGGTGCCTTTGGAGGCAAAATCAGCATCAGCAAAGGGCTCACAGCCCGGCAGTTGTGCCAGGGCCTTTTCATCCAGCGTGAGTTTGAGCTCTATCTCCTGGCCCACTGGCCTGCACCCTGCCGCGTTTTGTCCAGCGCTGTCCGGAGTTCTGTCGCCTTGGTTCAGCTCCAAAAGTATTCACCGGATAGGACCCCGTGTAAATCGCTGAATCGCCGCAGCCCATCGGTTGAAGGTCAGAAATGGCTAGAGACGAACTGGTATCTCTTTGGCAGCCATATGGGCCTTGGCTTCGCCAATGGTGTAGGTGCCAAAATGGAAAATGGAGGCCGCCAGAACCGCACTGGCATGGCCCTCCGTCACGCCTTCGGCCAGGTGATCGAGCGTTCCAACCCCGCCACTTGCGATGACGGGGACACTCACAGCGTCAGCAATGGTGCGGGTGAGTTCTGTATCAAAGCCTTCCTTGGTGCCGTCCCGGTCCATGGACGTGAGCAGGATCTCCCCTGCCCCGAGGGCCACCATTTTTTTGGCGTATTCCACCGCGTCAAGGCCTGTCTCTTTTCGTCCGCCATGGGTGAAAACCTCCCAGCGCGGTGTTTGCCCAGGCTCGGAGACCCGTTTGGCGTCAACAGCCACCACAATGCATTGGGACCCGAACTTCTCAGCAGCTTCACGCACAAAATCCGGGTTGTGGACGGCTGCTGTCATGATCGAGACCTTGTCGGCGCCAGCGAGCAGCAATTGGCGAACATCCTCAATGGTGCGGACACCGCCACCGACGGTGAGCGGCATGAAGCACTCTTCAGCTGTGTGACGCACCACATCAAACAGGATGGAACGATCTTCATGGGACGCTGTGATGTCGAGAAAGCAGAGCTCATCGGCACCGGCGGCATCATAGGCCCGAGCGGCCTCTACGGGATCGCCCGCGTCGACCAGATCAACAAAGTTCACCCCCTTCACCACGCGGCCATCTTTCACATCAAGACAGGGGATCACTCGGGCCTTGAGCATCAGACTGCTCCTTTGAGAAGCGCAATCGCTTCTGCTGGATCAAGACGGCCATCGTAGAGCGCGCGGCCGGAAATGGCGCCTTCAAGCCCTGCGCAATCCGCAGCGATCAAGGCCTTGATGTCATCGATGGTGGACAGGCCACCACTTGCAATCACCGGTATTGAAATCGCCTCTGCAAGAGAGACAGTTGAGTCCAAGTTCAAACCTTCCAACACGCCGTCGCGATCAATGTCGGTATAGATAATGGCGGCCACACCTGCATCTTCAAACTGTTTGGCCATTTCTAGAACCGTGAGGTCTGAGACTTCGGCCCAGCCTTCCACGGCCACCTTGCCGCCCTTGGCATCCAGCCCCACGGCAATCTGGCCGGGAAAGCGTTTGCAGGCCTCGCGCACAAGGTCCGGGTCCTTTACGGCTGCGGTGCCAATGATCACGCGGGCGATCCCTTTGGTGAGCCACATCTCAATGGTGGCGAGATCGCGAATGCCGCCGCCGAGCTGCGCTGGAATTGTGATTTCTTTCAGGATGGCGTCGACCGCGCTGGCATTGACCGGTTTGCCCTCAAAGGCCCCGTTCAAATCCACCAGATGGAGATAGTCAAAGCCTGCATCCTGAAAGGCGCGGGCCTGCGCTGCCGGATTGTCATTGAAGACGGTTGCTTCTTCCATGAGCCCGCGGACCAGACGCACGCATTCGCCGTCTTTTAAGTCGATCGCAGGAAACAGAGTCAAAGGGGTCTTGGAGGAACACATGATGCTTAGGGTTTCCATTGGAGAAAGTTTCGGATGAGAGCGAGGCCCAGTGCCTGGCTCTTTTCCGGGTGGAACTGGGTGCCCACCATATTATCGCGGGCAACAGCGGCGGTAACCGGGCCACCATAATCGGTGCGCGCGATCACATCGCCCTCATCTGCTGGCTGCAAATGATAGGAGTGCACAAAATAGGCATGGCTAACCGGCAGGTCCGCAAGCACAGGGTGCGGCTTTGTGATCTCTAGCTCATTCCAGCCCATGTGGGGGATTTTGAGGCTGGTGTCGCTGGGCTTCATTTCAACCACGTCACCGGCAATCCAGCTGAGACCTTTATGTTCCCCGTGCTCCAGACCGCGTGTCGCCATCAATTGCATGCCGACACAGATGCCCAGAAACGGTCGCGCTTGTTTATGAACGGCTTCTTCCAGCGCTTCGGCAAGACCGGGCACGGCATCAAGCCCCCGCCTGCAGTCCCCAAAAGCACCCACGCCCGGCAAGACAATACGGTCGGCGGCGCGAACCACGTTGGCGTCCCCGCTCACCTCTATTTCCATAGAGAGCCCGAGTTCATGGGCGGAGCGCTCAAACGCTTTTTCAGCGGAGCGAAGGTTGCCGGAGCCATAATCGATAATGACTGTTTTCATGAGGTTGGCTTCATGGAGTGGGACTCTAGTTTCTTAACTCAAAGACTTAGTTGAGTGATGGGGGTTTCGGAAAGAGACCAAGGACTTCTTCCGCAGGCGCAGCCGGCTGAGGCTGTTCCTCCGTCTGCGCAGACTGCTTCGGCCAGACAGGGGCTTTTGGTTTGGTATAGGCCGTCGCCTGCCCGGCTCCGACAGTCCCCAGATCCGAGCCACTTCTGTCCAGGACAGCACTGGTGACCGGATGATCAGAACCCTGAGGTAGAGCATGACTCCAGTTCGCAAAAAAGCGGGCTTCGGCTTCTTCTTCATCACTCCCATGAGTAATGGCAATCGTCTGATAGCCTTTGCGGGCAAGCGCCAGACGGCGCAGGTCATTTGCCTCCAGAGCGGCGATCAGCTGCAGTCCAAAACCTAAGAGGACGGTCACGTTTTCCTGGAAGCCGACCGCGGCGCCTGCCAGGGCGATCAGGATCGACAGGCCAAAATAGGCGGCCCCCTCCCACCACATGCGGTGATAGAGAAACCAGATCAACGGAGACACAATCGCCCAGCGGGCCATGCCTTCCTTTACAAGACGCACATGGTCCTCCGCTCGCGGGAGCGAAGCATTGGCATGAACCGTAAAGGTGCGCATCGATAGCGTCCGTTGACTAGGTTGGTTGGCGTTTGGCCGACAGTAAGGCGGCCCGGTCAGGAACCTTCCTTCATGTGGGGTTCTTTAGGACAAGCACCAGAAAAAAGCCAGCAGCTTGGCCGCACCAAAAGCCTAGCTTCCAATAACGCCTTTGGTAGACGGCACCACGTCAGCCGTGCGCGGGTCGATTTCCACCGCCGCACGGAGCGCCCGGGCAAGCGCCTTAAAGCAGCTCTCCACAATATGGTGGGTGTTCTCCCCATAGAGGTTTTCCATATGGAGCGTGATGCCGGCGGCCTGTGCAAAGGCCTGGAACCATTCTTTGAAGAGTTCCGTGTCCATTTCGCCAAGTTTTGGCCGTGGAAGCTCCACCCGCCAAATAAGATAGGGCCGTCCGGAGACATCGATGGCGCAGCGGGTCAGCGTCTCATCCATGGGGATCAGCGCGTTGGAATAGCGTTTGATGCCTTTGAAATCACCCAATGCCTGGCGGACCGCCTCACCGACGACGATGCCGCTGTCTTCGGTGGTGTGGTGCATATCAATATGCAGATCGCCGTCGACCCGAACTTTTAGGTCGATCAGAGAGTGTCGGGACAACTGTTCCAGCATGTGGTCGAGAAAGCCAATGCCGGTATCAATGTCGTAGATGCCATTGCCATCCAGATCGAGCGAGACAAAGACTTCTGTTTCTTTGGTCTTGCGCTCAACGGTGGCGACGCGGCCCGAACTATCCAGGGGCTCAACAGACATTTGGTCTTCCTCAATTCGTAGGGCGGGCTCAGTTCAACAGACAGAACCGGCGCAATCGCGGGCGTTCTAACAGGTTCCGCAGGTGCCTGCCAGCCGCGTCTGGCACTTCATCTGATCAAACAGTAGAAAGCCTATGCTTAACAAGGGCTTAACGCGCGTTAACCGGTTTTCGTCTCAAAAGCCCGGTAAGGCCGTTAACCCTGCCCATCTGTTAATGTGACATGTCAGGGATGTTGTCCAAGTCACTATAGTTAACCAATTGTGAATCCAGCGCTGAGATCAAAATTCGCTATGGACTCATATACTTATGCCGTCTTTTTGAGATATAGGCGTTAAGGATTGAATCTTTTGGTCATACACGTTCTGGGCAGATTAGGCAGCGATCGCTTTTTGGCAGGCGTCGCGCGCTTTCAAGCGGCTTAAATAGGCGGCCGTCTTGGGATACTTGTCTTCAAGGGGATAGAGATGGCTCATGAGATCCAGGGAATATCCGGTCATGATGTCGGCGGCGGTGAATCCTGTTCCCACCAAAAACTCGCGATCAGCGAGTCGCTGCTCTACTGCCTGAAGGGCCGCCTTGGCCTTCTTCTCTCCATCCGCGGCAATGGCGCCGACCTCTTCCTCCCCTTCGATAACAGCGTTCACCAGTTTCATGGTGCGCATGAAACCGAGGGGGCGTGACAGGGTGGCTTCGGCAAACCAGGACCATTGGAGATATTCCGCGCTCTCTGGCGTCCCTTTTTCAGGACGCAATCTGCCCTCGCCATAGCGGTCCAGAATGAACTCCAGCATGGCGCCGGACTCAAACATGGCGACATCACCATCGGTGAGGGCCGGAACTTTTCCCGCGGGGCTAATAGAGCGCCACTCCAAACTGTCTCTATAGGCAGATGAGAAATCGATGGGCACGATTTCAAAATCCAGGTCGAGCTCAAAACAAAGCCAGATAGGTCGAACCGACCGTGTCCCGGCCACGTGATAGATCTTGAGCATCTCCGTCCCTTTGGTTGGGTGCTTCGTGACTTTGCTCGGCTTTTTTTCTCTTACTTCTTGCGCTTACTTTTTTCTGGGCCAATCGGCGAGCAATCGCTCTGCCGCATTTTTCGCATCCAGCGCAGGTTTTGACGCCCCTTGAATTTGCGCGAGCGCGATCGCTCCTTCTTTGAGAAGGGTCAGTTGCCGAGCAAGGAGCCGCGGCTTCTTAAAGCGCTCCAGCTCTGCAGCGGCTGCCACCATCTCAACGAAGGCCTGTTTCGCATCGGCGGCGGCCACATGCACCGGGTCTGTGGGATGAGGGAATTCGCCAGATGCCCGCACAAAAAGACAGCCGGAAAACTTCCCCAAGGGGGAGCGGTCCTCGAACCAAGCCTCCAGCGCGTCAAAAATCGCCAAAAGCCGCCCTTTCCCCTTTAATTTGGGATCGGCCAGCACGTCACGGAACCAGCCGTTCACCGCTTTTTCCCGTGCCTCCAAGACGCCCAGAATGAGCGCATTTTTCGAGGGAAAATGCCGGTAGAGGGTCATTTTTGCGAGGTTTCCCTCGCTCAGGATCCGTTCGATCCCCACAGCATGAAACCCTTCAGCGTTAAAAAGCGTCTGGGCGGTCTCAATCAGGTCGTTGCGGCGCGAAGGACGCGGCATGGGGGAACTCCTTGGTGGCGAACGGCTCAAACTGCCATAGGCAGTCTAGCCCGAAAACATTAAATGAGACCAAATGGTCTTGTATGCTCAGTGCGAGTCTCCATATGCTCAGAAATTCGCAACGGACTCATTCTTTTGAAGAAGGCAGATATGGCTGAACGTCTCTTTCCTCTTTTTAGCACCCCCTATGACCGGCCGGACATGCGCCAGATCATGTTTGCCGGCCTTGGCGGCACGCTGGCCGTCGTGCTTTTGGGCATGACAGCGCATCTGTCGGGCAGTGCTCTGTTAATGGCCCCGCTTGGGGCCACGGCGGTCCTGGTCTTTGGCTTGGCCGACAGTCCGCTCTCCCGCCCGCGTCATGTGATTGGCGGCCATGCGCTTTCCATGTTTATCGGACTTTTATGTCTCTTTTTTATCAGTAGTGTTGCTCCGGCATCCATTGTTCTGGCGACCACGCTGGCGGCTGGCCTTGGCACGGGCCTCGCCATCGCTCTGATGCTTGCGACCAGGACCGTGCACCCGCCTGCAGGGGCCAACCCCCTGCTGCTCTTGTTTTCCGGGGCGGGCTTTACAGATGCCGCGCTTTTGATCGCCCTGCCCGGTGTTTTCGGCGCTGTGCTGCTCTATCTTGTGGCCGTTCTGATCCGCAAAGCCCATCCCTCCCCGAAACACTGAACAGAAAATCAAACTCATGGAACCTCGCGGCACCCCTCGCCTCACGCAAGACTTGGCTCAATTCATTGCCGAGCGCGATCACTTCTATTTTGCCTCTGCGTCTGCGAAAGGCGCGCCCTACCTCCAGCATCGTGGCGGTCCGCGCGGCTTTTTGAAGGTGCTGAGTGAAACCGAGCTCGGCTATGCGGACTTCGGGGGCAATCAGCAATATGTGACGCTTGGGAACCTGAAAGAGAACCCGGCTGCTTTCATCTTTCTGATCGACTATGTGAACCGGCGGCGGATCAAGCTCTGGGGTGAGGCGCGTGCTGTGGAGACCGACCCGGCCCTCACCCGCTCTCTGTCCCACCCGGATTACCGGGCCCGGGTCGAACGGGCGATCCTCTTTAGGGTGACCCGGTGGGACGTGAATTGCTCTGCCCATATCACGCCGCGCTATTCACCGGATGTGTTGGAGCCTGCTTTCGACCGGCTGCAGAACCGGATCAAAGCGCTTGAAACCCAAGTCCGGGAGCTTGGCGGCGATCCGGGCGAATTTGATCATGTCGGGGACTGAGGCGATCAGCGAATCCTGTCTCTTTTCATGAGGGTTTCGTCGCTTGACGCGAGAACTTATCCGGCCCACATGTTAGGGGCATCATCTTGTCGATCCTCGGCTTAAGCTCCGGTCGGATGATGCTATATCTCGCTGAAACCCATTTTGTTTTTAGGACCTATCCGCAATGAGTAATCCCCCTGTTTGGCACGGCACGACCATTCTTTCTGTCCGTAAGGACGGTAAGGTTGTGGTCGCTGGCGACGGCCAGGTTTCCATGGGCGATACGGTCATCAAAAACAGTGCGCGGAAGGTGCGCCAACTTGCCGGCGGCACCGTGATTGGCGGTTTTGCGGGCGCCACCGCGGATGCCTTCACCCTGTTTGAGCGGCTGGAAGCCAAGCTTGAGCAATATCCAAACCAATTGCTGCGCGCCTGCGTTGAACTCGCCAAAGACTGGCGGACCGACCGCTATCTGCGAAAGCTGGAAGCGATGATGATTGTGGCGGACAAGGAAACAACATTGGTGCTCACCGGTACCGGTGATGTGCTGGAACCGGAACATGGGGTAACCGGCATCGGGTCCGGCGGCAATTATGCGCTTTCTGCCGCCCGCGCGCTTGTGGACATGGACATGAATGCGGAAGACATTGCGCGGAAAGCCATGGGCATTGCCGCCGACATTTGCGTTTACACCAATACATCCCTCACCGTTGAAACGCTGGACGCGGATGGCTAACGGGTTAAACGTCACTCCCTATCGGTTCATCCCTCTTGGCTATCATCATCTGTCTCTTTTGCGGCGGTGGTTCGACGAACCTAATGTGCGGCAATGGTATAGCGACCCATCGGGTCTTGAGGATATTGCCGATCATATCGAAGAGAGTGATGTGCACCCCTATCTGGTGATGTTTGGCCATATGCCGATTGCCTATCTGCAGTCATATGAAGTGGATGGTTCGCATCCCTATGCTGCGTCAGCGCGGGGCGCCATCGGCATTGATCAGTTTGTTGGGCCTGCTGGGTTTCTGCGCCAAGGCCATGGAAGCGCCTTCATTCGTGCCTATCTTAGAACTTGCGAAGCCGAGGGCGTCTCCCAGGTGATTGTTGATCCGAAACCAAACAATCTGCGCGCGATCCGCGCCTATCGGAAAGCCGGTTTTGAGGACTTATGCTATGACCGCAGCCCGGAAGAGGGTGCGGTCCTCCTATTGAGTGCTCACCTCCCAATGACGCGCGAACAATGACTTTAGTGAAAGAAGACTACTCATGACTGCCTTTACCCCCCGCGAAATTGTGTCCGAGCTCGACCGTTACATTGTCGGCCAAGCAGACGCCAAACGGGCGGTTGCCATTGCGCTCCGCAACCGGTGGCGACGGCAGCAATTGGGGGATGATCTGCGCGAAGAGGTGCTGCCCAAAAACATCCTTATGATCGGACCCACCGGCGTCGGGAAGACCGAAATTTCACGGCGGCTCGCGAAGCTTGCGCAGGCTCCTTTCATCAAAGTCGAAGCGACCAAGTTTACCGAAGTCGGCTATGTGGGCCGCGATGTGGAGCAGATTGTGCGCGATCTGGTTGAAGCCTCCATCGGGCTTGTCCGCGAAACGAAGCGCAAGGAAGTGGAAGCTAAAGCCTATAGCGCCGCAGAAGAGCGGGTGCTCGACGCGCTGGTGGGGACAGAAGCGAGTGCCGCCACTCGGGAGTCCTTCCGAAAGAAGCTGCGCGCCGGCGAGATGGACGATAAGGAAATTGAGGTTCAGGTTGCCGACGCGAGCGGCGGCATGCCCAGCTTTGATATTCCCGGCATGCCCGGCCAACAGATGGGCATGATCAATCTCAGCGACATTATGGGCAAAGCGTTTGGCGAACGAACCAAACCGCGGCGCATGACGGTCAAAGACAGCTATGACCTTTTGATCGCGGAAGAATCTGACAAGCTGCTCGACGATGACCAGGTGAACGCGGATGCCATTCACAAGGTTGAGAATAGTGGCATTGTCTTTCTGGACGAAGTGGACAAGATCTGTGCCCGGTCAGACCGGCAGGGCGGGGATGTCAGCCGGGAAGGGGTCCAGCGGGACCTGCTGCCACTCATAGAGGGCACGACCGTTGCCACAAAACATGGGCCGGTAAAGACCGATCATATCCTTTTCATCGCGTCCGGTGCGTTCCATCTCTCCAAACCCTCTGACCTGCTGCCAGAGCTGCAGGGTCGCTTGCCCATTCGCGTGGAACTGAAAGCGCTTACGCGGGATGATTTCCGCCGCATTCTAACGGAACCTGAAGCCAGCCTCATCAAACAATATAAGGGCCTGATGGCGACCGAAGAGGTGACGCTGGAGATCACAGAAGACGGGATTGACGCGCTTGCTGACATTGCAGCTGATGTAAATGCAACGGTTGAGAATATCGGGGCCCGGCGGCTTCATACGATCATGGAGCGGGTGCTTGATGAGATCAGTTTCTCCGCGACCGACCGGTCGGGGGAAACGGTCACGGTCGATGCGGATTACGTGAAAAAAGAGCTCACAGATCTCGCCAGCAATACGGATCTCTCCAAGTTCATTTTGTAGGCCAACCGCTTTCTTATGGTTTCCCAAACCTTAATGAAACTGCGCCCTGTTGCGGGTCCGTGACGGATATTCGCGATGGGCGAGTCCCGGGCCGCGTCGGACTTTGCGACGGACTCATTTGAGTAAGCGAAACCTTTCAGACCGTTTCATGTTGAGACAAGGACTGAATCCAGGTTCATCGATCGCCGGCCGCTCGGTAGATGCATATTGGGACTGAATTAGCGTGTTGAGAGGTGGTTTTGGCACGAATTCGCTCAGAGCGATTCGAAACCGAAACGATTATCTCGCGCTGGACTCATCTTTCAGGAGCGCCAGCAGGCGGTCCAGGGCATCGCTGTTGAGCGTTCGGATATCGCGGGCAAGCCGGTTCGCTGCTTCTGTGGCCCTTGGGTCAAGGCCACCGGTTTCTACCGTCACCTTGGGATGAGAGAGGCGGGCCAACTCCACCAACTCCTCCGCATCGTCCCAGATCAGTCCCAAATGGCCGATAATCTTCTGAACCAGATGAAATCCGGGCCGGCCGCGGCGGCCATGTTCCAGCGCTGAAAGATAGGCCGCGCTCACACCCACAGCTTCAGCGAGTTTCGAGAGGCTTTCGCCTTTTTCCTCGCGCAGTTCGCGCAGCCTGACGCCAAAAGGGGTCATCGGTGGCGCCTCAACCAGAGATAAAGCGCACCCCCGCCGCCATGTTTTGGATGGGCCGGCTGAAAACCGGCCACATGGGTGCGGAATTGCGGTTCGTTCAGCCAGCGCGGTACCATGTCTCTCAGCACCGACCGGCGTTCAGGGTCGGCGTGAAAATCCCGCCCGTGGAGTAGGTGTCCCTGGGCGCCTTTTCCGGTAATCACCAGAACGAGCCGTTTTCCCTGGGCGCGGGCATCGATGATAAAGCGCAAAAGCGTTGGTTCGGCCGAGTGCCGGGTAGCTCCATGCAAATCGAGGCGGGCATCGGGCGTTAACTGCCCCCGAACCAGGCGTTTGGCGGTGCGGTTGTCCAATGCGTTGAGTGGCGGCGCTGTAGGACCTCGTTTCAGGGGTGGGGCCTGATGTGTCATGGGCGCTGCAGGGCGCTTTACTTGTTTCGTTAGTGGAACGTTCTTTTGCGGTGGGTCAGCAGCTGTTTCTGGCTGATCGGCTGCCTCTGCTTTTCGTCCAGGGCGGGGCGTCGCATCTTCGGTCACCTTACGCCAGAGCGAAGCTTCGTCCCGGGTTAAGGTTCTTCTGCGTTTGCGGTCATACCCGGTAGGGGGGGAGAAATCGGTCGGTTTCCGTGCCACCGGCCCTACCTCTGTTTGCCGGCCAAAGCCGTTTGTTTTGCGGCTAACGCCGTTGGCAAGAGCACCCAGAAACGACCATCCGCTTTCATCTCCCCGGCCTTATCGCCTGCGCCGGCACCTGAGCCCCAGAAATAATCGCCGCGCACAGCGCCGCGAATGGCCGAGCCCGTGTCCTGAGCCACCATCAATTTCTGGGTTGGGTCTGTGTCGCCCGGCAAAACGGCCTCAAACCAGATGGGCGCGCCCAGCGCGTGGGTCCGCCGATCGACCGCGAGACTGCGCCCCGGCGAGAGGGCAACACCGCCAGCGCCGACGGGTCCAAGGCCCGGGTCGCTTACATTTCGGCGGGTGAAAAAGACATAGGACTGGTTCGCTTCCAGGATGGATTGCATTTCATCCGGATTTGCTGCCAGCCAATCCCGGATGCTCGCCATGGAGACCGTTTCGCGGGATAATGCGCCGCGCTCGATCAAAACCTTGCCGATAGCGGTATAGGGGCGGCCATTTTTTTCGGCAAACCCCACACGTGCCACAGAACCGTCTGGCAGGGAAAGCCGCGCAGAGCCTTGGATATGGGTGAAAAAGGCATCGACCGGGTCCTTCACCCACGCTACCGCAAGGCCGCCCGGATCAAGTGCGCCGCGATTGATCGCAGCTCGGTCGGGATAGGGCACAAACCGTCCGCCTTCCAAACGGCCCCGAATTGTCTCACCTTTGAGGCCAGGATCGAATTCGCCCAGATCGAGTCTTTGCAGGTCGGCGGGTTTCGCCAGGAGCGGTGTCTGATAGGGGCCTTCCCGGGTGAGGCTCGCCTCAATTTCCGGTTCGTAATAGCCCGTCATGAGACCGTTCGGTCCATTTTCGGCATTCACGGCGAAAGCCTGGAACCCTTGTTCAAAGAAATGGCGCGGGTCAGCAGCAGTGGCAGCCGAAAGGGCCTCCCGGCAGATGGGTTGCCAATCCCCCACGGTGCCATAATTGATGGCGTCCCCGGTTTTGGCATCGAGCGCCCTTGAGGGGCTTGCTGCAAGGATACGGTCGCACGACCTGCGGAACGCGCCGAGGGCTGCCCCCAGGTCATCATCTGCCCAGCCGGGTAGGGCTTCAAAGGGGGCATTTGTCAGAGTAGGGCCTGAGGCGTCACTCACCGGATCCTCCGCTGGTACATCCGGGTCCGTGCAGGCTGCAAGGCCCAGAAACAAGCCGATAATGAGCGTGGAAAATAGGTATTTCGCGGTAGGGCCTGACGTGGTTCCTGGCGTAGACCCGCCCGCATTTGCTGTCGGCAGAGAGACTGATCGCGCTGACGAGGGGGGGCCATTCAAGGTCACGAAACCCGCGACCGATTACGCGCCGCCCGTGGCGACCAGATGCCAGTTGGGATCGCGACTGGTGATATCACGCTCGAATGTCCAGACATCGACGACTTCACGTACTGTGACGGGGTCGCCTTCGATGACCACCCCGTCCTCATTTTTGGTCGACGAGGTTTGCTCACTCACGAATTTCACCGTGATGAGGGATTGATTGCCGTTCACCAGAGCCTTGGCGAATTCCGCTGATTTAAGGCCGATAAAGCTCATTTCGATGGTTTCGCCCCGCTTTTCGCGGGCATCAATCGCCCCACTGAAGCTTTCAAAAACTTCACCGGCCAAAAGAGGCTGCAAGGTACTACGATCACCGGCGGCAAAGGCTGTGACGATCATCTCGTAGGCGAGTTTGGCACCGCCGAGGAATTCATCGCCGTCAAAACGACGGTCGGCCAGGGTGAGTTCTGTTAATTGCTGCTCGATCTCAGAGCCGGGTTCGACGCCGCGGATCGTCCGTGGAGCAGGTTCAGGCGCAGCATCTTGCGGCGCGCGCGAACCTGGCAGGTTAATCACATTGTCTTTGTCATTGTCCTGAGACTGCTCATGGGCGGCATAGGGGTCGAAGGGTCGCCGCTCTTCGCCAGTGCGGCGCCCAAGGACGCTGCGCAGTTTCAGGAAGACGACGACAGCGACCACCAGAAGGATCAGATTGATAATGCTAAAGTCGCTGCTCATAAAACGAATGCTACCTGTCATTGGGGTCAGCTGCCGGCATCCAATCGTCTGTGATTGCTGGCGGACCCGCAAGGGGTGAGCGCGCCCTCTGTGCATCAAGACAGTTTGAAACAAACCGGGGAACGCTTATCTGTTGAGGGTAATCTAGGGCATATGGTGGTCTATTGCCACTTATTGCCCCGATGAACGGCTTGTTTTGTTTGAAATCAACGGAACCGGTCTAATCTTATGTTTTCTGTCTGGTCTTCTTTTGGCTGGTAAACGGCCTTCCGCCGCCCAGACTTGCCTGAAGGACGCGCATGCCCTTTGTTTTTCTCGCTTTTGTCCTTGTCCCCATTGCGGAGATCGCGGTCTTCATTGAGGTCGGTGGCATAATTGGTCTCTGGCCCACTTTGGGGATTGTCATCCTGACCGCCCTCCTCGGCACAAGCCTATTACGCGCTCAAGGGCTCGCGGCGTTTGGCCGGGCTCAATCAGCCATGAGTGAAGGGCGCCTTCCGGTTGAGGAAGTGGTGCATGGCTTCTGCCTGGTGATTGCCGGCGCCCTACTTTTGACACCCGGGTTTCTTACTGACATTGCGGGTTTTTTGCTTTTTGTGCATCCGGTGCGGCTGATGTTGGCGCGGGCCGCTATGAAATGGTTTGCCAAAAACGGCACCGTTCACATGCACACCAATGCGGGGTTTGGTCAGCCCCGGCCGGGCAGCGATCCCTACAGGCAGAGGCGCGATGAGACGATTGTCGAGGGACAAGCGGAGGAGGTGCCTGCCCATCCTCCCACAGCTGATAATGATGATGCGCCAGACGATGGGTCTCCCAAGGGCGCCGGGCGATGGGTGCCGCCCAAAGACTCCTGATCTCCAACGCTTGTGAAACGCCCATATTCCGTGATAGCCACTGTCCCGAAATTAGAAGCGGACGCCTGAATTGATCCGCAGAACGGGAGACGGCATGGCAGAGACAGATCAAACAGAAGCAGGGAATGCAGGCAGCGACGGTCAGGCTGGTCCGCAGCTTCGGGTGATCACTCAATATGTGCGGGATCTTTCCTTCGAAAGCCCAAACGTTCCCGGCAGCCTGGCGCCCCAGGATGAAGCACCGCAGATCGGCGTGAATGTCGACGTTGGCGTGAACCCTCTCGCCGAAACTGACTTTGAAGTTGTGTTGAAGCTAAAAGTGGACGCGAAAGTAAACGGCAAGCAGCTCTTCCTAACCGAGCTTGAATATGCCGGTGTCTTTAAGGTCGCGAACATTCCCCAGGAAAGCATGCAGGCAGTGCTGTTGATCGAATGCCCGCGCCTCATCTTCCCCTTTGCCCGTCGCATTGTTGCCGACGTCACGCGGGACGGTGGCTTCCCACCCCTGATGGTTGACCCGATCGATTTCGCTCAGCTCTTCCGTCAGCAGATGCAGGCGCAGCAGGAAGCGGGCGAGAAGGAACGTCCTGACGCTTAATCGTCAGGCGTCTTTCCAGAGCGTTTCTTCACCCAGCGTTGCGACGAACGCCTGATGGGCTGACCGCTCTTCATCCGTAATGTGGGAGGCCAGTGGTTTTGGCCTTTCTTTGCGCACGACATGGGTGATCTTGCCGCTGGCATCCGTGCCGCTCACTGCTTCGGCGGCAAGACTTAGACCCGGCTCGCGACCGCCGATCAATTCCAGATAGACTTCTGCCAGCAGTTCGCTGTCGAGCAGCGCGCCGTGTTTTACCCGGTTTGAGTTGTCGACATTGTAACGGCGACATAGGGCGTCGAGACTGTTCTGACCACCGGGATATTTTTTCCGCGCCATGGCCAGCGTGTCGATGGCCTGGGCGTCGGGCAAGAGTGGGCGGTTTGCCATTTTCAGTTCGGCATTCAGGAAGCCCATATCAAATGACGCATTGTGAATGACCAATGGTGCGTCTTTCACAAAGGCGAGAAAGTCATCTGCGACTTCGTCGAATTTTGGTTTGTCCGCAAGAAATTCATCTGAGAGGCCGTGGACCTGAAAGGCGCCTTCGGACATTTCGCGTTCCGGATTGATATAGACATGATAGGTCTCGCCCGTCGGCATGTGGTTCTCAAGCTCCACACAGCCAATCTCCACCAGGCGGTGACCTTCTTTCGGACTGATCCCCGTCGTTTCTGTATCCAGCACGATCTCGCGCATTCAATTCCCCGTCATGTTTGTGCGTCTCCCCAGACACACAGCATCCTAGCCCAGAAGCTTTTTCAGAACCTCGCCTTCACGGCCTTTCAGGTCTGCGATGATCTCGCGGACCTGGGCGCGGGCATGATCCAAACCTTTGTCGCTCTCGACAATATAGTCGGCCCCGGCGCGCTTGTCGGCATCGCTCACCTGCTTGGCGAAAATTTCGTCGAACTTTTCTTCTGTCATATCCGGACGCGCGAGCACCCGTTCGCGTTGCAGTTCATAAGGCGCGCTTACAACGACAATCACATCCACCCGTTCGCGACCCCCGGTTTCAAAGAGCAGGGGAATGTCGAGCAAGACCATCTCCGCACCATCCTTGACGGCGTTTTCCAGGAAAGCCCGGTTTGCCTGTCCCACTAGAGGGTGGACAATGCTTTCAAGCTTTTTGAGCGCGTCAGGCTTGCCGATTACTTCCTTGGAGAGAAGCGTGCGGTCGACCGCACCCTCTTTCACCACACCGGGAAATGCTTCCTCAAGCGGAGCGACGGCTGCGCCGCCAGGTGCATAGAGCTTATGAACTTCCGCGTCAGCGTCGTAGACGGGCACACCTTCAGCCGCGAACATTTTTGCGGTTTCTGATTTTCCCATGCCGATAGAACCCGTAAGGCCAATTAAAAGCATGTCGTTTTATTCCCCATTTTTCGGGTTTAGATCATCCAATATGAGCGCGCGCAATTCAGGCGTCACGTCGGGCCGGACCCCGAACCAGGCTTCAAAGCCCGGCACGGCCTGGTGCAACAGCATGCCCAAGCCATCGACTGTTGGGTTGCCGCGAGCCCGTGCACGCTCGAGCAGATCCGTTTCCAACGGTGAATAGACAATGTCTGTCACCAGGGCAGAGGGCTCAAGTTTCTCAAGGGAGAGATTGAGCGGATCCATGCCCGTCATGCCCAAAGAAGATGTATTGACCAAGAGACCCACCTCTTTCAATGCATCTGGTGCATCCTCCCATGAAAGCGCAGTGCCTTTTACACCGAGCTCCGTGAGGAGAGCCGTTGCTTTTTCGACAGTACGGTTCACCAGGCGGATTTCAGGAACGCCCGCGTCCGCGAGCGCTACCAAAATCGCGCGGGCAGCGCCGCCAGCGCCCAGAACCATCGTGGGCTTTGAGGCAAAATCAATGTCTGGACCATTGGCTTTAAGGTTCGCCATAAAGCCATAGCCATCTGTGTTGCGCCCCTCAAAATGGGTACCGCAATCGACGATCGTATTGACGGCCTTCAGTCGACGCGCGGCCTCATCATGATGGGTGAGGGCGGCAAACACCGCTTCCTTATGTGGCACGGTGACGTTGGCGCCGATCACCCCTTCATCACGAAACGACGAAAGTGTCGCGCTCAACTCTTCCGGCGGCACACCGTGCTTTTCATAGACAGCATTTTTGATGCCGAGTTTTTCAATCCAATGATTGTGGATCAAAGGTGAGCGGGAATGGGTGACCGGCCAGCCGAGCACCCAGACACGGGAGAGCTTCGTCATATCTGCGCGCTCATGTTTGCTCTACTCATTTTTCCAGGGCGCCTTCTTTGCGCAGATAGTCAAAGAGGGGCATGAGAGGCAGTCCAAGGATTGTAAAATAATCCCCTTCAATGCGTTCGAACAATTGAACGCCTGGTCCCTCCAACTGATAGCAGCCGACGCTTGAGAGAATTTTCTCGCCGGTGCGTCTTATGTAGTGATCAAGATAGTCGTCAGAAAAATCCCGCATCGTAAGGTGTGCCTGGGTCACATGGCTCCAGACAATCTCACCACTGCGTGCGACGGCGACGGCGGAGTGCAGCGTGTGGGTTTTGCCGCGGAAGAAGCAGAGATTTTTTCGCGCTTCATCCAAATCCCGTGGTTTGTCGAACAAACGCGCGTCACAGGTCAGAACCTGGTCGGCGCCGATGACAAACTGATCCTGCGCTTCGGCGCTTACGGCCTGTGCTTTCAAATTTGCGAGATGCTCGGCGAGAGCTGTGCCGTTGCCCGCAAATCCCATTTTCGCCTCAGCCTCATCCACAGGAGAAACTTCAACGCGGAAGGAGACGCCCGCATTTTCAAGCAGCATGGCACGCACACCACTGCGCGAGGCAAGGACAAGGGTTGGCGTATCAGACATTTTTGGAACCAATCATGGGAGAACGCACCTATTGTGACTATTGACGATTATAAAGATTGAGAATAGCTGCCGCCGTTTCTTCGACAGACCGTCGGGTCACATCAATTACCGGCCAGCTGTGCTTGTTGAAAAACCGGCGCGCATCAGCAAGCTCCGATGTGATCAGGTCTTTGTCCACATAATCTGTTTCGGTTTGCTCATTAAGAGACAGAAGGCGGTTTTTGCGAATTTGCGACAAGCGGTCGACGCTGGCAACAAGGCCCACAATCAAGGGGCTGGTCGCGGTTTCCAAATCGGGCGGCAATGGCGTGTTTGGCACAAAGGGAACGTTCGCAGCCTTGATGCCCCGGTTTGCAAGATAGATGCAGGTGGGCGTTTTTGATGTCCGGCTAACACCAACAAGGATGATGTCTGCATCATCCAAGTCACCAGCTGTCTGTCCATCATCATGGGCCATGGTGAAGTTGAGGGCTGCAATGCGGTCAAAATATTCCGCATTCATTTCATGCTGCACACCCGGCTTGTGAGAGATTTCCCGACCGAGATAGGTGCCCAGAGCGTTGATCACGGGATCCAGAACCGAGATGCAGGGAATGTCGAGCTCACCGCAGCGTTCCAGCAATTGATCACGGAGCTTCTCGTTGACCATTGTGAACATGACAAGACCGGGTTCACGCTCAATCTCTGCAATCGCCCGATCAAGCTGCTTGGGTCCGCGGACGAGGGCATAAATGTGTTCGACTGGGCTCACATCTTCATATTGCGCGCAGGCCGCGCGGGCGACGGCATTCAGCGTTTCGCCTGTCGCGTCCGAAACGAGATGCAGATGAAATAGGCGGCGGCTGGTCATGTGGCTTGAAATTCCGAGCGCCGTTCAACAGCGCTTTGCTGGATGTTTATGAGTGCAGTTACGTTTGCGGCGCAAAAGCTGCCTAAAACTATCGGGGCTTCGCGTTGATAGCCAGGCTTTCGTTAAGAACACTTAAGCTAATGTAGCAATACGCCAAGCCTGTGGATGAGTGTGGAAAACCGGCATAAGTCCCCGGTTTTGTTAAGGCCCTACCTGGTCATACCCGCCTTTCTTTTTTCATCGACGTTTCTATTCGTCGTTAACAAACGCCATTTCACGGGTTGGGGAAAACGGGGACAAGTAGGGCAAAGCCCTATCAGATGAAGTTATCCCCATGGTTCGATTAATCCACAGTGATGTTCTACACAGACCAACTCCCTCTGAGTTCATGGACTCCTCGTAGATGGTCTTGAGTCACTCACAATTGTCATCTTCATTCTGAAATTTGGTGCCCTGTGACAAAACGCGCTGTGCTTTCGGGCAGTTTCGGGGACAAAATTTAATCCCCAATCTCCACAGGCATCCACTATCCACTACATCCTTTTATAAGATTCTATATAAGAGGCGACACGCTGGATAAGTGTATGACGCTCTGTCCTCACAAAGACTCCCAAAGGGGTCCATGGCACATCCAGAGGCCAAATAAGAAACCCAGAAGGTGTTATGACCAAGCCAGTTTCAGACAAAAAGTTCCTCCGGGCTCTTTCAGGAGAAGTCTTTGATCATCCACCGATCTGGTTGATGCGTCAGGCCGGTCGATATCTTCCAGAATACCGCGAGACGCGGGCAAAGGCTGGCAGCTTTCTCAATCTCTGCTACACGCCAGAGCTTGCGGTGGAAGTGACGCTGCAGCCCATCAGACGATATGGCTTTGATGCCTCTATCCTTTTCTCAGACATTCTTGTGGTACCGGACGCTCTTGGTCAGAAAGTGTGGTTTGAGGAAGGGGTTGGACCTCGCCTTGACCCGATCACTAATGTGGCGGGCCTGAAGGTTCTCGATAAATCTCGCGTTCTCGATCATTTGAAACCGGTTTTTGAGACGGTCCGAGGTTTGCGTCAGGAACTGCCAAAAGAAACAGCGCTCATTGGCTTTGCAGGGGCACCCTGGACGGTGGCGACCTACATGGTGGGGGGAAGAGGCTCGCCTGATCAGGGGGCTGCCAAAGCGTGGGCCTATGGCGATCCTGACGGCTTTCAGTCGCTGATTGATCTGCTGACCGAGGTGACGGGAGATTATCTGGAGGCGCAGGTGAAAGCTGGTGCCGAAGTGTTGCAGATTTTTGATACATGGGCGGGCTCATTACCGGCGGTTCAGTTCCGGCGCTTCTGTCTTGAACCGATTAAGGCATTGCGAGCCCGGCTCAAAAAGTCCTGTCCTGAGGTGCCGGTGATCGCTTTCCCAAAAGGAGCGGGTGCTGCGTATGAGACCTATTTCAAGGAGACGGGTGTGAGTGCCATCAGTCTGGATACCTCGGTGGATCCGGTCTGGGCGGCCAAGGTTCTTCAGCCCATTGGCCCCGTACAGGGCAATCTGGATCCCTTGCTGCTTGTCGCAGGTGGCTCTGAGATGGACCGGGCCGTGGATCATTTGCTTAAAACGCTGGGCCAAGGTCCCTGGATCTTTAATCTAGGTCACGGGATTGTGCCGCAGGCGCCGCCTGAAAATGTGGAACGTCTGATCAAACGGGTAAGAGGCTGATCATGGCGGACCAGCGGATCGCAATCGTGCTTTTCAATCTCGGTGGGCCGGACAGTCCAGAGGCGGTGAAGCCATTTCTGTTTAATCTCTTTTCTGACAAAGCGATTATCTCTGTTCCTCAGCCTTTTCGCTGGTTGATTGCCAAGCTTATTTCCTCAAGACGGGCGCCGGTTGCCCGGGAGATCTATGGTCATATTGGAGGCAGATCGCCGATTGTTCCGGAAACAGAACGTCAGGCAGAGGCGATCGAACGGGTGCTGTCTGACTTAAATGAGGATGGTGGCGAGGTGAAATGTTTCATCGCCATGCGCTATTGGCATCCTTTTGCAGATGAAGCAGCGGCCAAAGTTGCGGCCTTTAACCCGGACAAGATCGTGCTTCTACCGCTCTATCCGCAATATTCCACAACCACAACTGCCTCATCTCTTAAGGACTGGCAACAGGCCTGGGCCAAACAGGTAGGGCCGGGTAGTACTTTCTCTAAGTCACTGGAAACAAAAGAGATTTGTTGTTATCCAGAAGCTCCTGGTTGGGTGGAAGCGCAAGCAGCGCTCATCAAGCAGGGGATTGATCAGGCTGGTGGCGTAGACAAAGTTCGGGTGCTTTTCTCTGCGCACGGGCTTCCAAAAAATGTGGTTGAGGGGGGGGATCCTTATCAGGCGCAAGTCGAGCGGACCTGTGCGGCGGTTGCCAAAGAGCTTGGCATTCCAGATCTTGATTGGGTGACTTGTTATCAGAGCCGTGTCGGACCTCTGGAGTGGATTGGCCCCTCAACGGATGATGAAATTGAGCGCGCTGGCAGAGATGGTCTGAAAATTGTCCTGGCGCCCATCGCTTTTGTTTCTGAACATTCAGAAACCCTGGTTGAGCTTGATATTGAATATGGCGCGCTTGCCAAAGAGGCTGGGGTTGAGACCTATATTCGGGTTCCTGCGGTGGGCACCCACCCGGCTTTTATTCGGGAGTTGGGAGATCAGGTGCGGGCTGTGCTGACAAGCGATGATGTTATCTGTCCCGAGGAGCTTGCTGGCGGGATCTGTCCTGGAAACCGACCTTAGGCCGTTCTTTAACTCGTTTGTTTTGAGATCGAAATGACTGACTTTCTGTTCGACATCTATCCGTGGATCAAAGCGTTTCACATTATCAGTGTGATTTTCTGGATGGCGGGCATGTATTACCTGCCTCGGCTTTACGTCTATCACACAGAGGTAGAACCCGGTTCTGAGCTCTCAGAAAACTACAAGAAAATGGAAGAGCTGCTGCTTCGACGGATTATCAATCCAGCCATGATCGCGGCCTGGGTGTTGGGTCTCACCCTTGCCTGGCTGTTGTGGGATAGCATCGGGTCCGATGGCTGGTTTCATGTGAAACTGCTGCTTGTTACGGCGATGGCTGCCTATCACGGGTTTTTATCGCGGTGGCGGAAGGCCTTTGCACGCGATGAGCGGCCCTATACGTCTCGCCAGATGCGTATTCTCAATGAGGTGCCGCCGGTGCTCACCATCTTCATCGTGATCCTGGTGATTGTGCGCCCGTTCTGAATTTGCAGAGTGGGATCAAAGAGTGGGACGCTTTTTGGCTTGTAGCCTCGGCGTCCAAGGGCTATATCATGTTTAACACCCGCCGGGATCCTCCCGGAGCGCGACCAGAATTGGGCGCCGGGCTGCCGACCTTCCCACTTTGAAGACCTTTTTCGACGGCGCCTTATGGGACATTCACATCCGCACCATGAAACTTCAATCGTGGCTGCATTCCAGATTTCTCCTCAGCAAACAGGTTTGCTGGTCGATAGATAGATCTCACAGAATTCATCCAAAAACAGATTCCAAGACTGAAGATTTCAAGAAATCTCTTTCCTTCCTTCCTTTCGTTTCGAGCCTCTGACGGCCGATACACATCACGAGAAAAAATATGAAGCAGATCAAACTGCAAGAACTGAAAGCCAAGTCACCCACCGAACTGCTGGTGGTGGCAGAAGAGCTTGAAGTTGAAAATGCGAGCACGTTGCGTACCCAGGAACTGATGTTCGCGATCCTGAAGCAATATGCTGAGCAGGGAACTGATATTATCGGCGAAGGCGTCGTTGAGGTTCTGCAGGACGGGTTCGGCTTCCTTCGCTCACCAGAAGCCAATTATCTGCCGGGTCCCGATGACATTTATGTCTCCCCGTCGCAGATCCGCCGCTTCTCGCTCCGCACCGGCGACACGGTGGAAGGCGATATTCGCAGCCCGAAAGAAGGCGAACGCTATTTCGCGCTGATTAAAGTGAATTCCATCAATTTCGCAGATCCGGAAGAAGCGCGCCACAAAGTGCATTTCGATAATCTGACGCCGCTCTATCCAGATGAAAAACTGGAGATGGAAATTGATGATCCGACCCGGAAAGATACATCGGGTCGGGTGATCGATATTGTTGCGCCTTTGGGTAAGGGACAACGTGGTCTCATTGTTGCGCCGCCGCGGACCGGTAAAACCGTCCTTCTGCAAAACATTGCGCACTCCATTTCCGCCAATCATCCCGAAGCCTATCTGATCGTGCTTTTGATTGATGAGCGGCCAGAGGAAGTGACGGATATGAAACGCTCAGTGAAGGGCGAAGTTGTGTCCTCCACCTTTGATGAGCCGGCTGTGCGTCACGTGCAGGTCGCTGAAATGGTCATCGAAAAAGCCAAGCGCCTGGTGGAACATGGGCGTGATGTGGTGATCCTGCTCGATTCCATTACCCGCTTGGGTCGTGCTTACAACACGGTGGTGCCGAGCTCGGGCAAAGTGCTGACCGGTGGTGTGGATGCCAATGCGCTGCAGCGTCCGAAACGCTTCTTCGGGGCGGCCCGGAATATTGAAGAGGGTGGGTCGCTGACGATTATCTCCACCGCGCTCATTGATACCGGCAGCCGGATGGATGAAGTGATCTTCGAAGAGTTTAAAGGGACCGGTAACTCGGAACTGGTGCTCGATCGTAAGGTTGCGGATAAGCGGGTCTTCCCAGCGATGGATATTCTCAAATCCGGTACCCGGAAAGAGGAGCTGTTGGTCGACAAGGTCGAGCTGCAGAAAATGTATGTGCTGCGCCGGATCCTTAATCCGATGGGCACAACAGATGCCATCGAATTCCTGCTCGACAAGTTGAAGCAGACCAAGAATAACGCGGAATTCTTCGACAGCATGAACACCTAAACGGCTCAGTTCTCCCGTTTTTCTAGTTCTATGGTTTTACGGTGCCTTTACAGGTGTCGTGCAAAGATTTTTCCGAATTCAGGCTCAATATTCGAGCGTGTGGGTTTGGGGAATAAGTTTGGACGATCAATCGGGACTGTCACCGCGTTGGGTTTCGACCTATCTGAACCAACGCCATATTGCGCAAATCCGGGCACGGGTGCCAGAGCCTCGGCCTGATGTTCCGCGTCAGGTTTCTGGCTATTCGCTGACGCATCCAGCGCGGGAAATTCTTTGCTGGTGGCTGAGTGTGCGTGGCGATCAACATATTCCCTCTGCAGATGATGTTGATCTGCGCAGTCTCGTGGAACTCAGTCCCTACATTCGATACATGAGCTGGGAGGGCGAAGAGTCTCTTGTTGTCCGTGTCTTTGGCAGCGCCCTTTGCGAGGCTGCGGGTATGGACCTGCGAGGCATCGATCTCTTTGCCTATGGGGAATATGAAAACAGACAACGCGATATTGCGCGGCTGAAATTGCTGCCAGAACATCCCTGTGGCGTGATCGCTTTTTGGAACATTACCGATCAGAACGGCGACCCTCATTTGCTGGAAATGATGACGCTTCCCATCGGACCAGGTGCAGATGGCAAAGATCGGATTATCGGTACAGTCATGCCGACCTTAAAGCCGGAAGAGATGCCTGAGGTATGGGACAAGACCATGGATATGGAGAAACATCTCGATTTCCATGACGCGCTCTTTATCGATGTGGGGCATGGCGTTCCTTAACTGAGACCGATGATTCCGGTTTCACCTTCATCAATGCGGTTTTTGGTTCTGCTCAAACGCTCCAATTTTCTCGTCTTTTGGATTGTGGAAGTGCTGCCCCTTCAGCGGGAAATGCACTAGGCTCTCTCCAACGTTATATCTGGAGGAGCAAATCTCATGTCCGATAAAATTGTTGATGGCCGTGCCACGTTTAAAACCATGGCGGAGAGCAGTCAGGAAGAATGGCAGCTGATCGCTGCGAATAATGGGGAGTTCTCAAAAGGACTGCCGGATCGGGTGCTTGCCCATCTGAAACTTTTGGACGGTGATTTTGGTGGCTTTGCTGTTGATCGCCTTGAGCATTCTCTTCAGTCCGCAACCCTTGCGCATCGCGCGGGCAAGGACGAGGAATATGTTGTGTGTGCGTTGCTCCATGATATTGGCGACACGCTTGGCACGTTCAATCATGCTGAAATCGGTGCCGCAATCCTGAAACCCTTCGTGTCAGAAGACAATCACTGGATGCTGGAGCATCACGGGATTTTCCAGGGCTATTATTTCTTCCATCACATTGGCCTCGACCGTGACATGCGGGAAGAATATCGAGGCCATCAGGCGTTTGAACATACCGCGCAATTCTGTCATCTGTTCGATCAGAATGCGTTTGATCCGGATTATGACACAATGCCGCTGGAAGCCTTTGAACCAATGGTTCAGCGGGTCATGGAGCGGCCGCGGGCCAGCATCTATAAGGGCTCAGCTGCCGCCGCAGAATAGCGGTCTATCTATTCGATAGGGGCGAGAAGCTCTGGCGCTGTGACGAGCTGACGAACCCCATGGGAATGGGTTTCATTGAAGACATTGCCTGCTTCTGCCCAGCGGTTGAGGGATGAGATATCCAGTTTTGCGCATTGCGGCCGCACACTCCAGGTAACCTTGAGTGGCGAGCATTGCGCTTGCGTGTAAGAGGGGCCTGTGGTGGACCCGCCAAAGACAACTGCGTCGCCGGTGTTTGATGGGAGTGATCGAGCCTGGTGGAATCCATTCACGATGTTCCCATCATAGGCGAAGTCGGCGAAATCAAGCGCATCGGGATCGTTCACCACCAGGAAGGCCTGTGCTTCGACGCGCAGGTTTGGGTTTGCGCATTTTTCACTGAGGCAGGAGCCCAATCCTTCGCCGGGTTCTATATCGCAAGATGTGTGGACCCAGTGCACCTCAATTGTGTCGCCGGGTTTGACGCCCTTGAAAGCACCGGCACCGCCCGCAGGGTCATTGAGTTCAGCTTCCGTCAGATCCGGCGTGGCGTTGCATTGATAACCGCCATGATCACCAGCGCCCGCGAAGATGGAGAAGCCCGGTCCTTTATGTTCCGCATTTGTGTGGGTGTGGATGTTGCAGAGATTCATGTTCTCTGAGGATGGGGACAGGGAAAAGAACCGTTCGTTGAGACCATGAGCGCTGCCAATGTCCCGCGGCGTTTGCGGTCCATATCCGGTACAGATGCCCGCTTCAACCTCATCAATAGACGCTGCCGTGGTGTCGTCACTTTCGGCAAGTGCTGCGCTGGCGAAGCTAAGAGAGCTCAAAATGATGGCGGCAGATAGCGAGCGGTTCATGAGGACCTACCTTTGGCATTTGTTTTGACACACTGTTGGTCCAGTCTTCCGCAAATGCTCAAGGAAGATCAAGCTGTATCATTGATCGGCCTCACACGGGAACCGGAGCACGTTTCATTCATTGGTCCCAGCTTCAGGGTTCGATGATTGTGGCACCCGTCGTTTTCCGGCCCTGAATATCAATATGTGCCTGGGCGGCGTCGGCCAAGGCATAGCGCTGGTTGATGTCCACCTTCACCGCGCCGCGTGCAACAACATCGAAAAGATCGGCGGTGGCTTCGGCAACTTGATCCGGGGTCATCATGTAGTGGAGCATTGTGGGCCGCGTGACATAGAGCGACCCTTTGTTCTGCAGCATGGCGAGATCGACGCCGGTCACAGGACCGGAGGCATTTCCGAAGCTGGCGAGCAGCCCACGGGGTGCCAGGCAATCCAGCGACATTTCAAACGTGTCTTTGCCGACACCGTCATAGACCACAGGCACTTTGGCGCCATTGGTAATGTCGGCGACCCGCTCCGGGACATTTTCGGTTGAGTAGTTGATGACATGAGCGCATCCATGGGCACGGGCGAGCTCTGCTTTTTCCTCGGAGCTCACAGTCCCGATCATGGTGACACCCAGTTCCTTTGCCCATTGGCAGGCAACGAGACCGCACCCACCAGCTGCGGCATGAAAGAGAATGGTTTCGCCGGCTTTCACTTTGTAAGTCTCTTTGAAGAGATACCGGACGGTGAGGCCCTTCATCATCAGGGCTGCCGCTTCATCTTCTTTGACGCCATCAGGGAGTTTGATCAGACCGGCCGCGAAACAATTCTGTGCTTCGGAGTAGGCGCCAAGCGGCCCCGACCCATAGGCAACGCGATCGCCGACAGCGACATTTGTGACGCCGTCGCCGATGGCTTCGACAATACCTGCTGCTTCAAGCCCAAGACCGGACGGCAGCGAAATAGGGTAGAGACCAGAGCGGTGATAAGTGTCGATATAGTTCAGGCCAATCGCAGTGTGTTTGACCCGCGCCTGTCCGGGACCTGGATCGGGCAGGTCCACGTCTTCGAGTTTCATCACGTCCGGTCCGCCGGTTTCGTGAATGCGAATTGCCTTTACCATGGATGTTTCCTGCTTTTCTTGTCGGGCTATCGGTGAGTCTGGAGGCCGAAATATTTGATTCGGATACGGAACGTTGGCCTGAAAGACTCGCGTTAGAGGTTTGCTTTGAAGAAGTCGAGTGTTCTGCCATTGGCAAGGCCAGCGTCGGCCTGATCAAAATGCGCTCCCCCGACACGCGCAAATGCGTGATCGCGATCCGGGTAATCGTGAAGGGTGACCTGCGCGTGATTGTCGAGGCCTGCATGGATGGCGGCCTGGGCGTCAGCAGGGACAAATTCATCTTTGCCAGCGATGTGCAGCATCAGTGGTTTTGAGATGTTGGCCGCTTCGCCCGTCAGGTTTTGCAGGTTGACGCCATAAAATCCGACGGCGGCGTCTGCGTCTGTCCGCGCGGCAGTGAGATAGGCAAGCTGTCCACCGAGGCAATATCCGACAGCTCCCACTTTGCCATTCGCCCCGTCGAGCTTCCGGGCGGCATCGATGGTGGCCTGAACATCCACCATGCCTTTGTCCACGTCGAAGGCGTTGAACAATTCAAAGGCTTTGGCCCATTCCTCTTCGGACTGGTCTGTAATGTCGATGCCTGGCTCAATACGCCAGAAAAGGTCGGGGGAGAGGGCCAGATAGCCCTGCTTGGCCAGATCATCGCAGATACCGCGCATCACCGCATTGACGCCAAAGATTTCCTGAATGACCACAATGGCGGGGAAGGGGCCGTCGCCGTCCGGCTTTGCCAGGTAACCGGAAAAGCTGCCGTCGGGACCATTGATGGTGATTGTTTCTGAACTCATGAGGGCCTCCTGTCAGAGAATGGGATTGGCATGCGGTTGCCGCTGCCAGATTATTTTGGCGGTAGCCTAGCGGGCTCGAGGCGCTGTTGCGAGGGGGTTTCTTTAAGGATCTGGTGCGAGCCGGCTGGCTTCGAGGGCTGCCCTGAGGTCAGCGGGATCAGTGACCGGTGCAGAGCAGACGGGTCCGGTACAGACATAGGCGGTGGCTTTTCCGTCGAGCATGGTTTTGCCGGTGGCAGGATGACCGTCGGGCAGGTCTGTTCCGGGTTCCAGAACAAGCAGCAAGCGGGTGGGGAGGGAGAGCGCAAGAACTGTCTCTTTCAGGGCTTCTTTTCCAGCGTCTGCCTTTTCGCCGATGATCACAATTTGAGTGAGATTGACCGCTGTATCGAGGCTCGCCAGCCAACTCCCATGAGGGAAGGCGTTTTTGGTGACAGCCCCGCCAAAGGCGAGGATGAGTTGGTCTGCGCGGTCACGGTAGTGTTCGTCGCCGGTAAGCGCGTAGAGCCTGACCATAAGTCCAGGGAGCGTGCCGTTGGCTGCCGGCGTTGCATCATCGGCTGCCGTGCGGGTTCTTACCAGGAGCGCTTCGGCGTCGTCTGCGGTGTAGAAATAGCCACCGTTCGTTTCGTCCCAATAGTGGGCGTCGAGTTCGGTGATGAAACCCTGCGCGTCGTCGACATATCTCCAATCCATCGTTGCCTCGAATAGGGAGAGGGCGGCGGCGGCCATGTTCGCGAGGCCGTCGGACATGGCGCGATGTTGCAGTCGGCCTGCGCGGTAAGCGTGATGCAGGCGTCTATCGCGTTTCATGGATTCGGTTACGAAACGATAAGCGGTCTGACTCATTGAGAGCCAATCGTCCCGCCTGAACACCAGGTTGGCATTGGCAATGGCGGCGATGGCAAGGCCATTCCAGTCGAGCAAGACTTTGTCGTCGAGGCCGGGTGCTATGCGAGAGGCGCGTTTGTGGAATAGGTGTTGGCGGAGATTTTTGAGTTTGGTTTCTTGATCCGCGGAAAGCTTCTCTCCAATGAGAGGCAAACGATTGAGAATGCTGTTGCCTTCCCAGTTGCCGTCTGGGCGGACGTCATATTGGTCTCTGAACCAGGGACCGTCGGGGCCAAGTTCGGCGTCAATTTCTTCTGCCGTCCAGACATAGAACTTGCCTTCAACCCCTTCACTGTCTGCATCAATGCTGGCAGCGAAGGCACCGTCGTCTGTCGTCATTTCACGGGCGATCCAGCCTATGGTCTCCTCGATCCGGGCGGCAAAGAGGGGGTCCTTGTTCTCCTGCCAGACCTCGGTCATCCGATCGATAAGGAGGGCATTGTCGTAGAGCATCTTCTCAAAATGCGGGACAAGCCAATCGGCATCGACGGAATAGCGGGCGAAGCCGCCCCCGAGATGATCATAGATGCCGCCTTCGCACATGTGGGTGAGGGCGGTGATCACGGCAGTGGCGAGCTCCTGATTGCCGGTCGCTATGTGTGCGCGCCAAAGGACGTCCAGGAGCCCCGTCTGCGGAAATTTTGGTGCGCCTTTGAGACCACCTTTCTCCAGGTCCATGACCTCCATGAGCTGATTTGCGACTCCAAGCACCATGTCGAGCGGCGGCTGTCCGCTCGTATCTTCTACCCGGCTGAGGGCATTTTTGAGGGCGTCCCTGTTGCCGTGGATTTTCTCCGGCTCTTGTGTATAAAGGCGCGCAATCTCTTCTAGAACCTGAGGGAAGCCTGGGCGGCCGAATTTTGGTTCAGGTGGAAAGTAGGTGCCTCCCCAAAAGGGTTCGCCGTCTGGGGTTAGAAACATGGTCAGAGGCCAGCCGCCTTGTTCTCCCAGGGCGTGGAGGGCACTCATATAGATTGTGTCTATGTCCGGGCGTTCTTCCCGGTCTACTTTGATATTGATGTAGAGCCGGTTCATGATTTCGGCGGTGGCAGGGTTTTCGAAACTCTCATGGGCCATGACATGGCACCAATGACAGGCCGCATAGCCGACCGAAAGCAGGATGGGTTTCTTTTCTGCCTTGGCCTTTGCGAGGGCCTCAGGACCCCAAGGAAGCCAATGGACCGGGTTGTCCTGGTGCTGAAGCAGGTAGGGGCTTGTTTCAGCTGAGAGTAAGTTCATGTGCGGTCTTTCGAGGGCGGGTGGTCTTCAAGAGATAGCATGGAAGTTCCGGCCCACAAGGTGCCTCTTGTGCTTAGGGACGAAGTCATAGGAGTCGATTCGGTTTGGAAACGATTTTTGCCCCAGCGACAGCCCGTGGACGCGGGGGTGTTGCCGTCATCCGGATTTCTGGTTCAAAGGCCGGCGCTGCGCTTCAAGTCTTGTCTGGGAGGGGCTCTGGCGCACCCCGGACGGCGGAGCTAAGGGAACTGACCGATCCAGACTCAGGTGAGGTGCTTGATCACGCACTGGTGCTCTTCTTTGAAAGCCCTCACTCTTTCACAGGTGAGGATGTTGTGGAGCTGCATCTTCACGGAGGACTCGCTGTGGTTGATTCCGTGGTGCAGGGACTCGGAAAGATAGAGGGGCTGAGGTTTGCAGAAGCAGGTGAGTTTACACGTCGGGCAGTGGTGAATGGAAAGTTCGATCTTTCCGCAGCTGAGGGGATCGCCGATCTGATTGAAGCAGAAACCTCTGCCCAACAAGCTCAGGCTGTTCGCCAGATGAAGGGAGCTTTCGGTGCACTTTGTGACGTCTGGCGCGACAGGCTGGTGCAGTCTCTGGCCTATGTGGAAGCCGATATTGATTTTGCAGATGAAGACCTGCCAGAGGATCTTGCGGCCTCCGTTCTACCGGGGCTTACCGCGCTAAATGAGGAGATGTCTGGGTTTCTGTCAGACCATAGAGGTGAACGGATCCGGGACGGAATTTTTGTTGCTGTGGTAGGGCCTCCCAATGCGGGTAAGTCCAGTCTTGTTAATGCTTTGGCAAGGCGCGATGCGGTGATTGTTTCGGAAGAAGCTGGGACCACGCGTGATGTTGTCGAAGTGCGGCTCAAGATGGCGGGCCTGCCTGTGACGATTTGCGATACAGCCGGACTAAGAGAAGGTGTGGGTGTTGTTGAGCAGGAGGGTATTCGGCGGGCGCGAAAGACTTCAGAGGAAGCGGATCTCCGAATTTGGATGCAGGGCGCTGAAGAGGCGAGCCCTGACTTCTTTGCGACAGCAGACGCCCGTGATCTGAAACTCGTCAACAAAGTGGATTTGGTGGCAAACCCCCTCGAAGCGCCGGACATTTTTCAGGTATCGATCAAGACAGGCAGCGGACTGGATGGTTTTGAGAATGCTCTTGAAAGCCGGATCGGTGAGATGTTCGGGGATCAAGAAGAGCCGGTCATCACACGGGCACGACATCGCACCGAGCTCGAGTCCTGTGTGTCGGCTTTGGAAGGGGCCATGTCGCTGCTTCGAGTCGGAGGCGAAACGGCCCTTATTGCAGAAGAACTTCGGCATGCTGCACGGGCAGTTGGCCGGATTACCGGGCGGGTTGATGTAGAAGAATTGCTTGATGTGGTTTTCCGAGACTTCTGTATCGGGAAGTAGTGTTTCACGTGAAACAGTTGAGTCTAAAAGGTCACAGGGAAGCGTTTTGATTTTGACGGCGGCCGCTATCCGGCCTAGATGTTGGCCCTGAGTTATCGGCTCGTTTTTGTGGATGGAAGAATGACTAATCGCTTTGATGTGATTGTGATTGGCGGCGGACATGCTGGCTGTGAAGCCGCGGCTGCATCGGCACGTCTTGGGGCCGCCACACTTCTAATCACCCACAAATGGGCGACTGTCGGGGAGATGTCCTGCAACCCGGCCATTGGTGGTCTGGGTAAGGGACATCTGGTGCGCGAGATTGATGCGCTGGATGGTGTGATGGGTCGGGTGGCGGATGCCTCAGGCATTCAGTTCCGTCTGTTGAATCGGCGAAAAGGACCCGCCGTCAGGGGTCCCCGTACTCAAAGCGATCGTAGGCTCTATCGGGAAGCCATGCAGAAGGCCATTGTCGACCAGGAAAACCTCTCCATTGAAGAGGGCGCCGTGGTCGACCTGATCGTGGAGGCGGATGGGGTTTCTGGCCTCATCTGTGATGATGGTCGCGCGTTCCATGCCCCGAAAGTCATTCTGACTACGGGAACCTTTCTAAACGGCGAGATCCATTTGGGACGCGAGCGCGTTCCTGCGGGCCGGGTCGGAGAAGCGCCGGCACTGGGTCTTTCTGAGCGGCTCTACGGTCTGGATCTGAAGATGGGCCGGTTGAAAACAGGCACGCCGCCTCGTTTGGACGGCAGGACCATCAACTGGGATGTGCTCGAAGAGCAGTTTGCCGATGAGCCGCCGGTTCCCTTCTCTTTTCTTACTGGTGACGTTCCGCAAAGGCAGATTTCCTGCCATATCACCCGTACGACACCGGAAACTCATGACATCATCCGGGCCAATCTCGAGGAATCGCCGGTATATGGTGGTCGGATTGACGGGGTGGGTCCCCGATATTGTCCGTCGGTAGAGGACAAGGTCGTGCGGTTTTCGGAGCGGCCGTCTCATCAGATCTTCCTGGAGCCTGAGGGCTTGGACGATCATACGGTTTATCCGAATGGTATCTCAACCGCGCTTCCAGAAGATGTGCAAAAAGCTTTCCTGGCGACCATTCCTGGCCTCGAAGAAGCAAAAATCATTCGGCCCGGCTATGCCATTGAATATGACTATGTCGATCCGCGGGAACTTCTTCCTACGCTGGAGACAAAAGCGCAAAAGGGCCTTTATCTGGCGGGGCAGATCAACGGAACCACCGGGTATGAGGAAGCTGCGGCTCAGGGGTTGATGGCGGGCTTAAACGCCGCACTTGCGGTGCAAGGAGGCGAGCCCTTTATCCTGGATAGAGCAGATGCCTATATCGGGGTTATGATCGATGACCTTGTGACAAAGGGCGTTTCGGAACCGTATCGGATGTTTACCTCACGGGCTGAGTATCGGCTCAGCCTCAGAGCGGACAATGCAGACCAGCGATTGACCCCCTTGGGCATGGCTGTGGGTTGTGTCGGGGCTCAGCGGGGTCGTTTGTTCAGCGCAAAGCAGGAAAAGCTGTCGAGAGCGCATCATTTGGCCAAGAGCCTGGAAGAGACGCCCGCCAAACTCGCCAAAGCAGGGTTTAAGATCAATCAGGATGGTGTGCGGCGGTCTGCTTTCGATCTCCTTTCCTATTCAGAAATAGCCTTGGCGGATGTTCTTGCGATTTGGCCAGAACTTGGGGAATTGGAGCCCGAGATTGCTGAACAGCTTGAGATTGATGCCACCTACGCGGTCTATTTGGAGCGGCAAGCTGCAGACGTCCGGGCGTTTCGTAAGGATGAGGCCTTGGTGATCCCATCTGGTTTGGATTATGCAACGGTCCCGGGTCTATCAGAAGAGGTTCGGCAGAAACTGGCGGGTGCAAAGCCGGTAACCTTGGGGCAGGCATCCAGGGTTGAGGGGGTAACACCCGCTGCCATTACGACCCTTCTTCTTTTTGTAAAGCGCGGAAATCTGCGCCGTTCGGCCTGAACCTGTGGATAAAGGTCAGCAAGTCCTTGATGCGGAATCCTTTTTCGAGGTGGCACATGTTTCACGTGAAACAATGGACCGACTCGCGGTATACGAGTCTCTTCTGCGGAAATGGCAGGGCTCCATCAATCTCGTCTCCAAATCGACCCTAGATGAGGTCTGGCGTCGCCATTTCTGGGATTCTGCTCAGCTTTTGGCGCATTCTACGGAGAAAGATCTGAAGTGGGCTGACTTGGGCAGCGGGGCAGGTTTTCCTGGTCTGGTCTTGGCCATTTTGGCCCGAGAGAGACCTGGTTTTCAGATGAATCTGGTGGAAAGCGATCAGCGAAAGTCTGTTTTCTTAAGAGAAGTGATCAGGGAAACCGGCGCACCCGCGATGGTTCACACCTCCCGGATAGAAGCTCCAGAGACAATTGCTGCGATTGGGCCTTGTGATGCGCTCTCCGCGCGGGCTTGTGCGCCCCTTGATCGTCTCCTGGGGTGGGCCGAACCCTATTTCAGTCCGACGACAGAAGCTTTCTTTCTGAAGGGCTCAAAGTGGCAAGAAGAATTGACCCTGGCCCAGAAATCGTGGACATTTAGGGTTACTTCCTATCCGAGCCAGGCAGACCCAGAAGGGTGTGTCCTCAAGGTGGAGCAACTTGCCCGTGTCTGACATTCCATCGCCTAACGCTGACATGCCAGCGGCATCCAACCAGCCTCACCCCCGGGTGCTGGTCCTTGCCAATCAGAAGGGTGGGGTTGGGAAAACGACGACCGCCATCAATTTGGGGACAGCCCTTGCTGCAGTTGGCGAGCGTGTGCTGGTGGTTGATCTTGATCCGCAGGGAAATGCGAGTACGGGCCTCGGTGTTGACCGGGCTGACCGCACACTTTCAACCTATGACGTGCTGATCGGTGCCACTCTGATCGAAACAGCTATTGTGCCGACGAAGGTGCCCGGTCTTGACCTGGTGCCGTCGACAATGGATTTGTTGGGGGCGGAGCTGGAGTTGGCGAGTGTCTCACGACGGTCGCACCGCTTGCGGGATGCGCTCGCTCGGATGCCTGCCGCAGGCCGTGAATTGGATGGGGTGCCGGAAGAAATGAATGCCCGGCCTTACACCTATATCCTGATTGATTGTCCGCCCTCGCTAAACCTTCTGACGATCAATGCGATGACCGCGGCGGACTCTATCCTGGTTCCCCTTCAGTGCGAATTTTTTGCGCTTGAGGGTCTCAGTCAATTGCTGCGCACGGTTGAACGGGTTCGCACCAGCCTTAATCCCCGGCTCGACATTCAGGGCATTGTGCTCACCATGTTTGATCAGCGGAACAATCTGTCTGGCCAGGTGGCCGAAGATGTTCGCGCGCATCTGGGCGACAAGGTTTATCAGACCGTCATTCCTCGCAATGTGCGGATTTCTGAGGCGCCCTCGCATGGCAAACCGGCCTTGGTTTATGACCACCAATGTGCCGGTAGCCGGGCCTATATGAAGCTGGCATCGGAGCTCATTCAGCGGGAACGTGTTTTGCGGAGCCAAACGGCTGCATGACATGAGTTTCAAAGAGTTGCTGGGCTGTTTTCGAGTCAGATCTGATGACTCTTAAAGATCCCCGTTAAGGTCTTGAAAAGATTCACAAATGGCGCTACCGGGCCCTACTTTGGAGCCTAACCGCCAAAAATTCGAGGTTTCGTGCGGCCAAGCAAAGTGAGGCCCACGTCGCGGCAGGAAAGTGGTTTCTCTTAAGGGGCCTATCCTGGTTAAGAAAAGAGGAGACCGGCATGGTCGATGAGAGCGCTGGAAAGAACCGACTGGGCCGAGGACTCGCCGCGTTGATCGGTGATGATGCGGCGGTTGCGCTCGGGGATGAGACGGCGCCGGCGCCGAAAGGGGTCCGAGAAGTTCCAATTGAGTTTTTGCGCGCAAACCCTTTTCAGCCCCGGCAGATTTTTAAAGCTGGTGATCTGGATGATCTGACGGAATCGATCCGGGAAAAAGGCATCCTACAGCCCATAATGGTGCGTCCTGTTCCTGGCGGAGCCGACAATGAATTTGAAATTGTGGCAGGTGAACGCCGTTGGCGGGCAGCACAGGCGGCCCAGCTTCACGATGTGCCAATTGTCGTTAAAGACCTGAATGACAATGAATCGCTAGAAATTGCGATTATTGAGAATGTTCAGCGGGCGGATCTCAATCCGATTGAAGAAGCGGCGGGCTATCAGCGTCTGGTGGACCAGTTCACTTACACGCAAGACCAGCTTTCCAAAATGATCGGGAAAAGTCGGTCGCATGTTGCAAATACGCTGAGGTTGCTTGGTCTGCCGGATGGTGTGCAAGACCTGCTATCGAGCGGCGCCTTGAGCGCGGGGCACGCACGGGCTTTGATTGGTCACCCGCAGGCGGAGAAACTAGCGAAAGAAATTGCTGACAAGGGACTGTCTGTACGCGAGGCAGAAGCGCTAACGCGGAAGCCAGAGGCAAGCGCATCTAAAACGAAAAGCAGCGCGTCTCCGAAACTCAAAGACGCGGATACTGTGGCGCTTGAAAAGAACATCACCAATGCGTTGGGCCTAAGTGTGTCGATTAATCACAAGGGTGAGAAGGGCGGCACAGTGAATGTGAGCTACACGTCGCTTGAGCAACTCGATGAAATCTGCCGCCGCCTGTCACGGGTTTAGCTTGTCCGTTTACGGATGAATCCGTTCCAGTTGACTCAAACGTCAAGTGTAAAGCGATCCTTGTCTACCTCCGCGCGCCCGAGCGGGCCCCTTGAGCCACACGCATGAGTGCTTGGGCACAGATGGCGCGATCAGGCAGGCCCGTCGTTTTGCATTGTCGGTCGGCATCGCCCAGCAAACTCAGCGCGCGTTCCAGACGCTTTCGATCCCACAGCCCGCACTGTCTTTTCATGGAGGCAGAGCGTTTGAAGTGAACAGGTGGCCGCAAGGCTTTGATTGCAGCTTCGCGATCGCTGCCGGCTTCCATGCGGCCGAGCACCAGATGCAATTGCTGCACATGTCGGGTCATGGCGATAAGAATGGCAACAGGGGCGGTGTCTGCTTCGGTCGCTTTTGCAAGCGCCACATCCAAAGCGCCGAAATCTCCAATGGCTGCAGCATCAACAATATCATCTAGCCGGGTCGCCGCGGTGTCTCCAATGCAGGCGGTGACATCAGCGAGGGCAATACTCGCTGATTCCGGGTCTGACTGCATGTAGAGGACCAATTTGTCGAGCTCTTGCAGGGTTACACCCCGGTCGCTGCCCAAATGGCTTGTGAGATAGGCAAAAGCGTCCGGGTCCGCGCGCAGGCCCGCCTGGCGCAACCGTTCCTCAATCACCCGCTCAAGGGTGCGGGCATCGTCTGCATAGCAGGGCAGGGCCGCGCCATTTTTCGCCCCTTCCAAAGCTTTGCGCAGGCTGGAGCGCGGCGTCAGTTCGCCGCCCTCCAGAAGGATGAGCGCATCGCCAGCGGGTGCCTCCAGAAAGGACTTTACTGTTTTGGAGATCGAATCTCCGGCATGTCGCACGCGCACGACGCGTCGCCCACCCATCATGGAGATGGCTGCCGCTTCATCTGCCAGTCGAGCCGGGTCCTGCTTCAGATCCGTGTCGGCGAGATCTGTTAGTCGAAAGGGGTCGCTTAAGTCGTCCAAAACACTTTTGGCGAGCCGGTTTGCGCGTTCACGTACAAGGCCCTGGTCTGGTCCGAAGATGAGAATGACTTGAGCCGCTGGATCAGGGTTCGCCACAAACCGATCAATATCGCCTGCACGTAGTTTCATTCATCTGCCTTGAAATGCACACGCACCAGACGGTCAATTTGGCTGTTGGCGCTGAAAGTAGATCGCCAATTTAGAATGGATGTCTTCGGCCACCTGGTTTGCGACCCGCTCTTGAGCATCCCGCTCGGCAATGATATTGGCAAACTCGGATGCGACTCGGTTAAAGGCGACAGTCCCGTTTGACTTGGCAAAATAGATGACTTCACCTGTTTCGGCATTGCTCAGATAAAACTCTGTGTTGAGCCTCAGGTTCTGTCGCGTGACTTCTGTGTCCTGTTGAACAGCCACATCGATCTCAGACAGTCTGGACTCCAAAACCACCCCATATTGATGCTGTGTGGTGGCATTTGAGCCCAATTTGTCTTCGAGCGCCACGCGAAGCGCTCGACCGACACGATCGCCGGAAGCTTGCACCGAAATTGTTGCCAGCAACGTAACGATGCTCTCATTCTGTCCGCGCGTTGCATAGAGCGGTGTGAATCCGCAGGCGCTTAAGAACAGACTTAGGACGATTGTTGCAGAAACCGCCTGCGCCCTGCGCCTAACCAATAACGACATTGACGATCTTGCCTGGCACGACAATGACTTTGCGGACAGTGGCGTCTCCAATGGCATGCTGCACTTTCTCCTGAGCCAACGCGGTTTCTTCCACCGTCTTCTTATCTGCATCCACGGCGACGGTGATCTCGTCCCGCCGTTTTCCATTCACCTGTACGGCGACGGTTACAGAGTGTTCCACGAGCAGGGAGGGTTCCGCAACCGGCCACGACGCATCCGCGATCAAAGTTTCATGGCCGAGAGCCTTCCAGGCCTCTTCCGCTAGATGCGGCATCATGGGAGCCACCAGCTGTGTCAGGATTTCGACTGCTTCGCGCCGGGCCCATTCAGCCGCCTTCGCCTCTCCCGCTTTGAAAGAGGAGAGCGCATTGCTCAGCTCATAGATTTTGGCAACAGCGCGGTTGAAGCCCAGCTGATCAAGGTCGGCCGTAATTGCCTCAAGTGTTTTGTGCACCGTGCGTCGCAGCTCTTCTGCGGGTGCGTCAAGCTCCGGCATCGGCGTGCCAACAGGGGCAAGGTCATCAAGCGTTGATTGGATCAACCGCCATAAGCGTTGGGTAAAGCGCCATGCCCCCTCGACACCTTCTTCAGTCCATTGAACATCACGTTCCGGCGGGCTGTCTGACAACATGAACCAGCGCGCTGTATCTGCGCCGTATTGATCAATGATCGCAGAAGGGTCGACCGTGTTGCGTTTGGATTTCGACATTTTTTCGATGGCACCAACGGTGATCGGTGCCCGATCGCCGCCGTCCTCGAGGTAAGGCGTGTCGCCGTCCCAAACGAGTTCTTCAGGTGAGACCCAGCGACCATCGGTCGCTTTATAGGTTTCGTGGGTCACCATGCCCTGTGTGAAGAGACCCGCAAAAGGCTCACGGATGTTCATGTGCTCTGTCGCGGTCATGGCCCGCGCGAAAAAGCGGGAATAGAGCAGATGAAGAACGGCGTGTTCGACCCCGCCAATATACTGATCCACTGGTAGCCAATGGTTTGCGAGACCTGGAACCGTCGGGTCGTCTGACTGTGGTGCCGTGAAGCGAGCGAAATACCAGGATGAGTCTACAAACGTGTCAAACGTGTCTGTTTCCCGCAGCGCGTCCTTCCCACATTCGGGGCAGGGCACATGTTTCCAGGTCGCATGATGTTCCAGCGGATTGCCAGGTTTGTCGAAGGTCACATCCTCCGGCAATATGACTGGCAGTTGGTCCTTGGGAACAGGGACCGTGCCGCACTCATCACAGTGAATGACCGGAATGGGGCAGCCCCAATAGCGTTGGCGCGAAATGCCCCAGTCGCGCAGGCGGTAGTTCACTGTTCCTTCGCCGAGATCAAGTGACTCCAGCTTTTCAATTGCCGCGCGTTTGGCTGCTTCAACTTCCAGTCCATTCAGGAAGTCTGAGTTTACCGCCACGCCGTCTCCATCAAAGGCGTCGTCGCTGGCATCCTGTTCCGCAATAAAGGCTGAGAGACTGTCGCCCTCCAGCTTCTTGGGTGCGACAACGGTGGTGACAGGCAGTTTGTACTTTCGGGCGAAGTCGAGGTCGCGTTGATCGTGGGCCGGGCAGGCGAAGATGGCGCCCGTGCCATATTCCATGAGAACGAAATTCGCGACATAGACCGGCAGAGTTGCTCCTTCAATAAAGGGATGCCGGGCTTTGAGCCCGGTGTCGAAGCCCCGCTTCTCCGCTTTCTCGATAGCCTCTTCGCTGGTGCCAAGCTGCTCGCATTCGCGGACAAAATCGGCGAGCTCGCTGTTTGTTTCAGCGAGTTCCTTTGTCAACGGGTGGCCGGGTGACAGGGCGCAAAAGCTTGCCCCATACAGCGTGTCAGGTCGGGTGGTGAATACTTCAAGCGGTGTTTCTCGACCTTCAATTGGAAACTGAACATGAGCACCTTCTGACCGTCCGATCCAGTTGCGCTGCATGACGCGGACTTTATCCGGCCAGCGCTCCAGCTCGTCGAGACCTGCCAGCAGATCATCGGCCATGTCCGTGATCTTGAAGAACCACTGGGTCAGCTCGCGACGCTCAACCAAGGCACCTGAACGCCATCCCCGGCCGTCAATGACTTGTTCGTTGGCCAGGACCGTCATATCGACCGGGTCCCAGTTTACCTGAGCGGTTTTGCGCGTAACCAGTCCAGCTTCCAGCATGTCCAAGAAGAGGACCTGTTCCTGGGCGTAGTAGCTCGGATCACAGGTCGCAAACTCGCGGCTCCAATCGATGGCCAGGCCCATTTGCTTGAGCTGGCCGCGCATCGCCTCGATATTTTTGTAGGTCCACGCGCCGGGGTGAACATTGTTCTCCATAGCTGCGTTTTCAGCAGGCATGCCAAAGGCGTCCCACCCCATGGGATGGAGCACGTCATACCCTTGTGCTTTTCTGAAGCGGGCAATCACGTCGCCCATTGTGTAGTTGCGCACATGGCCCATGTGAATGCGGCCGGACGGGTAGGGAAACATTTCCAGGACATAATATTTCCCGGCACTGCCTTCACGCGGCTGATCCGGCGCCTGAAAGGTCTCGGAGTCCTCCCAAACCTTTTGCCATTTGGATTCTGTGGTTTTCGCGTTGTAGCGATCAGCGGACATGTGAACTCTTCAAATTGGGAAAACAGGATTGGGCGCGCATCAGCAGCATGTTTGCTGCACCCCTTTGCCTCTTTTGCATCGGAATGCGCTGTGGGGCAAGTTTGGGACCAAGGATCGCATCCGCCGCCCGTTCAGAACGCGCTGCTCTGGCCTATCTATGTGAGGAATTCTGGTCGGAGCATGTCGTCCAGGTGCAATGGCAAAAAGCTTAGCCTTCGTCGGCCTCTAGCGTGTTGACCCGAAGTTCCCGCGCTCGCATGAGGATTGCATTTTCTAGCTGAACACTTGTCTGAGCGTTTGCGCCTGCATCCCGCCACTCGTCCCCTGCACGTTCCTGCCGGAAAACGGCGACTTTGAGGCCATCGGCGCGCAGCCGCTTGTCCAAAATATAGACCGTAAGCTTGAAGCGTTCGGTTGGTGATGCCGGGTCGGAATACCACTCTGTAATGATTACGCCACCGAAAGGATCCGCAGAGGCCAGAGGAACAAAGGAAACCGTGTCGAGAGACGCTCTCCAGAGAAAGCTGTTCACGCCAATGCCGCCTCCGCCGCCTGGTCCGTCATTGCTATCGCCGCCAAACAGCACCAAACCATCTTCGCCAAAAATGCTTTCGCGCTCGGCATTTGGATCCGGATTGGGGTTGGTCGGGCCTCTGCCGCCAGTCGTTGTGGGGAAGCTGGAGTCGCTTGGACCGCACGCCGCCAGCATGAGCGCAACGGATGCTGTCGCCAAAACCTTTTTGATTGTGCCTGATTTCCCAGAATTTTCGGGTGCTGCGGCAAATTTAGCTGAAAAACTCATTATTGATTTGGCCTCTAGCTTTTTCGGCGTTTCCCACGTGCAGCCACATATTGGCGCCCGCCTTACTTCACTTTGCTCACCGTGACCGAAAGTCGGCGGGTGAGCAAGTTTTCCCTCTGATTTCAGGCGTTTATATCGACTAAAGGTGATTGCGTCTATGGCAGAAGTGTCGAGGTAATTCATCGGATCTCGCCGCTTCTGTCCGACACGCGCCTCTTGTGTTCGGGTGGCCCCTTCAAGAAGATGCGGTTCCAACCTTTCCCGGATGTGCAAACTGATGCAGATAGGTCACAAGTCGATTGGGTCAGGCACACCGCATCACGAATTCTCTTCAGGTTTCAAGCGTATGGAGGCCGGTAGTACTTTGTTAACCATATGGAAACCACTTGTGACGTTTACGCAACATCGCGGCAGTTTTGAGGCAAAACGGACCTACCTTCGCTTGACGGTGGCACCCCACTCGGGATTAATCGGGGTACGCGCTCGGGGGGGCATTTAAGTCGGCCCGGCGGTGAAGTGGACCAGAGCAGTGGTGCTTTCGATTGAAAGCGGTTTTCCGTTGATTTGGACATTTTGTATTTGAACAGCTAATTGCTGAACTGCGAGGAACAAATGAAAAAGACACTTCTTGGGACGACAGCTCTCGTCTCGGCTGGTCTGGTAGCCGGTCCGGCTCTTGCAAGCGATCCGCTCACCGTTACGGTTAGCGGCTCCGTTGTAACGGGCTTCTATTTCGTCGACATGGACACCGTTGGTGGTGTTGACGCTGACGACACTAAAGTTGCTGTTGTTGCACGTAACGTAGACATCGTTGCATCTGGCACGCTGGACAATGGTCTGGTTGCTGGTGCTGCTCTTAAAGTGCAGCTGGGCGATGACGAAGGTAACGCGCTGAACACTGGTGATGACGCTACTTTCTCCGAAGCTTACACATTCCTTGAAGGTGGTTTCGGTCGTCTGGAACTTGGTGCAACTGATGGTGCTGCATTCAAGATGCACTATTCTTCACCTTGGTTCGTTCCAGGTAACGGTGTCGACTCACCAAACATCTACAACATGAACAATGGTGGTGTGACATTCTCTTCACGCACATCAACGTTCTCGTTGCTGGCTGAAGACGACAACAAGATCTCTTACTTCACGCCTCGCCTTGCTGGTTTCCAGCTCGGTGCATCGTTCACACCTGACGTTGGTGCAAACGACCCAGTCGCTAACGGCTTCGGTCTGAGCGCAACGAACAGTGCTGTTGAAGACGTATTCGAAATCGCTCTGAACTATGCAGGCGAATTCGGCGGCGTTTCTCTCGGTGCTGACGTGTTCTACGTAACAGGTGAAGCTCCTGGTGCAGGCGCAACTGGCGATCCAACCGAACAGGGTGTTGGTCTGAGCCTCGGCTGGGGTGGTTTCACTCTCGGCGGCGCATACACGCAGGTTGAAGACATCACAGCTCGTACACAGGCTGCTGTAACCACAGGCAACGAGTCCGACTCTTGGACTGTTGGTCTGGCTTACGGCTCTGGCCCATGGACGGTTGGTGCTGCATACTTCGAGTCTGAAACAGAAAACACAACTGGTGTTAACATCGGTGAGAACAGCTTCCTCCAAGTTGGTGGTGGTTACTCTCTCGGTGCTGGTGTTGACGTTGGCCTGGATATCCAGTTCATCGAAGACCAGGTTGGTGCAGCTGCAGCAGAAGTGGAAAGCACATCTGCTGGTGTTGTTCTGGCAATTTCTTTCTAAGAAATTTCCAAACCTAGAATTTGAGAGAGCGGGTTTCGGCCCGCTCTCTTTTTTTGTGCCTGGTTTTTGGATGCGCCGACCTTTGTGGTAAAAGGCGGATCTTTGCAAATCTTAGCTCGCTTTGGAGACCCTTATGGGTGGCATCATCTGGCTCGCGTCATACCCCAAATCCGGCAATACGTGGATGCGCTCGTTTCTGCACAACCTGCTGCGCAATGCCCATGAGCCTGTAGATATCAATGAGCTGGACCAGTTTTGCATCGGGGAGTCCGCGTCAGGGCAGTATCGTAAATACACACCGACACCGGTTGACCAGATCGAGCATGAAACTCTCGCGAAGATGCGGCCGAAAGTGCAGGAAGATTATACGCACTATTTCCCAGACTCAGTTTTTGTGAAGACCCACAACTTTCTTGGGGAGTGGCACGGCGTTCCTTTGCACAATATGGCCGTCACTGTGGGGGGCATCTATGTGGTGCGGAATCCACTCGATGTGGTTCTCTCGATGACCCACCATTTTGGAGATGATGTCGATGGCACCATTCGTCGAATGGCGAATGAAGGCGCTCTTACGGAAGCGGGTGCTACACATGTGCCTGAATTTCATTCCTCCTGGTCCACTCATGTGAAGAGTTGGACTGGTCAGCCGAACCCACAGCTTCTTGTTGTTCGCTATGAAGATCTACAGGCGAAACCACGGAAATTCTTCAAACTGGTGACGGGTTTTTTGGGGCTCAAAGTAAAGAGCGAGCGGTTGGAGCGGTCCATTCGTAACTCGTCTTTTAAGGCGCTGAAACGTCAGGAAGAGCAAAAGGGTTTCAAAGAGAAATCTGAGTTTGCTCAGTCCTTCTTTCGGGAGGGCAAAACCGAACAATGGCGGGAAGCGCTTACAGAGGATCAGATCAAGCGGATCATCTCTGACCATCGGGAGCAGATGGAGCGTTTCAACTATATTCCTGACGGATATTAGGGTGTCGACACGGCGGCCCAACCCACAAGATTTGGGACATGTTTGAGCCTCTTTGCTGTTTTGTTTGTCACGCCGCCCAATGCATAAACAGGGATCTGGGCTGTTGTGCTGAGCCTTGCAAACCGAACAGCCCCAAGGCCCGTCCTGTCCGGGTGGCTGGCGGTTGCAAAGGCAGGAGAGAGCAGAGCGGCATCGGCGCCCGCCAGTGCTGCGGCCCTCAGTTCCGCCCCATTATGTGCGGCGGCGGTGATGATCCAACCGGGTTTCCGACGACCGCCTTCGCCTTTTCCACGCTTCGCTTTCCAAGATGGTATGTGAATGCCGTCGGCATCTACGGCGGTGGCCAATCGACGATCACCGGCCACCAGTAGTCGCACGCTCCTTGCTCTGGTCGCCTTCCGAAGAGCCAGGGCCAGCGCGAGCCTGTCTCGCTCAGTCACCTCGTAATGTCTCAAGATCAAGGCGTCTGCGGCGTCCAGGGATTCAAGTTGGTCGAAGGGATCGCCGCCCCGTTCCGTATCTGTGAGCAAGAGACGTTTGGGGAGCTGCTGTCTGCTTGTCACAAGCGACGGTCGCGCATAGTGTGCGCTCCATGTCTGATTTTTCACCTTCAACCGCTGAACGCCTTTCTTCGGTCCACCACAGCATTGCCAATGCTGAAAAGGCCTCTGGTCGTCCTACAGGCGACGTGACGCTTGTCGCTGTTTCCAAGACGTTCCCGGCAGAGGATATCCGGCCGGCTCTGGAAGCTGGTCAGCGCATTTTTGGGGAGAACCGGGTTCAGGAAGCTCATGGAAAATGGCCTGGGTTGCAAGAGCAATATTCGGATGTTGAGTTGCATCTTATCGGCCCGCTGCAAAGCAATAAAGTCAGTGAGGCGGTTTCCCTTTTTGACGTGATTGAAACACTGGATCGGGAGAAGCTAGCGCGGAGCCTCGCAGCTCACCGGGAGAAGGGGCATTCTCTTCCCGACCTGTTTGTCCAGGTCAACACAGGCGCTGAACCACAGAAAGCGGGTGTCCTGCCGCAAGAGGCTGACGCGTTTATCGCACTCTGCCGAGACGAGCTGGGCCTGCCACTTGTGGGCCTGATGTGCATTCCACCCGTTGAGGAAGAGCCAGCACTCCATTTCGCCTTGCTTGAGAAAATCGCTCGTCGAAACGGCCTCGCGAAACTCAGCATGGGCATGAGCGGTGACTTCGAGACGGCGATCGAATTTGGAGCAACCCTCGTTCGTGTTGGCAGCGCCATTTTTGGCGCTCGGACGCCGGCCTAGGTTAGGCACTCAGCTCAATTATCATTTTTGTGTTTGGACCGCATTTCTTCAGAATACGGATGATCTGATTTTGTGGGAGCGCCACGCAGCCTTCTGTGGCGCAGAGCTCTGCGTCTTCCTGTTTTGCGACATGGAAGAAAATGGCGCTTCCTTTTTGTGGCTGCACGGGGTCGTCATTATGTCCCAGAACCACGCAGATATTGTAGAGCTCGTCCTCTCGCCAAAGGTTCTCGGCGCTGGCGGGATAGGGCAGCTCCACCGGTCTATTGTAAAGCGGGTCGTCTGCCGCATCACACCATCCGTCCGCTTTGGAGATGGGTTTGCGCGCAAGTTTTGTATCCGGTTCACTTAGTCTGTCGGGCCGATAGAGGATATAGCGTAGCGGCCAGGCACCCGCTGGTGTCGCGCCGTCTCCCTCCTTCTTCCGGTCGTTGGATATGATCCCGCTTCGCCCCAGTGCGCAGGGCAGGGTCTCTCCGTCAAAGGTCAGCGTGCCTGTAGTGGCGCCAGCTTTTCCGCGTACATTAATGTTCATGGGGCGAGTCTAAAAAGAGAGCGGCTGACCTGCAAGCAGGTGTAGGGGTTTAGTAAGCAGGCTCGTCGACAAGCTTCAGCACGTCATATTGATCTAAGGCCAGGGCCATGGCGGCGGCGACGCCGCTTTGTTCGCGCTCAATCGCTGCGTGCTCGCGCGTCGGCGGCTCATGAATGGTTTCTTCAGGTGAAGTGAGTAGGGCATTGAAGGCCTCAGCACTGAGGCTTGGCAGCGGTGTATTTACTTGGGTGTTCAGCGTTTCGGCTGGAATTGCGGCAGATGGCCTCGCTTGGCGGGCGGTGCTCGGGGATGTTGCAGCTGCGATCGTTTGCGGCGAGTCTGCACCTTGCAACATTGACATGACATGTCCGCCCAGGTCATCGCCGGTTGCTTGTTCCAGTACGGCTTCTGCCACCGAAATCCCTGCGCCGATTGGTCCCCCATAAATAGCGCCACCGACAATGCGTGCGGCAGGCTCCATCTCGTCGCCGGTCATCTCACGATAGAGCGTTGAAACGACGGGTAGGTGTTGGAGCGGGTTGATCATGTCGAGGAAGTCGTTGAATGAGAACCCATCATCGTCGGACGTTGTGCGAGTCTCTTGTCCGTGATTTACGGTCTGGAGCGACCCGGTAATCAGATCGTCGTCATTTGACCCAGTCGTTGCGGTCGCAGCGGCTTGTTCTGTCAGAAAGCGCTCTGTTCTAAGCTCCATCACAGCCTTAGAGCCCTTGGTGTAGCGACTCATCTGAAGGTAGAGCGGCAGTTCTGCGGCAACAGCTTCCATGAAGGGGTCTTTCCGTTTGATCCTGTCATTTAATATGCAAGATTGTGACCGGGAGAAATCTATTTATTTTCAATGGGTTACTCTTCGGGTGCGGATGCAAGGCGGCAGAATTTGCCGACTTGGCGCGTGTCGGCAGGGCAGCATCGGCCGGTTGGGCATTTGCGCCCTGCTGTGGCAAACTCAGGCAACTATTTGATCTCGCCGCACCCTGCGGCAGCGCTCCACACTTTTCAGGACCTCATGACACAAACGACTGCCGCCGCAACCCCCCAGGACATGTTGCGCCAGGCCTTTCAGCTCTTCGATCAAGGCAAAATTCACGAGGCGGCCAAGCTGGCAGAAGCCCTGCGCCAACAGGCTCCGAACCATCCCGACGTGTTGCATCTAATGGGTCTAATCTGTCTCAAAACGGGCAATCCGAAAGAGGCGGAGAAGCTCATCGGCATGGCGGTGTCGATCTTGCCGGACAAAGCCTTTTTGCGGGTCAACCTGGGAAATGCGCTTCGACAGCTCGGGAAAAATGCTGACGCGAGGGCGGCCTATGACAAAGCTGAAGCGCTCGACCCTGATTTTGCCGGGACCTATCTCAACCGGGGAACCCTTCATGCAGAAGAAGGTAGAGCTGACGCGTGTATCAGAGACTTTGAGGCCGTTATTCGGCTGATGCCAAATGATCCCCAGGGTTATCTAAATCTGGGTCAGTATCAATTGGCGCAGGGGGCGTTTGTTGAAGCCCGCGATACCTACGCGGCAGGTCTTAAGGCGCGACCAGACGGTCCTATGCTGTTGCTTGGTTTGGCGAATTCCCTGGAGCGTCTCGGAGATCTGGAGGGCGCGTTCGCGGCGGCGGAAAAGGTTCTGCAAAAGATGCCGGACCTGCCAGGTGCGCTGCGGATCTGGTCAAGTGTTAAGCGCCGCCAGGGTTCTGCCGAAGAGGCGCGGGACCGTCTTGAGCGCGTGTCTGTTGCCAAGCTGCCGCCCGGTGGGCGCCGCCTCATTCACGGGGAGTTGGCACAGGTCTATGACCGGCTGGGTGAGGCTGCAGATGCCTTTGACCATTTCGTTGCGCAGAATGATGCAGCTGCCGAACAGTTGGCCGAAAGCCCCATAGACAAGTCATCCTATATGACGCAGGTGACAGACCTTAAAGCGGCTTTCACGTCAGATTGGGTTCAATCCTGGACGCAGATTGCACCTGACGATCTTGTGCCCGTGCCGGCACCGGTTTTTCTGGTGGGCTTTCCGCGCTCGGGAACGACACTTCTCGATCAGTTTCTTGATGCCCATAGCAGGATTGAAGTGGTTGAAGAGCTTCCGGTTCTGTTGCCTGTGCGGGACGCCGTGAAAGAAAGTGGGGGCTATCCTGAGGCGCTTGCTGATCTCTCCCGAGAGAAGATCAATGAGCTTCGCCGTCTCTACAATTCTGAGCTTTCAAGAGCTGGTTTCGATCCGTCGGCGAAAACTGTCATCAACAAGTTGCCCCTAAACATTATTCATGCCGGATTGATTTCGCGGATATTCCCTGAGGCAAAATTCATTCTCGCGCTCCGTCATCCGGCGGACGCGGTGCTCTCCTGTTTCATGCAGGATTTTCAGCTGAATGCGTCTATGGCGCATTTCCTCACTCTGAAAGACAGCGCAGCGCTCTATGACGGTGTCATGTCGCTTTGGGGGCAGTACAGAGACTTGCTGTCTCTAAATGTTGCGGAGGTTCGATACGAAGACCTCATTGCGGATCCCCGGGCCGCGCTTGGTGATGTAATGTCCTTGCTCGAGCTGAGCTGGGAAGAAGGACAAAGCGATCATGTGGCCCACGCTCAGGCGCGCGGCTCCATTCGCACCCCTTCCTATGGGCAGGTAACGCAGCCGCTCTATGACCGGGCGGCTGACCGCTGGCGGCGGTATGAAACGCATCTTGATGGCATTTTGCCACGTTTGGCGCCGTTTGTTCGTGATTTCGGCTATGATTAACCTGATCACGGAAAGCTCAAATGGACGTGAGGCGTTCCGTGAGGTGGTTGGCAAGCGGGGGTTCGACAGCTACATGACCAGCAGCGAAGGGGGCGGGGTACGCTTGTCCCGAGTGATAAGATGGTAGGACTGGGAGCTGACCCGAAGATGAGCACGATCAAAAAAATCCTGATTGTTGATGATGATGATGCGCTGCGTGATTCTCTCGTTGAGCAATTGGCATTGCACGAGGAATTCACCTGTACGGCGACGACCTGCGCTGCAGAGGGTATCGAACATGTCCGTGGCAATCATGTCGACATTGTTCTTCTCGATGTCGGACTGCCTGACATGGATGGGCGTGAAGCCTGTCGTCTGATGCGCAAGGGCGGTCTTAAGGCACCGGTGATCATGCTGACGGGCGCTGATAGTGACAGTGACACGATCCTAGGGCTTGAAGCTGGTGCCAATGATTATGTCACCAAGCCGTTCCGTTTTGGTGTGCTACTGGCTCGGATCCGCGCTCACCTGCGTCAGCATGAGCAGAGCGAAGACGCTGTCTTTAAAATTGGTCCGTATACGTTCAAACCGTCTGCCAAAATGTTGGTTGATGATGGGGACAAGAAGGTTCGCCTGACGGAAAAAGAAACAGCGATCCTCAAGTTCCTCTATCGCACCGGTGTGAAGACCGTGGGGCGCGATGTTCTGCTTCACGAAGTCTGGGGCTATAATTCCGGTGTCACGACGCACACGCTGGAAACGCATATCTATCGATTGCGCCAGAAGATCGAGCGGGATCCGTCTAATGCTGAACTGCTTGTGACAGAAGCAGGGGGCTATAAGCTCGTTCCCTGATACCACAAATGTTGGCTTGTCAGACCCGATGTGTCGGGGCTGACAAGTAGATCACCACACCCAGCATAACGAATGTGCCAAAGAGCGCAGCGATCACAAGGGCGGCGGGCCCGAAGAAGTAGGTCGCCAGCACAAGCAGCAGCACGAAGTTTGCCAAAAACCCGAGGGCGCGAAGGGCTGTCTGTTGGTCCGGATCAGGCGTGTTGGTTGGATCGGCCGACATGGTATCTCCTGTTGGGGTCGTGCAAGTGACGCTAACGCCGCTCACATGAGATTGCGGGAGAGATATTGCTTTTTCGTTGCATACTCTCAACGTGGCAAACCGCCGCGCGGCACTTTTGGTCGTCTATCTGATCATGTCGTTTGATCTTGAGGAACATTTGCTGTCAGGGCATAGGCGTCGACAAAGCTTTGAGGCATGCGCTTAGGCTTGCCGGATTGGATGTCGATGCAGACAAAATCAGAGCGACCTCTCAGAAGTGTCTTGCCCGTCTCCGCATTTACCATCTGAAAGCGGCGGCGCAGCCTCAGTTTGCCGTCATTTCCCGTGATCCAGGTCGCTATGTCGACGGTTTCGCCTTCATGCGAGGGACCCAAATATTCCATCTCATGGGCACGGACGACCATGCCTTTGCCAATCTTGGCATAGGCGTCGAAATCAAGGCCAAGCGCTTGTGAATGTTCCCAGGCCGCTTTGGCCATCCATGTGAGATAGACCACATTGTTCGTGTGCTGAAAGTCGTCGATATAGTCCGGTTTAACGGTCACGCTCACAATGAAGGGGTCTGGGTGATCCCATATGTCTTTTGGCAATTTACTCTCGGGCATATGCTGTCCCCATGACCTTGGCACTCTTCAGATAGTCTCTTTAGGGGGTTTGGGCGAAGCTGCCAAGGGTCGGCAACGGCTGAAGGCCTCGACGTGAGCCGCGGAAGTCCCTATTTTCGGAACCATGAGCTTACGTGATGCAGTTTCCCTTTTGGCCGCAACACCCCTGTTTGAGGGGGTGGACCCTGTCCGCCTGGAGGTGTTGGCCTTCACGGGCACGCATCTCGCCTTTGACGCGGGGGAAACTCTTGTGGAGGAGGGCGGCCAGGCAGACGGTGCTTTTCTGATGCTGGCTGGCGAAGCGATTATGCTGGCAACCGGTGCGGACGGGCAGGGAAGCGCTGCGCGTCTTGACCGGGGCGGCCTGGTTGGCGAGCAGGCATTGATGCAGCCCGTTACCTGGTCTGCGACCATCAAGGCCGCGCAGCCCGTTGAAGTGCTGAAGCTTGAGCGAGAGGTTTTCCTCCGTCTCGTCGATGAATTCCCCGAAATTGCTGCGGGATGTCTGCGCAGCGCCAATGCACAGGTGAACGCACTTGCGAGTGACCTGCGCGATCTTGATCGACGATTGACGGGCGCGCGTGACACGCGCCAAGCCATGAAGATTGCGCGAGAGGCGCGTAAAAGACAGACACCCAAAACACCAACTACAGATCCATTATCCAAGTGAGACGAATTAATGAGTGAGCGTGCGACCGTGACGACATTGGAAGAGGCGAAAGAGAAAGGCTGGCCACCAAACATTCAAGCCGCCTTCAAGCGCATGTCACCCGCCAGCCGCTATCTGGGACTTGAGATCCTTGATGTGGATATGGACACACTCACTGTCGAGGTTGCCTTTAACGCGTCAGAAGAGCTCTGCAATATGTGGGGTGGCATTCAGGGAGGCATGGTGGCCGCCATGCTTGATGATGTGATGAGTTTCGCTGTCGGTCTTGACCTTGATTGGGGACAGATTTCACCGACGCTCGAAATCAAGGTCTCTATGCTGGCACCCGCTCGGCCGGGCAGAATTTATGCAAGCGGGACAGTGATCAAACGCGGGAAGTCTGTCGGCTTTATTGAAAGCGAGCTGAAGGATGCGGATGGGAATTTGCTGGCGACGGGCTCGTCAACAGCAACCTTTGTCACATTGAAGAAGAAGGATTAACGAGCTTGTTTTTGCGTGCGCGTTTTCGGACTGAAAACGCTTTAGGCTTCCCGAGCTGCACGAAGCTCGTCGTAATTCTCATATGAGTTTTTGACAATCGCGTGGTTCAGCATCACTTCGGCGATCTGTGTTTCCCCTGTCTTGTCAAAAATGCTGGTGCGGACCCAATAGGATTCCGTCCGCTTGCTTTCGGCAATGGCCGCCACTTCTCTCCGCAGCAGATAGTCCTCGCCGACAAAGAGTGGTCCGTTGAGCATGCGGATTTCAAGATCGGCAAAAAGGCCCACTGCCGGCCCTTTGGTCGGGAAGCCCGCTTCACGGTTTGAATATTCTGCAAGGACGCTCACCATTTCTGTCGGGATGATGGCCCGGCCCCAAGGGGACGCAGAAGCGTCTGCATACCAGGAGGAGTTTTCAGTGATGGCGCCAAGTTTCTGTGTCAGCGAAAAGGGATAAAGCGCGCCCATATGTTGATCGGCGTCCATGCGCACGTTTTCTTCTTTCGCGCCTTTCATGCCGACGGCCAAATCTTCGAGGATGACGAGCTTGCCCGGCGGTGTGAGCTTTGCGCGGCGTGCTTCGAGAAGTGTTTCCCCATGATCGGGACCAAGGCTCGCGGTGGCTTCGAGCACCGGCGTGCCGTCCGCCTTTTCTGCCCATGCCCGGATTGTTGTTTCACCGCCCTTTGGCGTTTCAACAAAGGCCCGGACTTCTTCGCCTTCTACCACCATGTTTTTGAAGTGGGAGGAGATGCAGCCGCGTTCGAACCATTCAGGGCCCCAGATCTGTACGAGCAGTGGATCGAATTGTGAGAAATGGGTTGGGCCCTCAATGGGCCCCGCCTGGAAGCCGAGCTTCTCCGCCATCTCGTCGTCATGGATTGATGTGTGGCCGCCATATTCCTGATCCGCCAGCATTTGGCGTGGTTTGCGCAGGGGTCCGGAAAGTGTCAGGGAAGTATCAAACGTCATGTGTGTCTCGTACGGTTGAGGAATTATCTCAGACTTTGAACGTGGCAATGACCGGCGCGTGGTCAGATGGCTTTTCCCAGCCGCGGGCGTCGGTCAGCACTTCCATGGATTTTGCTGTGCCCTTCATGGCGGGGGTTACCCAGATATGATCCAGACGCCGTCCCTTGTTCGCAGCTTTCCAGTCTTTTGCGCGATAGCTCCACCAGGAGTAGAGCTTTTCATCGTGGGGGACAAATTCGCGCATGACGTCGATCCAAGAATGAGATTTTTGCACGCGCTCCAGATGCTCGACTTCGATCGGCGTATGGCTCACAACTTTTAGAAGCTGCTTGTGGGACCAGACATCATGTTCAAAGGGCGCGATGTTGAGATCGCCCACGAGCACCATCTTTGATGTTTTCTTGTTCTTGTGGTTTTTGTACCAGGCTTCCATCTCATTCAGGAAGTCGAGCTTGTGCGCGAATTTTTCGTTCTTCTCCACGTCAGGCTCGTCGCCCCCTGCAGGCACATAATAATTGTGAATGCGGATATCGCCTGCGTCGGGAACGGTCGCGGCGACATGGCGGGCGTCGCCCTTGTTGCAGAATTCGCGTGTTTCAATGTTGGTGAGCGGTACGCGGCTCACCGTTGCGACACCGTGATAGGCCTTCTGGCCGTTTAGTGCGATGTGCTCATAGCCTGCTTTCTTAAAGGCCTTCTCCGGAAAAACATCATTGTGGCATTTAATCTCCTGCAGGCAGAGCACGTCGGGCTTCTGCTCCTTCAGGAATTTTTCGACACTTTCGATGCGCAGGCGCACTGAGTTGATGTTCCAGGTGGCGACTTTAAGGGTTTTTAGTTTTGGCACAGGGTGGAGCCTCGCGAAAATAGAGTGCGGCAGATCGTAAGTCTAAGCTGGAAAAGAAGTGACCAGTGATCAGAAGATGTTGAAGGTAAGGCCTGCAACGCCGATGGGCCAGCGCCCTTGTTCGAAAAGTTTGAGCCGCAGCAAGAAGGGGTGGTCTTCATCAGCGCCGATCGCTGTTGCGAGCGCCGCACCATGCACTGCCTGCATGGCAGCCCCTGCCGCGGCGATGGCGATCTCCATGTCTTCCACGCCCCAGATGTTGGCGGCGGTCTCTGCCGCTGTGCGCACAG
>JAAWWE010000067.1 GCA_021404525.1 Rhodobiaceae bacterium
CGGGGTCGTGCCCGCTCCCTGGAGCCCCCCTTGACCCGTCCCCCCCCCCCCCGGCGGGGGGTCCCCCCCCCCCGGGCCTGGCGCCCCGGGCCCCAAAACAAGACCCCGCCCCGCAGACCCGGCGCACCCCGCGCGGAATAGGCCCGCCCCGCGCCCGGAAGCCCCGGGCGAGGTCAACAGGTCACACCCGCCCCATCCTGCGCCCCGGCCACCGCGTTGAGCGCGCCGCGCAGCTTGAAGGCACCGATGGGTTGCATATTCTCGAGCTTGAGCAGGAAGTCATCGCCTGTTACCGCGCTCATGTAGGGCGAGGGAACGAGAGGCGTGCGGTCAGCGACCCCAGAAATCACCTGTGCCGCAGCATAGACATCGGCCAGAACAGGGCGCATGAGGGTCTTCCTTGTTTAGGGTGCGGGCAGAGTGCGCTGGAGCGAGCCTAGCGTCAACTCTGCGGCGCAGGATGGTCTGAAAACGACAAAACGGGGCGTTTTTCTTGGGGCAGGCCTGTTCCAAAGCCACAAGTATGGCGGGGGTATTTCAACGACGGACCCCCGACATGATTGAAAAAGACCTGCCCCTCTCGGCGCAGGAATACCAGCGCCGGTTGGACAAGACCCACACTGCCATGGCCCGCCTTGACCTTGACGCGCTCTTTGTGACCGACCCTTCAAATCAGCATTGGCTGACCGGCTATGATGGCTGGTCGTTCTATGTGCATCAGGGCGTTTTGGTCTTTCCCGGGGCCGATCCAATCTGGTGGGGCCGCAATCAGGATGCCAATGGCGGTTGGCGCACGGTCTGGATGACGGACGATCGCGTGATCGGCTATGCCGACAATTACGTGCAGTCGACCGAACGCCACCCGATGCAGGATTTGGCAGAGCGACTTAAGGGTATGGGCCTTGCCGATAAACGCATCGGCGTGGAAATGGACAACTACTATTTCTCGGCCAAGGCGATGCAGACCCTGCGCGAGGAACTGCCCGAGGCAACATTCCTTGACGCCACCGCGCTGGTCAACTGGCAACACACGGGGAAATCCAAAAAAGAGCCTGCCCTCCAGCGGAAAGACCGCGCAAATTTCGGGAAGAAGCACCACGGGGGGGGGGAAAGGGGA
>JAAWWE010000043.1 GCA_021404525.1 Rhodobiaceae bacterium
GCGCGGCCCGCGGGTTCCGGGGAGTTGTCGAGGCCGTGCACAGCCGCCGCATGGGTGATGATCATCTTGATCACGCCGATGTCGATCCCGAGCGTCACCGGGCCCGCACTTTGCTCCGCACGCATCTTGCGTATGTTCTTTTCAGCTTAATTCTTTGCAACAGTTGAGCTGCCGGGCCAACCGCTCGGCGCATGATCTGGATCGCACACATCTTTGGCCATTATGGGTCCAATCGCAAGCAGGATCGGGTCATGCACTGGTTAATGATCTGAACAGATGAAGGAGAATCCTGAGGATGTCTCGCACGCAAGACCAGATAAACCACCCTGTTGTAGAAAACTACGCGGGCATTGATGTCAGCAAAGACAAACTGGATTTTGCTATTCATGGCAGCGATGTTTTTCTGACCGTGCCCAATGACCGACGCGGCATCCAGAAGCTGATCCGCCAATGCACGCTGCACAATGTGCAGCTCGTGGTGCTGGAGCCGACGGGCAAGTTCCACCGGGCGGCGCATGAACACTTTCATGATGCCGACATCGCTGTCGCCGCAGTGAATCCGTTTCGCAGCCGCAAGTTTGCCGACAGCCTGGGGCAACTGGCGAAGACGGACAAAATCGATGCGCAGGTGCTGGCGCGTTATGCCGCTGTGATCAATCCCAGACCCTCCGAGCCTGTTTTGAAGCAGTATAATGATCTACGGGAACTTCAGGCTGCGCGCCGCCAACTCGTTGACGAGATTGGAGATTTGAAGCGCAGGCTCAAAGCCTCGGTGCATGCCCTGGCGATACGGCAACTGAAAGCCAGGTTAAAGCTGGCCGAGACGCATAAGTCAGCGGTTGAAGGCGAAGTTCATAAGATCATCCAGTCTGAAACCGCGTTGAAATCCCGGTTTCAGATTCTCACCTCCATTCCCAATATCGGGGCCACGACAGCAGCGCTGATGCTGGCGGACCTGTCGGAACTCGGTCGCGTCAATTGTCGCCAGATCGCGGCACTGGCGGGTGTCGCCCCGATGAACTGGGACAGTGGCACAAGGCAAGGCAGTCGCATCACGCGCGGCGGCAGGCGACACATCCGCAAGGCTTTGTACATGTGCGCGGTTTCTGCCATCGGTCGGCAAGGCGCACTTGCCAAAACCTACAAACACCTCATCCAACGCGGCAAACCACCCAAGGTCGCCCTGACTGCGATTATGCGCAAGCTTGTCGTTCTGGCGAATACCCTCATCGCCGAGCAAAGATGCTGGCAACCATGCAAACCATAAACCGGTCAAAACCCAGCGCGAGGGTCAAAATCAACCCAATTCTGCGCTTGAAAAAACACAGATGCTTGCGATGGCTCTTAAGTAGACCCATGGTGGTTCAGTGATCCCTTTTTGGGGTGCCAAATCTGGTTCAATTCCGGAGGCCCTGTGACTCCCTTCCGCATGGCGGAATACCTATCACCGGAGTTTTGACCCCGACCTTGCCAAAAAGGTAGACCGCCAATAAGAGGCTGTCGGGCCGCGTTT
>JAAWWE010000061.1 GCA_021404525.1 Rhodobiaceae bacterium
GCCTCATACTCGGATGGGAGCATGGGAAGGATGAGATAGGACCAAGGGACCTTGGGAACCGCTAAATACTTGCTGAGCCTTTTCGTGAGGAAACGCGGGTTAGGCTTAACGAGATCAAGCAGCCGCGAACAATTCCGACCGATTTGCACCAAAATGCACGAAGGAGGAAGCCGAGCGATGGGTTGAGTGTGCCCCAGACAGGCCGCATATGCTTTACACGCACTACGCAAGAACGGATACCTTGGCCGCTGTCACGCATGTGAACGGAACCGCTCGCCTTCAAACGGTGACGCCAGCCTCAAATGCACCTATGTACGGCCTCCTAAACGCCTTCCAAGAACTGACTGGCTTTGGCGTCTTGTGCAACACGTCACTGAACTTCAATGGGAAGGGCTTTATTAACAACCTGACCGACCTAGACGCATACGCGAAGGAGCATGGGCTCGACGGATTCGTGGTCGATGGAAAAGCCTTCCTCCTAAAGATTTCTGATTCCTATAGGCATTTCCTTCAATCATCCGGTGAGGTGGGTAGCTAAGAGCGGAAACAATGTCGCAACCGTATTCTTAATTCCCCCCAATGATGACTCATTCGCAAACGGCGCCCCTTGTCTGCGTCCGCCATTCGGAAAGGCAAGTGATGCCATGACCAAAAAACCAAATGCTGAGGTTGAGGCTCTGAGGTCAACTTTCGTTCGTAGGCTGATCCTTGAGCAGGCAGAACGAATAATCGGTGAAGAGCGTTTGCATTTTGATTCAGGTGAGAACGCGATTCCTAGAAAAATCCTCCAATACTGGCACGACCTATCCGATCTTCCCACCGACGTGCGCGAATGTATGGCGAGCTGGGAACAGTTGGCGGAAAAGGGTTTTGAGTTCTTCCTACATGATGATGTCAGCGCAGCAGAATACATAGCGAGAAAGTATGGGAAGAGGGAGCAAGATGCATTCGCGCGCTGCGCACATCCCGCAATGAGAAGCGACTATCTGAGGTTATGCTTCATTGTCGAAGAGGGAGGTCTCTACGTAGACTCCGATGACGTATTGATCGGCGAGGGGTGGAGCCAGTTGTTCGATGGCAACCGGCTGAAAGTTCAGCCGCTGTGCTACGACATCAAAGATGGCGGAATGATGGCCGCAGGCGACATCTGGAACCCGGAGCTCGGCAGCGACGCCCGCGTCTATTACGTAAATAACGATCCCATCGTTGCTCCAGCACGGCATCCGATGCTGATGCTGGCATTGGATCGCGCTACCGCCAAGCTTCTCGGTGACGAATCAGATCCAGAGATACAATCCACTACTGGACCAGGAAACTTGACCATCGCCCTTGTGGCTCACGCCAAGCGGTTGCAGTCATGTGGCCAACCGTTAGATTTCGAATTCCTCAAGGGATGGGATTCTATTGCCGAAATGCGATTCGGACACC
>JAAWWE010000008.1 GCA_021404525.1 Rhodobiaceae bacterium
TGTATAAAGCAATGTGGGGTCCTTCTGCTGCCCCCAGGGTGCCGACGGCACACGGGCGTGCCCATGTTTCCCAAAGAAAACCGGAAAGTTCCCGCGGAACTGACTAACCCCGGGCATTGCGGTCTCACATGCGTCTGCTACTGCGGCCCAGCGCCCACAAAACGACGCCAAACCCTTGGAATTTGGTCTCTTTTTCTAAAGGTCACCGGCCCTTCTGTCTAGCAAAGCAACGGCCCTGTTCTCTCCAGGTTCGTTCTGCTGACCCGGTTTGTTAAACGCTTCCCCATCAGGTTCAGCGCCCCATCGCCCACGAAAAAGCGGCGCCCACCGAAATGCGCGCCGCTTTCAGGTCGAATATGGCGTTTCAGACCTAACCTGCAACTTCCTCCGGCAGACCATCATCATCGTCATCCGCATCAGGACCAACGTCGAGTGCCTCTGCAAGCCCGGCATCCGCGCGGATCGCGGTTTCAATGGCCAGTGCCATATCCGGGTTTTCCTTCAGGAAGGTCTTGGCGTTCTCACGTCCCTGCCCGATCCGCTGACTGTCATAAGAATACCAGGAGCCGGATTTCTCAACGACCCCGGCTTTGACACCCAGATCAATGACCTCACCCATCTTGGAGACGCCCTCGCCATACATGATGTCGAATTCAACCTGCTTGAATGGCGGCGCCACCTTGTTCTTCACGACTTTGACCCGGGTCTGGTTACCCACCACTTCATCCCGGTCTTTGATGGCGCCAATCCGGCGAATATCAAGACGAACAGAGGAATAGAATTTCAGCGCATTCCCACCCGTAGTCGTTTCCGGGCTACCAAACATCACCCCGATCTTCATACGGATCTGGTTGATGAAAATAACCATACAGTTTGATTTGGAAATCGAGCCTGTCAGCTTCCTGAGCGCCTGGCTCATCAGCCGGGCCTGAAGGCCTGGCAGGCTGTCGCCCATATCTCCATCAAGCTCAGCCCGGGGCGTGAGAGCGGCGACAGAGTCCACAACGATCACATCCACCGCGCCGGAGCGCACCAGCGTGTCGACAATCTCCAGCGCCTGCTCGCCCGTATCAGGCTGCGAGATAAGAAGGTCGTCCAGATTAACGCCGAGCTTGCGGGCATAGACCGGGTCCAGCGCGTGCTCCGCATCAACAAAGGCGCAAATGCCCTCTTTCTTCTGTGCTTCCGCCACCGTGTGCAGTGCAAGCGTGGTTTTACCACTTGATTCAGGCCCATAGACCTCAATCACGCGGCCTTTGGGCAGGCCGCCAATACCAAGCGCGATATCAAGACTGAGAGAGCCGGTTGGAACCGCTTCAATCTCGACCACCTGCTCGTTTTTGCCGAGCCGCATGATCGAGCCCTTACCAAAAGACCGCTCAATCTGACTGAGCGCTGCATCCAGAGCTTTCTGCTTGTCCATACTGTCCTTGCCACGGAGGCTCACTACGTTTTCTTTCTGTTCTCGCGCCATAAGCGTCATCCCCTTATTTCATACCGGCTCTGCGGAAGCAATTGAGGTAAATGTACCTTTTTTGTTCTCATGAGCAAGAAAAAGTTTAACCCATTGAATTAATTGATATATTTAGGGAGTGTTCTAAACCTGTTCCACAGATTTATGCACAGGCAGGCGCTCTGTTAAGTAGAATCGCCCGAGGAGGCGCCCGTTCTACTCCATCGCCTCTTTCACAGCAGCTGCGAGCTGTTTCAGACTGAAAGGCTTCGGAAGGAAGCGGAAGTCAACGGACGGGTCCAGGCTCTTGGCAAACGCATCTTCTGCGTAGCCGGAAATGAAGATGATCTTGGTGCCCGGCCGCTTCTCCTGCAGCTGTTTCACCATGGTGGGCCCATCCATATTGGGCATCACTACATCACTGACCACGAGATCAATCGTGCCCTCGTGACTGTCGACAATCTCCAGCGCCACATCCCCGCTCTCAGCTTCAAGCACAGTGTAGCCCCGGGTCCCAAGTGCCCGGACAGCAAAGGTCCGCACGGCGTCTTCGTCTTCGACGAGCAGGATCGTGCCCTTACCTGTCAGGTCAGGCGCCGCTGTTTCCTCAACCTCGGCCTTAACTTTGGCCGCTGCTTCCTCTTCCGTTTCAAAGTAGCGCGGGAGATAGATGCGGAAGGTCGTGCCTTTATCCACCGTTGAGAAGGCAAAGATATAGCCGCCGGTCTGCTTCACGATCCCATAAACCGTGGAGAGGCCAAGGCCCGTGCCCTTGCTCACATCTTTGGTCGTGAAGAAGGGCTCAAAAATCTTGCCCAAATGCTCTTTCGGGATGCCACAGCCGGTGTCCGTTACCTCGATCAACACATATTCCGCGGGCGGCATCAGCGCGTGGTCCAGCGCTTTTGCATCCTCAGCAGAGACGTTCGCCGTCCGGATGGTGAGCCGTCCGCCATCCTCCATAGCATCGCGCGCATTCACAGCGAGATTGATCACCACCTGTTCCAGCTGGTTCTGGTCAACCTTCACAAGGCCCAGATCCCGCTCATGGGTGATCTTAAGCTCAACCGTCTCACCCAGAAGACGGCTCAGCAGATTTGAAAGCTCCGCCAGCTCATCTGTGAGATTGAGCACTTTCGGTCGCAAAGTCTGACGACGGGAGAAAGCGAGCAGCTGACGCACCAGGTTGGCAGCGCGGTTCGCATTCTGCTTGATCTGCATGACATCGGCGAAGCTCGGATCTCCCGCTTGGTGGCGCGCAAGAAGCAGGTCACAAAAGCCGATAATCGCCGTGAGCAGATTGTTAAAGTCGTGCGCCACACCACCGGCCAATTGCCCAACAGCCTGCATTTTCTGTGACTGGGCAAACTGCATCTCAAGCGATTTCTGCTCACTCGTGTCGATGAGGTAGGCAATGATAGAGGGCTGCCCGTCCGTCTCGTTGGAATAGCTTGCAAAAAGCTGCGCAGTCTTCTCAATCTCCTCGCCTTGTTTTTGCTGGAACCGAATATCAATCGGGCCGCGTGAGCCTCCAGATGAGACCGCGCCATCAAGGAACTCTTTGAGCGCTGCCCTGTCTTCTGCCACCACGACATCGGCAAACCGGCTGCCTGCATCTGGCGTCCCGCCAACAAGGGTCACAAAGGCTGCATTTGAACTACCAAGCACACCATCTTTATCGAGTGTAGCCACGCCAATCGGCGCATTATTGAAGAACCGGGCAAAGCGCATCTCAGCATCTCGCAGATGCGCTTCCGTATCGTCTTCCTCTTCCCGGTACATCACCACAGACCGTGACGCGCCAGGCGATCCATCAATTGTTGGCGCAAAATTCTGCACGATGCGCACCTGGATAGGCCCGTCTGGGCCAGCCAGGTCAACATCAATGACCTGGGTGCCTTCGTCTCCCTCTTTTTCTTGAACAAAGGCGTTCACATCGCCCGCAACGAGATCACCGAACCTCGTGCCGCCAGACACCAATTCCTCTGGTGACCGGCCAACCATGGTCGCAAACATCTGGTTCACATAATCAAGCTGCCCCGACTCCTGCGCTGAGAAAAAACCGAACGGGGCATCATCCAGGTAAGCGAGATATTTATCACGTCCAACCTGAGCTTGCGCTGCCGCAAGCCTCTCCGCGGTCATGTCTCTTAGAAGCCAGATACTGGCTCCAGTCTTGGCGGCAGCGCCAGTCAGAGGTTGAACGGCAGCCTTAAAGACCCGCTCCTGTCCTTGGCCTGCAGGAGGGACGAAGCGCAGCTCTTCTTCATCCGCTAAGCCCAATCGAGCCGCTTGCGCCAATTGATAAAGCTGCTCATCCACGCCCGCCTGCCCGGCAAGCAACCGCTCCAGCGGCATGGGACGGTCATGGGCATCAAGCCCAAGATGTCGATAAGCCTGGTTCGCAAAAAGGACAGAGCCGCGTCTGTCTGTCACGAGACAGGGGTCTGGCAGGCTTTCCAATGCATGCCCCGCAACACCCGTGACTTTGCCACGGCCAACGATCGGACTTGAAGGACGTCCGGCAATCAATGCCACAGTTGAGAAAAACCCAACAGCGACCAGGCCGCCAATCATCAGATAGCCTAAGGGGCCAGCGGCACTTAAATTGAGAAAGATAAATCCGCCGGCGGCACCGGCAAGAAAGAGACCAATAAGGCCAGCCAGGCCCAGCGAACTGCGCCACCGGTTCTGATCAGAAAAACCCGGTTTGTCTGAAGAAGGCCGCGCGGGCTCACTGACATGTGTTGTCGGACCAGAAGCGGGCTCTTGGCTCCCAGGATCCCCTTGCCCATCCATCAGTGTATCGCTCATCTATCCAGATCTTATCCGCCGAGATCACAATCCCAATAAGCCAGACGTGTTTCCGCATCCGGCCACGTTCAAAGCCCCAGCACATCCGAATCACCGTATGCGCTAGTTACGTGACATCTTACTCTTAAGACGCATCACGTAGCCAATAACCTCAGCGACAGCTTTGTAGTGTTCTGGCGGAATTGATTCTTCCAACTCAACGGATGCATAGAGTGCACGGGCAAGCGGCGGGCTCTCAACAATAGGCACCTCATGGTCGGCCCCGATTTCTCTGATTTTCAGCGCAATCGCGTCCATCCCCTTTGCCACACAGACCGGCGCCGCCATACCTTGTTGGTATTCCAGAGCGACCGCATAGTGGGTCGGGTTGGTGATGATCACCGCAGCATCAGGCACGCGAGACATCATACGCTGACGCCCCCGTTCCATGCGCAAGGCACGAAGCTTCGCTTTGACGGTTGGATCACCCTCTGTCTGCTTATATTCGTCCTTGACCTCTTGCACCGTCATGCGCTGCTTCTTGTTCCATTGCGCCACTTCAAACACGTAATCTGCCGCCGCAAGCACAGTCATAATGGCAACCACCATCGCCAGGATTTTGATCGCGATGGACTGAACGAAGGGAAGCAGCATCCCCACATCCATGGTCATAAGAATGAGCAGTTGGTCGCGCATGGGCCAGACAATGAGAAAAGTGGCAATGGACACCAAACTCAGCTTCACAAGACCTTTGGTGAAGTTCATCAGACTTTTTGGGGAAAAAAGCCGCTTTAGGCCTTCTTTCGGCGAGATCTTACTGAGCTTCGGCTTCATGTTCTCTGTCGTGAACACAGGCATGTTCTGAACGAGATTTCCTGCAATACCCGCCCCGATCAGCAACATCATCGGTATGGCCAGAATCTTGAGAATGGCGATACCGATCTGCTCCCACACAAACATGAGGTTGTTTTGATCAACAGAAATGTCATGGGGGTCAGACAGAAAGACGGTAAAGGCGCGCGCGAAATCTCCGGATGCCCCCGTAGAGGCAATACCCACCACCAACGCTGTTGCTATCATAATGAACCAGGTATTGACCTCCTGGCTCTTGGGCATGTCACCTTTTTTTCGGGCGTCCTCCAGTTTTTTGGAGGTCGCCTCTTCGGTTTTTTCTGAATCGTCGGCTTGATCCGCCATAGACCCTCTCGCATGAAGCGCCTAGCCCATCAGGCCAGGAACTTACTCATGCTCTCTTCGAAAAAGGTGAGAAACCACATCATCATCGCGCCCATAAGCACGGCGAATAACGCAAACCCCAACAAAATATTTGCAGGCATAGCCACGAAAAAGATCTGCACCTGGGGCATCAGCTTCGACAGGATGCCGAGCGCCAGATAGAAAATCATTCCAAACACAACAAAGGGAGCCGCTATCTGGACGGCTAACTTGAAGGACCCGGCAACCACACCTGTCGCGGTCTCCACAAAGTCTCCAATTGGTATCCCAGCCCCGGGTTCAAAAAGCACGTAACTGTCGCGCATGGCCGCGATCAGCAAAAAATGCAGATCCGTCGCAAAAATCATCGTCACCGCGAGCATGGAAAGAAAAGATCCCACCAGCGCACTTTGGATGCCCTGCGTCGGGTCGACATTCTGGGCAAAAGCAAGCCCCGTCTGAAAAGCGATGATCGTACCTGCAACCTGCAGCGCACTCATTATCAGACGCGCCACCGACCCGATCAGAAAGCCAACAGCAATTTCCGAGAAAACACCCCACGCGATACCAGCGACCGTCGCGGGAACCGGCCCATAAGCATCTGCAACCAGTGGCATCAAAACCATGGAGATCAGGACCGCCAGCGTCAGCCTTACACGATTTGAGACGCTGAATTCCCCGAGCGCCGGCATCAACATCACCATGGTGCCTATGCGGGAGAAGACCAGCATGAACACATAGGCCGTTGTGGGGGCGAGTTCAAAACTCATGTACAAGCACCGTAAGGGTTTTCAGGAACATGCCGGTCCACATCAACCCGAGACAATTCTGTCGGCAATGTAGGTCATGTATGCCCCCAAAGTACTGCCCATGAAGGGCAGCATCACGATGAGGCCTATGAAGATCGCAAGAATTTTTGGAACAAAAACCAACGTCATTTCTTGGATCTGCGTCAGCGCCTGGAAGAGCGCGATAACAAGACCGACTCCCAGGCCAATCAGCATTAGAGGCGACGAGACTTTGAGCAACACAACAATGCCCTCACGTCCAACATCCAAAACTTCTGCTCCAGTCATCCCCTGCTCTCCTCAAATGTACCGTTAGATCGGCATCTTCATGATTTCCTGATAGGCGGTAATCACATTGTCGCGGATCGCAACAACGGTCTGTAATGTCGCTTCGGCTTCCGACACCGCGGTCACCACGTCAACCACATCCGCCGTTCCGGCGACAGAGGCAGCTGTCTGCTGCTCAGCGTTGATGCCGGTAGCTGCCATATTTTCCACGACACCTTTGAGCATGTCGCCAAAGCCGCCCTGACCCGCGCCTGCCGTCGCCGACACATCATTGGCGCCCCCAAGGTCAGTCGCCTGTTTAACAGCATTTGTATAGGCATTAAGTGCAACAGAAGCAGGAACAGTCATACCGTCTTTCCTTCAAAAGGCCCTGAGTTAAGCGATCGATTCAGCGACGCAACAGTTCGAGCGTCTGGGACATCATGCGTCGAGAGGCCTGGATCATATTGAGGTTCGCTTCATAAGAGCGCTGTGCCTCTTTCATATCCATGGACTCCACAAGTCCATTCACATTCGGCATCTGCACATAGCCATTCTCGTCAGCACCGGGATGTCCGGGCATATATTTCAGTTCAAAGTCAGATTTATCGGCGACAGGTTTGCCAACCTTCACAACCCGCGCATTGAGCTCGCGGTCAAGTTCGCTCTCAAACGTCACGATCTGACGTCGATAAGGCTCAGCGCCCGGTGTCGTTGCGGCCGACTGCGAGTTGGCAATATTCTCTGCCAGTACCCGCATACGCCCACTTTGGGCCCGCATGCCGGAAGCGGCAATCATCATTGATTTCACGAGATCCATAACCTGCTCTCCTCAGATACGCTCAGCCCTTACCCAGGGCAATTTTCAACATGCCGACGCTCTTGGCATAGAGACCCGTCACCGTCTGGTAATCCATCTGGTTCTCCGCGGCTTTAATCATCTGCTCTTCCAACACCACCGCATTACCGGTCGGTGTGGTCTCAAAATCTGGACTTCGCACATAGGCCGATGAGCTGCCGCCTGTGCTGCCATTTGCATTTAAATGATTGTCGTCAGTGCGGGCAGCTGACAAAACCTGGCGTGAAACGCGGCTGCGCAGCATTGCCCCAAAGTCAGGCTCCGACAGGTCTTTAGCAATATAATTGGGTGTATCTGCATTCGCGACATTCTCTGCAATCACCCGCTGCCGGTCCGACAGCCAATGCATGCGTTCCTTCATCATCGAAAAGATGGGGGAGTCACCAAGAAACATGGGAGCGCGTGTCCTGATCATGCACCATGAGGTGCGGGTTGCCGCGTGGTGCAACCCTTTCTGGGATCACGCGAGTGAGAAATCGCGAACAGATGCAATCCTTGCGTCGTTCGTTAAGAGCAGTTTCGCGCCACTAGGTAAATTTTGCCTTAATTGGTTTCCCACAGGCAAAAGGCCTCAAAACACCCGCCTATTGTATCTACAGGACTTTCTGAAGGGCTTAACCCGTTCTTAAGCATAAACCCGGCAACATCTGCCCAGTTACGGCACATGTGCAGCGATCTTGTTAACCAGTTTCGCTGACCAGGGATGCCAAGGTCTTTTGGGGAAAGTTCATGGAACTCAGCGAAATACTCCGCTTCGCATCAGCACTCATCTTTGTTGTTGGTCTTATTGTTGCCTGCGCCTGGGGCGCGCGGCGCTTTGGTCTGGTGCCCACAGGCCGCCAAACATCTATGAATAAGCGCCTTGCGGTGACCGAAACCCTCGCAATCGACCCCAAACGCAAACTGGTAATTGTACGCCATGATGATCGCGAACATCTCCTGCTTCTAGGAGATCAGGACACCATTCTGGAAGCGGGCCTTCCCGCCAAAGAAGAGCCGGTGCTTGAAGGGACTGCAGACGTCAAACCTCTCAACGCCTCTGCGCTAACGGGGCCCGTGACAGATCAAATGCAAAAGGTTGTTTCTCTTCTGAAGGAGCGCCGCGCGTGATTTTCAGTCCAAGTCAAAAACACCTGGTGCTCGCTGCGCTGACGGGCGCGGTTGTTCTTCTATTCTCTGCCCTCCCCGCCGCCGCAGAAACCATCAATGTGGATTTCTCGGAAGGCTTTGGTCTCACCGAACGCATCGTTCAGATCATCGCACTAGTCACAGTACTCAGTCTCGCCCCGTCGATTCTGATCATGATCACTTCCTTCGTGCGCATCGTAGTGGTTCTGTCACTTCTTAGAACAGCAATGGGCGTTCAACAGTCACCCCCAAATTCGGTGATCATCAGCCTCGCTCTGTTCCTCACAGCATTCATCATGGCGCCAGTGTTTGAAACGGCTTACGAAACGGGTATTCAGCCGCTCATCAACGAAGAAATCGAGATGGGTGAAGCGCTGAGCGTTTCCTCAAAACCATTTCAAGAATTTATGCTGACGCAGGTGCGGGACAAAGACCTTCAGCTCTTTATGGACCTGTCAAAAACACCGGCGGTTGAAAATCAACAGGAAATTCCTTTTCAGGTTGTCGTCCCAGCCTTCATGATCAGCGAGCTGAAACGCGCATTTGAAATCGGGTTTCTTATCTTCGTGCCATTCATCGTGATCGACATGATTGTCGCCTCGGTCCTCATGTCCATGGGCATGATGATGCTGCCACCGATCATTATCTCCCTGCCCTTCAAGCTCATCTTTTTCGTGCTTGTCGACGGTTGGCATTTGATCACCGGATCGCTGGTTCAGAGTTTCGGAACCTAGCTCCAATTCTCAACAGCATGTCACGTCACGACGCGCGCCCTTCGGTCTGCGGCGTGACGTCGCCTAAACACCATGATCCTGTAGAAAGAGCAGTCAGTTGATAGCTGAGTCAGCGCCGTCCAGCGGCTCTGAGAAGCTGCCTTCCATGCTCTGCACGAAGCTGTCCAGCGTATCGATCGATGCGACGCTGCGAGCAAGGTCTCTAAAGGCCACGCCGTTGGTTTGAATGGGGTCGGTGACCACCGCAAACGCAGCAGCGTCAGGGCTAGCACTCATCAGATCTCCGAACTTAGCCCGCATACGCTCAAGTCCGACCGCATCATCATCTAGCGAGAAGCTTATGGCAGCCCGCAGCACTTGAAACCGTTCATCCTCGGTCAGAGGCAGCGGATCACGCCAGCGCTCGCCAAGCGCGGTTTCAAAGTTGGCGGCTGCAACAGCCCATTGCTGTGACTCCCAGTGAATATTTGCAACCAGATCCGCGACGCCCTCTCCGTCGGTCTCCGACAGCAGGTCCAACGCGTGGTCATACAAACCAAGGTCGGTCAATGCCCGGGCTTCGAGCAATCGGCGTTTATGGGTCAGGTCTTTAGGCAGTCTCACCTGTTTGGTCGAGCGAATAGCACGCAGCGCTGCAGTTGGCTGCCGGTTCATCAACTCAATCAGAGCAAGTTTCGCGGCAACCTGTGCCTGAGCAGTACCCCGGAGGCGATTATCCACCTGATGCCGGAGCAGTGTTGCCGCCTTATCGAGCAAATCAACCTCAACCATCCGATCCGCAAGGTTGCGAATGAGGGCATCCCCCCGTCGACCAATCGGTGTGAGCTCCCGGAACTCATAGTAGATGGAGAGCGCCTCCACCGGATCCATGTCATCCGCACCCCCGTCCAGATAGAGATCGGTAAACGTCTCCGTCATGGCGGAGGCCACACGTCGTGCACGTTCGGTTTCTGGGAAAGTACCAACAGCCATCCGCCAGATTTCCAGACCCTCTGCAACCTCGCCCTTCGCAATCAACAATTCACCCAACCGCTCAAGAACCGCAAGTTCAAGATCATCGCCTCGCCAAACAAGCCGCAAGGCATGGAGCTCTTTGGTGAGTTCTTCGTCACTCATTGCTCCCAATTCATGACGGAGATTGGCATGAGCAAAGCGCGCACGAGCAAGAATGGCCCTATGATCCGACGTCAGAAGTTGATCATAAATTTCCAGCGCTTCATCAGCGCGGCCGAGCGCTTCATAGAGACGCCCACGCGTGAGGTCAGACTGTTCCGCCCATCGACCATTGTCGGCGCCAGCAGGAATTCGGTCCAGATTGAATTCGACACTGCCCAGGTCACCAGTCGCAAGCGATGCCTCAGCAGCTTTCATTCTGAAGAGAGCCTGTAAGTCAGGTCCGTAAATCTCAAAAGCTTTCTCTGCCTGCTCGAACGCCAGGCGCGCGTCACCCCACTGGGCAAGCTCCGCATACGCAACGCCGCGCCACAAAGACGAGTGTGGATCACCGTCCAAAGCGGGGAAAGCCAGGTCAGCGATTGCTTCTTCCGGGCGCGCCATCATGATCTGCGCGACACCGCGTAGCGCCCGAAAGCCCGGATCGTTTTCCATCGTTTCAGAAGCCAACACAGCTCCCTGAAGCATGGTGTAAGCTTCTGTGCCCAAACGATAGCTCAGCAGGAACTTAGCGTATTTGATGCGCGCTTCCGCGACATCCGCATCGTCTGCAAGAGCCACTGCGCGCTGATGAAACTGTTTACGCTCGATGAAGTTTTTCCCAGGGGAATAGCGCCACCGTTCGAAATCCATACGACCCGGCGCCGATGGGTCACCGACACGGGACGCCGCAGGCGCGCTACCGGAATAGTCCGGACCATCGGCAGCGGACAAGGTCAGACCTGAACCCCGCGAAACAGTAACGCCACGCGGTGTCTCACTGACATAAAGATCATCCGCCCGCGACACGAGCGCCAGCCCCTGTGCGGTCGACAGAGCCTCAAATTCAACAAAATTTCGAGGCGCCAACAGCCCCTGCGGCGGGCCCTTAGCCGTGACGATTGCAATCGTGTCATAGACCACCGGATCGCGAACCCAATGGATGCTCCCGACGCTCTCCACATCAAAAATCACCTGCGGCTCGCCTGTCGCGCTCCACGCACGTGTAATTCCGACCGGCCGCGTCGGCTCCACAATCATGTCACCAAGGGTCACGATCCAACGATTGTCACGCTCCCCCGCAGTAAGGAGAACCCGTTCAGGTGGCGCAAAACGCAGCGCACTCGCCCCATCAAGGTCAACAATCTCTGGATCGCCCAAACGCTCTCGAACAACAGGGCCTAAATCAGACAGGTTAAAGTCTGTTTCCCGGTCAAAAACCATCCAAACGCGATTGTCCCGCTGGAAGATTGCTGCCTTCGTCGGCTCAGCCCAAGGAAAGGTCAAACGAATGCTGCGTTCTGTTAGGTCAGAGGTTACAGGCAAAGCTGCTTGGTCAATATCGGCTGGATTGGGATATGCAGAAACAAGTTCATCTGCACGCACAGGTGTCACAGCCTCTTCCGGTTGGCGCGTCTCCGCCACGGCTTCGGAGGACGGAACTGGCTGACCTACCTCTGTCGTCAGCGCAGCCTCCCCCGCCCCAGTCGTTGCGGGCGCTGCTTGCTCTTGTGGAGCGGACGCTAGTACGGGAGCTTCTTCACCCGCAGCTTCAGCAGCCGCCGCCTCTTGAGCCGCTGCCGCTCTCTGGCTTTCTGGCTCTTCAATCGGTTCAGAGGGTGCTGTGGTGGGAACAGGAAGCAAAGGCGCTGGAGCTGCTGCGGCAACAGGCCGCACATCTTCCGGGCGCGCGGGCGCTACATCCAGCACCACGCTCAGGTCCTCTCGGAAATCACGAACTTTGACGCCTGGCTCTGTCTCAACGAAGACCGTCAGGCGGCCACCTGACTTTTCAGCCCGCGCAGACGTCACCAACGCAGGCGGATCCACACGGAGCGAAGCAAGCGGCAGGTCGGCAACCTGATCGAATGTTATGGTAATCCGATTATCTCGGAAGGCCGTTGAGTAAAGAACCGGACGGTCCCACTCAAACGCCAGTCGCGTAAAACTCGGTTGCTCACCAACACGAAGCGCAACGCGTGGCAGGTCCTCAACAATCTCCAGCGCCTGTGGTCCAAGCTCCGCAAATTGTGCAGCCCGCGCCTGACGTTCTCTTTCTTCCGCCGCCATCCGAGCAACAACGACAGGAGGCAGCGGAGGCGCGTCACCAGCCCAACCCGGCGCCAGCAGATCAACGTAGAGCTCATGCCCCGCCTCGCGTGCATGGATTTTAAAGTCCGCCTTCATCGCCATGCGAAGCGTGCGGTCATCTGCGTCCATTCGGACCAGGGCGAGGTAGCGCGGCATCCTGCGCAGCAAATCATCAATATCAATTTCGAGCGGTCGCTCGAAGGTAAGAACCAGGACCCCCGCCGAAACAAGTGATTCATATCCAGGCAAGCGGGTATCTGGAACGGTCGGGTCTTCTGGCAGCCCTGTGTCAGGCCAGGCAAATACCAGACGGCCAAAGCCATTTTCTTCTTTGCCCGTCAAACGAACATCATCAGCCGCCATTGCCGGAGAAAGAAGGCCTGCCGTAGAAAGAGCCAGGACCAAAACCGTGCTGAAAATGCAGGACCAGAATACGTGACGCATCAGGCTCCCCCTCCCCGCGGATCGCTGATGATCAATAACAGCGCATCGCCCGGAAGCCCCGGCGCCACAAACCTTTCAATAGGACGCGAATAACCTGCTTGCCGCAGTGCAGCTGCAACGCTGTCTGCCCGATCAAAGGCCAATGTCCAATCCTCGGAGGGAACGGAAGACATCACGCTAACGGGGTTGGCGACGCCAGACAGAATGCGGGAGAGATCTGCAACCACGCCGCTCGCTAAGGGTCTTAATGCACGACCGTCTGCCGCAAAGGCAAAATCTGGCGCAAAGCGGATCATCAGGCGCCCATGCTCAACCCGCTGGCTCAAAGGACCACCCTCACCGAGCGGGGCCAGGCCACGATCAGAAAACACCGCTGAGAGATAATCGACGGTCAATGTCGGCCGCGACGAAACTTGCACGCTGCGCGCAGCCTCTTGCCTGGCGACCTGATCAACCGCAGAAACGCCCGGTCCACTTTCTACACTCGCTTCGCCACGGCCACTGAGTGGTGAGGACATGGCATAGATCAGGACAAAGAAAGCGACGAGAATGGCTGTCAGGTCAGCAAAGGTGACCAGCCAAAGCGATCCCTCGCTTTGAGACTCCACAGCTGTCTGAACAGAGGCGGTCACGATGCGGCCTCCGGAAGGGTAAAGAACCGGAAACTGACAAACTCGCGAGGTGCATCGGTCACACCAACAGCCATGTGCCCTTCCGGCGTACCTGCAACGGACAACAGCCGCGCTAAAGAGGCCGCGCGCCGCACATCCAACCTGTTTTGTGAGGCGGCAGGGACCAGGATCGCAACATGCCGGTCCTTCGAGCCGCCAGACAGTGCTGCACCAAGTGCCGCAAACAAAAGGCGTTTATCAGCACGTATCGCCGCTGCCCCGTCGACAAACAGAGAGGAGACATCAAGCGCGAGATCCAATGACCCGCCACGTCGGATGCTCTCCTGCTCGCCAACATCTGCAAATGCTGTGACAACGGCATTTGAAAAGTCACCTGATGCCGGTTGCGATCCATGCTGTAAGACAGGCAAGGCGCTGCCACTGAGGCGACCATCATCATCAACCTTGCCGGCATTCAAAACACCGAAGGCGTCCTGAATACCACCAATGACTGGTCCAACCCGTTGCTCATCGAAGGAAGAACCCGACGTCAGAACAAAGAAAAACGTGAGCAGCATCAAAAACAGGGAAAGCTGCAACGTGTGCGTGCCATCAGCATTGGTCGACGCGTCCGCAGCGGCAATCCGCCCCTGCCCATCGATCAGCGCGACGCTGGCTATATGATCTTGGTCATTCACTGCCACGTTTGCCTGCCCGGCTCATTAGCGCCGCTTGTTTCGCGATCCGCTCCCGAATCACTCCCGCCCAAGCGTTAAGAATGCCCGGAAACCGAGAGATTTGCGAAACAACACCGCGCACTCCACACCTGCGGACAGACTAGGCAAAGCCCAGTAAAGGTGCCGTTAAGACTGATCAGCTTTTCCGCGGAATTCTGAGGTTTTGAGCCAGTCTCGCCGAAATTTTAGCCCCACAGCGCGGTCAGGGAATGGCCGGGGCTTCTTCCAGCAGAGATGTCATGTCCAGTTCGGAAGGAATGGCCCCACCCGTTGCCAGCTCGACAGTCAGTTCCTGCGCGGCAATAGGGTCCATCGCGGCCAGAATAGGCGCCATTTTGCGTTCGCTCATGCGCCGAACGACCTGGATCAACACATCCATGTCGAGTTGTCCCAGAATCCGCGCGGCATCTTTCGGTTTCATGTTGGAATACATGGTCACAAGCGACGCCAGTTGCTGTTCCTGAGCTTCTTCTTGAACCCCGAACAAGGTTTCAATACGCCCTTCTATGTCCTTGAGCTCATCAATACGCGCCTGCACCCGTCGTTCGGATGCTTCGAGCAATCTTGCCTGCATCTGAATGTCCCGCTCCCGCATGTCCAGAGCTTTTCGGCGTTGGCTCAAACTGCGCAGAACATTCTGTTCGGAATTGGAAGGACGATCAAAATCCTCCGGGGCAAGACGCGCCGATGGGTCGACCTCGGCGACTTCCGGCTCGGCGGTCGTCTCCGCGGAAGCCTCTTCTGGTGCATCTGCCGCTTCAGCAACATCTTCCTCAGCGTAGGCAGGCTGCACACCACTTAAAAGCGCATCAACGCCAACGCCGATGGATATCAATTTGAGGCCCAACAATGCCGCAGCACAAACCATCAGAGATGGCAGCAAACGAACCTGTGGGACTTTGGAAACTTGAGATGTCATAAGGGGCTACCGAGCACGTTTCAGCGCATCCAGAAGAGTTTGATTGAGACCATCTTCCAGCCGTCCGGCATCTGCCGGCGTCATGCCTGACTCCGCTGACGGCATGGGTACATATTTTTCCCGATCACGGGGTTTAAGCGCGGCGGGCGTTTGCGCAGACGCAGAGGCGCGCGGACGTCCTGTGCCCAACTGACCGGCAACCTTGTTCCCCGACGCCACCATGACGGAGAGTTCATCCGCCAAAGTGCGTGCATCGCGCATTTGCTGTGTTAGGCCATCATCAAGCTGACCACTCACCTGCTTCATCTGTGAGATGCTGATCTCCGCGCGGGCTGTCGCGGTATTGAGCTGATCAATGGTTTGCTTCAGCCCATCCTGGCCAGATCGGAGCGCTTTCAGCTTCCGGTCAAGCATGGCGCAATAGAAGATCGTTGCGCCGAGCAAAATGGCAACCAGTCCATCGAGCAAAAGGTCTGTTGGAATGTTCATCATGACGGTGCCTCATCAGCGTCAGGCTCAGCAAAAACTGAATTCAAAACCTCCGGCACGCCCTGGGTAAGCCGAACGGCCACATTGCCGCCAGTCCGCCCCATTTTGCCCTTCATCAGGGGAATGTCACCGCACCGCATATCGACAGTGGAGTCAGGCGATGCATTGAGCATCAGTGTCTGTCCAACTTCAAAGCCCATAACGTCGCCCAAAGTCATCTGCTGCTCGTCAAGCACAGCATCGATCTGGACTTTTGTCGACCAAAGCTCCGTCGCCAAGTGACCTTCCCAAATGGAGTCGCGGCCGAACTTTTCACCCATAAACATCTGCAACAGAAGTTCGCGAATGGGTTCCAGCGTCGCATAAGGCAAGAGCATCTCAATGCGCCCACCCCGATCTTCCATGTCAATACGAAGTTTGATCAGGATCGCAGCATTGGCAGGTCGTGCGATGGCCGCAAAGCGCGGATTGGTTTCCATACGATCAAGTTCGAAGGTTACAGGTGAAAGCGGCTCAAACGCTGCCTTTGCATCGTCCAGCACAACTTCGATCATCCGCTCGACCAGATTGAGCTCAATCGTCGTATAGGGACGGCCTTCGATACGCATGGCAGCTGTGCCACGACGACCGCCAAGCAGAACGTCAACGATCGAATAAATCAGATTGGAGTCAACCGTGAAGAGGCCGTAATTGTCCCATTCCTTCGCACGAAACACCGAGAGGATTGCAGGAAGGGGAATAGAGTTCAGATAGTCGCCGAAACGAATGGACGAAATATTGTCCAGACTGACTTCCACATTGTCTGAGGTAAAGTTACGCAGGCTCGTTGTCATCAACCGCACAAGGCGGTCAAAGACGATCTCGAGCATGGGCAGGCGTTCGTAGGAAACCAAGGCAGAATTGATGATTGCGCGGATACCTGTCCGCTCCCCATCATCATTCTCATCGACCTCAAAGCCAAGGAGGCTGTCAATTTCATCCTGGTTCAGAACACGTTCGGAAGCGCCGTCTGCTTCAAGCTCAGACGCGCCATCGTCATCGTCTGCCATCGCGGCCCACTCTTCGGCCATGGCGTCGTCATCAACGCCACCCTCACCAGAGTCCGCGGCAGCGTCATCATCGCCACCAGCTTCCGCCTCCCAGGCAGCAGCCATCTCGTCCTGATCTAGATCTTCGTCATCCGCCATGGCGGTCTCCAATATCCGAAGCGCGGTGCTTCACTGCACAACCACTTCTTTAAACAAGACATCGCGTACTTCGTGCGGCTCAACAGCCAGATTAAGGCGGCGAAGCAATTCTTCTTTCATACGAACAATTGCGGCAGAACCGTCCAGGTCTTCAGGACGCAGTTCGCGCAAATAAACCTGAAATCCGTCAACAACGCGGGGCATCAGAAGCTCAATTTCGCTAAGAATTTCCGCATTCGGAACTTCGAGCGACACCCGCATTTTGAGATACCGGGTTGGGCCACTATCCGTGCTGATGTTCACAAGAAACTCTGGCATGTCATAGAACACAGGTGGCTCAGTCACCTCTTCTATAACCGCCATCTGGTCCTCATCGCCGCCACCCAAAATACCAAAGGCAAACAGGGCACCAACGATGCCACCGACAACCACAAGTGCTGGAAGTGCGATGTAAAGAACGATGACCTTACCGCTCATCTTCTTCTTTCCGCCTTCTTCCTCGACCCCTTCTTCGAAGTCGATATCGGCATCCGTATCGCTCATAGCCTCATATCCCTCGTTCTCGACGCCGTTAACAAACGGTTGTGAGATCTTGCAATTAGGGACAAATACTCGCCGATGGTGGTTAACGAAGCGTTGCTCTTCCCCAACTCATCCACAGGGCACGGACTGACAGGCAAGTTTTGCCGGGCAACCCCTGCCTTTCGGCGGAGTCTGCCGCGATCAAAACCCGACAAACCATTGATTTTAAATGATTTTCCATTTGGCACAGGCGATGCAATGAGCTTCACCGGGAAACGGGAGCGAAAGCTTCCAGCGGCGGCAAATTGCCATCGCAAACAAGAGACGGACGAAACAGATGGAAAACGCTCTCCTGATCGGGATGACCCGACAGATGGCGCTCCGGCGAGAAATGTCGATCATCGCGAACAACCTCGCGAACATCAACACGAACGGTTTCAAAGCCGAGCAGCCAATATTTGAACAGTACCTGTCCAGAACAGCTTCTGAGGACAGCCCTAACGATACGATTTCCTTTGTTCAGGACTTCGGCATGCATCGCGATCTCCGCGAAGGTCGGATGGAAGTTACTGATAATCCGCTTGATGTCGCCATTTCCGGCGAGGGCTACTTCAAAATCGATGCACCAGAAGGCACACGCTACACACGTAACGGTGCGTTTGAGCTCGACGCCCAAGGCAGACTCGTCACACGTGACGGCTACCCTGTCCTCTCGGCAGCAGGCACCGGCTTCACCTTCGGACCTGAAGACGGACAGATTCTGATTTCAGGCGATGGCACGATCTCAACAGACCAGGGTCCACAGGGCCAGCTGAGCCTCGTGACCTTTGACGAAGAACGCAAGCTCCAAAAAGCAGGCGGCACCTTGCTCAAGACAGAAGAGCCAGAAGTCCCTGTTGAAAAAGTGAACGTGCTTCAGGGCGCTGTCGAAAGCTCAAATGTCCAACCCATTCTGGAAATGACGAACATGATCTCGGTCATGCAGGCCTACCAGAGCGCAAACAAGATCGTTGAAAAGAGTGACGAATTGCAGCGCCAGGCCATCTCCACATTGGCCAAGGTCAACTAATTAACCGCGCCTACTAAACAGGCAAGAGAAAGGATCAACCCCATGCAGTCGCTAAGCATCGCCGCCACAGGCATGATGGCCCAGCAGCTCAATGTTGAGGTGATCTCCAATAACGTCGCCAACATGAGCACAGCAGGCTTTAAACGCCAGAAAGCTACTTTCCAGGATCTGATGTATCAGGATCTGAAGCGTGTTGGTTCAACATCATCTGACTCCGGAACCATTGTTCCAGCTGGCGTTCAGGTCGGGATGGGTGTTCGCACCGCCGCTGTGACCCGCATCGCTGCTCAGGGCAATCTGGACATCACAGAAAATGACTTTGACCTGGCAATCCAAGGGCGAGGCTATTTCCGCATCCAGATGCCAAGCGGTGATGATGCGTTCACACGCGCAGGGAATTTCAGCACAAGTGCAACAGGCCAGCTGGTCACTGCCGACGGATATACGGTTCAGCCAGGGATCACAATTCCCTCAAACGCAATTGATGTATCGATCAATGCGCAGGGATTGGTTCAGGTCACACTATCCGGTCAGACCGATCCGCAGACTGTCGGCCAGCTCGAGCTGGCCGCCTTCCAGAATCCTGCCGGTCTCGATCCGCTTGGTGACAACCTCTTCATGGAATCTGCGGCGAGCGGAACACCAACGACAGGCAGTCCGGCTTCTGATGGCTTCGGCTCACTCCTACAGGGTTATCTGGAGACATCGAACGTCAATGCTGTAAGCGAGATCACCAACCTGATCACGGCGCAGCGTGCCTATGAAATGAACGCGAAGATGATCACCGCGACAGATGAGATGCTGTCTGTGACCTCGAACCTCCGCTAACGATAGAAAGTTAAAAGCAGGTCCATCATGACACGGCTTTCCTTTTCTCAGAGCTGGACTTTGATCAATGCGATCCTCGCATTGTGGGTCCTCTTTTCAATCACCCAAGCCGAGGCAGCCGTTTTGCGGCCACATGTCTCCGTCACAGGCGACACTGTGACACTCGGCGACTTATTCGACGATGCGGGAACGGCGAGCGATATTGTTATCGCAGCGGCTCCCCGTCCCGGCGCACCCACCGCGATATCTGTCTCTCGCATTTCCCAGGTGGCGCGTCGGAACGGCATAGCGTGGCGCAACACGCAAGGCCTGACCCGCATCGTCGTTTCGAGATCTGGCGTGCCCCTGGCACCAGAAATCACACGCGCAGCGCTTGCCGATGCAATTGCGGAAGAAGCTCCCGCAGTTGCAGCCAAAGGGCTGATAGAAGTGGTATTCACCAGCGGTGCCGACCGCTTGATGGTGACAGACGATGAAACACCTTCGCTCGCTGTCGAACAGGTCGCATTTGATACGCGCAGTGGGCGCTTTCGAGCTGTCGTTCGCGTCCCGGAGGAATCCGAAAATGCCCAACGCTTCCGCATCAGCGGCCGGGCCTATCCTGCTCTGGATATCCCGGTTCTCACACACCGTATGCGTCCCGGCGATGAAATTTCAGAAGCCGATATTGATTGGGTGCGCATACCCGCGACACGCGTCTCACAGAACATCATTGATGACACAAGAGATCTGATTGGCTTTACGCCCCGCAGAAGCCTGCGACCCGGCGAACCAGTTCGAAACAGCGACGTGGAGCCACCACGTCTTGTCGAAAAAGGATCAATCGTTTCCGTCACCTATAGACTGGCCAATATGAGCCTGTCGACACGCGGTCGTGCCCTAGAAGACGGAGCCCTTGGCGAGATCATTAAAATCGTCAATCCCCGCTCCCATCGCACCATTGAGGTTGAAGTAACAGGCACCAACCAGGCCCAAGTTACGCCGGTCGGCCCAATCCGTGTGAGCTCGCTCAAATGACAAAAACATCAGGAAAGCCATCTCCAATGACCCGAACATCAAACAAACTCCTGTCGAAATTTGTCGCCTTGGGCTGTCTCGCCCTCACCGTTTCAGGTTGCGCGGTCGCTGATCGACTGTCTGATGTTGGCGCAGCTCCCGCCCTCTCTTCAATCGCCAATCCTACGGCGCAGCCTGGCTACCAGCCTGTATCGCTTCCGATGCCGACACCAGAGCGGGCTTCCTATCAGCCGAATTCACTGTGGCGATCCGGTGCTCGAGCCTTCTTTAAGGACCAGCGAGCATCCCGTATCGGCGACATCCTGACAGTCCGCATCAACATTGCGGACGAAGCATCCGTCGATAATGAAACCAGCCGTACCCGCACAAACAGCGAAGATGCAGGTCTGGATAGCTTCTTTGGGTACGAAGCCGCCCTCGGTTCAGTACTGCCCGAAGCTGTCGTTGCTGGCTCGCTCGCAGACCTGGACAGTGCAAGTTCCAGCGTTGGAACCGGGAAGGTGGATCGCAAGGAAGAAATTGACCTCACAGTTGCTGCTGTCGTGACCCAGCTCCTACCGAACGGAAACATGGTCATCGAAGGCCGCCAGGAAGTCCGGGTTAATTTCGAGGTAAGAGAATTATTGGTGTCCGGCGTTATTCGTCCGGAGGACATCACCGCGTCGAACACGGTCGCGCATACTCAGATTGCCGAAGCCCGCATCTCCTACGGTGGTCGAGGTCAGATCACCGATGTGCAGCAACCACGCTATGGCCAACAGGTATTCGACATCCTGATGCCGTTCTGATCACATCTGGTGAATCAAAAAAGGCGGGCTTTTCGAAGCCCGCCTTTTCTGTTTGCGCTCACCGAAGCGGTCAGTCGTCGCGATAGACCTTCTCGCGCCGTTCATGGCGTTCCTGCGCTTCTATTGACAATGTTGCGATCGGCCGAGCATCCAACCGCTTCAGACTGATCGGCTCACCGGTATCTTCACAATAGCCGTAGGTGCCATCTTCAATCCGGTGCAAGGCTTGATCAATCTTGGAGACCAATTTCCGTTGACGGTCCCGCGTCCGCAATTCCAGCGCGCGTTCAGTCTCGTTCGAGGCCCTGTCAGCAATATCTGGATGATGTCCAGATTCATCCTGCAAATGCTGAAGGGTCTCCTTATTCTCCCGGAGAATATCTTCTTTCCACCCTTCCAGCTTTCGCCGGAAATATTCCTTCTGCCTTTTATTCATAAAAGGCTCGTCATTGCTTGGCGTGTAGTCCTTAGGTAAGCGAACTGCCATCCTTACTCTCTCTCCCTTTTGCGCCGAACCAGTACCAGAACGAATACCAGACTGTCCCAACCTCACCTCAGGGTCTGCACAGTCTCGATACGATGAGCCAACGTGGCGCCAGGAAACGGAGTCCAGTGGCACCTCGCTCTAGGCGCGGCGGGAGTATATGTAGGAGGCCCGCCCCATACAACCAAGGGGTAGAAGCACATCAGTGAAATATGCGTGAAATCAAGTGCTTGAGCCAAAATTTGGCGTCTTGGAAAGGACAGCCGAGCACTGGAGTGAGGTCAATTCCCTTCACAAAGGGAATCAACTGGTCCGGCTGTACTTAGCCAGCTCAACCCTAGCCCTAAGTTCTATATGATCCAGAACATTTGAAAGCTCTGGGTCATCAATCTCGGAACGCTCTTCGCTCACATGCGACAATAACCGCTCCAGTTTGTCAGCAGGGAGCTCACCAGCAAGCAAACCAAGCTTGAGCTCGTCCAACACATCAAGCGTCTCCGACGCATTTTCGATGGCGCGCCGACGACCGGTCAGTGGATCGTCGGGTGCATCCACACCTTGCACAGCCAACAGGGAATGAATGGACGTCAGAGAGGAGACACCGCCAGCAGCCTGGCTCGCCTGTGCACCACCAGACCCAAAATCGGGCGAAAATACTGCACCTGTTGCACCAGCACCTGCCTTTTTAACCGGTGCTTTTGACGGCGCTGCGCGCTGTGATGACACGATCTTCATTACGCTCTCCATTAACAGCCACAAACAGCGTCTCGCGACCAATGACTGTCCTCATGCGCTGTAGAATGCAGCCCCCGCACTTAACAGCACGTTAAGCATAAAACGCCCGGCAAACTCTGCCGAACAAGCGGCAATCGGTGCCGGTTACAACCACCCAACGCGCGGGCAGCTCCGTCGATCAAAAAATTTTTCCATTACATTTCAATTACTTAGAGACTCTATCCAGCCGCACCAAGGGTGGCACAGTGTTCGCTAGGGAAGACCCAAGAACACGGGCACACGTGCGCCCGGATATTGAGACAAAGGTCAAACGCATGCGTTCGTTCGCCAAATGGATTTCCAAGAGCCGCCCAGCAATGCTCGGCCTTGTAAGCACTTTCCTGATGACCTCGGGATTGCTTTTGCCATCCAGCGCAGAAGCTACATCTCGGATCAAAGACATTGCAGATGTCGAAGGTATCCGGGAAAACCAATTGATCGGCTACGGCCTTGTTGTCGGTCTTGATGGAACGGGCGACTCTCTGAACAACGCGCCCTTTACACTCCAGAGCTTGACCTCAATGCTCGAACGCCTCGGGGTCAACACCCGCGACACGGACCTGAACACGGACAATGTTGCCGCGGTTATGGTCACGGCGAACCTTCCCGCTTTTGCACCTCAAGGAACCCGGATCGACGTCACGGTCAGCGCCCTTGGCGATTCTGAGAGCCTTCAGGGCGGTACCTTGCTTGTGACACCGCTCATGGGTGCGGACGGCGAGGTTTATGCGGTTTCTCAAGGACCTGTTGCTGTTGGTGGCTTTAGCGCTGGCGGTGATGCCGCTTCTGTCACCCGTGGTGTTCCAACCAATGGCAGGATCTCCAATGGAGCGATCGTCGAGCGGGAAATCAGCTTTGAAATGGCCGACCTCGGCCTGCTGCGCCTGGCTCTTCGTAACCCGGACCTGACAACAGCGCGCCGGATTGCCTCTGCTATCAACGCTTTTCTTGGCAGATCAACAGCGACCGCCCAAAACCCAACAACTGTGGAACTCACCATTCCAGCCAATTATCGCGGTACCGCGGTTGATCTTCTGACCGACATTGAACAACTCCGAGTGGAACCTGACACCCCTGCCCGCGTGGTGATCGATGAATCATCCGGCGTCATTGTCATGGGACGCGACGTAAGAGTGAGCCAGGTGGCCATTGCGCAAGGAAATCTCACGATTTCGGTCACCGAAACGCCCCAGGTGAGCCAGCCAAACCCATTTGCCGAAACAGGCGACACAGTGGTCGTTCCCCGAACTGATGTCGGTGTGCAAGACGGCGCTGAACGCAGACTGGCTGTTCTCGATGGCTCTGTTTCACTGCAAGTGCTGGTCGATGGACTAAACGCGCTGGGCGTCAGCCCCCGCGACATGATCACCATTCTTCAATCCATTAAGGCTGCTGGTGCACTGCAGGCAGAAATCGAGGTGCTCTAATGGCCGCTGAAGCTGCTTTCGCCTCCCCTTTTCGCCTCACGACCCAAATTGTAGAGGCTGACCGCGCAGCGACAAATGCGCAAAAACCAACGCAGAATGCGTCGGAAGCCCGCGCAGCCGCAGAGAGCTTTGAAGCTCATTTCCTCGCAAGTTTTGTTGAGTCCATGTTCTCAGGCATGGAAACCGACGGGCCATTTGGCGGCGGACATGGCGAAACCGTCTTTCGCTCGCTTCTCAACCAGGAATATGCCGGGGCCATGAGCCAATCTGGCGGTGTCGGCATCGCTGACAGCGTATTCAAAGAAATTCTCAAAATTCAGGAGGCTTCTCAATGACCCCGCGTCGGCAAGCGAAGACAGAGACACAAACACCGCTGGAAATGGTGGACAGGATGGCCCTTCTTGCGACCCGTTTGAAGGAAGTGCTGAGCGCAGAGTCTGAGGTGCTCAAGAGCCAGAATCTGAAGAAAGTTTCGGAGTTCCACGAGGAAAAAACGCGTATTTCCAATGAGTTAGCGCTTCAGATCTCTGCGTTGAAGAAGGCCCCACACTTGGTTGACCGGGCGCCCGCTGAGCGTGTCTCTCACTTGAAAGCAGTTATGAACGCCCTGCACCAACAGTCTGAAGAAAGCAGCAAATTGCTCGCAGCTGCCAAGTCTGTGTCTGACAATCTTGTCAAAGCTGTTGCCGGACTAGCAGCACAAAAGCGGGCGCCACAAACAGGATATGGCAATAGCGGCGCGATGACCCAATCACGACGCGGCGGCACCCCGCTCTCCCTCGACGCCAGTATTTAAGTCCCCGTCCCTGCGGACCCAAACTCCGAGGCACCCCGTCGCCATATCAAACGCACCAGTTTCTGCGTCCTGCACATCATGTGTTAACGCTCTGCTAACCCTAATTTGAGACTTCTAGGACAAGAAAACCGGTCTCAGACGAGATGTTTAACCAGCAAGGATCGCAGGCCCATGAGCTCCACGCCTCAACCTGTTCAAGCGCAAGGTCTCGATATAGACCGAACCATGAAACAGGCGGTCCGACTTCATCAGAAAGGTCGGCATGAGCAGGCGGAAAAGCGATACACCAAAGTTCTGACCGCTAACCCATCTCATGTGGGCGCCCTACACCTCATGGGCGTCTTGGCCCACCAGGCGGGGCACAATGACAAAGCCGTGGACTTGATCCGCAGAGCGCTGGATGTCGATCCAAATTTTTCTGACGCTTACTTCAATTTGGCGCTCATTCATGAGGCAGAAAACCGAATTGGCGAAGCAGAAGCCTGCTACCGTCAAGCGTTGGAGACAGATTCAGAAAATCTCAAAGCACACCTGAATCTCGGAAACCTCCTCTTTCAGCGAGACGACTTTGACGCTGCGCTTAAATGTTATGACGCGGTTTTAGCTCTCGCACCGGCAGATCCTCTTGCGCATAAAAACCGGTCCCGTGCACTCAGAGCTATGAACAGTAGTGAAGAGTCGCTGCAAGCAGTCGCCCGGGCGGTCGAGCTCCGACCAGATGATGCATTATTTCAGTTGGAATATGGCAATGCGCTGCGGGATGACGGACACCCGGACAAAGCGGTAGAGCATTTCTTGATCGCAGAACGTCTGGAACCAGACAATATTAGCATTCTCTGCAACCTCGGCGGCATCCTGAAAGACCTGAACCGCCAGGACGAAGCGGAAGAGAAACTAAACCGGGCGATCGAAATCGATCCAAACTGTGCGGAAGCTTATGTAAACCTCGCCAACCTCGCTTTAGATCGGGAAGACCATCAAGAATCAGTCGATCTTATAGATCAGGCTCTGTCCATACGTCCCCAATATGCTGAAGCATATTGCACGCTTGGCCGCGTTCTGAGCGCACAAGCAATGAATGAAGATGCTTTTGCGGCGTTTCAAAAAGCCATCGAAATTTCGCCCAAATTCGCAGAGGCCTACGTCAATCTTGGATCTGTCCTGCAAACCATCGGCAGGCCAGAAGAAGCGCTGCGCGCATATGAAATTGCACTGAACATTAAGCCAAAAATGGACATGGCCTATTGGAACCTGGCACTCGCTCTCCTCTCAGCAGGACGATTGGACGAGGGCTGGAGCCTCTTTGGGTATGGCTTTACGTCCAAACAAAGACAACCGCATCGGCCCTTCCCCGGCCTTATCTGGGAAGGTGAAGATGTCAGCGATAAAACCCTATTCGTCTGGCGCGAACAGGGATTGGGCGACGACATTCGCTTTTCCACGATCTATCACGACCTTGTAGACAAGGCTCAAAAACTCATCATTGAAACGGATGAGAGGCTGGTCCCCCTCTACCAACGCACCTGGCCAACGGCACTCGTCCGTCCAGAAACACGCACAAGCACGGGGCTGGGGACAATGAGTGACGAAGAAGTTGATTTTGACCTGACGGCGCCTGCTGGGATGGCCGCGTCTTTTCTTCGGCGTTCGCTTGAAGACTTCCCAACGGAACCCAAGCCGCTCCTGCCGGACCCAAAAATGCAGCGCCGGTGCAATGAATGGCTTGAGAGCCTTGGCGCAGGACCAAAGGTAGGGATCGCCTGGCGATCAAGCCTGATGACAAAAACACGGGCGCTCTATCACACCAAAATCACAGATTGGATCGAACTTCTCCGGTCAAAGGGCATCAATTTTGTGAACCTGCAATATGATGATGTTACCGACGAGCTCAAGGAGCTTCAAAGGGATCACAACCTAACGATCCACCAGATGCCTAATCTTGATCTCTATAATGACCTAGATGGCGCAGCGGCCCTCACATCGTGCATGGATGTGGTCGTAACCTCGCCCACCTCAGTCGGCGAAATGGCTGGAGCGCTTCACAAACCGACATTCTGCTACGTCATGAGCAGGCACCCCATGCAGTTGGGGACCGATCACATACCCTGGTTCCCCAAAACGCGCCTCTATTCAATGATCGATACAGCTGACCACCAGGAAACTGTCGAGAAGATCACGGAAGATGTACGAGCCTTTCTCAGCATTTCGAAGGACTGACCGATGCCAGCCAAAATTGCCGGTACGACAACCAATGCGGCCGCGCCGAAAAAAACTGCGAATGACCTGATCCAAAAGGGGATGCTCGCTCACCGACAAGGCAAATTCGCGGACGCGAGTAAAGCCTATGAGAAAGCGCTCAAAAAGGCGCCAAAAGAACTGGCCGCTCTCAACCTTCTGGCTGACGCACAGCTGAATCTGGGCAAAAATGCCCGGGCTGTTGAGACCGCACACAAGGCCATTGCCCTCAAAGCGGACATGCCGAGCACCTGGATGGTCAAAGGATCGGCGCAGCGGCGGTTGGGCAAGTACGATGAGGCGATCCGCTCGCTTGAAACAGCGCTGGAGCTGAAGCCCGACTATGCTGACGCCCTAATGACCCTTGCCGGCACCTTGCGTGACGCTGGACAGCTGGACGCGGCGATTGAGGCTTATGAGGACCTCGTCGAAATGGCGCCGGACATGGCGATGGCCTACTACAACCTGGGCAACGCCCTTCATGCCGACGGGCAAGGTGACGAAGCTATCTTCGCCTTTGAAAGCGCGATCGATCACGATCCATCTTACGCGCCCTCCTTTATCAATCTGGCTGGCGTCCTGAATTCAGGAGACCGGGCGGAAGAAGCGCTCGCGATATCTGAAAAAGCATTAGAGATTCTCCCTTCTTCTCGCAGCGCGATGATCAACAGGGGGAACTCCCTTAAGACTCTGGTTCGTTTCGATGAAGCGGAAGCCCAATACCGCGAGCTCATAGCACTCGATAAGTCGGACGCGACAGCTCATGACCTTTTGGGAACCGTCCTTCAGGGTCAGGCGCGTATCGACGAGGCAATTGCGGAATATAGGGCCGCCATAGCCATAGATGGCAATGAAAGGCTGTACCAAGGTGATCTCTCTATCGCCCTTCTTGCGAATGGATCTCTCAGCGAAGGTTGGAAGCTCTATGACGCGCGGTTCGGCGGCGGTGAGGCACTGGTTCGCCAGCGAAAGATCGGCAAAAAGACGTGGCAAGGTGAGTCTCTCGCTGGCAAAACGCTCTATATCTGGCGCGAACAGGGCGTGGGTGATGATGTTCGCTTTGCTTCCTGCTTCAACGACATCATAAGTCGGGCCACAGAGGAAGGCGGCAAGGTGCTGATCGAAACAGATCCGCGTCTAATGACTCTGTATGAGAGATCTTTTCCATTCGCAGAAATCCGCGCAGAAGGCGACGTCCAAGTTGATGGCGATATAGATTTCGACATCGCAGCTGGGTCCCTTCCGGGCTTGGTCCGCGCCGCCCTCGATCACTTCCCTTCAAAGGCAGGCTATTTACGGCCCAAACCGGAGCAAATTGCCCGACTACGGGCAGAAATTGACGCTGTTGGTCAGGGTCTCAAAGTCGGCATCGCCTGGAGAAGTCGCAACATGACGGCTAACCGTCGGCGTTTCTACACCGAACTGGAAGATTGGAAAGCCTTGTTTGGCAACGCTGATATCCAACTCATAAACCTTCAGTACGATACTGTTGATGAAGAAATTAGCGACGTAAATGCGCGTTTCGATGCCCAGATTCATCAGGTGGAAGGTCTAGACCTGATGAACGACCTCGACAGCGCGGCAGCTCTGACCGCAGCCATGGACGTCGTGATCTCCGCCCCTGTTTCCGTCGCAGACATTGCAGGTGCTGTAGGCAGCCGGTGTTTTGCCTATGGACCACATCGTCATCCGATGTGCCTCGGAACAGACCATTTGCCCTGGTACCCAGAGACGACGTGGATTGGCAAACGCTGGAACGCCCCTCTTCAACAATCAGTGGATAAGATTGTTGACGACATAAAGGCGCTCGCAAGCACCAGGTAGGCTCATAAGGCCGGCACAACCCGGCAAGGACCTACCAACACCCGGCAAATCCTTCCTGGCCGTGGCATATCTTGCCCAACAGCACACCCCCCAAAAATACACCAAGTCATTGATTTAAAACAGTTTTTCAAACTGGCCCAACCCTTGCGATGTTCCTCCTGACGAAAGCCGGCCTTCTGCCGGTTTAGGAGGAAATCATGATCCGTAGACGGAGCAAAAATTGGGATGCAGGGACAAAACCCATCAACGTGCCAATTCGAAACACTGTTTACCGGGCATTAATGATTAACTCCGAGTATACGCACCGTGCCGGAACGGGACAGTTCGGCAAAAGCCCGGAGGGTATAGACCATGTCTGATGTGGTTTTATCAGGAGCAATTCGCTCAAATCTGCTGAGTCTGCAGAACACAGCGAGCTTGCTGGAAACAACCAATGAGCGCCTCGCGACCGGATTGAAGGTCAACAGCGCTATCGATGATCCGACCGCCTTTTTTACGGCTCGGAACCTAAACACACGTGCAGCTGATCTGACCAACTTGTTGGATTCAATGGACCAAGCTGTACAAACGCTCAGAACAGCGGATGAGGGCATTGAGGCTCTTACAAAACTGATCGAGACGGCAAAGGCCACCGCGAACCAGGCGCTTGATACACCTATCAACGCCTCCTTCGCAGAAGGACCAAGAGATGCCGTCACAGACCAGACGCTAAATCTGACAGCGGTATTCTCTTCAATCGCTTCAACAGATCAGATCACTATTGCGTTTGATGGCGGCACCGCCGTTGCAATCACAGTAGGCGGCAAGACCGTTTCGAAGTTCATCAGTTCGATCAATGGATTGAGCGGAATTTCTGCGAGCATCACGTCGAACGGATCTTTCCGAATTGAAGCAGACGATGGTTCAGACCTCGTCATTGCAAGCGGCGTTGGATCCGTGGCGACCGATCTCGGCATCAACGGGACGTTCGACAATGGCCAGAACCGCACTCAGTTTGAAGGTGACTTCAACGGCTTGCGTACTCAGATTGACGAACTGGCACTAGACGCCTCTTACCAGGGCATCAACCTGCTGAGCGGCGACGACCTGACAGTGAACTTCAATGAGTCACAAACCAGTCAGTTGACAATCCAGGGCGTAAGCCTGAACTCTGCTGGCCTGGGTGTGACTGCGGTTAGCGCAGATGACTTCACCAACGATGCCACTATCCGATCCTTTATTGCAGAATTGGATGGCGCGATCAGCACACTGCGGGCGCAAGCCTCGACCTTCGGTGCAAATCTGGGTGTCGTGGAAATCCGGCAGGGCTTCACCGACAACATGGTGAATACGTTGGAGACCGGTGCAGCAAAGCTGACACTCGCAGACACAAACGAAGAAGGCGCCAACCTTCTTGCCTTGCAGACACGGCAATCACTGGGCACCACTGCCCTCTCGATCGCCGCGCAGGCTGAACAAAACGTACTGCAGCTCTTCTAATAAAATGAGCTGCACTACAAACTGTCCCAAGAACATGGTCTGGGTGGACGAGGCTTCGGCCTCGTCCCCACCTTCCAGATCAAATCAAACGGGGCACTAAGGCCGTGGCTTCTGCTCGCCCCATATCAGCAGACACCTTGCGCTACCGTGAAGCGGAGTTTCTGATTGCTTCGGCCTCACGACTGGACGGCATAAAACCGGACCACGCAGCACGCGCACAGCTATCAGACGCGTTGACAGACAATCTCCATATCTGGAACTTGATTGTCGACAAGATAATGTCTGAACCAGATTGCCAGTTTTCAGCCTCTCTTTGCCTTCAAACCGCTGCCCTTTCCGCGACCGTCTTGCGCTACACACACGACGCAATGACAGGACCGACCGCCACTGCAGTTCATGTTCTAGCCAACCTGAATCGCGAACTGGCGGCCGAATTTTGTGCAGAAAGCACTTTCGTAACCTAAACAAAGTGTCACGCTCAACCGCGGTAATTCAAAAATTCTCGCAAGAATTCATTAGCGATACGCCCGTCCCTTCATAAAAAATAAGGGACAGTTTTGGCCGGAAACTCAGGCTTTCCTGGTCTCAACTCATCTCCCCGGAACTTACCCTCAACAAACCGTATCCAACTAATTCGAAAATTAGTTTGGTCCGTTTACGGTAAGTTTACCAACGAGCCCCATAGTGACGACAGCTCAGGATGAGCGTCGAAAGTTAGTTCCTAGGAAAGGAAAGTACCTATGGGTGATATTGTTATCTCAAGTGCGGTTCGCGAGAACCTCTCTTCTCTGCAGAGCACTGCAGATCTTCTTTCACGTACAAACAACCGTCTGTCTACCGGCCTCAAAGTTTCGAGCCCGATCGACAACCCAACGTCGTTCTTCACGGCTCAGGGCTTGAACAACCGTGCTTCTGACCTCGGAACGCTTCAAGACAATATCGGCCTCGCAGTTGAAACACTTAGTGCCGCTGCATCCGGTATTGAATCTTTGCAGACCCTGGTTGAGCAAGCTCGATCAACTGCAAACTCTGCGTTGAACACCAAGATCAAAGCAACCGAGATTACCTCTACTGCTTCGTTCACGGACCCAACGACAGCTCTTTCAGCATTCGCAAACGCTGCGTCTACTGAAACGATCACAATCAACGTCGATGGCGCTACAACAACCATCACAGCAAAAGCTCTGACGGTTTCCAAATTCGTTTCTGCTGTAAATGGCATCTCCGGTGTATCTGCCTCTCTCTCAGGCAGCGCTCTGAAAGTGTCGGCTGCAAGCGGTCGTGAAGTGACCATCGCAAGTGGCGTCGGTTCATTGGGCGGCGACCTTGGTCTGACCGGTACATACGACACCGGCACAAACCGTGACAGCTTCGTAACAGACTACAACAACCTTCTGGACCAGATTGACCAGTTGGCTGCTGATGCGAGCTTCAATGGTGTAAACCTTCTTGATGGCAACAGCCTGACAGCAAAGTTCAACGAAGATGGTTCTTCTTCACTGACCATCTCTGGCGTAACTTTTGACGCCAACGGCCTAAGCCTCAGCGATACAACGACGAGCGCTTTCGGTACTGACTCAGGCATCAACTCTGTCATCTCCAGCCTTGACTCCGCAACAAACACTCTGCGGACGCAGTCTTCTACCTTCGGTAACAACCTTGCCGTGGTGGAAAACCGTCAGAACTTCACAGATTCGCTGATCAGCGTTCTGGAACGAGGTGCTGGTGGGCTGACCCTTGCTGACACAAACGTTGAAGGGGCTAACTTGCTTGCCCTGCAGACACGTCAGTCTCTGGGTACAACTGCCCTGTCACTGTCTTCTCAGTCCGACCAGGCAGTTCTTTCGTTCATTCGATAAACACTTATCGACGACATCCAGGAAGGCGGGGGCTTCAACCCCCGCCTTTTTTGATTCAACGGTGAGCGGACCCGCAGCCACGAAAAACGCATAAGACACGTTCCTTATTTCCGCAATCTCGCGTAGATTGAGTCGGCAAGGATTGCTTCAGATACAGGATATGTCATGGCCCTCAAAGTAGAGCTCAAACCCGGCGAACGCTTTATCCTAGGTGAGAGCGTTATCACCAACGATGACCAGCGCACGCGCCTCTTCATTGAAGGTAGCGCACCCATCTTGCGTGAAAAGGATGTTATGCGGGTCGAAGAGGCAAATAGTCCCTGCCAGAAAATCTACCTGTTGGTGCAGATGATGTACCTATCACCGGATCCGATAAAGCACCACGATACCTACTTTACGGTTGTAAAGGAGGTACAGGAAGCCGCCCCCAGCACCCTCCCCTACATTGATGCTGTGAACCGTGAGATCCTGAACGGTGCGATGTACAAAGCTCTGAAAGCGGCAAAAAAGCTCATACAATATGAGGCAGAACTGATCGCAGGCACGCTTGCGAGCACGTCAGAAGAATCTTCGGCAAACGAGAATTAGCCAGCGCAGATACCTTTTCTTAAGCAAGTTGCTTAAGTGAGAAGTAACTCTAACCTTAAGTCCTGCCTCTCAGATCACCCCGCAACCCCTCAAATTCAGATTCTCTTAACGCGCCCGGCGCGAGGATGGCTCCAGCTCAGAACGAGCTAACGAGTAAATTCCTAGAAAGGGATATGAGTAATGGGTGATATTGTTATCTCAAGTGCGGTTCGCGAGAACCTCTCTTCTCTGCAGAGCACTGCAGATCTGCTTTCACGTACGAACAACCGTCTGTCTACTGGTCTTAAAGTTGCGAGCCCAATTGACAACCCGACGTCGTTCTTCACAGCTGAAGGCCTTTCAAACCGGGCTGCTGACCTGTCCACACTTCAGGACGACGTTGGTCTGGCTGTTGAAACACTGAACGCTGCTGCTGCAGGTATTGATTCGCTCTCAACATTGGTTGAGCAAGCTAAATCAACTGCAAACTCTGCGTTGAACACCAAGATCAAAGCAACAGAGATTACCTCTACTGCTTCGTTCACAGACCCAACGACAGCTCTTTCAGCATTCGCAAACGCTGCGTCTACTGAAACGATCACAATCAACGTCGATGGCGCAACAACAACCATCACAGCGAAAGCTCTGACGGTTTCCAAGTTTGTGTCAGCTGTTAATGGCATCTCCGGTGTATCTGCCTCTCTCTCCGGCAGTTCTCTGAAAGTGTCAGCTGCAAGCGGTCGTGAAGTGACCATTGCAAGTGGTGTTGGCTCTTTGGGTGGTGACCTCGGTCTTTCCGGTACATATGACACCGGCACAAACCGTGACAGCTTCGTAACAGACTACAACAACCTCCTGGACCAGATTGACCAGTTGGCTGGTGACGCAAGCTTCAACGGCGTGAACCTTCTGAGCGGTGACGACCTGACTGCAACGTTCAACGAAGATGGCTCATCTTCGCTGACGATCTCAGGTGTGTCGTTCGACTCATCTGGCCTCGGTCTTAGTGACACGACGACGACTGCATTCGGCAGCGACGCCGGCATCAACGCTGTTTCCGCAGCTTTGGACTCTGCAACGTCAACACTGCGGACGCAGTCTTCTACCTTCGGTAACAACCTTGCCGTTGTGGAAAACCGTCAGAACTTCACAGAGTCTCTGATCGGTGTTCTGGAAAGTGGTGCTGGTGGGCTGACCCTCGCTGACACCAACGAAGAAGGTGCAAACCTTCTTGCTCTCCAGACTCGTCAGTCTCTGGGTACAACGGCTCTGTCTCTCGCTTCTCAGGGCGACCGGTCGGTTCTTTCGTTCATCTAATAGAGAGAACGAAACAGAAATTGAGCGGCGGGGACCTTGGTTCCCGCCGTTCCTTTATGCGCTGGCTCCATAAGATTTTGGGCCAAAACCTGCTCAAAAACACCTCTTCTTAACCCTGAGTGCCTAAGCTCATTTCATCAATGTTGAGTTGGTTACTGAAGAGTAAAGGCCTTTTGAATGGCAAATCCGGCGCAAGCCTACGGGAAAATGGCGAAACTTGGGAATGACCCAAGAGAACTTGAAGCAAACCTTTTGCTCCGGGCTGCTTCGCAGCTCCAAAAAGTTCGGGATAATTGGGAACCGCGGTCGAAAGACATCCTCCCTGCCCTGCATTTCAACCGACAATTATGGTCGATTTTTGCGACATCGGTCACGGGCGAAGAGAGTGAACTCCCTTTAGAGATCCGCCAAAACCTGGCCAATCTCTCTCTCTTTGTATTCAAACAAACACTGGCCGTCCAAACATCTTCTGACCCACAGAAGCTGGACTCGCTAATCAACATCAATAGACAGATCGCTGCCGGGCTCTTCCAGAAGCCCACAACAGAAGCCCAAGAAACAACGCCCTAGGCAGCAGCGACATCGCACAAGAAAAAACCCGGCGCCAATCGCCGGGTTTCTTTTGTTGGAAGCCTGGTTGATACCCAGAAGCCTGCATCAGCCTACCTAAGGAAGTTCAGAAGGCTGAGTTCGTTGATCCGCGACGTCACCTGGTAGGCCGCTTCAAGTTGGGTCTGCACCACACCAAGTTTCGCAGCCACTTCATAGGAATCAGCGTTCTCAACTTCATCGATGATGCCTTTCGACACGGAAATCGATCCCTTCGCCTGATCTTTCGTGCCATCAATCTTCGCTTGCAGAAAACCCATTTCCATCAGAGCATCAAGCGGAGACCGTGTATTCGTGTAAGCCACCGTATCGGCGACACGCTCCACCATTTCTCCATAGGCTTTTTCTTCTAGCGGATCGACCCCAGTAAATGTCGTGACCGCCAAAACAGCAGTCGACTTCATCAAATCAATGATTGAACTGTCATCTGCGCGCACACCATAGGAAATCGTCTCATTCTCACCAATTTTGGCGAGCGCAGGTGCGTTGCCAGATGTATCACCGGTGTACCAAAAGACGGTGTTCGTCTCGGTCCCATCGACAAGGCCCGTCGCGGAGGTCAACGGAGCGCCGTTCACACGTTGAGGCGGATTGCTCTCGAAGAAATCATTGGCCGCTTCTGCAGCAGATGCAGCTTTGACAGAAGTCTGGGTCAACTCCTGAAGCGCCGTATCAAACGCCGATTGAAAGTTAGCGGCCGTCGCATTTTCGTCCGCGCCGATCAGAAATTCATTTTCACCCAGAGGCGCCGTTGATTTCGCAATCAGCGTTATGGTTTCATTTGTGCCATCTGGCATTGTGAACTCAAACGTAATCGTCTCACCCTGCTGGGGCAGCGTCGCCGTAAAGTCCACATCCAACGATGGTGGAGAGCCCACTGGGCCCGTCGCCGTCGTCCCGGTCAAAGTAGATGTCGTGCCAACAAGTTTTGCACCAAACACGCTCGGATCGGCATCCTCAGCGACCGTGAACGTCGACCCGGCTGTACCGATGGTAAGGCGCCCGCGATTGTCTGCGCCCATATCCGCTTGCGCGCGGTCCGCAATCAAGTCTTCCAGGCCCGCGCGGGTCGTGTCACCGCGCAGCATCAATTCTGGCAACGCCACAGGTGGCGCAGCAGTATCCCTGCCGCCAAACATGTGACGACCTTCAAGCTCTGTGTTCAGCAATGAGGCGATCTCATCAAACTGAGAAGCGGCAGACAATTGCAATTGGGTCTGCCCCGCTCCGGTCAGATCGAAGGACGTTGTCAGCGAGTCTGTGCGAAGCGTCGAGGCTATCTCGTCCATTCTCGTCAACGCAGTTGACTGGACGCCGAGCCGCAGGTTCACCAGCTCCATGGTTTTGACATAACCTTCGAGTGAACTGATCTGGTCGCGAAGGGACAAAACAACAGAAGCATCAGATCCAAGGCCACCATAGGTCTCCGCCTTTTTGCCGGTTACCAATTGCCGGCTCAGATCATCCTGAGTTGACTTCAAGGCATTGACTTCGTCCTGCATCCTCAATGTTCTAGCGAGGGATGAGATTTCCATGTGTCTACTCCACCTTGTCTTAGCGGCCGATATTCAGCATGATTTGCATCAGTTCCTGAACCGTCGTCATGACCCGTGCATTAGCGCTATAGGCTGTTTCAAGAACCAATAGGTTCGACATTTCAGTATCAATATCGACACCTGCATCAGCGTCATACTGTGCCTGCAACGTATCGCGTATGATTTTGAACGACGAGACAGCGTTTTCCGCATTTGCTGCCTGTGACGCCTGGTAGTCAACGACGCGTCTTGCAAATGCATCGATCGACCCTTCGAACGGAGCCGACGAACTTCCAATACCAACGTCAGCCGCATAGCTGCGGATATCGTTTGTCAGTCGCTCAATCAAATCAAGCGGGCGTGTTGGATCACCAACATCGGTCGCTGGTGCTGTGCTGTACGCAACAAGAAGCGAACTATCAGCAACGACGGTATCGTTCACGCGGATGCGCTGCGCAATACCCGTCTTCTGCCCACCATTGTCCAGGCTGTTGGAGTAAATTGTCTGGCCATTGCCATCAACAAACAGAGCCATGCCCGTGCCCGCATCAGTCAGAGCAGCAGGTGTCGTTGTCGTCGACAGTGAATTGATATCAGATGTGGCTCCAGCACCATCATCCACAAACCTCAGCGTCGTACCAGCCGGGTTGGAAACAACAACCGCAGCAGGAAGAGCTGCATTCAGATCCGTTACAATGGTCCCGATCGGCTGCGTCCAATCTATCCCAATGACGGTGTCGTTTGGATTGTTGGTAGCAGTATTGCTCAAAGGCAAAACACTTGGGTCTTCAACCTTGACGATCGTTACATTCGTCGTTGTCCCACCAATTGTGTAACTCAGATTAATGGTGTTGCCGGAAAGCATGCCAGCTGTGTCAACTTCAAACCCAGTAGCCGCACCTGCAACAACAGCTGTGCCGTTGGTTGTCTCTTCCGAAAGCGACAGCATGAGTTCAGAAGCCAGTTCGTCAAGCTGAGATTGCGCTTCAGTCAGGGTTGTGTCTCTGAGCTCAATGAGCGCAGCGATCTCACCAGACCGGAATGCGCCAGCCGCAATAAGGTCGACTGAGGTAGACCCGGCTGTCAAAGAGATCGTCCCGACCGTTCGTTGGGTTGGATCAGAGCTGTAGACCGACGTTGCATCCATTGATGTGCGCTCATCAAACGTGAGCTCAGCCGCAGTGGAATCCAACAGCGCAAAGCCGCCACCAGTGAAGAGGCTCACCGCGCCATCTGATCGCGAGACAACATTGATATCCATCAGCTCAGCAAGCCGATCAATTGCGATATCGCGCTGATCAGCAAGATCAGCCGTATCGCCCGTTGTCGCGCCCGCGCGAACGATCTGATCATTGATCGTCGCGATCCGCTTCAACAGAACATCAGCCTCTTCGATTGCCGCGCCGATGCCGGCCTCAGCTTCAAGGCGCAAACTCTGCACCAGGTCAGACATGCTATTGAGCGAGTCTGCCAGGTCATCGGCCTCATTGAGGACGTTTGCCCGGATCGCCGCATTCTCTGGCGTCGTAGACATTGCCTGCAGTGCATCTGTCAGCTCGGCCAATCGCGAAGAGAGGGCGATGCCGGAATCTGAGGCCCCCATCGCCGTATCAATGCGCGAAAGGTAGTCAGCGGCCGTCTGGGCAGCAATTGTATCGGCTTTGGCAACGCGGAGCTGCTGCTGTTGCAGCAGATCAATGTCCCGTTGAGCAGCTGAATAAGCAACACCGATGCTCCGCCCATCGACCAACTGGCTATGGGTCGTAAGCGTTTTGCGGGTATATCCAGGCGTTCCAGCATTCGCGATGTTGCGCGAAACCACATCAATGCCAGCCTGTGTGGCATTGAGGCCGCTAATGGAAGCATGGAGCGCGTTCGTAAGTGTCATCGGACTACCAATAGTTTGGAAGAGGAGCTACAGAGCTGCCCTCACCTGCCTACTTATCGTTTCATGTTCAGCGTTTCGGTGATCATTTCATCAGCCGTGGTCACAATCCGCGTGTTAGCGGAATAGGCCTGCTGGGTGATGATCAGTTTGGAAAACTCATCCGCAATGTCGACATTTGAGCCTTCAAGAGCCGCCGCAACAACAGCGCCGCCGCTCCCAGTCAATGCTTCGCCTGAGCCCTGAGTAGAGGCAAATGCACCACCATCAAGTTTCTGGAGTTCATTCGGGTCGTTGAAACGCACCACTGTGACTTCAGCAAGGTCGACAGACTTCCCGTTTGAATAAGTGCCAACAATGCGACCATCATTAGACACGGCGACTTCAAGCAAGGAACCCGAGGCAAATCCATCCTGGTCAAGTGCATTGACCGTCACATTGCCGTTGGTGTCCTCAAACTGGGTGATGTTTGACGTGCCATGGTCCAGCGTCACATTGCCAATATTGTTTCCATTGATGGTCAGGTTGGTGATGGTCGCCGATGAAACAGCTGGCGTGAGCTGTCCATTGGCGAAAACATAGTCCTGTCCGACATTGTTCCATTTGGCGGCAGTACCTGTCGCGGTATCGCTGGTTTTATAGAACATGTTCCAGGTATCGCTGTCTGCGAGGCCTGCAGGACCGTCACCGTCCGTATTTTCAACTTTAGCCCACCGGATCTGGACCTGTAGAGGGGCGCCGAGATCGTCATAAACCGTTATGGAGCCGCCTGCGAGAGAGCGGTCAAGAAAAAGGGACTCTTCGCCGGCCTGAACGAAACCATTGCCCGCACCACCTGTCACCGTTGTCGGGTCATTGGCAAAGGTACCAGCAAGCAGCAATTCACTGCCTGCAATGGTTGTGTTGGAGTTCACAGTCTCTGGATAGGCTGGCAGGTTGGCTTCATAGTCGATGACCGTGGTCAGGTTCGCATCAAGGAAAGACCGATTAACCTGAATAGCTGAGGGCACATCGCCGACTGGGTTGCCAGTCGCAATATCAATGTCGACCCCTTGCAGGTAGTAGCCTGAGCTGTTCACGAGATAGCCGTTTCGGTCCATCTCAAAATCGCCCTGACGTGTATATCTGTCGACGTCCAAAAGCACCGGCTGATTGTCGAGAGAGCCAACAGCCTCTGACACGACGAAGAAACCTTCACCGTTAATCGCCATATTGGTCGCAACTGAGCTCGCATTAATCGCACCCTGCACATTGTTAGTGTAGGCAGGCTGCGCATAGGTCGTCCCTGGCAGGTGGAAATTCTGGCCGCTGGATGTCACGGAATCATAAAAGCTCGTGTCAGTCCGTTTGAACCCGGTTGTCTGCGAATTCGCGATATTGTCCGAAATATGGGACAGCGCTGTGGCTTGTGCCCGAATCCCTGAAATCGCCGTCGACATCGCACCGTTGAAGCTCATCTGTCCTATCTCCTTAAACCTGCCCATAGGCGGGGAACACTCGTTGGGAAGGTAGAACGCAAGGACTGGGCCAGACATTTATTCTTTTTATTTCAATGGGTTAGCCGAGCAACCACCTCACCTAACCGGGCAAATTCGGCGCCCTACCCGGCAATATCTGCCGCAACGTCGGCAACGTATTTAGAGACCATCTGTTCAATGTTGAGAGAGCCATTCCCAAGACCTTTCCGGCCTTTTGCTTGAACGTAAGACCCGCTAGCCCTAGGTTCTGTGGCAATTATGAACAGGGAACCAGACCGCAGCAGGCGGTCAACCAAATAAGGCCGAGGAAGCATGAAGTTCGAAGGTACTAAAGATTACGTCGCAACAGATGATCTACGGATCGCAGTCAACGCGGCAATCACGCTGGAGCGCCCCCTTCTGATTAAGGGTGAGCCAGGAACTGGTAAAACCGTTCTGGCGGAAGAGATGTCAAAAGCACTCGATGCAGAGCTCATTACCTGGCACATCAAGTCCACCACAAAAGCCCAGCAGGGCCTTTATGAATATGATGCTGTTTCACGCCTGCGCGACAGCCAGCTGGGTGACGAACGGGTCAACGACATTTCGAACTACATCGAACGCGGCAAACTCTGGGAGAGTTTTGAGCGCGAAAAACGCCCGGTACTCCTGATCGACGAGATCGACAAGGCCGACATCGAATTCCCAAATGATCTGCTTCTTGAACTCGACCGCATGGAATTCTTTGTCTACGAAACCGGTGAAACAATTAAAGCGGCCCAGCGGCCTATTGTTGTGATCACCTCCAATAATGAAAAAGAACTGCCGGACGCCTTCCTGCGCCGCTGTTTCTTCCACTACATCAACTTCCCGGACGAAGAGACGATGAAAAAGATCATCGCCGTCCATTTCCCAGACCTCAAAGGTCGCCTGATCCAAGAAGCATTGAATGTTTTCTACGAAATCCGCGACGTACCGGGCCTGAAGAAGAAGCCATCCACATCTGAACTCCTGGACTGGCTGAAGCTCCTCCTGGTGGAAGACATTTCCCCGGAAGACCTCAAGGAACGCGATCCGTCCAAGCTCATCCCACCTCTCCATGGCGCACTGCTCAAGAACGAGCAGGATGTGCACCTGTTTGAGCGTCTGGCCTTCCTTGCCCGTCGTGAGCGCAACTAGAACCTGGGCAGCAAAAGGAGACGAACATGTTCGTTAACTTCTTTCATGAGCTGAAATCGGCCAACGTCCCGGTCTCCCTGCGTGAATATCTCACGCTTCTGGAAGCCATGGACCGTAAGGTCATCGAGGACAAGGTAGAGGACTTCTATTACCTCTCCCGCTCTGCTCTCGTTAAAGACGAGCGCAATCTCGACAAGTTCGACCGCGTCTTTTCGCATGTTTTCAAAGGCCTGGACTCCCTGGAAGAAGGCGATATCGCCCAAATTCCAGAAGAATGGCTGAAATCGCTCACCGAGAAATTCCTGACCGAAGAAGAAAAAGCCCAGATCGAAGCACTGGGTGGTTGGGAAAAGATCATGGAAGAGCTGCAAAAGCGGCTCGAGGAGCAGGAAAAGCGCCACGAGGGCGGCAATAAGTGGATCGGCACCGGCGGGACCTCCCCGTTTGGCGCGGATGGCTACAATCCAGAAGGCGTGCGTATCGGCCAGAAGGAAGGACGCCACGGCAAGGCGGTCAAAGTCTGGGATAAGCGCGAATACAAGAACCTGGATGATGGCGTGGAACTGGGCACCCGGAACATCAAGATGGCGCTCCGCCGTCTTCGCCGTTTTGCCCGCGATGGTCAGCCAACAGAATTGGATCTGGACGATACGATCAAATCAACCGCGCACCAGGGCTATCTCGATATCAAGATGGTCCCAGAGCGGAAAAACAAGATCAACGTCCTGATCTTCTTTGATATCGGCGGCTCCATGGACAGCCATATCAAACTCTGTGAGGAACTCTTCTCCGCGGCACGGACTGAGTTCAAAAACATGGAGTATTTCTACTTCCACAACTGTCTCTATGAATATGTCTGGAAGGACAATAAGCGCCGCCATCAGGAGCGCATGGAGACCTGGGACGTTCTTCACAAATACCCATCAGACTACAAAGTGATCTTTGTCGGCGACGCCACCATGTCGCCGTACGAAATCACCTATGCCGGTGGGTCCGTGGAGCATTGGAATGAAGAACCAGGCGCCATCTGGCTGGAACGCATTCAGCAGATCTATGAGAGCGCCATCTGGCTGAACCCGGTTGCGGAACGCCATTGGGAATACACGCCGTCCATTCAGGTGATCGAACAGGTCTTCCAGGACCGTATGTTCCCCCTCACCCTGGAAGGGTTGGACAATGCCATGAGGGAACTCTCTCGCGCCTCCTAAAGACCGGGGGTTCCACCTCTCAAGAATGTGAATTAAGGGCCGCTTCAATTTCTGAATGCGGCCCTTATCTTTTACCAAGTGGACGAATGAAGGAGCGTACTCATGCAGCTACATGCCGATTTGACCAAACGTGCCGTTGTCGACAGCAACGAACTTGAATGGTTACCTTCGCCCCTTGCCGGTGTTGAGCGGCGCATGCTGGAGCGGGACGGTGATGAGGTGGCCCGTGCGACCACTATCGTGCGCTACGCACCAGAGAGTTATTTCGACCCGCATGTACACGCTTTGGGAGAGGAATATGTGGTGCTCGAGGGCACCTTCTCCGATGAGCATGGCGATTTTGGCAAAGGCTTCTATGTCCGCAATCCTCCCGCGTCGCGCCACCGCCCCCACTCGAAAGACGGGTGCACCATCCTGGTCAAGCTTCGCCAGATGGACCCAAGCGACACGGTCCAGGTAAACGTCGACACCAGCAAAGGTGACTATGTGGAAACCGGTGTTCCGGGTCTGACCATGCTCGAAGTGCACAAAGATGAACGCGAACAAGTGGGCTTCTTCCGCTTTGCGCCGGGCACAAAAGTGCCGCTGCATGAGCATATTGGCGGTGAAGAGTTCTTTGTGATCGAAGGCTCCCTGTCCGACGCAAAAGACACCTACACGGCGGGTACCTGGGTCCGCCAGGAACATGGCAGCGCTCACGAGGTCACCAGCGAGGAAGGCTGCCTGCTCTATTCCAAGTCGGGCCACCTACCTCGTTAAGGCCGTTGATAGGGACCGTCCCGCGCGATGGCACCGTCCACCAAATGTACGTTCCGGTCGGCCGCTTCTGCGAATTCAACATCGTGGGTGACGGCGATGATCGTGGTGCCCTGCTCTTTCGCGAGCCGCACAAAGATATCGCACACGATGTCTGAGTTCTTTGTGTCGAGATTACCGGTCGGCTCGTCCGCCAGGATAAGGGTTGGCGCATTCCCGAGCGCGCGCGCAATGGCAACCCGCTGACGCTGCCCGCCAGAAAGCTGGTCCGGGTGCTTCAGCGCTTGATCTCCAATCTCAAGATCTTCCAGAAGCTGCATACCTCTGTCCCGGGCGTCCCTCTCCGACAACGCCCCCAGCCTTTTGATGGGGATCGTCACATTATCGAGGATCGTGAATTCCGGGAGCAGGAAGTGAAACTGAAAAACAAAACCCAAATGAGCCAAGCGAAACTGTGCAAGCGCATCCCGGTCAAGCAGGCTTGTATCCTGCCCTTCGACAATCACCCGGCCCTCTGTCGGCGCATCAAGCAGCCCCAAGAGGTAGAGCAGAGACGACTTGCCCGATCCTGATGGACCCGTAATGCTGACAAATTCACCCGCCGTGACGGAGAAGGTGATGCCGTGCACAAGCGTCACCGGCACGGTCAAAGGCAAGACTCGCGTCACATTTTCAGTCTCTAGAACAACCCTGGACGCTTCCCCGGTCATGCCGCCCCCCGGATGATTTCTACAGGTCGTACGCGGCTGGCGCGATGCGCAGGTATCCACGCAGCGACAATCGAGGATGCCAAGGCGAACACCGCCCCGATAACATATTGATAGAAGCCACGATCAAGCGGTAATCGGGAATCATCATAGAACCCCTCAAGTTCAAACTTGATGCTCCCCAAGGCTTCAACTAGCCCAAATCCAACAGCCCAGCCAATCAGCATCCCAATCACGCCAAGCGCAATACCTTGCAGCAGGAAGATCTGCCGAATGTCATAGGCGCGAAATCCCATAGACATGAGAATTGCAATATCGCGTCGCTTCTCCATCACCACGGTGGAGATGATATTGAAGATCCCAAAGGAGGCGACAATCATGATCGCGCTCACAATGGAATAGAGGATGACGTTTCGAACAACGAACAGGGAAAGAAAATCCTCATTTGCTTCCTGCCAGGACTCGGAGCGATAGGTCCATCGCTGCTCTATTCTCGCAGCAACCTCCAAGGCTGTGTTGGGGTCAGGCAGGCGGATGCGGATCTGATCGGCAATATTGGGCTTGTTCATAAGGACCTGAGCATCCTTCAGAAGAACATAGGCCCGGCCTTCATCAAGCATCACATTGCCTGCGCGGAAGATGCCTACAACCTTCATCCGCACAACCAGGCCCGTAGGCGAAACCACCGATGCCAGGTCTCCAACACGCAACTGCAGACGATCAGACAGGCCGGTGCCAACAACAATGCCATCCGACGTCGTTTTAAGGGCCGACATGTCGCCCTCGATCATGTCCTCTTCAATGGTAGTGAGCTCCACCTCCTTATCGGGATCAACCCCCAGAATGGATACACTGCGGTCCTTGCCGCCGTAGCGGACGATGACCTGGCCCGTCAGCACGGCAGAAGCAATGGCATTTTCCTCCTGCTCGATCTGTTCCACCTTGCCCTTATAGTCCTTGATGCCCCGAAGCCGCTCCCGAGGTTTCACTCCTTTGAGCGAAAGCGCACCCGCGTCATAAGCATGGAACAAGGGCTGAATAGAGGGCGTGCGAAACTCGTCTTTGATCGTGACATGGGGCTGACTATTGATGAGCTTATCGGTCAGGTCTTGCTCAGACCCCTGCATCATTGCGGATACAGCGATGAAAAAACCAACACCCAGCGACACACCAAGAACAGACACAAGAGTCTGCCGTCGACGATGCGTTAGATGAGCAAGTGCAATCTGAAAATTGACCCACCGGAACATGGGGTCACAGCCCTTCTCTGGTCACACGCACGTCCACCCCGTCACTGAGATCAGATGTGGGATCTTGTATGACCCAAACATTTTCATTAAGGCCATCAAGCACTTCGACAAATGTCCCATCTATGGGTCCGAGCGTCGGTGAGTTTTTAACAAGCATATTGTCATCGCTCACCGTCCAGACGGAACCGTTTAAGACCGCACTACTTGGCACAAGCAACGCATCCTCCTTTTCGCGAAGGATAATATTGAGTTCCGTCGTCATGCCTGCCAACAAAGGCGTGTCGTCCGGCAGTGCGATATGCACGCGATATGTTCGCGCTATCGGGTCGCCGAAAGGTGTGATCTCTTTGATGCGTCCTTCCAACGCCTGGCCTTCAAAGGCATCAGCGCGAATAAGCGCTTTCTGACCAACCAGGACGCGCGGAATGTCCTCCTCATCGACCTCCGCTTCCACCCAAAGCTGTCTGGGATTCCCCAGAACAAACAGGACTTTGCCGGCGGTCACCAAATCCCCCACATCCAGCTGCATCTCAGAGCGCATTACGTCGCCACTGATTGCGGCACGAATGAAATGCTCTTGCAGGCGGACGCGCGCGGCTTCAAGTGCCGCTTCGGCAGAGCGAAAATTGGCTTCAGACTGATCCTTGGATGCGGCGCTCGTATTGCCTGAGCGAAAGAGACGACGATACCGCTCAACATCCGACGTTGCATATTCAAGGCGCGCTTCCAGTTCCCGCACCGCTGCACTTGCCTCCCGATTGTCGAGAACGGCAAGCACCTCCCCTTCCACGACGGCGTCCCCTTCTTGCACCAGAACTTGCTCAATGCGGCCGGAGACATTCGCACCGACGCGGGCGACATGAACCGGCTCTACCGTGCCTGTCGCATAAACCGCGACGACAGACAGACCGCGAATTGGCTGAAGCGCAGTCAATGCCGGTTGCGCGACCAGAGAAAAGTAGAGAAACACGACGGCGACGATGCCAGAGATCCCCGCCCCAATGATCCAACGGCTTCTTGTCAAAATGGCCTCTTTTCCTGCTCAAACAAACCCGGGTCAGACTTGACCCGCAGCGCCAATTCTATTTCACGCAATAAACATGGTATTTGGACAGACCTATACAAGGTTCCTTTGCGTAAATGCGACTACCAAAGCCACGTGTTTCCGCTATTCTCCGCGCCCTAAGGGTGGAACAAAATGATGCAGATCATCGAGTGGCTTAAAAGTGAAAAGTGGAAACGACCCGACATTCTGTTGATGTTGATGGCCGCCGCGGTGCCGCTGTCCTTTGCCACCTGGAACTCCTTGCTCAACAATTTTGCGATTGAACGCGCCGCCTTTGACGGCGCCGAAATGGGCATCCTGCAATCGCTGCGCGAAGTACCGGGTTTTCTGGCATTCACCTTCGTCTTTGTTTTGTTGATCCTGAAGGAACAGAGCTTTGCACTGATCTCTCTGGCCATCCTAGGCATTGGCACGGCACTGACCGGTTTCTTCCCGACCGCAATAGGTCTCTATTGCACGACGGTTCTTATGTCGATCGGCTACCACTATTACGAGACCGCGCAGCAATCCCTAGCCCTGCAATGGCTGCCAAAGGGAGAAGCACCAGTTGTGCTCGGGCGACTTCTCGCTGTCGGAGGTTTTGCGAGCCTGCTTGCTTACGGACTGATCTTCATCATCTGGGAATGGGTCGGCCTCGACTACCAATGGGTCTATCTCGCCGGTGGCGCTGTAACCGTTCTCATTGCACTTACCGCTTGGGCACTCTTCCCCACCTTTGAAGCTCCAACCGCACAACGCAAAACGCTCGTCCTGCGATCTCGCTATTGGCTTTATTACGCGCTCACCTTTATGGGAGGTGCACGCCGCCAGATTTTCGTTGTCTTTGCAGGCTTTATGATGGTGGAGAAGTTCGGCTATTCCGTCACGGCCATCACCCTGCTCTTCCTGATCAACCAGGCCTTTAACATGGTGCTGGCGCCCAAGATCGGCGGTTTGATTGCACGCTTCGGTGAGCGACGTGCGCTGACCTTTGAATATATTGGGCTGATCGGTGTCTTTGTGACCTATGCCTTTGTTGAAAACGCGACGCTGGCTGCCGTGCTCTATGTGATAGACCACGCCTTCTTTGCGCTCGCCATCGCCATGAAAACCTATTTTCAGAAGATCGCAGACCCCGCAGACATTGCGCCTACGGCAGGCGTTGCCTTTTCCATCAACCACATCGCGGCGGTCGTGATCCCTGCGCTCTTTGGTCTGATCTGGCTGGTAAACCCGAGCCTTGTCTTCCTTTTAGGGGCGGGCATGGCCGCAATTTCATTGGCGCTCTCGAGGCTCATCCCAACCCACCCGGAAGAAGGTCGGGAGCTTAGATGGCACAAGGCGCTGTTCGGGGCCCATCCGGCCGATTAGGACGAGAGACTTTAGTGAAAGTCCCGGCTTTTTGGCATGAGACGCGCAGCTCGGAGTTGCCGCTCATAGAGCTTTTGTAGCGACCGCGTACGCGGATCTTCGCCTGGACGTTTCACCTCATCTGCGTGGGCAAGCCCATTGTCGCCTATCTCATATTGACCGTCTGTGAGCCCGGCCAGTTCATGGGTCCAGTCTTCCAGCCAATCGGAGACAACGTGGATTACGCCTTCGGCTTTCTGAACCCGTCCCCGCACAGCGAGAAAGCGTGCTTGCAGCACCGTGCGCCGATAGCGCTCAAAAATCTTCGGCCAGATGATGATGTTTGCAACCCCCGTCTCATCTTCCAGTGTGGCAAAGATCACCCCGCTCGCGGTACCCGGTCGCTGACGCACCAGAACAAGGCCCGCGAGGTTCACCCGCGTGCCATCCCGAATGGCTTCATCATCCAACCGCGCATTTGTGACGACCCGCCGCGCATCCAGTTGCGAACGCAAAAAAGAGACCGGATGCGCCTTCAAGGAAAGACGCATGGTCGCATAATCATGCACCACCTGTTCGCCGAGAGGCATAGAAGGCAAGTGGACATCCGGCTCTTCCTGAAAACCCGCCTGTTCCAGATGCTCAAAAAGCGGAAGCGCCGCTGGCGCCTTCCCATTCTGACCCTTCTTATGTTGCCCCCAGCCTCCAAGACCGCGCACCCCCCAAAGGGCATCACGACGGTCCAGGCCGATGGAGCGGAACGCATCTGCATTCGCGAGCACTTCAATCACCCGGGGCGTCAGACCAGTCCGGAGCCAAAGGTCACGCACCGAGTCATAGCCACGCAGCCGCTTGTCCTCGACAAGCTCCGCAGCTTCTTCCCTGAACCCCTTAATATGGCGCAGCCCCAACCGCACAGCACAGGTGTGGCGTGGTTTGGTTTTCCAGCGTTTGCGATGAGTGACCCTTCCATTAGCTTGTGGCGTTGAAGCGGGCTCCTCAAGGGGCTCTAACGTCGAGTCCCAGTCAGATGCATTCACATCTGCAGGCAGCACCTCAACCCCATGCTCCTTTGCATCTCGAACCAATTGAGCAGGCGCATAAAAGCCCATGGGCTGAGAATTCAAGATCGCCGCACAAAACACGTCGGGGTAATGGCACTTGAGCCAGGCCGACACATAAACAAGGAGCGCAAAAGATGCCGCATGGCTTTCCGGAAAACCATAATCCCCGAAGCCCTCAATCTGTTTAAAACAGCGCTCCGCAAAATCCTGCTCATAACCCCGCGTCACCATGCCGCCGATAAATTTGTGCTCAAAATCATAGATGGTGCCATTCCGCCGAAACGTTGCCATCGCCCGGCGCAACCCGTCGGCTTCTGGTGGGGTAAAGCCAGCCGCGACAATCGCTATTTTCATGGCCTGCTCTTGAAAGAGCGGCACTCCCATGGTCTTGCCCAACACCTCGCGCAGTTCATCGGAAGGGAATTCGACAGGCTCCTCACCATTCCGTCGGCGCAGATAGGGGTGCACCATGTCCCCCTGAATGGGTCCGGGCCGCACGATCGCCACCTCCACCACCAAATCGTAAAACGTCTTTGGCTTAAGCCGCGGCAACATAGACATCTGCGCCCGACTTTCCACCTGAAAGACACCGACCGAGTCCGCCTGGCACAACATGTCATAGACCGCCGGATCATCCTCCGGCACGGTTCGAAGCCCATGACGAATACCGTAATGCGTGTCCAGAAGATCAAACGCTTTGCGAATGCACGACAACATGCCAAGCGCCAGCACATCAATTTTCAGAATACCCAATGTGTCGAGATCATCCTTATCCCATTCAACAATGGTGCGGTCTTCCATCGCTGCATTCTGAATCGGCACCACCTCTTCCAGCGCCCCTCGCGTAATAACAAACCCGCCCACATGTTGAGAAAGATGTCGTGGGAACCCGATCAGCTCGCCCGCAAGAGAAAGCGCCATCGCAATCAACGGGTCCTCCGGATCAAGCCCCGCCTGGCGCACTTCGTCTGCTGCGACGCCCTTCGAGGACCAGCCCCAGGTCATCCGCGCCATAGCGCCAACCACATCTTCAGAGAGGCCCATGGCCTTACCCACTTCACGGATCGCACTTCGCGCCCGGTAGGTAATCACCGTCGCCGCAAGGCCGGCCCGGTCCCGACCGTATTTCTCGTAAATATATTGGATGACTTCTTCACGCCGCTCGTGCTCAAAGTCGACATCAATATCCGGCGGTTCATTGCGCTCTTCCGAGATGAACCGCTCAAACAGGAGATCCACTTTGACCGGATTAACCGCCGTGATACCAAGGCAATAACAGACGGCTGAATTCGCCGCCGACCCCCGCCCCTGACAGAGAATGTGCTGCGACTCCGCAAAGCGCACAATGTCATACACAGTTAAAAAGTAAGGCGCGAATTTGAGGCGATGAATAAGCTCAAGTTCGCGCGTCAATGTGTCCCGCAATTTGTCCGTGATACCGTCCGGAAATTTTTCAGCCACACCATCCCAGGTGAGCTTCTCCAGAAGGGCCTGGGGTGAGAGCGCATCATCAAACACATCATCGGGATATTCATAGGCCAGCTCATCGAGCGAGAACGTACACCGATCAACTATCCGGGCTGTCTCAGCAACCGCCTCTTCATATCCCCGAAAAATACGCACCATCTCAGTTCCGTCTTTGAGATGACGCTCTGCATTCGCCTCCAAGCGAAAACCTGCTTCATGAATGGTGCAATGCTCACGAATACAGGTCATCACATCCTGCAAACAGCGGCGCTCCGGCGCGTGGTAGAGCACATCATTCGTCGCCACCAGAGGCACACCCGCCACGCCAGCAAGGCGGGCCAGCTCTTTCATCCGCCTTTGATCATCACCCGTATAAAGACGGCTCAGTCCAAGCCAAACCCGACTGGCAAATAGCTCGGACAGGTCGCGAAGAGACGCCTCAAATGCTTTCCCCGGCGTGACAGGCGGCATAACAATAAAACACTGCCCTTCGCCATAAGACGAAATATCGTGGAGCGTGAGATAGCACTCACCCTTGGGCGCACGACGATTTCCCAACGTGAGTAGTCGGCAGAGTCGTGCATAGGCTGGCCGGTCTTGCGGATAGGCAATCACTTCAAACCCGTCTTGGGTGATCAACCGCACACCTGGCAGAAATCGAAGACCTTGGTCTTTTGCCGCTTTATGCGCGCGCACAATGCCCGCAAATGTATTGCGGTCCGCTACACCAATAGCAGCAAGCCCCAAATCCACCGCCTGCATCGCGAGCTCATCCCCATGCGACGCGCCCCGCAGAAAGCTGAAATTGCTGGTAATGGCCAGTTCCGCGAAGGAGGTCACCCGAACACCCCATGCACAAACCATTTCGGGTTTACCGTCTCGCGACCAAAGAGGCCGTCCCGATAAAGCCAGAAGCGTCGGCCTTGATCATCTTCCACACGGTAATAGTCCCGCACATGCGCGTGTCCCTGCGACACTGTTCGATGACGCCACCACTCCGGAGCAATGCGTTCGGGCCCTTCAGAGCGCGCCACATGATAGGTCACTCGCCGCCAGCGAAACTGACGCGGCGGGCCATCGGGCACTTCTGCAATGGTCTCCACCGCTTCTGCACAAGGCAGCATACGAAGAGGTCGTCCCACCCGCTGGCGCTCTTCCATCCGCCAGTCGTGAGGTTCCCGGTCTTCTTCTAAGGGACGGATACCCGCCACCGCCGGAATAAAGACAACAGCATTTTCTGGAATATGGCTTTCGCGCGGTTCAAACCGCCCCACGCGATCAAACCCTAAGCGGTTTCCCAGCCGGTCCACCAGAAACCCAAGGTCAGCCGGACGAGGTTTCAACCGGCTCTTCTTCACCTCCGTAATGTCAGCTTGTGTATGGGCTATCGGGTCTGCCGCTGTCACATGAAGCACCATCACTTCAATGCCCAGCCCTATTTCCAGGCCCTGGCCAAATCCGGTCAGCCGTTCAGAAAACAGAGCCGCAATGTGAGCACCATCGTCACTGGGCATACTGGTCCCCACATCAATGCTGAACCGCATGCCATCAGTTCGAAACAGATGAAGTTCCAAGCGGCGCGCGCCCTGATCCGCCTGTTGAAGCAAGGGCACCATCTCATCACTTAAGAGACGAATGGCCTGCTCAATATCTGTAAGCGCCACCAACCCTTCCGCAAACTGCAGACGGGTACGAAACGGGACAAGAGGCATATCAGGAGAGATCGGTTCACTGGCGCGTCCCAAAGCCTGATCCAAACGTGCCGCCAGAACCTTTCCAAAGCGTGCCACCATCGGTGCCCGTGGCAGTTGATGAAGGTCTCGCACCTGCTTCATGCCAAGTCGCGCCAGGTCATCCACCATGGCCATATCCAGTCGAAGCGAGGTTAAGGGTAAGGGGTCAAGGACCGTACGGACTTTGTCTTTCGCAACCAGCGTCACCGCACGCGGACCATAGCGCGCAACGGCCCAGGCCGCCCCCGGATAAGGCGCCATCCCAATGCGCGCCGGCAGACCAAACCCCGTGAGCCGCCTCATCAGGTCTTCCACCAACCGCGCTTCTCCGCCAAAAAGATGAGCACATCCGGTGACATCGAGAAGGATACCATCTGGCTCTTCATGGACCGGGGTTGGGTCCGGCGCTGTCCAGGGCGTATAGCGCCCACACCAGTCGCTCAGCTGTTTTAGTGCTTGCGTATCGCCGTGCGGATCTTCCCCATGCACCTGAAGCCCTGAGGCAACCGCCAATGCATCCGCCAGAAGCTGCCCGCGCGACACGCCCAGCCCACGTGCCGCCCCATTGAGCGCAACAACACGCTCTCCTCCCTGTCGGGCACCACGCAAGGCCAAAGGAGCGTTCGGATCAAGCTTGTTCGCCCGGGCCAATCGATAAACCGGCCAGTCCGGAAGCCAGAGCGACAAGATGCGCTTTTCTGTTGAATTTTCAGACGACACCGAACTAACCCACTGAAAAATATAACTAAAACAGAATTCGACAATTAGAACAAAACAAGAACATTAGAGTGTGCCGGAAAGTGTGACTGAAGGCGAGTCAGTTTTCACGTATGCTTAACGAGTGTTCTGTTTGGAGGCCTATATGACCTGTTTAAAACCCGTTTTCGCCCTCAGCATCGCTGCTTTGTTGCTCGCCGCCTGTTCCACCGCAGAAGACCGCGCCCGAGAACAAGCACTTCAGGACCGTGCCGATGACAGGCACTGCCGGGAACTGGGCTTCGAACCGGATACAGAACCTTATGGAAACTGCCGCCTGAAACTGAAGGAAATCCGAGCCTCTCAAGAAGCCCCAGACCATCCGAACTTCGGCGTGGGGGTCGGCATCGGCATTGGATTGTGAGCCATGAGAATTCTAGCCATAGCTTTATGCATCACTGGCGGCCTTGCCTTAAGCGCCTGTACAACACCTGAGCAGCGGGCCGCCCAGGCTGCGGCTCAACGCAATGCAGACGAAGCGGAATGCACAACTTTGGGCTTCCAACCCCAAACAGAAGCCTTCGCTGATTGCCTCTTACGCCTGCGGGAAATTCGAAGCGAGAACGCTAAAACGCGAGCGCTGAACAATGCCCGCCGCGACCCGTTCTGGCCCTGGTATAGATCGCGCTACAGATACCCTTATCGGTATTGGTAACAACCCAAGACTACGTTCCGTATACGGAGACCTTCTCTGACAAGGGAAGAGGCACGGCAACAGAAGGCTGATCATCTCCTCCTCGGTTCTGTTCAGACATACTAGAAACAAAACTGCCCACTGAGGCATCCCAGGCAAGCTCTGACAGGAAGGGCCGCCCCCCTTTGCACTTCTCCAGATCAACCTGCCAGCTGGGCCGATTGATGGCGTGCAGACTCCCCTCCTCCACTGTTGATGCCGCCGAAACACACCACCGCGTGAGCGCTGCACTGGGGCTTACAAGCTCACCAAATCCGCGCATCAGAATAAGCGGGGTGCCCGCATCTTCAGCCGCCAGGTGCAGCCGTCTGCTGGCACGCAAATTAAAATGCCGGGAAGCGGCGGGCACTTCACCAACAACCGCAGCGAACACACCAGCCCGAACACATTCCTCCAAGGCCCATAACATGTCCGGCTCCCGCGCCGGGTTCACCAGCAGAAGATGGCTTGGATCAATCCCAAACCCTGCGAGGCCCGGACCATAAAGCGCCCCCATGTCATAGGCACCCCAACTTTGCTGGCACCAGGCAATCAACCTGTCCTTCCCGCTTGGCATACCACCTGCACAAGTCGCACGCGTCGCCAAAGCCGCGGCAAACCCAATGGCCGCTCCCATATCGCCATAGGAGGTCGCCCGCACCTCATGCACGCCACGCCGGGCCAGACCACCCCCCGGCAGCTGCCTGTCCACATCGTCCAGACCGAGCTGAAACCGCCCCTCTTCCTCTTGAAAAGGTGGGGTTTCCAGCGCCGCAATCTGCGACCGCAGACCGGCCATCAGTTCTGTTTTCTTTAGGGACTGCATACCACTAGCCAAATGTTCTCTTTATGTTCTCATTTGGCTATATGAGAGTCAAGGCAGGCTAGAGAACAGCCTTCCGGGCGAGCATGGTCACCTGTCCCTGTTCAACAGATGAATGCACGATCTCAAAACCGGCTGCTTTCAAGCGCGCCCGAACATCTGGTTCGCCCAGCCGCAGCTTGGGATAGGAGCTCTTATGGAGCACCCAGCCATCTGCTTCTCGTCGATGAATAAGATCATGAACCTCAACCCTGTCGCCCCGGTCCTCCAGGAAACAGGTCATGATCCGGTCCTCCGTCTGCGCAACAGGGATAAACCGGTCAACACCTTCCAGCACATGGGTCAGATCCCGAAACCCCAGCAAAAGCTGTCCACGGAGGCCAAGCACGTGATGGACTTCACCAAGGAAGCGGTCGACATCTTCAAAAGACCGGAGATGAGGGAGCGTGTCGCCTAAACAGACAGCAAGCTCAAACCCAGGAAAAACAACACCCTGAAGCTTCGTGATATCCCCCAGTACCGCATGAACGGCAGAGCCCTCGGTCCGTCGCCTCAACTCGTCCAACAGCGCTTCAGACTGATCAACCGCGGTTACCTGATACCCGATCTTCGTGAGCGCCACACTGTGCATGCCAGGTCCACAGCCAAGATCCAACGCCCGAGCCCGCCCGCTCTCACATTCAAGATCAAGCCCACAGAACAGGCCCTTGTCCGCCCGTACGCGGGCGTCAAAGTCTCCGACCATTGTCAGATAATCCGCTGCGAGTAGATCACGATAATGACTGGCCACATCGCTCATAATATTTTCCATATAAAGACTTGCTTATGTCTTTATACTAAAAATATTAGTCGTTGCAACTGAACCACGCATGGTGAAACGCGAATGTCTGGTTCGATCGATTTTTCTCTCGCGTCCCCACAAACTCAAAGCATGGACGTCATAACCAATTGAATTAATTAGATTTTTCAATCCAAATTGATTAGTTCTCATTTTCTGTTGAAGGTTCCATGGTAAAATATTCCGCGCCACACGCCTTTAGTTTTATCTAAAAAACAAATATTTCAGCTCATGCTCACCCGGCAATCAGATTTATCCGGGTGGTCACATGTTCAATCTCTCTCTTTCCAAAAAGCTCCCGCTCATCATCGGCAGCTTGGCAGCTTCAGCCGCGATAGCAGCGGGAATCGTAGGCTTTATCGAAGGACGCATCGCAGTTCGCACCGCGACAGAAGACAAACTTGCCGCGATCGTCAACAGTCGCGCAACGTCACTTGAACAATGGTATCACGCGATTGAAGGCGACCTTTCTGTGCAATCAGAGAACCCACTCGTGCATGAAGCTTTGTATGATTTCAAAACCGCATGGGACGAGATGGGCACAACGGCAGAGACAAGCCTTCAGGACCTCTACATCACGTCAAACCCCCACCCCACCGGAAGCAAAGATGAGCTGGATTTTGCATCCGATGGTTCCACCTATTCGATGGTCCACAGGCAGTACCACCCTTACTTCCGATCCTTTCTTCGCGATCGTGGCTATTACGACATCTTTCTTTTCGATGTTGATGGCAACCTGATCTACACCGTATTCAAAGAGCTGGACTACGCGACCAATCTCAACAGCGGAAAATATGCAGAAACTGACCTCGGCAATGCCTTTCGCGCCGCCAGAGACAGCGCAAAGCGAGGTTCTCAAACCTACTTCGATTTTAAGCCCTATGCACCAAGTCACGGTGCCCCGGCAGCTTTCATCTCCACCCCCCTTCTCAATGAGGTCGGAGAGTTCAACGGCGTCCTGGTTTTTCAGATGCCGATCGACACGCTCAATACGCTTATGAACCAGTCTGATGGTCTAGGCCAAACCGGCGAAACCTATGCAGTAGGTGAAGACCGCTTAATGCGCAGCGACTCCAGGTTTTCTGAAGACTCAACAATCCTTGTCAGAACCATTGAGACGGAAACCGCGGAAGCCGCTTTGAATGGAAACAACGGAATTGCACATACGCTCGACTATCGCGGCAACCAGGTTCTAAGTGCTTATACCTCCGTTAATCTGGGAGGTAGCATCTGGGCAGTAATCGCCGATCAGGACGAAACCGAGGTAATGGCGCTGGTAGACGGGTTGCTGGTCACCCTGATTCAGGTAATCGGACTCGGCGTCCTTATTCTGGCCGGTATCGGCATCTGGGTCGGACGTTCGACCACCAAACCTATCCTTGCTATGGCCAAGACCATGGGCGACATCGCCGAAGGCGATACGGAACAGAAGATCCCCGGTCGCGACCGCGCTGATGAGTTGGGCAAAATGGCCGCAGCAGTAGACGTATTCCGTCTTGGTTTGCTGGAAGCCAGCAGATTGCGTGAAGAACAGGAAAACGAACGGCTCGCCGCCCGTGAAGACATAAAAAAGGCCATCCAAAATATGGCTGAGCAGGTGGAAGACAGCACGGCGTCGCTCATTGAGGATGTGTCAAAAGCAATGAGCACCGCGTCAGACGCTTCGCATGCGATGGATACATCCGCGCGGCGCGTAAAAGAGGACTCCCAACGCGTCGCCGCGGCAGCAGAGGAATCTCAGGCGAGCCTTGGAACAGTGTCTCAAGCCGCAGAAGGTCTGGCGAACTCCATTCGAGAGATCAGCTCAGAAATGGGGGAGTCACTCGCCGCGACAAACGAAGCCGTATCCGCCGGCGACGACGCAAAAATGAAAATCACCTCGCTATCGGATTCAGTCGTCAAGATCAGCGATGTCGTGGAAGTCATCACCGGCATTGCCGAGCAGACTAACCTGCTCGCTTTGAACGCAACAATTGAAGCAGCGCGCGCCGGTGAATCCGGCAAAGGGTTTGCGGTCGTCGCATCCGAAGTCAAAGACCTTGCGAACCAGACAGCAAAATCAACTGAAGAAATCGGTGTCCAGATCTCAGAGATTCAGCAATCAACACAAGAAGCTGTTCAGTCCTTCTCAAACATCACAGATGCGCTAGCTCGGGTTCAGTCCGTGGCAGAGACAATTGCCGACTCTGTAGAGAAACAAAATACCGCAACCGAAGAGATCGCAGCAACGGCGGAAGAAACGAAACGTGCCTCGGATGAAGTTGCGCAGAGTGTCACATCTGTGTCTGGCGAGGCCGGCAAAACCAGCGACATGACCCAGGAACTAAACCAAGTCATCGACTCGGTGACGGCAATGGTTAGTAAGCTCGGCAGCAATCTGGTGAAAGTCGTTCGGACTTCTACCTCTGAAGCAGACCGGCGTTTAAGTGGCCGGGTTGCAGACACATCCCCCTGTGATTTGGTCGTAGATGGCGTCACCTACAAAACATCGCTTTCTGACCTGACATCGACAGGTGCACGGGTGAAACGTCCGAGCGGCATCCAGACAACGATGGGGAATCTGATATTCATGTGCCCCAGTCACAACATTCAGTGTGACGCCAGCATTGTAGAATCAGGTGACATGTTCATTCGTCTGCGTTTTCTGGAAACACAAAACGTGAAGCAGGTGGCTTAGGAGCTCTGCCGCCGGCTAGCCCTCAACAAACCCAGGCCATTGGCCCATATAGTCGACAAACTTGTCACTCAGCCCCTGCTCATTGAGATAAGCCGCGGTGACTGGAATCTTGACCGGCTCAAATGAGGCATCAGCCGCAAGCTTGTTGGGAAAATCGTGGGTCAATATAGCGGCGCGCCCGAGCAGAACAAAATCACACCCTTGATCCAGACAGGCCTGCGCATCTTCCGGGCGGGCTATTTTTCCCGCAACACCCAGCCGCACATCGCCCCGGTCCAACTCGGTGAAATAGTGCATAAGCTTCTTGCCTTTGAACTCTTCGTCCGTTGGTTCTTTGAAAACATTCCAGAGCGACATATCCAGATAGTCAATCTTGTCTTCGCGCATCAGACGCTGCGCAACGTCAACAATCTCATTGAGCTTGAGGTCGAACCGTTCAGGCGACAACCGGACGCCTAGCTGAAAGTCTGCGCCGCACCGCGCACGAATACCATCGATAACGTCGAACAGAGGGCGCGACCGGTTTTCCAGCGCCCCACCATATTTATCATCCCGCTGATTTACACCGGGGCTTAGAAATTGGCACAATATATAGCCATGGGCGCCGTGGAGCTCGACACCGTCAAACCCTGCTTTCTCTGCTCGTTCAGCCGCAACGATAAAGTCTTCAATCAGCTGGTCCACTTCCGCGGTGGACAATGCGCGCGCTCCAAACTCTTCATTGTCTGAAGGGCAGCGAGGTTTCTCACCTATCAACTCTTCAGGAGAACGCATGCCCGCGTGATGGAGCTGCACCACAGCAATGCTATCCTGACTTTTTATTGCCGTTGCGAGACGCGTCAGTCCCTCCAGATGATCATCGGAAAAAATACCAAGCTGCCCCGGAAAGCCCTGCCCAACCGCCTGCACATGCGCCGCACAGGTCATTGTCAGGCCAAAGCCGCCTTCAGCCCGCATGGTGAGCCACCGAAACTCTTCCTCTGACAGGCGCCCATCTTCATAACTTTGAGTATTTGTAAGAGGTGCGAGCATGAAGCGGTTCTTCATGACAGGTCCCCGCGTGAAAGACAGCGGTTCAAACAGATCAGTCATCATTCTTCCAGATTTTTGGTGAAAACTCGGCGATATCAGGCTTCCTGCGCCCGACCCCAATAATTGAAGCCCGCGAAACGCGGCGTGTCAGGCAGGTACATGGTTTCGAGGTCTTTGACCTTAAAGCCACCCTCTTCCAGCAATGTCGGAATCTTTCGATTCACGTGACAGCCACCAGCGATCCGTTTCCAGAAAGGATTGATACGGTTCTGCCATTGCTGAACCTCTGGATCTGGAGCAAATCCATGCTCCAGGAAAATCAGGTTCCCGCCAGGACGTAAAACGCGACGCATTCCTTCCAGCGCAGTCCGGGTGTCTGGAATAGTGCAAAGAGAATAGGTTACAAGCACCGTATCCACAGAATTTGCCTCTAGAGGAATCTCCTCACCGGGCAGGCCGATAAATTCAACGTCAAAGCCCAGGCCTTCAGCCCGCGCACCTGCGATCTTCCAACTTTCTTCGGAAGGGTCGAGACCGATCACCCGCTCAATCCGTGAGGGATCATAATGCTCAAGATTAAGGCCCGTGCCGATACCAATTTCGAGCACACGACCTTCCGCCATGGGCACGACTTTTTTGCGCTGATAGGAAATTGGCTTAGCCCCGCAGGCAAACTTGCTGTTTATGATCCGAGGGACAATATACTTCTCGTAGAAACCCATCTGCTCTCTCCCAATATTGATGGTCAGAGTATAAGCGCAAATGGGGGGCCTAGCGCCAGTCCGATACACCAAAGCGGAGCAGACGATTCTCGGCGATGTGCCCAACGCAACGTCCACGCCCCCGTAGCGCAAGCACGCCCATCCGAACCAAATTGGCTTGTCTCAAGGGTGAAAGGACCCGAACGCCTTTGGAAAGCGCATCCCAGATATCCTCCGTGGCCGGTATCACCTGCTTTTTCGCCCTGTCTGGAAGGTCTACAGAGTCAGCAATCAGAATGGCGCTGAGCGCAGCCTCGACGCTGGACCGCGCATAGACAGCCACAATATCAGCATCACCATCTGCGCTGTCAGGCACCCGTCGCCCGGCCACAGCGATTCCCCCCTTTACAGCACCGGGTCGCAAACCCCGGATCATTTCAAGCCACAGGGCACCTCTTTGCTCAGATGGAACATCCAGCACCGCATCAAAGCCGATGTTGAAAGCGCCACATTCACCACTGACAACATAGGCAGACGTCAAACTTGCTCCCTCGCCCATATGCCGGACAGTCTGGTCCGCTAGTGCGCCAACGACAGCATATCGCGCCGCCGCTACAGAATGTTCAGGGTGGCCTGCATGAACAGCCGTTCGAGCTGCCTCCAACGCAGTCCGCGCCGCTTCACTGCGGGGCAACACGTCCAGATGCCCCTGACCAATGAGATGCATATCACCGTCAGCATCTGCCGCAGCTTGCCGGAGGAATTTGGCACCCGCCGCAACGGCACTGTCCGCCTCAGGGCCGCCCTCAGAGCTAGCGCCCAGGTGATACATCGCACCAAAAATTTCGACTGATGTCGTACTCACATCTCACCTGCCAGCCACCACACGAAAACCTGGCCTATTGCATCGCCAAACCGGGTGGCGTCCATATACCATCGCTGTTTGCATCGACATAGATCGGGTTGGTAAACGCATAGGGCCTAAAATCAGGATAGACGACTGCGTAGTCCTCGCCAGGGTCACCGGATACCTCTACAGTGACATAGCTATCTTTTTCAAACCCAAGTTTGAACGCGACAACTTCGCCGTTGGCAACAGGAAAGTTTCGAAGAGCTTTCCCATTGACGCTAATGGTAAGCGTCGATGCATCAATCCACGGCGCTGACGAAACCCGGACGGTGAGCTCTGCGCTTGCTGCAGCAACAGTTTCGCCAAGACCCTTGTCATCAAGTGTGACTTCAAGCATAGGCCCTGTCGTGCCATAGACACGCCCCTGCTGCACAGCGGACACAAAGGTTTCTTCATCGAACCCTTCAATCGTATCTTCTTCCACTGCAATCATGTTGCGCGGCAGGCCGACCTGCTGCGACGCCGTGTGGGAGTCACTATTGGCGGTCGCTACAATCTTCTCACCTTGCGACACGAGCGAGAGCCAATCACGGCGCAGGGCAATCTCGGACTCTCGAGAAATTCCGTTCATCACTTCCATGGCATCAAAGTCAACATCACGCAGCCCTGTGACCGGGTCTGCATCAATCAGACGACGGTTGCCATCACTACTCAGCGGCTCTCCCGCATTGTAGGACCGCCCAATTCCCATGTGATCGAGATAGGCTGCTCGATCTCCCGTCCAGTCTTCGTTCCAAGCCTCACTTCCAGGTGCAAACCGGTCATCCCAACGCGCATGATTAAGCTGAATGAGGGAATCCGAACGACGCGCTTTTAGATCGGCAATCACTTCCCGCCACCGACGGTTTTCGTTGGCGAACGCACCGCGCCGGAATGCGAGAGCTTGCGCGTCAACCGGAAACGCATTCGCATGACCCAGCGTGTAGGGAGTCCGATCACTCCCGACTTCTCCCGTAATTTCCGTGCCGGCGATGGTCGCAACAAACTCACCCACGCCAAGCCGGTCAATTGTCGGTTGAAAATCAAATACGGTTTCATGCTCTGTGGCCACCAGAACTTCCGCGCCTTCAGCAAGATAAGTCGCTACCCGCTTGGCCCTCGGCATCACCGTATCGAAGCTCGGGCCCGAATGAACGTGAAAGTCCGCAGAGAGAAATCCCGGCGTCTCTACGACAATACTCGGCGTAGCAATATCAATAACCGTATCGTTCCCTGCCTCAACAGACACCTCAGTCTTCTCGAGGGAATATTCAGGCCCCCGTGTTGCATAGACCTCATATTTGCCAGGCGGCAGCAGTGCAAAACGAGGGTCTCTCTCAGTCCCCATCAGGAATATCTGATTTACACCGGTGAGGCGGTAGGCGCCCTCATCGCGCAATTCAACAGCACCAAGCAAGTTACCCCCGAAAAGTGGGTCCGCTGTCCCGTCAAGGCCCTTGAATGTCAGGCGCATCGGAGATCCCTGCGGCAGCGCCACGCGCGACGGCGCATCCAGGTCCACCGTTTCTAGGGTCATATCGGACTCGCCGACCTGAAAAGGAACACTAAGTTCTCGCCCGCCTTTGGCCACCACGCGCAGTGTGTAAGCGCCGGTGGGTAGGTGAGCCGAGAAAGCCCCTCTTGCGTCAGCGCCCGTCTGAGTGAACGGCGTTCCATCCTTCAAGTCGATATGAACAACCGCTCCGGCTTCTGAGATACGTCCTGAGACCTTCGCCGCGTCGGCATAGATACGATCAGTAACGCCAGCCACATCCGCCCGCGGTGCCAGATGCATCACTTCTTCGAACGAAATTTCATCGCCTGCCGCAAGGTCAGTAAATGGCACCTCAAGGAGCTGCAAAAGACCTATGTCCGATCCATCGCCCGAGACAAAGGGTTCGCTAATCGCAAGAAAAGACAGGGCTGAAAAATCTGCGAGCGCATAGAAGGGAAGATCAACAACAGTGCCGTCGGCATTTGAGCGTTTGGCGGACACCATCTGCCATCCATAGGCAATTGGCGCGTCAGCATCTGCTGGGCTTAAGGCAACAATCAAATCTGCCGTACGCGCAAAGGTCGCAATCTCCGTTGGCCCTCGCGTCACAAAACTCTCCTGCACAAATCCGTTCGACCGACGAGGGTCAATTGTGGATGCCACGAAAGGCACGAGCGAATGATAGTTGAAGAAGATACTGGTATAGAGCGCGACACTTGGCTCACCGTCGCGCTGGGTGAGACGCTTGGTAATAAAAAGCTTATCAGGCGCATCTGCATCCAACCGGTAACTCGTCTCGACGATCACGCCACCCTGCCCACCAAAACTGCGAATAACCGCAGATGTCGGGCCAACCTTTGCATCGACACGCTCAATATTGACCGGTGTATCTCGGGAGCTGTCGATGAGGTCCTGCGCGCCGACATAATGGTCGTCCGCCCGGTCGCAATAGCCAAGGTCGATGAGTGTGCCCCCACGTACCGACAGCTCGCTCTCATGAGCAATTCCGCTGATGACCGCACAAACCGACCCATTGCTGAGGATCCAATCTCCAATGCCACCCGCCGCATCCGGACCAGCCTGAACATACTGAGCTGCGTTTTCCGCAGTGACGCGTGTCGCAACGAGCTCACCCGCCAACGCAGGCGAGCTCAGCACCACCATCATGCCCAAAAGTACCCCTGCGAGACCTCGCATCAAACGCTCCCCCAAAATCAGAATCCACCAACTTTTATTGGGAGCACGCTAACACAAGGAACTTTTGCGGGCATACCAAAACAAGAAAGGGCGCCCCGAAAGGCGCCCCTTAACACAATATCGATCAACAACAGTCAGGCTGCGTCAGGAAGACTCAACGTGAGCCCGTTGAGCTCTTCAGAAAAGATCAGCTGACAGGACAGCCGTTCATCCTCACCCGCCAGATGCTCATCCAACCGGTCAAGCTCTTCATCGTGGGGTTCGTGCAACTTGCCTTGCCATTCCGGTGCAACACGCACGCGGCATTCACCACACACGCTGGCGCCGCCACACTCGGCGCCAAGCTTTACTCCATGGGCGCGGACAATTTCCATCACCCGCCATCCTTCAACAGCGTCGAGCTCGTGGGCGACGCCGTCGCGATCTGCAACGACAATCTTCATGTGACTCACCTTTTGGGGGGAGAAGTGAGAGAGGGTTTAGGCGACGCCGAGCTTTTTCTGAAGGTTCGACGACGATGTTGTGTACTGGAAAACAATCTTAGCTTCCGGATCCACAATCCGCTTGGCAGCCTGAGCCATCAATGCAGCCTCGTGAAAACCCGAGAGGATCAGTTTCAGCTTGCCGGGATAGTGATTGATATCCCCGATGGCAAAAATCCCATCCGCATTGGTCGCAAACTTCTCTGTGTCGACCGGGATGAGGTTCTCATCAAGGTTCAGCCCCCAATCGGCAATTGGACCAAGCTTCATGGTGAGACCAAAGAACGGCAGCAGCGTGTCGCATTCAATCTTCGTAAGTTCACCGTCTTTTGACTTATAGGTCACGCCTTCCAGTTGACCATTGTCCCCATGCAGTTCGGTAATCTGCCCCATGTGGAAGACCATCTTCTTTTCTTCCACAAGTGCATGCATTTTGTTCACAGAATCAGGGGCGGCGCGGAAGCCGTCGCGACGGTGAATGAGTTGCATGCTATCCGCGATCGGCTGGAGATTGATTGTCCAGTCGAGTGCGCTGTCACCGCCACCCGAAACGAGGATGTTTTTGCCTTTGAACGCATCCATCTTCTTCACGGAATAGAAGACCGATGTCCCTTCATATGCTTCGATGCCTGGGATCGGCGGTTTCTTAGGCTGGAAGCTGCCGCCGCCTGCCGCAATCACAATGACAGGCGCTTCAAATGTGAGACCACCGTCTGTTTTCACCTGCCAGTTGCCATTTTCGAGCTTCTGAACCTGCTCCACCATTTCATTGTAGTGATATTCCGGACCGAAAGGCTTCGCCTGCTCAAGGAGGTTGTCTGTGAGCTCCTGCCCCGAAACGACCGGTAGACCCGGAATGTCATAGATGGGCTTTTCTGGATAAAGCTCAGCACACTGCCCGCCAGGACGATCAAGAATGTCGATCACATGCGCCTTCAGGTCCAGAAGGCCCAGTTCAAAGATCGCGAAAAGCCCACAGGGGCCCGCGCCAATAATGACCACATCAGTCGTAATCGTGTCCTGGCTCATAACAGTCCAGTCCTTTCAAAAAGGTCCGCAAAAAAACAAGTGGGCGAGCCAATAGCAAGCTCCTGCGCCCACGTAAAGAACGTTGTGAGAATGTAATAATCATCCAAAAGACAATTTCAAGTGTGAAAATATTTAAATAACACTTCTGTGATGGAATTTAGAAGCCGATGCGACGCTCTGCCCCCGTGACAAACCGACAGTAATGCTTATGTTAGGCGCAGAAATCGGGTGATCGATGGTATGCCGCCTCCGCCCCTCTTTTCGGAGTAATTCATGACCAAGTGCGAGACGATGGCCGATGTCCGCCGGGAGGTCGACCGCCTCGACCGTGAACTCGTTGCCCTTCTGACAGAACGGCAAGCGATGATGAATGAGGCTGGACGCATCAAGGCGAGCCGAGATCTGGTGCGCGATGAAGACCGCATAGAACAGGTGGTTGCCAACGTGCTGCGAGAATCAGAAAAAACGGGACTCTCGCCTGCAATCGCCGAACCTGTCTGGCGCCTGCTGATCGAAAAGAGCATCGAACATGAGTTTGGTGTCTTCGACGAGCTCAATAAGGCGTCATAGCCATTCACACCGTGGCTGAACGTTCCGCCAAAAACTCAACAAACTGAAAATCAAGTTCGGTATCAATGTCGGCCGACCGTTCCTCTGGCATCTCATAGAGATGTGTCTTCTCAAGGAACAACCCAATATCGCTCATCAGCGTAGCGCGTCGCCAAACATAAATGGAGCCGTTCATATCAAACGTCCGTGGCGCGTCCTGACGCCGGACAATGGGGGGGTCCGTAGGCTTTGAAAGCCCAACTGATCCGTCTGAACGCTCTTCAACCAAGTTAAAATAGGGCGAACATTTCGCGGGTGATCCGGTAATGACATTGTCTACGTCGCCTTCATCAAGAAGAGCCACCGCCCCGACAATGTCACTGGGCAGGCGCAAAGGTGATGTCGGTTGCAAGTCCGCAACCACCGCAACCATCTTCCCGATCTTGTTCTCAACCGTTTCAACGCAGTGGCGAATTGCAGGAAGTTTTGCTGCGGTATCGGTGGCCAGTTCCGGCGGACGTCGAACCAGATGGTCAACTCCAGCTGCCTGCGCAGTATCCAATATGGCCTGATCGTCGCTGGAGACCGCAATATGGTCAAAAAGTCCGCTCGCTTGCGCTTGCTCAATGGAATGCACAATAAGCGGCTTACCCAATAGAGGCCGGACATTCTTGCCAGGAACACCCTTGGATCCACCTCTGGCAAGTATGGTGCAGAGACGCGTCACACGTGTTCTTTCTCGCCAAAGACTTTGCCAAACTCTTCCTGCGCCTGCTGCAGGTCGTCCAGTTGGCCGATATCAATCCAGTACTCATGGATCGGAAAGGCGCTTGCAAGCCCACCATCTTCAATCACCTGATCGAATAGCGTCGGCATGTCATACATCTCGCCTGCAGGTACATGATGCAGCACGGCAGGTGACAGGGCATAAACACCCCCATTCACGAAATAGTTCTGCGTCGGCTTTTCACTGATTTCGGTAATCTTGTTTCCACTCATCTCAATGACGCCATAGGGCACCTGAAAACGATATTCCCGAACACCCATAGTAGCGTCGGCCACCTGATCCACATGAAAATCAAGAAGCCGGCGAAAATTGATCGCCGTCACCAGATCAGCATTCATGACAAGGAACGGCGCGCTTGGGGTTTCTGGCAGAAGCGTCAAAGCTCCGGCCGTGCCTAAGCGTTTGCTCTCTTCCAGATAGGAAATGTCGACTCCCCATTGATGTCCATCACCGAAATAAGCCTCGACCTTCTCAGCCTGGTAGTTCACCGAAAGAAAGATGCGTTTGAACCCCTGCTCCGCCAGTCGTTCAATAATGCTCTCCAGCACAGGCTTCCCACCAACGGGGATAAGGGGTTTGGGAAGGTTTTCCGTGAGCGGCCGAAGCCGGGTTCCCAGACCACCCGCCATAATCACGACCCAATTCTCGCTCCGATCGTCCTGCACGATACGGCTCAGCGTCTCAAGACCGGTAAGCACCCCCTCCGCATCAACAATCGGCACCTGAGCGATCTGATATTCCCGCATCCACCGCATGACTGTTTTGCGGTCAATGTCAGGGCCGGCAGTGATGGGGTTGGCCTTCATCACATTGCCAACGGGCGCCTCAAGGGTTTCACTGCGAAGGATGGCCCGGCGGACATCCCCGTCCGTTATGGTCCCAAGCAGCTTACCGTTTGAGTCAACAACCAGAGCGATTTGCAGAGCGCTTTCGTCGAGATTCCTAATCGCCTCTCCGAGAGTGGCGTTTGGGTCCAGAACTGCCTTTTTCCAATGAGCCATACGGCCTCCTATTGGGAAATCAAGTCATCAGGCGCATAAGCGCGCGCTGCGTGGGTTCCAAGAAGCGACCAATAGAGCTCCGGCCTCATCCCAGTGCCCGGTCGTTTAACGGTGAGATTCTCTGTTGTAAAAACATCCCCTGCATTGATCGGGGCACTGGCAACCAGGGATTTCCGCCCGATTGCCATATTGCTGATTTCAGCCGGCTGCGGTTCTTTGCATCCATCGCCAAGCCCGGCGGATACACGCCGGACCCCATCGACAAGATCCGTCAATTCTGCAGGCGTCGCAGAGGCCTTGTGGTCGGGACCCGGAAGATCTTTATCGAGCGTGTAATGCTTTTCGATAATGCAGGCACCCAACGCCACAGAAGCGATCGCATGCGCAATACCCGTGCTATGGTCTGAAAAACCAACAGGCAGACCGAAAGCGGTACGAAGCGTCTCGATCGCTCTGAGGTTTACGTCGCGGTCCGGCGTTGGGTAGGAGCTTGTGCAATGCAACAGCTTCACCCGGGATTTGAGGACAGCTTGCCCTTGCGCACTCTCAAATGCCTCTTCAAAGGCTGTTTGCCCAGGTGCCCCCTCACTCAGATAGCCATGTGCAACCACACCCAGCATGACCTTCACTTCATCCAGTGTCGCCATGCCTGTCGACAAGATCAGATCACGGCCAGCCCTCGCACAAGCGTGCAAAAGCGGCGCGTTCGTCATTTCGCCTGACCCAATTTTCAGAGTTGTGACGCCAAGCGCGCTGGACAGAAGATCGAGGCTGCCCAGATCAAAGGGCGTCGAGAGAAACTGGACCCCCTTCTCATCGCATCGTTGAATGAGCGTTCGGTGCGCATGCACATCAAGCTCCAGCGCGCGCAGCATCTCCAACTGCGACTCACTCGCCGCTGTTGTTTCTTTCTGGTAGTCCGCCTTCGGTGCGCTGCGCGTGACGAGCGCATCTGCCTTGAACGTCTGAAACTTCACAACATCCACACCAATATCGGCAGCAACATCAACCATCTCAACGGCACGCTCCAGAGATCCGTTGTGGTTGACACCTGCTTCAGCGATTACCGTAACATGGCTCATGGCCGCACCTCTTTCAGAAGCATAAAGGCTTCTGCCGCCTCACAACCTGCTTCAGCGCCGCGAACCTTCTCCTTTGCGTTGACGACTTCCAAACTTCGTGGAAATGGTGCCTCTCCGACTTCCTCACCATAGAGTGCAATAATGGATCTCTTCTTCTCTGACCAACCTGTAATATTCTCATACAAGTTTGGGACGAATTCCTGAGCGCCAGGGCGCCTTACAATGTCCGTCTCAGACAGCGTCTCGTAGGTCAGAACGCGGCGAACATAGGGAGCCCTAAACCATTTGGTGCAGGACAGAGCCGCGTCGAACGAAATCTTGTGGTCCGTATGGGCATCACCTGGGAAGGGCAAATAGACGTCCGATGGCTGAACCTCAGCGACAATGTCAGAGATCTTCTTCACAATTTCACCAACAGGCACAACGTCAAGCGCCGCCGTCTCATACCCAAGGCGATGAACTGACTGAAAATCAAACGCTTCTGAAACTGCGGCAATCTCTCGATCACGGGTTTCGATGCGCTCGACTGAATAACCGGCAGCCTCTGTCATCTCCGTCAGGATCAACCAATGCACACGGGCGCCAGCCTCGTGGGCTTTCAATAAAGTACCGCCACACCCAAATGTCTCATCGTCGGGATGAGGGGCCACGACCAAAATGTCAGACATGCTCCCTCCTCAAAACGTGTTGCGCTTCTGGATCAACCGCCGCTGGTCGGTTTCCTGGGCCAGGACATCACAAATCTGTTGTCCTGCATTTCCATCGCCATAAGGGTTTTTCGCGTCCCGCACCTGCGCCCGATACGGCTCATCGAACACGGCTTTTCTAAGCGCCGTTTCGATCTCCGCTGTGTTGTAGTCAACAAACTCCACATTGCCGGCATGTTCACGACCAACCTGGCGACTGCCCACATTGACCACCGGCAGTTTCAACAAAGGTGCTTCAATGATCCCACAGCTCGAATTACCAACAAGGGCTGACGCGTGGCGCATGAGATTGACAAACACAGCACGAGACAGGTTTTTGTAGGCCACAATATTAGGATAACGAGTGGCGTAGTCAGCCAGAAGCCGCGACATTGCGTGATTGCCGGGATCGCTGTTTGGACTCGAAATAAACGTCGGCAAATCGCAAGCAACCACAGCGTCCAGCGTCGCCTTCATCTGCCTTTCAGCATCATGCATCTCAGGCAAAAGCGGATGTTGGATCATAATGAGATAAGGTCCCTCAACGGGCGTCACATTCATCATTTTCCAAAGGCAGACCAAATCCAAATCAGGTTCATCAACCAGCCGATCCAGGCCAGGCGCGCCAACATTGTGAACACGCCAAGGTTCTTCACCCAACCGCAGAACCCGTTCCGCACTTCCTGCTGACGCTGTCATATGAAGGTGGGCAAGCTTTGTAACCGCGTGCCTCACTGAATTATCGATATTGAAGTCATCAGCCGTATCACCGCCGGCAATATGAACAACTGGAACGTCAAGGTATCCGCCCGTCAAGGCGACTGTGATGGCCTCTTCTCTATCGCCCACAACGACAAGGAAGTCAGGTCGCCGATAGGCAACGATATCGACCAGTCCCTGCAACTGAATTGCAGCCGATTTTGCGCGTGCCGCATCGCTGTCTGATGCAAGTAGATTGTCAATCTTCGCGACGACCGGGAAACCGTCAGCTTCGACATCTTTAACAGTCAAACCGTAAGCTGGCGCGAGGTGGCTGCCTGTGACAATCACTTCAGGTCGCAACAAGCTTGACCGAGATACCGCGTTGATGACGGGGTAAATAATATCGTACTCAGCGCGCGAACCAGTCACGAACATCACGCACCGAGCGTCAGAAGACATCAGACATCACCATGCGGACCGACCATGAACGACTGTCCATGAGATCGCCACCTGACCCAAACACGCGACCGCCCATATAAGTTACGGGGCCACCGGGCCTGAAACCAACTTTCTCGATCGCTGGGAACATGGGATCAAAAACCGGAAGCCACATATTGAGACGTGTTGCACCATCCTCTCGGGCGATCGCCGCCACACTCCCAACAAGTGCGCCAACCGTTTCCGGCGTTGCAGCAAGCTCAACAATATCAACAGCGTCCTGATGACGTTTAAAAACAGCAAGGCCGAGCCCCCCTTCACCACCGGCAACGCCAATTCGGTAGTTATTTTCAGGGTCTTCAAGCATGCGCCAGTTGTAATAGTCGATTTCACGTCCTAGAGAGATTTTAGCTGGCGAGGGCGCAATACTGGGAAGCCAATCGCTAAAACGATCAACCTGCGCAAAGCTGCGGCCGGGCGTATCTGGGAATGCCATGTCAGCGATTGAAGCAGTCATTAGCGGCACAGGCGCCATGTCCTGCCAACCCAAATTCTGCACAAAACCCCTATGGCTATTGCTGTTAGGGAATCCGAAGACCATTCGATAGCCCTGTTTGGAAAGCCGATCGTATAAACGCTCGGCCAATTGAGGAAACAGGCCCATCCCCTGATAGTCTGGATGGGTCATCGTGGTCATAGACAACGCAGCTTTGCCGGTATCCCTGCCGATCATCAGGGGCATCGGCGATACAGCATAGTGCGCTGCCAGCGTGTCGCCATCCCAGGCAAGCTCGATCATTGGCGCATCAATTGGATTGTCGCGATACCGCCAGTTCCAATATTCCTTTGACATGGGCTTTCCAAAAGCCGCCTGGAACAAAGCCAAAATGGCCTGCTCGTCACCAGGACGGAACGGACGGAAATCCAACTCATGTGCGTGAAAGCTCGTTGCTGCGTTCAACATGGATCTTCTCCAAGCGGTACACTTGAGGGAACATTTATCAGACGGGCTTCGATGTTTCGGGCGCCTTCCAGCGACATGGAGGGCGCTCCGGCATACATCGGCAGATCGTTCATGAGTGTCCAGGTCGGACGGGTCATCAGCCCGGCATCATTGGTTGCCTCAAGGATAGCGTCACGCATCTCAAGCGATGGCGCATCAAGCATGAGGCAGTTCAACCAATAGTTGGCGCGACCAAAACACCGTTCATGGAACGCGCTAACCCCAGAGATGCGCTCAAAGGCCGAGATGTAACGCTTTGCCAGCAATCGTTTCCGCTCGACGTAGGATGGGAGCTGTTCCAGCTGTGCACAGCCCAGCGCGGCATTGAGGTTTGGCAAACGAAAATTATAGCCAACGGTATCATGGTCAAAGGACCACCGATGGGCGACTTTTGCTGTTGTCGTCAGATGCTTGGCACGAGCGGCAAGGTCCTCATCGTCGGTAACGATGGCACCGCCACCGCCTGTTGTAATGATCTTGTTACCATTAAAGCTGATCGCCGCAACACGGCCAAGGGACCCGCATTTCTCGCCCTTGTAAACACTACCAAGAGACTCGGCAGCATCTTCGACAATCGGGATACCGTAGCGCGCCGCAACCGCAATCAGCGGCTCCATATCAACCGCGTGGCCATATGTGTGCATCGGGACGATGGCGCCGAACCGGCGGCCGGTCCTGCGGTTTCGCAATCCTTCCAGCGAACGTTCACCAATATCAGCCAGGTAGGCGTCAAGTTTGTCTGGGTCCATGCCCAACGTTGAAGGGTCGCTGTCGACAAAGTGAGGCACGGCACCGAGATAGGACGCAGCATTTGGTGTGGCAACAAACGTCAAAGCCGGCATCAAGACTTCATCGCCCTGCCCCACGCCAACGACTTGGAGCGCGACCTGCAGAGCAGCCGTGCCATTCACAACGGCAACACCATGTGCGACGCCAGAATGATCCGCAACTTCCTGTTCAAACCGTTCTACGTAAGAACCGACAGATGAGACCCAGCCCGTGTCGAGGCAGTCTTTGACATAATCCCACTCAGCGCCTTCAAAATGAGGCACGTGAAGAGGTTGAAAAGCATGATCTTCCGCAACACCAATGGCCGAACGAATAGCAGCCACCACTTGGGCGGGCTCTACCTGTTCCTCCGGCTGACTGAGTGTAGCTAGACCCATTGAGCTCTCCTTAGGCGGCAGCTTCCTCGCGCACGTCATAGTTCCCGTAATAGCCAGGAATTTCTTCCGAACGCAGGTAAAGGCCTGATCGAACCGCTTCGATCAGTTCAGGCACAAAGGCCTTCACAGAGTGGCGCGGTTCAAACCCCAATACATTCTTGATCTTGGCAAACGACACCCGATAGTTGCGCGGGTCGCTTCCTTTTTCGACATAGGAAACCTTGCCATCTATGTGGGTGAGAATTTCGTCGATAATCATCGCCTTGGTGTAGTTGTTTTCATCTGCACCGACGTTGAACACTTCGCCACGCACTTTTTCTTCTGGCGCTTCGAGCACCCGAATGACAGCACCGGCAATGTCCCGCACGTGGCAGTAAGGACGCCACGTATCCTTGTCATACACGTCCAGCGCTTCGCCTTTGGCTAGCGCCGCCGTAAATTCATTGACTGTCAGGTCAAACCGCATGCGGTGACTGAGCCCAAACGCTGTAGAAATACGAAGCACAGTTGGGATCGCCTCAGACGTCTTCCCCTGCTCCAGCAGAAACTGCTCAAATCCCACCTTCGTTTCAGCATAGATCGAAAGCGGCTTCAGCTCGGATGTCTCATCGGCGGGTTCATCGCTGTCGCGCATGCCGTAATTGGAGCAGGTGGATGTGAAGACAAATTTGTGAATGCCTCGTCCTTCGAGTGCTTTGAAGACGGTCTCGGAACCAGCCTGATTGACTGACCGCGTGAGGTCCGGGAATTTCTTGGAAATTGGATCGCCCACAAGCGAAGCCAACAACACAACATCTGTGACACCATCCAGTGCGCGATCGAGCGTCGCATCATCGCGCAGATCACCCATAACCAGGCTAAAGCCAGGTTCGTCGTAAAGTCCTTCAAGGGAGAGCGAATTGGAATAGAGGAAGTTGTCGAGAACACGGGTTTTGTAACCGCGCTTCAAAAGCTCGCGCACCATGACGGAGCCCACATAGCCTGCGCCTCCGATCACCAGCACATGACGGGGGCCGACCGAACCACGCTTTGTGGCCTTGTCGAGTCGTGAGAGTTCATCCTGAAGGGCTTCCGCGGCGGCGAGAGGGTTCTCCCCTTCCATGCGTGCCGCGCAGTTGCGGATCGCCTGCGCATAGACATCGCCCGCACCATCGTGCTCTGTGCCGCGTGTCTCGCCAATTCCATCAATTGTCAGTGCCATATTCTGAGGCCCCCTAAGAGAGGTCTGGGCCAATGAGACCAAGACCGAAGCATTGATCCTCAGAATGTCGCTGAAATGGTTAATGCCCCCTTTAGAAACCAAGGCTTAACCATAAAAAACGCCCCTTTCCTGCGGAAAGAGGCGTCTCAACAGGGTTACCCCCCTGTTAATCCAATTGGATTGATCGTGTTTTTGGCTCAGAACTGCTTTTCAGGAAGCCGAACCACAAGACCGTCAATCTCGTCAGAAACCTTGATCTGACAGGAGAGGCGGCTGCCATCGCGCACATCAAAGGCGAAATCGAGCATATCTTCTTCCATCTGCTCAGCAGATCCCGTCTTGTCTTTCCATGCATCATCCACATAGACGTGGCAGGTCGCGCAGGCGCAGGCCCCGCCACAATCCGCATCAATGCCCGGAATAGAGTTTTTGATAGCGCCTTCCATCACCGTCATACCGTTTTCACAGTCAATGGTGTGGGACGTCCCGTCATGTTCGATATAGGTGATCTTCGCCATGGCTCCCGTCGAATCTTTCCCTGTTAAGCGTCGCCGGGCCTCTTAAGCGTGCCCGCGCCAAGAAAATGACGCCTGTGTCATTATTTTTCAAGTGGCGATTTGTCCAATATGGCTGAAAGCCCGCCACCGGCTGCTCCGAATAAGCAGCAGGCCGGGAAATATCACGCGTGCTTGCCTGTCGTCCAGCCGGTTTTAGCCAAATGATCGCTCGCATGGGCGACCGGTGCCTCCTCCAGAGGAGTCGCAAGGGTGTCGTTCCACCGGTTGAGGAAGCCAAAAGCCGAGATCACCGCAACGATATCGACAATCTGATTCTCATCAAAATGCGGCTTCAGCGCCTCAAAATCAGCGTCAGAGACGCCGTTTGGCACCTGCGCTGCCAACTGCGCAACGGTGAGCGCGGCCCTTTCCGCATCTGAAAAGAGATCGGATGTCTCATATTCCCAGATTTGTGCGAGCTTCTGGGCGTCTAGGTCGTCTGCCTGATCTGCCCCGTGATGCGTATGGGCCTGACAGTACAGACATCCAGCAGATCGGCTTGCCATATAGGCGATCATCTGTCGGAGCCCCGGAGACAGCGCCCCACCGAGATTGACCTGGGCCATGAACCCTACAAAACTTTTCACCAGTTCCGGACGCCGCGCCATGATGAGCAGCGAATTGGGCAAAAAACCCATAGACGCTTCCGCCAAGGCCAGATGATCTTCCAGATCTGGCAGATCCGCCCGGTCTAATGGTGCCAATCGCGTCATAAATCCCTCCCAGAACAAGCCAAAACAAACCGGCGACGCTGAAGACACGTCAGCCTTTAGGTTTAGGCTAGGCGGTGAGGCAGCAGACCACCAGTGGCCTGAGATCACAATTCGCTGATCCCGCCCGCAGGTCCTCCGAGCGCTGGTTTGCATTTCGCCCAGGGGAGCGGACATACTCCTGATCAACGCTCCTGAACAAACCCATGCAGGCCCAACATGCTTCCCGAACACAGAGCCCACAGCGAAACCATGGCCCAGAACGCAAACGCCATGGTGGAGGGCATTGTCTGGCAGACCATCGCTCTATCGCTCGGGTGTGCAGCAATCATTATCGGAACAATGATCGCGGGGGCTTTGAACGCAATCCCGCTCTGGGCAGTGTCGCTCATCATCTATGTGAGCGTTTATCTGAGCTACACGGCACTCCACGAAGCCGTCCACCAGAACATCACCGGCACAAGAAAAGACCTGGCGTGGATCAACAAAGCGATCGGCACCCTCTCCTCTTTCTTTCTGGCGCACTCCTATGAGATGCACAAAACCATCCATCTGACCCACCATCGCAACACCAACGATCCCGAACATGACCCGGATCATTGGGTAAAGGGGTCAAACTTTCTGATGACCGCACTCCGGTCCCTGACGATCTTCAATGGGTATTTCCTCTATTGCCAGAGACATTGGGACAATCCGCAAATGCGTCGCGCCTATTGGATCGGCCTTCGCGATACCGGACTCACCTTTACAGCCATTCTGCTGATTGGCGTCTTCATCGATTGGCGGCTCGCGGTGTTCGGCTATCTGATTCCGGCAACCCTCGCTGCGATGACGCTGGGCCTCCTGTTCGACTATGCGGTGCATGTGCCCTACATCGCCCGCGCGCGCTTTGAAAACACACGTGTCTTTGTCTTTCCCCGCTGGCTCGACACCATCGTGACCTGGGCCTATGTGCAGCAGAACTATCACGGCGTTCATCACGCCTTCCCTCGCATTCCCTTCACCAAATACCGTCGATTCTTCCGCGAGTCTGAGAATGACATTGTGGAAGCGGGCCTGCCGGTCGTGCGGCCGCTTGGTTGACAGAAACACTTGGGCGATAGACACAGACCCTCATGACAAAGCCCTTGAACGTCCTTTTCATCACCGCCGATCAGTGGCGCGGTGATTGCCTCTCAGCGCTTGACCATCCCGTGGTAAAAACACCGAACCTCGACGCGTTGGCCGCCGACGGCATGATGTTTACCAGGCACTATGCAAACGCTGTCCCCTGCGCACCGAGCCGGGCGTCGCTCCATACCGGGCTCTACCTGCAGAACCACCGTGCCTGCACCAATGGCACACCGCTCGACGCCCGTCATACCAACTGGGCGCTTGAAGCCGAAAAGCTCGGCTATGACCGGGTGCTGATCGGCTACACGGACACGGCAAACGACCCCCGCGAATTGCAGGACGACAGTCCCTGGCTCCGCACCTATGAAGGCCCCCTGCCGGGCATTCGCCCCATCGCCATGATGGGCACCTGGCCCGGCCCCTGGGCCGACTATCTGAAAGACAAGGGCTATCCCCTGCCCGAAGATTTGCGGCAAACCTTTGGATGGCGTGATGAAGGCCCGGACTATGAGCATGGCCGCGAAACGCCAAAGCCACTTGTCTACCCGGCAGACGACAATGACACCGCCTATCAGGTGGATCGCTGCATGGAGTACATGGGGCAAGCCAAAGATTCCTTCATAATGCACTTGTCGCTCCTGCGCCCGCACCCGCCCTGGGTAGCGAGCGAGCCCTATGCCAGCATGTATGACCCGGAAAGCCTGCCTGGCTACCTTCGCGCAGAGACAGCGGAAGAAGAAGGGGCCATCCACCCCTGGCTTGAACATCAGTTGGAGCATCGCCATTATTTGGCGCCCGACAATGACAAGAAGCAGCGGCGCATGAAGGCGGTCTATTACGGCCTCATGACGGAGGTGGATCATCAGATCGGGCGGCTGATCGCGTTCCTGAAAGAGAGCGGCCAGTATGACAACACGCTTATCATCTTCACCTCAGACCATGGGGAGCAGATGGGTGACCATTGGCTGATCGGGAAGACCGGCTATTTCGATGGCTCCTATCATATTCCGCTGATCATCCGTGACCCGCACGCAGACGAAACGCGCGGCACCCGCATTAACGCCTTCACGGAGAATGTGGACATCATGCCGACGCTGCTTTCAAGCATCGGTGCCCCCGTCCCACCCCATTGCGATGGACGCTCTTTAAGTCCCGTGCTGGAAAGCGGAACCGTGCCCCGCGATTGGCGCACGGAAGCCCATTGGGAATATGACTTTCGCGATCCTACGGATGACAAGGCAGAACAAAGGCTGGGGATCACACTGCATCAATGCACCATGAATGTGATCCGCTCAGAAAAGTATAAGTACGTGCACTTCACCAATTTGCCGCCGCTCTTTTTCGATCTGGAAAAAGACCCGCAGGAACTGGTGAACCGCGCGAATGATCCGGAATACCTGCCGGCGGTGCTGGAGTTCGCACAGAAGATGCTCTCCTGGCGCATGGCCCACGACGAGGCCACCCTCACCCACGTCACCCTCACCGACGACGGGCCGGTTGAGCGGGCCAGCCAAAGATAACTACAAACTCATGTTGACCAAACAAAATGCAAAAATTCCTACTGAGACCGCTGAAGTGGATGCTTGGCATCATAGCAATAATAGCGATTGCACTGGTCACGGCATTTTACTGGCACTATGCGCCGGAATACGACGTGGTCTCCAAAGAAGACCTGAGCGAGTGCACCCAAATTCCGGCAGGTTTGCCGCCCGGTGAAGTTTGGGCGGTGCTTGAAAGAGAGAATAACGAAAGACCATCCACGGAAAAAACAATCAAGCTGATATCCGAATGCGAGGGAACCGACTATTCAACATGTTCTCTAAGCTTAGGCCTGGATGAAGTACTGCCGAGCGACAGCACACCCCCTGAGCGCCATGAGACAGTGCGTTTTCACAACGAAGCGTTGAACGCGGCAATTGAAAACCTGACCACAGGCAAGAGGGAGAAAACCGCTCTCCTGTTCCTAACATCTTTGCAAAACCTAACGGTATTGCAGCGACTACCCGACCAATCCAACACAATGCAATTGCAGAACCTGTTTTCAATTGTTTTCGCACTGTTAGGTACGGATCAATGCGATAATAGCGACGAAACATGCCTTCGATTATCGGTGCTACTCGCAGAGTACCTTTACCGAACCGAACGCTATAGTGAAGCTAAACAGATCATGAATTTCGCCTCGACATCGACACAGTCAGGAAAATTTTCTTCAGAAAAGATACTTGATCAATACTACCTAGATGAAGAAAAGTTTGGTCAAGAACCTATGGCTCTTATTCAAGCGCTTTTTAATGCCGCGGTAGAAAAACAAAAAGCAGGTAACTATGCGTATGCGGGCGCATATCTCGCGAGGTTAGGAGCGCATATTCAAGAAAACTACTGGCAGTGGGCCAGCAAAACTCCAGACACACCTGACCAGTGTGTCATCAATACAATGAGATACAGCCTCTTTCACTCTGATCGGCTTCTGTCACTAGCGTTACAAGAACCCACAGACCTCTCATTAATCGATCGGTTCTTCATTTACTCAATACGCGCATCGGCACGTAGACGCGCACCAGACGGGTAAGAACACAATCCAAAACTCACCCCACAATCTCCTCAACCTGTTCCGCACTCAAGCCGTTTGCTTTCGCGACCTCGAGGATTTCGCCCCAGGTTGTGTCATCAATAGGAATGCCGTTCGTACGACGCTCGGCCTCTGAAATCCGTTCCGGATCACCCGGCGAGAGCACCGGCTCTCCGGCCACCTGCTCCGGGGACGCTTTGAAATAGTCGACCATCGCGTCGATCTCAGACCGCATCCAGTCCCGGTCCCCCAACCGTGTCGGGTCAATCACGATGGCGAGCATGTGATTGATGATGGAATTGTGCCGCTCATTCCCGGGCTGGATCGTGCCACCGCCGGTAAGCACCCCCGCCAGCACCTCCGCCATGAAGGCAAGGCCGTAACCTTTATGCGCACCGATGGCGAGGAGCGCGCCCCGCGGCTCATCGAACATCACCGACGGATCCGTCGTCGGCTGACCGGTCTTATCCAGAAGCGTGTCCGGCTCCACCTCTTCGCCCTTATTCATGGCAACCCGCACTTTGCCGAGCGCCACTTTTGATGTCGCCATGTCGAGCAGAATGTCATCCGTTTTGTCGCCCCCGGGGACCGCAATGCAGATTGGGTTCGTCCCAAAGCGGGAGTCCGTGCCCCGGTGCGGCGCCACCAACGGCGAGTGGTCAACCACATTCGCAAAATGAATAGAAACCATGCCGGCCTTGAGCGCCTGCTCCCCATAGGTGCCAACGCGACCAATATGATGGGCATTGGCAAGGCTCATGAGCGCCACACCGGTCTCTTTTGCCCGCGCTATGGTCTGCTCCATCGCCTGACGTGCCACGATCTGCCCATAACCGCGGCCGCCATCAAAGCGCAGTATCGCCCCATCATCTTTGACAAGCGTCACAGATGTATTGGGCTTCAGGAGATCCATATGCTGAATGACGACATAGGCCGGCACCATGCCCACCCCATGGCTGTCATGGCCCGTGAGGTTCGCCCGCACCAGATGCCAGGCAACGAGCTCCGCCTCTTCCGCCGAGCTGCCTCCGCCCATCAGAATGACTTCCACGACCTTCTGTAGCTTTTCTGGCGCTATCAGCATCGTCACCTCCCTCTTGTTTTCTCGAGAGTAATTCGGCACACCTGAGATGGGAAATGTTTCAGATCAAAGGGGTTGTCTCTTGGACCGGCTGGATTGCGTGGTAATTGGTGCAGGCGTTGTAGGGCTCGCCAGTGCACGGGCCCTCGCAATGCAGGGTCGCGAGGTTGTCGTGCTTGAAAAAGCCAAGCTTATTGGCAGCGAAACGTCTTCCCACAATTCAGAAGTGATCCATGCGGGCATCTATTATGCCGCAGACAGCCTGAAAGCCCGTTTCTGTGTGGAAGGCCGTAAGCGCCTTTACCCCTTCATGGAAGAGCGCGGCATTGAGCACAACAAGTGCGGCAAACTGATTGTCGCAACCAATGCAGCCCAGGTGGCTGAACTTGCCAGCATCAAACAGCGCGCCGAGCGAAACGGTGTTGATGACCTTCGGTTTGTCGAAAAGGCAGAGCTGCAAGACCTGGAACCAGCACTGCGTGCTGAAGCCGCCCTCCTCTCCCCCTCAACCGGCATCCTGGACAGTCATGGGCTGATGCTCGCTTACCAGGGGGACATGGAAGATCGCGGTGGCGCCATTGCCTTTGGCAGTTCCGTCGACGCCATGGACGTGCAGGACGACGGGATCGTGCTCACCATCTCTGGCGACACAGAGATGACCCTCAAAGCGAAAACCGTGGTGAATTCAGCGGGCTTCTCTGCACCGCTCCTTGCGGCGCAAACCAAAGGCCTCTCACCCGCTCATCAACCGACGGGCTATTACGCCAAAGGGAATTATTTCACCCTGGCCGGTCGCGTGCCCTTTTCCAAACTCATCTATCCCGTGCCGGAAAAAGCAGGTCTTGGGGTGCACCTCACTCTGGACCTCGGCGGTCAGGCGCGGTTTGGACCGGATGTGGAATGGGTGGAGGGACCGGACTATGCCGTCGACGCCACGCGCGGCGAGAGTTTCTATGCCGCAATCAGAAACTACTGGCCGGGTCTGGAAGACGAAAGCCTGCAGCCGGGCTATGCGGGGATCAGGCCGAAACTTCAGGCCCCGGGCGAACCAGCGCATGACTTTAGGATCGATGGACCAAAGGAGCATGGCCTGCCCGGCCTCGTAAACCTGTTTGGCATTGAAAGCCCGGGCCTCACCTCATCTCTGGCGATCGGCGACTATGTCGCCAATCAGCTCCGAGATTAGTCTGCCAGAAGAACCGCAATATGCGCGACGGTCTCATCAACCGTGTTTCTGAGCATCATCAGAGCATCATCACGAGCTTCACCTGAAGGGTCTGCCAACTGCTCTGCAGCTTCTGCCTGATCAGCGACCGCCCAGGCGCCGACGCCCCGCGCGGAGCCTTTAAGACTATGAGCCGCATCTTTCCACTCTTTCGCAGAAGCGCACGCTTCAAGCCGCTCCACATAGACGCCTGCCTGACACCGAAACAAGCCCAGCAGCTCGCATTCCAGCGACCGTTCGCCCAATGTGTATTTGGAAAGATGAACCAGATCGATCAAAGCACTCTCTCGTCTGCTCCCAACACAAGCTGGCATTTCAGCCCGCAACGCCATTCCCCCAGACATACGCAACTCCAACTAACGCGACACAAGAGCGACCAGTATTGACCCAAAATCTTACTGAAGACCTTTTTCGCGCCCTTCGGGCGATACGGAAACCAGCAATTTCGTTAACAGTATTAACGAAATCAAAAAACCAGAAAATCTTAGGAAAACTGGGGAAAACAAATGCTGGTCTTGCAAAGGTTAACAGCCACAAGTCTAGAATCGTCAGGACTCGGAGCTTTTCCCTTGACTTTATGGTTAATATTTGGTAAACATTTACCTGAGGTTGCAAGAGCCTCGTGACTCGTAAGAACCCCTCGTAGAGCCCCCGGCGCGCCCCCTCGCCGGGGGCATTTCGTTGGGCGACCAAACCTTCAAACGAGCTTACTGACTCTTGTCCACGCCAAGAATTTTGTATCCCGCCGGTGTCAATTTGCAGACAAGCCAATTGGGTTTAACCGGGTTGGCAAACCAGGGCTCTGCCCACCCCCGCGCAATGCAGGAACGGATCGTTCGAATGTCAATTTCCTGGCCTTCATCATCAAAGAGCGGCAGCTTGCCACCGGGCTCCTTCAAACCTCGGATCAGGTATCGGATTTGCGCCCAAGTGGGTTTGGCGTGCCGGTCCGCCGCCCGTGCGGCAGCGCCGTCTACCGCTTCCGTTTCCGTCTTCATCTCGTCACTGCCAGGCATAGACTTGATCCCGTCGGAGCGCCGTGCACCGCGCGCGCAATTCGGCTTGAGAGCAAATCCTGAACCTTTGCGTCAAATGCAGCAAGCTCTAGAGACAAAGCACTATCCAACCGCAAGGCAAAGCCCCCATCAGAGTTGACTCTCGCGGTGCAATCCAACACCCTTCAATCTCTCAGAGGCCAAGAGAAAAAATCCTTATGGAACAAGTAGATCGCCCCACATCTTCTCTGTCCGTCGCAAGTGAGCCTGCGGCCGGCCCGAGCCTTTCTGCAGCGCCGGCGAACGAAGATTCCGCCGCCACGGGAGAGCTCTACCGCCTGATGTCGCGGCGCCCAAGCCGGACAATTTTGACAGTTGCGGTTGCCCTCACCGCCCTTTGGGTCGGTTCCATGATCGCCTATGTCGCCGGATTTTACGGGTTGAATGGATTGGTGGCCGCGCCTCGGGCGGAGCTGGCTCTGCTCGCCGCCGCCGCTCTGGCCCCGTTGACCCTTATCTGGCTTGTGGCCTTTATCGCCTGGCGCAGTCAGGAAATGCGCCTGATGGCAGACGCCCTTGCCCGAACGGCGCTCCGCCTCACTGAGCCTGAAGAAACCGCCATAGGCGATGTTGCCCGCCTCGGTAATCAGGTCGCTCATCACCTGGATACGGTGAATAAAGGCATAGACGACGCTCTTGCCCGAGCGGCGGCCCTCAACATCATGCTGCAGGAACAGCTCACCGATATTGATGCAGGAAGCGAGCGCGCCGAGATCCGGGCGTCCAAACTGCGGGAATTGCTGGGTGACCATAAGCAGGCGCTTGAAGGCCTGTCTCAATCATTGGGCAATGAGACTGATACCGTAACGCGACACCTGTCAGGTCAGATTGCCTCCGTACGCAGCATAACAGCCTCTGCCGAACAGAAGATGGAAGCGGCAAGCGAACGACTGCGCCACCAGTCAGAGGCGCTATCTCGCGCCAGCGAGGCTGCAATCGGCGGCGCTGACGCCACAACCTCCATGCTTGACCGACAATCATCGCGCCTGGAAGTGGTTGCACAGACGGCACTTTCTAAGGCGGATGGCCTTACCGAACGCTACGAAGCACAGCGCGATGCCATTGCCGAGGCGGCACTGGCGCTTGAGAGCGAACGCAACCGCCTGGACGCCTCATTTGAAAAGCACCGCACCCTCATTGAGAACACATCCGGGCAAATGGCAGAGAGAACCATCGAGATCGACGAAGCGGTGGCCCGCCTCTCCAGAGAGCTTACCCACTCCATGGAAACGGCATCATCCCGCGCCAAGGAACTGGGTACCACTTTTGCGGGAGAGGTGAACGCCATTACCCGCGCAGCCAACGATGCTGCAAACACGGTGGGCGATGCGTCGCGTAGCGCCAGCGACGGCCTGGAAGCCGCCACAGCTACCTTTGGTAATGCCGCTAAACAGACAACTGAGGCAGCCCAGGCGGCCTCAAACTCTATTGAGAAAGCGGCCTCTGAGATTGAAAGCGCCATCGCGGCACGCTCCAACGCCGCGGCCAAAAAGCTGGATGAACGCATTGTAGACTTGCGGTCTGAGATGGAAAAATCCGCAACCGACGCAGAAGCCGCTGGCGAGCGCCTTGGCGCTGCAATGTTTGGCATTGGCGGTGCTGCAAAAGAAGCCGGACGGGCCCTTCACACAGCAGCCGAAGACCTTGAAAAAAGGATGGCGGAACTGCCGGAGGAAGCCGCAGACGGCGCACAAGCCCTTCAGCGGGTTTTGGAAGATCAGGTATCCGCCCTTGCCTCAATTGCCGAAATCGTCGTGCGCCACGCCCGCAATCTGGATCGAACTGGGCCACAGCGTGCTGTGACACCGCCAATCACAGCACCCCAAGCCGCAACGCCGCATAACACCGCCGGACGTCCACCAGAAAATGGCACTTGGGGCATCTCAGACCTTCTTGCTGCTGCAGGCCATGCAGAACGCCCCAACCCACAAGCCAATGATGGGGAACTTCACAGACGGTCCTTGCACATTATCGAGAGCCTTCAATCTATTGCCATTGACCTCGACCGGGCACTTGAGCAAAGCCCTCCAGCAGACCTTTGGCGCCGCTACCAGGCAGGTGAGCGCAACGTCTTCGCCCGGCGTCTCTATAACCTGCAGGGACGAGAACTTTACGACCAGATAGCTCAGAAATACTCAAGCGAACGCGAGTTCCGGGAGAATGCCGACAAGTTCATGGTGCAGTTTGAACAACTGCTCACCGAAGCTGCCGAACGGGATCGGGAAGGTATCCTCGCAGATACCTACCTCACCTCGGATACCGGGAAGGTCTACCTGCTGCTCGCGCAGGCTACGGGTCGCCTCTCCTGAACGAAGGAAGGCACCAAGCTCTCTAGCTAGCAGGCTCCACCCGCTCTGCGGCGATGATCTCGTCATAGGCCCACAGTGCAATCGCAGACAAGACGTCTGAATTTGCCTCATCAAACGCGCCCACCACGTCAATGGTGCGCGTACTCTCCGACTCTTTCACGCTCTCAAAACGGCGGCTCGCAATAACTGTGTCGCTGAAGCGACGGACAAGCTTCGTATTGATCTGAACGCGAACATCGTCCATCTCAGAGCCTTCACTTTCCACGCCAAACCGCGAAATAGAGACCTGCAGCAAATAGTCAGATCGAATACCTGCAGAGCGAGGACCAACCGCCTGAAAGCGTCCCCCTTGGTCCATGGCGTCAACCAAAAGAACCTGAACCATATCGGGCACCCGGTCCGCCCATCGCGCGCCTGAGAAATACCTGATTTCGTTGGCGGATGGCTGAAACACAATCCGGTTCGAGTTAAGAGCCGCAGGCGCTTCCGGCGCATCAACCACAATCTGTGTCGATACCTGCGGTCTGTTCTGCCCAAAATCAATCGTCGGTGCTGTAAGCACATAAATGTCAGGCGCTTCATTTGTCCCGACGGCAGCAAGCGCACAAGCCTGAAGCGCGACAGCAACCATTGCGACACCCACAAACCGCGTAAATCTGACTGGATGCTTCTTCATTTTATCGTCCTGATTCCGGTTCATATTCTGGTGTGTCGCTTCCAAGCAGGAAGCCCGCTGGGTCTCCCTCAGCACGGGAGACAAAACGTTCCAATGCGGCAACCATGTCTCTCGCCTCTTCAATGAGAAGCGGCAGCTGCCCCAACCCATCGCGGGTGAAACTATTGATCGAGCTTCTATTGTTCGACAGGACCAGCTCAAGTTCTTCTGCGACGCGCCCATAGGACGCAGCTGCGCCTTTGGCTTCCCGCACCAGGGCAGTCACATCGTTCTCCATCAAATCATCCGCTGTACCCGCTAGACTTTCAAGCTTGCCTGTCGCGGCTGCGACGTCTGAGGTAATTGTATTGATGTTCTCAAGTGTCCCTGAAATATCACCCGAGCTACCCGCCAGCTCGGCTGAAAGTATCTCCAGGTTAGACACAATGGTTTTAATTGAGCTTTGATTTTCCCGAACCAGAAGTCGGACATCTCTCAAGAGCGCATTTGCGTTTTCGATCGCATCCGGCGCACTCATAAAAAGCTCCTGAAACGCAGACGGCGCGGCAATAATTGTGGGATAAGATTCTCCGGCCTGAGGCATCAGCGGCGGAGAGGTTGACGTCCCACCTGTCAACTCAATCTGTGCCACACCCGTCAGGCCAAACAACTCCAACTTGGCATCCGTGTCTTCTTTCACAGGGGTCCGGGCATCCAATTCAACAAGCGCAACCACCTTGCTCGGGTCATCTTCCGCCAGATGGAGGTCGACCACACGTCCGACAGGGATCCCATTATATTGGACAACCCCTGACTCGGTCAGGCCTGAAACAGAGCCAGAGAAGACAATCTCATAATAGGCATAGGTTCGGTCGAGCTGCACCCGGCCAACCCACAGCGCAAACAGGAAGAGAGCCGCAATTGTTGCCAAAGCAAAGGCGCCAATCATGATATTGTTGGATTTGATTTCCATCTGTCTTCTCTATCCCTGCCCAATCGCTGACGCCTGCGCCGCCCGCGCACGAGGACCCGTAAAATACTCTTTGATCCATGGATGGTCGCTGCGCAGCATATCATCCATGGTCCCCTGAAGCGTAACACGCTTATCGGCAAGAACCGCGATGCGATCACACGTGGCGTGCAAAGTATCGAGGTCATGCGTCACCAGAAAAACAGTCAACCCAAGCGTTCTTTGAAGATCCCGGATCAACGTATCAAAAGCAGCGGCGCCAATGGGGTCCAGCCCTGCTGTCGGCTCATCGAGAAACAGGATGTTCGGATCGAGCGCCAGAGCGCGGGCAAGCCCGGCCCGCTTCCGCATACCGCCGGAAAGCTCCGAGGGAAACTTGGTGCAGGCGTCTGACGGCAATCCCACCATGGTAATTTTGAGAGCCGCCAGCTCATCCATCAGATCCACCGGAAGACCCAAATGTTCCCGATAAGGAACCTGGACATTTTCAGCCACCGTGAGCGCTGAAAACAAAGCCCCGTCCTGGAACAAGATACCCCACTGCTGCTCGAGCCGCTTCCGTTCTTCTTCATCCATCTCGGAAATCGTGCGACCAAGCACAGTCACAGTGCCAGCCGTTGGGCGCTGGAGACCCACAATGGAGCGAAGCAACACGGACTTACCTGTTCCCGATCCACCAACGATACCCAAGACCTCGCCTCGTTTCACATCAAGATCCAGGTTTTCATGAACGACCTGAGATCCAAACTGGTTCCGCAGACCTCGCACGCGAATGATCGGCTCTTCATCGCTCATAGATCAAATTCCTATCGCAGTGAAGAAAACAGCAAACAATGCATCAAGCACAATGACCATAAAAATGGACTGCACCACAGAACGTGTTGTCTGCACACCAACGGACTCGGCACTTCCGGTCACCCGCATGCCGGCGTAACAGCCGATCATCGCGATCACCAGAGCCATGAAGGGTGCTTTCAATATTCCCACACCAAAGGTCCAGAAATCAGCGGCCTCCGACAAACGCACAATGAAGACACCCGGCGACGTGTCCAGCATCTGCCAAACCATCAACGCCCCACCAACCAGCCCCATAATGTCGGCAACAAATGTGAGAAGCGGCAGCATGATGACGAGCGCCAACACGCGCGGCACCACCAGCATATCCATGGGGTCGAGCCCAAGAGTGCGCATCGCATCCACTTCTTCGCGCATCTTCATCGAACCGATTTCGGCGGTGAACGCGCTGCCCGAACGACCTGCAACAATGATAGCGGTCAAAAGAATACCGATCTCACGCAAGAAGGTGATGGCGACCATATTCACAGTGAAGACCTCTGCCCCAAACTTTTGGAGCTGGACGGCACCTTGCTGCGCAAGAACGCCACCAATGAGGAAAGTCATGAGGCAAACAATGGGCAGAGCATCAAGACCAGCACGTTCCATATGATGCACGAGGGGAACAACCCGTAACCGGCTGGGGTGTTTGACCGTCCGCCAGAGCACCTCCAGCAAGAGCCCGAAAAAACCAAGAAGGCCTCGGACTTCATTTGCAACCGAAATAAGGGTCGCGCCGACCCTATTGGCGAGCTGAATATAGGCTGGCGGGCTTGGCAGGCGCAGATTGAAGCCAAATCGATATCCCTCGGCAACATCCAGCAATGTTCGAATTTCAGGCGTTTCGCCTCGATAGGAAACCCGCAGACCGGCAACACGCAATTGCTCACTGGTGCGATGAAGCAGCCAGGCGCCAGCGGTATCGAGCCGCGTCAGTCCTGTTAGGTCGATGACCGCATCTCTCCCACGAGAGCGTTTCGGGCTGATCTCTCTAAGCGGCGCATCAAGATCACGAACCAACCGCACGGTCCACGCGCCTTTGGCACGCACAAGGAAGCCGACCTCTGCTTCCTCTGTCTCCAATGTCGCTGTCGTCGTCCCGCTCATAACCGCCTTGACTGCCCCTATCCGGCCAAACCCCCATCGAATTTCCGGTCTTATTTTGACCGATTTCCCCCGGTTTCTTGTAACACAAGAACCGCGTCATACGGCCACATTGCCTGAGCTTTTTGGGAGATTAGGTTGACCTCTTAGCTATTCATGTAAGATGACATGTGTTTGTTAGACCACCAAGGGGTACGGGCGTTCTATTTTGGCGCCACACTGAAACGAGGAAAGTGATGAACCAGTTAGTCAAAGGTCTCTCCATTCTGGGCCTATCTCTCGCACTGCCACTGGCGGCACAAGCAAGCGAACCAGATTTGGGCAAAGGCGCGAAAGTTTTTAAGAAATGTGCTGCCTGCCACACCCTTGCTGAAGGAGAAGGCAACAAGATCGGCCCAGCGCTCTATGGGATGTTTGACCGTCCAGTCGCCTCAGCTGCAGACTTCAACTTTTCTGACGGCATGACGGCCCGCGCCGCTGAAATCGGCACATGGACCGATGAAAATCTGGCTGAATATCTCACCAAGCCACGCGACTACGTACCCGGCACAAACATGTCTTTCGTTGGTCTGCGGAAAGAAAAGGATCGGGTGAACCTGATTGCTTATCTCCGCCAGGAAACCGGCGCGGCGGCTGCAGACGCTGAGACTGAAGAAGAAGCGGAAGCGCCTGCGGCTGAGTAATCCCGATCATCAAAGTTCGAAAGAGGCGGCTCTTCAGCGTTTTCAACAAAAGTAGTAGACTTTTGTGGTTGGAAAACGCGGCAGATAAGGGAGCCGCCTTTTTTGTGTCTTGCCCTAGCTTGAGCGCGACCGACGCCGACGCTGCAATATCCAGACGCCCAGCAATAAGGCACCGGCAGGCAGATACATGAAATAGGCATTCGGTTGATCATTGGGGAGCTCGATTGACAGGACTTCCCAGTCAAAATCAATACCTGCTTCCCCGGCCGGCCCACCAAAAACTACATCATCGACAAAGGTTCCGCCCTCTTCCGTCCGAAGGATCAGACCCGCATGTTCCAGGCGCGCGCCTATGGGTGCTTGTTCACCGAGAGGCAGAAGCACGGTACGTGTCTCAATATCTCCCTCAAGGGTTTCCCCTGTCGCGGTGAGACGCACCGTGCTACCTGCAGCGGCCCCCTCGATGAGCGGCGCAGCTTGCGCGTAGGGAACCGTTTGGTATGGCGGCACTATTTGATCCACCCAGTATTGGGGTCGGAATAGTGTAAAGGCGACAAGCAGAAGGGTCGCAGATTCCCAAAGCTTGTTCCGCGTCAGGAAATAGCCTTGGGTTGCAGCCGCAAAGACAAGCACCGCCGTCACCGCACCTAAGACCGTCAGAGCCAGATCAACCGGCCCTTCAATCCCAATCAGTAAGAGTTTCGTGTTGAAGATAAAGAGGAATGGAAGAACGACTGTTCGCAATGAATAGGCAAACGCTGCGATACCGGTCTTGATAGGGTCAGCCCGAGAGATCGCGGCAGCTGCAAAGGACGCCAGCCCAACAGGAGGCGTCACATCCGCCATTATTCCGAAGTAGAAAACAAACAGATGCACCGCGATGAGGGGCACCACCAAACCGTTCTGGGCGCCCAGATCAACAACAACACCCGCCATAAGAGCCGACACAACAATATAGTTTGCTGTTGTCGGCAGCCCCATACCAAGCACGATGGATAGGATCGCAACGAGCCCCAACATGGCGAGTAGATTGCCACCCGACAATATCTCTACAAGCTCAGTCAGCACCTGTCCGACACCGGTAAGAGATACGGCGCCGACAATGATCCCAGCCGCAGCGGTAGCGATTGCGATTGCCACCATATTCTTTGCACCGAGCTCCAGGCCCGATGCAAAATCGGCTACGCCAGATCTTAGATTGGACAAAAACGCGCCACGCCCCCGTAAAGCGCCCAAAACAGCCCGCTGAGTAATCAGGATGAAGCCAATTGCGACCGTCGCCCAGAAGGCCGCGAGCCCTGGTGACAATCGCTCCACCATCAAACACCAGACCAACACACCGATGGGCAGAATGAAGTGCAGTCCTGTTCGCCCAATATCTGCAATCCGCGGCGTTTCGATGATCGGAGCGTTAGGGTCTTCTGGAGGCAAGTCCGGGTGCCGCGCCGCATAGCCAAGCGTGAGCACATAGAAAAGAAGAAACCCGACAGCGAGCACATAAGAAGCTGCAGCGCCGAACAAACTCTGTGCAGCAAGGATGCCATAGTACCAAATACCCGCAACAATCAGGAATGAGCTGATCGAAACCCCAGCGCGAAGCAAACGCGAGATCCCTGTTGGCGGCGTTCCTGCTCGCGGCAGCCCCTCCATACCCGCCTTCAACGCTTCCAGATGCACAATATAGATGAGTGCGATGTAGGAAATCACCGCAGGTAGGAATGCATGGGTAATGACCTCCAAATAAGAGATCCCCACATACTCCACCATGAGGAAAGCAGCAGCCCCCATCACTGGTGGCATGATCTGCCCGTTGACTGATGAGGCAACCTCAACCGCGCCTGCCTTTTCGCTGGAAAACCCAACCCGCTTCATCAGCGGAATAGTGAAGGTGCCTGTGGTGACAGTGTTTGCAATGGACGAACCAGAAACCAAACCGGTCATACCGGAAGCAAGCACGGCTGCTTTAGCAGGCCCACCCCTCATGTGACCGAGAAGCGCAAAAGCCACCTGAATAAAATAATGACCGGCGCCCGCCCGGTCGAGCAAGGAGCCAAACAGCACAAAGAGGAAGACAAAACTTGTCGAAACACCCAGCGCGATCCCAAACACACCTTCCGTCGTAATCCATAAGTGACTCATCGCACGAGAGAAGGACGCCCCCTTCCAGGCGATGAGATCCGGCGCCATATTGCCGAAGAACACATAGGCCAGAAAAATGAGCGCCATCACGGTTAGCGGCGGGCCAAGCGTCCGACGGGTTGCTTCAAGCAGCAACACCAAACCAACGCCAGCTGTCACAAGATCAGCAGTATTAGGTAAGCCAGGTCGTGAGGCGAGCGCATCATTGAAGACAAAGAGGTACGCCGCCGACACCGCACCAGCGATCCCAAGAACCCAGTCCTGCAACGGCACCCGCTCTCTGGGTGATCGCTTTAAAGCCGGGAAACTCACATAGGCCAGAAGAAAGGCAAAGGCGAGATGGATCGCCCGCGCCTCGGTGTCATTCAAAACTGGAATATATCTCGCAACCAGAAAAGGCAGCGGCGAGGCATACCAGAGCTGAAAGAGTGACCAGGCAATCGCAATACCTGCGATCACCTTTCCGGTTGTGCCGTCGTGATTGCGCGCACCGGTTTCCGCTGCGACGAGCTCTTCAGCAACGTTCGATGTTGGCTCGCTCAAAACAGGTCTCCCTGCCTGCGATCCTTATTCAAGGAGCCCGGCTTCCTTATAGTACCGCTCAGCACCGGGATGGAGGGGCGCAGACAGCGCATTGCGAACCATGCCCTCTTTCGTCAGAACCGCAAAAGCCGGATGCAGCTTTTTGAAATCATCGAAATTCTCAAACACCGCTTTCACCAGCTGATAGACAATTTCATCATCCACATTCGCAGATGTCACAAAGGTCGCCGCCACGCCGAAGGTGGAGACATCTTCCGGATTGCCATTGTACATGCCGCCAGGAATGGTCGCGGGCCCGTAGAAACTATTGTCGGCGATCAACTTGTCGACAGCCTCCCCGTTCACATTCACCAGCACCGTGTCGCAGGTGGTGGTTGCTTCCTGAATAGACCCGCTTGGATGCCCCACCGTAAAGACGATCGCGTCAATTTTATTGTCGCAAAGCGCAAGTGATTGCTCGGCCGACTTAAGTTCAGAGGCCAAAGCAAAGTTCCGGGTGGTCCAGCCGAGCGCCTCCATAACAACTTCCATGGTGGCGCGCTGACCAGACCCTGGATTGCCAATATTGACCCTTTTTCCTTCAAGTTCCTCGAAAGAAGCGATCCCAGCGTCTGCGCGCGCAACCACCGTGAAGGGTTCAGGATGTAGTGAGAAAACCGATCGCAGATCAGAGAAAGCACCAGTTTCGGCAAACTTTGACGTTCCATTGTAAGCGTGGAACTGCCAATCCGATTGAGCAACACCCATTTCCAGGTCGCCTTCGCGAATAGCATTAATGTTAAAGAGCGACCCCCCAGTGCTCTCAACGGAGCAGCGAATACCGTGGGATTTACGATCCTTATTGACCAAACGACAGATCGCTCCTCCGGTCGGATAGTAAACGCCAGTAATGCCGCCGGTCCCAACAGTGACAAAAACCCGTTCGGGCTCAGCGTAAGCACCTGTTCCCGCTGCAAAGGTCAGCGCCAAGACCGCCACCCAAATTTTCAAATCCGTCACAATCCGGCGCATCACCGCACTCCCTGTTTTACCTATACCCAGCCTGTTGAGGCGCATGGTAAAGCGCCAACGACGCAAAACAAACAAGGAAAAGCCGGAAAAATGGGGCAAATCAGATGGAACACTTCCTGCAGCACACTGCAAGAGCGATCTCCGACCGTTCCAAATTGAAACGTTTCGACGTTTCTGTGTAAGGTTTACGGGACGGGGGTCATGGATAAGTCAGTTGGTAAAGAGTTAGCGTAGATGCAATCCACGACCATTTTCAGACGCCTGTCGGCTCTTCTGCCCGCGATTGTGCTCATAGGCGCACTATGTGTGTCTTTTTATGACCCACGCGGCCTGGCCACTGCCCTGTCCAACCAAACCTTCGATCTTTATCAACAGATCAAACCGAGACCATCAGAAGCACAAAAAAGTGTTTATCTGGACATCGGTCCAGCCTCATCTGCGCGCTACGGCCACTGGCCATGGTCTAGAGCGCGTTTGGCTGACCTGGTAGCGGCAGCGCGGAGTGCCGGCGCAGAAACTGTGCTTTTGGATATGCCCCTGCCTGAGGCAGATACGACATCGCCACGCGAAGCGCTCAAAGTCTGGTCACCGCTCCCTCCTGAAGCCAATGTGACAGCCCTGGCGGCAGCGCTCGCGGAACTTCCAGATCACGACATATTGCTCGTTGAAGCGCTGAAGGCGGGCTCATCTGTTGTCACGCTGACGCCTGGCAAGGGCGTGATACAAAACGCCCCGTCCCTCGTCACAAACATTTCAGACGTTGGCGGCAATCCTTTGAGATACGCCCCAAGGTATGACAATTGGATGCCGACCCTTGGACGATTGTCCCGGAACGCCGACGGCAATGGTGCGGGCATGCCAAGCCAGCGTCCTTCAGATCGGGTGCGGAGCATTCCAATGCTCACAAACCTTGATGGAAAGCTTTTCCCGGCATCCACGCTGGAGGCACTGCGCGTGCACCAGTCAGCTGAAGCCTATGAGGCCCGGGTCACAATCCCCGAAGGTGCCTTCGTGATCGGCGAACCCGCAGGGTTAGCAGAAGTTAGCATTGCCGGCACGGAAAGCACGGTCAAAACCCAGGCAGACGGATCACTTCGCCTCTATTTCCGGTCAATGCCGCAGCAATCCACCTATGAAGCCTGGCGGATCATGAGCGATCCAGAAGCGTTTGACTTCAACGGCAAAATTGCTGTCATCGGATTTTCAGTGAACGGCGCTGAAAGAACTTACGACACGGTTGTAGGTCCCCTTCCCTCTGGCGCCATCATTGCAGAAGCCATAGACCAGATTGCCTCAAACGCATACCTCACCCGTCCAGCCTGGGCACAAAACGCTGAGCTTGCGTTCCTGACCCTCATAGGGATCTTCACCATGATCCTGGTCATCCGCAATCGCGCAGGCTGGGGCTTTGTGTTTATGGGCTTGAGCCTCGGTGCAGCAGGCTATGGCGCATGGTACCTGTTCGAGACAGAAGGATGGCTCCTGGACCCGACCTTCCCTGCCGCCTCTTTGGCCGCAGTTTTCTTCACCACCACATTGGTGAACCGCTTCCGGATCGAAGCTGAAACGCGTTTCATAGAAAACCAGATGACTCGGCGCCTGTCCTCAAAAGCGCTCGCAAAAGTCATCCGCAATCCAAAGCTCATTCCCGAGCAAGGGGAACAACGCACTGTCACATCGCTGGCCGTCGGCTTGCGTGGGTTCAATGTGATTGCAGATCGCTATCTGGAAGACCCTGTCGCTTACGCAGATATTCTGAACCGCTTTTTCTCTCCACTTACAAAAACGGTCCATGACCGCAAGGGCATGGTTGATCGCTATACTGGCGATACCATGATGGCAGTGTGGAACGCCCCCTTGAACGAACCTGACCACGCCATGAAAGCCTGCGACGCCGCGCTATTGATGCGCGAGCAGCTGGACGCATTGAACGAGTTTCTGGAAGAAGATGCCAAACGACACAATCTGAGCCATATCCCGCTGTCCGTTAGCATTGGCGTTGAGACCGGCTCAGCAATCATCGGCAATATGGGTGCGACCCAAAGCTACGATTATGGGGTTCTGGGCGAACCGGTCAGCATTGCGCATTACCTCCGCCATCACGCGATCAATTATGGACCCGCCGTGATCGTAGGAGATGGATTCAAAGATACCGTGGGTGACAAGTTTGCGTTGCTCGAAGTCGACTTGGTGTCAACGCCTCGCCATCCAGATGGCTGGAGGGCATATGCTCTGCTAGGCGACTCCATCGTGCGCGCGAGCCCGAAATTCAGAGCGCTGGAGGATGGCCATCGCAAACTTTTTGAAGCCTATCGGAACCAGCGTTGGGATGCAGCACGGGAAGCCTTGGGGCATTGCCGCGGCCTGAATGGGTCGATCTCAACGCTTTATGATTTCTATGAAGCTCGGATCAAGCAGATGGAAAACGAACCTCCAGGTCCAAACTGGAACGGATCCTACTATGCAGGTCGTTTCTAAAACCTGTTGAACAAATCTCTTGGCGGTGCGCTAAAGCATCGCCATGATCCCACCCCATGACACATCTAACCTGCAGCATTGAAACCTGGCCGCTCGCCGCCGCGTTCAACATCTCGCGCGGCGCCAAAACAGAGGCCCGGGTTGTTGTTGCGACCCTCAAAGATGGCGATGCAATTGGACGGGGTGAATGCGTCCCCTATGCCCGCTATGGGGAAACCCTGGAAGGCGTTGCAGAGACGATCAACTCACTCGAACCCGCTGTGAAAGCGGACCTTAGCCGAGACGACCTTCAGCTCATGCTTCCACCAGGCGCCGCACGGAACGCGCTCGACTGCGCTTTCTGGGACCTAGAGGCCAAACGCTCAGGTAAGCGGGTAGCAGACCTGATCGGTGTGACGCCAGCGCCGCTCACAACCGCTTATTCCCTCAGCTTGGACAGCCCAGACAAAATGGCAGTCGCCGCCAAAGCGGCTGCAGCCCGCCCCTTGCTCAAAATAAAACTGGGCGGCGATGGCGATGAGGATCGCATTGCGGCGGTCCGCCGCGCAGCGCCTGACGCTAGACTGATCATTGATGCGAATGAGGGATGGACGCCGGATACTCTCAAAACGAATGTGGAAACCATGGCCCAATATGGCGTTTCCCTGATCGAACAACCGCTGCCTGCTGACCATGACGAAATATTACGGTCGTATGACAGCCCGATCCCGCTTTGCGCAGATGAATCGTGCCATGGCATCGCCTCCCTGGCACCTCTCGTCGGCCTCTACGATGCCGTGAATATCAAGCTCGATAAAACCGGTGGACTGACCGAAGCAATCGCCACGGCGCGTGCCGCCAGAGACATCGGATTCGATATCATGGTGGGGTGCATGGTCGGCACATCCCTGGGCATGGCGCCCGCAATGCTGGTCGCCCAGCCGAAAGACCTAGTCGATCTGGACGGCCCCCTTCTGCTCAAGGAAGACCGCCAGCCAGGCATCACCTTCCAGGACAGCGAAATGCTCCCCTTCAGCGCGGCTGTGTGGGGATAAGCGCGACATTTGCGCCGGAGCACGGCGAATTGATCAATTTATACTCGTATGAGCCGGGTTCCCCGCCTAAACTCGCACTCAACGACGAACAATAAATTGATCTAGGCGATGAAACTCCGCGTGAATTCCACGACGGCTGCCCTTTTGGCAGTCGTTCTTTTGACTTTGCCGAAAGCAGCGCTGGCCGAGAATGAGCCGGGCGGACGTCCCGCCTCGCTAGTCCAGGTCGATGCCGTAATCTCGGAACCTTTCGGACAAACCGCTCCTGTGATCGGACGGCTCGTGTCCCGACAGGCTGGTGTCGTCGCTGCCCGCATCGCAGGTGCAGTTGCACAGATGCATGTCCATGTTGGCGACCATGTGGAAGAAGGCGACATGATGGCAGAACTCGTCTCCGACAGCCTGGAGGTTGAGGTACGCCGCATGGAAGCTGCTCTTCAACGAGCAGAAGCTGAGCTCGCAATCCGCAGAAATGAGTCCGAACGGCTGCGGCGCCTTAGAAACTCAGCCGCTTTCCAGCAAGGCCAATATGAAGACAAAAAACTGGAAGTAACCACACTGGAAAGTCGGGTTACAGAAGCCAAAGCAGACCTGGAAATCGCGCGCCTTAATCTCGAATATGCAAGCATTCGAGCGCCTTATGCAGGAACCGTGACACTGAGACAGACGGAGGCAGGCGCCTATGTGCCACTGGGCGCACCCGTCGTCAGCCTCGTCAACGATCAGTCACTGGAAGCAGAAGCCGATATTCCTTCTGATCGAATGACGGGCCTCCGCCCCGGCCGGAAGGTGACCGTAGAAATAGCCGGCGTCGAAGCCCCCGCCAGCGTGCGCGCACTGGTCCCGGTTGAGAACCCACTCACCCGCACACGCGCGGTGCGTTTCACGCTCGAAGGTGATGCCAACGCACAATTCACCCCCAACCAGACGGCGATTATTCACATCCCTGTTGGTGACCGACGAGAGGTCGTCACGGTTCACAAAGACGCCATCGTCAATCGACAGGGCGAAACCATAGTCTTTGTTGTGACAAACAGCACAGCAGACATGCGCGCCGTGCAATTAGGTGAACCGGTTGGAGGGCGTTTTATCGTCCTTGAGGGACTTGCCGTTGGTGACAGCGTCGCCGTTCGCGGCAATGAACGACTTCGGTCCGGCCAACCTGTCCGCGTAGACGAAGGAGCCTGATCCAGATGAACCTGATCCGCCTTTCCATTGAACGGCCCACAGCCATTCTGGCGGGCGTGATCATTCTCGTCGTTTTTGGATTTGTGGCACTCCGCGCCATTCCTATTCAGCTCATCCCTGACGTCCGCAAGCCGCTTTTGACAATCTCAACAAATTGGCAAGGCGCCTCACCGGTTGAAATTGAGCGCGAAATTGTCAACCGGCAGGAAGACAATCTGAAGGGCCTCGAAGGCGTCACACAGATGACCAGCCGCTCCCGTCCGGGCCGCGGCGAAGTCTTTCTGGAATACGCCCTTGGCACTGACATGAACCGTGCCATGCTTCTGGTCTCCAATCGGCTGGATCAGATCGGCGACTATCCGGACGAAGCCCGCGAACCCGTGCTCCGTTCTGCAGGCAGTGAAGACAACCCCATCACCTGGATCGTGCTGACCCGCCTGCCCGGCAACGAACGGCCAATGAACTCCTACGGCGATTTCGTAGAAGATGTCATTCAGGAGCGTCTTGAACGCGTGCCCGGCGTCAGTCGGTCAAACGTATTCGGGGGTACCGAGCGTGAGCTTCAGGTCATCATCCACCCCGATCGTCTCGCCCGATATGGCCTTACCGTCCCGGATGTATTGCAGCGATTACGAGCTGCCAATGCCTCCATCTCCGCCGGTGAAGTGGAAGAAGGCAAACGCGCTTACATCGTCCGGACCGAAGGCGAGTTAAAGTCCGTGGAGCAGGTGCGCAATGTCGTGCTGCGTACCTCTCAGGACGAGGTGTCCGGGCGGATAGGCAGAGTCGTCGTCGGCGACATTGCGTCCGTTGAATTTGGCTTCAAACAACGAACCGGACAGTTCCGCAGCCTTGGCATGGACGCCATGTCCGTCAATGCGGTGCGTGAAGCAGGTGCCAATGTCATTGAAACCATGGAAGGCATTCGCGAAGCCATCAGGGAGCTCAATGAGTTTGAACTTCCAAATGCCGGACTTCAGGCGGTGCAATCTTACGATGAAACGGTCTATATCGAATCTGCCATCAGCCTGGTCCAGCAGAATATTTTCGTAGGCGGCACCTTGGCGGTGATTGTCCTTATTCTGTTTCTGCGCTCATGGCGGGCAACTTTGGTGGTTGCCCTGTCGATCCCTGTGTCAATTGTTGGGTCTTTCGTTGCGATGGCAGCCCTTGGGCAATCGATCAATGTCATCTCGCTCGCTGGCATCGCCTTCGCTGTCGGGCTTGTCGTTGATGCCGCCATTGTTGTTCTGGAAAACATCTTTCGATTGAAGTCTGAGGGCCATGACCGCAAGACGGCTGCCTATGAAGGCACCAAACAGGTCTGGAGTGCGGTCCTCGTGTCCGCGACCACGACAGTCGCCGTGTTCGCGCCCATTCTGCTCATGCAGGCTGAGGTGGGGCAGCTCTTCAGAGATATCGCGGTCGCAATCTCTGTCGCTGTTTCCCTGTCACTGCTTGTTGCGGTTACCGTCATCCCGGCCCTTGCCGCACAGCTTCTCCCCCGCGAGGGAGACGACGACGTCCTCTTCACACTGCCAAGGATCGACACCTTGGCTTCTCAATTTGTCGCAAAAGTATTGCAGGCAGTCTCCTGGATGATCGCATCCATCAAACGCGCTGGCAGCACTGTTGCCGCCATTTGCGGCGTCGCAGCGCTAGGCACCCTGCTCTTTTTGCCGAAGCTCGACTACCTGCCAGACGGCAACCAGGCCTTTGTCTTTGGCTATATCAGCCCGCCCCCTGGCTACAACCTTGAAACCGCACTTCAAATCGCCGGACGCGTGGAAGACGCCAATCGGGACAATTGGGCACCCACCGCACCTGCCGACAGAGACCCGGACGACCGCCCCTGGATGCGGAACTTTTTCTTCTTCGCCTCAACAAACTTTGCGTTTGTCGGTGCCTATCCAGAGAATGTGGACCGCGCGAGCGAACTCATCCCTCTCCTCAGCGAGCCTGTTCTTCGCGAGCCAGGAACCTTCGGCTTCTTCGCCCAGCGCTCGCTCTTTGGACGCGGTGTCGGCGGCGGGCGTCAGGTGAACTTCGTAATCGGCGGAACAGACACAAACGATATCGTCGCAACCGCTCAAAGGGCTGCTGATAAGGTGGAAGAACGCCTGCCCCGCCGAGACGGGCACCAGATGCGTCCTCAGCCGTCACTGGAGCTCGGCGCACCTGAGGTCCGCATCACCCCAAACCGCGTGCGTCTTGGAGACAATGGTCTTTCTGCGGCAGAGCTCGGTATCACGCTGGATGCGTTCAATGATGGCTTGCGTGTCGACGAAATCACCGTCGATGGACGGCGCATGGATTTAGCTCTCTATGGGAACTTCGAGCAGGCTGACGAAACCCAAAGCATTGAAAATCTACCGGTCGTCACCCGGTCGGGAACCATCGTGCCAGCGAGCTCTCTGGCCGACATTGAAATCACCGCTGGTCCGTCGGAAATTCATCACCTGGAGCGGTTCCGCGTCATCACCCTGCAGGTCCGTCCAGCAGCGGAAATGCCGCTGGAAGAAGCCCTGGCCATTCTCGAAGAAATCATTGACGAGCTGGAAGCTGAAGGCATTCCTCAGACAGTCCGTATGGGGCTCGGCGGTTCTGCCGATCAGCTGGAACAGGCCTGGGGCGAGCTTGTCATGAACCTGGCGCTGGCGCTCATCATTGTGTACCTCGTGATGGCCGTACTGTTTGAAAGCTTCATCTATCCGCTGATCATTATGCTATCCGTGCCGCTTGCGACAGCCGGTGGTGTGGCAGGCCTCGTGATCCTCAACATCTTCACCTTCCAGGCTCTCGATATGCTGACCCTCTTAGGGTTTGTGATCCTAATCGGGATTGTGGTGAATAATGCGATTCTGCTCGTGCACCAGTCCCTCTATGGGTTGCGCGAACTGGGCGAAAGTTTCGACGAAGCGATTTCCGGTGCAGTCCGCAACCGCATCCGGCCGATCTTCATGTCGACGCTCACAAGTATTTTCGGCATGGCGCCGCTGGTGCTCTTTCCGGGTGCGGGCTCTGAGCTCTATAGAGGCCTCGGCACCGTCGTCATTGGCGGCCTGATGCTCTCCGCCTTGCTGACATTGCTCATCATCCCGCCCCTTCTCAAGATCATCCTGCCGATTTTTGAGAAGGAAACCTATCCGGCCCGAGGCGGCTCCACCGCCGCCCCGGCCGAATAGAAAAATCAGGCAATATCGATCACGATCTTGCCGAAATGTGACGCACCTGCCATGTGGCCAAGCGCTGTACCCAGCTCCTCAAGACCGTAATGCGCATCAATCACAGGCTTGATATTGTTGCGCTCAATCCCGCGAACCATGTCGTCGAACTGCTCCCGGTTTCCGACAGTGATGCCTTTGATGGTGAGGTTTTGGGAGAAAATCGCCGCCACATTGACGTCTTTCATAAGACCCGAAAGAAGCCCGATAACCGCAATATGGCCTCCAACCCGCGCCGCCATGATCGACTGCTGCAAGGTCTCTGCACCCCCGACCTCAACCACATGATCGACACCACGCCCGCCTGTTATCTTGCGGGCTTCGGCCGCCCAGTCAGGCGTCGTTTTATAGTTGATTGTGTGATCCGCCCCGAGTGCCTTGGCCCGCTCCAGCTTTTCATCCGAAGATGAGGTGATAATCACCTCCGCCCCAGCCGCCTTTGCAAACTGCAGACCGAATATTGAAACCCCTCCGGTTCCCTGAAGCAGAACCGTGTTGCCGGCCTTGATCTGGCCTTCCGATACAAGCGCTCGCCAAGCGGTCAGTCCAGCGCATGGCAGACAAGCCGCCTCGGCATCACTCAACATATCAGGAAGCTTCGACACCCCCTCTTCTGAGAGGCAGATATATTCTTCCGCGCACCCATTGATCGGCCCACCAACCGACCCGCTCAGCGCCGCGGGTGTAGGTTCACCAGCAATCCACCCCTGAAAGAAGAGCGGAGACACACGATCACCGACGGCAACGCGGGAGACGCCAGCGCCGACGCTTTCAATGACACCTGCCCCATCCGACAGCGGCACCAGTGGCAACGGATAGTTGCCGCCAAACCCGGACACGATGGCAAGATCTCGATAATTGAGACAGGCATTGTTGAGTTTCACCAATACCTGTCCCGGGCCAGGTTCTGGCTTTGTCAAATCCGCTGCCTTTAAATTCTCCAGCCCAAAAGCACCCTCCACTTGCATCGCGCGCATTACAATCTCCCTTAATCATATTTTGTGGTTTCAATATCTGTTGGGAGTAACATCTGCATCGGACCAGCCTTCTGTCAATGGAAGGACCTGCGCAAAGAGGTTTATGTGCAGCGGTGTCAAAAGATGACGGAGGGGAAGCCATGGATCGCGCAGATTACAAAAGAGATCTAAAAGACAGACAGGAACGGCTTAACCTGGTTCAACAGGCCATGCTTCGGCAAAATGAGCGCGGCATCGTTGTGTTCGAGGGTTGGGATGCGGCCGGCAAAGGCAGCACAATCCGCCGCATTGCCTGGTGTCTTGATCCGCGGACACTGCACGTCTGGTCAATTTCTGCTCCAACGGATGCGGAGATCAACGGCCATTGGCTGAAACGTTTCTGGACGCGCATCCCCTCACGCGGTGAGATCGGCATCTTCGACCGATCCTGGTATGGCCGAGTATTGGTCGAGCGCGTGGAAGGTTTCGCAAGCGAAGCAGAGTGGCGGCGTGCCTATCGGGAAATCAACGAGTTCGAATGGTCACTGGCTGAAGAAGGCTACCGGATCGTCAAAATCTTTATGGACATATCGCCCGAGACGCAGCTCCATCGTCTGAAGTCCCGTCTGGAGACACCGACCAAACGTTGGAAGCTGACGGAAGAAGACATCCGTAACAGGTCTAGGTGGGACGCCTACAAAATCGCCTACAATGAAATGATCGAAACCTGCTCTCCTGAGCACGCGCCCTGGCATGTCATTGATGCGAACTCCAAACAGGAAGCGCGGATTGCCTGTTTCGATCAGATCATCTCACGCTTCTCCCAAGGGCTCGACATCGAACCACCGGACGTGAGTCCGATGATCCGCACTTACCTCAAAAATGCTTGAACCTATCCGGTAACAGGATGTGGCAGGCGCCGCGCTGTCGCTGCCCGCGCAAGCTCATCCCAGATTTGAGTCTCCAGCGTCCGCGCTGCCGGTCCATCCAGCGTCTCCGCATGGGCCTGGAGCTCAATCAACAGTCCGGTGAGTTCATCATTTGCCTTATCAAGTTCACTGATCTTGACGCTTGGGTCGCTGGTGGCCGCAGCTGCTTCAATACGATCCCGCAAGTCGCCGGCAGGCAACAGGCTCCCCGCTTCAGAAAAAATGTTCCGCATCGCCGCATTCTCCTGAACACGAATATCAGCGGCGCGTTCAAATTCCGTTGCTGTTTGGAACATCATCAGGCCAATCACCGACGAGCTGCCAACCGCATATTCAGACGACAGGTGAGGCGCGATATCGGTGAGGATACGTTCGAACGAACGCAGCATCACTGTTGGAACATTAGGCTTCATGAACGCCCCTCCGCTTTGATGAGATCAGGCATCCATCCGACCAACTGACGATTGTGAACGTCTGTGCAATACCAGCTTGAGAACGCCATGATCGGGTCAACATTGTTGCCCTCTTCATATTCTTTGCCAGCCGATATCCAGATTGCGAGCCCCTTTACCGCGGAGAAAACTTCCCACCAGCGAAGCGCAACCGGGTCAACCTCAAGGCCCGAATGCTCCGACCAGATGGCGAGTGCCTTGTCGCGGTCGATCATGCTGCCGGGGCGCGGGTCGTTGAAAGCCCAGAGCGGGTCTGCTGCCCAGGCGATATCTTCAAGGGGGTCCCCCAGATGGCACATTTCCCAATCAAGGATGGTTTTAAGGTCCCCATAGTCATTGTAGAGAAAGTTGCCGGTGCGATAATCACCATGCACCACGGAGATTTTCTTCGGCGGTGGCGGTGGGTTCCGCCTCAACCACCGAATGGCTCCCTTGGCAATTGGCTGCGGACAAAGAGAATCCCCATCAATCTCCCCTTCCCAATAGTCGAGAGCTACTTTCCAGCAACTGTCCGGTGCCGGATAGTCCGCTACGTCCGCAAACCCGATTGCCGCCGGGTCGTGAGAAGCAATACTTCCAAGATGTCGCCAGAACTGCTCACCAATTGTGTCAGCCAGCGGTCCGTAGGGATCAGGACCAAACGGCGACGCGGCTTGCGCATCCTCAATCTGCTCCATCACAAAAAACGGTCGCTCAAGCCACTTCTCATCTGTTTCCAGATAGAGAGGTTCTGGCACAGGCAAGCCTGTCGGGTGAAAAGCGCGATAGGCGTTGAACTCTACATCTCGCTCGGTCTCGATCAGGCTTGCCTCTGGATCACGGCGGAGAATGAGCGCACGCTCCTTGCGCGTACCGCCTTCTGTCCAGCGTGCGCGGAAGCGGTAAGTTTCGCGGCTTGCTCCCCCGTGAATCCGCGACAGGTCAGTGACCTCAAAGTTGCTCCCATCCGGGTTTTTGTGTGCGAGGTACGCAGCCGTCTTTTGTGCAATATCGTCCATCGATCAGGGCGCCATATCCAGAAGGTCTTTGAACCCCGACGGCTCATGGCGACCCATGATCAGCTGCTCAAGAATGCCGGAGCCATTCTTCACCTCACCATCTGGCAGGGTCATTTTCGCCTCCACAAAAGCCTGGATATGAAGGTATGGCGGCATGGAATCCGTGATGTCTGACGTCTTAATGGTGTCATAGCCCACCTCCAACTCGCCATGCAGGCTGCCATGGCCCCAAGTAGGGTTCATATAGCCAAGACCGGTCATGTAGAAATTCCACTTCGGTGTGAGCTCAATGAAGGTTTTTTCGCGCTTATAATTTTCCATCTCAATGGTCGCGGATTTTGCGAACCGCGTGCCCGATTGAAACTCCAAGTTGGACCAGCAAGAGCGCGTGTGTTCAGGCTCTGCGTCCCCCAGACCACAAATCACCGCAGCCGTGTTCCACGGTTCCCCGCTAGCATAGGTATTGAGGTGATAGAGCGAAATGCAGTCCTCGAAATTGAGCGGCGCCCAGAGCCAATAGAACTGTGGTTCCTGCGCTGGGGCGACAGGCTGCGCATCAGCCGCCCCAATAGGACGTGTTCCCCAGGACCGATCACGGGTGCCGACAAAAGCGTCCCGGTTCACCTCAATCCGGTCGCCATTGACCTCAATCCATCCCTCCCAGGTGATGTTCTGAGTCATCCGCGTCACATCCATCATGGCCCGCGAGCCATTGCGGGTGATGAAACGTGGCTCTTCAATCGCTTGAGCCCGAGCATGGAAGGTCAGATCAGCACTGATGCCGTGTTCGTTTTCATCAACGATCAAGCGGACAGACTGCAATGGCTCAATGATCTCTACAGCAATCGGCCCAACTTTAGTGTCGAGCCTTTCGCTATGCAGAATCCGAGAAGCATGGAGATTGTGCTGAACGCCCTCGTGCACGACACAGAAAGATGCATCCATCACATTCAAATGCGGATAGACCCCAAGCGCCGCTGCAAAGAATTGAGACCCATCCTTCGTATAACCGTTGAAGAAATATCGGTCATAGAAGTTCCGGTCGGTGCCGGAATAGGCAATCGGTTCCGGCGTCTGATGGATTGGATATTCGTCAGCTTTAGTGAGCATGGGCCTCTCCCTGAAGTTTTTGTCGCGGTTCTTCACCTGCGCTTTTTGCTGAGCATGACAAACAGAGCGTCCAAGTCAAATGCCATGCCTGCCCCTGCGTCGATGGCCCTCATATCGACTCACGAATTGGAACGCGTACACTCACACCAAATGTTTTCTAGACCTATGGATGGAGAGATCTTTATGAAACTCTGGCTCATGCTCGGCGCAATCAATGGCTTTCTGGCCGTTGGCTTTGGCGCGTTCGGCGCCCATGGACTAAAAGCCCGCGCAACCGCGACAGATCTCGCCGCCTTTGAAACCGGCGCTCAATATCACATGACCCATGCGCTGGCTCTTCTTGCCGTCGCCTGGGTCGCATCCATTGCACCTTCATCCCTAGCCACGACAGGTGGGTGGGCTTTCACCATCGGCATTCTGCTTTTTTCTGGCTCACTTTATGTCCTAGGCATCACAGGCAGTCGGTCTCTGGTTCTTGTGACGCCCATCGGCGGCACCGCCTTCATGATCGGCTGGTTCTGCCTCGCCATCGCCGCCTATAGACTCACGTGAGGGCGCCACTAGACATCCTCTAGCACCTTCCCTATTTTATAGACCACGGTCTATTTATGGGTCCTAGTTCTCCAAATGGAGAGAACGCGGCCTTTGAACCGGTTTCGGGGAGGAAACACGCGTGGCTGGAGAAAATATCCTTGTGATCGGTGCCGGGATTGCGGGGCTGAATGCTGCACTGGCACTCAGCCAGCCAGGCCGCACAGTCACACTGATTGAACGCGACCCGCCGCCGCCAGATGCTTCCGCCGATGCTGCCTTCGACATATGGGAACGCCGCGGCGTCGGACACCTGCGCCACAGCCATGCTTTCCTCGCGCGTCTCTATCTGCTCCTTCGCGAAAAATACCCTGACTTGTTGCAGGAACTTCTCGACGCAGGATGTCGCGAGCTGCGCTTTGAAGATGGCATCCCTACCACCCTGCGCGATGCTTATGTTCCAGAACCCGAAGATAACGATCTCACAATCCTGACCAGCAGACGCACCACTCTTGAATTCATCATGCGGCGCTATGCGGCAACCCTACCCGGCATCACCTTCATGACCGGCACGCGGGTGAAAGGGTTGAGGCAGGACAGAGCCTCAAACGGCACGCCGATGATCACCGGTGTAACCGTGGATAATCAGGGTCAGGATCTGACGCTTACCGCTGACCTGGTCGTCGATGCCGGTGGCAAAAATGCGTTGGGCATGGATTGGTTGAAGGCATCCGGCATTCACGTTCGCCAGGATGTCGAAGGCGCTGGCATCCTGTACTACACCCGTCACTACCGACTGCGTCCGGGTCAGGAAGAACCGCCTCGCAGCAAGCTGCCAAACGGGGCTGACCTTGGCTACATCAAATACGGCGTCTTCCCCGCCGACAATGGCTGCTTCTCAATCACATTGGCTGTGCCGGAAGTGGAGATGGAAATCCGCCGCCGCATCGTGCACCCGGAAGTCTTCGACCAGATCTGCCGATCACTCCCCGCCATGGCTCCTTGGATTGAAGACACACGCGTAGAACCCAAATCCAAAGTTTTTGGCATGGGGGAACTAAAAAGCCAGTGGCGTCACCTGATAGAAGACGGCAAGCCTGTGGTGCTGAATTACTATCCCATGGGCGACAATCTCATCCGCACCAACCCGCTTTATGGCCGCGGCTGCTCATTCGCTGCTGTGGAAGCACAAGCACTCGCCAATGCACTTGACGCGAGCGAAGATCCCGCAGAACGCGCCTGCCAGTATCATACGGAGGTGGCCCGAGAGGTACGCCCCTATTATGACAGCATGCTGAAGCAGGACCGGGCCGCCATCAGACGTGCTGCCAATGGGCTGAACCCGGACTATGAAGCCGGCTTCAAGGCCCGCCTCGCCAAGAGCTTCATCGAAGATGCCATCAACATCGCACTCCGATCGGATGTAGACCTCCTGCGGGAAGCCATGCATGGGTTTCACATGCTGAGCCACCCGGACGCCTGGCTGAAAAAACCGAAAAACTTCTTTAAGGTGATGCGCGTCTGGGCGCGCGGCAAAAAGCGCAATAAAGGCTTCTACCTTCCGCGCATCGGACCAAACCGAAAAGAGATGTTTGAGCTTCTCGATCTCTCCCCTACGGTAGACTGGGAAACCTACAAGAACGCGGCCTGAGCCCGCTCAATCAATAAGAACAACAGGGAATGATCATGGTCGACTTCGCCAACCCACGCTTTGTGAAAACCAATGGCCTCAACATGGCGGTCTTTGAAGAAGGTGAAGGCCTGCCTGTTATTTTCTGCCATGGATTTCCAGAGCTGGGATATTCCTGGCGCCATCAGGTGCCCGCTGTCGCCGCAGCAGGCTTCCACGCCATCGCTCCCGACCAGCGTGGCTACGGGCAAACGGTTGGTCCCAAAGGCGAAGATGCGGTTGACCAATATGACATGGAACATCTGCTGGGCGACCTCATCGGCATGATGGATGAGATGGGTCTGGAGAAGGCCATCTTCTGCGGCCATGATTGGGGTGGTTTTGTCGTCTGGCAGATGGCCCTTCACCATCCAGACCGGGTGGCGGGTGTTATTGGCGTCAATACACCTTTCACACCGCGCTCGCCCATGGACCCTATCGCGCTTATGCGCGCGGCTTTTGGCGAAGACATGTACATCGTCTTCTTCCAGAAATTTGGCGTAGCCGAGACGCTCTTTCAGCAAGACATCGAAAAGACCATGCGCTTCTGGTACCGCAAAAGTGGCATCACGCTCGCTGAATATGATGCGCAGCCGGAAGAAAACAAAAAGCTCGCTTTGGGTGAAGCCTTCAAAACACCCGAAAGCGAATGGATGGGCGAACCGCTGCTGACACCAGAGGAGTTCGACTATTACGTGAACGCCTTTAAAAAGTCAGGCTATGAAGGCGGCATCAATTGGTATCGCAACTTCACCCGCAATTGGGAGAAGTCGGAAGGCATTGAAGAAAAGATCAATGTCCCCTGCCTCATGATTTCCGCCGCCAACGATATTGTGCTCCGCCCCGAAATGGCGGACGGCATGGAGAACTACATTCCCGATCTGGAAAAATACGTCATCCCGGATTGTGGTCACTGGACCCAGTCAGAAAAGCCGGACGAGCTGAATGCCCTCATCACCGATTGGCTGAAGCGCCGCTTCACCTAGATCAATTGGTCTCTCGCCATACTGCCGAGTAAGGCGTAGGCTCTCCCAACTTGCCTAAAGCTGCTGGGAGGCCAATGCCATGACACCTGAACTTGTTTTCCTGATCGCAACCTACGGAATCATGCCCTTCTGGCTGCTACTGGCCATCGCACCAAAATGGGAATTCACCCAGGCGCTGGTACACAGTGCTCTCATTCCCATCGTGATCGGCATTGGCTACACGTTTTATGTTGCAACAGGGGCATTCAGCGTAGAAGGCGGCGGCTTTGGCTCTCTCGAAGCCCTGATGATTGCCTTCACGGTGCCAGAAGCCGTGATTGCAGGCTGGCTCCACTATCTTGTGTTCGACCTGTTTGTCGGCGCTTGGGAAGTGCGCGATGCGCAAAAGCGCGGCATCAATCATTGGCTTGTGGTGCCCTGTCTTTTCTTCACCCTGATGTTGGGGCCAGTCGGTCTTCTCCTTTATCTCGCATTGCGCATCGCCACGCGCAAAGGCGGTTGGTCTCTCGATCCAGCCTGAGCCTATGCGAGAAATCGAAACCCTTCTCTTCGCCAATGAGACCTTCTACCGCGCTGTCGCCGATCAGGATATGGACGCGCTGGAGGGCGTCTGGTCGGTTGCGGTGCCTGTCTCCTGCCTGCACCCGGGATGGCCACCGCTTCATGGCCGTGACGAGGTGATGGAAAGCTGGCGCCGGATCATCAACGGTCCAGCACCGCCAGCGATCGAGTGCCACGCAGCGACGGCCCACCTCATTGGCAACACCGGTCTTGTCACCTGCTACGAGAAGATTGGTGCCGAGTGGCTGATCGCCAGCAATCTGTTTGTGCGGGAAGGTCAGGACTGGGCCATGGTCCATCACCAGTCTGGCCCGGTTAGCCAACCTCCCGAGGGCGACGAGATCACCCCCACCCCCCCGGCAAACTGACGGGTTACACTCAATCGCGACCTGCCGAAATTATTGACATACCAACTGACATTTCTGTCACCCGGCGCTTGTTGCATCGCAACACCTTGGGTATGATCCCGCCGACCGAGCACCGGCCAGGTTGCAGGACACACGTCGTGCGGCCTAAATGGACGTTCACCAGTCAGAATAATAGGACCGACCGTCGGAAAATCCGGACAATTGCGCCATTTTGGCCTGTCTAAGAGATCGACTGAGAAGCGGTCCATAACGGAAATGAGAAGGAGAGGTGGATGTCGCAGGCGCTGGAAAACCAGGCCCTCGCTCCTGTTGTCGAGCCGGTTGAGACAACCGATCGCCAGGATGCCACCGTTGAAGCCATTAATGGCGACAGAGCTCTGCGGATTTTGCTGCCGAGTTACCGATCCAACCCGACGACAGGTGGTCAGGGCGTCTATATGCGCCACATCTCAAAGGCACTGGTTGAATTGGGTCACCATGTCGATGTGATTTCGGGTCCCCCTTACCCGGATCTCGACCCGCGAGTCGGCCTGATCAAACTGCCATCGCTTGACCTTTATGCCACACCTCACCCGATCCGTGCCTTCCGACCCTGGATGCTGAAGTCAAAGATCGACCTGTTTGAGTGGTGGAGCCACAATTGGGGCGGCTTCCCGGAGCCGTACACGTTCGGCGAGCGGCTCGCGGAATATATGGTCGACAAGATCGACCAATATGACGTCATGCACGACAATCAGACGCTTTGCTGGGGTATGCTGAAAGTGCGCGACATGGGCCTGCCTGTCGCTGGCACAATCCACCACCCCATCACCATGGACAAGCGTATCGACATTGCTGCGATGCCAAACCCGTGGATGAAGTTCCTGAAATGGCGCTGGTATACTTTCCTCAACATGCAAATGAAAGTGGCGCACGAGCTTGACCCGATTATCGTTGTATCGGAAAGCACCCGCCAGGATGTGAACAAAGATTTCGGGCTGCCGCTCGATACGATGCAAGTCGTCCACCACGGCATCAACCATCTGCAGTTCCACCCAATGCCAGAAGTAAAGCGCGTCGACAACCGTCTGATCGTTTGTGCAAGCGCCGATGTGCCTCTGAAAGGTCTCATCTATCTGATCCGCGCTTACGACAAGCTGCTGAAAGAGCGTCCCGACCTGGAACTCCACGTCATTGGCAAGCTTCGTGACGGACCAACCAAGAAAGAGCTGAAGCGCCGTGGCCTTATGGACAAGGTGACCTTCATCTCTGGCATGAGCGACGATGACATCACCCGCGCCTACGCTGAAGCCACGATGGTGATCTCGCCGTCTGTCTATGAAGGTTTTGGCTTCCCGGCTGGTGAAGCCATGTCTTGCGGCGCCCCCGTGATTGCAACAACTGGCGGGTCATTGCCGGAAGTTGTCGGCGACGCCGGTGTCGTTGTGGAGCACTCAAATCCGGAAGCACTGGCCGGCGCCATTGCAGACCTACTCGACAATCCAGAAAAACGCGACGAACTGGGCCGCAAAGCCCGCCAGCGTGTGCTCGACCATTTCAAATGGGAACGGACCGCACGCCAAGTCGTCGATATTTACCGTCAGGCCATGCAAGATGCAGACAATAGACTTCAACAAGCTGGGGCTTGAGGACGGCGAATATGTGCTTGACCTTGGCTGTGGCGAAGGTCGGCACGTGCATGCCCTCTATCACCATAAAGTCTGTAACGTGGTCGGTATCGACCTTGCGTTTGACGATGTAAAAAAGACCTGGAAGGGATTTGAACATTGTCCAGACCTGGAACCCGACAGCAAGCGCCGCTGCACCTTGGCAGTTGGCAATGCACTCAGCCTGCCTTTTGCAGATAACTCTTTTGACAAGGTGGTCTGTTCCGAAGTGATGGAGCACATCCCCAACTACCGGCAGGCTCTGGAAGAAGTGGCCCGCGTGCTGAAACCAGGCGGCACCTTCGCCGTCTCCGTCCCACGCTATTGGCCGGAATGGATTTGCTGGGCTCTGTCGGACGACTACCACAATGAGCCCGGCGGTCACGTGCGCATCTTCCGCACAAGTCGCCTGAAGAAAGATGTGGAAGCAACCGGCACCACCTTCAAGCATCGTCATTGGGCACACGGACTGCACTCTCCCTATTGGTGGTTGCGCTGTGCCGTCGGTGTAAAAAAGACAGATTCCAAAATCGTCAATTTCTACCATCGCCTGCTTGTATGGGAGATCACCGACAATCCCCTGCTCACTCGAATCCTTGAAGCAATTGCAGCACCCTTGATGGGCAAAAGCGTTGTGCTCTATTTCGACAAACAGGGCGCCAACTCATGACCCTCCTGACCAAGGGCGATCGCCTGCCGGATGATTTCTTCAAAGGGTCTGTCGCGCGCATTAAGGAATTGCAGCGTGACAATGGCGCGATCCCTTGGTTTGACGGTGGCGTTATCGACCCGTGGAACCATACCGAAGCAGCAATGGGCCTTGCCGTACTTGGCGAAATGCAGTCTGCCGAACGGGCCTATGCCTATCTCATGGACACGCAGCTGGATGACGGCTCCTGGTGGGGGGAGCTTGGCTCAGCGGTTCCTATGGATGAGGAAGAGCAACGCTATACAGGCGGCGAAGAAGGTGCAGGCAAACCTGTCCGTGACACCAACTTCGCAGCCTATATTGCAACGGGCGCCTGGCATCATTTCCTGCTGACCGGCGACAAGACCTTCCTGACAGACATCTGGCCTCATGTAAAAAAAGCCATGGAGTTCATCCTCGACCATCAGAGCGAACATGGCGACATCCGCTGGGCCGCCGATGACCCCCATACGCCGGAGGATGATGCCCTCATCACCGGCTGCTCTTCCATCTACAAAAGCCTCGAATGCGCGATCCATATCGCCGCAGAGATGAAAGAACCCACCCGAGAGTGGACACTCGCACGCCAAAAACTTGGTGAAGCCTTGCGGGACAAGCCTCATCGCTTCGATCGCACGTGGGAGCCCAAGACCCGCTACTCCATGGACTGGTATTATCCGGTCCTTGCCGGTGTCTTGACCGGCGAAGCCGCCGTCAAACGCCTGGACTGGAAATGGGACATCTTCGTCGCAGAAGGTAAAGGCTGCCGGTGTGTAGTGGATGAACCATGGGTCACGGTGGCTGAATCAGCAGAACTTGTCATGGCACTGCTCGTGTCGGGTCAGCGCAAAAAGGCCGAGCAGCTTCTCTCCTGGCAACATCAATGGCGCGCGGACTGTGGCGCCTATTGGATGGGCCATCAATTTGAAGATCAGGTTGCTTGGCCGCAGGAACGTCCAGCCTGGACGGCAGCAGCCGTCATCCTCGCGACAGATGCGGTGATCGGCATGACACCTGCCTCGCATCTATTTGCTGAGCGGACTCTCGCCGAGGCGGCGGAGTAATCGAAGCGACTTCACGGTCTCAATCTCTTCAAACAGCTGAGACGCAATCGCCATCTTGTAGATCTCATATGGTGCCTGCCCCCCATCTTTCGGGTCGGGGAAAACATCATGGATGGCAAGAATGCCGCCTGGAATGATCTTCGGTGCCCAGAGGCGATAATCATTGAGCGCATGCTCCAAAGCATGCCCCCCATCGATAAAGACCATGGCCAGCGGCGTCGCCCAATGCCGGGCAGCAACAGTCGAAGGCGCCACCAGTGGAATGACCGTGTCCTCAAGCTTTGCGACGCGAAGCGTGCGGCGAAACAAGGGAAACGTGTTGAGCATGCCCGTCTCGGCATCAGCGAGAGAAGGATCATGATGTTCCCAGCCTGCTTGGTTTTCCTCTGAACCCAGGTGATGATCCAGCGCATAGAGCACCGATCCCGTTTCCTGACAGGCAAGCCCATAATAGACGGTGGACTTCCCGCAATAAGACCCGACTTCCAGACAAGCCCCTTGTCCACTGACTTCACGCGCGGCGCGATACAGCGCGGCACCTTCGACCGGGTCGAGAAACCCTTTAATGGTTTCAATGTCGATAGGAAGCGTCACACCAGTCATCTTGTCTCATTTCGTTCTTTGAAGCCGCAGGCTTTATAGCGGATTTTCATTGCCGTGCGCAGTCGACTGCCGAAACAAATGCATCAGCGCGCCAACGGGTTGCTTCCAAATCTCCGCTGGGGTCAAAGACGGCAGACCCAACGCCAAAGCCGTTTGCCCCTGCCGACCACCAATCACCCACATTTTCGGTGTTAATGCCTCCTGTCGGCAGCAACAGCGCCTCGTCACGCGCCATAACAGAACGCCATGCAGCAATGGCTTTTGGCGACAGCGCCTCCGCGGGAAAAACCTTCAATGCGGCCGCACCAGCATCCAATGCTGCAAACCCTTCCGACAGCGTGAAGACGCCAGGCACCGGAATAAGCCCCACATCTAAGGCACCAATCACAAGAGAGGCGTCTAGGTGCGGCATGACCGCAAGCTCTCCCCCTGCATTTGCGAGCGAAGCAAGATCCTCTACTGTGCGGAGCGTGCCGCCGCCCACCAGGACATCATCACCGACAACAGCTCGGATGGCTTCGATGGAGTGAAGGGCCCCGTCCACATTCAGCGGCACTTCCAGAATACATATGCCCGCGTCAACCAGCGCCTGTGCGGTCGAAACCGCGTGCGCAGGCTGCAGTCCCCGCAGTATCGCCACCACAGGCATCTGCTCAAGCGCGATCCGAAGGCGAGTCACGCGTCGAGACCCGTCATCTTAAGGCTCTCATCCCAAAGACGCTTTGCCGTATCCGCATTTTTCGCCGCACGTGACGGCTGCACTCTTTTCTTGCGCGTGTAATAGCCACCTGTCTGGCCCGCAACACCTTCATCAGATGCCAAATAGACGCTTGTTTCCGCGCCCTTTTCGGGAGAGATGGCAAAAATCTTGCCGAACTTGAAGAACGCGCTGAACGCAGGATTGTTGTTTTCGCCAAACTTAGACGCGACAAAACCGGGGTGCAGACAATTCGCCGTCACATGGCTCTCTCTCCAGCGGTCGGCGAGCTCGCGGGTGAAGAGAATGTTCGCAAGCTTAGATCGCTGGTAAGCCCGCCAGCCTGAGTAAGAACCCTTTTGGCCATCCAGGTCAGCGAAATTGAGGTTGGCCCCGCGATGAGCCACCGACGAAACTGTCACCACACGGCCCTGGTCGGCTGCCACGAGTCGGTCTTTCAACAAATTGGTCAGCAGGAATACACTGAGATGGTTGAGAGCAAAAGTGAGCTCAAACCCATCCGCAGACATTTGCTTTCCAATAAACATTGCGCCCGCATTGTTCACCAGAACATCAAGGACGGGGTGTGCCTTGCGAATCTCATCTGCAACGCCACGTACATCATCGAATTTCGAGAGATCTGCTTTGAAAAAGGATATGTCGGCATTGCCTGTCGTCTTTTTCAGCTCCTCCACAACCCGGACACCCTTCTCCGGATTGCGCGCCACCAAACCAACCTGCGCACCACTCTCAGCCAGGCGACGCGCTGTGATCAACCCAATCCCATCCGTCGCACCCGTCACAATGACCCGTTTTTGCACCATCTTCGCCCACCTCAGCTATGTCAGCCCATTTCTGAAAGAACTTGTTAACACCTAAACGTCATTTGCCGCCTGTTTTTGTCCAGCTTCTGACAATCGGTCAACGATTGAGCAATAAACCTCCCCAATACTGGAGGAATTCGGGATTTCATCAGGGGTATGGCGGATGGCCGAGACGGAGCAAAACGCGTCTGACGAGCAGCAGGAATACGACGCGATTCTGGCGGCAGTGATGGAAACACCACGGGGACGGTGGTTCATTGAAGAATTTACGCGGCGCAACAGAACTGCAGACACCGACAAACTTCTCTCAGCAATTGAAGCAATTGGGAACGTTGCCCAGGCAGCGGTGGCGCCCACTCAGACTGTAGATGTCCTGCGACTTGAACTGCAGGAAATGAGCGCCTCGATTCAACAGACGCGTTCTGAGATTGCCGCCATCAAACCAACGGACGGTGGCAACAACCGGATCATGAGCGCGACCGGCGAGCTCGACGCCATCGTGACCGCAACCGAACGCGCCACATCCGAAATTCTTGCCGCCGCAGAACGCACTCAGGAAATTGCAGAGAAGCTCAAAGAGCAAGGCGCTGATGAAGATCTGTGTGACGAATTGGAAGCACACGCGACCGCTATTTTCATGGCCTGTTCCTTCCAGGACATTACGGGCCAGCGGACGACCAAAGTTGTTCAAGTCCTTCACTATCTGGAGCATCGCGTCAATTCGATGATCAGTATCTGGGGGGTTGAGCCTGGAGATGTCGACAAGGCAATGTCAACAGCACATCTCGATCCGCAAGATGCAAGACCAGATGCCCATCTGTTAAACGGGCCGCAGGCTGAAGACAAAGCGCCATCGCAAGATGACATTGACGCGATGATGAATGAACTGGATTCCATCGACGACATTGACGACATCGACATGGTTGCTGGGATGCCAGATACTACACCTGCTGCAGATACGCCGTCTGAGCTTGTGATCGCCGACGATCTTGAATTTGCAGAGCCGTCAGCTGCCGCAGCCGCACCAGCAATGGAAATCGCGACTGAAGGTGCTGGGGAAGAGATCGCCCAGGACGACATTGACGCCCTGTTCAATTAACAGCGTCTAAGTAAGCATCCGATTGGTCGTGTGAACCTGCCACTGACCGAGGCGTTCATCCGGTCTTTCTGACAGGTCCTCTGGACCGGTCCACGAAAGATGGGTCAGCGAAAAGGGTGATACGTCAAACTGGAAACCGCCTTCGCTCGGCAAATCCAGAGCTAAGACCAGCGCCGCTCGAATGAGCGCCAAATGCGCGACCACCACCAAAGGGCGATCCGGATAATGTTGCGTCAAACGTTCAATGAGCGCAGCAACACGCGTGACCACCGCGTCAAACCCCTCGCCACCTTCCGGCACAATGGAAGCAGGTTCGCGCCAGTCGATCTGAGGATTGGCTTTATGCACTTCAGCCTGTCGGCGCCCTGCCCAGCTGCCAAGATCCTGGTCCGTAAGATCCTCCACAACAGTCGCATTCGCGGCAGAGTCCAGCGCCTGAACGGTTTGTCGTGCGCGGGCAAGCGGCGACGTCAACCAAACCGCGCCTTGAGGCAGTTGGGACCTAAGCCGCCGCGCAGCCACCACGTCTGGTGGGACCGTCGGTAAATCGAGCTGACCGGCATACCGCCCCGGGTCTTGCAACGGCGCTCCATGACGCACCCAATACCAATCTGATCGCATGAAACCTGCCCGACTCAAGCCCTAAAACACCCAGTATGCCTGCAACGCCCTCCTCACCCCACGATTAGGTGACTCAGAGAGGCTCTCTCTGCTATGACCACGCCATCAAAATTGCCCTAATTCGAATATCTATGCGAGGAACACTCATGTCAGACCCCATCATCTTAGTCGAAAAATCAGACGGCATCGCCACGGTAACCCTCAACCGCCCAGACGCCATGAACGCCCTGTCTCTGGAACTACGCGAAGCCATTGCCGACACATTTCAGGACCTGGAGGCTGACCCCGATGTTCGGGTCGCGGTCCTCACCGGGGCTGGCCGCGCGTTCTGCGCGGGGCTCGACCTGAAAGAGCTGGGGGAACAGGGCCTCACTGGGCCAGACAATGCTGTTACCCACAAAGACCCGGTGACCTCCATCAACCAATTCAGCGGACCTGTCATCGGCGCGATCAATGGGGTTGCCATTACCGGAGGTTTTGAGTTGGCGCTTGCCTGCGACGTTCTCATCGCCTCAGCAAACTGCCGCTTCGCCGACACCCATGCCCGCGTCGGCATTCTGCCAGGCTGGGGCCTGTCTCAAAAACTGTCACGGGCCATTGGCATCTACCGCGCCAAGGAACTCTCGCTCACCGGCAATTTTTTAAGCGCTGAGCAGGCCGCTGAATGGGGCCTGGTCAATCGTGTCGTCGCGCCAGAAGAGCTGTTGAGCGTGGCTCAGGGCCTGGCAGCCGATATGCTGACCGTCGTACCGGAATGCCTACCTGCCTATAAGCAGCTGATTGATGATGGCTTCGCAGAAGCGTTTGGCGACGCCCTCAAGACAGAACTGAAAGTCTCCGGCGCGGCAAATTCAAGTGTCTCCGCAGATGCGCTGGAAAGCCGCCGGGCAGGTATCCAGAAACGCGGCAAGTCCCAAACGGCCTAACCTGACCGTCTAACAAACACGGAACGCAGGGTTTCCCTTGCGTTCCCACCTCCCCCTCGCGCTTTTCAATGAGCCACACTAAACTCTTCCCAACACACATTGCCTTTGGGAGGAGGACCCCATGCACGATCTCGTTATTCGCGGCGGCACGGTTTATGACGGAACTGGCGGCGCGCCGTTTAAGGCAGATATCGCAATTGACGGAGATAAAATCTCTGCCGTCGGAGAAGTAAGCGATCAGGGCCGCACCGAGATTGATGCGACCGGCCAGATCGTGACTCCCGGCTTTGTCGACATCCATACCCACTATGACGGTCAGGTCACATGGGACCCCTACCTTCAACCCTCCACCTTTCACGGCGTCACCACCGCTGTTATGGGCAATTGCGGCGTCGGCTTCGCGCCTTGCAAACCAGATGAACATGATTGGCTCATTGGCCTGATGGAAGGCGTCGAGGACATTCCAGGCACAGCCCTCGCCGAAGGCATTGATTGGCGCTGGGAAAGCTTCCCCGAATACATGAAGGCAGTAGAGGAGTCCCCGCTCGCCTTGGACATCGGACTGCAAGTGCCTCACGGGGCATTGCGCGCTTACGTCATGGGCCAACGTGGCGCAGACCTTGAGCCTGCCAATGATGATGACATCAAACAAATGTCAGAACTGGTGGTCGATGCCCTGGACGCAGGCGCGCTTGGCTTCTCCACATCACGCACGGAAAAACACCGAGACAAAAATGGTGCCCATACGCCGAGTTTCAAAGCTGAACAGGCCGAGCTCCACGGCATTGCCGCCGCGATGGGCAAAGCGGACAAAGGCGTTATCCAACTGATTGCTGACTTCTGGGAGTTCGAACCTGAATTCGCCATGCTCCGCGGCATGGTGGAAGTCTCTGGCAGGCCACTGTCTCTTACCATTGAGCAGGATGACCGGCATCCCGACATTTGGAAGAAGGTTTTAGACGGCATCGGCGATGCAGCGGCCAAAGGCCTTCCCATGCGCGGTCAGGTGCCACCGCGTCCGACCGGCGTGTTGATGGGTCTCACCTCAACACTCAACCCCTTCCTGCTGCACCAAACGTTCCGCACCATCGCGCATCTGCCACTGGAACAACAGGTGAAGGAACTTCGTGATCCGGCTTTCCGCGAGAAGCTGTTAGCGGAAGAACCTGACTATCCAGAAGGTCAGATCATCACCATGCTCTGCACCGCCTATCACAAGATGTTTGAACTGGGTGATCCGCCAAACTATGAACCTGCGCCCGAAGACAGCGCAGGGGCCGTCGCCGAAGCGACCGGCAAAAGCCCACGTGAGCAGGTGCTCGACTGGATGCTGGAACGCGACGGCAACGCCCTGCTCTACTTCCCGCTGATGAACTATATGAGTGGCAGCCTGGATGATGTCCACACCATGATGACCCATCCGAATGTCGCCTTCGGTCTAGGTGATGGAGGTGCCCATGTTGGCATTCTCTGCGACGCAAGCTTCCCCTCGACCCTCCTCACGCACTGGGGTCGAGACCGGACACGCGGACCGAAGCTCCCGCTGGAATGGCTGATCCATGGTCAGACCAAAGCAAATGCAGAGATCGTTGGACTGCGTGATCGCGGCATCCTGGCGCCGGGAATGAAAGCAGATGTCAACGTGATCGATTTCGACAATCTGCAGCTTCATGCGCCAGAAATAGTTCATGACCTGCCCGCAGGTGGAAAGCGTCTCATCCAGAAGGCGAGCGGCTATACCGCCACCATCATCTCAGGCGAAATTGCTTTCGAGAACGGCGTCCCAACCGGCAAGCTGAATGGAAAACTCATCCGCGGTGCCCAAGCCCGACCCCAGGGCGTCCAAATCCCGGTTGCGGCAGATTGAGTGACCAACGCTGGCGGCAGCACCGTCTCGGACCGGCAATCATCAGCCTGATCGTCTATCTACCTGCTATCGGTGTTGCCTGGTGGATTGTCACTCTGGCGCCCACCGCATCTATCTTATGGAACACATTGATTGCTGATGTGGCGGCAACCCTCATTGTTTTTGCCGCAAGCATGCTGACCCGCAACTCCAGCATATATGACCCTTACTGGAGCGTCGCACCGCCGCTGATCGCAGTTTATTGGTTTACCGCCATAGGCAGTGCTGACCTGACACCGCGGGAGTGGTTAGCATTTGGACTAGTGGCCCTCTGGGCCCTACGCCTCACATATAACTGTATGCGCCGCTGGAAATCCTACGAAGAACAAGATTTCCGCTACCTGGACTTGAAGGCAAAGTTCGGGCGGCTCTATCCGTTGATCGATCTCTTCGGCATTGAGCTCTACCCAACAGTCCTGGTCTTCCTGGGCTGCATCCCACTTTTTGCAGTTGCAGAATCCGGCGCGCCGCTTGGCCTACTCGATGGACTTGCAGTCGTAGTTACGTTAGGAGCAATTCTCCTGGAGACCATCGCAGATGAACAGATGTGGGCCTATCGTAAGACACGCACGCCGGACGCTCCCATCTGCACGGATGGCCTTTGGGCCTACTCTCAACATCCGAACTATGTAGGGGAACTGCTGTTCTGGTGGGGCCTCTGGCTATTTGGATTTGCCTCAGGTGCGGGCGACATCTGGATGATCACGGGCGCGCTCGCCATGACCTTGCTCTTTGTTTTCATCTCCGTCCCGATGATGGTCAAACGAAAACGTGAGCGCTATCCAGATTACGACAAGCTCGTTGGCGGCATCCCGGTTCTACTGCCTAGGCTTTTCTAACCTTCAACCTGCGAGGAAAAACTGAATAACAAAGGCATTGCTCAGATCTACAAAAAAAGCGCCTACAAGCGGCAGGATGATAAAAGCTGTTGGAGCTGGTCCATGCGACTTGGTCACAGCGGTCATATTCGCCACCGCCGTCGGAGTTGCGCCTAGAGCAAACCCAGCAAATCCCGCACTCAGCACTGTCGCCAAATAGTCGCGCCCCATTAAAGGGAAGAGCAGAAAGAGAATGAACAATACCGCAGCCACTGTCTGCATTCCGAGGATAAGCAACAAAGGCCCCGCGAGATCCGCAAGAGACCAGAGCTGCATCGCCATCAGAGACATTGCGATAAAGAGTCCGAGCGAAAAGTCTGACACGATGGCGAGCGCCTTGGTCCTCGCAGGCCAATGCAGATTGGGCATCACATGAGGAATTGTATTGGAAAGGACAATCGCTACCAGCAGGCATGATACAAAGAGTGGAAGACGCAGTCCCATTTGCGAGATTGCCTCATTCACAAAATAGCCCAGAATAATTGCGATATGAAGAACCAACACAACACCCATAATGTTGATGTGGTTGATCTGTTCTGTCTCACCTTTCTCATGTGGAATACCGACCAGCAGACCATCTGGAGCACTGTCTTGAATCTTGTTCCGAGCCAGAAGAAACTTCGCGATGGGTCCCCCGAGCAAGCTTGCGAGCACAAGTCCAAATGTCGCCGACGCAACACCTATTTCAAGCGCATTTGGCACGCCGTGGTTAGAAGCGATTTCAGGCGCCCAAGCGATCGCTGTACCATGCCCGCCGATCAAGGATGCCGAACCGGTTAGCACGCCGGCAGCTTCTGGCAAACCGACCAGAGAGGCGCCAGCGACCCCGACAACATTCTGGATCACAATAAAACTCAGCGTCAGACCGAGAAGGACAAGCAAGGGCCGCCCGCCAGACAAAAGGTCCGACAGCCGCGCATTCAACCCAATCGCCGTAAAAAAATAGACCAGCAGCGTATCGCGTGTGTCGAGTTCATACTCAATTGCATACCCACTTATGCTGAACAACGCCAATGCCGCAATTGATGCAATCATACCGCCCGTGACGGGTTCAGGAATATTGAACGCCCTCAAGAAGGCAACGCGTGCGGTTAGCCGAATGCCAACAAAATAGACGATGATCCCAATCGTGTAGGCAAGAAAGTTCTCAATCGTAACGATCTGATCGACCATGTTACTCAGGCAATGTGTTCATCATGAAGTCCGCCCGAACATCATCATCCGCCTCACCAAAGTACCGAGAGTAGATATCCGAAACCTGATCGGTAAGAAACAACCGGATCAAGCTACGATCGACCATCAGTCGAAAAGCGTCGTCATCCTTGGCAAAAACCAATCCATAGGGTTCGTTGCTAAAGAGCCTTTCCCCGACAACCACTTTTTCCGCCGCCTGATTTGCCGCCACTAAGCTCAGCAAAATCGCACGGTCCGCAAAATAGACATCCACATCGCCTGAAAGAAGTTTTTGAAAACCTTCATCATGGCTATCAACACTTATTACCTTTGCACCTCCTTCTAGCGCACCCAACTCAGTCGGCAACCAGTCAGCTGCGGTCGTGCTCGCACGCACTGCCATAATAATGCCTGCATAGTCGCCGTCACGCGCTGGCCCGCCTGCGCCGGGAAATGCATCGACATCATTAATTGCATCTCGAAGTCGGGACGATGCAGTGGGCTGCACCATCGCCCCAATACCGGTTTCAAAAATGGGGATAGAAAACGAAACGATCTCGCGTAAGGAGAGTCGCTTCGTCGTAGCACCACAAAGAAGGTCCACTTCACCGTCCACAACTGCCTCAAACCGATCAGCGGCAGAAACCGGGACATACTCTATCTTGAGATCTGTTTGTTGCAGGTTTTCTCTCAACGTCCCAGCAACTTCGCGACAAATTTCCACCGTGTACCCTGCGGGGTCGCCATCTTGGTTTCTAAAGGAAAAGGGGTAAGCGTCCTCACGAAAGCCGATTTTGATCACACCGGCATCACTGATGCGTTCTATAGGTCCTGCATGTGCATCAGACGCCGTCAAAAAAATTGTTGCCGCAGCAAGAAGTGCGGCACCTGCGCTAGCTGACGTGGAAAAACTCTGCATACCGACCTCACTAAATTCCTCTACTGAAGCTCTTTTCTAACACACATTGCCAGCGTAGTAAGCCTGCAGTGGAAGAGTGATTAATGACACCCTATCGACCTTATGGGCCATATTTCTGGAGAATCGGGTCGGCGCAAGGTAATCAGGAATATGGCCAAAAACCCGGTTCGCGAGACAGATCTTTATGCCCCGCTCAAGTCCTTTCTTGAGGGTCAGGGGTATGAGGTAAAAGGCGAGATCGGAGCGATAGACGTCGTTGCGCAACGCGGCGAGGAAGATCTACTCATCGTCGAGATGAAAACGAGCTTTACCCTGTCTGTGGTACACCAGGCGATTGCGCGCCAAGCCATCAGCGACATCGTCTATATCGCCATACCACGGGGAAGCGGCGCCCCCTTCCGAAAATCCTTGAAAGCCAACACATCACTCTGCCGCAGATTGGGATTGGGCCTGATTACCATTCGTTTGAAGGACGGGCTTGTCGAAACCCATGCCGATCCCAGTCCCTACGCCCCGCGCAAATCAAAACGCAAAAAGGCTGACCTGCTACGTGAGTTTGCCCGCAGAACTGGCGATCCAAACAAGGGCGGCTCAACGCGCCGTGGCCTCATGACCGCCTATCGCCAGGATGCCCTCCGCTGCCTTCAGGTGTTGAGCGAACAGGGGCCCACCAAAGCCGCGCAGGTGTCCAAAGAATCGGGCGTCGAAAAAGCCCGACGGCTGATGGCGGACAACCACTATGGATGGTTTGATCGGGTTGAGACGGGCATCTATGCGCTGAGCTCGGGCGGTCAAAAAGCAACCCGAGAATACCAGGAAACACTGGCAAGCCTGAAGCCGCGTGACCAAACAGAAATAGCGTCTTGACGATCAGAAGCTGTACCACCCCTCCCGCCTGACCGGCCTATGCCTATTGCTTCAGACCCACTAGTCTTATCTGGCATTTGAAGTGGGGGGATTCGGCCATGACTGCACGCCAACCGGGGCGCCATGCGCTTACATTTGTCTTGGTCACCATCCTGATCGACACGATCGGCTTCGGCATCATCATTCCCGTGATCCCTGAACTGATCATGGAACTCTCCGGTGAGCCCATTTCTGCAGCAGCAGGCTATGGCGGGCTGATGCTGTTTTCATTTGCCGCCGCTCATTTCATCTTCGCGCCCGTGATGGGAAACCTGGCGGATCGGTTTGGCCGACGACCGATCCTTCTCCTGTCGCTTCTCGCCCTTGGCATCGACTACATCATCATGGCCTTTGCCCCCTCCCTCTTCTGGCTGTTCCTCGGACGAATCTTCGCCGGAATGTTCGGAGCAACCTTTGCCACCGCCAATGCCTACATCACAGACATCTCCTCAGCGGAAAAACGCGCGCAGAATTTCGGTCTCACGGGCGCCGCCTGGGGATTGGGTTTCATCATTGGGCCGGTGATCGGGGGCTTCCTTGGTGAGCTCGGCCCGCGCATCCCCTTCTTCGCGGCCGCGGCCATCGCCTTCATCAATGTCACCTATGGTTTCCTGGTTTTGCCAGAAACCCTAAAAGACGAGGACAAACGAACCTTTGAATGGAAGCGTGCCAACCCCATTGGCGCTTTGGCCCACTTCAAAGCCTATCCTGTCCTACTCGGGCTAGCGGGCGCCACCATCCTGTTCCAGCTGGCCCATGACGCAAACCCCGCCGTCTTCACCTATTTCGCGATCCACCAGTTCGGCTGGAGTGAGCGCGAGATCGGCTTTGCCTTAGGTTTTGTTGGCATCACCGTGATCTTCAGCCAAACCGTCCTCATTCGGTGGACCGTCTCGCAATTCGGTGAAGTGAACTCAGCCTTTATCGGTTTGGCCGTTGCCGCGGTCGGGTTCGCTGCCCTCGGGCTCGCGACAACAACCTGGATGGCCTATCTCGCTCTGATCCCCATGGCGCTAATGGGTCTCGCCATGCCCGCAATCCGAAGCCTGATGGCTGCACGCGTGCCCTCAAACGCTCAAGGAGAACTTCAGGGCGCCCTTTCGAGCCTTATGGGCCTGACAATGATCGCCGCGCCCCTGCTCATGACGCAACTCTTTCGCACTTTCACTGCAGAAGACGCGCCGCTTCAACTGCCGGGCGCGCCTTATTTCGCCGCCGCTTTCCTCATGGTTTCCGCTGCTTTGGTCCTCACCCGCTACGCTCGCAATCATTCGTAGCAAAATGTTGCAATCGCGACACATTCTTAGAAGAAGTCACGCTCGTTGTTGAAAATCAATTGCAACTAGAGGGTGGCGCGCCTACCCCTACTCCCAGATTTGTACCTGGCGCCCCATTCGGGACCGCCTCAAAGAGTTGGGATTTTATGAGAGACCTTCTGAAGAAAGTCGCGCTGAGCGGCACCGCCCTTATCCTCCTGCCGGCGGCAGCATTGGCCGAAACCTCTTACCCTCGCATCGAAGCAGTGATCCCGTTTGAGATCGAGCACGATTATGCATTCGACTCAGATGTGCAGGCGAATGAGCTTCACAACACATTCACGGTCATTGAACCTGAGATTTCTATCCAGTTTTCAGAGAATTGGTCAATCGAAGCCGGTCTCGTTTTTGAAAATGTGAACGATCCAGTGGATGATCGCTTCTTCGAAGATCAGGGTCTCTTCATTGAGCAACTGTTCCTGCAATATGCAGGTGAGAACTTCACGGTCATCGCTGGTAAATTCAATCCTGTCTTCGGCATCGCCTGGGACCGCGCGCCTGGCATCTACGGTGTCGACTTCGCGGAAGACTACGAGATCACAGAACGGATTGGTTTTGGTGCTGACTACACATTCGGTGATGAAGCATCAGGCGAGCACACTGTTTCAGCATCAACTTTCTTCGCTGACACATCCTTCCTGGCGCAGACTTTCATCAACAGCCGTGGACAGCCACGCATTGGCGATGGCGGCCCCAGCAACACCGAAGACTTCTCTTCGTTCGCTCTAAGCCTGGACAGTGAAAGTGTTCCTGCCCTCGGCGGTCTTGGGTACACACTAGGCGTCTCCCATCAGGCTGAAGGCCGCGGCAACACCGACGACCAGTTCGGTCTGGTCGCTGGCGTATTCGGCAGCTTTGACATCAGCGACGATCTGGCATTTGAACCACTTGTTGAATATGTGATCCTCGAAAATGCCGGCGCAACTGTTGCCGACACAGATTACCTGACTGTTGGTGGTGCACTGCTTCACGGCCCTTGGAACGTGTCACTCTCTTATACAAGCCGCAACACAGACCCCAACACAGCCGGTGCAGCTGATATCGAAGATCATCTCTTCCAGGCGACAACCGGATATGCGTTCGAAAACGGCCTGACGGCAGACTTCGGCTACCGCTTCGCGGAAGAAGGTCGCGTCGATACACACATTCTAGGCCTACTCTTCACCTACGAACTGGAAGTGTCGACAAACTAAGTCGACCCCCTCCGGTTTCAATTTCAAGGATAAGAGATATGAAGAAATTCTCCCTTACCATTGCTGCTGGAGCCTTTTTGGCGTCTGCGTCGATGGTGTCCGCTGCAGAGCCCGCCGATATTTTGGCGACCTATGCAGACATCGCTGAGGCTGGCTACACAGACTCGCTGACAACAGCTCAGACTCTGAAATCCGCCATCGCGGCGCTTATTGAAGCGCCGTCCGACGAAACGCTGGGCACAGCCAAAGAAGCATGGGTTGCAGCTCGGGTACCTTATCAGCAGACAGAAGCCTATCGCTTTGGCAACGTGATCGTTGATGAGTGGGAAGGCAAAGTAAACGCCTGGCCGCTTGACGAAGGTCTGATCGACTATGTCGACACGGGCGCTTACGGCGAAGAAAGCGACGAAAACGCATTCTACGCCGCCAACATCATTGCCAATGAAAAGCTCACTATTGGTGGCCGCGAAATTGACGCCACAAACATTACGCCTGAGCTGCTCCAAAGCCTGCATGAGATCGACGAAGTAGAAGCCAATGTGGCGACCGGTTACCACGCCATTGAATTTCTGCTTTGGGGTCAAGATTTGAACGGCACAGGCCCTGGCGCTGGCAACCGCCCTGCATCCGATTACGCATCAGGCGATGCCTGCACAGGCGGAAACTGTGATCGTCGTGCTGCGTATCTCGTTGCAGCAACAGACCTCATGATTTCTGACCTCGAAGAAATGGTCGCCGCCTGGGGTGACAATGGCCCAGCCCGCGCTGCCCTTGGCGATGGCAAAGAAGGCCTCGGCATCATCCTGACCGGCCTTGGCAGCCTGTCCTATGGCGAACTTGCTGGTGAGCGCATGCGCCTTGGCCTCATGCTTCATGATCCCGAAGAGGAACATGACTGCTTCGCCGACAACACACATGACTCCCACTATTACGATGCCCTGGGCATCTCGAATGTGTATCGCGGAAGCTACACACGTGTAGACGGAACCGTCGTCAGTGGCGCAAGCCTCTCTGACCTCGTTCGTGGCGTTTCAGCTGATTTGGATGCTGAAATGATCACAAAGCTTGAAGCCACACAGGCCGCCATGCGCGCCATGAAAGACAAAGCCGACAGTGGCGAGATGGCCTATGACCAGATGATCGGCGAAGGCAATGACGAGGGCAACGCCATCGTTCAAGCTGCCATCGACGGTCTTGTTGCCCAGACCCGCACCATTGAGCGGATCGTAGCAGCCATCGAAATCGATGAAATTGCCATCGAAGGGTCAGACAGCCTCGACAATCCAGAAGCTGTCTTCCAATAAGCTTCGCTCGCAGTGAAGTTTCCCCTTTCGGGGACCAAGAGGCCCGATGCCAATCCTCCATGCGGCATCGGGCCACATTTTTGTCTTGAGGCTCAGTTGCGTATAATTCTCAGAGTGAGTAACAAATTCAACATAGTGAGCCTCGCGTGCGCGCTCCTCCTCGCCACCCCTGCAGCCGCAGAGATGACAGCAGCTGAACGTGCGAGCATCCTGGCCCCAACGACGGACTTCAGTTCGGCAGAGCCCCACGAAAGCTTGCCTGGCGGCCTTGCGACAAATACCAGACGTTTTGATCGGGAAGCTTTCTCTCAGCCCTCTCAAAATATGAGCTTCGAAGCCCGCGGTGACTTCTTTGTCGGCAATGGTTTCTTCAAACGGCTTTGGGTCACAGCCCCCAGCTCTACAACCTCCGCAGACGGGCTCGGTCCGCTCTACAATGCCCGTGCTTGCCAACGCTGCCACCTGAAAGACGGACGAGGCCATCCGCCTGCAAATGCTGACGACAATGCAGTCTCCATGTTTCTGCGCGTGTCGATCCCGGCCCAAACCGACGAACAGAAACAAGCCATTGCCGACCATCTGATCAATGTCGTGCCAGAACCCACCTATGGCGGACAATTGCAGGATATCGCTATTCCCGGCCATCCCGCCGAAGGCCGCATGGAGATCGAGTACGAACCCGTTGAAGTGAGTTTTGCAGACGGTGAGACCGTCACCTTGCAAAAACCAAATTACAGCTTTTCCGATGTCGGCTACGGGCCCCTACACGAAGATGCCCTCTTCTCTCCCCGCGTGGCCTCGCCCATGATCGGGCTCGGACTTTTGGAAGCCATCGCCGAGGAAGATATCCTTTCTGGTGCTGACCCGGACGATGCCGATGGCGACGGCATTTCAGGCAAGCCCAAATATATCTGGAGTCGCGCGCAGGAGCGCGTGATGCTCGCCCGCTTTGGATGGAAGCTGGGCAATCCCACCATTGAGGATCAGTCATCCGACGCCATGGCAGGCGACATTGGGATCTCCAACCCCCTTTTTCCCGCCCATGGGGGTGACTGCACCGGCAATCAGCCCACCTGTCTGGCAGCACCGGCGGGCGTCGGCGGTCCTGGCGGCGACCTCGAAGCATCTGCCGAGGTGATGAACAAGATTTTCTTTTACTCCCGTCATCTGGCCGTGCCTGCACGACGAAATATCGATGACCCCCAAGTCCTCCGCGGCAAGGAACTGTTCTATCAGGCGAACTGCACGAGCTGCCACACACCAAAGCACGCAACCCGCAATGACGACGACGTGGACCCCGCCCTTCGGGGCCAACTCATATGGCCCTATACAGATCTGCTGCTGCATGACATGGGCGAGGGCCTCGCTGACGGACGCCCTGAAGGAACAGCAAGCGGCACAGAATGGCGAACCGCCCCCCTCTGGGGCATTGGCATGACCGAAAAGGTCAACGGCCACACATTTTTCCTTCATGACGGGCGCGCCCGAAATCTCACAGAAGCCATTTTGTGGCATGGTGGCGAAGCGATGGCCGCCCGGGAGGCGTTCCGCACCATGGACAAACCAGACAGGGAAGCCCTCATTGCCTTTCTCGAAAGCCTTTAAGCTATCCCTCAAAAGCGTGTTAGCGACCCTGCTTTTAAGCACTGCCCTAGTCTCGCCCGCATCTGCAGACGCGATCAGCACAGAGCAGACCACTGCGCTCACAACCGCGCTGACAGACAAGATTGTTGTGCCCGCCTATGTACAATTCTCTGAGCAAAGCAGCGACCTATCGCAAACCCTGGATGCCTATTGCGCTGCGCCAAGCAGCGAGGGGCGAGCGAAGGTCGAAACCGGTTTCCATCGCTTGATGGACGCATGGCAGCGGGCGCAGATCATCCAGTTCGGCCCCATCTATGAAAACAAGGGCCCTGCCCGCTTCCAATTCTGGCCAGACAAACGCGGCACCGGACAGCGGCAACTGCGCCAGGTCTTGAACAACCAGGATGAGACCGTCCTACCATCAGGGGCACTGGCCGAAAAGAGTGTCGCGCTCGGCGATTTGCAGGCGCTCGAATATGTTCTTTTCAACGACCCTGATTTAACAGCGCAACCCGCCAGCTTCGCCTGCCGCTATGCGCTCGCCATTGCCGATAACCAGGCAAAACAATCCGCTGAAATTGTTCAAATGTGGACAGAAGAGGATGGGTATCGCGATCAGGTCGTGAATGCAGCAACAGGCACGGACGCTTTCTTTGATGAGACGGAAGCCGCCGGCCGGTTCCTGAACAGCCTCGCTGCAGCAATTGATGTTGTACGACTGCAGAAGCTTGACCGCCCCATGGGCCTCACCATCACTGGCGCCCGCCCAAAACGTACAGAAAACTGGCGGAGCCAGAGGTCCCTCCGAAACATCCAGCTCAACCTTGAAAGCGTTCAACAATTTCTTGAGGTAGAAGATGGGTTTGGCGATCTGCTCACAAGCATTGGAAAAGACACGACAGCAACGGCAACGCAAGATCTGGTCGGCGACATCCTGAACGACATTGCCGCCTTTGACCGCCCCCTGTCAGCACTGGTGGAAGACCCAGATGCCCGGAGCGACCTGGAGAGCTTGCTGACAAAACTCCGCAGCCTTCAATCTCTCGTGAGAGAACAATTGGCGCAAGACCTGGGACTTATTCCCGGCTTCAACGCGACGGACGGTGACTAGTGGACCTCTCGCGCAGACAAATTCTGCAAAGGTCTGCTGTGGCAGCACTCGCCGCAGGTCCCCTCCCAGCGATCGCCAGCACAGCAACTGCACGTTGGATGGGGTGCCGCCAGGTAGGTGAGAGCCACTTCGCTACACTCTTTGACGAGACCGGCCACGTGCATCTGGATGTGCGACTGCCGGGGCGAGGACACGACATCGTCCCCTCGCCGAGCGGACAGAGTGTGGTCATCATGGCCCGCAGACCCGATCGCTTTGCTGTGATCGTTGATCTTAAATCTGGCGCTGTTGCACACCACCTGACCGCGAGTCCGGGTCATCACTTTTATGGCCACGGGTGTTTCTCGGCTGACGGCTCTCTGTTTTACACCAGTGAAAACCACTATGAGACTGGTGACGGGCTCATTGGTGTGCGCGATGCCAATAAAAGCTTTGAACTCCTTGGGCATTTTCCAAGCGGCGGCATAGGCCCGCATGAAATCCTGCTGACAAATGACGGCATATCACTCGCCATCGCCAATGGTGGCATCCGCACCCATCCGGACACCGGCCGATCAAAGCTCAACCTGGAGACCATGGCCCCCTCGCTCACACTCGTGGACACCGCTACCGGTGCGCTGACCTCGCGCCATACGCTCGGTTCTGAACACCACCAACTTTCGATCCGCCATCTGGCAGCCGGGCCAACGGGCATTGCAGCAGCGCTGCAATATGAGGGGCCAAAGAGAAATAGAGTCCCCCTATTGGCTCTCTTCGATGGCACCAACCTCACGCTCGCAGATACGCCATCTGAAGTAGCAAAGGCCATGCGCAACTATGCGGGCAGCGTGACCTATGATGTAAGCGGGAACATTATCGCGCTGACATGTCCGCGCGGAAATCTAGTCTCTTTCTGGTCTTCAGCCGATGGAGCCTATCTAGGAGCCCATAGAGAGCGCGATGTGTGCGGTATTGCAGCGCTCGCAACCCCTGGACAGTTTGCCCTCACCGCAGGTGCAATCGCATTCCAGGCAAGTTTGGATACCATTGGAACAGCGACGGAATTTGCGCAAACGCAATGGGACAACCATCTCGTCCCTATCGCCTGAGTGCCAGCACTCGTGATACATGTTGGGTGCGCCAATTAAGGAGGACCCGATGAGCAAGACGAGCCAGATCACCTCTATCGAAGAATTGGAAGAGCTTTACGGTCCCGCTGTTCCCCGCTCCTTAACAAAGGAACAGGATCACCTCACTGATCACTATCGGGCTTTCGTAGATGCGGCCCCATTTGTCGTGGTCGCCACTTCCGGCCCGGAAGGTCTGGACTGCTCCCCCAGAGGCGACCCACCCGGTTTTGTTCGTGTGCATGACAAATACACCGTCATGATGCCGGATCGCCGGGGCAACAACCGCCTGGATACGCTTAAAAACATCGTGCGGGACCCACGCATTTCACTTCTGTTCATGATCCCGGGCGTCGGCGAAACCTTGCGCATCAACGGTAAAGCGGAAATCGACTCAGACCCTGACCTGTGCGCATCTTTTGCCATGCAGGGCAAGAAGCCGAAATCCGTGATCGTCACCAAGATTGAGAGTGTCTATTTCCAATGCCAGAAGGCCTTAGCGCGATCAAAACTGTGGGCACCGGAATCCATCGTCGATCGATCGACCTTACCGACAGCAGGTCAAATGGCGGAAGCCATGTCCGCCGAACCTTTTGACGGCAATGCCTATGACGAAGGTTATCCGGAGCACATGAAGAAAACGATTTACTGAACCACCGGCTCAGTACTGATCGGCAACCTCTTCCATGTCGAAAGTAAGCCCGGCATTCTTTTCCAGCCGCTCCACCAGTTGATCCCCCATGGCAGCGGCCGGTGTCCAGATACCGCCGCCTGTCTGCTCAGACGTAATGTCTTTCGCAAGGCAAATCGCACATTCACTGATGATCTTAGCTGTTGACCCATAGCCCGGGTCTTTGTCCCCTGTGACGCGAGAGACGAAGGTCTGATCGTCTTCTGTCATGCCGATGAAAACCAGGTCGTAGAAACCATTCTCCCGCTGCTCTTTCGATGGTCCTTCGCCGGGCTTGGGTAGGAGAAACCGGCTCATGAGATTGCGTGTCGGTCCAAAGGCCGCCGCAGCGACAAAGCCACCTAGCCCACCCGCGAGACCATAGGTCGACAGGCGACCAGTCAGCCCTTCTCCCATCATCATCGCTTCGTCATAAAGAAACTCTTCGCCATACGCATAGTCGAGCAACGCATTCGTGCGCTGAACCACCCGTGTATTGATCCCTGCCATGACAAAAGGTGCAATCCAGGTATGTGCGTCCTTGTCATATTCAATCGGTGTCCCACTCGGCTGCTTTGGTCCTTCGCGCAACCCTTCAGGGTTTAGCGAATAGGGATCGCGCATCACCTCGAGAACCTGTTTGTCGCGTCCCATCTCCTCCATCATGTTGATCATGCTGGCTATGGTCCCGCCGCTCGCGCCGCCCTTCATCGCCTTCACCCGCATCTTGACGCGCGTGCAGGGCGCATTGGTTTTCTTCTTCACCTGTTGGTTGAGATAGAAAACGCCGAGATCGGACGGCACAGAGTCAAACCCACAACACGGAACAATACGCGCACCTGTCTTCTCCGCCTCTTCCTGATGCGCATCGATCATGCGCCGGATCCACTGCGCTTCGCCAGCAAGATCCACATAGCCCACGCCATGTTTGACGCAAGCAGCCACAAGCTCAGACCCATATTTGGCATAGGGGCCGACTGTGGTCAGGACCACCTTCGTTTGCTGAACAATGCCGTCGAGAGCTTCCGCGTCCGACGCATCGCCGGTAATGATAGGGATATCTGCCCCACCCGCGCCCAAGCCAGCTCGGACGTCCTCAAGCTTCGATTGAGAGCGCCCGCCCATGGCCCAGCGAATGCTTTTATCCTTGCCATAATGAGAGACCAGATACTCACATATAAGCTTGCCAACGAACCCAGAGGCTCCCCAAACGATGACGTCGTATTTAGCTCCTGGCCCTGCCATGGGGTCCCCCTCTGTCTGATCAGGACCCCATGCTAACAGGTTGGCACCACTCGGGAAACGCGCTTAGCCAGCTTTCGCTGTGACGATCCAGATGGCCCCTTTGAGGAAAATCCCGCCATCTGATGGCGGCAAGGCGTCCTGGATCCCTTTGATAATCGCCTGCTTGGTTTCTTCCGAAATGGACGGATCCCCGACAAAAATCCGACGAAGCGGACCTCGTTCGATCAGACCGTGAGCCGCAGCCTCAGGCGACTCTCCCCAGGCCATGTCAAACTCAACAGGGTTCAGCTCCACATCTTTCCAGCCAGCCTCTTCAAGAATAGAGCGCACGCGAGTGTCATCTGCAAAAGCGAAAGGTCCCGGCGCGTGGGGGTCTGGCGGCGTGTCGTCTTGAACGTGCTGACGCACGATCGACATGGGCAGGCTCACCCATGTGTTTTCGCGCGGCGTTTTCCAGCAGGCAAAGCAAAGGCGTCCATCGCTTACCATCTGCCGGCGGATATTGGCGAAGGCGGCGACAGAGTCCTCAAAGAACATGACACCAAATCGAGACATGGCAAGCGTCGCATCTGCCTGCAGCTCTTCAGTTTGAACATCTCTCTGCTCAAATTGGACATTGCTCAATCCAGCCTGCTCGGCCCGTTCTTTAGCAAGGGCAAGCATCGGCGCTGAAACATCAACCCCCAGGGCAGATGCCGCATGCCTTGCAATCTCAAGTGTTGTTTCGCCGGTGCCACATCCAATGTCGGTCACGCGGTCGGTTGACTTCACATCTGCAGCTTTCAGCAGCACATCGGTGACCGGCCGCATCGCACTGTCGAGCGTCTCCTGACCGGTGACCCAGGCTTCTCCGCCAGGTCCGTTCCAAAACTCTTTTTGGTTCTGATTGATTTCCAACATGTGTCGGTGCCCGCCTCTATTTTTGTTGTTACCGTTTTCCAATGCGCCGCCTGCGGCAGCAAAGCTGTTTCGAGCATATGGTGTTTAGAACGAGTCGCAAAAAGGTGTTTTGAAAGAAAAAGCGAATAATTCCTCGCCACTCAAGCCTTCGCACAAAATTCCACATCGCGGAATCATTTCAAAAAAGAGCCTAAATCCATTGACGGGCGTGGTACCCATTCAGAACGAACAGATGGGGGAGATGGTCGTGAAAACACTTCAAAACATACTCGCACTCAGCGTCAGCACCTCCGTGCTGATGAGCACACCAACAATGGCGGCAGACACGCAGTTATTGTGGGGCGACACCCACCTTCACACGTCCTATTCGACCGATGCCTTCATGGCCGGCAATAGAGATGCCGATCCTGACACGGCCTATCGACTGGCCAAAGGTGAGCCCGTCGTTCATCCATTCAACCGGACCCGTGTGCAGCTCAACCGCCCTCTCGATTTTCTGGTGATTGCTGACCACGCAGAAGGGCTGGGCGTCCTCGGCCAGATCTACCAAGAAGACCCTGACCTCTCCGGCTCCTGGTTCTGGCAACGCTGGACCTCAGCTTTCTTCCTTGAACGTTTCAGAGGGAGTATTGCCGACCCGGCAGAGGGCACAGCCAACTTCCGTGCCCGGATGTCCCAACCGCTGGTAGCACCCGGCGAAACGGTTGACCCTCTTTCGGTCGGACCGCGTGTTGGTTTGGTCAATGCGCTGACGCAACTCATCCCTCTGGAAACCATTCAGGCAATGTCCGCCAGCATGTGGGAAAAGTCAGTAACCGCTGCTGAATCTCATTATGAACCGGGCGTCTTCACTCCCCTTATTGGTTGGGAGTGGACACAAACAGCCAATGGTGTGAACCTCCACCGCGTTGTCATGTCGACATTGGACGGCAAACAGGCGGCAACAATCGATCCGGTCGGGTCTGACGAAAATCCCTATCCGGAAGACCTTTGGGCAGGACTCGATGCCTTAACGGAGGCGACTGGTGCTCGCTTCCTCTCCATCCCGCATAACTCCAATCTGTCCAAAGGCTACATGTTCGCGGATCGGACCGTCCGGGGCGAAGACATTACCGCGGACTATGCTCGTACCCGCATGGAGTGGGAACCGGTTGCGGAAGTCACACAGTTTAAAGGCGATAGCGAAACCCACCCTGCACTCTCGCCAGACGATGAATTTGCTGATTTCGAACAGTTCGAGTTCTATCTCCAGGCGACGCCGCAGGGCACAAGCTATACCCCAGCCATCGGCGACTACGCACGGACTGCTTTGATGCGGGGCCTGGAAATTGAGGAACGCATTGGGGTCAATCCATTCCAGTTTGGCATGATCGGTTCTACCGATAGCCACACCAGCGTGGCCTCAGCCGAAGAGCCTAACTTTTGGGGCAAAGTTGGTCTCGACTCTGTCCCAGAGAACAAGCGCCAGGATGATGGCATATCAGGCACCGTGGATTTCAATGGGTGGAACATGTCCGCCTCGGGTCTCGCTGCTGTTTGGGCAGAGGAAAACACCCGCGAGTCGATCTTTGAAGCGTTCACCCGGAAAGAGGTCTACGCTACCACCGGCTCACGCATCGCACTGCGCGTCTTTGGCGGATGGGGTTTCGCCGACGGCGCTGAAGATGCTGATGACATTGCAGATATTGGATATTCCAGCGGCGTCCCAATGGGTGGCGATCTCTCAAGGACAGGGACAACGGGGGATCCTGTCCAACTGCTCATTCGGGCTGTCAAAGATCCGGACGGCGCGAACCTGGACCGCGTTCAGGTAGTAAAGGGATGGCTCGATGCCAGCGGCAAAGCACAGGAGAAAGTGTTTGATGTTGTCTGGTCAGACGGACGAACGCCGGATGCAAACGGCAACATCCCGGCAGTCGGCAATACCGTCGACACATCAACTGGCGCCTACACAAATGATATCGGCGCCCCTGAACTTTCCTCTCTTTGGACGGACCCCACCTTCGACCCGACCCAGAAGGCGTTCTATTACGTCCGGGTACTGCAGATCCCCACAATCCGCCACTCACAGCTTGACGCTACGGCACTGGGCATTGCCACACCATTTGAGGGACCCGCAACCATTCAGGAACGAGCATACTCTTCCCCCATTTGGTACAAGCCCTAAGTGATAAAGGATTGTTCTTGTGGTTGGCGGCAGACCGACCTAATTTACTCTAAGTGAGGAAGGCTGAGTCGGCTGGCTATCCCGCTATTGTGTTCGCCGTCAAAAACCCTAAGATGAAACGGCGATATTACAGAGATGGCTAGCTTTGAGCTAGTTCAAGCCGATGGTGATGAGATGCCGCGTTTCAAATTTAATCTGTCTGTGGTTACTGCTCTCACGCTGATGGTGGCACCCGCCACATCATATGCAGATACGGTGTATCAGGCAGTCCCAGACCAAGCGCAAATCGAGCAGCAAACCATTGAAGCTGCAGAAAGCGCTCTTGGTGAAACGGAGTCGTTAGCCACAGCAATCTCTTTCGCATTTGACTACCTCACGACCTTTGTTAGCGAAGCCCATCCACCAGATTTTTTGATCCACGCAGAAATGAAAGCAACGACGGAGCGCCTTGATGGTGTCCGCTCCATCCTTTTGATCAATACCGATGGGTCATTGATGCATGACGCATTTAGCTATCCGGCCCCCAACATCAATCTGGGTGAGCGAGACTACGTTCAAAATGCGCTCAATCAGTCAGGCCTTGTATTTGGGAAAGCAGTAATCGGACAGACAAGCGGTGTTCCGTTTGTTCCGGTCTCTTCTCAGAAGCCGGCTATGTCGGCTGTTCTCACAGCAATTGTTGATCCGAGAAAGATGAGAGAACCGCTAAATTGGTGTGGGGGGTCATGTGGTGGCGCGTTGCTGACAAACAGAGGGGAAGTTATTACCTCCTCCCCGCCAAACGCGCCTATCGCACCGGAAGTCATAGAGACAATTTTAGCGGCAGAGCAGAACACCGGAACGTTCGAGTATGAACGCCCCAATTTTAAAGCATTAGTTGCGTTCAGGAAGAGCGAGCGGTTCCCCGTTATTGTCTACACTTCCCACGCCGTCACACCCGACGGCGTGCTCGCCACCCAATAAATAATCCATTGCTGCACGTCGCTGACTGGCAGACAGATTTGCTCCGTCTGCACCAGCCGCCGACCGTGCCTCCAACCAGGCTTGGCCTGGCGTCCTCTCCTCACAAGACGACATAACTGTCAGTCGACCGAGTTGTTCATCACCCGGAGTTTCTGGCCACAGAAGATAGGTCGCCGCCACTGACATAGTCAGTAGAGCTACCCCAGCTGCCACAACCCGCGTACTGGGGTATCGATTTTTGTTCCCCAGAACCCGCTCCATGTGGGCCTTGCCACGCGCTTGCATGCCCGCGTCTAGCATCGTCCCTCCAGAACCAACCGTTTCATTCTACCATACTCCCCCATTTGCGCATCCCGCGCAATGTTCAAGGAGTATACCAAAATGAGCTTTGACATCCGCCCAGCCACCTTGGATGACGTAGCGGCGATTACTCGCCTCCACGTGGATAGCTGGAAAGACACATACACCTTTATGCCCAATGAGGTCCACGCAAATAGGTCTTATGCCTATCGGTATGAAGAATGGCTGGAGACATTGACCAATCCTGACCCAGATCAGTTAATCCTGACTGTTTGGAACGACAAGACCATGGTGGGTTTCTGCAGCTGCAAAAGAAATGACGACCCTGGTATCCCCGAAGCTCGAGGCGAGCTGCATGCAGCCTATTTCCGAAAAGAGTATCGGGGTCATGCAATTGGGGTTCCGCTTCTGGATCTTATGATTCGCTTCCTCCTAAAGCGGGACCTCTGGCCGGCCTGCCTTTGGGCATTTGAGGAAAACAAGGTGCGGCATCTTTATAAGGCTGGCGGTTTCATCGAAACGCTGCACAGAAACCGCAACATAGCCGGTGTTGCCATCCCCGAAGTTGGCTATCTGACGCCCGACGACCCGGCAGAATTGTATGTGACGATCAACCGCCGGCTTCGCGAAGAAGGCGCTGGACAGCAAGTGACGCCACCTGCTCGTCCGTCTGCTCCTCCTCTTGTTGTTGCAGTTGATCAAACAGGTCCTGAAAGGTCAGAGCAAAGTCTTCAGGGTCGAGATTGATCCGCGGGCTCTCCTGCGCAAGCAGGTATGCAACATTGTAAATCGCAACGCGGGTGGCCGCCGGATCTCCGGCGGTCACGCTCGCACCAGCACCTGCAAGCGTTCCCTCGCCGGTAAGCAACCACGCCGCGTTTACACCCCGCTTCACGAGATCCATTAGAACAGTGGCTTTGGGCACACCCTCACCATGCTCGTAACGCTCCCAGGTCTTGCGCTCGAGCTTCCACAAGGCAGCCATCTTGGAAGCGTTGAGCCCCATGGCACTTCGCACCTCGCGAAGCCGCGCTCCTAGCGCAGCAATAGTTTCATCTTCGCTCACCGACCAACCTCACACCAACGGGACAAAATCCTGTCACATCTTAGCGCAAACAGACGACACGCCAATAAAACCAATTACCGTTCAAATGATGCACAATAATCCGGCATCACCGAAAGTAAAACGCGGTGTCAATATACGCAAAAACCACCTGCAAGCGCCCGATGACTGGAATATATACTTAAGAAAATTCGTCAAAGTACCAGTACCCAAAAGGAAAAGACTAATACTAAGGAAGTACAAATAGATAAAAATCCAATTTTATCAAATATTCGTACGCATCTATTTGCTTTTATTCACCCAACGTTAACTAGTGCCTTGGATTATAGCAAAACGCCTTGAAATAGATCGATTGGTGAGGACGTCAAGGCATAAGGGTCAAAAAAATGGGGTTCGGGGAAAATGAACATTCAAGCAATCAGACCGCCGTCGCTCGGCAGGTCGAAAGCAAATACAGAGACTTTCAAGTCGATTGTCGATTCGCTTCCGGTCGCTGTCATGACATGCGACATGCATGACGATTTCCGTATTGACTATTTCAATGCCAATACTCGCGAAGAACTAGGCAAAGTTGAGCACCTCCTCCCCTGCCCTCTATCCGAGTTGATGGGTCAGTCGATCGACATCTTCCACAAAAACCCAGCCCATCAACGTGCGCTGCTGGCAGATCCAAACAACCTGCCGTGGGAATCGAACATCAAACTAGGCGATGAAACACTTTCGCTTAGAGTGTCACGCCTTGATGACGCAAACGGCAACTATCTTTCGCCACTGCTGACATGGAACGTGATCAGCGACCAGATCCAAATGGCGAACAGCGTAGCTGAGGCAACAAATCTCGTTGCGTCAGCGTCTACAGAGTTGGATGCAAGCGCCGCGACAATGTCGAGTGCGACAGAAGAAACTACAGCACAATCATCCTCTGTCGCCGCAGCAACAGAACAGTTGGAGGCCACGGTCACCGAAATTTCCCGCCAGGTGCATCAGTCTTCAGACATCGCGCGCGATGCTGTATCAGAGGCGAAACGATCAAACGCGTCCATAAATGAACTGTCCGAAAGCGCCCAGAAGATCGGCCAAGTCGTGACACTCATTCAGGACATTGCAAGCCAGACTAATCTGCTGGCATTGAATGCAACCATCGAAGCTGCCCGTGCCGGAGAGGCCGGCAAAGGCTTCGCAGTTGTTGCATCTGAAGTAAAGGCATTGGCCAATCAAACCGCCAAAGCCACGGAAGATATCTCAACGCAAATCAGTGAAATTCAAAACAGCATGGGTGAATCAGTAGATTCAATTCAGTCCGTAACGGCAACCATTGAAAAAATGGGCGAGATCACAGAGTCCGTCGCTGCAGCTGTCGAAGAACAAGGCGCCTCAACCAAGGAAGTCAATCAGAACATCCAGGGCGTCATGCAAGCAGCGCAAGAAACAAGCAGCGTCGCGGACCAGGTGCGACAAGCATCAAATGAACTCAGCGAACAGTCAGAAAAAATGACTGGCTATGTCGATACGTTCTTGAAACAGGTCGGAGCGAAGAAGTAGTCCCGGATTTCTGAGACCGACCACGTGTGACCGCAAGATGCTCCCACATCTTGCGGTCTTTTTTTGTCTATTTGACCAATATGGGTGGCCCGTGAGCTCCTATTCAGCCGCATTAATCACCGTGACATTGGCACTGTTTCTCTCACCATTCTCCTGGTGCGTCTCCAGCCAGACATCATCTTTCGCTGCATAGGTCGGAGTGCGCGACATTGGAAACTCTCTCGACTGCGCGAATTTCTCTCTGTCCAGAGGCGTCGCCACAAAAATCTTGGAAAGCAGCGACAATGCACGCACCTTGTTGATCAATGTCTGCCGGGCATCGGGGTCTGTCTGCACATAGTGGCGTGCAATCTCGTCTATTGTTTGCGGCTGCCGTCCGCCTACTCTTTCTACAACATCTGTCGGAGCACCGCGCGCAAACGCATCCTGCTGATAATCGACGACATAGTGAGCGAGCTGCGACTGAGCAAACTCAGGTCGTTTCTGCGCGGCAAGCGCCTTGAGGAACATCTTCATTGATGCGTTGTCATAACGAACTGTCCGCCCCAAAGCACGACCAAAGGCATCAGCAATTTCCTGGGGTGTCAGCAGCGCGGGTCCGGTCGGACGGTAGGTTTGACCGGCATGATCTTCTGGGCTGATAAGCGCTCCCACATTCACAGCGGCAATATCTTCATTGGACGGCGGAGCATTTCGCCCATCACCAAGCGGCATGGGCATCATACCAAGTTGCGCCATCGGCAGCATAACCAGCGCATAATTGTCAGCAAACCACCCGGTATTGTTGATTGTGATTGTCGCACCTGGGATCCAGTCTAAAATCTTGTCCATCATCCACACTTCTCGCGTTGCGACGGAGGGGTGCGAAGAAGCAGAAAGCCATTGGCTCAAATGGACGATATGCTCCACCTTTGCTTCAGCTGCGGCGATTGCAAAAAGAGACATCTTATGAAGCGGGTGTGCCTCAACCGGCGCACACCAATACGCTCGCTGACATCCAGAGAACGCCTCTCGCAGACTGTCAATGTCATGCAAGTCACCGACAACAACCTCTGCACCAGCCTTGTGCAAAAGCCTCGATCTCGCGTCTTTTCCGCGCACCAATGCCCGCACGGGATAGTCTTTTTCGAGCAGTTGGAGAGCGGTAGACATTCCTGTTTTTCCGGCAGCAGATGTGACAAGAATTTTGGGTGTCATGGTTTTTCCCTTCATCGTTTACAGCGCAGGTGATCCATCACGGCTTCTCAAACACCAGGTGCAGAAGCGCTATCTTCTCTTCCTGCAAGTTTTGGAATGCATTCAATGCAAAGGTCGGAAAGTCAGGCCCCATGACCAGATGAAGGCCCAATGGAGGAGGCCCACCCATCTCGGATATGCGACTGAACGTTGCACCAAACCAATCAATCGCTAACGCGCTGAGGTCACTTCGCGTGTGCGATCGAAATCCTGCTGCAGCTGCAAGTGTCTCCAATTCAGTTTCACGAAGAATATTGTCAGCAGCAGGATCCGCCGACCAGGGCAGCGGATAATGGAGGCTCCCATCCCCAATTCTGATTGGGTCCAGCACAACAAAGCGCCCACCTGGCTTCAGAAGCCGGAAGGCTTCTCTAAACATTTTCTCCGGTGCTTCAAGAAACATGTGCACATGAACAGAAAGGACCGCATCGAAGCTCTCGGCTTCATGAGGAACCTGACATACATCCGCCACCTCCAGTTGAACCTTCTCGTCAAAGCCGACCCAGCCAGACAGCTGGTTACCTGCCAGGGTGGTATCGGCACTAAGATCAACCCCCACCACCCTGCTGCCTGTTTCCCTCGCCACAAATCGGGCTGGACCTCCCAATCCGGAGCCCAGATCAAGAGTCACATCCCCAGCGCCAACACCAAGCGACGCTACAATTGGCCGAATGGTTTCCAGGCCGCCTATATGGACCTCATCTACGCCCGCTAAGTCTTCCAACACCAAGGCGTCTAGTGATTTTCCCTCTGCGCGCAGTGCATCGGCGATTTGCGTTTGCAGGTTTTCTTGCTGTCGTATTGCCGCTTCATTCATTTGAAATTTCCTTTTAAGAACGAACGTTCTTTAATTGGGCATCCTAAATCTGCGCGCAAGTGCTATTAGTCCAATTGAGCAAGTGCAGCTTGCACCGCCCCGGTGATTATTTTTTGAGGGGCTCGGGCACGGGCGAGAATCGACAGACCCTGAAAGCTTGCAGCAAGGCCCGCAGCGAGGTGATTGACATCACGGTCAATGGGCAGGTCCCCAGCTGATTGGGCATTTTCAAGCGCGTTTCGGAAGGCGCCTGTAAGCTTCTTAAGATTTTCAAGTACGAGTTTTCTGATCTGTTCGTTGCCGTCGCCAAATTCAACAGATGTGTTGGCCATCATGCATCCATTCTTAAACGGTGCACTCTTCGAAGCTGTTTGAACAAACCCGAAAAACTCTCTTATGGCATCCAATCCCGCATCTGGGGCAGACAGCTTGGCATAGAGCACCTCCGAGACAAGTTTCTGATACCTGGCGAGGGTCGCCGTATAGAGACCCTCTTTGTCTTCGAAAGCCGCATAGAGACCAGCATGGGCAACACCCGTAGCGTCGACGAGATCCCTCACGGAAGTTTCGGAGTATCCTTTCTCCCAGAACAGAAGCATGGCTTTCTCTACCACCTCGTCAGGGTCAAACTCTCTTTTGCGCGCCAAGATTTCTCACTTTCGATCGTCCAATTAGCAAGCTCATCACTCTCTGCTTTTGAGATGCGTCTCGAGTTGTGAGATGCGGTCTCCTAAAGCATCTATTTCTGCCTGCTGCCGTACGATATTCGCGGCCAGCACTTCTTCGGGCCGTTCATGCATAACCCTGTCCAATTGTTCGATCCACAGTTTTGCCCGGCCCAATCGGGAGATAACGTCACTCGTCATAGCTTACCCACCTTTCTAGATCATTCAATCTGATAAGTGGGTTTTCCATCACCAATTTCAAGATCGTTCGTTCTTTAATAATCCAAAACAAAGCCGCGACCTGAAAAACTCAGCTCGCGGCCTATATCGCCGATTGGAAAGGCGATGACTTACTCAGCGATGAGGGTCGTCCAGTTTTCTTCAGATTTTGCGATATTGCCGGGAATATCTGTTTCCCAGATGGACCGAACGACAGGGGTTTTGTTGAGATAGAGGCGCCCGTCCACAATGCTCCAGGCATTGGGGTCGGTCTCGACTTTATAGGTACCTAGAGAAAGCGCATAAGCACAGTACCCGCCATAGGCAGGTGCGTATTTCCCGGGATCGCTAAGAAACGTTTCGCGGTTCTCAGCTGATGAGAAATGCCACGTCGCCCCCTCATACTGCACTGAAAATTCCGCTTTGCCCTGCACCGGTTTGGCCTGGGTGAAGTAGGCAACAGCATCGGTACCGCGGATGGCAACACCATTTTCAGTAAATACAGGAATGTGTTCGCTGGCATCAGATGCAGCGAAACTATTGGTCCCAACGATAATTACAGCGAAGGCGATAACAAAAAGGCCTACCGCACGATATAACCGACTTGCCGTTTCATTTATGTAGCGGGTCATAAGGATACCTCTCCAAGTAGTTAGTTGGGTATCTAGGCTCCCTATCCGCTTTTCACCAATAACCGCTGTGCACAAGCCCGTGAGTATGAGTGATCCATCCAGCCTCTCACCCGAGGCTATGTTTTGCTGAACCCTTCATATCCTTGAGCCGCAACCTTGTCGGCCATTGCGACATAATCCGGAAAACCGATAAAAGGCATAAACACACGGGGTTTGCCGGGTACATTCGCACCGAGATACCAGGAGTTACACTGGGGATAAAGCGTCGCTTCCGAGCGCATATTTACCACCTCAACCCATTTGTTCTCTGCATCAAGTTCTGCTTCCAAGCTTGAAACACCACGCTCATCAGCCCAGCTGATGGCGTCAGCAATATATTCAGCATGCTGCTCAATACCGGTCACCATATTGGCAAGCACCGACGGACTTCCCGGACCTGTCATCATGAACAGGTTTGGGAACCCTGCGGAAGCAAGCCCCAGAAAGGTGCGAGGGCCAGCGGACCACTTATCTTTAAGCGACAAACCATCTCTACCTTCTATCTCGATTTGAAGAAGCGCGCCGGTCATCGCATCAAAGCCGGTGGCAAAGACCACTGCGTCAAACTCAAATTCCGTCCCGTTGGCGTTAAGTCCAGCGTCGGTGAAGCGCTCTATTGGTGAAGAACTCACGTCAACCAGCTCTACATTGGGTCGGTTATATGTTTCAAAATATCCGCTATCAGCAACCAGGCGCTTACAACCAATGATACTGTCGGGGCATAGGATATCGGCGATCTTGGGGTCCTTTACAATCTCGCGGATCTTTTTTCTGACAAAGTCGGCAGCAAATTTGTTTGTCTCCGGACTCGCACCGATGTCGCCGAAAGCTGACAAGAACATGAAGCCCCCATGCCCCCAATATTCTTCAAACCGTGCATCCCGCTCTTCAGGCGATGCACCAAGGACAGAGTCCTCACGACGCGGGAAATGGGCACCAAACGCGGCGGGCTGTTGGTACGCGTCCGCGCGGAACCGCCCATAGTCTGCTTTGATAGAAGCAGCAAGTTTCGGATCAAGCGGCTTGTTGCGTGCCGGAACGCTGAAATTTGGTGTCCGTTGGAAAACAGTAAGATGCTCAGCCTGCTCTGCAATGAAGGGGATAGACTGTATGCCCGATGAGCCGGTGCCGATCACCGCGACGCGCTGGCCAGTGAAATCCACCCCTTCTTTCGGCCATGCGCCAGTGTGATAGGTCTGCCCGGAAAAGTCGGTCAATCCTTGAAAATCTGGAATGTTGGCTGCAGATAGGCACCCGGTTGCCATGATGAGGTAGCGCGCATGAACTTGCGTGCCCGTATTCGTGTCAACCGTCCAAACTTTATCGACCTCATCATATGTCGCTGAAATGACGCTCGCCTGAAAGGCAAAGTGACGCCTGAGATCAAAACGGTCCGCTACATGGTTGGCATAGGCAAGGATCTCCGGTTGCGGAGAATAGCGCTCACTCCATTCCCACTCCTGCTGCAATTCATCAGAGAATTTGTAGGAATACTCCATGCTCTCAACATCGCAGCGGCATCCGGGATAGCGGTTCCAGTACCACGTACCGCCAACATCATCGCCACGTTCAAACCCCTGAACAGACAGTCCCTGTTGCACGAGCAAATGGGTCATATACATGCCACCGAAACCCGCCCCTACGACCACCGCATCTACTTTGCGCCCCGACAAATCCCGATCTGACATTGACCTTCCTCCCTCTAGACACTTTTCAACGCTATTTTTTGGCACTTTCTTTAGCGTTTAAGTGCCATTCTCATTTTTGTCGCTCTTTTCAATACACGGATATTGACATAAATGTCAGTAATGCCCATCTGTTGTATTGACATAGATGTAAGTAACATCTATAAAAGTGACAGTTTGTCATTACAGAATGCGATGAGGAGCACATTATGACAAGTCCTACCCCGTACATTGACCCTGCCCGCCAGCGCTCGCGTATCAAGCCGCTGAAAGCCTGGGGGCACATGCAAAAGCTGATCGCGGACAAGGAAGACACAGCACAGGTCTTCCACATTATTGAAGCGCTGAACGGCAACGTGAAAGTTACCGACTTTGAGCGGTTCATGAATTCGGAAAACGGACCCGCCCTGCTCGCCAAGCGCGCCGATCTTCCCACCATGCTCGACAATCATGCGCCCCTAAAACAGCTGCCGGAAGGCACAGTTGGCCGCGCCTATGTCAACTTCATGGAAAGCGAAGGGCTGAGCGCAGCAGGCCTGGTGGCTGAAAGCGAAACGAACAACGCACACCGCCAACAGTTCGATGATGACCTTACTTGGTACATGAACCGCGGCCGCGACACCCATGATCTCTATCATGTGCTCACCGGCTATGGCCGAGATGCGCTGGGCGAAGCAGCTCTCCTTGGCTACACACACAGCCAGCACGGCGGATTGGGCATCAGCTTCATCGCTTTTATGGGTGGAAGAACGATCGCCAAGGAAGCACCCCGCAACGCAAACATCAAAGCAGTGATTGCGGAAGGTCGCCGGAATGGCAAAGCAGCTGCACGTATTGTCGACCAAGACATCGATGCATTGCTGCGGGAGCCAATCGCCGATGCCCGTGCGCGCCTAGGCATCAAAGAGCCTGTGCTCTACAAACGCGCTCTAGAGATTTTCTCAGAATATGAACTGGACCCGGCAGCCGTAGCAGCCTGACAGAGCCCAGAGATCAATATTTAATCGTTACAAAGAGGCATAGTCAGCTATGCCTCTTTTTACTTGATTGAATAAACATGGCCGGCACCAGACCCAGAAATGAAATCACCATGCCGATGACAAAAATCATCGGCAGACCCAGATCTTCTGCAGGGACCGACAGCAGCGCGCCGAACAGACTGAGGCCAAGCGACGATCCGATCTGACTGGCCAACCGACTGACACCAGACGCCGTTCCAAACATCGACGGCGGCACCGCTGTTGCGATCACTGAAGTGAGTGGTGGCTGAGCAAACCCGTGTCCGACACCCTGCAGAACAAGCCCAACAACCAGGACGGGCACGCTGAAGAGATAAACACCAAGCCCTACCAGCAGCAAGCCAATTGACTGCAGGGCGGTCCCCGCAAGAGCACCAAAGCGTTCGCCATAGCGCGCCGAGAGAGCACCCCCCATGGGCGTCGCAATCGTGAGGCTCGCCGTGCGGACCAGCATCATGGCTGCTGCAACAGACACGCTATATCCAAAATGTCCGATCAACACCAAAGGCGTGGCCACAAGACCACCGAGATACGACCCCTGCAGAAGAAACGATGTTGCGACTGGCGCATTAAAGTTCCGCGCCTTAAGAAGCATCGGCGGGACAATGGGATGCGCCACTTGCCGTTCGAACCTGAAGAATGCGAGGAGTCCGACACCACCGAAAACAAGTGCGCTCCACTTCATCCAGCTTGCAACCCCCTCTTCTGAGATAGAGCCAACCGAAAAGAGCAGAAACAGCAGAGAGACGATAAGAGCAAAGTTCCCCAGATGATCGAATGCCGCTGGCCGCGCTTCTGTCTCTGGTAGGGCTCTGACAGCAATGACCCAGGCGATAACGCCAGAGACAATCTGAAACATGAAAACAGACCGCCAGCCGAAGAAATCAACCAACGGGCCACCTAGAATAAGCCCAAGCGCGGCAGAGCCCGGTCCCCCCATGGACCACCAGCCAATGACACGTGTCCGCTCATCGTCAGTAAACACATGAAAGAGCAACGCCATGGCTGAGGGTGTCGTCGCCCCCGCCAGCAACATGGAGATCACACGAAACGCAATCAGTGACCAGATGTCCCAGGCAAAGAAGCAAAGCGCCGCGAAAACCGTCGATCCCGCAATGCCGAAGATAAACAGCCTCCGGTGCCCATACATGTCTCCGAGCTTGCCAAGCAGCGGCAGACACACGGCGCTAATGAGCATCGGCGCGGAAACGGACCAGGTCGCCAACGCCTCTGTGACGTTAAACTCATCGGCAATCTGTCCGAGCGCCACCGTAAGGATGGTGAACGGAAACCCGGTTGCGAGCATGCCGATCAAGGTCACATAGAGAACCCGACGGGACTGCGTGCGCGTTTCATTTTCCGCAGATTGTTTGTTCATGACGGGTATGGAACTCAGCATTGAGGCGATGTGAAAGCTGTGGCAACCTAATCATCACTGCGGGATTGCGCAAACCGTTCAGGGGGACACCCCCACATCTCCCAACGCATCAAAGTTCTCAAAACAGCCAGACTCGAAAATACGAAATCAAAGGGCCACTGTCTTATGGGACATCAGCTCACTCGCCGTCTTTTGGGTCATTAGGATTGTCTTCAAGATCGTCACGATCCTCTTCGAGATCGCCAGGGACATCATTCAGCATGGTTTCTAAATCTTCTTCTGTTTCGAAAGTAACCTCAGGCGTAAACATGAAGACGGTTTCACTGGCGTCTTCCGGGTCATAGTAACCACCGGGCTGTAGAGGTTCATGGGGTGGGTTCTGATTGGGAGTGTCATCTGCGACGGCTACGCCTTGCCCACCTGCAACTGGCGCCGCAATCAATGCGAGTGCAAACGCAAATCTGTTCAAAAATTTGGTTATTCCCAAAGCTCTTCTTCTTTCAAAACACGGCGACAAGCGTACCAACACCCCAGCCCTCCACGGCAGCGGACAATAATGCTTTATGTGTACATAGAACATTCGATGGCCTTGCTTCACAAGCCTGCCGTGTCTTTGACTGAGAAAAATGAGACACAGTGCGCTATTTCTTGAGATTCCCACATGCCGCCTCATCTCTCGGCCTTGCCACGGAAAAATAGACCTTTGTACTTATTCAACAATGTGACCATGCTGTTCAGTCGTTTCGACGAATCGTCGAACACTTTTACTGGGGAAAATAATGGGACTTCATTGGTCAAAGATATTGGGTTTAGGGTTTTTGCTTTCGGCATTCACGCTGCCCTCAGCCTACGCCGCAGATTTCATCGCGCGACATGGCTTGACGTCCGCTCAATATCAAAGCGCATTCAATCAATATGTTTCGCAAGGATATCAACTGAGCCAGGTTGATGGCTATACAACATCACAAGGGATGCGATATGCGGCGATTTGGAACCGCGCCGACGGATCAAGGTGGGTTGCCCGTCACGACATGAACGCAGGATCCTATCAATCATTTTTCGATCAATATACGAGCGAAGGCTATAAGCCGAAAGACATTAGCGCCGCTGGATTGGGAACCAATTCCGGGACGTTTGCTGCAGTATGGGGTCCGACCTCAGGCAATTGGGTTGCACGGCATGGCCTGACATCAGCTCAGTACCAGGCGGCATTTGACCAGTTTACGGGTCAGAACTATCGACTGACCGATGTTGAAGGGTATGCAGGACCGGGCGGCGAAGTTCTTTACGCCGCAATTTGGTCACAACACGAGGGGCCGGCATGGTTCACAAGCCATGAGATGAAGTCCTGGCAGTATCAAGCAGCATTTGATCAAGCCGTCGCTGATGGATTTACCCTCACTCATGTTGACGGCTATTGGACACCCGAAGGAGTTCGCTACGCCGCCATATGGGAAAAGGTCAACGTTGGGAATTGGGTGGCACGTCACGGCATGTCCTCTAGCGAATACCAACAAGAGTTCAATCAACATATCGCGCAAGGCATGGAGTTGGTCCATGTCAGTGGGTTTTGGAATGGAAGCCATGAAGAATATGCGGCGATCTGGCGCAAGTAACGTCTGAAAACATTCAGACTTTAAGGGTGGGTTGTTCAATTCGAGCGCTTCCTGTGGCGGCGCTCAGTCGGCTTCAGGTTTGCTGTCGGTGCGCCCTGTTCAACTTCAGGCGCTCCAGAAGATAATACCTATACGGACAACCGCACGGACGTCGACCTCCGCCGCAAAATAGGGAAATTTCTTTGAGTACCGCTTCACAAACACCAAAGGACACGAAACAATGAGTAACCCAGCACAGACTTACTTTCGCACAACGCTCTTAGTACTCTTTGTTTTACTCGGCGCCAGCATGTCACAACATATTGCCGCATTGGCATACGATCGCGATTTTGAACTTTCCCATTGCGGTCCTCGATACGGTAGCAATCATGATCTCTGGAAATCTGCTACCCTTTGGGACACAGAGCTATGTATTGACGCATACATAAAACGCGAACGCTTCTTCTCAGTAAACTCGCGCGACGTCCTTGAGATGTCATTGCTGGACAAGGCTGCCAGCTACAACCCAACACCGGCGGTGATCACCTATGTTATTGGCCGCGGAGGCGACGTGAACAGCACCGACAATTCCGGCCGGACCCCGCTACACTTCGCGGCCGCCAACAACAATGCACCAGCGATCATCACTACTCTTGTTAACGCCGGCGCCAATGTAAACGCGCTCGATCGCAACGGTGACGCCCCGTTGCACAATGCAGCCAAGGAAAACTCAACACCTGGAGTCATTGCCGCTCTCGTAGCAGCCGGCGCCGACGTAAACGCGCTCAATCGCGATGGAAACACCCCGCTGCACATCGCTGCCAATGAAAACACAACACCTGGAATCATCACCGCCCTTGTTGCAGCTGGGGCCGATTTGAGCGCCAAAGGCCCATTTGACCTTACCCCGTTAGGGTCAGCTGCCGCTTTCGGCAAGACACCCGCGATCTTCACCGCTCTTGTTGCCGCCGGAGCCGATGTGAACACGAGCGGCAGGAGCAACGGCACTCCGTTGTTGATTGCTGCCGTCAACGCCACTGCACCCGGCATCATCACCGCCCTCCTTGCTGCCGGGGCTGATGTGAACGCCCGCGACGCATATGGAAAAAGAGCAATCGATTTGGCGAAAGAGAACGAGGCATTGGCTGGCAGCAACGCATATAGACAATTGCGTGACGCATCTAATCAGAACTGAGTACCCTTAAGGGGACACGCAAATTATGTGCTAACACTGCGGGGCTTCTGGGCGATTTGGAAGCCCACAGCATTTGTCTTAGGGGACAGAAACTCACTCGTCATCTACAGGGTCATGATCATCTTCTAGATCGTCATGATCCTCTTCGAGATCGCCAGAGGCGTCCTCCTGTATGTCCTCTATGTATTCTTCTGTTACCACTGTGACGTCCAGCGTATCAAAGGCCACACCCACCTCGTCTGCGAACGCATCCCCCTGCGCACCCGCGACTGGCGCCAAAATCAAAGCCAGCGCACACGCAACTATTTTCAAAAAATCCGTCATTCCTAAAAACCCCTTCCTCATTTCCCCCTATCTATGCGCATACTTTCTCACCAAAGTCTCTATCGCCGGGCGGGCTTCGTTGGCAAACCAACCTCAATTTATGTCCAGATCGAGACCGAGGCGACAGCCAGCCCTTTCCTGCATCCTGCCATCGGCTTCGAAGATGACTAGAAAAGCCAACGCTCTCTTCGTCGGTTAACTCATTGATATAGATGGGATAGTTTGGTGGGCCGTGTAGGATTCGAACCTACGACCTAGTGATTAAGAGTTTCCAGATTGGGACTAGTGGTAGGAAATTTCCCTTGTTTTATGCCGATTTCAAATTAAAATGTGGTCCAAAAGTTATCAATTAATAACCTAGGTTCTCCCGATGGCCACGCTCTCCGAATCTCGAATAAAGAAACTTCCAATTGGGCGGCATGGCGACGACGCTACGCCGGGCCTTCAAGCCGTCATCGGGAAGCGGGCTATTAGCTTCTCGTTCGTCTACAAGCGAAACGGCAAGACTCAGTCAGTGTCGCTAGGCAAATACTCAGACGGCCTAACGCTAGCAGACGCAAGAAAGGAAGCTTCACGCCTTCATGACCGTCTGCGATCTGGTGAAGATCCAAAAAAGCAGATCGTGGCGGCGTCTTTCCGCAAATCATCCACAACCACCTTTAGGGAAGCGTGGGATCAGTATGTTGACGATCACCTTTCCACTAGGCGCAATACCGAAAAGGAAGCTCGCCTGATCGAGCGCTTAGCAATGCCAACGCTTGAAAATCGACCTCTCATTGCAATATCAAAGAGTGACGCCCGCGACGTTGTGAAGGCCGCCATGAAGTCGGCAGCAAAGTTCGCCAACGCCAAAGCCGCCAAATCTGGGAGGCCGAAACGCGCTAACGCTGGCCACTATCAGGGAAAGAACGTTCAAGCCCGCCTAAAAGCATTCTTCAATTGGGCGATGGATCGCGACCTTGTTGACTCAAACCCATTTGTGCGGCTGGGAATTACGTTCAACATTGAATCCCGCGAACGGTTTCTCACCATAGCGGAACTTGAGCGCGTTCTGTTTGTGTTGAAAAGCCACCCTAGCCCGACTTACCGAGCCTTAATCCACTTTCTGCTTTACACCGGAATGCGCGACATAAGCGAGGCAACCGCAATGCGCTTTGGCTGGGTTGACCTCAAAAGCGGCGTGGAAACTGTGACTGTTCCAGCCGACGCAGCAAAGAACCGGAAAATAAACACCGCTGCACTGTGCCCCCGTGCAGCACGTCTGATCGCACTTATGCAGGCGCGAGCCAAAGAACAGCTTGAGCAGGAAGGGCGGCCAGATAGCGACCTTGCAGATCAGTTCGTTTTCTCAAGCGATGGAAAGCGCCAGTATAGCGGACTGAGCAAGGACAAGGCTCGGCTTGACGTAAAGTTGGAGGAACATGCAGAGGCCATCGGATTGACGAATATCGAGCATTTCACACACCATGATCTTCGCCGCAGCGTTGCGACAAATTTGGCCATGCTCGGTGTTTCCGAAGAAACAATTGAGCGCGGAGTCTTGCGACACCTGCCCGCAGGTAAATCCGACCTCAAGCGCACGTATGGACGCCACGAATATGTCGATGAAGCCCGGATCGCTCTCACGCAACTCAGCGAGGCTTTGCATGACTTCGAAAAGGAAATTGCAGAGATCGACAGAGATATAAAAAATGCTCAAAGGGAGTGGCTAAAGCTAAGCATCACAGAACGTGGGCTTGTCAAAAATTACGATCCGATCAGGCGAACGCATGACGGCACAGACACCCCTGGGTCCCGTAGCCTTACCAATGAGGAACGCGCCCTCTTCAGCGACCCTGCACTTGCGGATTTTGACCGTGGTCATAGAGGCCGCAAAAGACGACTCGGAATTCTGCCGCCCTCACACCAAGGCAGACGCACGACCACTAGGTCCTAGTTGCTATGCTGTTCGTCCAAGATTTTCTGGGCCGAATACGTCGACACGTCAAGAACCAAAAGCCGCTGGAAACGTTTCCGGATTGATCCAGATACCCCCGACGTCACTACCAACGGTGAGCACCTTAACTCCACAACTCGCTGCATGGATCAGATGGCCACTCGTACAAGTTCGAAACGCTTGTGCGAGAACGGGCTAAGGACGCCAAAGAGTTTCATTTGCTGGTGGGCACCAATTTTGGCGACGCTCCACCAAAACCAGTTTCTCAATATATTCAATGGCTTTTGGACGTCTTAGACAATGAACGTATGCCAGGATTGTGTCCCAATTAGAAGCGGATTGACCCCTGCTCTACAGTTACAGTCTGATCGTCAACTTCATTGGCAATGCGGTCCTTGTCCAATCCGCGCCCGGAGATATAGCAATCGCGCCGTTCATGCTTGCCCGCGTGTTCAAGCAAGCGTAAAATTTGTCAGCCAGCTAAGCGCTAATGACTGCTGGACGAGTGCCGCGAACATCTAAAGTAGGCGACAATAGAAAACCCGACGGTCTCCGATTGGTTGCCAAGGTGTGGCCTTGGTACAGATTTGCCGAGCAGTTGATCCGCAAACAAAGGTGTTGCACAGTGATTTCAGAACGGTTGGTGAAGAGCTTTCGACGAGCGGCGACGCATTGCTGGTAAAACACGGAGTGTGGCCAGAAAACCCGTCGACCGGCATGAGCGTACGATGGACTGGAAAGGTGAATTCTACATCGGTGAAACGTGGCTTGCGTATCGCGGTCGCGCTGCAGACAATCGGCCACATGCCCATGCAACGCTCCAACTGACCGTCTCCTTTGGTTCGAAGATTTCAATCAGCGATGACCAAGATCGTTTGATATCTGGATGGGCGCTTTGCGTGAAAGCGGGAAAACGCCATACACTTCATCCATCAGACAATGTAGTGCTTGTGCTGATTGAGCCCCAATCGCAGCTGGCGCACTACGTTCAACGCTTTGCTGGGGATGCTGACATTTCGCAGTTGGATCCCAGTCTCACCGCGCAAGTCAATTGGGATGGTGAACTTGAGACGCTTTTTGATTGCTTGGAATTGGATTCTGGTGGAAATGATTCCCAAATGGATCTGCGTCTGATGGCGGCCCTCAAGTTCTTGCGAACGGCACAGCTAAAAGGTGCGATTTCCACAGCGGCGAAATCCTGCGGTCTATCGGAACCGAGGTTACGGGTAATCGCACAAGAGCAACTTGGTGTGCCTTTGTCGAAGTGGCTTATATGGCAAGCCACGCGGAGGTCAGCACAGGCTATGGCGCAGGGCGCATCGCTAGCCGACGCCGCCTATGCGGGCGGATTTGCCGATCAGGCGCACCTTACCCGAACCATGGGAAAAATTATGGGCGTCACCCCCCTTCAGGTATTGAACGCGGGTCAATAAGGGGGCTTCAGAAACGAGCGTTTGGTTCAATACACACAAGAGAATGGCCGACTATCTTCCTACTATTTGGGAGATGTAGAAATGACGATGCCTACAATCTTTGCCGATTTTGACGATGTCTTGGTTCGAAACACCGCAAATCGAATTGTCGGTGATGCTGACGACGCGAAAGAAAAGTTCGACAGGCTGCTCAGCTATGTCAGAGACGACATCAAGTTTGGGTTTCCAGCACGGGGCGACCTGACGAAGGCATCTGAGACAATCAGATTGGGTTTGGGGCAGTGCAACACGAAAGCGACGTTGCTGCTCGCCCTGTGCAAGGCCACTGACATCCCAGCGCGGATACATCTTTCGCTCATTTCCAAAGAAATCCAAAGAGGCTTTTTTACCGGCTTGGCCTATCGACTGATGCCCCGCGAAATTTCTCATTCCTGGCTTGAAATCGAAATCGACGGCGAATGGAAACGAACAGATAGCTTTATAAATGACACCGAACTGCAAGCGTCGTCTGAGCGGGAGTTGCAGCAGCGAGGCTGGACAACAGGATTCTCTGTCGCGTTGGCGTCACCGGGTCAGGATTGCGGGACATGTTCCACCTTTGGGATGTTTCAGCAAATGGCCGCTGTCACGGGTGATCATGGCGTTTACGACGAGCCTGCCGAGTATTTTCAGACAGCGCTTTACGAAAATCGACCCGGCCCGATCAAACTCCTGCTTTATCGGATCTGTGTCTCAGCTATCAATCGCCGTGTGGAAGCCATGCGCGCAAGGACAGATACACCTCTGCCAAGTCGGGATACTCAAAGCGGTACAAGCGTATCGTTCAATACTTAGCGAAACGGATGACGGAAAAGGACCTTCGAGAATTCTAATCGAAGGTTGAACTATGAAAACCGCTATCCAGACAGCATTCGGCCACGAGATGTCTTTGGCCAAAGAAGCTTACAGTCGTGATCAGTTGGATGAGGCGTTCCATCTATTGGAGCGAGCGCACATACTAGGTCAGCGCTATTTCACAACGCATTTCATCTCGCATTGGTGGATGTTGAAAGTTGGTATCCGGAAAACGGATTGGCGTGAAATCAGAGGTCAAGTTCTCAGGATTATCGCGGTCATACCTGGTTACCTTTTCGGCTGGGTGCCCAAAGGGAACACCGGCGGCGCGGGCGTCTCGGCGCTCAAACCGATGCCCATTCCAGATGATCTCGCAACGCTATTGAAGGGCTATAATGTTTGGACCGACGTGACCTTACGCGTTCCGATATGGGCTGCAATTTCGGTCTTCATTTGGCTCGGCCTGTTTGCTTGATCAAACTAAGTTAGATCGGGCGAAACACGATATATTGTTTCTGCTTTTGACGGAACTTGTAGCCCTCTCGTGGGCTTTGAGGGTCCAGAAGACCTCGTTTTGGACCGCGATGTGGGAAGGGTTTACGCAGTTGGTGGAGACCGTCGATCCTTAGTTGGAACCGTAAAGAGAAAGATGGCGAGAAGAAGCATTTTGAGGGTTCGAACAGTAATTTAAATGGTCATTCGGATGGTTTAGGTATTTCAAAGTCTTGGTGATTGATTTGGTTCGGGCGCCGTTTGCGAGGCGGCAATATCGGTTTGGAAGCGGCTCAATTCAGCAAATTTCCACAATAAGAATATGGCGGGGAGAACGACCAGCGTCAGGATCATCTCGCTGACGATTCCACCGATCATGGGCGCGGCTATGCGGCGCATCACTTCAGATCCTGTCCCCGTTCCCAGCATGATCGGCAGCAAGCCCGCAACAACCGTGACATCCGTCATGATGATTGGACGCAGACGGAGTAATGCCCCATTTCGCACCGCCTTCACAATATCGCTGCGATCAAATCTTCGACCCTCCTGGGCCGCCGTCTCCCGATGTTCGGCAAAGGCTGAGTTAAGGAAAACAAGCATGACCAAGGATGTTTCCACGGTCAGTCCAGCCAGTGCGATGAAGCCGACGCCAACGGCAATCGACATGTTGTAGCCGAGTAGATAAAGCAGCCAGACGCCGCCAGCGAGCGCGAACGGCAGCGTCAGCAGTATAATCATCACTTCCTCTAGACGCCGAAACGCCACGAATAGTATGACCACGGTCAGCGCCAGCGTGATCGGAACGATGACGCTCAAGCGTTCTTGTGCACGTTCCAAATATTGGAACTGGCCGGACCAGCCCAGCGAATAGCCCGGCGGCAAGTCAACTTGATCGGCCACAACGCGGCGCGCGGCGGCTACATAGGAGCCGAGGTCACGTCCTGATATGTCCACATAGATCCAGCCGTTGAGACGGGCGTTTTCGCTGCGGATCATACCCGGGCCATCGACGATGCGAATGTCCGCGAGCTCCTGAAGTGGCACATGTGCACCAGACGCTGCGACAACGGGCAATTGTTGTAAGCGGTAGACGGAGTCCCGGAAATCGCGCGGAAAGCGGACATTGATTGGGTAGCGCTCAAGGCCCTCAACCGATTCCGAGACATTGGCACCGCCAATGGCGGAGCGGACAATGTCCTGTACGTCGCCAACATTCATATCATAGCGTGCGGCTTCTTCACGCCGAACATCGATTTCAACATACCGACCACCTACAACACGCTCCGCATAAACTGACGCTGTCCCTTCTAGTGGTTTCAGCACGCGCTCGATGTCTTCGCCGATTTGAGAAATCACGTCCAGATCCGGACCCGCAACCTTGATTCCGAGCGGCGTCTTGATGCCGGTTGCGAGCATGTCGATCCGGTTCTTGATGGGCATGATCCAAACATTGGAGAGGCCAGGCACCTGGACCGCTGCATCGAGTTCATCGCGAATGCGGTCCAAGGTCATACCGGGCCGCCACTCCTCGCTCGGCCTAAGCCGGATCGTTGTTTCTATCATGGTTAGCGGCGCTGGGTCGGTCGCGGTTTCAGCGCGCCCGGCTTTCCCGTGGACCGTCTCAACCTCGGGCACGGTCGCGATCATCTTGTTTGTTTGCTGAAGAAGCTCACGGGCTTTGCCGATAGATACGCCAGGGAAAGCGCTAGGCATGTAAAGAAAGTCGCCCTCGTTTAGCTCTGGCATAAACTCACCGCCGAGCTTCATAGCCGGATAAAGCGCCGTCACGCAAACGATGAAAAATACAGCGAAGATCGCAACCGGTCGTCTCAGTGTTGCGTCGAGTAAGGGGCGATAAACATAGGATAAGAAACGGGTTACAGGGTTTTCGGCTTCCGGGCGGATACGCCCGCGGACGAAATATCCCATCAGGACAGGTGTCAACGTCACGGCCAAAATAGCTGACGCGGCCATGGCGTAGGTCTTGGTGAAGGCGAGAGGCTTGAACATCCGGCCTTCTTGGGCTTCTAGCGCAAACACCGGCATGAAGCTCAACGTGACGATCAATAGAGAGAAGAAGATCGCGGGGCCAACTTCAATAGCGGCGTCCGTAACCACGCGCCAACGGTTTTCTCGGGTGATCGGCTCTTTTTCCATGCGCCGGTGCAGCGTCTCGAGCATCACGATGGCGCCGTCCACCATCGTGCCGATCGCAATAGCGATACCTCCCAAGGACATGATGTTGGCATTAACACCTTGGAGTTTCATGACGATGAACGCGGCAAGAATGCCAAGTGGTAGGGTCAGGATAATGACAAGAGATGATCTCAAATGAAGCAGAAAAGCCGCACAGATCAATGCGACAATTAGAAACTCCTGACTAAGAGTGCTGAGGAGATTGTCGACGGCGCGCTCGATCAGTGCTGATCTGTCATAGGTTTCGACAATCTCAACACCCTCCGGCAGTCCGGGACGAAGGTTGTCTAGCTTCTCCTTGACCGCGTCGATGGTGGCCAGCGCATTGTCGCCCCAACGCATGATGATGACGCCGCCGACGGTCTCGCCTTCGCCATTCAATTCGCCCACACCGCGCCGCATTTGCGGCCCGATTTCAATATCAGCGATATCGCGCAGGAGAAGCGGTGTGCCGTTCGACTGACGCCCTATTGGAATACTTGCGAGATTCTCGATCGACGAAACGTAGCCGCGTGCCCGGATCATGTATTCAGCTTCGCCAAGCTCCAGCACGGAGCCGCCGACCTCCTGGTTGCCCTGCTGAATTGCTCTGCGGACCTGTGCTAACGGAAGATTAAAAATGCGCAACTTATCCGGATCGAGCGTGACTTGATATTGGCGCACCATGCCGCCGATGGTCGCGACCTCAGCGACACCCGGAACGCTCTGAAGCTCGAATTTCAAGAACCAGTTTTGAATGCTGGTGAGATCAGCGATGTCATGACGGCCGGTGCGGTCGATAAGGGCGTATTGATAGACCCAGCCGACGCCCGTGGCATCAGGGCCGAGCTCAGATTTCGCACCTTCAGGCAAATCTCCTGAGACCTGGCTCAGGTATTCGAGGACGCGCGACCGTGCCCAGTAGAGATCCGTGCCATCCTCAAAAATGACGTAGACATAGGAATCGCCAAAAAATGAATACCCTCGCACCGTCACTGCTTTTGGCACAGCCAACATCGCCGTGGTGAGCGGATAGGTGATCTGGTCTTCGATGACCTGCGGCGCTTGGCCGGGATAGCTGGTTTTGACAATGACCTGAACGTCAGACAGATCAGGAATGGCGTCAAGCGGCGTTTGGCGCAACGCCACGACGCCGGAGACGAACAAGAGAAGCGCGAACAGGACGACAAGAAAACGGTTCGTGATCGACCACCGGATGACGTTCTCAATCATTGCACGGGCTCCATGTTGTGTTGGTCCGCGTGGTCGCGCTGTTCTGCTGCCGGACTTATGGACGTGATGACAAACATCCCGTCTTCGTTTCGGCCTAGCGTGAACCGGATGTCCGCTCCTATATCTATTTCACCGACGGTGACGCCGGGCGCAAGCGCCATATCCATAGTCATTGCAGGCCAACCAAGCGCGTCGATCGGCCCGTGATTGATGTTTATCGAACGCCTATCCTCTGAGATGCTGTTGAACGTTCCGACGCCCTCGGCCTCCGCGTCGACCTCACTCATTTCGGGCGCTTGAAGCCGGAGGCTTGCTCCGGCAAAGCTGCTCTCGGAATCGATAAGGAATTGGCCCGACGCAACGACCATCTCACCGGCGTTGAGGCCAGACAGAATCTCGATCTTATTGTCTGCCTCCATGCCACTGACGACAGCAGCAGGCTGGAACTTACCATCTCCCAGGGCCAGAATGACCCGCTCCTCCCGACCGGTACGGATCAGTGCCTCACGGGGAATGATTGTTGTTTCCGGTCGCGCTGGGCCTTCAATCTCGACTGTCATGAACATGCCCGGTTTAAGACGCTCCTCCGGGTTTTGGAGGACCGTCCGCACTGGTATGGTTCGCGTCACCGGATTAAGATCAGGATAGATGTAATCAACGACGCCAGTAATGACCTCGCCCGGCTCGAATTTGGATTGCGCTGTAATGGTTAGGCCAGTACGAAGCTGAGCTGCGCTTGCCTCAAACGCATCGCTCATGAGCCAAACCACGGATAAATCAGCGAGCGCGACAATCTCGGTTTCGGGTTTTACAAATTGGCCGTCTGCCACATTGAGGGTCGTCACGACGCCGCTTATCGGAGCGTAGACTTTTATGTATTGTTGCGGTTTTCCGGCTTCTTCTATTTCAGCAATTTGCACTTCTGCGATGTCGAGCGCACGAAGACGCTCACGACTCGCATCAATCAATTCCGTTCGACCGATGCGCAGCGCTTGCAGAAATTCGGCCTGAGCATTAACGAGGTCGGGTGAGTACACTTCGAAAAGCAGATCGCCTTCCTTGACTGCTTCACCCTCGGTGCGCACGGCGAGGCGCTCGATCCATCCGCTCGCACGAAGGTGAAGGCTGGCGACCCGCTCTTCGTCGAACATGATGCGACCGACAGTTTGGAGGGACGGACGCAGGGAGGCCAATTCTACTTTTGTAGTCCGCACGCCGATATTATTGATGACCGAGGGATCGATGGTGATGGAACTTTCCGCCATCGCCTCGCTTCCTTCATCTCCCCCGTAAACGGGCACGAGATCCATGCCCATGGGCGACTTTCCAGGAGCGTCGCGACGATAATTTGGGTCCATAGGTGCAACCCAATAGAGGATGCTTCGCTCTGTGTCAGTAGATTGCGATCCGGAGTCCGATCCATCTCTCCATGGAATCAAAATGGCGATGCTGTACCCGCCAGCAAGGCCTACCAAAAGAACCAAAACAAACAGATTGAGGTGTGTCATCACGGAGCCTCCCTTGCAAGAAAGAGAAGCCGCGCTTGCGCCTTCGCCCAGTCCACTTTTAGCCTTCGAAGCTGAAGCTCAGTGTCCAAAGCTGCAAGCCGGGAGCGGATTAGCTCCGCGAAATCCGCGACCCGGTTTTGATAGCCGTCAAGGGCTGCCTCCGCATTTGCAGTCGCGCGATTAAGGACGACACGTTCGAATAGCTCCACCCGTTCGCCCAAGCGAAGCCAATCGGCGTGGGTGCGATCAAGAACTTTTTTCAGCTCAAGAAGCTTTGCTGACCGATCCAATTGGGCGGCAGCGCGATCCCTTTGCGCAGCGGACACGCGACGGTCCTGCCGATCTGCCGTAAACAACGGTATGTCGAGAACGATCATTGCGGAGGCGAAGTCCGCCCGACCACCGCCGCGGCCACCATAGCCCACATCTAACGACCAGCCGGGCTGGTATGCTTGCCGGGCGATATCGACATCGCGATCACTAACCTCAATACGAGCATCATCAATCCCCACCGTCGGATGGGCCACGAGCCCATCTTCAATCATGCGCCGGGCTGGCGGCGGCGGTAACATGGGAAACGCTGCTGGAAACCTGCGCGCGGCGGCGTTTTGTCCGACGAGTCTGGCCAGTTCGGCTTTTGACGCCTCGATGCGGCGCTCAACTTCGACTGCACGGTCGTCAAGCAGACTCAGCTCTAACTCAGCACGGAGTATATCCTGATTAGATTGGACTCCGGTCGCATAGGCGGTCTTGACGATATCGACTAGTTCGGCAACAGCCGCTCGGCTCTCAGCGACGGTATGGCGTGCGCCAAGCCAATAATATAGCTCTAGCCATGTAGATCGGGTATCGAGTGCTATCTGAAGTTCCTGTAAACGGCCGGCCGCCCGCTCACCGGTTGCTTCCGCTTCTCTTCGTCCACGTGTTTTGGACAGCGTTCGTCCGCGCGGAAAGCTTTGCCGGAGACCTACTTGTACCTGGGTCATCGGCTCTTGTTCGAAGTCAAACGTGTCGACCGGGAAGTTTGCCAGGCCAACACGAAGCTGAGGATCGGGCAGTTGGGAGTCCGAAACGGCGCGGTCCTCCAGTGCTACCGCGCGCTCCTCATACCGCGCAACGGTCGGGTCATTTGCGCCAAGTGCGATTGCGACTGCCTCATTCAACCCAAGCTGTTCGTCTGCCCAGGCGATTTCGGGTTCAACGACGCCGAGAACGAATATAGCGGCAAGCGCAAGCAGCCTCGCGGCTATGCCGTTCGACCGCACTGGATACGAGTCAATACATGGGTTTTTTCTTGATCGTTTTACGGATGGCTTCTCGGCCATGGTCTTCTCCTGCAAAGGGCGAAAAACGCCCGTCAAAGCGCATGTCAAAACGCCGCGCGAAGTCGCGCCGCGATGTCGGCTCTGCGGAGAAAACTTAGTTCAGGAGAAGAGCAAAAAGGGAGACAAGTGTCTGGCGGACGAAGGGTGGAGGACCTCGAAGAGGATTCGCTGCAGCGGCCAGTAAAGTAAAGTTTGGGATCGTTGCATTGTAATCATCAACCCAGGCAAAATGATCGAGATTAAACGAGGGTGATGAAATGGCCTGATCGTCTTTTGCGCCGCCAAATGCACTGATGACGGAGCAATCAGAGCAGCCCATATCGTGGCAGTCACCATCATCGCGGCTTGACCCCTCATGCTCGCTAGCAGGATCAGTCGCCGAGCCTCGGCCAAGACAGTCTTCCATATCCATATGAGAGACAGACGCGCCTGGCGCCGCCATCGCCTGGTCTTGGAACCCAAAACAACAGCAGATCGCAGGCGCCACCGTGAGCGCCAGCGCCACAAGTACCGCCGCAATCTTGTTTGGAGCAAAATAGGTCATAACAAGCCACACAAAGTTGCCCGGCGAGGATACCCCGCTCTACCACAAACTCAACCATAAAGCTTGACGAGGCTTAATTGCACCATTTTGAGTTGCTGCGCAGCACTCGCCACTGAATTCCTTTGAGGCCGATTGCCAGAAACCTATCGAATAGCCAGCACAATCGTCAGCAATAGCGTCCCACCCAATAAGCGTTTTTTCGTTATGAGGGCATGCCCCAACTTCTAGTAATCAAAAACCGTAGCCTGTGCTGCGCTGTCTTTCTCTAGTTACGAAATGGCTGCAGGAGTTGGCTCAGATAGCCTTTTGGGTAGTTTGGTTGATCTCCGATGCCCAGGTCATCTGATGCGATGACACGCCTTTTGTCATAGTAGGCCGTGCCAAGAAAAAAATCAGTGAGGCTCGTAAACAAACCAAAATTGACGTCCCCTTCATCTGCGGTCTTTAGATGGTGAAAGCGATGAACCACATTGATCGCCAGCAGATATTTGAGAGGGCCCGAAAAATAGGCAACGTTCGAATGCTGCAGGAGGAGTTGTAAAATCACAGCAACAATGAGAAGGGAAAATACTTCCTGCGAAACACCCATAAGTAATAAGGGTGTCGTGCCAGCTACGGTTTCTATGAGCTGATGCAAAGGATGCTTCATCAGACCGTTGAACCCATACATACGCTTCACACTGTGATGTACTGCATGGAGGCGCCATAGCGCTTCAATTCTATGGCTCGCAAAATGCGCGAGTGTTATGCCCACATCTGCGATGAGGATCGCCATAACAAGTTGCTGCCACAATGGAAGTAAATGCGGCCAGATCGAGGGTAGACTGATGAAAGCCGCCAACAGCGGCACGCTCAAGACACCTGCTACGTTGGCTGTTTCATTGACGATAGCGTGATAAAAATCTCGGGTGCGATCTCCATATGACTCGTTAAAGGCGGCGTCATAGGGAACAAGGCGCTCCAGCAAAAATGCCAGTGCAACAAAGGCCATCGCGAGCAGAAATAACCATCCTTTTGAATAGCCCGATTGGACGACAAAAACCGCCAATCCATTTCCACCAATCAGGAAAGTCGGTAGATAGAAAAGTCGTAAAAGAAACTTCACCATGTGATTTCTCCATCGAAGGCTGTTTGTGGTCGCTGGCGGCAACACTTAGCCGCTTAGATAGAGAGAAATCGGGAGAGATACATGAACGCAGCGGCTGAAATCAGCGTGCTCTGGTCGTGATATTTGCATTCCTATTAAGGTCTGCGGGCGCCAAGCCGAATGTGCGTTTGAATGTCCTCGACAGGTGCGAGGAGTCCGCGAATCCTGCCTTGTGCGCGGCGTTCGTCAATGAACTGTCAGCCGCGAGGCTTTGAAGCGCGCGCTGCAATTTGATCCAAAGCAGATAGCTCTTAAGCGGCATTCCGACCTGGGCGCTAAATAGATGTCGAAAACGGCTCGCCGAAAGGCCGGACCCCATCGCAATTTGGTCCAAGTTGAGGCTCAAGTCCTCCGAAAGCTCAATTTTCTCGAGAGCTCTTCTAATCCGGTTATCGATAGACAAAAAAGCGTGACTAGCTTCAGCAGGCCAAATGACGCGCGCCAACTCCAAGCCAAAATCCGGTCCCCTCGAATCTTGAACAGCAGCGAGCATGTTATCAATCGCCTGCGATTGCAAAGGCGACAGATCGGGGACCTCGATGCCGTCTACATTCAGTCTCTTGGCGCTCTGACTGATGAGACTGGGCTCAACGTAGAGAATTTTGGCAATTGTCGCTGGTGTCGAGAGGCGGTGACTAGCATTAGAGCCGATGACCAAGACGGTTTCCACGCTGCGGTTTTCGTCCGTGGTCTCAATATGAAGCAACCCCGCAGATGGAAAGCAGATCTGGACTGCATAGTGTTGGTGAAATTCTGTGTGACCAACCGGCCCGTCATAATATGCCCAGCCCACACCAATCGTCAGATCGCCTGCCCATTCGTCCATTATCTAGCTATCCAAAATTGCAAAATGACTTCCAGCACGCCAATCCACCAAACAGAAAGTGGAATCGCCTCATTCGCCAAGGATTTTTCGTTTTTCCTCGAACTCCTCCTTGTCTATTTCTCCACGGGCAAAACGCTCTTTGAGCGTATCGATGGCATCTGTACGCGCCGTCGGCACAGAGTTATTACGGTTGAGTCCTCCAAGCCCCCGCACAACGAGGACAATGACCGCAGTCGCGATTGCAAGGAAAACGAGCATCATCACTGGTCCCATGAGCCAGCCAAACCAGCCGTACTCCCCCATCATATGGCGGCGATAGTAGGGCTCAGCTTGTTGGGCCCATACGAACGCGCTGTGCCCAAATACGGCCAAGAAGACGGTGGCCTGAATCGATAGTTTTTTCATTTCCATTTCTCCCTTTCAGGGTTTTGCGCACTTTTTCTGCGATGCGCATATTTCAATGAGAATGCCTCATCGAAGACGAGGTGCCTTACCCGCCGGTGCAGCGACCTGGAAATCCGAAGGTCGTGCTGTTTCTCCGTACAACGCAATAGGACCCATTCTACTAGCGAACGGCAGAGAATTGGCGTCTCAGGCGTACCGAACCTCGCCGGCCATCCCTGCCTCCATGTGATAGATATTGTGGCAGTGAAAAAACCAACGGCCTGGATTGTCCGCGACGAAATCGAACTCGGCGCGGCCCATATGCGCCGCGACCAATACGGTGTCCTTCAAAACGTTTCCCACCCGAAAAAAATGTCCGTGCAGGTGCATTGGATGCAGCATCATTGAGTGGTTCCGCATCCGGAACCGGACGTGTTCGCCTTCATTGATCATGAACGGATCGGCGTTGGGATAGGCTTGGCCATTGATGGTCCAGGCTGAGCCCATCATGCCACCGCTCAGCATGAGGTCGAAGACGCGGTCGGGTTGGCCGACTGGCAGTGTCTCCAACGACTGCAAATCCTGATAGTCAAGCTGGCGTCCGCCTCTCAAGCCCTCCGGTATGCCTTCACTCAAAGCTGTGGCCGCCGCATCTGTGTAGCGCAGGATGGCGCGGCCAGGAGGTGCGTTGCCCTCAATCGCAGCGATAACGATAGGCCAAACCCCGGGGTTAGCCGCTTCTACGATCACATCATAACGCTCGGCCGTTCCGAGGATGAGACTGTCGACAGTGAACGGTTCGACGGGGCGACCGTCGCAATGGCTCACAATCATCCGATGGCCACCGATAGCGAGCCGGAACGTCGTCGCACCCGACGGATTCATGAAGCGAAGCCGCACACGCTCTCCGCGTTTAGTTTCGAAAACGCGCGGGTCATCCGGCAAACGGCCGCCAATAAGCAAGCCCTGATAGGGGGGCATCTGACGCCCCATCCCCATCATACCACCGCCATCTCTACGTCCGCCCCACCATCCGTCCCGATCACCTTCGCGGTCGCTGCCCATCATACGTCCCATCATTCCACCTCGATCGGCGCTGCTGCCAAGCGGCTGTGGATCACCCGATAGATAGTCGTCAAGAACGAGAACATAGTCGCGGTCATAGGCAACATGAGGTGTTGCCTCCTCAATCACCAGAGGACCGATAAGGCCACGATCGATTTGCAGGCCTACATGGGAGTGATAGATATAGCTGCCGGCCGGTGTCGCCTCAAACTCGTAGACGAAACTCTCGCCAGGCGCGATCGGTTTTTGCGTTAGACCAGGTACACCGTCCATCGCATTGGGTACGGGCACGCCATGCCAATGCACGGTCGTATCCTCAGGCAATTGATTTTCAACGATGATGCGAAGGCGCTCTCCCTCCTTAACGCGAATTTCGGGTCCGGGAAATTGGCCATTATACATCCAGTTCCGATAGACCTTGCCTGGGGCCACTTCGGCCTCGCCCTGCTGAGCCACAAGGCGGAACTCGCGCAACGGACCAGCCAGCCCGTCTTGCAGTCTTCCCGTCGGGTCAGCGGCGTCGGCAATGCCTGCAACGGAATAAATGCCTTCGGCGGAAACCGACCGATTGAATACACTGGTTGCCGCTACGCTCGTTAATGCTGTGTGTAAAAAACGACGCCGATCCATTGGATAACCTCCCTTTTCGCTCAACTCTCCCTAACGAAAATCTGCAACCTGTTGATCAATTTGTGACAAACGCAACTCGCTTAATGCTTGGCTCACAATTTGCGCTGACGACCATAGGAATAGGCTCGCCATCACTCCCGCAACGATCAAGTCCGGCCAAGCACTGCTGGTAGCCCAGACGCCACTTGCTGCAAATATAACGGCCAGGTTGCCTATCGCGTCATTCCGGCTGCACAACCAAACAGACCTGACATTCGCGTCCCCATCGCGATGCCGAAGCAAAAGCAAAACGCTGACCATATTGGCAGTTAGAGCCAAAAGCCCAATAGACCCCATAACCTCCGCCTGCGGAACGTCAAGCACAAGTGCATAGTAGATCGTAGAACCAAGAACCCAGATTCCCATCAGACCGAGACTCGCCCCTTTAACGAGTGCTGCGCGAGCTCGCCACACCAACGGCATTCCAAGCACCATCAGCGTAATCGTGTAGGTCGCGGTATCGCCCAAGAAGTCCAGTGCATCAGCCTTCAACGCTTGGGAACTGGCAAACATGCCTGCCGTCATTTCGACCAAAAACATGATGCCATTGATGACGATGACCACCCAAAGTATGCGCTTATAAGCAGCCGTCATGCCATCAAACTTCACATTGTCTTCACAACTGCAGCCAGTCATGGGAGCTCCTCAATCTTCCAAATTTCTTTTGTCTAAGCTCAACCTACTACCTATAGTAACTATAGATACAAGCACAAAAGAGGTCGGCATGTCAGAATTCACAATCGGTCAGTTGGCAAAAGAGACCAGCTGCAAAGTGCCGACAATTCGCTACTTTGAGAAGATTGGTATGCTTCCCGAACCGGCACGATCGGCTGGTAACACGCGGATCTACACTGCAGCCGCAATGGCTCGCCTTACATTCATCTGTCATTGCAGAGAACTCGGCTTCCCACAAAAAGTCATCCGTGAACTACTTGGGCTTGTCGATCATCCAGATCAATCTTGCGAAACTGTCACCGAAATCGCCGCGACCCAATTGAACCACGTTAATCAACGTATAAGCCATTTAGCCGCGTTAAAAGGCGAACTAGAACGAATGATTGATAGTTGCAACGGCGGCTGTGTTGCTCAATGTCGAATTGTGGAATCTTTGGCTGACGGCACCCACCCAACGAGTTAAAGAAGAGTTTGCGGCACAGACAATGGAAAATTGCTTTCATGCGCCTCGAAACCCACGACCTCCCCTACCGGCAAGAGGAACGAAAGCAGTGTTTACAAGACTAGGATTGCAGATTGCCTTGATTGTCTTTATTGCCGATCTCGCAACAAAATGGCTTGCGGTCAACTTGTTATCGGAACCACCAAGAGTGCTTGAAGCACTTCCATTCTTCAATCTGGTTCTAGGCTTTAACCGCGGAATTAGCTTCGGTCTATTGAATTCCGCGAGCCCTGCAGCGCCCTATCTTTTGTCATTGTTCGCGCTTGTCGTCATAGGTTTTTTGGTGGTTTGGTTACGGCGAGCCGACCATACATTCGAAGCAGTCGGCCTCGGAGCGATCATCGGAGGGGCAAGCGCGAATGTTGCCGACCGTCTCGCCGACGGCGCCGTGACGGATTTTCTTGACGTTCACATTTCTTCGTATCATTGGCCGACTTTCAACCTTGCCGACACCGCGATAGTCTGCGGTGTCATCCTTTTCATCATCTACACCCGCCGCGACAGAGCACTTTGATTTCACCTTTTACAAGTAAAGTTACGGTGCTCAATGGTGTCGACCCAGCTGCATTCAGAGACCCGAGGCGTCCCATGCAGATTACAGGATGAGAGCATGCCGCAGTCCGGTCTCATTTAGTCTGCTCCTTCCATCGACGCCAAGATTTCCGAAAGAAGCCTGGCGTTCGATTGGCCAGCACCACCAAGCTCGACAGCCTTGCGGGCGTATGGAAGCGCTTCTGCAGCGTGGCCACCCGAGAACAGACTTTCCGCAATTCTCCGGTGGTAGGATGCGTTTGAGGGTTGCAACATAGTCACCTGCTCAAAATCGGATCTGGCAAGTTGAAGACCGCCTAACTGGAGCTTGGCCATTCCACGCCCCATAAACGCCCCATCAAATTCTGGATCAAGGCCAATCGCTTGATCGTAGTCCGCGATGGCGAGGATAACTTGGCCATCCTGAAGGTATGCATTCCCGCGATTGTTGTAAGCAGCGATATAGGAGGGGTCTAGTTTGATCGCCTGAGTGTAATCGTTGATAGCCAACTGCAACTTGCCCAGCTCTCGGTGCGCGCGCCCCCTATTGTTGAATGCAAACGCAAAGGTCGGACTAATTTCAATTGCCCGAGATAGATCTTCCAACGCCAGCGTAAGTTTTCCGAGTTCGCGGTACACGTTCCCACGATTGTTCAGCGCAGATGCAGAGTTTGGATTGATACTTAGGGCTGCTTCGTAGTCGGAGATTGCCTTCTCCTGTTGGCCCAACTCACGATGGGCATTGCCCCTATTAAGATATGGAAGTTCATAGTTTGGTCTGAGGTCAATAGCCTTGGTGTAATCCGCAATCGCGCGATCAAGATCTCCTTGCTCCTGATAGGCGTTTCCGCGACCGTTAAAGGCAAAGGCATACTCCGGGTCCAGACGGATCGCTTCAGAGTAGTCGGTAATAGCGTCCTCATATTGACCTAGTTCTCGCCTGACGTTCCCCCTTCCATTATAAGAAAACGCCGAACCAGGATCCAGACGGATCGCTTCATCGTAGTCCGCGATGGCAAGGTCTGGCTTATTCAATTCCCGATACACTGAGCCGCGGTTTATGTACCCACTAGCAATGTACGGCTCCATCCGGATGGCCTCATCATAGTCGACTAATGCCAAGTCCAGTTTACCCAGTTTCCGATAGGCGTTTCCTCGCGCGATAAATAGGACACCCGCCTTAGGTCCGATTTCAATTGCAGCAGTAAATGCTTCGGCAGCCTCTTCGTAGCGCCCTTGCTCCAAGCTGGCTTTGCCCCCCTCCCAATACTCAACCTGTTCTCTAAGGGTTCGTTCTGGAGGTTGTTGGGGATAACCACACCCGACGCTCGCTTCAGCACCACATGGCCTTGATGCACCGCCAATGTCAGGCGCCTCACGGCCCTGCACTGTTGAGGCCAGTGCCAAAACCACGAAGGCCGGTAGCAAACCGAGTGTGATGTTTGCAAATACACCAGAGTGCGATCTAAGTCTCACAGTGTTCTTCATAGCGAAGCGCCTTGGATAAGCGGAGCACGAGTGCCCTGTTGCGTATGTTGCCATTCGGCCAATTTTGCCTGCGAAAATGTTCGGTAGAGCGTTGGCAAGATGAAAAGCGTCAATGCCGTTGAGGAGATCAGGCCACCAACCACAACTGTCGCCAAAGGTCGCTGAACCTCTGACCCAACACCGCTGGACAGCAGCATTGGGATAAGCCCAAGGGCCGCTATCGACGCCGTCATCAGGACAGGTCGTAAGCGAGATACCGCACCGGAAAATACAGCCGCGTCCACCGCCTGCCCTCCCAGAACATTCTGATTGATCGCGCTGACCATGACGACACCATTTAGGACGGCAACGCCAAACAGCGCGATGAAGCCAATCGAACCTGGAACTGACAAATATTGCCCCGTCAAAAGAAGAGAGAATATCCCCCCGATAAGAGCCAAAGGTACGTTGACCATAATGAGTGCTGCTTGCCCAACGGACCCAAACGCAAAATAGAGCAACAGAAATATGAGGGCCAAGGACAGGGGCACAACGATCATGAGGCGCGCTTGTGCCCTCGCCTGATTTTCAAATTGGCCCCCAAAGACCACGGTATATCCTGTCGGAAGGGCAACTTCCTGCGCAATTCGATCCCGCAACTCTGTGACCAGGCCGCCCATATCACGGCCTTCGACATTCGTCTGAATGACGATGCGTCGTTGTACGTCATCACGCCTAATCTGTGGAGGACCTGCCTCAATTTCGACACTTGCAACCTCATCGAGTCGAACCCAAGCGCCCCGAGGAGACTCAAGAATGAGGTCTCGGATCGCTTCTGGACTGGCGCGGAACTGATCGGCAAGACGAACATATATGTCATACCGCTCATTCCCTTGAATGACTTGGCCAGCTTCCCTGCCGCCAATAGCAGCCGACACAAGGTCCATCACCGCGTCAACTGACAACCCAAAACGCGCAAGCTTGTCCCGGTCGGGACGAACAACAAGCTGCGCCTCTCCTGCGATCTGCTCCATAGCAACATCACGTGTTCCTTGAGTATTACGCACCAAGGTTTCGATCTCTCGTCCCTTCTCGGCAAGAACATTGAGATCCGCGCCAAAAAGTTTGACTGCCAGTTGCGCTTTCACACCGGAAAGAAGCTCGTCAACACGCGTAGCAATCGGTTGCGAAAACGAAAACAGAAGCCCCGGATGAACTGACAATTTCTCCTCCATCAACCGCTGCAGTTCAAATCGATTTGTTGCCGACACCCATTCAGAGACCGGCTTTAAACCAACATAAATCTCGACGTTGGAAACAGGCTCCGGGTCGCCACCCAGTTCAGGGCGCCCAACTCTGCTTGACGCGTAAATGACCTCTGGGAATTCGAGGATCATTTTCTCAAGCTTTTCAGCGACACTTACGGAAGTTTCGAGGCTCGACGAGGGTGCAAGCGTCACCCTCAAGTTGATCGTGCCTTCTTCAAGCTCCGGCACAAATTCTGTCCCGAGGAAAGGAACAGCCAAAAGAGAAACGATGAGCAACGCTACGGCACCTGAGACAACCTTTTTCTGACTCTGTAGCGCGCCGTTGAGAGTCCCTTTATATAGATTTTCCAAAGGACGAAGGATCGGACTTTCACGATGTCTGACGCCGCCACGAAACATATAGGTCGACAGAGCTGGCACCACAATTAGAGCGACAAACAATGAGGCAAGCATCGCCAGAACAATGCTGACCGCCATCGGTTGGAACAGTTTTCCTTCCACGCCTTCAAGTGAAAAAAGCGGCGCAAAAACAACGATAATAATGAGAACAGCATAGAAAACAGGACGCCCCATCTCACGAGCCGCTTCCTGTATTCTCAGTTGCAACCCATGTGGCTGATCTCCGACAGATGCCGCTGTCTCGTCGGCACCAGCATCATCAGCCGGTTTCGTCAGATGGCTAAAGATGTTTTCCATCATCACCACCGAACCATCGACCATCATTCCAATTGCAATTGCCAACCCACCCAAAGACATAAGATTGGCTGACACACCCCAAATCGCCATCGCCATGAGCGCGAGGCCGATAGAGATGGGGACTGAAATGAGCACCAGAACTGTCGCGCGGAGGTTCATTAAGAACAAAGCCAAAATCACAACGATCAAAAGGAACGCTTCGATAAGCGCGCGGCTAACCGTACTAACAGCCTGATCAACAAGATCAGCCTGATCGTATATAGGCTCCAGAACGACACCATCTGGCAATGCAAGCGCGACAGTTTCCAATCGATCTTTGATACTATCGATAGCAACTTTCGTATTCGCTCCAAGCCGCTTCAGCACAACACCTAGGACGACCTCGCCCAATTGTTGCGGTCTTCCATCCGCATCGCGAATTGTTAGTGTGGTCGCCCCCTGGCGGATCTCTCCACCCAAACTGACATCCGCCACATCGGCGATGCGCACGACGAAGCCATCCTCTTCCTTCAGCGGAACATTTCCAATATCTCGTAGCCCGTCATCGCCGCTGCGAACCCAACCAACACCTCGAATGACAAGTTGTTCGGCGCCGCGATCAAGATACCAGCCCCCAGAATTCCGATTGCTAGCTTCGATAGCCTCACGCACATCGTCAACTGCGAGGCCAAAGGAAAGAAGCTTCTGCGGATCAATATTCACTTGGTATTGCAACACATCACCGCCAAACGAAAGAACGTCGGTGACACCGTCAACAGGCATCAGCAAAAGCTTCACAACCCAGTCGTTGAGGCTACGCAGTGTCTTGATGTCAAACTTTCCTGGCTCTTCCGCACGCAACACGTATTGAAAGATCTGACCCAGGCCTGAGGTGTTGGGACCCATTTCCGGGGTCCCAACACCGTCGGGAATTTGATCCATCGCGGCCTGCAACCGCTCGAAAACAAGCTGGCGCGCAAAGTAAATGTCCGTTCCCTCTTGAAACACGACTGTGATAACTGAGAGGCCAGTTTTCGAAATCGAACGTACTTCCTGTACATCCGGTAGCGCATACATCACTGCCTCGATTGGGTAGGTGATGAGCTGTTCAACCTCTTCAGAGGCTAAGCCGCGCGCTTCAGTGTTGATGGACACCTGTACATTGGTCACATCGGGAAACGCATCAAGATTAAGGTTCGGAAGAACCAAAACACTACCAACGATTGCCGCTGCCAAGCTTAAGACCACTAGAAGCCGACCGCGTATACCCAGATCAATTATGCTATTGAGCAATGTCGCCTCCTAATGGTTGTGAATATCGAAGCCGCCCTTGGCGAGTTCAGATTGAAGAAAAAATGCGCCAGAGACTGCGACGGAGGTTCCGGCTTGGATACCTTCGATGACAGTCCATTCGCCGATAACGCGTTCGCGCTCCACCTCCGCAGGCTTCAAACCACCGTCATCATCTTGTTCAAAGATGATCCAATCACCATCAGCACTGCGCACGAGCGCGTCGCTGGGTACTGCGAGCACTGGCTCGCCATCTCCTCTTTCAATTTCTGCTTGAACGAATTGCCCTGGCCTCAGCTTTCGAGCCACATTTGAAGCAAGTATCCTTACATCCACTGTGCGCGTTTCTTCGTCTACTGTTGAGCGAATTTGTTCAATTTCCGCTTCCTGAGTGCCGCCCCCGTACTGAACCCACGCGCGCCCACCGATAGGGACGGCACTTGCATCATCAATGTCGAGTCGAGCAATCACCCAGACGCTGTCGAGGTCAACAATTTCAAACAACAATTGCCCAGGTTCAATGAGCTCCCCATCTCTGAAGTCGTCAGAAATGATTACGCCGCTCTGACCTGCCAAAAGGGTGAATTCACCATGGGCATGAGACTCCCGCTCTTTAGAGGAAGTGATCGCGTCGACTGCATCTTGTCCCAGCCCATAGGATAGAAGTTGAGCTTCAGCTTGTTGACGCGCCACCTGCGCCTCAAGGTACCGCCTTTCCGATACCACTTCGCGACCGAGCCGTCGCACGCGACGCAACTCCCGATCAGCAACCAGCAGGTCCCCCTCTGCATCCGCAACGTCACGGCTAAACAGGGTGACGAGAGGGTCTCCAGTCTCAACTGTTTCACTCAAGCGCTTGTGGCGCTTAACAACAATCGCCGCCATGCGTGGCGTTACAATGCTGGAATTGTAGGCGTTTGATTTGATCTCCGCCGGAACAGTAATGCTATCGCCCAGAACAACCGGCGCCAAAACTTCAATGCGAACGCCAGCGGTACTGAGACTTTCCGCTGTGAGGATGAGCTCTTGCTCGTCTTCATCTTCTCCAGCGTGCGCATCCAGGTTCGCAGCTTGGCCGTCCGCGTGGTCGGACTCGTCGGCATGATCTGCCTCATCGCTATGAGCATGAGAGTCTGCTCCGCCAGATTCTGTATGTTCGCCACCGATCAGGGCATAGCCCGCGAGAGATGCAATCAAGACGAGGCCTGTCAAACCAGCAATCAAATTTTGGGTCATTGTTCTGTTCCAATCCAATTTTCGACATAGCCAGCTGCTTCCAACAATTGAAACCACGCGGTCCACGCTTGGCCATGTAGTTCAATGGAAGATGTTTGCGCGTCATAAATCTGCTGCAGCTGGACAAGGTACTCGACAGCACCAATGTCACCGCCTCGTAAGCGTCTCTCGAGCAAGTCGGTCTGTTGAGCGAGCGCATCCTCACCGTCCTTCTGCCAAAGGCTCTGGCTGGTTCGCAGCGCTTCATATCGACGAACCGTTTCCCGCAGGCGGGCCGTTGCAGAGCGCTTCGCGCTTTGCAGCTCTGCGGCAGCAGAGACAGCCTCCGCGCGAGAGGCCGCAACCTCCGAACGACCCGAATTCAGAACAGGAATCGGAATTGATACACTGAAGCCAAAAAGATCTGAGTCACCCTCATCACCCCAACGCACGCCAAATGAGGGGTCAGGAACGCGCTCCCATCGCGCAACATTCACATCCTGCTCGGCCGCTTCACGGACATGCCGCGCAGCCAAAACGGAAGGCAGACGGTCAATGTCGACGTCGTCAACGTTCAATGGCTCTGGCAGCACATTGCCAAACCGAGGCCAGGTTATGGGGGAGAAACCTGTCAGCTCTGCCAGTTCCTGTTCTGCGCTCGACACCTCAGTTACAGCAACTTGCTCCTCCATAGCTGCCTGTGCCGCAGCCAACCGGGCTGCTTGAACTTCAGACGGCGAAATATCGCCTTCCCTCAAGAGTCTTTCAGACAGTTCCGCAAATCGGGACATAGATTGTGTTCGCTTTGACGCAAGCTCCAGCGCCTCTCTCTGCTGATCGACCAAAACAAATCCGGAAAGAACTTCAGCTATCACCTGTTGCCGAATACTCGCGAGCTCCAAGGCAAAACCTTCCGCCCTGCTATCTGCGGCTCGACCTCGAGCGGCTGGCTTCGAAAGCCATTCAACGGTCTGGGAGACACCAACCGTCTCAGTACGGACGTCAGTATTTTCTCTCTCGTATTCTATTTCAGGGTTGTAGCGCCAGAGACCCGCGCCTTCAGCCCGGGCTTCCGCTGCTTTCAAGCGCGCCTGTGCTGATGCAATAGATGGGTTTTCATTTATTATACTAGAGACGATTGCAGAGAGCCCGGCCGGCGTTGCCACTTCGACTTCAGAAGGAGCAGCTACGGCAATAGCTGGTCCGAAAGCGAGAACGGCGCACAGCCATCCTGTCGTAATCAAACGAAACATAAAATATCCTCACAAACATGTAGATGCTTGCCTCTTGCGCGTTAGCAAGAAGGTTTTGTCCCTATAGGGACCTATGCGAGAGGATTAACGGCGTGGGGGTTTTTCGGCCCGAGCGACATACTGCAGACGCGGAAAAGTTACTGCAATATAGTGCGTCGACGTTTGTTGCGTCGTCCGAGCGATTGTCACCGATTCGGTTCGCAAAGGCATCTGCACACAATGAGCGCAATGCTCTACACCGTGATCAGGTGCAGGTAGATCCTTGTCGCCGTTTTCGTGGCCTGTAAGTTGCGTTGTTGCAGCGACGTCGTAGGACGTGACATGGCCCTCGTTGGCCATCGTGCTTATGGGCACAATGAACAAAGCCAACATAACAACTAGCGTCCACGTCTGTCTCATCAACCGCACAATACGAGCCTAACCCGGAAGGTCAATACCCATTGATCTGCCGGGGCGCCAGGCAAATAGCGAAATGCGGCTGAAATCAACAAACGACCTGGCTTCACGCGGCACATCGCCCCACCACAACGCCGCACAATCACAAAACAGGAAATCGGGTGATCGGGTGATCGGGCCTATTTTGGCTGGGCACGAGAACATTTTTGTCCTGTCGGAGCCGGGCAAGAGCTCCAGGAAAGAAATAGAATGTCTGCCGTGCTTGTGTCCCAAGTACCCAGCGGTTTTGGGAATATAGAAAGTTTGCTATTCGTCGACATACCTCTAATGGGGGATGCCGACTTTCTGTGGTTTAGTCAGACTGAGCTGAGAAAGTGTGGCTCGTCGCCAGGGCTGTTCTTCCCAGCGTGGCCGCGTAGCCCACAGAACCTCCTGGGCCTAACAAACAAACTGGAACACAAATCAGGGGTAGGCCAATCTTCGATACTAGTATGCCGTCGAATTTTTGGGCGGTCAGATAGATCTAAGTTGCTCCTAGCCCGACCTGCGGCACGCGGAGGTCTAGGAAGGACCCGACGATCTGAAAAAAGGCGCCATCAACTCTGAGCCTCAAATTGCAGTTTTGTTGTAAGAAATCCGGCAGACCAAATTGAGACCTTTGCAGCAAGCGCCGCTGATTGTTGATCCTTCGCAACAATCAGCACATCTCCGCGTGGTGGCGCCCCTCTGCCAGCCCCGACAATTTTGCGCAGCGTTGCGTGTCCTTCGTGCACCTGGAATTGATGCCCTTCACCTGTCAAATTCGGGGGAGTCCCCGCTATAGGTATATTCTTTATAATGGGGGTTCCCCTCAATTCATCACGGTGGTTTTTCAACCAATCTTTGGCTGCACTCCGCGTAGCAAATAGGTCTGGCGCAGTTTCAACGAGCCAATCAGGCTGCAAAACGAAGACCCCCTGTGTCCGCCTCATCACGCTCGAGAATTTCTCCAGAGCAACTTCCTTCTGCTCCTGACTGGCATGATGTCGCCTACCTTCTTCAAGCCAATCGGCCACAAACTCGTCAGGAATACCGGAAGCAAAGAAAAAGAGCCTCTTTTTCTGCTTTGAATGAACGGTTCGCAGACGACCGGCAGACTGAATAATCGAACTCTCATAGAACGATGTATAAGCCTCATGAAGGCGCGAGTCCTGGAATCCGGGCAGACTAAGCCCCTGAGAAAAGGTTGTTTCAACGAACCCATTTTCTTCCGCGCTTTCCACGCGAACCGTCGTCTCCGGAGAGACCTTTCTCTTTTTGGGCGAAACATCGATCTCTGCATCAGCGTAAAGCGAGCGTATTTGCCTATACAACGCTTCCTCTTCTATTCGCGATCCCCCAACAACTATTCCCCAGGAATAATCTACAAAAGTGTCTAAGCCCTTTAATGCGCCTTGATGCAAGAACGCTATAGAGTTCCAATATGCGATTGGTTCCATGCGTCCCTCAACACCATCATCAGGAAAAAATACTTGCCGGTCAGCAAGGAGGGCCTTTTTTGCATCCAGCGGGAGCGCCACAAACCCCATTGGACCAAGTTGAGAGGCAATTTGGTCAATCGCTTCCCATATTCTTGCTCGCAATTCCTCCCCGTACTTCTGTGAGGTCAAAGCCGTTTTGCTATACGAGCGGCTGTGATCAACAAATATTTCTGCTCGATGGGGGAACTTCACCTGTGTTGAATCAAAAGGGCCAAATATCGCCGCCAGCTCTTCGGCACGAGGTGTTGCATCCAAGACGATCAATTTTTCCCGTGCCTCTGAAAACCGCCCACTTGAACGTCTGCCCAATTCATCCAACAAACCAAACTCTGGGTTGTTATCTCTGATCCACTGCGTCAGGACAAATTTCTCCTCAACCGAAGCCTCGTAATCATCTGTGTGCTTTAGCACTGGCGCAAATTGTCTTGAATGCGGTTCTTCGACATCTATCTCCAGAAGCAATGCCTCCCAAATTGATTTGAGTTTCTTACTGATCAAATTGTGTTTGGGCTGCTTTTTCAGGATTTGAGACGTGTCCTCACTAGGGTCTCCGAACTGCGGTACGATGTTCTCATGGTCAGCGTTCCACAAAAATTCGATATCGTCTCGGTCCACTCCTTCCGTCCGGAGAGCATCCAACAAACCGTTTTGAGATTTTATTTCCTGTAAGGAATTCTGCCAGGCGACCGTATCAAGAGTTCGATTTTTTCCATGCATTTGGACTCGTTGAGACAAACCACGGAAGCATGCAAGGAAACCTTTCTCCACAGAAAATAGGGTTTGACCGTACCGATCTACATCAGAACCACCTCTAGCAGCTGCGCCCATTCTCTTTTGGAACATATGACCTTTGCGAAAAAGCGTTAGGTCAAAGGGGTCATCGGAGTTTTCAACCACAAAGGTACTCGAAGGACCTTCGTCGACAATTACATAGTCAGCAGAGCGAACGCCAAGCGGCCAAGCGTACTTCCCGGCAGCATGGGTATACAGGCGGAAAACAAAATCTCGATCTTCAAATTTGGCGCGGTCATACTGCTTTATATATTCACAAGTATGATGGTGAGGGCATTTTGCAATTGTCTTGAGATTGTCAAGAATGCCGACCTCTCCTTTGGCAGCCTCACTCAGTGCACTGGGTTTGCCGGCAAAGAATGCACCTTCTCCAAACTGGATATTGAAATCCAACGTATTAGTAACCTCTTCTCTGTGCGAGCCCTCCCGTTCGCAGAAATTTCCCGTCACGATGTCTTCTTGATCATATATGGGCTTTAGGTTCGAAGGACCGCGTTTACACAATGGCCCACCGTCCTTCGCAGCATTTTCTCCTCGTGAATAGAACGGAATGACCTCAATGCTAAGGTGCTTTGATCGCAATTTTTTAGCGATCACACTGAGTTTTTGATGAACATCGTTCATGAGTTTGAGGGTAGGAAAAACGAGATCGATGTTTACCGGCCGGTCAAACCGTCGCCTTATGTCAGTAGCATGAGGCAAAATATTTTCCAGAAACGACGTCGTTTTTCCCGAGCCAACTGTTGCGCTCAACAACCGCCGTTTATGAAGCTCTGGGGAGTATTCTTTCACGTCTACCTTCGGTATCGACCAGAAGTCATTTGATACCTGCAGAATTGTCTTCGTGGCGTTCTCTTTCGCTTCCACCCTCAATTGATGAGCAAATTGCGGCAGTGCATTTGGCTTCACCTCAAGCAAATTTCGAAGGCGGTCGGGCATCGTTGAGGCACGAATGCTGTCAGAACGGTCCGGTTGCTTGTCTAGGCCACCGAGGGCGACATCAAGAGTGCTCGCACTATTCTCTTCTGACGCCGCCACAAGAGGCTCAAAATCTTCCTTTCTAAAACTCAGAAAGCCATTTTCAATAAGATAGCGGACGCGTCGGTCTTCATTTTCCCATAACTCTGCGATGGCATAGCGAACAATTTCCTTGTCGGTCTGCTCAGACAACACCGCTTGCGCAAACTCGACAGCGTCCTTGTCGGAAAGGTCTTCGCGAACAAACCTGATGAGCATAAGAGGCGTATAAAATTTGTATGTCGAAAGGTCGACGGCGTCACCCACACACCTGCCCGCGCCAAATAAAATTAGGTCACACCCCTCGAATGTAACTACATCCCCCTGTGCACGACGTGATAATCCGGCAAACAAGCGGTCTAATAGTGCATCAAACGTCCTCCGGAGATTTTCATCTAGTTCATCTTCTGAAAGAGCTTCACCAGCACTTGGCTTCCTGTCAGCTTCCTCCCCGCTCAACGCGGAATTGAAATCTAGTACCAACTTTGTTTACCCACTTCTTGACTGATATCGAACGAAAATAGAGGTTCAAGCTATACAAGCCTAACCACTTTAGCGCCGGCGATAGCGCGAAACGTCAAATCGTGACCATTTGATGCAGACAGAGCTTTACCAATCCATCCGACCGTTCAACGGACCCGCATGCTTTAGCTGCGCCTATCGTCACGCGCCTGCCAATGAGTGATTGCCCTCCCCCTGTGCTCGCAAGGTCCGACGCAATCATAGGCGCGAAAAGCGAAGGCATTTCTCAAATTCCGCATATCACGTAACAATTAACTGTTGTCTCCGATTCGCAGCGTACGTGCCTTCTACGCGCGAGGCACGCGGTGTGCTTTCGGGGAGTGCAGCCCGGCTGCACGCCTGGCCATAAAGGAGATAATCCAGTGGCTAAGACAATGAAAATTGGTCGAAGCGCCAAGACTGGCCGTTTTACGACGGTCAAGCAGGCAACCACGAAGAAGAATACTCACGTGGTAGAGACCATTAAGAAAGCTAAGTAATTCGTTACTTGGTGGCCGGACGGCGCTTCTTCGCGGGATCGTCGTCCGGTTCTTCTTTGTCGTCTGATTTGGTTACTGAATCGTTAACCCTCGGTTGAGGGGCAGTCTTCAACATGCGGTGGAGTATCTCGTCGCCTTCGGCAGAACGTTGATCTACCTTGCTTATACCGACAGGCGTTCTTTGATGCTTGGTTCCAACGCACGAAGAGGCACTATTTCAGCTACCTGCTGCAGCAAAGAAACATCGTCTTGATCAAGCTGGCGATCATAGACCGCATACCGCCCAAGAAGATTCGTTGCTTCTATATCTGAGAAGGCCACGTATTTTGCCGCCACCGAAACATGGTGTGGAGAGACAGCACTCATAAGCAGAACATCACTTCCGTTTTCACGCACGGCGTAATCAAAATGATGCGGCTTACCACTACGACCAACATATGAGTAATCCTTTGTTATACGGCGCTTTGGGACATATCCAACGAGCGTATCAAAGATGCGGTCCTTAAGTGTGGCCTCCGCAGAAGCCACTGAATGCTCAACGATTGATCGCGCAGCGTTAGCGGACGCGTTAGCAGTCGCCAATACGGCGTTCAACAACCAATCAAGGTTTGGGACTTCTGCTACGATTGTTTCCTCGACCAATTCGACATGATAAAGCGCTGCGCTTCGGCTAAGTGCGTTGTTTACAAGTGCGCCGTCGCGGCCATGAATCCATGCACAACGGGCAGCGCCACCTCCATCGTGAATTTTGAAGCCGTCGCCATACTTCACGACAAAAACATTCACTGGATCGAATGATGGGTACAGGCATTGCGTAACAACACGAGATCCCGACTCCGTTTCCTCGCATACGTCGAGAATACTCAGGGCTTTTCGAATCTGATCACACAGCATAGCGACCTCCCTAAAAAAGTTGTCGTTGGGTCGGAACGTCAAATCGTCGCTGATCAGGAGTTATGACTAGATTAATCTCTCCTGCAAGCCATGGGAGAGCCTGAGGGAGACGCCGAGCCTTTTCTGGCGCCGGTCTCCTTAGTGGCAGCTCGCCAAAGCCATTGATTTCTATATGTTTTCTGTTGTCAGACCAAGTGTGTGCATGATTGCCACACACCTCAGCCGGAAGTCCCACTTTTATACCGAGCAACGAATTTGGCTTGCATATAGCCGGATCGGTCAAATCCAAACGGTAGACCGGCTGATTTCTAAAAATCACAGAGATGCTCGGTGCAGAAAGGTGCATCTTTGGACATTTAAATCGAAGATGGGCCCGAGAAACACCACTAACCTCCTCAATCGGCCACGTTGCCTGGTACTCTCCGTCCCTTGTCCCAGCAGCCCAAAAAGGCGGGGCACCCTGAAGGGTCTTTTGTTCAGCGAAAAACTCGTCGACCTCTTCAAGATCTTTAGTTGAAGGCTTATTGGACATAGTGAGACTCTAAGTTTATTTTCCACTAAATCTAGTAGCCAGCCTCAAATAACAGTCACACAGCCTTAACCCCTGAAGTTTCCTTGGTTTTCTCTAAATCGCTCATATCCGGTACGTCACGTATATCACCAGGATTTTTTTTCCTATATCGGAAAGGTCAGCATGCGGCATTGCGGTCAATCATGGGCAGCGTAAAAAAGTTATCAAATAGGTTATCAATTTTTAAGAGTTGGGAATTTTTTGGTGGGCCGTGTAGGATTCGAACCTACGACCTAGTGATTAAGAGTCACCCGCTCTACCAACTGAGCTAACGGCCCCACCGCAGACAGGACAGCCCCCGTCTGGATAGAGGCCGTGTTATAGGCGAGCGGCCACTCACTAGCAAGCCTTTGAAATAGAAAGAAATTCGACGCGAATAGGCGCATTAGAGCCTCACTCAGCCTCGTCCAACACCGCCATATGGGTCACCGCCCAACCATAAGACCGCAAGCGCCAGCTGTCAGATTCTCTGACCAGCAAGAAGGCCCAGCCGCCCTCTTCATAAAACGGTGTGCCCTGCACCAGACCTCGCCAACTCGTCGGCAGGGTAAAAAACGCCTGTTCGCCTGTCACAGAGAAGTCCTGCGGGTCCCCGAATTTGGGGCGAAGATTTTCAAGATGCTCTGCGTGGGCACGCATGGCCACTTTCCAGCGGTCCACCGCATCCGCACCCTCAAAAAGGTAGGGCGCGAAGTTCTCGACAATCGTCACAGCTTGATCCGAGAAGATATTCTCTAGAGAACGTTCATCACCACCGGCAATAAACCGCGCGATAGCTTGCGGCACCGCCATCATGGCGTCGTCGGGAACCTCAAGCTCCATCAACGCCCCTTACCAAAACGCGCCAGGATTACGGGTGATCTCATAGTTCCGATGAATATAGACACTCATCAGAAAGCCGAAACCCAGCATCAAAGTGAGCATAGCGGTCCCCCCATAGGACACCAGCGGCAGCGGCACACCCACCACAGGCACCAGCCCCATCACCATGGCTGTATTGATGAAGATATAGAGGAAGAAATTCACCGTGATACCAATGGCGAGCAAGCGGCCAAACTGGTTACGGGTTTGTAGCCCGACGGTGAGGCCAAACATCAACACCATCACATACAAGCCAAGCAGTGTAAGCCCGCCAACAAGACCCAGTTCTTCCGCGAGCATCGTGAAGATAAAGTCCGTGTGTTTCTCAGGCAGAAAATTCAAGTGGGACTGTGTCCCTTCCATAAACCCTTTGCCAAAAACGCCGCCAGACCCAAGCGCAATCTTTGACTGAAGGATGTGGTACCCCGATCCAAGCGGATCACTTTCAGGGTCGAGAAATGTAAGAACACGCTGCTTCTGGTAGTCGCGCAACATTCCCCAGGCGACGGGGATCGCGCCCACCACCGCCAGCCCGCCAACAATGAAGTAGCGCCAGGCAAGCCCCGCCATAAACAAAAGCACAACGCCCACAACCGCGATAAGGACCGCCGTTCCGAGGTCTGGCTGGCGAAGGGTGAGATAGAATGGCGCCGCGATCATCAGTGCAGGCACGATGAGAAAGCGAAGACGAGAAACCTGATCCAGCGTCAGGCCGTGAAAGTAGCGGGCCAGTGCCAGGATCAAGGTGATCTTCATCAGTTCCGATGGTTGCAACTGAATAAACCCAAGATCAATCCACCGCTGTGCGCCCATCCCGCGAAAGCCGATAAACTCAACGCCCACAAGCAGAGCAAGCGCCACGCCATAGGCTGGATAGGCGAGGTTCATCCAAACACGAATATCAATAAACGCAACGACGAACAGAACACAGACACCAATGCCAAAGCGCACCGCCTGTCGGGACGCCCATGGATCAAAATTTCCATCTGCGACCGAATAGAGCATCGCAAAGCCCATCGCAGCGATCGCGAATATGAGAAGGAGGAAACCCCAATTGAATTCAAAGAACTTGTCTTTGAGACTCATTTCCCGGCCGCTTGCGTTCAGAAATGCATCAACCATGCTCTATCCTTCCCGCAAGTCAGGGTTTTGAGGGGCCGCTGGTCCTTGAGGGCCCTGCGCCAAACGGTTGGCTGGGTCACGCTCCAAAACCACCTTCATAATGTCCCTCGCGACAGGAGCCGCTGTCCGACTGCCACTCGCACCATGCTCCACTACCACCGACACCGCATATCTGGGGTCTTGAACCGGCGCAAAAGCAACGAAGAGAGCGTGTTCGCGCTGCTTCCACTCCAGCTCTTCGTTGGTGAGAACGCCGGATTCTCTTTCTTCTCGACTGATACGCCTGACCTGCGCAGACCCTGTCTTTCCAGCGAGCTGCATGCCGGGCTCTGTGATCCGCGATCGATAGGCAGTTCCACCGGGAACATTTGACACCATATTCATGCCATCGCGAGCAACGGCCAGAGCCGCATCTGAAACGCCCATGGACGGCGCTGGAGGTAAATCCATCGTCTCTTCGCCGACAGAGCGCACCAACCGTGGTTTCACGGCACGGCCACCGTTGGCGAGGCGGGATGTCATCACTGCAAGCTGGAGAGGTGTCGCAAGCAGATAGCCCTGCCCGACACCCGCAATGAGTGTCTCGCCCTGTTGCCACGGCGCACCTGTTGTCGCGCGCTTCCACCCTCGGCTCGGAACAAGACCCGATTTCTCGCCCGGAACTTCATATCCATAGGACTCGCCCAACCCAAATCGGTGGGCCATTTCATTAATCCGATCAATGCCCAGGCGTTTGGCCGCCTCGTAAAAATAAGTATTGCAGGAATGCATGATGGCTTGCCGCATATCGACATTCCCATGCCCGCGGCGCTTCCAGCAGTGGAACTCATGATTGCCGAGCGTGGTTTTGCCTGTGCAGCGGATCCGTTCGTTCGGCCGCATCACTTTGTGCTCGACTGCTGCTGCGGCAACGATCATCTTGAAGGTTGACCCTGGCGGATACTGACCGGCAATGGTTTTGTTGACCAATGGCTTGTAGGGATTTTCAATCAACCCATCCCAGGTTGCCTGGCTGAGCCCCACATTAAAGTCGTTCGGATCATAGGCAGGTGTTGATACACTGGCGAGCACGTCGCCGGTGTGAATATCCATAACCACAGCCGCAGCGGCTTCGCCAGCAAGGCGTTCCGTCGCATATTTTTGTAAATCCATATCGAGGGTCAGAACAACCTTCGACCCAGGCGTTCCCGGATCTTTAGAGAGTTCCCGGATCACCCGGCCATAGGCGTTGACTTCAACATGGCTCGCGCCTGCAGCGCCACGCAGTTCACGATCAAGGCGCCGTTCCAAACCACTCTTGCCAATCCGGAAGCCTGGCAACTTCAATAGCGGGTCTTCGTCATCAAGATCTTTTTCGGACACCGCGGCCACATACCCGACAACATGCGCCAGCGCAGGGCCATGGGGATAGTGACGTGTTTCCCCCACATCCGGTTCAATACCTGGCAGGTCCGGTTCGTGAATATTGACTTGAGCGAACTGCTCCCAGGAAAGATTTTCCGAGACGGTGATGGGAAGAAATGCCGGCGAGCGCCGCGCATCCCGAAGCACACGCTTCCATTGTGTCTCCGACAGGGGGACAACGCGATTGAGCTTGGTCAGTGTCGCTTCAATATCCGGCGTTTGTTCAGGAATGAGGAGGACGCGGAAATTCTGCCGGTTAGAGGCCAGCACTTTCCCAAAACGATCCAAAATTTCACCACGAAGCGGCGCCAGCAACCGCATGTTCACGCGGTTTTCCTCCGCCAACATTTGGTATTCAGAGCTCTTGAGAACCTGCAGATAATACATGCGGCTTGCCAACCCGCCGAACACGAGCAGCTGCGCACCGCCAAGAATGGCCGCGCGCCGCGAGAAGGTTTTGAACCTCACATTATCCGTGCCGTCGGTCAGCATGGATCCCCTAACCCTGTACCAAGAGCCGCTGGAGCAGCTGTTCAAAAAGTTTAGCAAATAGAGGGAAAAGCGCCACCGTCGCGGCCATCTGGACGAGCACGGGTGCTGGCGACAACACCTGACCAAAATAGAGAGAGGCCAGGACCCAGCCCAGGAACCCCGCAATCACCGAAGACACAAGGAAACCCAGCCAAAACAAGCTAAACGTACGTCCAATCATTAACTGCCGTTGAGAGAGGACAAGGCCGAAAATAATAAGGTAAACGAGCGCCCATAGGCCCAATGGGCCGGCAGATAGCAGGTCGTAGAAGAGCCCGATGGCAAAAACACCATAGGGTGGAAACACATCAGGTCTCTGCACCGCCCAATAGTAAACCGCAATCAAGCCAAAGGCGGGCGCGATTTCGACCCCGAAAATCCGGGAGAACGGCACAAAGCTCAACAACATGCAAAGAAAGCCCGCCAGGAACGGAAGAACAAGAAGCGCGATCTTTCCAGCACGTCCTACCGAAGAAGGGGTAATCGGTTCGAAGCTCATGTCCCCCCCTCCGCAACTGGTGTGGCGGCCGGCGCAGAGGCGGACGGTGTTTCAGCGTCGCTTTCAGACTCGACCGGTTGCAGTGCTGTGGGGGCGTCCTGGTTATCAATTTCCCGTGGGAACTCATATTGAAGCACCCTAATCATATCGAGACGGGACCGGTCAGAGAATGTCTGCACCCGCAGGAAACCATCATCCGTTTCAACAAGCGTCCCAATGGGAAGGCCGGGTGGAAGCAACCCTCCGTCTCCCGATGTCACTACCCGATCGCCAGCGGAAACCGGCGCAAGCGCGGGTAGAAACTCAAGCCGGGGCCAGACACTATTGTCACCCGCCAATACAGCACGTGTCTGCGAGGGCTCGACCACAACCGGCACTCGACTATTAAGGTCTGTCAGGAGAAGAATACGGCTGGCCTCTGCGCCCGTAGCAACAATGCGACCAATCAGACCATCTGAGTCGATAACCGCCTGGCCGCTCTCCACCCCCTGGCTTGAACCAACGTTGGCGATGATAGTCTCAACAAACGGTCCGCCGCTGTCACCAACCACGCGACCCGTTACATAGCTAATACTGGGATCCACCTGAACGTTGAGCAGCGCTTCGAAACGAGCGACCTTTGCTTCAAGTTTGAGCGCGGCCTCTTTCCAGGCAAGCAAACGAGCATTCTCCTCCCGAAGGCGCTCATTTTCATCAAAGACGTATGCGTATTGATCCGTGCTTTCGACGATCCGGCGCGCAGCAGAAACAGGACGAGACGCCAGTTCCAGGAGCGGAGCTGCCAAGTCGGTGACCACCTGGCGCGCCCGATCAACGACATAGGTCTCCGCCCGGCCGAGCAGCAGGAGCGCCGCGGCAAGGGTCACCATAAAGATCAAGGATACCCGTCCGGAGACATCTCGGATAGGAAGCGCAGGTCTGTTTGTCTGATCCATCACAGATCAACGCCCCGCATGGGGCTCCCATATCCAGATCGGCTTAATACACCGATGAAAAAACGTGTCGCATGGTCTTCATATGTTCAAGCGATTTACCGGTGCCAAGTGCAACACAGGAAAGCGCGTCATCCGCAATGCTGACCGGCAAACCGGTTTCATCGCGAAGGACCTGATCAAGATTGGAGAGCAGTCCGCCCCCACCTGTCAGGACAATGCCTTTATCAACAATGTCTGCAGCAAGTTCCGGCGGGGTCGCTTCCAGAGCAACCTTCACAGCTTCCACAATCGCGCCAACAGGCTCCGAAAGGCTTTCGGCAATCTGCTTCTGAGAAATCTTGATCTCTTTCGGTACACCGTTCATAAGGTCCCGACCCTTGATCTCAATCGTCAGGCCATCACCTCCGTCTGGCGGCACAGCTGCAGAACCAACTTCCTTTTTGATCCGTTCTGCGCTCGACTCACCCACAAGAAGGTTATGATGACGACGGATATAGCCGATAATGGCTTCATCCATCTTGTCCCCACCGACGCGCACCGACCGTGCATAGACAATGCCGCTAAGTGACAAGACAGCAACCTCGGTCGTGCCACCGCCAATATCAACAATCATAGACCCCGTTGGCTCGGTCACGGGTAATCCTGCACCGATCGCTGCAGCCATCGGCTCTTCGATGAGATAGACGCGACGCCCGCCAGCAGAAAGCGCTGACTCTTGAATTGCTTTCCGCTCAACAGCCGTTGAACCTGACGGCACACAAATCACAATCATCGGGTTCGCGAACGAGCGCCGGTTATGCACCTTCCGAATGAAGTGTTTGATCATTTCCTCAGCGACTTCAAAGTCGGCGATCACACCATCACGCATAGGACGAATAGCGCTGATATTGCCGGGCGTACGACCAAGCATCATCTTGGCCTCTTCGCCCACGGCGCAAACCTGCTTTTTGCCGCCGCGCTCAATGATCGCAACCACTGAGGGTTCATTCAGGACAATGCCGCGCCCTTTGACATAGACCAGCGTATTCGCGGTCCCCAAGTCGATCGCCATGTCGGCGGAGAGCATCCCTAGAAGCCCTTGAAACATGTGTTATCTCGTCCGTTCTGGTTGCACAGGCACACCCGCAAGCGTGGGGGTGGCCGCAAAGCCCCTCAATTACCAATGAAGTGTCACCAAACATGGTGGCCAAATGGTTAATAGCGCCAAAAAGGCGGCATAAAAAGGGCGATGAGGCCATATCTGGCCTGATGCCCCTGCTTTTTTTACCAATATGGAGGTCAGGAAGCCTGAAGAGCTTCCGGCGCCGACTTCCGACGTTTCACAATGAGCTTGTTAAGCGCACTGACATAGGCCCTGGCAGACGCCACAAGCGTGTCCGTTTCCGCTCCGCGCCCCGTAACGGTCTTCCCATCTTCTTCCAGGCGAACGCTGACTTCAGCCTGTGCATCTGTCCCTTCAGTGACCGCATGCACCTGGTAAAGCTGCAGGTGCGCTTCATGAGGAAAAAGCTCCCCAATGGCATTAAAGGTCGCATCAACCGGCCCGTCGCCCGTGGCGACAACGGTCTTTTCTTCACCAGAGATATCCAGAGTAAGCGTTGCTTCCTGTGGCCCCTCGGTGCCGCAAACGATCTTAAGCGCAACCACCTTCAAGACACCTTCGCCGGCCGCCATCTCATCATCAACAAGCGCGACAATGTCGTCGTCAAACACGTGCTTCTTCTTGTCAGCGAGGTCTTTGAAACGACGGAATGCATCTTCAACGGCGTTCTGCCCCAGATCATATCCAAGCTCTTCGAGCTTTTTCCGAAAAGCGTGCCGCCCGGAATGCTTGCCCATGACCAAAGAAGATTTGGAAATACCCACACTCTCCGGTGTCATGATTTCGTAGGTCTGAGTGTTCTTCAACATGCCGTCCTGGTGAATGCCGCTCTCATGAGCAAATGCATTCTGACCAACAATGGCTTTGTTATATTGCACTGGGAAAGCTGTGACAGACGACACAAGCTTCGACGCCCGTGCAATCATTTCGCTGTCAATTCCCGTATCAAATGGCATGGCATCACCGCGAACTTTGAGCGCCATGACAATTTCTTCAAGCGCCGCATTGCCCGCCCGCTCGCCGATTCCGTTGATTGTGCACTCAATCTGGCGTGCGCCATTGGCAACACCGGCGAGCGAATTTGCCACAGCAAGTCCCAGATCATTGTGACAATGGGTCGAGATCACCGCCTTGTCGATATTGGGCACCCGTTCCTTCAGCATGGCAATGAGAGCGCCATACTCTTCCGGCACAGAATAGCCAACCGTATCTGGAATATTGATCGTCGTGGCACCCGCCTTGATCGCCGCTTCGACGCAGGCACACAAATAGTCGTGTTCCGTACGCGTCGCATCTTCCGGCGACCATTCCACATTGTCGGTCCAGTTGCGGGCCCGCGTCACACTGGAGATCACCGCGTCCAGCACATCTTCTGGTTCCATCTGAAGCTTGTGCTTCATGTGAACGGGGCTTGTGGAAATAAACGTGTGAATACGACCTTGCTTGGCATCGCGCAGTGCTTCACCTGCCCGGTCGATATCTTTCTCCCCTGCCCGAGCAAGGCCGCAGACCACGGCATTTTTCACAACACGCGCCACTTCCTGCACGGACTCAAAGTCACCGTTGGAAGCAATGGGGAAACCCGCCTCAATCACATCGACGCCCATCTCATCCAGAAGCTCGGCAACCTGCAGCTTTTCTTCCAATGTCATGGAAGCGCCGGGAGACTGCTCACCATCGCGAAGCGTCGTATCAAAAATCAATACGCGATTGGCAGATTGGTCGGTCTGAGATTGGCTCATCGGTCTCGTCCTTCTACGAGCATTTCCAGGTGAGTGGGCTTAAGTCTCACTGTCCGAAAATGCAGCCTACTAGACAGCCCAGAGGCACCGGAAAGAATCACTTCTCAGGCAACGATAGGAAGTGCCTGTTTAACGATCTGTTAAACATGACGCATCGGGCTGTGTTTGGCAGTTTTAGGCCGATGAACGAAGCCACGCAACGGTTTTGGTCGCTCGAGAATCAGCTGCTGGGCGCATGCTCTGTGATTGTGCGCAGTTCTCCAGACAGGGCCCCTTTTGCCGCTTTGATGGCATCCACGGCAAAATCCATTACGGCGCGCACATGGGCCATCTGGGCAAGATCATTCCGGGCCATGAGCCAGAGTTCGAACGACCCAAGCTGGTCAGGTCCAATAACACGCTCCAAATCAGGGTCATGGTCTCCTAGAATGCAAGGTAATGCTGCAAGGCCCAAATGCCCTCGCGCGGCTTCCGCGCGCGCAATGGCACTCGAAGAGCGCAAGGCTGTATCGCAAGCCTTCTCTGCGCGAGACAGCCACCAGATCGGCCCAAGCGGGCTTTCCGTGTGAGGGAACCCAATCAGCTGGTGTCCTTTAAGACCCGCCATATCCGAAGGTTTGCTGTGATTGGAGAGATAGTCCGGCGTTGCATAAAGCCCATACGCCATCTCCCCTACCTTGCGCATCAGCATATCACCCTGGGTAGGACGAGCTGCCCGAATGGCGACATCCACATCCTTCAGCGGATTCATGATCCGAGGAGCCTTGGTGGGCCCCATAAGGGTCGGGTCAGTCAAAAGCTCCATATCGAGTGCCGGATGGGATTCCCGAAAGGCTGGAAAGGCAGGCGCGATCACATATGCAGCGACAATCTCCGTGGCCGCCATCCGCACTTGGCCTTCCGAGCCAGCACCAGACGCTGCAAAGTCCCGGGCAAGCGATGAAAGCCGCTGATCTACGGGCTCTAGAGACTGCAACAAACGCTCACCAGCGGCAGTGACTTTGTAGCCAGTCCGCTCGCGGTCAAAGAGGCGCGCATCCAGATCTTCCTCGAGCGATGCGACCCGGCGCAGCACAGTGGTCGTGTTGACGCCAAGCTGCGCAGCGGCGCCGGACAGCGACCCCGCCGCGGAAACCGCCAGAAAATATCGAAGATCATCCCAGTTCATGCGCCACCGCCTTTTAACCCCCCGAAACTTAGCGGGCTTTCAGGCGGCTATCACCCTATTTTCGCAAAAATCATACTGCGAAATTGCAATAGAGCCTTTTCAGCAAAAGTTGCAGACTTTTGGGGTTCGAAAAGGCGGTCGAGAGAGAACCTTTTCAGCAAAAGTTGCAGACTTTTGGGGTTCGAAAAGCGATATCAGAAAAGAACCCAGCGATTTCAAGGCTTTACAGGTGTCACACGATCCGCAGCAGCCTTCGCCGCTTCCCGCGCTGCGTCTGTATCCTTGCCCGGCGCCAGCGCCACACCCATCCGCCGCTTCTCATAGGCCTCTGGTTTGCCGAACAATCGGACCTCTGCATCGACGACCTGCAGCGCCTTATCTAGCCCCTCAAAGGCGATACCCTTCTCATCCATGCCGCCATAAATTACCGCAGACGCGCCCGGCTCACGGTTTTCGGTGTTGACCGGGAGCCCAAGAATAGCGCGCGCATGAAGGGCAAACTCGCTTTGCCGCTGACTGACCAGCGTCACAAGCCCCGTGTCATGTGGTCGGGGGCTCACCTCTGAGAACCAGACATCATCGCCTTTCACAAATAGCTCGACCCCAAAGAGACCGCGCCCGCCCAGGTCGCCGGTGACTTTTGCCGCGATGTCCTGAGCCCGCGCCAATGCAGCGGCACTCATCTTCTGGGGCTGCCAGCTCTCCACATAGTCACCGCTTTGCTGGATATGTCCCACCGGCGCACAGAAATTTGTTTCCACGTCGCCGCCCGCACCAATCGCTCGGACCGTGAGCAAAGTGATCTCATAATCAAAGTCCACCAGCCCTTCAACGATCACCCGCGCCTGTTCAACGCGACCACCTGACAATGCTGTTTCCCAGGCAGCATCAATCTCATCATCACCCTTTACCAGGCTCTGGCCTTTCCCTGAGGAAGACATGACAGGCTTGATGAAACAGGGCAGACCAATTTTCTCGATCGCCGCGCGCATCTCCTCAGCGCTGGACGCAAAGGCATAGGGCGATGTTGGAAGCCCCAAGTCTTCAGCTGCAAGCTTCCGTATCCCTTCCCGGTTCATGGTGAGCTGGGTCGCGCGCGCCGTGGGGATCACTTCCGCGAGCCCCTCGCCCTCTATCTCCGCAAGCATATCTGTGGCAATCGCCTCAATTTCTGGAACAATCAGATCTGGTTTCTCTTCCACAACGAGCGCTTTCAACGCCGCGCCATCGGTCATATCGATCACATGCGCTCGGTGCGCCACCTGATGCGCCGGCGCGTTCGGGTAGCGGTCCACAGCTATCACCTCAACGCCAAAACGCTGCAGCTCAATCACAACCTCTTTGCCAAGCTCGCCTGACCCCAGCATCATGACTTTTGTCGCAGACGGGCTGAGCGGTGTTCCGATGCGCATGGGGATTTCTCCAGGACTTGAAAAGTGAATGACTAGGAACGCCCTCTAAGGGCTTTTCTGCTTCTCAATTAGCAGAAAGCAGCGTCACTCCGAAAGACCGCCAAGATCATTTAGTAGAATGGGTCGCACAATGGCTGTCCACTCCTCATAGCCGCGCTCACTGAGATGCAGACCGTCATACCAAAAAAGCTCAGAACGCGGTTTGCCATTCTCCCCAATCATACCACTGCTCACATCAATGTAGGTGAGCTGATCGTTCTCGGCAGCAAACGACTCGATCAATACATTCGCTTTTGAGATTTTCGGCCAACTCTCCCAACGCAACTCCGACGGCTTGATGGACAAATAGTAGATGGGCGTGCTCGGAAGCTCCGCTTCAAAGAAAGACATCATGCCCTTGAGATCCGTAAACACCTGTTCCGCCGACTTCGGCTCCCATCCGCCAAAGTCATTATCCCCCGCATAGACGACCACGGCAGCAGGTTCATGCGGAACCACCACACGCGGCGCAAAGTGAGCGACGTGGGGAAGATGAGACCCGCCAAAGCCGCGATTCAAAACCGTAAGGGGCGCAAAATCCTCTGCCAAGGTCTCCCAGAACCGAATGCTGGAACTGCCAATAAAGATGATCGTGCCCTCTAGCGGCGGCGCTAGGGCATCCTCTTCTTCAAAGGCAGCAATAGAGGATTCCCAAAAAGCCGCCTTCGGTTGGTTAAGTGTGTAATAGAAAAAGAGGCCCGCCACGCTCAGCCCCAGCACACATATGACTCCCCCGATCGTGAGAAAAAACCGTTTCATCACAGTCCCCTTCTTACTTTTTGCCACTTTATCACATTCCCAAAAGGCCTCTTGTTTCAACACTCCAACCTCTATATATGAATACCTGTTCATATATAGAGGTTATAGATGAGAAAGCGCGACCAGCCGAACGACGAGGAAACCGTACTCGTCGCAGAAACCTTCAAACTCTTAGGCGATCCAAGCCGCTTGCGCATTGCCCTTGCTGTGATGAACGAACCTATCGCCGTCGGGGCCATCGCGGAGCGGCTGGACCTCTCCCCCTCGCTCGTAAGCCATCACCTGCGCCTGCTTCGCGCCGCGCGCCTTGTGCGCCCAGAGCGCGACGGCCGCACTGTGCGCTACTCCATCCATGACCACCACATTGAGCATGTGGTGAAAGACATGCTGGATCATATCCGCGAAGGAAGCAGGTCATGAGCCACACACACTCTCACACCCATGAACATGAGCACGGCCACGATCACGATCACGGATCGGGCCATAGCCATGCCCCAGATGTGAACCACAGCAATCAACGCCGCGTGCTAGGCGCCATGTGCCTGACGGCCGGCTTCATGATGGCAGAAATTATTGGCGGCATCCTATCGGGATCGCTGGCCCTCATCGCTGATGCAGGCCATATGGCGACAGACACCGCCGCCCTCTTCCTTGCCTACCTCGCCTTTCGCTTTTCAAACCGACCTGCCGATGCCGATCAATCCTATGGATATCACCGCGCTGAAACGCTCGCCGCCTTTGTGAATGCGCTCACCATGATAGCCCTGGTAGCCTGGATAGTATTTGAAGCGGTTCAACGCTTCTTTGACCCTGTTGAAATTCTCGGTGGTTTGATGCTCTGGGTGGCAGCGGGAGGCTTGCTTGTAAACGTGCTCGCTTTCTGGATTCTCCACTCGGGCACAAAAGGTAACCTCAACATGCACGGGGCTGCCGTGCATGTGATGGGCGACCTGCTCGGTTCTGTCGCTGCAATCGCCGCAGCGATCATCATCCTCTATACCGGCTGGATGCCGATTGACCCACTTCTGTCTGTCTTTGTTGCGCTTCTCATTTTGCGTTCTGCCATCGCCCTGGCACGCCAATCCGGCCACATCCTGATGGAAGGCACCCCGAAGGGCCTCGACATTGAAGAGGTCAAACAAGATCTCCTCAACTCAGTGGCAGCCGTTGAAGATGTGCATCACCTGCATGCCTGGTCGCTCACGGCGACGCGGGACGTCATGACACTGCACGCCCGCGTCGCAGAGGATGTCAATCCAGATCAAGTGCTCATCGCGATCAATGACCGTTTGCGCCACAAGTTCCAGATCGACCACGCCACGGTTCAAATTGAGACGGAAGCGTGCACCCACTGACACGCAAGGCCTGAGCACTCACGCAGAAAGCACTGCCGGGACCATACTTTCAACTGCGGCCTTAAAGCCCGTGACCGGGCTGGAAAGGACCGGCACCCCCAGATCACCGCAAATCTCCGCGGCCGGAGCCATGGAGGCCTGCGCCAACACCACAACATCCGCCGTCATAGCGACGTCGCGCAGCCGCGCTGCAATGCCCTCATGATAGTCCCGCAGTCGACCTTCGCGAAAATCTTCCCAAACACCGTCAAACACCCGCGCCTGGACCGTGGTGAACCGGCCCGTCTTCGCAATTTCCTCCTCAACCAGCGACAAGGTAGGCCCAATTGTCTCTGGCAAAGCCGCACACACAGCGATACGCCCGCCGATCCAGGCCGCCTGCTCGCCCATAGGACGATCAATCCGCATCACGTGCGCCCCCGGAACATCCGCCCGTTCGGCTACACCGCCAAGGGTTGAGCAGGTACAAACAATCCGCGTCGCCCCGGCGCGCACGGCCTCGTTCAACGCTTCTTCCAGCTTGAGCTCAACAGCGATACTGACCTCCCCTGCTTTCCGCACAGCACAGAGCAGGTCTTCCCGGACGATATGTCCGACGCCCAAACCCGGCGCGAGTGCATCACGCAACCGATTGAAGGTCGCGATATGAGCCGGCGAGGTATGCAGGAACACCAAGCTGGGTTGAGATATTCGAGATGTACTGTGCAGTGACGTGCTGGTCATGGTTTTTCCTCATTGTTGCAGCACAAAGAAAAAGGCCCCCCGCGATCTTCGCGGAGGGCCTTTAGAAATTCGGCTTGTCGCTAGATCACACTATGTCGGGTCGGCTCCCACAATTTTTTTGACGAGTTTCGCCACCACAAGCACTCCCGCTACCGCAGCAGCAGGTTTCATGGTTGCGAGCGCGACTTCAGCGGTGCATGCACCTTGAGTTGTCAGGCCATCAGATGTGATCTCGTAATTCATGGAAGTCGTCTTACGCCTCTTCTAGCGATTTGTCATCACTGTTTTTGATCATTTACGTTCAATTTGTGTGACATCACGGATCGCACCCTTAGATGCATTGGTGACCATGGCGGCATAAGCGCGCAAAGCCGGGGAGATTTTTCGCTCCCGTGGTTCTGCCGGTTTCCAGCCATCGGCGCCTTTGGCATCCATGGCCGCGCGGCGTTTTGCGATCTCCTCATCAGACAAAACCGCGTTGATGGAGCGATTGGGAATATCAATCTCGATCATATCGCCCTCTTCCACCAATCCGATGAGACCACCTTCTGCGGCTTCCGGGGACACGTGACCAATGGAGAGCCCGGAGGTTCCACCTGAGAAGCGACCATCTGTGACAAGCGCACACTCTTTGCCAAGGCCCATCGATTTCAGATAGGACGTGGGATAAAGCATTTCCTGCATGCCCGGACCGCCCTTCGGGCCTTCATAGCGAATGACGACAACGTCACCGGCTTTGATGTCCTTGGTGGTGATGCGCTTCACCGCTTCATCCTGGCTTTCACACACCCGCGCCGGACCGGAAAATTTCCAAATGCTTTCATCGACACCGGCCGTCTTCACGATGCAGCCTTCTTCCGACAGATTGCCGAACAGCACCGCAAGCCCACCCTCTTTGGTAAAGGCAGCCGGAACCGAGCGAATAACGCCAGTCTCCCGATCGGTATCCAACTCATTGAACCGGCTTTTCTGACTGAAAGCGACCGTCGTTCGCACGCCACCCGGTGCCGCCTTGTAAAGCGTATGCACGTCTTCCGCGTCCGTGCGCGTGATGTCCCACTGATCCAACGCCTCACCCATCGTGGGCGCATGAACGGTGGACGCGTCCCGATTGATCAGGCCACCGCGATCGAGTTGACCGAGAATAGACATGATCCCGCCTGCCCGGTGCACATCTTCAATATGAACATCAGGAACCGCTGGTGCCACTTTTGAGAGACATGGCACCCGCCGCGACAGCTCGTCCATATGATCAAGCGTGAAGTCAACTTCTGCTTCGCGCGCAATTGCCAGCAAATGCAGGATCGTATTTGTTGATCCGCCCATAGCAATGTCGAGTGCCATGGCATTCTGGAAGGCATCGAACGTCGCGATACCCCGCGGCGTGACACTTTCGTCACCCTCTTTGTAGTAACGCCGGGTGAGCTCAACAATCTGCCGCGCAGCGCCGAGGAACAATTCCTTACGATCTGCATGAGTTGCGACAATGGTGCCATTCCCCGGCAGCGCCAGACCCAGCGCTTCCGCCAGACAGTTCATGGAGTTGGCCGTAAACATGCCTGAGCAGGAGCCGCAGGTCGGACACGCATTCTTTTCCAGCTCTTCGACTTCTGCATCTGTCCGATCGGGATTGGCCGCCTCGACAATCGCGTCGACCAGATCAACAGCAATCTCCTTGCCATCAATGACCGCACGCCCTGCTTCCATCGGACCGCCTGTCACAAAGATCGTAGGAACATTGAGACGCATCGTCGCGATCATCATGCCCGGCGTGATCTTGTCACAGTTGGAAATACACACCATCGCATCAGCGCAGTGGGCGTTGACCATATATTCAACGGAGTCCGCAATCAGGTCTCGTGACGGCAGTGAATAGAGCATGCCGTCATGCCCCATCGCGATCCCGTCATCAACGGCGATTGTGTTGAACTCTTTCGCGACACCACCCGCAGCTTCAATCTCCCGAGCAACCATCTGACCCAGATCCTTCAGATGCACATGCCCCGGCACGAACTGCGTGAAGGAATTCACCACAGCAATAATCGGCTTACCAAAATCGTCATCAGTCATACCAGTGGCGCGCCAAAGGCCGCGCGCACCAGCCATGTTCCGACCGTGGGTCGATGTGCGGGAGCGGTACGGGATCATCTCTATCTCCTCAGAAGGTGGTCTTTGAGAACCAGATAAGTCTCAGTTGATCATAAAAAAGGGGCCTTCGTGAACCTCACGAAAGCCCCTTTAATTTTGTGGCTAAGCGAGGTCGCTTTAGTTCTTTTCTTTGTCGACCATTTTGGTCTCTGCAATCCATGGCATCATGGCGCGCAGCTTTTCACCCACTTCTTCAATAGGGTGATCCGCATTCATGGCGCGTGTTGCCTTGAAGCTTGTTTGGCCGACCTGATTTTCCAGCATCCAGTCGCGTGTGAATTTGCCGGTCTGAATGTCGGTCAGAATTTCCTTCATTGCAGCTTTAGAGTCGGCGGTGATGACGCGTGGACCGGAAACATAGCCACCATACTCAGCCGTGTTGGACACAGAATAGTTCATGGTCGCAATGCCGCCTTCATACATCATGTCGACGATGAGCTTCACTTCGTGCAGACACTCGAAGTAAGCCATCTCAGGCGCATACCCAGCTTCCGTCAGCGTTTCGTACCCAGCCTTGATAAGCTCGGAAAGGCCACCACACAGAACAGCCTGTTCGCCGAAGAGGTCGGTTTCACACTCTTCCTTGAAAGTTGTTTCGATGATGCCAGCACGGCCACCGCCAATAGCAGAGGCGTAGGAAAGACCAAGGTCATGGGCATTGCCCGTCGCATCCTGATGGATGGCGATGAGGCAAGGCACACCAGCGCCACGCTGATATTCACCGCGCACTGTGTGGCCAGGGCCCTTCGGAGCAACCATCAGCACATCGATGTCAGCCCGTGGGGAGATGAGGTTGAAGTGAACGTTCAGACCATGGGCGAACATCAGCGCTGCACCAGGCTTCATGTTCGGCTCAAGCTCATTGCGATAGATTTCGCCCTGCAACTCATCCGGCGTCACCATCATCATGACGTCTGCCCATTTTGCCGCGTCAGCAACGCTCATCACTGGCAGGCCTTCACCTTCGGCTTTCTTCGCCGAAGCAGAGCCTTCACGAAGGGCAACAGCCACTTCAGCAACACCGCTATCGCGCAGGTTCAGCGCGTGCGCATGGCCCTGTGAGCCATATCCAATGATGACAACTTTTTTGCCTTTGATCAGATTTACATCTGCATCGCGATCATAATAAACGCGCATGGGTCCTATCCTTTTAGTCTTTGTGGAGCGGTCTCATGCCGCTCAAATTACCTGTCAAAAATTCGGTCTTGTTTCACATGCCCTCTGCGCCGCGAGCGATGGCGACAACGCCGGTGCGCGACACATCCACAAGGCCCAATGGCCGCATGAGGTTGATGAAGGCTTCAATCTTGTCTGGTGTACCGGTGACTTCAAAAACAAACGAGCTATGGGTCGTATCAATCACACGGGCGCGGAACGCTTCAGAAAGCCGCAACGCCTCAACCCTCTTGTCTCCCGTTGAGGCCACTTTGATGAGCGCCATTTCCCGGTTCACCGAGGGCACATCATCCACTGAGAGGTCCACCACCTTGTGCACTGGCACCAACCGGTCCAGCTGCGCCAGGATCTGTTCCACAACAGCAGGCGTTGCCTTCGTCACAACGGTAATGCGCGACATATGCTCAGCCGCATCCACCTCCGCCACGGTCAGGCTTTCAATATTGTAGCCGCGGCCAGAAAAGAGCCCGATAACGCGCGCAAGCACGCCTGCCTCATTGTCCACCAGGACGGCAAGCACATGTCGTTCGGATTTACTCAGATCACTCATTGCGTTTCGTGCCAAATCTTGAAGTCGCCCGAAGGGCAGTAATTGAATGGGAAGCGGACAAAAAGCCCGCCCCAAAGGCTTTGTTAAGTGAGGGGCTTATAGCGGATCAGGGGCCAAAGGCGAACCTTTATCACCCCACCCTCGTTAGACGAGCATTTTGCCCTCTTCCGTGACCGTTGGCGCATTGGGATCTTCGCCGAGGATCATCTCATTGTGGGGGGCGCCCGATGGGATCATCGGATAGCAATTCTCCGCTGGGTCGACGAGACAGTCGAAAATGACCGGCCCAGGTGCCTCAAGCATCTCGGTGATCTTCCCATCCAGTTCTTCCGGCTTGCTGGCGCGGATACCGGTGCCGCCATAGGCCTCGGCTAGCTTCACGAAGTCCGGCAGCGCCTCAGAATAGGAATGGCTATAGCGGCCCCCATGAAGCAGCTCCTGCCACTGACGCACCATGCCCATATATTCATTATTCAGAATAAAGATCTTGATCGGCAGCATGAACTGGATCGCAGTCGACATTTCCTGCATGCACATCTGGATCGACGCTTCACCGGCAATATCGATCACAAGCGCATCCGGATGGGCGATCTGAGCCCCAACGGCAGCCGGCAGGCCATAGCCCATCGTGCCAAGTCCGCCAGATGTCAGCCATCGGTTCGGCTCGTCAAAATGATAGTGCTGAGCCGCCCACATCTGGTGCTGGCCCACCTCAGTGGTAATAAAGGTCTTGCGATCCTTGGTCAGCTCATAAAGGCGCTGAATCGCATGCTGCGGCTTGATGAGCCCCTTCTCGTCCTGCTTGAAGGCAAGCGACTTCCGGCCCCGCCAGGTATCAATCTGACGCCACCAATCAGCAAGCGCTTCCTTGTCAGGCTGCGCAACCTTGGACTTCCAGATCCGGATCATGTCTTCCAGAACATGCGCGCAGTCACCAATAATCGGCACGTCTACATGAACATTCTTGTTGATGGACGAAGGATCAATGTCGATGTGAATTTTCTTCGAGTTCGGTGAAAACGCATCCAACCGACCGGTAACCCGGTCATCAAACCGTGCGCCAACACAGATCATGACATCGCAGTCGTGCATCGCATTGTTCGCTTCATAGGTGCCGTGCATGCCGAGCATGCCGAGCCATTGATCCTCATGTGCCGGATAAGCGCCAAGACCCATCAGCGTAGAAGTCACCGGATAGCCTGTCATCTCCGCCAGCTGGCGCAGAAGCAGACTTGCATTGGGGCCTGAATTGATCACGCCGCCGCCTGTGTAGAAGATCGGCTTTTTGGCACCTGCCATCAGTTCAACAGCGCGCGTAATAGCAGACGCATCGCCTTTGATCTGCGGACGATAGGTTTTGTGGACAACATTCGCCGGGCCCTCATAAGTGCCACTCGCGAACTGAACATCCTTAGGAATATCCACAACAACCGGACCTGGCCGCCCGTTGGTCGCAACGTAGAACGACTCATGCATAACCCGCGTCAGCTCATCAACGGAGTTAACCAGCCAATTGTGCTTCGTACAGGGGCGCGTGATGCCAACCGTGTCACACTCCTGGAACGCATCAGAGCCAATGAGATGCGTTGGAACCTGCCCTGTCAGACAAATAAGCGGAATAGAATCCATCAACGCGTCGGTAAGACCAGTAACCGCGTTCGTCGCACCAGGCCCCGATGTCACCAAAACAACACCTGGTTTCCCGGTGGAGCGCGCATAGCCTTCGGCCGCATGAACGGCACCCTGCTCATGGCGCACAAGGATGTGCTTGATGCCTTCCTGCTTGAAAATCTCATCATAGATGGGAAGCACAGCACCCCCGGGATACCCGAAAATGGTGTCGACACCGTGATCCAACAATGCGCGGATGACGATTTGAGCGCCTGTCATCTCCTGGCCGGACATGGGGCTTCCTTCCTACAATCTTGGTGGCTCTCCTCGAGCCCCCGTGAAACAGACAAACCGCGGCCCAAATTGCGCGAAACCGGTGAAAACAAGAGATTTTCGGGGTTTTTGGCGCAAAGCCGCGGAAAACGAGGGCAATCTATCCACTCGATGTCCAAGGGTCAAGGATTATTCGTCAATAAATGAAAAGATTTTGCCAATTTGGCTTTCCAAATCTTGCGCAGATACCTTGTTCCACGAAATCATCTGTTGCCGGAACCAGGTTGATTGTCGCTTGGCATATTGACGGCTCTTAATCGCCGCCGCCTCTACCGCTTCTTCCAGCGACATGTCACCTGCGAGATAGCCGCCAAGCTCCGGCACCCCCAGCGCCTTCATGGCAGGTAAGGACGGGGCCAGCCCCTGCTTGAGCAGGGCCTCTACTTCTCTTACAGCTCCGACATCGACCATGAGGCGAAACCGGCGGTGAATCCGCTCAATGAGCCAATCTCGGTCAGGCTCCAGCACAAATTTGGCGACCGGTCCAAGGTCAGGCGCTTCCACCGGCTCCGCCTGCCACTCCGTCAAAGGCCGACCCGTGGCCCGAAAGACCTCAAGCCCCCGCGCGATGCGCTGCGGATCATTTTCATGAACCTGTGCCGCCCAGGCAGGGTCGACCTTCTTGAGGATTACATGTGCCGCCATTGGGCCGTTCTCATCAACCTCCGCCCGCGTCGCTCCCCGAATTTCGTCAGGAATGTCAGGAACCTCAACAAACCCTTCTGTGAGCGCCCGAAAATAGAGCCCAGTCCCGCCCAACACGATCGGCACTCTGCCACGCGCGTGGACATGCGCGATCGCCGACTTTGCCTCGCTGAGCCATTGTCCAGTGGAATAAACCGTGTCAGCCGACACATGCCCATAAAGATGATGGGGTGCGCGGCCCTCTTCCTCCACTGATGGACGGGCGGTCACAATCCGCAGATCGCCATAAACCTGCATCGAGTCAGCATTGATGATCTCTCCGCCCAAACGATCCGCCAGCGCGAGTCCCAAAGCAGACTTGCCGCTGGCCGTTGGCCCTGCGATAAGGACCGCCAAAGGGTCTTGCCTGTCTCTGCCGGTCTGGCTCACTTCACAGCTCCTGAAAACGAAAGCGTCTCCGCCTCCATCATGTCTCATGTTCTCACTCTTATAGGCAATACCAGCACAGAGCTCACGCAAGATCATGTGGACGCCGTGGCGGGTGCAATAGCCGGTGCGGGAGCGCCTGACTGGTTGAACCCAGGACACGCCTGTGACCTCCATCTTGATACCGGAGCACCCGCCGCATTGGAGACGGCCAGAAGTGCTTTGAACGGTGCAACCCTAGATATCGTCTGCCAACCAACCGCGCATCGCCGCAAAAAGCTGCTGGTCGCCGACATGGACAGCACCATCATTGAGCAGGAATGTATTGACGAATTGGCCGACGCGCTGGGCATTCGGGATGCCATCTCCGATATCACAGAACGCGCCATGCGCGGCGAGCTCGAATTTGAGCCTGCCCTGCGCGAACGCGTGGGACTTTTGAAAGGTCTCGCAGAAACCGAGCTCCAACGGGTCTATGAGACACAGATTACCGAAACACCTGGCGGCCGCGTGCTCTGCGCGACGATGCGCAAACATGGTGGCACTTGTGCGCTTGTCTCAGGCGGCTTCACCTTCTTCACCGAGCGGGTCGCAAAATCAGTTGGCTTCACGTCCAACCAGGCAAACACACTGCTTGTCGAAAACGGCGCACTGACCGGGGAAGTTTCCGACCCAATTCTCGGCCGCGAAGCAAAAGTCTCTGCCCTCAAAAACCTGACCGCGGAGCTTAAGATTGATCCGCGCGATACCATGGCTGTCGGAGACGGCGCCAATGATCTGGGCATGATTGGGGAAGCAGGTCTAGGAGTGGCCTTTCGGGCAAAACCAGTAGTGGCTGCCGCTGCACCGGCGCAGATCAACCACGGTGACCTCTCCGCCCTGCTCTACATTCAGGGGTATCGGTCAGACGAGATCGCTAACCCCGCCTGACCTGACATTAGCCTGTAGGTTTATTCGTCATCCTTGATACGGACGGCGACGAACCGCAAATCACCATTTGTGGCGAGCAGCAGCAGAACTGATTTGCGGCCAGAGTCTTTCTCTTCTTCCACATAGGTCTTCACATCGGACGGACTGCGCACATCATTCTGCGCAACTTCGACGATCACATCACCCCTGCGAATGCCTTTCTCTGCTGCAGCACTCGCTGGGTCAACAAAAGTGACAACAACACCTTCGACATCATCGGGAACGTTGTATTGGCTGCGGGTCGCGGATGTGAGACTCGAAAGACCAAGACCCAGAACCTCTGCAGTTCCTTTCTCATCTTCCTTACCATTGCTTCCGCCACTCGCATCTGCCGTTTCGGTTTCATCGAGACGGTCAATCTTGACGTTGAGCGTCTTTTCTTTGCCGTCACGGATCACCACGACATCAACCGTTCGGCCAATAGACGTTTCTGCGACGAGCTTGGGCAGGTCCCGCATTTCCGGCACCGCTTTGCCGTCAAACTCGACAATCACATCACCCGGCTCAACACCACCATCCTGGGCTGGGCCTTCAGGATTCACGCCGGCAACCAACGCGCCGCGCGGCTCATCCATGCCGAGACCTTCAGCAATTTCTTCATTCACGGACTGAATGCGGACACCGAGCCAACCGCGGCGGGTTTCACCAAACTCACGCAATTGTTCAATCACAGAGACCGCGGTGTCAGAGGGAACTGAGAAGCCAATCCCGATAGATCCACCTGATGGTGAGATGATCGCTGTGTTCACACCAACGACTTCCCCATCCATATTGAACAGCGGACCACCGGAGTTCCCCCGGTTGATCGACGCATCGGTCTGAATGAAGTCATCATAAGGACCGGCATTAATATCACGATTGATCGCGGAGATAATGCCCGCAGTCACCGTGCCACCAAGGCCAAAGGGATTGCCAATTGCCATGACCCAGTCACCGACACGCGCATCACTTGATTTTCCGAAGGACACGTAAGACAGGTCATCTTCTGGCTCCACTTTGAGCACAGCAAGATCCGTTTTGGGGTCACGCCCAATCAGCTCTGCATCAAGTGATTCACCGTCTGAAAAGATGACCTTGATCTCATCAGCTTCAGCGATCACATGGTTATTCGTAATGACGTAGCCGGTTGGATCGACAACAAAGCCGGAACCTAGAGATTGAACCCGGCGAGGTGCACCCTGGCGCCCCTGGCGCTCAAGGAAATCCTCAAAAAAGTCTTCAAAAGGAGAGCCTTCTGGCAGGCCCGGCACCTGCTGGCGTGTATTCCGGCCGCTCACCGTTTGTGACGTGGAAATATTCACCACTGCAGGAGAAAGGCGTTCAGCAAGATCAGCAAAGCTATCTGGCGCGCCCCGGGCAAAGCTTGGGTTGGCGCCAATTGGTTGAAGAGCAAAAGCCACGGCAAGAGCAAAAATTGCCCCAAACCAGGCCTTCCGAGTGGTTTTACCCTGTCCCATCATCGTGTTTTCAGCCCTCACCAGCATGTCACTTAAACTCCTGATCCACCCGAGCCCAACGTCGGCCCGCGGCGCAATAGCCATAATCTGCCTGAACATGAGCTAAAGCCTGTTCAATCAGAGTTAACAAAGTCAATTTTCCCAGAATAGAGCCACCAAAAAGGCCCGGGGATACGTTATGACCGCATTTTGACAGAGATTGTGGACGAATTGAGGCGTGACGCTCGCCAAATTCATCCGCGCACCAACCACACAATCACAACCCCGAGAGCGAGCGCCCCGAGACCGAAACGGCGGAGTGTCTCATCCGGCGTCGTTTGCGCCATCGCCATCATTTGCTTCAGGCCGCCGGGAAAGGCTGCATAGACAAGCCCCTCCAGGACCAAAACGAGCCCAATGGCCGTGATCAAATCAGACATTCAGATCTCGTGCCCGGAAACGAGGGGGCGCTTAGCGCCCACCCCGACCACTTGGATCACCGAAATAGCGGAAGAAATCGCTTTCAGGTGACAGAACCATTGTTGTGGTGTCACCCCGAAGCCCCGCTTCATAAGCCAGCATCGAACGATAGAAGGCGAAGAATTCCGGATCGCGACCATAGGCATCGGCAAAGATCTCGTTCCGCTTCGCATCACCCTCACCACGAATGGTGTCGGATTCCCGCTGCGCCTCCGCAACCAAGACAGTCACATCGCGATCGGCACGTGACCTAATGCGTTGCGCTGTTTCAGCCCCTTGCGCACGAAGCTCTTGTGCTTCCCGCTCACGTTCGGTTTGCATCCGTCGGTAAACCGCCTGACTGTTTGCTTCAGGAAGGTCCGCCGCTCTGATCCGCACGTCCACCACTTCAATCCCGAGATTGGCGCTTGCCGTGTTGAACTCGTTTTTGATGCGGATCATCATGCCACTGCGGTCATCCCGAACCAGGGTTTCAAGGCTTTCTTCACCCAGCACGTTTCTCAGAGAAGACACGAAGATCGGATTGAGACGCCGTTCAGCCAGCGCAACATCGCGCACCGATTGGAAGAATTTCAGCGGATCCACAATCTTGTACCGCGCGAACGCATCCACAACGAGACGTTTCTGGTCACCCGCGATGATCTCTTCTTCAGGAGAGTCGAGGTTCAAAATGCGCTTGTCGAAATAGACAACGTTCTGAATGAACGGAAGCTTCCAGTTAAGACCTGGCTCTGTAATCGCGACCCGAGGGTCACCAAACTGCAGCACCAGTGCCTGCTCTGTCATCCGCACTGTAAAGAAAGTCGAATAGGCGAGGATCACACCTACGAGAAGGAGGATTGCTCCACCCAGTCCAAGTAGCCGGTTCATTAGCGGTTCTCCTCATTGCGAGCGCCAGCACCCGGCGACAATTGATTGAGCGGAAGATAGGGAACGGCACCACCGGCGCCCTGATCCATCAGGACCTTGTTCATATCACCCAGGACACGTTCCATGGTCTCCAGGAACATCCGTTCCCGGGTCACATCTTTCGCATCCTTATATTCATTGTAGATGGAGAGAAAGCGCTGTGACTCACCTTGAGCCTGCGCCACTGTCTGTTCACGATAGGCGCTCGCTTCCTGGATCAACTTCTCGGCATCACCACGCGCTTTCGGGACCACTGTGTTTGCATAAGCTTCCGCTTCGTTCCGCAACCGCTCCTGGTCGGCACGCGCTGCCTGCACATCACGGAAGGCATCGATAACAGCTGCCGGCGGGTCAACCTTTTGAAGTTTCACCTCCGTCACAATGACACCGGCTCCATACCCATCCAGAATTTCCTGCATGCGTTCCTGAACCGTTACCTGAGCCTGCAACCGACCAGATGTCTGCAACACCTGGAAAGTCGATTGACCAACCACTTCACGCATCACACTTTCAGCGACCGCTTTGACGGTCCGCTGCGGGTCTTCAACATTGAAGAGATATTCGGCAGCATCGCCAATCCGCCACAGGACCGAGAAGTTGATGTCGACGATGTTTTCATCACCTGTAAGCATCAGGCCTTCTTTGCCAAGTGCTGGAGAAGTCCGGGTGCCCCGATTCGCAAACTGGGCAGACGCATTGCCACCCACATCAACCGTGTTCACAACCGTAACCTGCGGCGTCAGAACAGTCTCGATGGGGTAAGGAAGTTTGAAATGAAGCCCGGGAGGCTGCGAGTAGGCATATTTGCCGAAACGAAGGACAACACCTTCCTCATCCGTATTCACTCGATAGACCGAGCTATAAGCCAGCAAGCCCAGAACGACCAACGCCAGCACAAGCCAGACGCCAGCACTACCACCAGCACCGGTCCCAGTGGAGCCACCGCCACCGCCGCCACCTGGAATAAAGTCACGAAGACGTTCCTGGCCCTTCCGGATCAACTCTTCTAGGTCTGGGGGCTGTTGGCCACCACCGCCGCCACCGCCTGAGGGAGGCTGACCCCAGGGGCCGCGACCGCCACCATTGCCGCCGCCTTGCCAACCGCCGTTGCCGTCATTGTTCTGATTGCTCCAGGGCATGGAACTTCCTTTGTTCGTAAAATCTAACTACTGCCGAGATCACCAGGCTTGGCGATTCTTCTGCCGTTCTTCATCACACGATAGCTGCTCTATTGTCGCATTACACGGCTCACCGATAGTAATTCGACCGCCTCGGCGTTATATGACACTCACTTATGCGACGCAACGCGCGCCACTCTTCCTAAATTGGGTTGAAAGGGTCACTTCGCCACCCTCTCAGCCGAAAGAAATACAAGGAAAGCCCCTAAAATGGCCTCGCTCGACAAATCGAACATCCTGGATGCCCTCTCCACCGTCAAAGACCCAGATCTGGGTAAGGATGTGGTGTCGGCAGATATGGTTCAGGGCCTTGTCATCAAAGAAGGCCACGTCCTTTTCTCACTGGAAGTTGACCCATCGCGCGGTCCGGCATTGGAACCAGTCCGAAAGGCTTGTGAGGATGCCGTCTACAAGGTCCCCGGCGTGCTTTCTGTCACGGCCGTGCTGACGGCCCATAGCGGCGAAACCCCTCCAGCAGCGAAAGCCGCCCCCAAAGCAGCGCCAAAGACCGCAAGCGCTCAGGAACTCAATATTCCTGGCGTGAAGAAGATCATTGCCGTCGCCAGCGGCAAGGGCGGCGTAGGCAAGTCCACGGTGGCGATCAATCTAGCAATCGCCTTAGGTAATCAGGGCCTCAAGGTGGGTCTTTTAGACGCCGACATTTATGGACCGTCAGTTCCCCGTATGATGGGCATTGCAGACAAGCCCGACACAACCGACGGCAAAAAGCTGATCCCGCACGAAAAATACGGCATCAAAACTATGTCCATCGGCTACATGGTGGATGAAGACACCGCCATGATCTGGCGCGGCCCCATGGTTCAGTCCGCCCTCATGCAGATGATGAATGACGTGGTCTGGGGAGAACTGGATGTGCTCGTGGTCGACATGCCGCCTGGAACGGGCGATGCCCAGCTCACCATGGCGCAGAAAGTACCTCTTGCAGGGTCGGTCATCGTCTCGACGCCGCAAGAAATTGCCCTGGCAGACGTGCGCCGCGGCATCGCCATGTTTGAGAAAACCCACGTGCCCGTTTTCGGGATCGTGGAAAACATGGCCTATTTCGTGAGCCCAGGCTCGGGTGAGAAGACATTCATCTTTGGCGAAGGGGGGGCCCGGCGAACAGCCGAAACCCTGGGCGTGCCCTTCCTTGGCGAGATCCCCATCTACCCCGCCATTCGCGAAGGTCTGGATGAAGGAAAGCCCATCACAGCGACAGCGCCCCAAAGTGAAGAAGCAGCTCCCTTTGCAGATCTTGCTGCGAAAGTGTCAGCAAGCCTCGCCGGAGCGGGCTCAGAACGCGCCGCGCCCAAAATCGTCATTGAATAATCAGCTTGGGACAAGAAAAAGGCCGAGCAATTCCACTTCAAATGGAAAAGCCCGGCCAATTCCTAAATTCATGCCTGCTGCTGGTTAGCGCCCAGCAACAAGTGTTGCCTTTTCCGCTGTCCCGTCAGGTGCCGTGAGATCCCACGTGTCACCTACATTCCGAGAAACAGCTTCAACGCAATAAGGCGGCGTGTCCGCACCGGTCGCAAAACAGGCATTCTCTCCGTCAACAGACCAGGTCCCATCCGCAGACGTGCCGTCCGGCAGAACCTGACTATAGGTGCCATCATTATTGATCAGCACCGAGCGTGTGCCCGCCGGGTTTTCAATACTCACCGTATTGCCATAAAAATTCGCGAACGGGTCCGCCAACGCGGCTCCGGTCATTGCAAACATGGCCACCAAAAAACTGATCACTAGTCGCATCTTGTCCTCCCAAGAATATTGATGCTCGCACCCCGTTTGAGGTCAGAATGCTGACACAGGCCCTATGGCTTGGGAAGAAAAAATCCGCCTACGTCTCTTTTCTCTACTTGTTGAGATAGTTGAGCGGCAGCCCGGCCCGCGGCCAGGTGCATTTCACCAGCCGACCCGACGAGGAAAGTGTCAGATAAGCTGTCCTAAGACCTTCACCGCCAAAGCAGATATTCGTGGTGATGAAATCATCTGTCGGGAAATGCTCAATATCTCCATCGGGCGAGATCGAGGTGATACCCCCGTTGAAAATGGTCGCAACGCAGACATTGCCTTCGGCATCCACTGCCAGACTGTCAAAATAGTTGAGCCCGGTCGGGTTGCCGATCATGCGCCCATGGTTCGGCGGACCTGCCGAGATGATGGCGCCCGGCTTTTCAATATCAAACGCCCAGAGGCGTCCTGCTTCCGTGCTGGCAACATAGACCACGCTTTCATCCGGCGAAAGCCCCACGCCGTTCGGCGTCTCAATCGGAAACACGACTTGAGTGATGGCGGACCCATCTGGCTGCGCGTAGTAAAGCGCACCCAGATCCTTCACCCGACCATGGGTCTTGCCAAGATCCGTAAACCAAAACCCGCCGTGCTGGTCGAAGACAATGTCATTCGGCCCGTTGAGCGGAATGCCATCGCACTCCCGGTAGAGTTCCGTCACCTCCCCCGTCTTCAGGTCGACGCGCTCAATCCGACCGCCGGAATAATCGTCAGGCTTCCCGCCAGGGACAGTCAGGCCATTCACGTCATGCCATTCGAAGCCGCCATTATTGCAGACGTAAACCGCGCCATCGGGTCCGATGGCCGCACCATTCGGACCACCGCCAAGATCCGCAACAACCTCCGTGGAACCGTTGGGCTTTACCCGCGTCAGCGTGCCCCGTTTGATCTCCACCAGCAGCACGCTACCGTCTGCCATGGCGATGGGGCCTTCGGGAAACTCCAACCCGCTCGCAATCTCTTCCATCTGCATTCCGCCAACTCCCTGATCATTTTGTTCTGATGGGGAGAGGGTCGGTCAGCGAAAAGAAGACGTCAACTCAATAGATCACGACAGAACGAATGGATGTGCCTTCATGCATCAGGTCGAAGCCTTTGTTGATGTCTTCAAGCGGCATGGTGTGGGTAATGAGATCGTCGATATTGATCTTGCCGTCCATGTACCAGTCGACAATCGCAGGCACATCTGTACGGCCACGTGCACCACCAAAGGCCGTGCCGCGCCAGCTGCGGCCGGTCACCAGTTGGAAGGGACGCGTAGAGATTTCCTGCCCTGCACCGGCCACCCCAATGATGATGCTCTCGCCCCACCCTTTGTGCGCGCATTCCAGCGCCTGACGCATGGTGGTCACATTGCCGATACATTCGAAGGAATAGTCCGCACCACCGCCGGTAAGCTCCACCAGGTGACCGACAATGTCGCCTTTGATCTCTTTCGGATTGACGAAGTCCGTCATCCCAAACTGTTCACCCAGCGCCTTGCGGTCATTATTGAGATCAACGCCGACAATCTGCTTGGCGCCCACCATGCGGGCACCCTGGATCACGTTGAGCCCAATACCACCTAGGCCAAACACAACCACCGTTGAGCCCGGCTCTACTTTGGCTGTGTTTACGACCGCCCCGATGCCCGTCGTCACGCCGCAGCCGATATAACAGACCTTGTCGAACGGCGCGTCTTTGCGAATTTTAGCCAAAGCAATTTCCGGCACGACCGAATAGTTCGCAAATGTTGAGCACCCCATATAGTGCAGAACCGGCTTGCCCTTATAGGAGAAGCGGCTGGATCCATCCGGCATCAGGCCCTGACCTTGCGTCTCGCGGATCGACTGGCAGAGGTTGGTTTTTGGGTTTAGGCAATAGTCGCACTCACGGCATTCCGGGGTGTAAAGCGGGATCACATGATCGCCGACTGCAAGCGATGAAACACCCTCACCCACTTCCACAACAACGCCTGCGCCCTCGTGCCCCAGAATGGCCGGAAACAGACCTTCTGGATCATCACCGGAAAGCGTGAACGCATCTGTATGACAGATACCGGTCGCCTTCATCTCAACCAGCACTTCACCAGCGCGCGGACCGTCCAGCTGCACTGTTTCGATTTCGAGGGGTTTGCCCGCCTCAAAGGCCACTGCCGCACGCACGTCCATCACGTCACTCCGTCTTTTAGGTTTTGTTCAAAGGGCCGCGTCGAGCTTCTTCAGCCACGCTTCAATGCGTTTTCTATTCACACCCAGATCAGAGTGCCCAATCTTCGAACGGCTGTAGATCGCGAAGGTCGACGTGCCATCGCCAAGATCAATCGCCTCAAAGGTGATTGTGTCGGGAAAACGCATCAGGGCTGAGCGCTGCACAAACTCACGCTGACCATCGTCCGCCTGTTTTCGGGTCACCCGGGGTTCTGCCAAGGCCACATCTGCGAAGGCATCCTCAAGTGCCTGTGGATCAACCGTGAATATTTTAGGCGTCGCGTGCGGTGTCGCATTCTGACAATAGCCCTCTGGCGCGATCAGGAACTGATTGGGCTTCCGCGTCAGCTTAAATGTCTTGAAATCCATAGATGGTCTCCTTCCAGGAGCAAAAGCTACACCCGTTCCAGCACAAGAAGCGAATAGTCATCGCTGTCGCGCTCATCGCGCGGCTGGCGGACATTGCGCACTTCGCGCCATTCTGAGCGATCAAAGTCGGGGAAATTGGTATCTCCGTCCGGCGAAGCATGCACTTCTGTGAGATAGATGCGCGTGGCCTTGCCAAGCGTCGCCGCGTAGATCTCCGCACCGCCGAGGATCATGATCTCATCAACGCCGAGTTCCCTACATAGCTCTTCCCCGCGCGTGAGCGCCGCCTCAACACTGGTAAAGACTTCCCCGCCGGGCGCGTCATAGCCTGGGTCGCGGGTCACCACAAGATTGGGACGACCCGGCAGCGGCCGCCGAGGAAAACTTTCCCAGGTCTTCCGCCCCATAATGATGGGCTTCCCCATGGTCGTGCGTTTCAGATATTGCAGGTCGCCGGACAGTCGCCAGGGCATGGCATTGTCTTTACCAATCACGCCATTCTCAGCGATCGCCACAAAAAGACAGATATGCATGTCGCCCCGACATTGATTCCACAAGAAAAGTTCGTGTCGCTACCTATCATGTAGCTTGAACAGTCTCAAAATCTTTCAGCTGCGTTCGCGCGCCTTGGCAACACTGGTTGCAAAATCGCCCGATCACTTTCGCAACCATGCTTGCTTCAAAGCGCAATTGATCGAACAGACAAAACGCTCTGCAATGAGGACAACGCTTCACCCCTGAAGGAACGTCCCATGACCGTTTATGTTCTCGCCCAATTCAAAATCCACAACCGCGATCAATATGAAAAATACGCCGCCGCCTTTCTCCCCCACTTCGCCAAGCACAAGGGAACAGCGCTCGTCTCAGACGAAAATGTGTCCGTGAAGGAAGGTACCTGGGACAACACGAAAGCCGTGCTTCTCTCATTTCCCGATGAAGCAGCCTTTGAAGACTGGGCATTGTCGGATGAATATCAGGAGATTGCAAAAGACCGAATGGCCGCCACAGAAGGCTCCGTCATCCTCTTACACGGCTTGCAATGAAACAGTCCCTAATTGGAACCAGCCAGCATCTTGAATGTATATATCCCCCAACAGAACAGACCGTAAGAGCTCAGGCCTATAGCAATTGCTGCGTACTGCGTCACATCAACCACTTTGACAAACTTCTTTTCTCGATTCTGCAGGACGACATATTCTGGATCATCTTGAAGCTTGGCGTCTTCCGGGGGGTAGTAGTTGTATCTGATTTCGGTAGCACGCATTGATGCCCTCACATTGCTAAGCTCAGCAAGGGCCTGAAAGTTTAGATAGCCAATAAAAGTGGCAAAAGTCCCGGCCATAACGCCATACACAAACCATATAGCGGCATCAAAGATCGCTATTCGTTGCGTCTCTTCCAACCATTGCATTAGCGGCGGCACAGCGACCAGAGCACCGCCATTAAGATATATCGCGGCCCTTAATGCAACCTGCGCGAACTGAGACGAGAGCTCTACCCACTGACTGCGTTCTTGCCGAAAATGGTCTACGTTGAGACGCCATTCGTCTAAATACAAAAAGCGCCTTTCGCGAGCATCCCTGCGTCGGTCAAAATCAGGAGGTTCCATATCGGACATATACTAACCTCGTGAAGTTTTGAATGACGTTAGACCGCCACCGGCGCAGAGATATGCGGATGCGGGTCATAGCCCACCAATTCGAAATCATCATAAGTGAAATCAAACAGGCTCTTCACATCCGGGTTGATCTTCATCTGTGGCAACGCACGCGGCTCTCGTGAGAGCTGCAGGTCTGTCTGATCCAGATGATTGAGATAGAGATGCGCATCACCAAACGTGTGAATGAACTCCCCCGCTTCAAGCCCGGTCACCTGCGCCATCATCTGCAATAGCAGTGCATAGGACGCAATGTTGAAAGGCACACCCAGAAACACATCCGCTGAGCGCTGATAGAGCTGACAGGAGAGTTTGCCGTCCGCCACATAGAACTGGAAAAGGCAGTGACAGGGCGGCAGCGCCATATTGTCCACGTCCGCCACGTTCCAGGCAGACACGATCAGCCGCCGCGAATCCGGATTATTCTCAATCTGGTCGACCAGGTTTTTGATCTGATCAATCGTACCACCATCCGGCGTCGGCCAACTGCGCCACTGATGACCATAGACGGGTCCAAGGTCGCCCTTCTCGTCTGCCCATTCGTCCCAGATGCTCACCCCATTGGCCTTGAGGTACGCAATGTTTGTATCGCCTGCGATGAACCAGAGCAGCTCATGAACAATGGATTTCAGGTGCAGCTTCTTGGTCGTGACCATGGGAAAGCCGTCCGCCAGATCAAAGCGCATCTGGTGCCCAAACACCGACCGCGTGCCCGTGCCTGTCCGGTCGGTCTTTTCGGCGCCCGTATCGCGGATTCGGCGCATCAGGTCATGATATTGCTGCATGAAGGTCTCTCTCTAAGCGTGCCGGTTAGTTTAACAAGCTCTCCGATTCGTGCCACGTGCCATTGAAGCCCCCTTGATAGAGAAGCCTCCCTTCGCTCTAATTGGCTCCATGCCCATTGGGGGAGAATAGAGCATCTTGGGGAGGAAGCTCATGCGCCTGCAGGACAATTTCGAATATTACGCCCGGATCCACGGGGACGCCTTTTTTGCCCGCTGCGGCAACCGCACACTGACCTACGCCGAAGCCAATGAAGAAGCCAATAGGCTCGCTAACCTGCTGATTTCGCAAGGGTTGGAGGTGGGCGACCGCTTTGCCTATCTGTCCAAAAATTCGCTCGAAATGTCCATCCTCTACCACGCCGCAGGCAAGGCTGGCGCCGTCCCGGTCCCGCTCAACTATCGGCTGGCGCCGGCGGAATGGGCCTACATCATCAACGATGCAGGCGCGAAACTGCTCTTTGCCCATAAAGACCTTGCGCCTGCTGTGGATACCGTGCGGGGAGACCTGAAAACCGTCGAAACCTGCTACGCCATCGACGTCACCCCGCCTGCGGGCTGGGAGGATTATGCTGCGGCCCTTGCTGCCCAGGACACCGCCAACATTCCCGACCGGGGCGTCACAGGAGAGAACGCGCTCTACCAGATGTACACGTCGGGCACGACGGGTCGCCCGAAGGGCGCCATCCTCACCCACGGCAATATCCTGGCGAATCTTGAGCAGATGCGGAATGTGATCTCCGCACGCATGACTTTAGGCGACAAGATCCTGGTCGCCGCGCCCATGTATCATGCGGCAGGGACCATGGTCAGTCTGCACGGCCTCCATTCCGGCGCCGGAGTGGTTATTCATGAAGACTTTGTTCCGGGCGACGTCGTCGACGCTCTGGCCAATGACGGCATCACGACGACCGTCTTGGTGCCTGCCATGATCCAGGCCTGCCTGGTCATGGTGCCCGATGTGAAGGAGCGCGACTATTCGTCCCTCAAGGCCATGGTCTATGGCGCCTCCCCCATCGCAGAGGAAACACTGCGCGGCGCCATGGAAACATTCGAGTGCGATTTTTATCAGGCCTTCGGCATGACCGAGACAACCTCCTCCGTCGTCTATCTGAATGCGGACGACCATGTTCGAGCACTGAAAGAGAAGCCGGAACTGCTGCTTGCCGCCGGGCGCGCCATCACCGGCACGCATGTCCGGATTGTCGATGAAAACGATCAGGACGTGCCCATAGGTGAAGTCGGCGAAATCATCTGCCACGGACCCCAGATCATGCAGGGATATTGGAACATGGAAGAAGCAACAGCCGAAGCCCTGCGCGATGGCTGGATGCATACAGGCGACGCCGCATCAATGGACGAAGAAGGCTATGTCTACATCCAGGATCGGATCAAAGACATGATCGTTTCGGGGGGCGAGAACGTCTATCCACGAGAAGTTGAAAACGCTCTCTTCGAACATCCTGCTGTCGCAGATGCCGCCGTCTTCGGCATTCCCGGCGAAAAGTTTGGCGAAGATGTCATGGCAACACTGGTGCTGAAAGAAGGTGAGAGCCTCACCGAACAGGACGTGATCGAGTTCTGTCGAACAAAATTGGGTGGCTACAAGATCCCGCGCCGTGTCTCCTTCATGGACGAACTGCCCCGCAATGCCAGCGGTAAGGTTCTGAAGAAGGATCTGCGGGAGCCCTATTGGGAAGGTCACACCCGCAGAGTATCGGGGTAATCAGCGAAGCGGCTTCACAACGTAATAAGCGAATTCGGTCAGATGAGCCCTGTTGAAGCGACCAATCTGCTCCAACAGTGGTCGGTTGTTGGCGCGGAACCTCTCTCCGGCCTCTGGCGAGGGATAGTAGAGCAATACCGCCTCATCCGGTGTGGGCATGCCCACGGCCCGATGCACTTCTAGATAGACCTCGTTTCGGTAAACGTCGGCGAGCCCCTCAACCTGCTCGTCGAGCGCGGCGAGGTCAACGTCCCGTGCATTCGGATCACTGTTGGAATATCGGCTGAGTTTTAAGAGATAGGCGCGCCCTTCAGGAGCACCATTATCAAGTGGTCCTTCTAGATACCGCCCCTCTAACAGGGCCACAGGCGATCCAGCAGCCGACAGACTGTCGAGCAGGTCACGTCCTGATGCTTTGTCGAGGATCGTGGCCGCGCAGGTCACATGGATAAGACGGTTCACATCGCCCAGTCCTATGTCTGCCTGAACCCCCACCACCTCGCCTACGCGGGCAACTCCGCAACCTTTCGACGTCAGTGCTGGCTCAACACGACGAAGAGCCTGGTCAAACGCCTGCGGATCAAAAGCTTGGTACAGCCCGACAATCCCAGATCCCGAAGAGGCAAAAGCAGGCAATGCCAATGTGACAATGCCAAAAATGAAAGCACCAAACGCCAGCGCATAATGTCTAAATTCTATTCTCATGAGGGGTCCTTTCGCGTGCCTTAGGCGACATCGATAAACACTTTATGGTGTTGGAAAACATCTGTTGGGAGATCAGCAGGCTTCACTTTGAGCGCCTGAATGGCGGCAATAGGCGCCGACAAAAACACAGTGGGGTGCGCGGGCACCGGCAATTGGGAAGCGTTCCCGACAAAACGGGCCGTAAAATCCTTATCACTCCATCCATATTCAATACTGGCCTGGAGATCACCGCCGCTGCAGACACCCAATCGCATAGAACCTTTCATCGGTCCTTCGATATCCGCCTCCAAAAGTGTGACTTCGTAATCCATCGCTCTTCCTCAACTGTTGATCCAACGCGCAGCAGGATGTGATGATTTGAGCGGTTTGAAAATTCTCCAATTGTGAACCAAAATGGTGCATAATATATCCATGTTTGATTGGGACGATATCCGCCTGTTCCTGGCCGCAGCCCGCGCCAATACGATCCGAGGTGCGGCGCGAGACCTCGGCATTACCCACGCCACCGTTTCCCGGCGTCTGCATGGATTGGAAGAAAAGCTGGGCGCAAAGCTATTTGAGCGCACAGTGGGCGGACATGCGCTCACCAGCGCAGGCCACGCCATCCTCGACACGGCCGAGCGCGCCGAACGCGAGATGGCGACCATCGATCGCAAACTTTTTGCGCAAGACACACGTATGGCTGGAATGGTGCGCCTTTCTATTCACGACATCCTGTTTCATTCGCTCCTTCACACAAGCCTCAAAGATTTTCAGAAGAAGCATCCGATGATCGAACTGGACATCAACGCTACAGGCCGCTTGGCTAACCTCGCCCAGCGAGAGGCAGATCTTGTCGTCCGTGCAACCAAGATGCCCCCAGAAAGTGCTGTGGGCCGAAAGATCGCCGCCAGCCCCCTCGCCGTCTACGCGTCAAAAGCCTATCTAAAAAACAGACCTAAGCTCGACCGGTGGGTGAAACTAACCTATGGGCCTTCAGAAACGCCCCCCATTCCCGCACGTATTGTCGTAACCGTTGACAGTGCGCATGCAACTGCTCGGTTGATTGCTGACGGCGTCGGCATGGGCACACTCCCCTGCTATCAGGGCGACACGTTTCCCGGCCTTTATCGCGTGCCAGAGGTTGATCTCATATCAGACCTCGACCTTTGGATTCTGGTCCATGCTGACCTTCGCAAAACCCCGCGCGTCCGCGTTCTTCTCGATCACCTTTACGGGACACTGGAAAACGCAAAAGAACTCATCGAAGGCAAGCGACCCAAACCGCCCGCTTTCGCTACTTAAGTCAAGTCACTTCACTTCATAGATGTCGTAGATGACGCCGTCATCACCCGTGCGGCCCTTGCCGATCGTGACGATGTGATTAAGCCACGCATAGCGTTCATCCCCGGTTTCAAAAAGCGGGTTGGTGCGAAAGTAGTATCTGTTAGCGCCGTCTGGATCGTCTGGTTTTGAGAAATCAAGCGCGTAGGCAAAATTCTCTTCTGACGCCACCATGCGCCCAAAATAGGTCATCAGAATGATCGCACCATCGTCAGTTTGGAGGCTGAGCCGCACATCAAGGGCGCCCGTTCCATCACCCCGGATCATTGCCCAGTCACCGCCTGAATAGGGAAGCACTCTCCCTTTAAGGCGTGGTCCATCAATCGTACCCGATGATCCAATGCAAACCATCCGATGCCCGTTGGGTGTTGTGCCACTTTCCAGTGGCGCAGCGAGCTTCACCCGCATCTGAAAAAGAAATTCTGTTTCAAGATCCGACATAAGGTCTTCCTCCTCGTCAATTACTGAGAAAACGGAGTAACAGCTCAGGTTTCAGGAAACGAGAGCGGAAAAATGACCGCGTCCGAATATGGCGAATAGAGATCAAAGCTTGAAATCAGATCGGACTCACTCTCCTATGTGTGTGGGGTACGGAACATTGGGGGGGGCGCTCATGCTCAACAAATTATCTGCAGAAGCTTTTGGAACATTTTGGCTCGTTCTGGGAGGATGTGGCAGCGCGGTTCTCGCAGCTGGTTTTCCAGATGTCGGGATCGGTCTGCTGGGTGTATCGCTCGCCTTTGGCCTTACCGTTCTCACCATGGCCTATGCCGTGGGTGGCATCTCAGGCGGTCACTTCAATCCAGCTGTCTCTGTTGGCTTGGCGGTTGCCGGAAAATTCGAGTGGAAAGACCTAGGCCCCTATGTGGTGGCACAAGTCATCGGTGGGACTTTGGGAGCCCTTGTCCTCTACCTCATCGTCACCGGCAAGGCCGACTTCACAACCACAGGCGGCTTTGCATCCAATGGCTATGGCGCAAACTCACCAGGTGGCTTCTCCATGACGTCTGCCCTCATCGCTGAGATTGTCATGACGGCCTTCTTCCTGATCATCATTTTGGGGTCGACCAGCAAACTGGCGCCGGAGAATTTTGCCCCCATCGCAATCGGCCTGGGTCTCACACTTATTCACCTGATCTCGATCCCGGTCACCAACACGTCGGTAAACCCGGCGCGCTCGACGGCAGTCGCCTTCTTTGCCGACAATGGCGCCATGGCTCAACTTTGGCTCTTCTGGGTGGCACCGATCATTGGCGCTGCCATCGGTGCCCTCATCTGGAAAACGCTTCTGTCTGACGAGAGTTAGAAAACAAGGCACTAAAGGCAAAAATCGGGGCAGAACGCGGCATTCTGCCCCGGTCGCATAAAGCCATATACCTTTAATTCATGGGTTTAAGTCCCTATATTAGTCCTGTCGGGAAACCGACTATGGCGATAAACGAATTTCGTAATAAACCATTCGGACCCGGGGGCGGTACCCGGCGCCTCCACCAAAAGCCTAAGACCTGACATTCAGGGAACTTAGGTTTTTCATGGGGGCGAAATAGGATCGACGAGGGTGTAAAGGATCTTCTTTTGCTCGGCATGGTTCCGCCGTTATCGGGCCGTTTGATAGTTGCAAATGACAACTACGCTGAGGCACGTCTAGCTGCGTAAGCGGTTCGACTGTTTCGAACTTAGTCCTGTAAGTTAGCGCTTGCAGGCGGGGTTCGGAGGCAACTGGCAAGCAGAAAA